>NZ_JBHSKE010000094.1:0-3952 GCF_042657745.1 Kribbella qitaiheensis | reverse complement strand
AGGAGGTGGCTTGGGGCAGGCAGATGGTCGCGGCCTGGAACAGTGCGCATCCGGACCAGAAGGTGACTGCTCAGGAGATTCCGACTGGTAAGAGCTCCGAGGAGGTCATTGGTGCGGCGATCACGGCGGGTAACGCGCCGTGTCTGATCTTCAACACCTCTCCGGCGTCGGTCTCGCAGTTCCAGAAGCAGGGTGGCCTGGTGGCGCTCGACAGCTTCAGCGACGGTAAGCAGTACATCGAGGATCGCAGCGGCAAGGTCGCCGGGCAGTACAAGTCGACCGACGGCAAGTACTATCAGCTGCCGTGGAAGGCTAACCCGGTGATGATCTTCTACAACAAGAAGGCCTTCGCCAAGGCGGGGATCGACACCGCCAAGCCGCCGCTGGCGACCTACGACGAGTTCCTCGCCACCTCGCGCAAGCTGGTCGCCGCCAAGGCCGCCAAGGCCGCGATCTATCCGGCGCCGACCAATGAGTTCTTCCAGTCCTGGTTCGACTTCTATCCGTTGTTCGCGGCCGAGACGGGCGGCAAGCAGTTGGTCGAGGACGGCAAGTCGCAGTTCGCCTCCGACGAGGGCAAGAAGGTCGCCAACTTCTGGCGCACTATGTACGCGGAGAAGCTGGCCCCGCAGGAGAAGTACACCGGTGACGCGTTCGTCGACGGCACCGCCGCGATGGCGGTGGTCGGCCCGTGGGCGATCGCGACGTACAAGGGCAAGGTGGAGTGGGGCGCCGTGCCGGTGCCGACCTCGGCCGGTAAGCCGGCCTCGGAGATCAACACGTTCAGCGACGCCAAGAACGTCGCGATGTACACGGCCTGCAAGAACCGCGGCACCGCCTGGGATGTGCTGAAGTTCGCGACCAGCAAGGAGCAGGACGGCAAGTTCCTCGAGGCCAGTGGCCAGATGCCGTTGCGCAATGACGTGGCCGGCGCGTTCCCGGAGTACTTCCAGAAGAACCCGGACTACAAGTCGTTCGCCGACCAGGCCGCCCGGACGGTGGAGGTGCCGAACGTGGCGAACTCCATCGAGATCTGGCAGACCTTCCGCGACGCGTACTCCAAGTCCGTGATCTTCGGTCAGCAGGACCCGGGCGCAGCCCTCGACGGCGCCGTCCAGAAGGTCGACCAGCTCGCCGCGCAGTCATGAGCAGTCGGCTCGCCACTGCCCCCGCGCCGACCGGCAGCGCCCGGCCGGCGGGGAGGCGTGGGCTGCTGAGCACGGTGCTGGGCAATCAACCGATCGGTTCCGCGTTCGTCGCGCCCTACCTGGTGTTCCTGGCCGCGATCTTCGCCTACCCGCTGGGGTTCGCGGTCTACATGTCCTTCCACGACTACTTCTTCACCGCACCCGGTGCGGTCGTGGACCGGCCGTTCGTGGGATTCGACAATTATGTGACGGTGTTGTCGGACCCGGCGGTGCGGCGGTCGTTCCTGAACGTCGGCATCTTCTTGATCATCAACGTGCCGCTGACGGTGATCCTGTCCCTGGTGCTGGCCTACGCGCTGAACAGCGCGATCCGCTGGCGGACGTTCTTCCGGGTCAGCTACTACGTGCCCTACGTCGCGGCGAGCGTCGCCGTGGTCGGGGTCTGGCTGTTCCTGTTCAACGAGAACGGGCTGGTCAACACCGTGCTCGGCCCGCTCGCGCCGAGCCCGTCCTGGCTGGTGAACTCGAAGCTGGCGATGCCGACGATCGCGATCTACGTGACCTGGAAGCAGCTCGGTTTCTTCATCCTGCTCTACCTGGCCGCGCTGCAGAACGTGTCGAAGGACCTTTACGAGGCGGCGTCGATGGACGGCGCCGGTCGATTCAAGTCCTTCTGGAACGTGACTGTGCCAGGGGTGCGGCCGGCCACCACGCTCGTCGTGCTGCTGGCCACGGTGACCGGGGCCAACCTGTTCACCGAGCCCTACCTGCTCACCGGTGGCGGTGGCCCTAATGGGGCTTCGGCCTCGCCGGTGCTGGTGATGTACCAGAAGGGCATCGAGCAGGGCAACCCTGACATCGGGTCGGCGATCGGAGTACTGCTGGTGATCGGTGTGCTGCTGCTCGCCCTGATCGAACGTCGCTTCGTCTCGAGGGAGGACCGATGAAGATTCCGTGGCGTTTCCTCACCCTGCTGGTCGGGGCCTTCGTCTTCTTGTTCCCCTTCTACTACATGCTGATCGGCAGCCTGCAGGCCGAACCGGACCCGACGGTCAGGGGCGCCTTCCCGGAGCCGGGAAACCTGACCGGCCAGAATTACGTGGAGATCGACAAAGCGATCAACCTCGGGCAGTCGTTGCTGAACTCCGGGATCTTCACCGGCGGGGTGATCCTCGGCACGATGGTCTTCGGGGTGCTGGCCGGCTACGCGCTGGCCCGGTTGCAGTTCCGCGGCCGGGGTGCGGTGTTCGGCCTGATGCTGCTGGTCCAGGTGGTGCCATTCCAGTTGCTGACCATCCCGCTGTACGTGATGGTGGTTCGCAGCTACGGCCTGGCCGACTCCTACCTCGGCATGATCGCGCCGTTCGCGATCAACTCGGTGGCGGTGTTCATCTTCCGGCAGTACTTCCTGCAACTGCCGCAGGAGTTGTTCGACGCCGCCCGGATCGACGGCGCGAGCGAGCTGAGCACCCTCTGGCGGATCGCCATCCCGTTGGTCCGGCCCGCGCTGCTGACCGGCGTACTGGTGACCTTCATCGGCCCGTGGAACGAGTTCCTGTGGCCGTTCCTGATCACCAAGCAACAGGATCTGCAGCCGTTGGCCGTCTCCCTGTCCAACTACCTCACCACCGTGTCGGCGCGAGCGGCGAACCCGTTCGGTGCGGTACTGGCCGGTGCCTGTGTGCTGGCCGCGCCCGCGGTGGCTCTGTTCATCGTCTTCCAGCGCCAATTCATCTCCTCCAGCCTCGAGTCCGGGGTCAAGGGCTGACACCGCCTCGACCCCCCTCCTTTCTTCTTCGTTTCTTTTGAAAGGTCTTTCGCTGTGACTGTTCCCTATACCCTGACGCGCCTCGGTGTCGTGATGACGCCAGAGCCGGGCAACGACCTCGAGTCCGAGGGCGTACTGAACCCGGCCTCCGGCCACACCCCGGACGGCGCCCTCTACCTGCTGCCCCGACTAGTTGCTTCCGGCAACGTATCCCGCGTCGGCCTGGCCGCCGTCGAGCTCACCGACGGCGTACCGACCGGCGTGACCCGCGAAGGCATCGTGCTCGCCCCCGACGAGGGGTGGGAGCGCGGCCTGAACAACGCCGGCGTCGAGGATCCGCGAGTGACCTGGATCCCGTCGCTGGGCAAGCACGTGATGACGTACGTCGCCTACGGGCCGCTCGGGCCCAAGCCCGCGCTCGCGGTCTCAGACGACCTGCGGAACTGGACCCGGCTGGGCCCGCTGCACTTCGAGTACCAGCCGGACCTGGACACCGATCTGAACCTGTTCCCGAACAAGGACACCGTGTTCTTCCCCGAGCCGGTGCCCGGGCCGGACGGCGAACCGTCATACGCCATGCTGCACCGGCCGATGTGGGACCTGGGCTGGTTCCGCGAGGGCGAAGGCATCCACCTGCCGGCCGGGATCAAGGACGACCGCCCGGGGATCTGGGTGTCGTTCGTGCCCGTCTCCGAGGTCGAGCGTGGCCTGGACAACCTGGTGCACCTGCGCCACCACCGGCTCGTGGCGATGTCGGAGTACCCGTTCGAGGAGCTCAAGATCGGAGCCGGACCGGCGCCGCTGCGGGTACCCGAGGGATGGCTGGTCATCCACCACGGAGTGACGGGGGAGCAGCCGAAGGGCTTCGACCCGACGACCCAGAGGGTCAGCTACGCGGCCGGCGCGCTGCTGCTCGACATCGCCGATGTGACGAACGTGCTCGACCGGACCGCTGAGCCGCTCCTCGTGCCGGAGACCGAAGAAGAACGAATCGGGACCGTCGGGAACGTCGTGTTCCCGACAGCTATCGAGGAGG
>NZ_JBHSKE010000093.1:0-656 GCF_042657745.1 Kribbella qitaiheensis | reverse complement strand
CGGTGAGCGCGATGAGCCCTTGTGGTGAAGGGGTTTCGGCTCGTGCGGTGGCAGTCATCACGGCGAGGAACGCATGGGCGAGCATGGCGAGGATGGTCCAGCGGTGCCACGAGGTCCAGCGACGGACCTGGTGCTCGTCCAGCCCGGTCAATCCCTTACCTGCTTGGAAGGACTCCTCGATCGTCCACCGGCGCCCGGCCACCGCGACGAGAGTGGCCAGCGGGACCGGGGTCGGTGCGTAGCAGCGGTAGAACGCGAGTTCACCGGTGCTGATCGAGCGGCGGACCAGCAGCGCCTGATCGCCGACAGTGCCACGTCCCTCGGTGTCGGCGACCGCGATGTCGATCAGGGCCCAGTCGTACCAGCGGTGCCCTTTCGCGCCGACGCCGGCGCTGAGCCGGTTCCAGGCGCGTGACGGCAGTCGGCGGGCCAGGGTCTTGGCCGGGTGTTTGCCGGCCGCTGTGGTGATCTGATGGTCGCAGGCCACCGCCAGCACGTAACCAATCGCTCGTTCCTGCAAAGCGATCCGCAGCTTGGAGTCGCCGCCATACACCTCGTCGCCAGCCACCCACGACGCCGGGACACCGGCATCCAGCGCGCGGGTGATCATCTCCCGTGCGAGCGCGGGCTTGGTGGCGAACCTGGTGTCACCAGGA
>NZ_JBHSKE010000092.1:0-1527 GCF_042657745.1 Kribbella qitaiheensis | reverse complement strand
GGGGGGCTCCCGCCAGGTGCCCGATTGATGGCGCCCGCCGTCGGTGTCAAGGCTGGCCGTAGGCCACCCGGCAGGGCTTGGCCTTGACGCCGGCGAGGACGACGTCATGCTGTGGCAATGCGGGAGGTGGGGCCCGTTGGGGTCGAAGCCGAGGTCAGCGTGTCGTGGCGACGCGCGGTCGAGGCTGATATGCGCGGGTTGGTTACCTGCAGGACCGTCTGTTCGGCTGGAGCGTTGCGCGGGTCTAAGGACGAGCGTGGCCAGATTCCCTAGCGTGAGAAGGAGGATCGGCTGCTTCATAGCCCCGGGGCGCGTTGCTCCTCGCGCTGCGGTTCCTCGGGATCTTCGGCCCCAACGGGGGCTTGGTTCACGGCGTGGTTTCAGTCGGGCAGCACCGCCAGCGACCAGCACCAGCCGGCCAGTTCGCGGGCGACGGCGACGTTGGCGATCACCGGCCGTTTCCTGCGCAGGTTCAAGTTGACCCAGCGGGCGTGCAGACGCTGGTTGCCGGCATGCCCGCGGGCCCGGGCCGCCGCAGGCGCCTGGTCCCAGCGGCGTTGCAGCACCACCCCGGGCCGGTAGGCGCTGCGGTGATGCCAGGCAGCCTCGACCAGCAGCCGCCGCACATGGGTGTTGCCGGTCTTGGTGATCGCGCCCTGCACACGGCTCTGCCCAGAGGAGTGCTCGCTGGGCACCAGTCCGACATAAGCGCCGATGCTCGCGCCGGTGAACCGATCCCAGTCGCCGATCTCGACCGCGAGCGCGAAACCGGTCAGCGTCGAGATCCCCCGCAGACATCCCAGCCGCCGCGTCACCGCGGTGAACTCGCTGTCCCCGGCGAGCGCGATGATCTTCTCGTCCAGGCGGGCACGGCGGCCCGCAGCCAGCACGACCGTCTCGTAGGCATCGTCGAATGCCGCCTGGGTCGGCATGGAGTCGAACCGCTGCCGGCGCACCCACCGGTCGTGCAGCTCGGTCCACGCCTTACCACCGGAATAGACGATCCCGTGCCGCAGCAGCAGCTTCGACAGCCGGTGCCGCGCCCGCATCAGATCCGCCCGGGACGCCTCCCGCGCCCGGACCAGATCACGCGCGGCCTCCTCGGCCGGGCCAGGTATCCGCACCGGCACAATCTCATCCAGCCGCAACAACCGCGCCAGACGCAGCGCGTCCCGCGCATCGGTCTTCACCCGATCACCGCCCGGACGCTGCAGCTTCGACGACGCCGCCACCTCACACCGCAACCCCGCCCCGATCAGCGCACGCGCCAGCCCGAACCCGGTCGGCCCGGACTCGTACACCACCGCGCACGGACCCGGCAACCTGCCGACCCAGTTCAGCACCTCGCCATGCGACGGCGTCAACCGCGCCTTGAACACCTCACCGGTCAGCCCGTCAATCGCCGCAGCGGCAACCGACCGGGCGTGCACATCCAGCCCAACACTCGTACGCTCAGAAAACACCGGGGCCTCCTCACAACCTGTCGGAAAGGCCGAGCACCCGGAACGCGCTCGGTAACCCACGAGA
>NZ_JBHSKE010000091.1:0-1503 GCF_042657745.1 Kribbella qitaiheensis | reverse complement strand
GGTTGGGCGTGACGGGGTTGCCGGGCGGGCCGGCTGGTCTCCACGGGGTGCTCTGCTCGGTCCTTGCGACGGTGGGTGGGTCAGGTTGTGCGGGGTGGCCCGTGGCGGGTGCTGGCGCTGAGTTGCTGCCAGGCGTGTTCCCAGGGCCAGGCGGTGGGCAGGTGCAGCGTCAGTCTTCGCGCGGACCGGGCGAGCCGTGCGGGGATGTTGATGAGCTGGGTCCGGATCGTGGCGGTGGTGGCCTTGGCGTGGACCGCGGAGGCGAGGGTGCCGGCGGCGCGGGTGAGGTTGAAGGCCATCGCGGCGCAGACCAGCCAGGCGCTGTTGGCCCAGAACCTGCCTGAGGGCAGGTGGGCGAGGGGTCCGTTCTTCAGGTCGGCGATGACCTGCTCGACGATCGCGTGCCCACGGTGGGCCTTCTCCGCGGTGAGCATCGGCAGCGGGCTGTTGGTGAAGACCGCGTGATAGCGGTAGACGGTGAACAGTTCGCCTTGATGGGCCGGGTTGGCGTCCGGGACGCGCCGCACGATCAGCCGGGCGGTGACGTGTTTGGCCTTGGCTCGGGAGGCGAACGCGGTGTAGCCGATCTCGGCGACCTCGGCCTGGCTGATCCAGGCTTGCGCGCCCTCGTCGTAGATCGCGTTGGTGTACTTGATCGATGTCCACGCGGTCTCGTCGATGCTCTCGATCGCCTTACGGACAGCCGGATCCTGCCGGGCGGTGATCGAGAAGCAACTGCCGTGCCGTAGGCAGGTCGAGATGACGTCGGAGTTGTAGAACGCCGAGTCCGCCCGCAGCACCCGGACCCCGATCGCGCCTGAGGACTTCGCGGTGACCAGCGCGTCCGCGACCAGGCGGTGGGCGCCCTTGACGCTGTTGGTGGACCCCTTGCGCAAGCGGGCCGCGGCGATCACCGGCGCCGAGCCGGGGGTACTCATGATCGCCAGCAACGCGTTCAGGCCCTTGACGCCGGTGTAGCCACGGCCGGCGCCCTGCTTGGCGTATCCGTAGGTCTGTCGGACGGTGTCATCGACATCGATGTAGGTCAGCTCAGCAGCGCCGGGCAGCAGCGGCGCGTGCCGGGTGAGGTTGATCAGCAATCGCGACGCCACCGCGTCGAGCTGTCGGATGTGCCCGAACGTGAACGAACGCAGGAAGGTCCCGAGCGTCGACGGTGCCCGGACGCCGGTGAACAGCCGTTCCATCGCGCCGTGCCGCAACAGCGTCATGTCATCGATCGAGTCGGCCCCGCAGACCATGCCCGCAACCAGCGAGCCGATCTTCAGGTGCGCGTTGTTCCCGCCGGTCTTGTCGATCCGGACGTGTTCGGTTACCAACTCCTGCAGACCGGCACGCTCGGCAAGGCTCAAGACCGGCGCCAGGCCCGCGCACGACACGAGGTTGGGGTCATCGAAGACTGCCGTGAAGCCGTGAGAGACTCGCATCCAGCGGATGCCCTTCTGTGCAGAGACTTTGTGACCATCGCAAGCCACATTCTCTTTG
>NZ_JBHSKE010000090.1:0-1067 GCF_042657745.1 Kribbella qitaiheensis | reverse complement strand
CGTGCGAAGAAGTAATTCGATGTATACGGACTGACGCCTGCCCGGTGCTGGAACGTTAAGGGGACAGGTTAGCTGGTTTAGGCCGGCGAAGCTTTGAACTTAAGCGCCAGTAAACGGCGGTGGTAACTATAACCATCCTAAGGTAGCGAAATTCCTTGTCGGGTAAGTTCCGACCTGCACGAATGGCGTAACGACTTGGGCGCTGTCTCAACCATGGACTCGGCGAAATTGCATTACGAGTAAAGATGCTCGTTACGCGCAGCAGGACGGAAAGACCCCGGGACCTTTACTACAACTTGGTATTGGTGGTCGGTACAACTTGTGTAGGATAGGTGGGAGACTGTGAAGCCCGGACGCCAGTTCGGGTGGAGTCATCGTTGAAATACCACTCTGGTTGTTCTGGCTGTCTAACTTCGGTCCATTATCTGGATCAGGGACAGTGCCTGGTGGGTAGTTTGACTGGGGCGGTCGCCTCCTAAAAGGTAACGGAGGCGCTCAAAGGTTCCCTCAGCCTGGTTGGCAATCAGGTGTCGAGTGTAAGTGCACAAGGGAGCTTGACTGTGAGACAGACATGTCGAGCAGGGACGAAAGTCGGAACTAGTGATCCGGCGGTGGCATGTGGGAGCACCGTCGCTCAACGGATAAAAGGTACCCCGGGGATAACAGGCTGATCTTCCCCAAGAGTCCATATCGACGGGATGGTTTGGCACCTCGATGTCGGCTCGTCGCATCCTGGGGCTGGAGTAGGTCCCAAGGGTTGGGCTGTTCGCCCATTAAAGCGGCACGCGAGCTGGGTTTAGAACGTCGTGAGACAGTTCGGTCCCTATCCGCTGCGCGCGCAGGAGACTTGAGAAGGGCTGCCCCTAGTACGAGAGGACCGGGGTGGACGAACCTCTGGTGTGCCAGTTGTTCCGCCAGGAGCACGGCTGGTTGGCTACGTTCGGGAGTGATAACCGCTGAAAGCATCTAAGCGGGAAGCACGCTTCAAGATGAGGTCTCCCACCGAGTTAATCGGGTAAGGCCCCCAGTAGACCACTGGGTTGATAGGCCGGAAGTGGAAGCACCGC
>NZ_JBHSKE010000089.1:0-1259 GCF_042657745.1 Kribbella qitaiheensis | reverse complement strand
GGTGCGGTGGTGGGGATTTAGAGACGGAGCTCCTGTAGATCAAGGGATTGTCTAGGTCGCCTTGAGTGCACAGGAGCTCCGTCGTTGTCTGAGTCTGCCACTGTTGTTGTGTCGCGGTCGATCAGGGTTGCTGGGGGTGTTTTCGCGCCGGGGCATGTGGGCGAGTTGACGCAGTATCTGCCGTTTGAGTTGGTCGATGACGTGCTGGAGCTGACCGGGGCGGTGCAGCGCAGGCTGCGGGATCTTCCGTCGCGGGTCGGGGTGTATTTCCTGCTCGCGTTGGTGATGTTCCCGGGGCTGGGGTATGCCCGGGTGTGGGCGAAGCTGACCAGCGGGTTGGCGGGTCTGGTGGTGCGGTGTCCGTCGGAGAAGGCGTTGCGTGATCTGCGTCGCCGGCTGGGGCCGGCGCCGATGAGGGCCTTGTTCGAGGTGGTGGCTGGGCCGCTGGCCCAGCCACACACGCCGGGCGTGTGTTACCGGGATCTGCGCACTGTGGCCTTTGACGGGTTGAACTCGCTGAAGGTCCCCGATACCGAACGCAACCGGTCCTGGCTGGGCAGGATCAGATACCGGATGGGCTTCGCGGGATACCCCACCCTGCGGCTGATGACCCTGGCCGAGACCGGCACCCGCGGCCTGATCGGCGCGGTCATCGGGTCGGCCACCGACCGCGACGAGGCCACCTTGGCCCGGCGCCTGCTGCCACTGCTGCGGCCAGGCATGCTCGTGCTGCTCGACCGGGCCTTCGACGCCAACGCGTTCCTCGCCGAGGTTGCCGGCACCGGCGCGATGCTGCTGGCCCGCAGCAAGTCGACCCGCAGCCCCCGGGTTCTGAGGCGCCTGCCCGACGGCTCCTACCTGTCCCGCTTCGACGGGCTGGACGTGCGGATCGTGGAAGCTCACCTGACGATGACCGGCAAGGACGGCAGTCGTGTCGGCGACAGCTACCGGCTGATCACCACCCTGCTCGACCACGACCGCTACCCGGCCGACGCCCTGGTCAGGCTCTATCACGAGCGCTGGGAGATCGAGTCCGCCTACCTCGCCCTGCGCCACACCATCCTGGACGGCCACGTCCTGCGCTCTGGCGACCAGCCCGGCCTGGAACAAGAGGTCTGGGCCCTGCTCACCCTCTACCAACTGTTGCGCATCGCCATGGTCACCGCGGTCGAGACTCAACCGGGCACCGACCCCGACCGGGCCAGCTTCACCACCGCGCTCGAGACCGCCCGCGATCAACTCACCGCGGCCCGCGGAGT
>NZ_JBHSKE010000088.1:0-1409 GCF_042657745.1 Kribbella qitaiheensis | reverse complement strand
GTTGGGCGGGGTCGTAGGCGGTGTTGTTTTGCCAGCAGTGCCAGATGACGAACAGCCAGGCGCGGGCGAGGATGCGGACGGCGTGGGGGTGGTCGTGTCCGCGGGTGCGGGCTCGGTGGTAGAGATCGGCAGCCCATGGGTTGGCTCGTCGGGAGTCGCCGGCGAAGTCGGTGACGGCGTCGCGGAGTTGTTTGTCGCAGGCCCACCGGAACCCGACCGAGCGGAGTTTGCCGGACTGGCGGGTCGAGGGTGCGGCGCCGGCGAGGCAGGCGAGTGCTTCGGGGGTGGGGAAGCGGGCGCGGCAGTCGCCGATCTCGGCGAGCAGTCGGGCGGCGCGGACGGTGCCCGAGCGGGGCAGGCTGGTGAAGATGTGGGAGTCGGTGTGCGCGGTGAGCTGGTCGGTGATCTGGGCGGACAGGGTCTTGATCTGGTCGACCAGGGTGGTCAGCACGGCCAGCAGCGCTTGGGTGATCTGGGCGTTGACGGCGCCGTCGTGGCCGGTGGCGCCGCGGGGTGCCGCGACCAGGTGGGCGTGCAGCACGGCGGGGTCTTTCTTGCCGGAGTAGCCGACGGAGGCCAGCCAGGCGGCGAGGCGTTTCGGGGAGAGCCAGTCGGCGCGGTCTTGGGTGTCGAAGCGGGCCAGGAACGCGCAACTGATCGGCGAGTCGATCTCGGCGAACAGGCCGACCGCGCCGGGGAAGACGTTACGCAGGTGCGCGCGCAGCTGGTTGGCGACCGCGACGCGGTGTTCGACGAGGTCTTTGCGGGCGCGGCAGGTGCGGCGCAGCGCGACGGTTTGTGGGCTGTCGGGGGTCAGGGGTGCGAGTCGGGCCCGGTCGGTGCGCAGGGTGTCGGCCAGCACGAACGCGTCGAACCGGTCGTCCTTGTTGCCGGCCGATCCGTAGCGGCTGCGCAGGTTCTTGACCTGGTTCGGGCTGATCACCACCACGGTGATCCCCGCCTGCAGGAGGGCGTCGACGACCGGTCCGTCGGGGCGTTCGATCGCGACCTCCCCGACCCCGTCACGGCCCAGCATCGCGACCAGGTCCCGCAGCCCGGCGGCGGAGTGGTCGACGGTGCACCGGTCGATCTCGCGGCCGCGGTCGTTCACGACCGACACGGCATGGTCGTCGCGGGACCAGTCCAGACCGGCGGTCACGGCGTTGACGGGTTCTTCGGGCAGGGTGTTTCTGGCAGACTTCACGTCAGCCTCCTCGCTGCTAGACCCAGTGGGGAGGCACCCATTTGTGGTGCCGGGACGCGGCTGCCGGTTCGCTCACTGATCGGCGCTCTCAGCACACAGCCCTGGCGCTCAGCCCTGTCGACGGTCGGCACGCCCCGGGTAACCGTCGGGCCTCGCAGATCTCATGACGGACATCAACAGTGTCAAGCGAGCAGGGCGATGACCC
>NZ_JBHSKE010000087.1:0-1494 GCF_042657745.1 Kribbella qitaiheensis | reverse complement strand
AGCTACTAAGGGCAATCGGTGGATGTCTAGGCACCAAGAGCCGATGAAGGACGTAGGAGCCTGCGATAAGCCCCGGGGAGTTGGCAACCAAGCTGTGATCCGGGGGTGTCCGAATGGGGAAACCCAGCTGGCATTCTAAAGCCAGTTACCAGTGCCTGAACACATAGGGTTCTGGAGGGAACGCGGGGAAGTGAAACATCTCAGTACCCGCAGGAAGAGAAAACAATAGTGATTCCGTGAGTAGTGGCGAGCGAAAGCGGATGAGGCTAAACCATGTGCGTGTGATAGCCGGCGTGTGTTGCGTACATGGGGTTGTGGGAGCATTCAGGCCTCAATGCCGTGGGGTCGGGGAGTTATAAATCATCGTTGAAGTCGAATTTTCTGGAAAGTTGAGCCGTAGTGGGTAATAGCCCCGTAGGCGTAAGACGGTGACTTCCGAGTGTTTTCCCAAGTAGCACGGGACTCTTGAAATCTCGTGTGAATCTGGCGGGACCACCCGCTAAGCCTAAATACTTCTTGGTGACCGATAGCGGACTAGTACCGTGAGGGAAAGATGAAAAGTACCCCGGGAGGGGAGTGAAATAGTACCTGAAACCGGTTGCCTACAATCCGTCGGAGCGCTCACCTTGTGTGGGTGTGACGGCGTGCCTTTTGAAGAATGAGCCTGCGAGTTAGTGGTATGTGGCGAGGTTAACCCGTGTGGGGTAGCCGTAGCGAAAGCGAGTCTGAACAGGGCGAAATAGTCGCATGCTCTAGACCCGAAGCGGAGTGATCTATCCATGGGCAGGTTGAAGCGCGGGTAAGACCGCGTGGAGGACCGAACCCACCAGGGTTGAAAACCTGGGGGATGACCTGTGGATAGGGGTGAAAGGCCAATCAAACTCCGTGATAGCTGGTTCTCCCCGAAATGCATATAGGTGCAGCGTCGCGTGTTTCTTACCGGAGGTAGAGCACTGGATGGTCTAGGGGGCTTACCGGCTTACCGAAATCAGCCAAACTCCGAATGCCGGTAAGTGAGAGCGCGGCAGTGAGACTGCGGGGGATAAGCTCCGTAGTCGAGAGGGAAACAGCCCAGATCACCAGCTAAGGCCCCTAAGCGATTGCTAAGTGGAAAAGGATGTGGAGTTGCCCAGACAACCAGGAGGTTGGCTTAGAAGCAGCCACCCTTGAAAGAGTGCGTAATAGCTCACTGGTCAAGTGATTCCGCGCCGACAATGTAGCGGGGCTCAAGCAATCCGCCGAAGCTGTGGCATTCACATTTGTACCCGGCACAGACTTGATCTGTGTCCAGGTGTGTGGATGGGTAGGGGAGCGTCGTGCAGCGTGTGAAGCAGCAGAGTGATCTAGTTGTGGATGCTGCACGAGTGAGAATGCAGGCATGAGTAGCGAATGACGGGTGAGAAACCCGTCCGCCGAATGATCAAGGGTTCCAGGGTCAAGCTAATCTGCCCTGGGTAAGTCGGGACCTAAGGCGAGGCCGACAGGCGTAGTCGA
>NZ_JBHSKE010000086.1:0-1391 GCF_042657745.1 Kribbella qitaiheensis | reverse complement strand
ATAGCGGCCGAAGGGCCTTGACGCCGACGCTGTTCGGCGCACGATCTGGAACAGCGGAGAAGAGTCTGGGGTAGCTCCCGTGGAGGGGGGTGGCTGTGTGTGGACATCGCGCTCGTCATGGCCGGGTTGTCCTCCGGCGCCGGCAGGCCCGGGGTGTGGGCTGCTGTCATCCCTTCGCCGCGGTCAGCAGCGGCATGATGGGGTTCGCAGTGTGCTGGTCGGACGGGATCAATCAAGAGGACGACCGCGCCACCGGCTGGTGGGGGTCTTGACCCACACGATCCGCGTCGACCGGTTCGCGGCGACCGCTGTTCATGCCGCGGTCGCGGGTTGGTGAGTGGTGTCCAGGGCACGGTCCAGGGCGCGCACGTGGTGGTCGCGCAGCGCGTAGTAGACGTACTCGAGTTGGCGGCGGGCGGCCGCGACGACACCGATGTTGTGGCCGCGGCGGGCCGCGACCCGGTCGCGGAACTGGCCGACCAGCGTGGTGTCGGGCAGGACCTGCACCGACTCCACGACCGCCCACCGGACCAGCCGGGATCCCTGCTTGGTGATCCGGCCACGATGGACATGGGCATCGGACTCGTGATGCACCGGCGTCAGCCCGGCCCAACAGGTCAGCTGCTCGGCCCGGGTAAACCGGGTGACGTCGCCGATCTCGGCGACCAGCACCGCGGCCAGACTCGGGCCGATCCCGGGGATCTGCTGCACCGCGACATACCCCGGATCGCCCGCCAGCCGGCCCCGCACCATGCCGGCCACGTGGTCGATCTCGAAGTCCAGCCCGTCGATGACCCGGCGCAGCGACCCGATCCTGGCCGCATACGGCCCAGCCAGATCCAACCCGTCCAGCAGCGCAGTACCGCCGACACCGAACAGGTCACTGACCGCGACCTGCACCCCGCACTTGGCCAGCACCGCGTGCACCTCGGCCTTGCAATGCGACCGCAACCCGACCAATTTCTGGCGGTGCCGGACCAGCTCTCGCAACTCCCGGACAGCCGGCGGCGCGATCCACGCCTCCGGCAGCCGACCCATCCGCAACAGGTCGGCCAGGTCGGCGGCATCCCGCTCGTCGTTCTTCACCCGCCGATAGGTAAACGCCTTCACCCCCAACGGATGCGCCAAATGCACCCTCGCGCCCTGCTCCCGCAACGCATCCACCGCCCAGTACCAGCCATACGTGGCCTCCAACACCACCTCCGGACCCTCCCCGGCCCGGGCGATCACCGCCGCCAACCGATCCACATCGTTGACGATCCGGACCCGCTCCAACACCTGCCCGTCACCCGTCATCCGCACCAGCACCGACCGGCGCCGATGCAGATCCATACCCACAAACTGCCGTCCCGCGTAGCCTTCCATCAGGGGCCTCCTTCATCGTGAAAACG
>NZ_JBHSKE010000084.1:0-3834 GCF_042657745.1 Kribbella qitaiheensis | reverse complement strand
CCGGACATCTCAGCGGCTTGCAGGGCATCGCGGGCACTGTCGACGGCGATCTGGTGTCGACGTCGCGCTGATTCGGCCAGCGCTGCTCCCGGTTCAGCAGGCATCGTGGGCCGTCTTCGCTGCCAGGCCCTGTTTGATCTGCTCGATCCGCAGGTCGAGTTGTTCCAGCACGACCCGGTTCTGGTCGGCCATGCGGCTGGCTCCGGCCTGGTCGAACCGGTCGATCAGAGCCAGGGTCCGCGTGCGCTGCTCCTGATGCGCGGGCAGGTCCTGGCTGGTAGTGATGAACACCGGGCAAGGCAGACACTTGTTGGAGTGGTCGCAGCTTTGCTGGCGTGGAAGCCCGCAGTGCCCGTTCGGCAGGGCTGTGCGGGCCCGGTTGGCCCACTCGACATCGGTGGGGATCAGGTGGCCGTAATCGTCGTCGGGGCCGCGCCCAGCGTCCCATTCGGCGCGGATCGTGGTGTCGAGCAGCCGAGCGTAGTGCGACGACATTTCCAGGCTGGAGTGGTCGAGGAGTTGCTTGACAACCTCGAGCCGCACTCCCCTGTTGATCAGCCCGGTAGCGAACGTGTGGCGCCACTGGTGGGCCGTGATCGTGACCGGCCTGCCGGCCTCGTCGCTAATCCGTGTGGTTGTCTGGAAGGTGCGCAGCTGTTGTTGGTAGGTGGTGCCGGTGAAGCCTCGGGTCCCATCGGGGTTCCTGGTGGCCTTTGGGGTCAGCTTCAGGCTGACAGCGGGCAGTGTCTTGGGGGCCGGGATGGAGAGGTAGTCGGCGGTCGGGCCGGGGAAGCGTTGCGCGGTGCGTTGCTGCTGAACGCGGATCCGGTCCAGCAGCGCCGGGCTGATCGGGACGTAGGCTTCGCGGCGCATCTTGTGGTTCCAGTAGCGGATGTACGGGTTGGCGTCGTTGTCGAAGACCAGCGGGTCATACCCCAACGCGCAAGCGTCGCCCAGGCGTAGACCGGTGGCGATCATTAGCTCGGTGAGGAAGCGGCCGTCCGGGTGTGGCCACTCGGGCAGGTGAGCTCGGACCTGGGTCATGACGTGGCTGTTCAGGCCGCGGGCGCGCAGCGGGTCCATCCGGGGATAGTCCGAGGAGTAGATGACGGCGCTGCGGGGCAGGTCTGGTGCCCAGTCCTCGTGGTCTTGCAACGCGCGCAGAAACACCGCGACCGCGCTGATGTGATCACGGATCGTCGAGGCCGCCAGATCACCGCCCTCGTGGAGCGACGCGATGTGTTGCTCGAGCACCGGTCGGGTCAGCTGCCGGATCGAGTACTGAGCTTGACCGGTCGACGTCAAGAAGGTTGATAGGCGGCGCAGCGCCAGCAGGTCGGCGAGGACGGTGTTGACCGACTTCTCCTCGACAGTGAGCCGCCAGTGCAGCCACCGTTTCGCGGACTCGACCAGCCACCGTTGGCCGATGTCAGTGAAGTTGAGCTGCCGACTGGCCGAGACCGCGATGTAGCCGAGCCGGTGCAGCTGCCACAGATCGCGCGGGTACTCGTTGGCCCAGCCACGGCCGTCCAGCAGATCGGACAGCTCCTCGACGACAAAGCCGAGAAAAACATACGAGGTCGCTCCGTGCCTGGGGTTCGGCCACTGCTGCCGGAACAACGCCTGCCACTCGGCGCGGTTGCGGTCGAGCAGCGTGGTTGCGCCGCTGTGGAGTAACAGCCGAGTCAGGTAGCCGACAGAGTGGTCGCTCTTGCCGTGTCCGAGTTCGCTGCTGCGCTGCAGGCCGTACTGCAGTTCCAGCTTCAGCTGCGCCGGCAGCCGGCGAAAGTCCCAGCGCGGGTCGCCGTAATTCATCACCACGGCCTCGAACTCCGCGTGAACTCTGCAGCCATCGTTGCGCCACCGCCGGGCGTGGACCCGACAGTACGGATCAGCGTCCTCGGCGAGCAGGTCACAATGGGGCAGGCGGCAGACTGCCGCAGCGATGCCCGGATCGTGCACTTCAGCGGCAGCGGACCACGCCTCAACTGGTGGCTTTCCGGCAGCGACCCATACTTTGCGGTGGTCGGGACACAGATGTGCCGACCGGACTGCACCCCGGCGACAGGTCGGTACTTTGCAGGCTGCGAGGACATGGCTGTCGACGATCAGGAACCTAGTGGTGGCGGTGAACTCTGCCAGGTCCGGCCCGCCATGGCGGATCCTGCGCAGCGCGTGACCGTTGCACAATCCAGCCTCGGTCACCTCGCGCGGACACCCGACGACAGCGCAGACCGCGGCCATGTGGCGGGCATGAACCAGGATCGCGGGCTCGACTCGCCAGGCCGGCGCGACCAGGTCCTCCAGCAGGCCGCGGGCGCGGCGGACCCGCGCCTCGACGGATTCGTCGACGTGGGTGCCGATCAGGTCGTGGAGTCGTCGCACGGTGGCTCCGATTCGCTGAGGAAGCCGGCAGTCACCAGGTCGTGGCGCACGTCTTCGATGGTCAGATGGGCGTACGTGTCGATCGTCGTGGACACCGACGCATGCCCAAGCAACTTCTGCACCACCTCCGCCTTCACCCCGGCACGTAGCAGCCGGGTGGCGTAGGTGTGGCGGAACATGTGCGGTGTGACCGCTATCCCGGTCCGGCGCGCCAGTCGGCCGAACAGGTCGGCAACTGCCGCATAGCTCAACGGACGGCCGACAGGTGTCGACCACAGCCGGACGAACAGGTAGTCGCTATCGAGATCGCCGTACTCGTGGTGCAGGTAGTCGCCGTGCAACCGCAGCCAACCGGTGCCAACCGGCACTGACCGTTCCCAGGTCTTGGCTCGTGCACCATTAGCGTTCTGCCGGCATCGCACGTCGACGGTCCCGTCAGCGGTGCGGATGTCTTCGTGGCGAAGTCCTAGCGCTTCCCCGATCCGCAAGCCGGTCGCGTCCAGCAATCCCAGCAGCACACGGTCGCGGAGATGGTCGCAGGCCTCGACCAGTACCGACACCTGCTCGTCGGACAGGACCAACGGCCGGCGTGACGGCTCGCGCAGGCGCAGATCGCTGCGCTGCGGCCGGGAGCGTCTGACGTGCGCCAAGAACGGCCGGAACGACGTACTGGTTGCTGCGACCGGGCGGCTCGCGTCGCGGATCGTCAAGGCCATCTCCACGCCATGGCGGCGGTGGAACTCGTAGAACGACGTGACCGCGGACAGTTTGCGGTTGATGGTCGACTCGCTGCACGCCGAGACGGTTGCCGGAAGCACCGAGATCTCGCCGCGACGCGCGGCCGGAGGTAACCGCAACCACGGCTTGAACGCAGCCAGCTCGTCGTAACGCAACCGATCCCAGGCAAGGCCCCGGCCGGTGAGGTACTCGAAGTAGTCCTTGAGGTCGTGCGCGTACGCCTTCACCGTGTTCGGAGAACGACCCTGATCAGTCAAGTGGGACAAGAACTGCTCGACCGGCGCCACCTGGCGCCAGTCATCGCCCAGCACGGTCCACGACTCGTCACCAGCCTCGAAAGGAGCCACCCGCTGTACCCGCATCGGCTCTCCCGCCGTGTCGTAGACACCGCGAACCTAGAGCGTCCACAACAGGGATCCGGGACGTCCATCGGCCAGTCCCCGACGTGTTGAACACGTAACCTGCGACCTCAGATAACGTCGTCGAGCACGACGCCGTCCGGGAGCTGCCGGGTGGCGGCGGTGACGATGTCGGGGAACCGGTCGCTGATCTCATGCCGGTTGCGGGTCCACAGCCGCGCCCGGTCACCGCTGCGGACGATCGCGACCCGACTAGTTGACTGAACTCTTCCAAGGCGCCGGTCGGCGCCTACGTCGGGTTCGGAAAGGTGTGCCGACGGGGACGGTCTGCCGATCTGTCCGAGCACCGCAC
>NZ_JBHSKE010000083.1:0-642 GCF_042657745.1 Kribbella qitaiheensis | reverse complement strand
GTGGAACACTGCCAACGACGCGGTCCTGGCCGAGGGTAAGCGGGTCCTGATCGATGACCCCCACCGGTTCGACGGTGTGAAGGTGATCGGCGTCGATGAGCACGTGTGGAGGCACACCCGCCGCGGCGACAAGTACGTCACCGTGATCATCGACCTCACCGGCATCCGCGACGGCACCGGCCCCGCACGCCTGCTCGACATGGTCGAGGGCCGCTCCAAGCAAGCCTTCAAGCAGTGGCTGGCCGAGCGGCCCGAGTCATGGCGAGACGGGGTCGAGGTCGTCGCGATGGACGGCTTCACCGGGTTCAAGACCGCCACCACCGAAGAGCTGCCCGACGCGGTCGCGGTCATGGACCCCTTCCACGTCGTCCGCCTGGCAGGCGACGCGCTCGACGAGTGCCGCCGACGGGTCCAGCAAGCCATCCGTGGTCACCGCGGCCGCAAGGGCGACCCGCTCTACAACGCCCGACGGACCTTGCACACCGGAGCCGGCCTCCTCACCGACAAGCAGGCCCAGCGACTGGCCGACCTGTTCGCGACCGAGGACCACGTCGAAGTCGAGGCGACCTGGGGCATCTACCAGCGCATGATCGTCGCCTACCGCGAACCCGACAGGACCAAGGGCCGGGAGCTGATGCAGCA
>NZ_JBHSKE010000082.1:0-892 GCF_042657745.1 Kribbella qitaiheensis | reverse complement strand
TCCTTCGGGAACGCGGTGAACGCGAGCACGTCGGCGCGGGCTTGCTCGAGGTGGTCGACGACCGCGGGTAGCTTGTCGGCCAGGGCGTCGAGGACGCGGTCGAACTGTTCGTGCACCGCGTCCTTGTCGGGTTGGTCGTAGACCGAGTGCAGCAGCGTCTTCACCCACGGCCAGCTGGCCTTGGGGGTCACGGACATGAGGTTGGCGGCGTAGTGGGTGCGGCACCGCTGCCACGACGCACCCGGCAGGGTGGCGCCAACCGCCGCGGTCAGCCCGGAATGCGCATCGGAGGTGACAAGCCGGACTCCGGTCAGGCCGCGGGCTGTCAGGTCCCGCAGGAAGGCCAGCCAGCCGGCGCCGTCCTCGGCCGAAGTGACTTGCAGGCCAAGGATTTCGCGGTGTCCGTCACCGTTGACGCCGGTCGCGACCAGGGCGTGCACGTTGACGACCCGGCCGCCTTCGCGGACCTTCAGCACCAGCGCGTCGGCGGCGACGAACGTGTACGGGCCGGCGTCCAACGGCCGGGTCCGGAACTGGTGAACCTGCTCGTCCAGCTCGGCCGCCATCACCGAGACCTGCGACTTGCTCAGCCGGGTGATGCCGAGGGTCTCGACCAACTTCTCCATCCGCCGCGTGGACACCCCGAGCAGGTAGCACGTCGCGACCACCGTGGTCAACGCCCGCTCCGCGCGGCGGCGCCGCTCGAGCAGCCAGTCCGGGAAGTAGCTGCCCGAGCGCAGCTTGGGGATCGCCACGTCCAGGGTGCCGGCGCGGGTGTCGAAGTCGCGGTGCCGGTAGCCGTTGCGGGAGTTGGTCCGGTCCGGGCTCGGCACGCCGTACGGGGCGCCGCAGACCGCGTCGGCCTCCGCACCCATCAACGCGTCGATGAACG
>NZ_JBHSKE010000081.1:0-37185 GCF_042657745.1 Kribbella qitaiheensis | reverse complement strand
TGATGCCCCCTACGACGCGGTCGGGCAGCACGACTCGGGCAGCCACCGACGCACGGCCACCACGCGGCGACGCACGCCGCGATCCGCGCGATCATGCCGATGGCCGTGCAGGATGAAAGGCTGCTCTCCGTGGAGTTCGTCTGCGACATCTGGCTGGGCGTGCTCGATGACCCGCCCGCCTACAACGAGATCCGAGCGTTCTGGAACGTCAAGGAGAACCGGGTTCTCGAGTACCTTCCTCATGGGCATCGATGGTGGCTCGGCTCCACCAACGCCGGTGACTATCCCAGTCCCGGACGAGCGGGCGCCGTGTTCGACCTGCTGTTTCTCCTCGGGACTACGCCGGACTACAACGCCCCGGCGATCACGAGAGAACTGATCGACCGGCTCCTGGCGGCGTTCGCGTCGGCGCCTGAATCGACCCTGCCCGCGGCGCCGATCGACTCACTCCGGGAGTTCCTGGAGCGCCACGAGGGTCGCTATCTCGTGTGCGACTGAGGTCGAAACGCACTCTCATGCCGCGATCCGGGCGTTGGCGGCCGGGGGACTCGAGCCGCCGACCCAGGGATTATGAGAGCCATGGCAAGTCCAACACTGGTCAACCTCAGGCTCCTCTAGTCAGCGTCCGTGCCTCATCGAGCCACTCTGTCACCGCCGCTTAACACGATTTCGCGTCACGACAGGCGTCACGTCCTGCGCTGCGGCCATGGGCCACCGATCGTCGGCCACTTCGGTGGAGATGCAACAGCTCCGGTGACTCGAGCCGGAAGGGCGTAGGCGCCGAGGCGTCGCCTCTTCGTGGATCGAATCGGCCACACCTCACATCTGATTCGGCTGGCTGTCGCCAGAAGACGGCGGGTTGAGGTCTAGCCAGTCCGCCACCGGGCGGATGACGAGAGCATCGGACGTCGATGTGTCCTCGATGCGTACCAGGTCGTAGGAGAGCTCCCGACCGTCGAGCGGATGATGGTGCGCCAAGGCACAGATCAGATGCTCGCTCCCGCATACCTGCGAAGGTATCTCGGGAGGGAAGCTCGGTCCGTCGTGGCCGTTGGCTATGTGGAAGGGGTTCGCGATGACGATGCCCGTTACCCAGTGGTCAAAGGTCAGCTCGGGGTTTGACTTGGGTGAGGTGACGAGGTGGATCGGAGTCACATCGTTGGCGAGGGGCTTGCCGTCACGATAGCGCCGTACCGAGGGCTCGGCGCGCGGCCGGAAGTACAGTCCCTCGTGGATGCCGACAGACCGGCAAAGTTGCAGCAGCGGACCGGTGTCGAGAGGTATGCCCTGGAGTTGAAAGGATAGGACGGGAGCGAGAGTCCAGCGGCTCGGGTTCGCGGCAATGCCGGCTGTCAATGTGTAGAAGCCGCCGTCGCAGCGGTCGAAGTAGCAGATCTGCTCGCTGTGGTGAGATTCTGGCGAACCTGCTCGGTGCTTCCAACGCGGCAGTTGCTCGGCGAAGGCAGCGGACCCCATGCCGTGCCAGTTGCGTGTCGTCTGCTGGATGCTCCAGCTGGCGTCCGACGTTGCCCAGCCGAGGTTTGCCAGCTTGGCGACAAGACCGAGCAGCTCGCGCTCATCGCGAACAGACGGCGTGACGTCCAGAGTGACGCCGTGTCCGGTGGCGTGCACCCAATCGATGTCGGCGAGCTTCCGGGCGAAGAGCATCCCGCTGAACGAGCCGCCGCACTCTATGACTGAGCTTGGTAGGCCAGCGGATGTGAGGAAGGAGCTGTTGGCGTCCGGCAAAGTGATGATCGGTCGCTTCGACTTGACAGGTTTCGTGACGGGCTCGTCGAGCATGACCCTGCCATCAGTCAGGAGCGCGTCCTTCTTCCGCCACAGCAGGTCCGAGAGTGTCTCCATTCGCCCTGCGGCGCGTTGGAGCTCCTCGCCCGAGATCAGCAAGACTGGCTGCTCCCGGTGATGCTCGACATCGAAGAGCACAGACCCGGTGAATCCGTTGAAGCTGACAAGGATTCCGACGACGCCGCCGTCGGTTCTCCGCAGCCGGGATCTCAGACTGTCGATGTCATCGACATTTGCCTTGTCGCTTCGCCACTTGCACTCGATCAGATAGACCTCGCCGGCCTTGCTGGCCAGCACGTCAGTCTGCCTGGGCCTCGCCGTACCCGGATTGATCCGGACCTCGAAATGTAGCTGACGAAAGAGATTCGCCACCAAGAGCTCAAGCTCACGTCCACGGCGGACAGCGCTGCCGAGCAGCTCGATGTCATGCAATCGCGACCTCAATGATCCATCCATCATCCCGTCATCATCCCGGACACCGGAGCTCTCGCTCGCTCCCACTGGAACTCCATGGTCGAGCTGCTCGCTGTCCCCCGCTCGCCGCCAACGAAGTCGGCCTCGCGCGGAGGGACGTGAGGAGCACGGCGACCCCGCGCCAGTCGGACACGTAGATGGTCCGCACCGCAGATCGCCGGCGCCGGAAGGCGTCAGCCGAGACTCGACCCCTAACCACCGCATTACAAGTTCGACGCGCCACGCAGACTGAGCTGTCTGCGGCGCCACAGGCTGACCGAACGGCTGTCATGGCTGGCACCTTTGGCATGTTCCGACTGGTATTCATTGACACGACCATTGTCAGGCTTGTTGCCCTGGGCAACGCGGGTGCATACCCGGAAACAGCTTGCCTGATCCGCCGCCAACGCCGCGTCTGCGGGAAGCCTTGCTACGCCCTTGCAAGCTCCGCCGGTGCTGACACGTGATCTTTGGCAGGGATCGTTGGGGTCAGATTGGGGTCACGCGGCCGGGAGGCAACAGTCCGACGCGATCACGTGGCAGCCGGCCTTGACCGCAGCCAGACCGTTTGCGGAACAGTCGAGCAGCAGTGTCAGGGCGTTCGTATGCGTGCGGCAGCCCTTCGGGCCTGCCCGCACCTGCCGATCAGCGCGCCGGACGGCTCGGAGTCCAACTGGAGACCCGCGCTCCGCCAGCGGGCCGGTTCGCGGTCTGAACCGTTGCCCGCAGCGGGCGGCCGACCGTAGGGAAAGAAGACCGACAGGACGCGGCACCAGCTGGACGCCGAGACCCGGTGTGCTAGGCGGGACACCGCCGGCCACCGAGATGACGGCGCCAGCGCGCCAATTAGCTGACTGGAATATCGCCTGCAATTCCGTAGGTCAGGGAGAGCTGTCCTCGGGCGTGCCAGGTCCCGTCCGAGGGACGGAACAGAGCGACGTCGTAGCGGCCGTCCCCGCTGTAGTCACCGGGCGTCGGGATGTCGCCAGGTCCGCCGTACTGCACGGCCGACATGCCAAGCACGTACCAGTAGCCGGTCGACGGACGGAAGAGCGCCTGCTCCGCACGTCCGTCGGCGTCGTAGTCGGCGGCAACCGGCCGGTCGCCACGTACACCCATCCGGATCGCCGTCATGCCGCGGACGTACCACGTGCCGGTTGAGGGCCTGAACACGGCGAGATCTGCGCGACCGTCGCCGTTGTAGTCCGCCGGTGCGGGGATGTCGCCCGCCACGCCGTACGTGGTCGAGAACTGGCCCTTGACCCACCATGCCCCCGTCGACGGACGGTAGATTGCGATGTCGGTGCGGCCGTCGCCGTTGTAATCCGCCGGAACCGGTATGTCGCCGCGCAGACCCCACTGGACCTGGCCGACGCGGTAGAAGTACCAGGTCCCGTTGGACGGCCGGTACACGGCTGGCGAGGTGCGCCTGGCGCCGCTGTAGTCGCCCGGAACCGGGACGTCACCCGGGAGCCCGTAGCGCAGCGTCCCCACCCCACGGAAGTACCACGTGCCGGTCGAGGGTCGGTACACCGCGATGTCACTACGGCCGTCGCCGTTGTAGTCGCCGGTGACGTCTGCGCGCGGGATGAGCCCCATCCGCTGCTTGGCGAACAGTACCTTCAGTGCCGCCGCGTTCACCTTCGCGCGGAACGTGCTGTCGGCGTTCGCCCTGGCCAGAACGGCGTTGACCATGGTGGGGACCGGAGTCGGGTCGGTCATCAGGATCATGTCTCCGCCGGCGTTGACGAAGTTGAGCGCGCGGGCGGCAGGTGACCAGGCCTGCACCTGCTTGGCGGCGAGGGAGTCGCTGATCACGACACCACCGAACCCGAGCTCCGACCGGAGCATGCCGCCGATGACCTTGGCGGAGAACGCCGCAGGCACGCGGGGGTCGATCTTGTTGTAGTTCGCCAAGGACATCATCACGAACGGCGCGCCGGCCGCAACGGCTGTACGGAAGGGCGCGAGATACGGGTCGTCGTACGTCGTCACGTAGTCGGTGACGCCCGCGGAGACATCGGTGTTGGCGGTGACCCGGCCGAGTCCGGGGAAGTGCTTGATGCTGGCTGCCACGCCGGCGCCGAGCATGCCAGCCATGAACGCACTGCCGTGGCTGGAGACGACTGAGGTGGTGTAACCGAACTCCCGCTGGTAGTAGCCGATCGGCTTGTTCGTGTACCACATGGCATAGGGGACGGTGTCCATCACCGGAGCGAGGTTCTGGTTGACGCCTGCCGAGCGCAGTTGACGTCCCCAGGTCAGCGCACTGGAGCGCAACGTACTGGTCGACCAGGTTCCCTGCGTCAATGCGGTCGGCATCCGCGAGAAGCCGGCACCTTGCAGCACCTGGACGTAGCCGCCCTCCTGGTCCGTGGCAACGAACAACGGCACGCCCAGTGTCGCGGCGACCGTCGCCCTGCTCTGCAAGCCACGGGTCACCGACAGCGTCGCGCTCGTGCCCAGGTAGCTGCGGCCGGTCAGCATCACCGAGCCGACGTGATAGCTCGAGATCGCCGCGTACGTCGCAGCCCCGGGGCCCGTGGCTGCGCCTCCGACCATGAACAGCTGCCCCACCCGCTGTGCCATGGTCATCCGGTAGAAGACCGCCCACGCTCCCCCGGCCGGTACGGCGGCCTCGGCCGCGGAAGCAGATTCGATCGTGACCGTCGTACTCACGACAAGCGCGAGAGCCAGCAGGCTGGCACCAAGACGAACTCTGACCATACCTGTTGGACGCTCGACCATGCCAAAGAGTTGGCGAGACTGACACGTGGGACCTTCTGATCCGTAGGAGCGAGCAACAGACGGTTAGCTCCTGGGCGCAGGGTGAAGCATGGCTCCGAGGTTGTCCCGATGGCGGTTCGTGTGGACCTGTTGGGGTCAGACTGGGGTCAGCCGGCAAGCTGCCGCATAACCGGCTTGGAAGCATTGAGGTTTTCTCCCCGGTCTGGTTTCTGAAGGTGGAGTAGGACGAGTGCGGCGGTGGTGACGGCGCCGATTCGCCAGGGGTCCAGGGTGATCCGGCGGAGTACCCGCCAGGTGCCTTTGAGCAGTGCGTTCGCGCGCTCGGCTGGTGCGCGCAGTGCGTTGATCATGGCGTTGCGGGCCCGATTGTCAGTGGAGAGTTTGTCGCCCTTGAGTGGTACCTGGATCCCGATGCCGGCGCCGGTGTAGCCCTTGTCGGCGTCGGCAGTCCCGCGGCCGCGGCCGGGTAGAGAGCAGGCAGAACGTGAGCGCGAGCCGCGGAGATGTCGTGAGTGGAACCCGGTTCGACGTCGCTGACCCAGACCGGATACCCGCTCGGATCGGCGACGACCTGGATGTTCCCGCCATGCTGTTTGTGTTTGCCCGAGTACCACAGGTCGTGCCCGGCCTCCGACGGTGCGCTGCAGCGGGTGGAGGGGATCAACGTGCCGTCCAGGCACACGAACGACCAGTCTTCGTGTAGGCCCTGAGCGAGTACGTCGTGCAGGTCCGGAGCGTGCGCGGCGATCACGTCGATCACCTCGTGCAGGTACCGGTAACCGGTCGCGATGCTCACCTGGGCGTCCCGGGCGAGGACCCGCAGATCGGTGGCCTCCCTGAACCACCGCAACACCATGACGGCCTGGACGAACGGAGTTGCCGCACGCTGCCACGGCCGCAGGTCGTGGCACTTGCGGTGTGCACTCAGCCAGCGCGCGACCTGGCGGGCGGTTTCTGCGGGCACGTCGAGAGTGGCACGATAGGTGATCACGTGGGGTTCTGACCGTGGACGGGTTTCTTTGGCGAGAACCGACCTCCAGCGTCAGGACCCCACGCCGCTGACGCGACACGCACCGTTCATCACACCGTTGCCCCAGACAACGACACCGCTCAGGCGACCAACCCCGGTGAGAAAACCTCATTGAGCGAGGACCAGGAGCCGGCCCGCCCGAGCACGATCGGTGGTCTGTCTCGGCCCGCCGAGTAACCGTCGTTGACCTCATCTAATTGCACGTTAATTTGCACGGCATCTAGCGGGCTGAGCAGTCTGTTCGCGTGTGGAGTGGGTGCGCTGCTTGCTGTGCGCGGGCGGGGTTGAGATTAGGCGGGTTGCCCTGGTCGGCTGAGTGGGCGACGCTGCGCGCACCGAGCACGAATGACTACCGCCGAACTCAGATCGCGCATTGATCAGTTTCCTGCGCCGAGCCGATCTAGACTCCCGAGACCGACTGTTCGGTGAGAATTTCTGCGCCGGCTGTCGGATCCGAGGTGGGGCGTTCGTAGTAGTGGTGAGCGGCGGCCCGGACGCGGCCGCCCGGACGAGGAGTGATGAGATGCGACCCCTTGGACAGAAAGGCATGGCGCCATGCGGAAACTGATCTACGGCATGAACCTGACCCTGGACGGCTACGTCGCCGCGCCCGGCGACGACATCGGCTGGGGCAGGCCTAGCGACGAGCTGTTTCAGTGGTGGCTCGACCAGGAGTTGGCGATCGGGCTGTTGATGTACGGGCGCAAGCTGTGGGAGGCGATGAGTTCCCACTGGCCGACCGGCGACCAGCAGCCCGACGCCACCCCGGCGCAGATCGAGTTCGCGCGGAACTGGCGGGACACGCCAAAGGTGGTGTTCTCCTCGACGATCGACAAGGTCGACTGGAACACCCGCCTGGTCACCGGCGACGCCGTAGCGGAGATCACCCGACTCAAGGCCGACGACGGCGAGCCGATGAGGGTCGGTGGCGCCACGCTCGCTGGGGCGGCCATGCGGGCCGGGCTGGTCGACGAGTACGAGGTCGTCACCCATCCGGTGCTGGTGGGCGGCGGCACACCGTTCTACACCGCGCTGGACAGCTGGGTGAACCTGAACCTGGTGGAGACGCGAACGTTTCCCGGCGGCGTGGTCCTGACCAGGTACGAGACGAGGCGTTGAGCGCGATCCCTTTGCTGCTTGTCTGAGGGAGTGGCAGCATGCCCCGGAGCAAGGTCGAGCTGTTCGCTGCGACAAGGCAGGGCTCGCCATTCCCCGCCCTCACCCGATAGATGCCGATACCAGTCGAGACCGCGGCGGGGTCCAGGGATCAGCGGCAAGATGTTCTCGGCTCCGGGAGGCCATAAATACCTGACGTGAGCTATGGGCACGCGACCAGCGCAGGCTTACGCTGACGCCCGGACACGTTTGATCACGGCCCAGGCCATCTCTGTGGTGAACGCTCCGCTTGCCCGGACCTGGGCCGCGCGGAGAGGAGTCCCTCGTGCGTTCCCTGAGACGATGTCTTATTCTGGCCGCTGCCCTCGCGCTAGGCGCGCTCGGCGTTCCGGCGGCCCATTCCCAGCCGGTTGCCGACGCTCTGGTCAGCGTCGCCAGCCCCACCAACCTCCACCCGCGGAACTCGTCCAACGAGCCGTCCCTGGCGGTCAGCGCCATCCGGACGGACGTGCTCGCCGCCGGTTCCAACGACCTGGTCGACATGCAGCCGTGCTCGCGGTTGGCATCCACGGAACACGCCGCCTGCTCGTTCCCCCTGGGTACGTTCAACCTGGGCGTCGGCCTGTCCGCGGTGCACTTCTCGTTCGACCGCGGGCACACCTGGATCCAGCCGACCTACTCTGGCCTGACAGCAGCCGACTGCAGCCCGACGGTCGAGCCGTGCGTCCCTCACGTCGGCCCGATCCACACCGTGCCGAACTACTACGAGAACGGCCTGCGCTCCCGCAGTGACACCGGCGTCGCGTTCGGACCCGCACCGGGGCCGAACGGGTTCTCGTGGGCCAATGGCGACCGGCTGTACTTCTCCAGCCTGGCCACCAACCTCACCGACACCGTGATTCGCAACGGGACCGGTCAGAACAGTTCGTTCGCGGTGACAGTGTCGAGTATCGACAACCCGACGCAGGCCCGGATCGCCGATCAGTCCAACTGGTCGCGGCCGTACTTCGCCGCGCCGCACGCGGCGTTCAGCGCCGGTCTGGACAAGGAGCAGATCTGGGCGGACAACGCACAGTCCAGCCCGTTCTTCGGCAACGCGTACGTCTGCTACTCCGACTTCCACAGCTTCAGCCAGGGCAACGCGTTCCCGCTGAAGCCCATGGTGTCCACCTCGCGCGACGGCGGTGTGACCTGGAAGCAGCATCAAGTGGCGCCGGCGATCGCCAACGCCAGGCAGGGCGCGTACGACGGGTGCACCGTGCGGACCGACAGCCATGGCGTGGTCTACGTCTTCTTCACGCACTTCGGCGGGACCAGCCTGGCCGGCTTCCACACTGTGATCAAGTCGCTGGACGGAGGCCAGACCTGGCGGCAGCCACGGGACGTTGTGGCGATCACCGACCCCTGCTTCCACAACGATCCGGTGACCGGGCGCTGCATCGTCGACGGCATCGCCGGTGCGCGGACCGACCTGGCCGCGATGCCGAGCGTGGACATCGCCAACGGGGCGCCGACAGGCGCGGACGCCACGAATGAGATCGTCGACTCGTGGGTGGACGGGGCCTTCGGACCTGATCACGAGAAGACGATGTTCGCGTACTCGACGAACGGCGCGGCATCCTTCAGCACGCCGATGCCGATCTCTCCGGCGGGCGACATCCCGACGTACGCCGCACCGGCCATCAGCCCTAACGGCACCAGGGTCTACGTGGTGTCGCAGGCGTTCACGCAGCCCTTCCAGACGACCACGGCCAACCCGCGGCCGGAGCACGGAGTACTGCAGAGTGCTGCCATCGGGGCAGGTGGTGCGCCCGGCGCGTGGACAACGACGTACTCGGGGCCGCTCGGCGATGCACGCGGTACGTCGCAGGGTCGGATCCTCTACAACGAGTTCCTCGGTGACTACGTCTATGCCATCGCCACCCGCGACTACGGCGCCGGCGTCTGGACCGACGTCCGCCGTACCGCCGACTGCCCCGCGATGGACGCCTGGCGGCAGGCGTCCGCGAACGCCGGACAGTTGGTGTTCCCAGCCCCCTGGCCACTAGGTGACTGCCCGGCCAGTTTCGGCAACAACGACATCTTCAGCGCCACCACCGGATAGGAGACGGTGCGGCCGGCCGCCGGCGGACTGCTGAGAGTCCGCCGACGGCCGACCGGCCGGCCGGTGTCCGGCTGGCGGCTGGCTGTCCATATCTATTCATCGGCGTGGATTCGTGAACAGATAGGTCGTAGGGTCGCCGGCTGGGACCTTCCTTTTGACGCGCGTTTAAGTCTCGACGCTTTGCGGACTCAACCTCAACCTCAGTGGCATGGGCCGCAGCTGGCGACCGACATCAGCTTGCCTCAGAACGTGTGTTGGCCGCGGACGTTATCCACAGCCAGTCGCCACCGGCCATTTCGGGTTCCGGTCGGCGATGCCCCATGAACCCCGCGTTGCCTGCAGTATTGGCACCCTGGACACCCGCACCTGCCGACAGCATTGCTCCAGCTCCGACCACGGAATCGGTGGGTTGTTGTAGCCCACCGTGACCACCTCGGCTCCCCGTTCAGGCGGCCTGTCCAGCCCACCCAGACTCAAGTAGAACATACTTTCGATTGATGGCATCCTGTGGCCATGTTCGGACGATTCAAGGTGCGCCCCGACACCGAAGCAGGCCCCTACGGCGTCTGGGACGCAGCCAGCAACGGCTGGCGCGGCCGCGGCCTCCCCGAAGCCGCCGCACACCAGCTCGCGGCCGACCTGGAACTGCAATACGACGCCCACGGCCCGCGCGACGCCACGACCGTCCGACGCCTCGAGGCACCCCAAGAGGTCGACATCGCCACCTGGGAACCCGGCGGCCTGCTCGACGCCTGGGTGTTCAGCCGCCGCGACGGCGAATGGATCGGCCGCGTCCGCAGACCCGACGGCACCATCACCTGGCTGCGCAGTACCGAACTCCGCATCCACCAAGCCCCCACCGGCTGACCGCCGGAGCCGGACGTGTGGTTTCTGTCGGCGGCGCCGGTGATCATCGAAGCACCACGCGAGTGATTGGCGGCGGGGCTGATGGAATGCAATCAGCAGATAGTCAGACTGTCGGGCGGGCCCGGCAACGGCCAGGTGTTCTACGTCCACGACTGGGAAGAACGCCGCCGCGCCGCCGAACGCATGGGCAGAACACCAAACGACGTCCGCGGCTGGGCACTCGGCTACCGCCCGGAACGACCCGGCTCCGAGATCTGGATCTGGACCGGCGGCCAGTCACCGCGGCTGCCGTGAGCGCCCGGTCAACAACGCCAGCGGACTAGCCCGGTTTTGACCGCTTGCCGATTTCCGGGTCTGGGTACCGAGCCCTGGTGAGGACATGTAGGAGTGCCACCGGTCTCGTGGCCGAGCGTTACAGGCTGCGTGAGCCGCTGGGGCGTGGGGGGATGGGTGAGGCCGCGCCACGGACGAAGTACTCGGCCGTGAGGTGGCGATCAAGCTTCTGCTCCCGGTGCGGGAGAGCCGGGCCGGGGTCGAACGGTTCGAGCGCGAGGCACGAGCGGCTGCGATGCTCTGGATGCAGCTCGGTGACATCAGCGTGCACGCGGTCAAGTGACGGCACGTTCAGTGTGCGTCCGAAGTGCGGTCTGCCCTGTTGAACCGCCCGGGCTGGCTCGAGCCACGCAATAGTTACTGCGCCAATTTGAAGAGTTCGTCGAGTCAGGCGCCGCGGTAGCAGGCATCCAGAACCTCCTGGGCCCATGACGGTTCGGTGCCGAGCTGTGACGTGACTTGGCCTTCCCTAGCGACCTCACTGCGTGTCACTCTCGCAAGGTGATCAATCTGGTCACCTTCCGGGGGGGAAGTCAGCTCAGACGTTTTGAGCGATTGGGATGCCTGGGGGAATCATGATCCGTAGGTTGATCGCGTCGGCAGGTGTTGTTCTCCTGCTGTCGGCCATGATGACGACGTTCGCTGCTGGACCCGCGTCCGCAGCCGCCAATGTGACCATTACGCCCTCCGTAGCCTCGAACGGCACGACGACCTTGGTCTACCGGGCCACGGTGACCCGTGCCGGGACGGTGCGCGACATCGTCATGTCGATACCCTCCGGCTCGACTGGCCGGATCACCTCTGTCAACGGAACCGTGAGCACAGTGTCGCCCGGAGTACTGAGATGGCGACCCAGCAAGACCGTGGCCGTTGGCGTCGGCGCCCGCTTCGCCATCCCCCTCTACGGCCTCCGTCTACCTAACGGCGGACCCTGGACCCTCAGCTTCAAGGCAACCGGCACGACCGGGGCGATCCTGTCCTCCGGAACTGGCACTCTCACACCCCTGCGGACCTACTCCGCCGGCGTGGCCATCACCGCCAGCAACCCGATTCCTGCTCAGACGACGACGCTGAACTACTCCGCCACGGTCACGCGGGCAGGCGTCCTGGCCGCAGTCCGCATGCAGTTGCCCGCGGGAGCCCGAGGCGCCGTCACGAGTGTGAACGGGACGCTGACGACCTCGAGCGGCTACGCGACCTGGACTCCCCGTGCTGCCATCAGCGTCGCCGCCGGCGCACGGCTACGCATCCCGATCTACGGAGTCGTGCTGTCCAAATACGGCGGCATCCTGACCCTCGCGATGTCCGCCCGGACCTCCACGGGCACGCTCCTGTCGTCCGGCTCCGGCACCCTGGCGCTCATCGCGCCCCCGGCTGCGATGCCGCCGGTACCGGTCGCCGGCTTCGCGCCTGTCCCGGCCGGGTGTCCGACCGCCTGGCCGTCCACGACCGCGGAGAACGCGAAGCCTGGAACCGGTGGCTGGGTGATCCCGACATCGATGAACGGCACGCTGGCTGCCTACCTCACCGAGGTCTCGGCCACCTGCGGAGACACCGTCGACCTCAAGGTGACCTCCGGCAATCCGGTCAGCGTCGTCGCCTATCGGATGGGTTACTACCAAGGCCTGGGCGCCCGCGAGATCTGGCGCCAGAACGGCGTTCAGACCGTCGTTCAGCCGGCCCCGGTCACGGGCGGAACCGCCAATGGCAACCCGCTACGGATGACATCCGCGGCGCACTGGGCCAAGACTCTGAGCATCCTCGTCGATTCCGCCTGGGTGCCCGGCACCTATCTCATCAAGATCAGCGACGGTACGTCCGCCTCCTATGCGCCGCTGACGGTCCGCGACGACACCGGAACGAAGCACGACCTGCTGATCCAGCAGGCGAACGCGACCTGGGAGGCCTACAACAAGTACGGCGGTGTGAGCTTCTACAGCGGTGTGACCACCGGTTCCGGCCGCCTCACGTACAACCGTCCGTACGCCGAGGGGCAAGGGTCCGGGCAGTACCTGCCGCTCGAGCAGGGGCTGGTGTTCTGGGCGGAGTCCAAAGGGCTGGACGTGACCTACTGGACCAACAACGACTTGGACGAGTTCGGGGGGCAGCTACCCAACCGCGCGGGGACGATCTTCCTGCCCGGCCACGACGAGTACTTCTCGATGGGCATGCGTGCAGCTCTGAGCCAGGCGATCAACCGCGGCGTCAACGTGGCGAACCTCGGCGCCAACACGGCGTACCGCTTGATCAGGTTCACTGACGGCAGCCGGAGGGCCTGGGACATCGACCGCTACACCGACGGCTACAACTCGACCCTCTGGCGCTATCTGGGCGACGCGTACGCATCGCAGCCGTATCTCGGCGCCGAATACATCTGTGGCCTCCCTGGCAACACCCTGATCACGGGCACGAGCTGGGTATTCAACGGAATCGCCCCGGGTACCAGCCTGCCTGGCTTTGTTGCGGGCGAGATCGACCGCGTCGACTCGAATCTGTATCGGCGGCCAGGCCTCACCATCGTCGCCAGCGGCACCGGCATCTGCCGCACAAGCGGTCAGGCCCGTCCCATGCACACAACAACGTTCACCGCCGCCTCGGGTGCCCGCGTCCTCAACGGATCGACCTTCGCGTACGGCTGCTTCCTCGTCTCCCGCTGCCCCTCCAACTGGACAGTGCCCTCACCGTCCGCACAGTCACGGCAGGCAGTCGGCACGATGGTCGCCAACATCACCGAGTGGGTGAGCCGCGGCGCGATCCAGGTGCCGAGCGACACCGCTATCGCCGCAGTACGTGTAGCCGTTCCCAAGCACCACCTCGAAACCAGCAACCAGCCCTAGCCCAACGGCCTTGTCGACGCTGTCCAGGACCCGCCAAGCCGTGGCGGTCGAGGCGACCGAGCCGAACAGTTCCGGCTGATCCCGCAACGCCGGTCAAATCGGGCGAGATCCGCGAGCAGCCTGCGATCAATCGTCACTGCAACGCCAGGTTCAAGTCCCCGAGACGCAAGGCTGCTCGCACCGCGCGCCACAGCAGCGGACCCGACGATTTCAGCCCCGAATCCTGGCCAGTTGTCGGGTCGGAGCGGGTACGCGACCGTTCGTGAAACTTGCGGCGGCGATACTCAGCGATGAGGCCAGCGACCAAGGTCTTGCCTGCGGCGGTCGGCAGCTCAATCGCGACGGCGATGTCATCCGGATGATCGCCATGCCACGCGCGCAGGACATCGGCCTGATGCGCCCACAGTGCCGCTGGGCTGCTGCACACCATGGGCAAGTCAGGTCTGCATTTCTGGTCTGTGGTTGGTGCGGCTGCAGCCGAGGCGGGAGGTCCATTCGCGGAGGCGGCGGAGGGTGGTGTCGAGGTCTCGGTGGAAGCCGATGGGGTCGGAGGGGGCGGCGTCTTCGAGGTAGCAGGCTTCCCAGAGGGTTCGCAGGGCGGAGAGCTCTTCGACCAGGGCGCCGTGGGCGTGCCAGCAGGGTGGGACGGTCTTGTGGTCCAGGTAGTAGCGGTTGACGAACCAGACGAGCCAGGTGGCGAGGCGGTCGAGTTCGTCGGTGGCTGTCTTGGGTTCAAGGTCGCGCCAGCAGATGACTTGGGGATCGGTCAGTGCTCCGAGGCCGAGGGCTTGAAGAAGATCGTCGTCGGCTGGCATCAGGAGTTGGCTGTCGGTTGAGTGCTGGCGGCGATGCTGGAGCGGATTAGGTCGGCGTCGGGGCGGTCGGTCCAGGGCCTCATGGTGAGGAGGATCGGTGGGGCTGTTCGGGCCAGGAGGACGCCCACGCCGAAGGGCAGGGTTCGGAGGACGTCGGGTGGCAGGATCGGGATGCGTCGCGTGCTGCTGGAGAGCGTTCGTCCGCCGTCGGGGCCGCGGCTCCAGTTGCGTACTTCGTCGTCGCGTTCGCCGCAGACGGCGGCGAGGTCTTGGAGGTCTCGTGGTTGGGCGGAGCCGCCGAGGATCAAACGCAGGGTCGCCGCGTCCCACATGGCTGCGGCGGCTTGTTCGCCCCAGCGGTCTCTGGCCTGGGCCAGGGATTGGATGACGACGTGGGTGGAGATGCCTGAGCCTCCGCCGTCGGCCATCAGCGCCGGCAGGGACGGTACGGCGCAGAGGTTGGCGATCTCGTCGAGGATGAGGCTGAGGGGTGGCTCCATGCGTCCTCCTTGGTTGCCGGCGGCGATCTGGCGGGCGGCTTCGGTGATGTCTTCGAGGAGGGCGGCGATGAAGGCCGAGGTGGCGCTGGCGCCGACGCCTGTGCCGAGGAGGTAGATGGTTCCTCGGTCTCGGAGGAAGGTTGCTGGGTCGAGTCCTTCTCCCTCTGCTGGGTCGAGGTTCTTGCGGACGGCAGGGTCGGCGAGGGCAGAGAGGGCGGATCGGACTCCGGCCCAGATGGCGTCTCGGGTTCGGCCGTCCATGCGGACGATGCCGTCGAGGGTGTCGCCCCATCCCTCGGCGGCGTGGTCGCTGCGGTTCAGGATGGCGACGGCTTCGATCGCGGAGGCCGGTTCGAGGCCCCAGCGGTACAGCTGGTTGATGCCGGCGCCGTCGATGGCCGCGGCGTGGAGGAGGCCGCGCAGAGCCATCTCGGTCTGGCCGTGCCAGAAGGCGCCGTCCGAGACTCCGCCCTTGGAGAAGCCTGCGCCGGCGGCCAGGCCGCTGGCGCGGACGATCGCGATGGTTGGGCTCTCGCAGCCGCGGATTGGTGACCATCGGATACCGCCGGTCGAGCCGAGGCCTTGTGGGTCGAAGGTGGCGACCGGCCCAACGGCTTCACGTGTGCCCAAAGTGGCGGCGAGATTGTCTGGCCTGGTTGAGGTGGTCACCACGGCGCCCGGTGCGTCGAGAATGCCGGCGATGACCTGATGGAGACCTTTCCCGGAACGGGGCGGGCCGACGGTGATGATGGAGTCTTCGACTGAGGCCCAGCACTCGACGCCGCGGGAGCGTCCGAGGTACACCCCGACGTCCGTGGGTGACGGGAGGTGAACGAGCGGTCGAGCGGATTTGCCTCGGTGGACGACTTGTCGTCGACCGGCGGCCAGTTGGACGTCTTCGCGGGTGGCGAGCCCGGGCCGAGCCGTCAACTGTCGGGTGCGACTCGCAGTGCTGGCGGCTCTTCGCTGACGCAGGCGTGCAGCTGCGCCGAGCGCAGCTATCGGCAGACCAACGAGCGAGCCGAAGACCACCCAGTAGAGAACGGGCGTCATCACCTCACCTAGGCCGAAGGCGTGCCCAGGACGCGTCGGCTCGAGTAGGACCTCGAGTGCCGCGGTCCATGGCGTGTCGATCCACTCGCCTGTCTGGAGCCAGCTCGTCACTCCGCCCGCGGCATAGAGCAGGAGTGCCGCTGTGATCAGGGCTCCGCCTGCGGCCAGGAAGAAGTTGGTCAGGTCTGGCTTGGGTGTCTGCATGTGGCTACATCCGGGCGTCGGTGTCGAAGAGTTCGGCTTCGCGGGCGTGGCGGATCAGTTGGACGACGAATGAGCGGCTCGGGAGTCTCCAGAGGGCTCGACCCTTCGGGAGCTTGGCGATGGTGGTGATCTCGACATCAGTCAGCCCGAGAAGGGCTGCCGTGCGGGCCAGCTGGTCTGGCTCCTGCCGGAGCATGACTCGGGTTGAGCAGTCGGCAAGCAGGCCTTCGGCGAGGGCACGCGACTCTGACCCGAGGTCGCCGACCGCGGCCAGGTCGGAGAGTCGATGAACGATGAGGACGTTGGACACGCCCCACGCCCGGGACAGCTTCCACTGCTCTTGCATGCGGCGCAGCAGGGCAGGGTCGCGCATAACCCGCCAACCCTCGTCATAGACGATGAAGCGTTGCCCGCCGGCCGGATCGGCGACGGCGGCTTCCATCCACGATGAGGCGCAGGCCAGAGTGAGGCGCAAGGCTTGGTCATCTCCGCCAGAGCTGATCCTGGAGGAATCCAGGCTGACCATTGGGAGCGACGGATCGAACTGAGTGGTGGAGGGGCCGTCGAACATGCCGGCCAGGTCGCCATGCACGAGCCGGCGAATCGCATGGGCGACGTCGCGTCCATCCGACGTCAGACCAGCAATGTCCAGGTCGTTGCCGGCGGCACGGTTGAGATCGGGGTCGAACAGAGCGGCCACGACGTGAGGGATAGTCGGCGTCTCGCGCCGGTGGGATGCCGTCTCGAGAGCGAGGTCGAGCGAGGTGTGCTCGACAGGGGTTAGGGGTCGACCCAATGTCGATTCGGCGAGTGTCCCGAGCAGCGCGCGTCGGCGTGACCACACGACGCGCTGCCACTCGTCGAGCGCGAAGGTGTTCGGGCGGTCACCCGCGTCGAGCGGGTTGAGCCGAGTGGGCATGCCAGGGCCGAGCTTGATCACCGCTCCACCGACTGCCTCGGTGACCGCGGTCCACTCCCCCTTGGGGTCACACGGGATGTAGGCGCGGTGGCCGAGGGCGATGGAGCGGGTGATGAGGGCCTTCGCAGTGGTGGACTTGCCACTGCCGATCACTCCGGCGATGAGCATGTTCGGGTTCGTGATGGCTTTGAGTTGGTAGAGGACCCATGGGTCGTATACGAATGAGCCGCCGCTGAATACGTCAGAGCCGATGTAGGTGCCGTCGGAGCCGAGTCCGCCTTCGGCCAAGAACGGGTACGCGACCCGCAGTACGCGGGTGGTGGCGCGGTGGACGTCGACCAGCAACGGCCGAGGCTTCAGCACACCTGACACTGTCGGCAGTTCGGGCTCGCGCGCGGCGCCTGGCGCTGGCTTGGCGACCTGCATGGTGGCAAGCGCGTGACGGTTTGCTGTTCGGTCGTGTCGGCTTAGTCCGGTCGGCTCGAAGAGCGCTGCTGACTTCTGGCGTCGCTTCATCCGAGTCCGATCCCGAACGGGAGCGCGGCGGCGAGGAACCCTTCGAGTTGCTGGCCGACGAGGCGGCGCAGGTCGATCAGTGCCTGCGCGGCTGCGATCTCCATCTCGGTGCAGGCCTCGTCGAGCGCCTCTTCTGTGTCTGCGGAGACTGCCAGCAGACCGAGCCATCGCACATCCCCGTGGCCAGCCGCCAGATCCTTCTCGCGCTGGGCTACATCAGCATCCAACTGCCGGTCTTCCTCGGTTTCGAGCTGTCCGATCTTGGCTCGGGTGGCCCGGTCGGTGACCCGCTCGACGCGGTGTCGGCGAGCGTCGCGCAGCGCCTTGCCGACCGGGATCGGTTGCATGACCAGGGAGAAGGTTCGCCGGATCCCCGGCTTCAGGAGCAGTGGGCTGAGGAACGACGGTGTCGCTCGTACTCTCGGCCACTCAGAGACGACGTAAACCCGGTGATGCGACGAGTCCGTCCGTAGGGAATCCCAGTGGGTATCCACTGCAAGTGGGCCAGCGCCACTCGGGTCCAGGACCTCGGCGCTAGGAATGGTTCGCGTGGCAGCTGGGTCGAAGGCGACGCGCAGGCTCATAGCCAACTCGGGGGCGTTGAGCCAGCATCCTGCGACGCCGGCTGCGGCGAAGAACGTTTGAAACGCGCGGGCTTCGGATGCCAACACGGCCATCGCTCCCTTGGTACCGCCGCCTTGCTTACGAATGTCCTTCGAGACCGCGTCGAGGCTCAGGGCGAAGGCGAACAGCGTTTCGTGCTTGGCCGCCGCTGGCGCCGCACGTTGCAGAAGGTCGTGGTAGATCGCGCCGGCCGGCGTAGTCCGGTCGACCTGCCGCTGGCGCGCCCACTCACCGAGGCCGTCGCCTGGATCCGGCAGGGTGCGCTCGAGGATCTGCGCTCGGGCGATGCGACCGGTCTGGCACAGGCCGGCGATGAGTCTTCCGTACGCCGTGACGCGGCGCTCCTGCTCATCGGAGTTCTGCAGCAGGTGAGCGGGTCCCTCGATTCGGGCAACGGCCACGAGCCGTCGGCGGCGGGGATCGAGGACCGCGGCGATCGAGCCGTTGGTCTCCAGCACCCGCAATACCGTCTCCTGGCCTGGAAGATGCATTGCACCGTGCACCTTCGGTTCTAGAAGGCGGGCTCGGTGCCGCTGCTTGCCGCGCACTCCGCGGATGGCGTGAACAGTGGCCAGCACGATCCAGTGGTAGGCAAGCAGGCCTTCGATCCGGGCGAACGCGATCGCGACCGCCGCGGTAGCGATCAGCAGACCACCAAGCCGTGCAGTCGCGCTTCCCCCGCCGAACGCGGTGAGCGCGAGTAAGAGTACTGCGACGGCCGACAGGGCCACTTGAAGCGGCCGCAGGCCGAGGAGTACGGCGGTGCGCTGGGGACGCGGGAATCGGGTGGAGATCGTGGAAGGCGAGGTCATTGATCCTCATCTCGTGCTGAGTCACCCGTGGGACCAGTCGGGCTTCCTGAACTTCCAAGAGTTCCGTCGACGGAAACCTGGGTGGTGGCGACAGCGATCGCGGACGAGCCCTCAGCGCCGGACTCCGCCGGAGACGCCACTGATGGTGGAGCTCCGCTGCCGTCGGCCGGGTCTGCCGTCATAGTCTCGGCTGAAGCCGTATTGTCCGTCGAAGGTGAGGTCGAATCGTCGTCGGAATCGCCGGCTCCGTTCTCGATGTCCGGGTTGGGGATGTCACCCTCGACGACCGGGGAGTCATCGTCCTCGCCCGAGCCACCGAAGTGGTCGGCGCGCCACTGCTGCGCCTGTTCGACCTGATCACGAGCGGCGCTCGCGCCCGATATGCCTTGCTGCATGGCGTGGCTCGCTGCATTTCCTTGATCCCCTGCCCAGTGGATGAAGGAGAAAGTCGCCAGCGGCGCGAAAGCAGCCATCGCGACCAGCAGGATCCCGGTGAGGAACGTCCCCAGGCTCGAGGAGGCTTCCTGGCCGGACGCGCCGGTCGCGGAGATGCCCAGGGCGAACACCACGGCCATGGCGATCTTGGAAAACAGCAGCGCGCCTACGACCTCGACCCAACGGCGCAGCCAATGCCTCGTGGCGGTCCAAGTCCAACTGGCCATGGCGATCGGGGCGAACACAACGAAAGCCACCAGCGCAACTTCGCGGATGAGCATCACGAAGTACAGCGAGAACAACGCGATCAACGCCAGGAGCACGGCGAGGAGCAGGAAGCCGCCGCGGGTGCCGACGCTGAGCACTGCGCTGATGTCCACCATCCGCTTCAGGCCGTCCGCGGTGACGTGACTGCCGAGAATGGCGGCTGCGATCTCGTCGACCACCTTGCCGCAGGCCGCGACAATGCCGACCGCAAGCGGCACGCCGGCGGTACCGATCAGGGCACCGGCTAGGGCATGCCCTAGCCGGCCGGGCTCTCTCCGAACGACCGCGGAGATGCATTGGAGCACGAACAATGCGACCAATAGCGGTAGAGACACCAAGACCATGAGGTCGAGGTTGTCAGTCCACCATTTCTGGTCGAAGCGCGGCGCGGTGCTGGTACTGAACGCTTGGAAGACGGTCGCGGAGAAGTCCGCCAGGCCGCGCGCGGACCACTTCAGGAAGGATTCCCAGGCTGAGTTCGCGCCGGCTTCGGCGACGTTCTCGACCAGGCAGCTTGTGGGGTTGAGGAGGCAATCGGTCCAGGCCACGGTTCTGTCCCTGATCAGCCGACGTTGATGCCGCTGAAGAAGCGGATGATCGCGTTGGCCGAACCGATGAGAAGCGCGGCGCCGGCCGCGACCAGGCACCCGGTCTTGCCTTTGCCCGCGTAGTGCGAGTTGTTGTTGAAGCTCCCCAGCGCCCAGGCCGCGGCAGAGACGGCGAACGCCGCCACGCAGGCGACCAGGCCGAACGTCAACAGGGCTCCCGCCATCTGGCGCAATGCAGGAAGGCCAGGCAGACCGCTCGAGTTCGGAGTGATGCCCGGATCCTGGTTCGCCACGACGACGGCGTGAACGATGATGCTTCGCATGATGTGTCCTTGAAAGTGAGGTCGCTGTCAGGCGTCGGGGTAGATGGGCGGAGCCCAGCCGAGGTACTTCGCGTTCCATCTGGACTCGATCGAGCCGATCTCTGTCAGGTAGACACCGCCGATCCCCGGGACCGTGTCGCCGATGTCGTTCGACACGATGCGGCCGGCGCCGACGTACACGGCGACATGGCCGTAGGGGCCGCTGGTGCTCCAGAAGACGAGGGCGCCGAGAGGCGGTCGCCGGTCGCCCTGGTGCGCCTGGGCGGTGTCCACCATCGCGTTCCATTGCTCGGCGGCGGAGACATACCCGGCGCGGTCGCGGCCCCAGATGTTGGCGGCGAGCCGCGCGCAGAGCTGGTAGTAGCCGGTCTGGCCGATCATCGTCATCGCCTTGGCCACCGCGATCTGCGCACCAGGCAGCTCGTCGGAATCGTTGAGCTGCCAAGCGGTGCATGCACCTGGCTGTTGCCGGGTTAGCCGGGTGGCGAGTTCGTAGTTACGCCGGTAGTTGTCTCCATTAGCGAAGGCGGACCGCTGGACTGCTTGGGCCGCAGCCCAGGGCTGCATCGCTGCCCACCCAGGTAGGTCCAGCAGGGCTTCGAAGAACAGCTTCGAGGCCCCCTCTGGGTTCATCCGGACCTCGAGCGGACCCCAGCCGGCGCGTTGCTGGAACAGACCGCGAGAGTCCGGGCCGGCCGCATCGCCGTGGTCAACGTTGCGCAGGGTCGACTCGGTGAGCGCGGTCATGACACCAATGACCTGGCCGTTGCTCCCGGCACCGAGTCTGTGCCCGACCCCAATGATGACGGCGAGGTTCGATTGCTGCTCTGCATCGAGGCTGAGGTCACCGCCAACAGGTGCCGGCTTGCACAGCTCGGTGTCGCTCTTCGCGATGGCCACCGGCAGGAGGATGAACGATCCGAGGAGGGCTGCGACTGTCAGCGCCGCCGCCTTGCCGATCACTGCGGACTCTCGCTGCTCGCCGACCAGAACCGGCAGTCTGGAGAGCACACGACAGCCACCGTGGCCTGACGGGGGGCGGTCGACGTCCGACCGTCCATTTGGGTGCTCTGAGCGCCGCGTACGAGGTAGCCGTGCCAACCCGCCGGAGCCCGTGGGTCCTTCTCCATGGCTTTGAGCTCAGGTGTCACGTCCACTGTGAGGCCGGAGACGCTGGCCTTGGCATCGTGAAGCTGCAACTGCTCGAACTGTTCGGGGTACGGCAGCAAGCTGCGAGCAACCCTCGGACCCTCCGGCGGATCTGTCGGATCGGCGAACACACTGACCGCGTCGCGCCAGTCCCAGAAGCTGTGGATCGAGGTGTCGTAGGTCCAGATGGCGCGGGCGTATGCGACAGCGAAAGCCTTGGGATCGGACGTCACTGGCCGCTGCCAGGCGTCCAGCTTGGCCGCATCGTCGCCACCGGCATCCGCCTGGTCCGAGCCGGTCTCGTCCGGCGCCACTTCAGCGCTGCGCGTGTCACCTGGCTGCGGGCCGCCGGGGTCATCGCGCCATCGCAAGGCGAGACTGACCGCCGTGCCTGACGTCCGTAGTACCGAAGCAGCCAGTTGCGGCGGCGGACCGCCGTCTGAGATGAGTTCATGCCGACTCAACGCGCGGGCAGTTGTCCACATGCAGGTCATGCCGTCCTCGCCAGGCCGGGCCGCGCCGACTCCGTGCGCCACGCGATACCAGTGCTGTGACCGACTCCCGACCTGCCGCCTGAAAAGTGGGGGTCATGGCCTGCGGCTGCAAGGAGCCAGCGTTGCACCGCCGCGTCGCGGAAGGTCTCGCAAGGCGATTGGCCGGCCGCGAGCCTAGCCAGAGCAGACGGCCTCGCCGCGCCACCGCGCAGCAGCCAGGCAAAACCCTCTGCCTGTGCTCTGGTAGCGCCAGCAGCAATGAGACGGGCAGTTATCGATGAGCGCTCGAACCGCGGACCATCGGCAGCGATCACGATGTACCGCCGTGCCTCCGCCATCGGAAGACCTTGCTGTGTGAGTTCCACGGCGATCTCGTCCAGCAACGTTCCGAGCTCGTTCGGGCCGGTGGAGTCTTGCTGCTCCGGAAAGTGCTGGGTCAGCGGATGGCGCCGGCTCCTCAGCGTGTTGGCACGGACGATGTCCGCCAGACGCCAACGCACCTTGTTCGCCAGATAACCCCACGAGGGGCCATCTTGGGGCCGATCGACAGTCAACTGCTTGCAGCGCTCCCACGCCACCACGCGAGCGATCTGAGCAGCCTCGTCGGCACCGAGCGCGATGCGTAGGCGGCTCGGGATGTGGGCAACAATCCGCTCCTCGATCCCTCGCGCGAGTCGCCTGGACGGGTCAGGCGCCCAGTTCGAGTCGGCCAGGTCGGTCAAGAGTTCCTGTAGCTCGGCAGTCATTGGCATCTCCAGCTCACTGTTGTGATTGGTTGTCACCAATCTCGTGAACCTGAGCCGCCTTCAGAACCTGGAACTCGCGATCAAGGAATCCTGGAATCGCTTTTCCGATTAGATGCCGCAGGCACCGATACCAGTTCAGATGTCTGGGCTCGGCGGAGGGTGATCGACTGCCGTTGGGGACGCCGTACCGGACTGGGCGCGGCGACGGGATACCCCGGTCGCCGCAGTGAGCAGCTCCCTCGAAACGGTCTGCTCGTCCAACTGCAGCAGCCGCGACAGGCGCATCACCTCGGCTGCGACCCGGTCCTTGGGCATCTTGGTGACCAACGGCATGACAGCCCGAAGTGCGTTCACCCGTCCACTGATGTGATCCAGCACCCGCGACCAACGCGACAACTCCGCGTCGATCGCAACATCGACCAACGGCCTCGCGAAACTCAACGCACGACTGAGCCGATCGGCTCCATACTCCGACGCGAACAACGACGACGGATCATGGCCAGCTGGAAGCTCCGCGCACAAGACATCGCGAAACGTCGCCGACAACGGACCCAGCCACCGGATCGCAGCCGACCTACCCGATGTATCCCCATCAGTCGCCACGATCACAATGTCCGACGACGCGTTGTGGCTCAACAAGTTGCTCTGCTCAACCGACAGTCGCGTGCCCGCAACGGCGACACCCGCCCAACCACACCGGGTAAGCCGGCTCAACCGATCAACCGCCACAGCATCGGTCGGCCCCTCAACCAACACGGGAATCCCGCCTCTAGCAAGGAGCCTCTTCTGCTCCCCCAGGCCAACGAGCGTCTTCGACTTCTCATAGACCGGCGTGGTCGCCGTGTTCAAGTACTTCGCCACCTCACGCCCCCGACCGACAAAACCAACCCCGTCCCCCGCTCGGTCGTACGCAACGAACATCAGCCGATCCTTGAACTGATCGATCATGTAGCCGTTATGCGTAACCTTCGCCAGGCCCGCATCAAGCAGCACCTTGTCGTCGAAACCCTTCCGGCGAAGGTGATCGATCAACCCCGACCACGCATCAGGCGCATACCCGACCGGCCAACTCGAGTTCCACGCCAGCACATGATCGAGCCGCCGCGCCCGCAGATACTCAACGGGCCAACTAGGTCGCTTAACCAACTCCCGACGGTAGAACGCCGCAGCTTCACGGTGGGCATCGATCAACTCTGCGCGCTCACTCACGACCCAGCCACCTGTACTGCTTGTCGCGTCCGCCCTCTCCAGCGCGCATTACTTCCTCCTGCCCGTCGACCGGTGGGGTATCAACCACCAACCGTGCCGATCGAACCCGCGCGACAGAACCGGGATCTCGATTCAAGGAGTCCTGGAATCAGTCGTCGCACAGACCTCGCGGAATCTGCTGAGGTCGCAGGGCCTGCGTTGCCGGTCGCAGTCCGCAGGAGGAACTCGATTCTCAACAGCTGGTCTCAGGACTCAGCGCTCACAGAAGGAGGCACGCCGGACTCAGGCCGGGCTGAGGGGAGATTCCACGTCTGATCTGCTTCAGTACCCCGAGATCGCCGACGCCTTGCTCACTAGCCAGAAGACAGCCAGCGTCCACGTGTTCGACCTGTACCAACTGCTGGCATACGGCGTAGCGCTCGGCCTGCCACCCGGCCTGTTGATCTATGCGGGCCTGAGACCGGTGGACGTCCAGCAACTGAAGCGTGCGGACGTCGAACTCGAGGTCATGGGCATCGACATGTCAGGCCGGCCAGAGCAGGTTCTAGCGCACGCCCGCGCCGCAGCCCTGCGGCTGGTCGAGCATGCGCACATGCGCGAAGTCGTGAATCCCGGGATCCGTGATTCACGGTGACCTGAGGCTTCGGCGGTGGTCGCGGAACGCCTTGCCGGAGAATCTCCGAGCCGTCGTCGCTGAGTAGCCCGTCCAGCCGTCATCCCGAGGTGGCGCAGCGCGGCCCGGAGGCGATCGACGAACCGCAGGGCGATGTCGCGCCCTTCTCACGACGACGGCTGAGTTCGAGCCCTGCCACCCCAACTCGGGCATCTTGCAGCTGGCCAGCGCGGACGTCGAACGGCGGTGGAAGAATTGCCCCGCTCGAGTTGCGACGTTCGGTCATCCGGGCTATGGCCGTGATCACGATTCTGCCGATCGGCTCCGGGCAGCGAGCTTCGCCCGAGTACGATCTTGATGACGATGCTCAGGACCGGGTTCTTCAGGCCTGCCACGATCGCGGCGCCGGTGATCCTGGCCGGTAGCGACAACCAGAAGGTCGCTAGCGATGCGAGCCTGGGCATGGCCAGGTGGTGGGCGAGGACCGCTTCAAGGTCCGGGCTGTGACCGTGGCGGCTGCCGAGGTTGTAGAGGCTCCAGTGGGACACGGCAATGGTGTTGCCGACCGTGATCGGTGCCGTTGTCTCTGGTCCTTCGTGGATCCACAGTCGGAACTTGTCGGGGTTGACGCCGGCCGAGGTGCAGACCTGCCACCAGGCAGGACCAAGCAGTTGCAGCTCCAGGGCCGAGGGGGGCCGCAGGTGGTGGAACTTCGATGCGATGAGTTCCTCAGTGCGGGGGTGGAGCACGGCGACCCCGGACAGCAGCCACAAACCGAGGGCGATGCCGTAGAGGGTGTCGCTGGGGATTCCGATGAACTGGATCGACAGGTAGCTCCTTCTCTGCACTAAGGGATCGGTCGCTTAATGGGTGGCGCCGGCGTCGGGAGCCCATCTCGTTGGGGTTACGTTCTCCAGTCGCACTCGGCCAGCAGCAGCTCGGCCAGGCACGTCCTGATGACTTGGCCAAAGTCGGGAAGCAGGCCAGGATCGCCTGAAGGCGCAGCACCCGGCAGGCCTGGTCGACGGCGACCTCGGCGGGCTTGTTCACTCATGGCGCGGCGAGCGCTCATCACCTGGGCTTCTTCCTGCTGGAGCGCTTGGGCTGGATGGCTGACGTGCCGCCGAGATAACGCGATGACAACGCGATGACAACGATGCCGGAGTTACGGTCGCGGAGGCTACCACGTCCTATGACGTCTCGAGCACCTCTAGCGTCCTGCGGAGAACGGTATGACAGATCCTTCGTTCCTCTCAGGCTCCTACCCGGCTGTGCCGCAACCAGCGATCGCCAGCATCGACACCGTCATCGATCTCCCGGTGTGGGAGAACAGGTCGGCCGGCAGCGGCGCCTTATTCATCGAGTCCATCCTCTCCGTCGACGGACTTGCCGAGGCCAGCGTTGGTCAGTGGCTGTCCAACATCGGCTCCGGCATCGGGACGGGAGCGATGACTGGACTGGGCATCGGCGGTCCGTGGGGCGGCCTGATCGGCGGGCTGCTTGGCGGCGGGGCAGGTGCGTTGCAGACCGCGCTGTCTGGCGATGAATCGCCGAAACCCGCTCCACCACCTCCGCCGCCCGTCCAACAACGACCACCGGCGACCCCACCACCCGTCCAACCGGTCCCGCCGCCGGCTCCGCCATCGCCCCTCGGGATGCAGCCGAGACCGCGAGAGTATCCCGTTGACTACGCCGCACGGATCGACCGCCCGGTGACCTTACCTCCCTCGGTGACAACGCAGTTGTTGGCACCCCCGCCTCCTGCCCCACCACGCGGACCCGATCAGCTGACCGTCTTGGTGCAACAGCTTGCTGCACTGCTGCCGCAACTCAGCGCCACGCTGTCCCGATCAAGTGGGCAAGCCGGGCAGTGGGAGGCCGTCGACGAACCATCAGCGAGTGACGAGTTGCCGATCGACGCCACCCGGCTCGCGGCCCACGTCACCCAGACTCTCAACGAGGCGGAGACCGAACAGCCTCGACCTGAGCAGACCGGTCCAGGCGCAGATACCTCCGCATCGGAGCACCCGTGAGCGCGCCGCCGCTGGACGTTGCCGGGGTGCTTGCACAGCGACTGGGCCTGCCGGTTGAGCAGATTGCGGCCGTCGCTGACAGCGGCGATCCGCACCAGCTCATGATGCTGGCCATGCTGAGCCAGGCACGCCGGGATCCCGATGACGAGCCGGCCGGTGAGTCTCCGCCCGACCGCCCACAGCCGCCGCCCGACAGACTCGTGGAACACCTCATCGTGCAGCAGCAGCGGGCCCTGCTCGCTGCCGACAGGATGGCCCTCTATGTCGCCGAGGCGCTCGGCGCCTGCCCGCACTGCTGGGGACTCGACCAGCGCTGCCCGAGCTGCGCAGGCCGCGGCGGACCGGGCAGTTCACCGCCGGACCAGGACCGGCTTCTCACCTTAGTACGGCCGGCGCTACGCCGGCTGGGGCTCGACATCACGCCGCTGGATACGCCTGATTCCCGGGCGTACTCGGCTCCACGGTCGGAAAGGAGCGATCATGCCCAGACGGTATGACGATTACGAAGAGGCCGCATACAGCGAGGGGATCGGCGACATAATTGGCGGGATCCTCAATCCTATCGGCGCCATCGCGGGAGGGCTCGGCAACCTCTTCCCCCCGGCGCCAGTGCCGGCGCGACCGCCGCTCCCCCCGGCGCCGCCGCCTCAACCAGGAGCGGGCGTCGGGACTGCGACACTGACGACCCCACAGGGCAACGCCGTCCTGCGGCTGCCAAGCGACGTGGTGAGCACCATGGACTTTCAGCGCGTCACCGCGGACCTGCAGGACGGCATCAACCGGACGACTGCCCGGCTGAACACTGTCGACCGGGACACCTCGGCGGCGAATACCCGCATCACCGCGGTGGCCGCCGAGATAGGGCAGGCCAGTCGGGACGTGGCGACGCTCCGACGGACACAGCAGGAGAACACCTCTCGGCTGCGTCGCGAGATCAGCAGCCAGCAGACCATGAGCATTGTCATGTCGATGATGATGCAGAAAGGACTCAGCGACCGGGTCACAGCATTGGAGCAGAATGCTCCTAGGCTGGCCGCCGGCACCACGCAGGCGTCCACCACCCCCCAGGCGAACGCTGGCAGCTCAATGATGCTGCCGATGGTGCTGATGATGTCGCAGGACAGCGCCGACGGCCGGGACGGTGAATCCAGCAACCTGCCGATGATGATGGCGATGATGATGGCCTTCTCCGGCGGGCGATGACGATGGCGACCAACGGTGACCTGTTCGCATCGCTGCTGCTCTGGAGCAATGCGCCAGCAGACGTGCGGGACGCCGCGATGCCGGCGGTCGTCATGGGAACCCTCCCGCCGACGACGCCGGCCCGGCGCACGATGGCGACATTCACGGCTGTCGACCAGGCTGAGCGTTCGTTCAACGTTCAACGGGCTGCAGTGGTGGAGGCGGTAGTGGAGGCCGTCACCGAGACCGCGAACGCGGTGAAGAACCTGCGGGACCGAGACGAGCCGCTCGGCGCCATCACCGACGCGCTTCGCAAGGACGCCCGCGCTCTGCTCGGGAAGATCGATCAGGAACTGGACGATGCCACCGTGGATTTGGTGCTCATTGCCGGCGGAGCACAACAGCCCTCTGGCGCGCCCGCTGCGACACATGACGAACTGGTGGCGAGAGCGGCCGTCCTGCTGCGCGAGCAGGATGCGCGGAACGACGAAAAGGGCAGAGCACTGGCACAGAAGGTGCTCGCGAAGCTGTCCGGGAACGGCGGCGTCTCGCCCGCGACCGCATCAGTCGTGCTGCAGGCGGCAGTCGACCGGCAACCCGCCGAGAAGCGGTCCGTCAAGGAGCCGCGCCGCCCTGAGAAGAAACGCTCGCCGTCGAAGAAGCGCTCGTGATCGAGCAGTTCGACCCGCACCTCAAGCAGCACCTCCTGGAGCGCACGGGCCTGCTCCCCGAAGATGGCCCATCGGCTGGCCCCCTCTTCGAGGAGGACGTCCCCGTGCTCGTCCGGCTAGCCCTTCCAGACGCGGAAGTACCCGGGCTTCGGGTCGTGGCGCGTTTCGGATCCATTGTGACGGGACGACTCCCATTAGGACGGATCCCTGAGACGCGTCGCTATCCCGCTGTCGCCAGCCTCAAGGCCAGCCGCCCCGTCCGTCCGCCGCTCGAGGAGGTGACGACCAGAGGCGGAGCAACCGACGACAGTCCGTACGTCGAAGCCAACGCGCCCTCGGCCGGGGGTGCGTTCTCAAATAGTACAGTCCCCAGCGATGAACCATTCACCGGTGCCGGCGTACTCGTCGGTGCGTGCGACTGGGGCCTCGACGTGGCGCATGCTGCTTTTCGCCACGCGGACGGCACAACCCGCCTACGAGCCCTCTGGGACCAGCGGCCCGGTCCCTGCCCGGCATCTCCCGCCCAGTACGGGTACGGCCGATTGATCACCCAGGACGAGATCAACCGCGCTCTCGAATCGGCCGACCCGTATGCGGCGCTGGGTTACGACCCCGCGGACGCCGACGGCGACGGTCAGGGGACTCACGGCACCCACGTGCTCGACATCGCCGCCGGATCCGGCCGCGCGACAGAATCACGGGCCGGGGCGGCACGAGGAGCCGACCTCGCGTTCGTCCACCTCGGCGCGGGCGACATCCCGCCCGAGGAGACCCTGGGCGACAGCGTCCGACTACTGGAGGCAGTGCACTGGTTGGTCGATCTCGCAGGCAGCGATCCGGTCGTCGTGAACCTGTCGGCGGGGTCGACGGGTGGACCACACGATCGATCGCCACTCGCGGTGCAGGCGCTCGACGCCCTGATGGCCAACCATGCCGGCGTCGCGGTGATACTCAGCTGCGGCAATTACGCCCAGAGCCGGCTGCACGCGGCCGGAGCGGTGCCGGCCGATCGAAACGTCGACCTGCCGTGGATAGTGCAACGACACGGAAACCGGCCGGCCGAGGTCGAGATCTGGTACCCCGGATCAGCCGAGCTGAGCGTGGCGCTGGTCGATCCAGGCGGCCGGGTCGTCCTTACCGCAGGTCTCGGCGAGGACCGCGTGGTTCACACGCGAGCAGGCATCGAAGTGTCCGCCTTTCACCGCCGACACGATCCGAACAACGGCGACAACGTCGCCAACCTCTTCTTGTGGCCACCTGCACTGACGGGTACCTGGACCATCCGGCTCGTGCCGGTCAACGGGAGGGTGGAGCCCGTTCACGCCTACGTGGAACGGACCGACGTCGGCGCTCAGAGCTGGCTGGCAGACGCGACCCCAGCATCGGTGATGGCCGTCGATCCCTCCGGGACCACGGGGACGATCTGCAACGGAATCACTACCCTAGCCGTGGGCGCGCTCGACGCCCGGCTCCGCCCCGCGCGGCCGGCTCCGTTCAGCAGCTACGGCCCGACCCGAGATGGCCGCGCAAAGCCCGACCTGGTCGCGCCCGGTGTTGGTATCCGGGCCGCCCGCTCGTCCCCGCGCGATACCGTCGGGTCGCGACCAAGCCGGCCGCGGCTGAAGGACCAGTTGGCCGGCAAGAGCGGTACCAGCATGGCGGCACCTGCGATCACCGGCTGCGTCGCACTCATGTACGAGGCTGCCCTGCCGGCCAGGATCACCGCCCCGATGCTGCGAACCGCGCTCCTGGCAGCCGCGATTCGCCCGGCCGGGTTGCCGGCTGAGGAGATCGCGCGCGTTGGCGCGGGAACGCCGGATCCGATGCGCGCATGCGCCGCCGTGCTGACGCTCATCGCTGGATCTGACGCCAGGGAGCAGGAAGGTCCATCCGGCGTGACGCCACTCACGGCGATCGCCCGACTAATATCGGAGGCTGCGATGACTGTGCCGACGCTGGGCCAGCCCGTTTCCACTGACGCATTCGGCCTGCCAGAACAGGTATGGCCGGCCTACCCCGCCGCGCCATACTGGGGTGAGAGCGGACCTGCGGCCGCCGTGCCGATTGTGATCGTCCCCGGCATCATGGGTAGCCGGCTGGTCGAACCGTATTCGCCCTGGGCCCCCGTCTGGGACCCGATGACGGTGCCACCCGCCGTCGATTTCCTCCGACTCGTTCAGGTCGATCGCCCGCTGGCGACCGGCAGCGGGCTCGACGCCGTCACCTGGCTGAGGCTGTCCTCCGCTGAGGTTGACCGCGCCCGGCAGGTCACGAACCTGGGAAGCCTGATCTTCTGGTTCTACGGCCGCCTGGCGCTCGCGCTGAGCGGACCAACATTCGGTCAGCAGCTCGAGCGCAGAACGGGGCTGCCTCCACGGGTGTACGGTGCCGGCTACGACTGGCGCCAGAGCTGCCGGCGCTCCGCGCTGACGTTGCGTGAGATCGTCACACGCGCCCTCGCCGAGTGCCGGGCGCGGCAGGTAATTCTCGTCGCGCACTCGATGGGCGGCATCGTGAGCCGGTGGTTCTGCAAGAACCTGATGGTGAACGACCGGCCCGGCAGCGAGTCCGTGGCCGCGCTGGTGCTGATCGGCAGCCCGACGCACGGCGCGCCCGAGGCGTACCGCTGGCTGAAGTTCGGGATCGACCCCCACCGTGACTACCCGTGGGCGGGCCTCCTCGACACTCCCGCCGGATCCGGCCTAGCCGCAGCCATGCGGGCGCTACCGTTCGTCAGCCGGCAGCTTGTACGACCGTTCACATCGGTGTTCGAGCTACTGCCGACGCTGGCATTCGGCCAGGCCAACCCGTCCTGGATAACGTCCGACGGCGTGCCTGCCGGCGGTGACACCGATCGGCTCTACGCCGACCCCACCCTCGGCCTGGGATCCGATGCAAGCGAGGCGATGGCGACCCAGCTCCGAGCCCGGCAATCCCTCCACGACGGCGGCCACCAGCGGATCGGCGATTACCTGCCCGACCCGACGTTCGTCCTTTCCGGCACCGGCGTACCCACCGATGGCGGGTACGAGCTAAGCGGTTCGCTCCTGCGCGCGATCACCGACCTCGTCGGGCCGACGTTGCAGCGCGTCCTCTCCGTGAGCGGGGACGGGACAGTTCCGGCGTTCAGCGGCAACGCCACTGGACTGTCCCTGGGCGGTGGTGGCCGGCAGACGGTGACCGGAGTGAGCCACCGCAATCTGTGCGACGATCCTGCGATCATCGCAAAGGTGCAGGAAATTGTGACGCAGGTGGCCAGCCGGGCTCGCGTGCCCGTCTGACCCCAACCGCCCCGCGTCCTGCGACTTAACCATCTGGTCGATCCGGCCCGCGGGCAGCGAGGACGACGATCCCTTGAGTACCGCACCGACTCGCGGGAGACCGACACGGCCGTCCAGCACCTCGCGGCGTGCTCCACCAAACCCCATCGCAGACACGAGGACTGATTGTCCGCGATGTCCGGCTGAACAAGACCAACACCGGAGGCACTTGGTGCAGTCAGCGCCGCGGTGCTGTCCGGGATCGGGAGCTGGCGCCGCAGCCGATACTCCTTGTAGTCGGTGTAGATCAGTACGTACTTGCCGTCGGCGTCACGGTCGAGCAGTCCAGCGGCAGTTGACAGACCTCGTCCGGCGACGGCCGGTGTCCATCAGCACCTCGACCGTGACCCGGGCCGCGCGGCCGCTCCTGGCCTCGAGCAGCGGCAGCGCTTCGTTGAGCGCGTTCATCACTTCGTCGGGCATCGCCCGGCCGGGACCGTCGACATGGATCGGCGGTGGACGTCGTCGGCCCTGACGCTGAACTCGCCGGGCAGCGCGGCCGCGCAGCCACCGCGCCGGGTCATTCCCAGATCGCGAGCGTCGCGCAGCACGGTGCGGACGTGCCGGACGATCTGCAGGCGCCGGTTCGCCGAGATCACGCCGGTCTGCGCTAAGCGCCCCAGCCGGGTCAGGAAGGCCACACCGCCGGCGTGTTCGATTGCTCTGCCTCGCGCGTCGCGGGCGATCTGGGAAGCCGGACGCGCCGCCGACGAGCGCCCGGGTCAGCTTGCTGGAGTCACCGCGGTTGGAGCGCCGCCGATGCTGCCGGGTATGACGGACGTCGAAGTCGTGATGGCCGACCTGTGGCCGACCAGCATGACCACCGGCAAACACCCCATCGAAGAAGTCCGCCCACAACTCACCGCCGCCGGCATCCTGTCGGCCGAACAACTCCGCGAAGCCGAAGACGGTACCCGCGTCCGGGCCGCTGGCCAGGTCACCCACCGGCAACGCTCAGCCACCGCCTCCGGCGTCACCTTCATGAACCTCGAAGACGAAACCGGCATGATCAACGTCGTCATCTCCGTCGCTGCTGGAACCGCTACGCCCGCATCGCCAGCGACTCCGGCGCCCTCATCATCCGCGGCCGCGTCGAACGCGCCAAAGGCGTCGTCAACCTCGTCGCCGACCGCCTCTCACTCGCACCAAAACCACTCAAGGGACTTCCGCTAGCAGCCCTTCCTGGACGAGAAATCGGCGCTCCGCTTCGCTACTTGGGATAGCAACACGCCTCGTGACGATCCTCGCCCGTCAGCATTTGGGGAGTATCCAGGTGTGCGGGTCGACTCCCCGCACTCGCCTGTTCTGACGCTCGGGGGATAGGCCGAGAAGTTGCCAGCGACCACCGGTCGTCGGGAATTCGTTGAGCCGGGTCTCAGCGAGCCAGGCAAGATACGGCACAGGCAGCCGACCATGGCTTCGCTGGTCCTCTCCTGGAAGCGGCTCCCCAGGCCGTTGATCAGCTCGTCTTTGATCAGCTGGATGGCCGAAGTGTGCACCTCCGGTTCGAAGGATGAGAAGTCCGTAGCGAACCACACGTCCAGCGCCGGCGGATCACTGCTGAGCGCGGACAGCCGCCAGGACTCGGCGTTGCTGTTACCTGGCGAGTACCCCGCGTCGAGTGCAGTGACGTCCGCACCGCGCTCCTCCGCGCAGACCTGCCCGAACTGCTCCCTGACCACCATTGCCACCAGTTCAACTGAGACGTCTGCGGCCGCGACGCCGCTGATAGGGCCGAACTCCGCTGCGAGGAATTCAGCGCAAACTGTAGAGGCTTGTCGCTTCTGATCACCCTGCCCGAAGGCGGCGCGTCCGGTAAGCAGGACCGCGATCTCCTGGCCGGGCACCCGAATAAGCTTGCATGCCGTCTCGCTTTGGACAGGGACGTGGAGGATGGCAGAGCCAGGCGTGGTGTCCAGGGACGTCGTGGTCAGGCCGTCAGCCACGACGACGCGATCAGCATCCAGTGGAGGACCGCCGATGGCGGCCTGGTCGACGCGGCCTACCTGGCTGAGCTGGCGCCGCCGAGGGTGGGGTACAGCTGGCAGGACTTCATGCCTGCACCGCTTACCGAGACCTGGACGGCCGTCGATCCACCGGCCTTGACGGTGTAGTAGTCCTCACCGCCGCCCACGATCTTGCCCGCGGCGCTTCGGCAGACGGCCGCCACGTAGGCGTCCTTCACGTCCTGGTCGTATTTGCTGGTGACCTTCCCGGTCACCGATGCGTCGTACTCCCCCGGCCGGTACTTGACCCCGCTGGCAACGAACGCCGACGACGGGTGCTCGTCCTTCTGCTTCTGCAGGACGTTCACCTCTGCCTTCACTTTCGATACCTTGCCACTTTTGATTTCGATCGGCGTGGTGGTGGCGACGGTCGCGCCAGCGCGAGCGATCGGCGCTGAGGTCTCCTGCTGGCCGAGCACTTCCCCCGCGGCGTCGTACGCCGCGAAGCTCACCTGCAGCGACGAAATCTGATCAGTACCATTCAGGATTACCGCGACCGCAGTGACGTAGTCGCCCGACTTCCCGAACCCGACCTCGGTGACCTTGAGCCCGCCCGCCGCCTTGGCCGACGCGCTTGTCTGTGTGCTCGGCGTCGCCGAGCTGGGCGCTGTCGCGGTGGCCTGGTCGGCCTGCACATCTCCGCTGCTCGCCGTGGACCCCCCGCTGCAACCGGTGAGCAGCATTCCTGCCGCCGCAATTGCAGCCACGAGCTTCCCCCTCATATCCCCAACCCTTCGTACGTCTCTTGGGCACGAACGCTCGGCCACTACCGATGGTCGGGCACCCCGCTGGTCAACTGCTTGCGAACTATCGCGTGTACCTACGACTCAGCAAGGTCGCAGGTACGGGTCACGGAACGCCACCGCGACGAGCGGACCCGGCGAGAACTCCGGCAACGCTGGACGGCGGACTCGTCGAACACCGCGACCAGCAGTGGCAACTCGCCACGAGCCTGGTTCGGTCTAGATCGGGGTAATCCTAGACGCGCCGGCAGCGCCTTCGCGAACGACCTCCACTTCGCCAGCCAAGCCCGGGGCCGGCAAGCGGGGCCGCTAATCTCTGAGGACGTCACCGACCTTCTCACCCTCATGCAGGGGAGCGGCAAGATCGGCGATCTCGTCGAGAGAGAGGTGCTCGATGAGCACTTCGTTCAGGTCTGGGAAGCCACCAGCGCGACCCGGGTCGCAGTGCGATGTTGGCCAGCAGTGGAGAAAGGATTCCGCCTTGTGGTGTTCCGGTGTCGGTGTGCCTCAAGACCTGGTCCTCGCTGAGGGCCCCGGCCCTGAGGAACACCTTGACCAAAGCCAAGACTCGCTTGTCCCCGACGCGTCGACGCACCCGGTCCATCAGGGCGGGGTGGTCGATCTCGTCGAAGCACGCCGTGATGTCGGCCCTCGATGACCCACTCATAGGAGCGGGAAACGAACATCTGTATCTCCGCGACCGCGTCCCACGCCCCGCCGCCGGGGCCTGAAACCCGTAGGAGGAGGGATGGAAGTCGGCCTCGAAGATCGGCTCCAACACCAGCACGAGGCTCGCTTGGACGACCCGGTCGGCAACGGTCTGCATCCCCAGTACCCGTTCCCGAGCCTCGCTGAGACTCGGCCATTGCTGGCACGGCGCGTCGGTCTTCACCGGCGACCTCCTGGCATTGCGCAACCTGTACTGCGATCTCGCTGCCGCCCTTCGCCATGTGGACGGCTTTCCCGTCCTCGGACTACTACGGCGGCTCCGCCCTGCCGCGCCCATCGGGCGACAGTGGCCCTGCCCGCCGGCCTGCTGGCCGCAGACCGGGTAGGGCAGACACGACAGGGTTCCCATGTTCACTGTGTGACGGTTGGCGGGGTCGGTGCCCAACTCTGCTCCGGCAGCATCGCCGCGAGTACGCCTCAGGCCTCCTCGCGGCCTCACGGACCGGCATCAAATCACCGACGCGGAAGTCGACTCCCCGTTCGTGCGTTTCGGCGTGCACTGCGTCCCGGCCCATATCCGCCAGATTGGAGCCGGTTCCACGATTACGGAGGTTCAACCACTGGTTCACTCTCGTTACACCTTCCCGCCTCGTTCGCCGGACCCGACCCATCTGGCAGGGCCGGGCCCGGGACATCGTCGGCAGGTCAAGGTAGTGGTGTAGGTCGGTCACCATCATGTCGACGGGCCTGTACCGGGGTCGCACGGCTACTTTGCCCCTGGGACCAACATCGGGAGGTCGAGTCAAACACCGGGTACGAACGCTCAAGCCGCTACCGCACTGCGCAGAGGCGAAAGACAGTCGAGTCCTCATTGAGGATTCGAACGAAGGCGACTGTCATGTCGCCGATCACGGTGGGCTCTCCCACGCAGTTCCAACCGCCCATCGGCGGCCTCATGTCGGTCAAGACGTTTAGTTCGCCGTTGGAGAGGACGGCACGGACGACGCGTCGATATTGCGACGATGTATCTGAGTATTCAGCGTCGAAATGACGTCTGCGCCAAGCCACATACTGACTTGTCACGTCAGCAGGCTGGTCTGGCGACAGAGTGATGGTGACCGGTGGTGCTGTGACAGCGACCGTAACCGGCGCTGGCGTAAGCGTGACTGTTGTCGTGACAGGAGTTGGCGAGACGACAGTCACAGTCGCAACCGGCTGCGCGGTTGATGCGGGTGCAGCCGCGGTGCCTACGTCCGAGCACGCGGCGAGCAGCATGACGACCCCGGCCGAGGCGATGGCGGTGTAGCAAGTAAGCCGTGTGTGCATCGGCGATCGTCTCCCACATATGCCGGTCCACAGCGGCGCGCCCGGGCATCATCTCTATCGCACCTCGCATCACGGCGTTTCACGACACGCTGGTGTGGCGGATTCATGCCGCACGAGCCGGCAGGGAGACAGCCGATGCCGACCGCCTGGTGAAGTATGGCCGCGCCGAGGGCGGACGAGGTGCTGTCGCGGCTCGTCGATCCGCCCCTGGACGCGATGGAGCAGCGAGACGCCGCCACAGAGGCGGCGCAACGATTCCGCCGCAAGCCGTCAGCGCGGTTCCTGAAGGAGAGCTGATCTGCGACTTCTGCGCCGCGACCGAACCGGTCGCGTACTACGAGGTCGACGAGTTCAGCATCGTGGTACCGGGGGCGAGTTCGGCGACCGGTTCTACATGTGTCCACCCTGTCGCGGTTCATCGACGCTGCGACTGGAAATGCCTGCGCGCGTGGATCGGATCGAAGCAGTTCGGGATCGGGCACCGCTATGCTGCTCGTCGGTTTCCGGCAGCGCCGCAAGAGTGCTGCGATCGAGTTCGAGCCCGGCACCAACTCCGAAGCCGGGCGATAACAACCCCAGGGGCCTCGCGGCTCCTACTTGTCACGGGTACAGCTTCGGGAGCTCCAAGCCTATTAGCACCATAACGGGCTCTTCACAGTTGAGGGTGTAGAGCTGATCGGCGCGTCGGTGGCCGGGTAGGGGTCGAGGTCT
>NZ_JBHSKE010000080.1:0-310278 GCF_042657745.1 Kribbella qitaiheensis | reverse complement strand
TGGCGCAGGTGCGCGCCGACTGGGACGGTGGGCTGGCCGAGGCGCGGCGCTTCCTGGACGGTTCCGATGAGTGAACCCGAGGTACTGTCGCCTGCCGACCCCTCACGTTCCTTCGCCCATCCCCCGCTCAACTGGCGCGTCTCGAGTGCGACAAGCACCCGAGGGACAACAGCAGGCAGCCCTTTCCGCAGCGTACCTACATCGGTTGGCGCCTTCCCGCCGGTGCCGACTCGGTGCCACGCGCAGTCGCCGCCTTGGCCGCTCTCTTCCAGCATCATTCGCAACTCGGGCTGTTGTACGGCGTCCAACTCGGCCTGGCCCGCTCGAGTACGGCGTCGACCGCCTGCCGGACAGCGTGGCGGACGAGGTCGGGATGTCAGTAGGCGTCCAGGCTCGCGTAGCAGGGCAGATCGGCCTGGCCGCCGCCCAGGAGTCGGTGAAGCGGGGCGTCGGCGACCTTGCCCGCGATGTCCCACAGGGCGATGTCCACCGCCGACATGGCGTGGGTCAGGGGTCCCCCGCGTCCGAAGACGTGCAGCTTCTTCTGCACGTCGAGCATGAGCGGAACGATCCGCGAGGGGTCCTGGCCGACGCACAGCGGCGCGATGACGTCATCGATCGCCCGGCGTGTCACCGGAACCCCGGAGAATCCGAACGATTCGCCCCAGCCCTCCAGCCCCTGGTCGGTCGTCACCCTGGTCAGCAGTGTGTCCACCGCGTGCAGACCTTTCGGGCCCCAGGCGGAGGCCGCCGATTTGGGACCGGGCTTGAACGGAATGCGCAGCGGGAAGGTCTTGATTTCAGCGATGATCACGTTGGCTCCAAACCTCGCCGACTTTGCGGGCTGACGGCAAAAGCCAGGAAACACCTCAGGTCTTCCGCGGATCGTTTCGGGAGTCGACATAATCCAAGGAAATCGGACCGATCGCGGTTACCTGCGTCACGTACTCGCCGGATTTCGCCCAGTGGAAGTGGGAGGTTCCGCCCGGCAGCACGACCACGGCGCCCGGCGGGTACGCCTCCAGCTCGTTCTCGTCGAACTCGTCACCGCGGCCGATGTAGAAGACGCCGGAGATGACCGTGTAGACCCGGTCCTCGTGGTGCCGGTGCGGCATCAGCCTCTCGCCGGCGGGCAGCTTGACCCGGACCACGTACGGCTCGGGCTCCGGCGGCTTGCCCACCATGACGGCGAGGCGGGCCGCAGGCGGGAACCCCGGAAACGGCTGCCAGTCGATGTCCTCGTGCAGAACCGACCTGAAGACGTCCTGGTCAACGTGGTGGGTGCTCATCAGTGCTGACTCCTTCGTGGTCGTAGGGCGTCGCGTCGGCGGGGCTCTTCTTGCGTACTTCGGGCTGCTCATCCATGCCGTCGAGGAGACGTTTGCGGACGAAGGTGCGAGGGTCGAGCTCCCGGACGTCCAGATTTGCGAAGTCCGGTCCCAACTCCTCGCGCAGATCTCGTTGCGCGTTGGCGACGATGGAGCGCACCTGACCCAGCAGACGGGCCGCAGTACGGGCGAACTCCGGCAGCCGGTCCGGGCCGAACACAAGTACCGCAACCAGACCAATCACCAGCAACTCGGGGATCCCGATGTCGAACACGTCAGACCTCCTCGGCCTTGCGGGCCTTCCGCTTGTCGTTGATCTTGGCGATCACCTCGGCGGCGAAGAACAGCAGACACATCGGGATCGCCAGCAGACACATCGTGAACGGGTCACCCGACGGCGTCGCGACCGCGGCGAACACGAAGATCACCAGCACGATGTACGGCCGGAACTTGCCCAGCACCGAGGCCGGCACCACGCCCACCATGTTCAGCAGCACCACCACCAGCGGGATCAGGAACGCGATCCCGAACACCAGCATCGTCCGGATCACGAAGTCCAGATACTGCGGCAGCGTGATCAGGTTCTGGATGTCCATCGGGGTGAACCCGATCAGGATCTCCAGACCCTTCGGCAGCGTCCAGTACGCCACCGCCATACCGCCCACGAACAGCGGCGTGGCGATCGCGGAGAACAGCATCGCCCACTTGCGCTCGTTGCGGTGCAAACCGGGCGCGATGAACGCCCACAACTGGTACAGCCACACCGGGCTGGCCAGGATCAGACCGAACAACGCCGAGATCTTGATCTTGAACGTCAACGCGTCACCGACACCGGTGAAGGTCAGGATCGGCTTCAGGTTCTGCTCGGCGGCCAGCTCCTTGACGCTGGTGTCGAACGGCTTCTGCAACAAGTCGAGCGCCCAGTTGTAGAAGATCCAGCCGACGACCGCGCCCAGCACGATCGCGAGCACACACTTGAGCAACCGGTTGCGCAGCTCGGTGATGTGCTCGCGCAGACTCATCCGACCGGCGTCCTCCTCCACCGGATCGAGCTGCTCGATACTCATCAGGGTCATCTAGCCGCGGTCGTCTGGGAGAGGCTCCGCCGACAGTTGCCCGTCCGTACTGCGCTCCGCCGGCCTCGCGTCCACACCGAGCTCAGCATCCGACTTCTTGCCGTGGGACCCGACTTCGTCTTCCCAGATCTTCTTCGACTTGCCGAGCTGCCTCACCAGTGCCGGCAGCTTGGCCGACCCGAAGAGCAGCACGACGATCGCGAGGATGACGAGCCACTCCGCGCCCTGGGGCATACCGAGAAGTGTCAGCATGACGTCTCCTGTTCCTTGATTGACGGGTCAGTGATGACCCGGTAGCCGAGCTGCTAGCGCCGCGCGAAGCTGTCCGACGCGCATGACCGCGTCCGCGAAGGCTTTCGGTGCCTCCTGCGGAACGTTGTGACCGACTGGCAGCGTCTGGTGTTCGTAGCGGCCGGTGAACTTGGATCGGTAGGCGGAGCCGTCACCTGCCGGCGTAAACGGATCGTCGGCGCCGTCGATGGTGATCGTGGGCACGCCGATGACCGGGGCTTGCTGGAGCTGCTTCTCGATCCGTGCGTACCGGGGTTCTCTCGGGGCCAGGCCGAGTCGCCAGCGGTAGTTGCCGATCGGGGACCATTCGGGAGCCTGGCACCTTGAGTCGCCCACCGGCGCGGCGTTGCGATGTTCGGCAAGTTCGCTGGGCTCCTAGGATATCTGTTGTGGAGCGACTCGAAGTGTCCGGTGGCCGGATCCTGGAGTACCTGGTCGAGGGGCCGACCGGAGCGCAGGCTCTGGTGATGCACCACGGCACGCCCGGTGTCGCGATTGTCCTGGAGCCCGTTGCCGAGGCTGCTGCGCGGCACGGGATGCGGTTTGTCACGCATAGTCGACCGGGCTATCGCGACAGCAGCCCGCACCCGGGTCGCCGGGTGGCCGACGTGACGGATGACGTGGCCGCGCTGCTCGACGCTGTCGGAGCTGACGACTTCGTCACACTCGGCTGGTCGGGTGGCGGCCCGCACGCACTCGCCTGCGCGGCCTTGCTGCCAGACCGGTGCCGAGCTGCCGCGATCGTCGCAGGCGTGGCGCCGTACAACGCCGAAGGGCTCGACTGGCTCGACGGCATGGGCGAGGAGAACATCGCCGAGTTCGGGGCGGCGGCGACCAGCACCGAAGCCCTCGACAGGTTCCTCGCCGAGGCGAGCGCGGGTCTGAAAGATGTCCAGCCCGACGACGTCATCGCCGCGTTCGGCGACCTACTGTCCACCGCCGACCACACGGCCCTGCGCGACGGCCTCTCCGACTACCTGGCCGAGTCCTGCCGTGCTGCCGTCTCGCGCGGGTACGACGGATGGCGCGACGACGATCTCGCGTTCCTCGCCGACTGGGGCGTCGACCTGGCAAGCATCCAAGTACCCGTCTCGATCTGGCAAGGCGACCAGGACCGCATGGTCCCACGAGACCACGGCCGCTGGCTCGGCAACCACGTCGCCGGCGCAACCACCCACCTCGTACCGGGCGAGGGCCACTTGTCACTGATGAAAAACATCGACGCCATCGTGGCTCAACTCGCCAACGCCTGACCCTCGCGAACACCAGCAATCAGTGCCAACCAGGTCCCACACAAGCAGCCGCTGCCAGGTTCGAGTGATCGCTCACGCAGTTAAGTCCAAGCGTGTGGTTAAGGTGCGTGTCCCGCCTCGGACACTGAATTACGAAGGTTCAGGGAATCCCTGCGTGGACGGTCACGTACAGCGGACAACGAACACTGCCGCGGTGCCGACTCAGGCCGGCTCGGCCGGCATGTTGGCTCACTCCTGTCGCAATGCGACCACCAGCGGATTTCGTGCTCTGAGTTGCCAGGCATGGCGGGTACGGATCGTGACGGCTTGTTCGAGCGTTTGTTGGCCTTGCCCCTGGACTCGGTTCCGGTGAGGCGACCGAGTCGATCTCGGCGGTGCTGAGGACGACCAGGTCACCACTGGACGTGACTTCTTGCCAGCGAAGAGTGATCATGGAGGTACCTAGGGATGTGAGGGTGGTGGCAACTGATTTGCGACCCGGTATCAGGGTCGGCCTCGGGCTCGGCGGGCTCGCGCTCGTCGTTGTCGGGGTACTCCTCGCTTTCCGCGGCGCCAGCGATGTCACCGCCCTCGGATCGTTGCTCGTGGGCGCGGTCGTGGCTGTTACAGCCGCCAGCGGGCAGTTGCCCAAGGAGGTCGGGCTGCAACGCGTCACTTTCGGCGCCGACGATCGCAGCGCTCAGGCCTACCGGGAGGCCCTGTACGACGCAGTCCGGCAAGCACTCCCCGAGGTCGATCCGCCCAGCCGGGACAAGGACTGGCATCCCCGGCGGCCGACGTACTGGGTGGACGAGCTCCAGCTCCGGGTCGTCATTCGCTGGGCCCGCGATCGGTCGGTCCATCTCGATGTCTCGACGATCGAGTCAGACCTTTCCGGGACACGCGAGGCTGTCGCCGTACTGCTCATCACGAACGTGGACGAGATCGACGACCTCAGCGCCGCCGCCCGGTCGAGGGCGGGTGAACGGGCAGCCGTTGTGCGTTGGCGGTCGACCGAGGACAACGCCACGCTCCGGCACACCGCCCGCGGCCTCGGCGCACCGGACGGCCAATCGTCCTGACGCGCCGCTGCCTAGGCGCCCGCGAACAGCCTTCTCTCCTGGTTGGTCGGCGCCAGCGCGCCGTGCCGCGCGATGATCTCGGCCATAGAGGTCGAGTCAGTCGCATCGTCCCCGCTCAAACGTTGAGCGTGAGGCGTGTGGTCAAGGTGCGTGTCCTTCCTCGGACACGCACAGAGCCGCGAGCCCCAGGTCAGCGCCTTTTGTTGCCTCGGGCAGCTAGGGGTTTCGGTAGCGGCTCGGGGTAGTGCCGACGAGAGCGGTGAAGGCCGCGATGAAGCTGCTGGGGTTGGACCAGCCGCAGGCGTGGGCGATGTGGGTGGTGGTGTGACCGTCGGCCAGCAGGATCAGCGCGTGGTAGATGCGCACCTGGGTGCGCCACTCGTAGTACGTCATGCCGAGCTCGTCGTGGAAGAGGCGGCTGAGGGTGCGGGCGCTTGCGCCGATCAGGTGGCCGAGCTCGGCCAGCGACCGGTTGTCGTCGGGGTGGTCGTAAAGGACCTGCGCGACGGCTCGCAGGCGGTCGTCGCGTGGCTCCGGCAGGTGGAGTGACTGCTCGTGACTTTCGTGCAGCTCGTCGACGAGGACCCTGCGGAGGCGAGCTTCGGCGTCGCTGTGGTAGCTGCGATCACCGGTGAGCGCAAGGATCACCTCGCGGGCGAGATCCGAGACCGTGAACACGACTGGGTGGTCGGATACGCGACGGGCCATGGCCGTGGAGAGGAACACGATCCGCATGTCGGTCGTGCTGTGGGCCCGGTGGTAGTGCGTAAAGCCGGCTGGAGTCCACGCCGCGCGGTTGGCCGGGACGATCGACGTACCGCGCTCCGTGTGGACGGAAAGTACGCCGCGGGCGGCGTACACCAGGTGACCACGGGAGTGTGACTGAGGCACGCTGGCTCCGCCGGTCCGCCAGAGATGCACACCGCCGGACGGCAGCAATCGTGACGTCTCCGGGACTTGGCGGGCAACGGGCATGAGATGGCATCTTACCGGTGTCCAGCCACGCGTCCCGTCGGCGAGAGTGACCGCATGATGATGCGAGCTGTGGTGTGTGTACGCCCGGGTGGCCCCGAGGTGCTGGAGATTCGCAAGGTCCCGGTTCCAGCCGTTCGGGAAGGCTGGAGCCTGGTGCAGATCAAGGGCGCGGGGTTGAACCGCTCCGAGCTGAGAACCCGCCAAGGACACTCCCCCAGCGTCCGCTTCCCGCGCGTGCTGGGCATCGAGTGCGTCGGGATCGTGGCCGCCTCGACCGATTCACGGTTGCCGGAAGGCACGACGGTCGCGGCCGTGATGGGTGAGATGGGTCGCGATTTCGACGGTGGCTACGCGGAGTACGCCGTACTGCCGAACGCACTCCTGATGCCGATCACCACGGCGCTGCCCTGGGAGCTCTTCGCCGCGCTTCCCGAGGCCTACCTGACCGCGCAGGGGTCATTGGACGCGCTGGGCGTGGCGCCGGGTGACCGCCTGCTCATCCGCGGTGGCACCTCGTCCGTCGGAATGGCTGCCGCGACCATCGCGTCGGCCGCCGGCATCGAGACCGCCGCCACCACGCGCAGCCAAAACAAGCTCGCCACTCTGCAGAGCCGGTACGCGTTCCTCGACGACGGCCGATTGACCGCCGACGTCCACGCACTCTGGCCCAGCGGGCCGGACCACATCCTCGACCTGGTCGGTACCTGTACAGCGCTCGACTCGCTTCGCCTTGTTCGTCGCGGAGGCAGTGTCTGCATCTCGGGCTCGCTCAGCGGCTGGCTCATCCCTGACTTCGAGCCGATCGCGATGATCCCTTCCGGCACCAAGCTCACCTCGTTCCACAGCAAGGACGCCGTGGGCAACACCGCAGCGCTGCAACGCGTCGTGAACCAGGTCGAGTCCGGCGCGTACCAGACCACCATCGACCGCATCTTCTCTCTCGACGATCTGGCGGCCGCCCACCACTTTCTGGAGACCAACCAGGCAACCGGCAAGGTCATCATGGTCACCTAGCCGACCCTTTGTGCCTTCTTCTCTGCTGCCCTCGGCCGGCGGCTGGTGGGCGGCTCTAGAATCGGCGGCTGAGACTGGAGAAAGGCTGGTCTGGGTGCGCGAGGAATTGGCGGAGTCGTTACGACAGCTGCGTGATCTGACCGGACGGAGCCTCCGCGGACTCGCCCGCGACATCAATGCCAGCAGTTCCTCGCTATCCCGCTACTTCTCCGCTCAGGCCGTGCCGCCCTGGCCGACCGTGGTGGCGCTCTGCAAGGCAGCCGGACGTGACCCGAGGCCACTGCGTGAGGTGTGGGAGCGCGCCAAGGACGGACCGCAGACGGATCCGCCTGCCACTCCGCCAGTCCGCAACGACCTGCCGCATGACATCACCGCCTTCACCGGGCGCCGGGCGGAGCTGGACGCCCTACTCTCTGCGGCGCGGCACACATCTGTGGTGGCGATCGACGGCATGGGCGGCGTGGGTAAGTCCGCGTTGGCCGTGCAAGCCGCCCATTTGCTGACCGCCGACTTCCCCGATGGACAGCTCTACCTGGACCTGCACGGGTTCACTCCAGGCCGGGAGCGGGTCGAGTCCGAGGAGGCGCTGCGGGTGCTGCTGGTGGCGCTCGGAGTGCAACCCGGCAGGATCCCTGACGGGGTCGCCGAGCGGGCCGCGCTGTGGCGGTCGGAGCTGGCGACGCGGCGTGCGATCGTACTGCTGGACAACGCCGCGGACGCCGAGCATGTGCGCGAGCTGCTGCCCGGAGCCGGCCAGACCTTCGTAGTGATCACCAGCCGCCGACGGATGGTGCAACTGGACGGTGTCCAGCCGATCTCGTTGGACGTCCTGCCTGCCCAGGACGCGGCACAGTTGTTCGTCGAGTCCGTGGGAGGGAGCCGCCTCGGTGACGTCGACGAGGTACTGCGGCGGTGCGGGAACCTGCCGCTGGCCATCCGGGTGGCCGCCGCGCGGCTGCGGCACCGGCCTTCCTGGACGGTCGACACTCTGGTGGAACGGCTGCGCGAGCGCGAGTTGGCGGTGTCGGACGTGTTCGAGATGTCGCTGCGGCAGCTCGACTCCGCACAGCGGCGGATGTTTCGGCTGCTCGGGCTGGTGCCGGGCGAGGACATCGACGCGTACGGCGCGGCCGCCCTGGCCGGGATCCCGCTGGCCAACGCCCGGTCGCTGCTGGAGGACCTGGTCGACGTTCACCTGGTCCAGGAGCCGGCACCCGGCCGGTACCGGATGCACGACCTGCTGCGGCAGACCGCTCGCGCCGACGACGCCGAAGCCGACCCGGTGCCGGCGATCGCCCGGCTCGCCGACTACTACTTGAGCGGCATGCTGGCCGTCAAAGAGCTCGCCGGGAGTCTCATTCCGCTGCCGGTGATCGTGACGCAGCGGCCTCCCGCACTACCCGACCTGTCAGCCGTCCACCAGGCCGTCGACTGGATGGACACCGAATTGGCGAACCTCACGGCGACGTTCTCGCTCGCGTTGGAGCTGCGCATCGACGCTCCGGCGGTCGGACTCGCCCAGCTCGCCACGATTACCCACGCGCGACGTGGTGGCGCGGTGCGACTGGGCCGCGCACTCGAGGACAGCAGGTCCGCCGCCGAACGGCTCGGCCAGCGCCGTCTGCTCGCCTCGCACCGATACCTGCTGGGCGCCGTGCTGTTGCGCATCGGCCGGCTGGCTGAGGCGGTGCCGGAGCTCGAAGCCGGCCGGGTACTGCTGGCCGCGGAGGGCGACATCGTCGGTGAAGCCCTTGCGCTCCTGCAACTGGCAGAGATCCGGAGGTACACCGCCGACGCCGCCGGTGCCGCCGTACTCCTGCGTGAGGCGACCGGGCTGCTGCCACCGCGCGAGGCCGCCACTCGCGTACAGGTGTGGTGCGGTCTCGGCCGGGCGCTGGTGGAGCTCGGCGAGTACGACGAGGCTCGCGCGGTCGTCGCGGAAGTGCTCGAGGTCGCGCGCGGGCTGGACCAGCAGTCGGAGCGCGCGTGCCTGGAGGTGCTCGGCCGGGCGGCACTCGCCCAGGGTGACACCCGGGCCGCTCTCGACCTCGCCGAGCAGGCCGTCGCGCTCAACCGGTCGACCCGCCATCCAATCTTCGAGGCGACCAGCCTCACGGACACCGCCATCGCCCTGCGACACCTTGGCCGCGTCGAGGAGGCGTCGGCCCGGTACGCCGAGGCCGCGCGGATCCTTGACCGGGTCGGCGAGCCACATCGGCTGGTGCGCATCAGCCTGCCGTATGCGGAGGCGTGCCTGGTCACCGGCGACGCGGACTCGGCTGAACGGCACTTCGAGACGGCGCTCGAGCTCTCCACCGCGCACGGCCTCGACTATCTCGTGGCGGCGTCGCGTGCCGGTCTGGCCCGGGTGTCCTGAGCCTGTCCCAGGGACAACACGGGTGTCCCGTCCCGTCCCGGGACAGCCGTCCAACGGCCGTCGGGCGGAGAAATCGCGCAGGTCAGCCCAGTCTCGACGCGATGTCCCGTGTCCCGGAGAGGCTCGCGTGGATTGTGTCCGGGCCGCCACCGCGCCGAGGCTTCTGCCATGCACACGAACCCTTCCCTGCTCGCAGAACTGGATGCGCTGCCCGCCCGGTGGGAAGTGCAAGGGACGGTCGCCGCGCGGGCCTCGGCGGTCGCCGAGCTCCTGCTCGCCGTCAAAGCGGGGCGGGTCGGCGATGACAACCTGCTGGTACTGGCCAGGGCTTCGGCTGCACGGCAGGGAGCGATGACCGTGGTGGCCGGTTCCGACGCCGGCGTTTACCGCGCTGACCTCGCCGGACCGATCGAGCCAGCGGAGATCCAGGTCGACGCGGCCCGGTCCACGCTCGCAGTACAGAGCTGGTACGCCGGGACGTACACCGCCACGGCCTGCCCCGAGGGAACCCGGGTGACCCATCGCGTCCACCGAGTGCTGCCCGACCACCCGGGGTTCGCGGCCGGGATCGCCGAGCTCGGCCTGCGGGCCCGCATGGCGCGCGATCTGCGCCAGGTGCTGGCTGTGATCGCCGACCGGCTCGGCTGCTGACCATCCGTCACGACTACCGCGTTCCACCATCCGTCCGTTCGAGTCAAGGAGCACACCACCATGTCCATCACCGCTACCGACCAGCACCGCGGCTTCTCCGAAGCCGGGCTGCGCAGGCTGCGCGAGGCGCTCGCCCGGCATGTCGATTCCGGGCGGATCCCCGGCCTGGTCGCCCTGATCAGCCGGGGTAACGAGACGCACGTCGAAGCGATCGGGACGATGCGTCACGACGGCGGCGCACCGATGCAGCGGGACACGATCTTCCGGATGGCCTCGACCTCCAAGCCGGTCGCAGTCTCGGCGGCGATGGTGCTGCTCGACGAGTGCCGGCTGCGCTTGGACGACACGGTGGATCCGTGGCTGCCCGAGCTCGCCGACCGCCAGGTGTTGAAGCGACTCGACGGCCCGCTCGACGACGTCCTACCGGCCAAGCGGCCGATCACCGTCCGGGACGTCCTGACATCCACCTTCGGCCTCGGTATGGACATGACGGTGCTGGGCACTCCGATCATGGGCGCGATCTTCGAGCAGGGCATCACGCCCAACCTGCCGGAACCGATGCCCGAGCAGGACGAGTGGATGCGCCGGCTCGGCACGCTGCCACTGATGCACCAGCCCGGAGAGCGCTGGCAGTACCAGATCAGCAGCGACCTGCTGGGCGTGCTCGTCTCCAGGGTCGCGGGCCAGTCGTACGAGGAGTTCCTGCGCGAACGCATCTTCGGCCCGCTGGGCATGAAGGACACCGGGTTCCACGTGACTGCGGACCAGCTGCATCGGCTGCCTCCGCTGTACGCCCCCGACCCGCAGACCGGTGAGTTCCACGTCTGGGACGAGGCCGAAGGCGGCCGTCACAGCACGCCTCCGGCGTTCCAGGGCGGTGGCGGCGGGCTGAACTCCACCGTCGACGACTACCACGCCTACTTCCGGATGCTGCTGAACCACGGCCTGCACGGAACCGAGCGGATCCTGTCCCGGCCCGCCGTCGAGCTGATGACCACGAACCGCCTCACGCCCGAGCAACTCGTTGCCCGAGAGGCCATGGGCCGCGACAACGTCCACATCTCGTTCGGTCAGGGGCAGCACGGCGGCTGGGGTTTCGGGATGGCGGTGCGCACCTACCGCGGCGACTACGCGCCCATCGGACAGTTCGGCTGGGACGGCGGGAGCGGTACCTCGTCGTACGCCGACCCGAATAACCAGCTCGTCGGGCTTCTGCTCACCCAGGTCGGGGCGTCCACCGCGGATTCGACGCGACTCCTGCACGACTTCTGGACCACCGTCTACCAAGCACTCGCCTAAGCAGGAGGCCGGCCGGACGACGGTCCGGCCGGCCTCACGTCCTCCTCCGCGACGGCGACTATTGCCGTGTGGCAAGTAAGAGTGGAAAATCGCCGTACGGTCGCCCTCGACGTCCGCGTGACACCGCCCTGCACCGGTAAGGAGTGACGTGAGATTCCCTTTCTTGTCGCCTAAATCTGAGGGGAGACCGGCCGCAGGCCATCGGTCTCGACCTCGCGCTGTCCCTGCTCTGACAATCGGCGCGCTTGTCGCCACCGCTCTGGTCCCACTGGCAATGGGACAGGCTTCCGCCGGCGCATCCACGACGCCTGCCGATGCCCCCGAGAGCGTCAACCTCGCCCTCCTGCCGGGCGCGGTCGCCTCCGCCAAGTCCCAACGCCTCACTGCACCCGCAGCGACGTACGCACCCGCCAACGCGACCGACGTGTTCGTGCACAACGGATGGACCTCGAACTACGCGTCGGTCGGCAGCGGCTACGACCCGACCCAGGACTGGTTCCAGGTCAAGCTGGCCACACCCGCCCCGGTCTACGAGGTGTTCAGCCGCTGGACCTCGCCGGCCAAGCCGACGGAGTACGACCTGCAGGTCTCGACGGACGCCGACTGCCAGACCTGGTCGACGGTCAACCACGTGGTGAATCCGAGCGACAAGGATTCCCAGGTGATCGATCGCAAGGACCCGATCTCGTGTGTCCGGATGCAAGCCCTGGCCACGACGTCCACCATCGGGTACACGATCAACGAGTTCGAGATCTGGTCCGGCCCCAAGCCGGCACCGGTCGTCGGGCAGATCATTCCCGTGCCGGTGCAGCAGACGCCCGGCACCGGTCAGCCGTGGGAGCTCACGGACAAGTCCCGGATCGTCGTCTCCAGCAGTGCCCTCGCCGCCACCGCTGAGGTCCTCGCCGGTTACCTGCGGCCGGCCACTGGGTTCGTACTCCCCGTGGTGACAGGTTCCGCCACGGCATCCGACGTCGCGCTTAGCCTCGGGTCGGTGTCCGGCCTCCCAGCCGATAAGGCGGCCGAGGGCTACTCCCTCGCGGTGTCGAGTGCGGGCGTGAAGATCGTCGCCCCGCAAGCACATGGCCTGTTCAACGGCTTCGTGAGCCTTCGACAGCTGTTGCCAGCGGCAATCAACTCGTCTACTGCCGGCGTGGGGCCGTGGACAGCACAGCCCATCACGGTCTTGGACTACCCGCGCTATGAGCATCGAGGTCTTCAGCTCGACCCTGCCCGCAACTTCATGACTGTTGCCGAGATCCGCTCCATGATCGACCAGCTGGCAGCGTTGAAGGGCGACCGGCTGCACCTGCACCTGAGCGACTCCCAGTCCTGGCGCCTGGAGATCAAGGGCTACCCGGCTCTGGACGGCACCGGGTGCAACGGATCGGGCTGTATCGCGGGCTTCTACACGCAAGACGACTTCAAGGGCCTGGTCAAGTACGCGGCCGACCGGTTCATCGAGATCGTCCCAGAGCTGGAGGGTCCGGCCCACGCTACGGCGGCGGTCAGATCCCTGGGCGGCGTCGCCGTCATGGGTTGCCAGGGCCAGACCCAGACCGACCGGTTCTGCACCAACCCGAACGACCCGGCGAGTGAGCGGGCGCTCGCGTTCTGGCGAGACGCGATCGCACAGCTTGCCGCGATCTCTCCCGCACCGATCATCCACATCGGCGGCGACGAGGCCATCGGGATGCCCCACGAGGACTACAAGTGGTGGATCGGACAGATGGAGACCATCGTCGACGCCGCCGGCAAACGCATGATGGGCTGGAACCCGGCACTCGAGGGCTACGCACCGGGCTCGACCTCCATCAACCACTACTGGTCCGACTACACCGGCGGTGGCCCCCCGCTGATCAAACCCGAGTGGTTCAACCAGGGCCGCGACGTCATCACGACCCCGGAATGGAATGCGTACCTCGACTTCGGGTACGACGGTTCGCCCGGCCGAACGCCGCGAACCGAACTCGACAAGGCGTACTCGTGGGACCCGGAATGGGTGTACGAGAAGTACCGCTCCGTCTGGGCGCAACCGGCGTACGGCGGACCGAAGGCGGAGGACATCATCGGCATCGAGGCGCCCATCTGGGGCGAGCAGATGCGTGGGCTGGCCACGAACGAGTACATGGTCTTCCCGCGGCTGGCCGGCATCCTGGAGAAGGCCTGGTCTCCCAAGGTGCTCACCCAGGACTACGACGCGTATCGCCAACGGCTCAGCGTCGCCGGACCCCGGTGGGCCTTCGGAGGCGTGAACTTCGCCTCCATCGCCCAGGTCACCTGGAGTCCGGAGGCGATGGGCACGGTCACCCGCTTCGGCGTAGACAGGACCCTGAGCAATGCACCTCTGGGACGTCTGGCCGCCGGCTCGATTCCGCCTGGTGAGTTCACCGCCATGATCGATTGGGGCGACGGATCGCCGGCCGAGGCCGCCGGTATCGCAGCACGCGATTACGTGGCGAGCCAACGTCAGGGCAGAAGCCTGATGACCGTCAGCGGGAGCCACACCTACCCGGCGGACGGGGTGTATCACGGGACTGTCACCTACAGCCGTCAGGGCCAGACCTGGGTCGTGCCGTTCGTCGCGACCGGCGTCCCCTCCTGTACGACGATGGTCACCGGGACGCACGAGGGTGCGTTGACCGTCTCCTCGGGCGTCACGTGCGTCGACGGCGCGACTGTCTCGGGACCCGTAACCGTGGCTGCGGGTGCCGGACTCTACGCATCCGGGTCTGAGATCCGCGGCCCGGTGACGGCGTCCGGGGCAGGCAACGTTCTGCTGTGTGGCACCACCGTGTCCGGGCCTCTCAGCGTGACCGGTAGAACCCGGGTCTGGCTCGGCAACAGCAACGGCGAGTGCGCGCCCGCGACGGTCGGAGGTCCGGTGAAGGTCAGCGGTTCAGTGGGCCAGGTGACGATCGACGGCGCCACCGTTGCCGGCCCGCTCGTCGTGCAGAACAACACCGGCTCGACGATCGTCTCCGGCAACCACATCAGCGGGCCGCTGTCCTGCACCGGCAACTCCCCCGCCCCGACCAACGCAGGCCAACCCAACACCGCGTCCGGCCCGAAGTCGGGCCAGTGCGCCGGACTCTGACAGCCGGTAGGTGAAGATGGCGGCCCTGCGCACTCGAGATGCGCAGGGCCGCCGACCACGTAAATACGCGCTTTTCAACGCCCCCGGCGCAGGAAATCGACGACCAGATCTGTCGTCGCCTGCGGCTGTTCTTCCGTGATCCAGTGCCCGCAATCCGGGATGATCGCATCTTCGACGTTGTCGGCGACACCCCTTATCACCGCGCCGATCAGAGGGCCGAAGGTAGCTTCGCCACCGAAGGCCAGGACCGGCATCTGAAGCTTGCCTTGCGCAAGGAACTTCCCGTTGTCGGCCGCATCCTGGCCGAACGCCAGGAACTGGGCGAAGCTCGCTCGCATTGCGCCGGGTTGCGCATAGAGCGCCGCATAATGCTGGCGCTTCGCTTCGTCGAACCGCTTCGGGTCCTGGGAAAGTTCGTTCCAGAAGCGGTCGAGATAGATGCGCTCGCGGCCGGCGACCAGGCGCTCCATGTCCTGGCCACCGAAGCCGAAGTGCCACATGGCCGGATCTTGTGTGATCTGATCCCAGGGTCCGATGCCGGGCAGCGGCGCATCGATCGCCACCCATCGGCTCACGCGCTCGGGGTGGGTGGCGGCAACTGCGAAGCCGACCATGACGCCGATGTCGTGCGTCACCAACTCGGCCGTACGCACACCCAAGGCGTCCAGGACGCCTATCACGTCCGCCGCCTGATTCTCCTTGTCGTAGCCGCCATCAGGCTTCGACGACAGGCCCAATCCACGCAGGTCGGGCGCGACAACCATGTGATCTTCGATGAGCGCGCTCGCCAGATGACCCCACATGTCGCCCGTTGTGCCGAAGCCGTGCAGCATGACGACCGCCGGACCATGCCCGCCGACGCGTACGTGGATCTTGGCGCCGTTGGTTTCGATCTCACGCGACTGCATACCGGCCGGGAAGGGGTAGATGCCATCCTGATGTCCGTTGTCGTTCATCGCTTTACTCCAGGTTTGAAGGGAACATGGCTCCGACGGCGAGGACGGCCGGGGAATCGAGTTGCGCTCATCGCATCGCCGCTTCGACGATGGCAATGTCCTGCTCCGTCGTTCCGCCGCTGACTCCGACGCCGGCGATGACCTGGCCCTCGTTCGTGAGCGGCACGCCGCCGCCCATCGCGGAGTACCTACCGCCGGAGACGGCGAGGAGGGGATAGAGCTCCGCGCCTGGTTGCACGAGGGGGACGAGGTCAGCGGTGCGGATGCCGACGAGCGCGGACGTGTAGGCCTTTCGCTCGGAGAGCTCGAGGGAGAATGCGGGTGCTCCGGTGATGCGGTGGATGAGAACAACGTTGCCGTGGGTGTCGATGACGGTAACCGCGACGGGTACGTTTTGTTTCAACGACTCGGCCTCGACACGGTCAGCGATTTCCTTCGCAATGATGAGTAGGTCCATGATGTGGTAGTACTTCCTTTCAGAAAGTGATATACGCCGTTTGGATTTCAGCGCTCGCCCTCGAGGCCCAGGTGTCCCACGGAGAATCCGAGTCGATCTTCCGCGTCTCCAGGCTTCTGGAGCCCGTGCTCCAGGAGGGTCGTAATTCTTTCCTGCGCCGCAGGTCGCTTGACCGAGGCCATGCAGGCGTCCCAACTGGCTCTCATTTCGACGTCGGGCGGCAGGCTGGCTTCGTTGACGAGGCGCTTGGTGTTGGCGATCGCCCACTTGTCGAACGAGGCGATCCGGGTTGCGAGTGCGTCGACGAAACTGTCGAGCTCGGCATCCGGTAGCGCACGGTTCACGTAGCCGAGGAGCTCGGCATCGGGGCCTCGGATGTCGTCTGCGCTGAGGAGCACCTCGAGGGCCCGTGCCCGTCCCATGACCCGCGGCAATCGCGCCATGGGCCCGCCACCAGGGACGACGCCCACGCCCACTTCGAAGTGCGACAAGATCGCTTTCTCTCGACTCGCGAAGCTCATGTCGCAGGCGAGCGCGAGCTCACTGCCGTTTCCGGTCGCCCGACCCCGGATCAGCGCGATCGAAACGAACGGGGCGCGCGTCAGCCGGACCAGGATGTCGGGCCATGCCTCGAGTCCGGTCGGACCTTGCGGGATGCTCGTCAGGTCCTCGAAATTCGCCAGGAAGTCGGAGTGATTCAGAAAGAAGTCGTCGACGGCACTTTCGAAGACCATCACCTTCACCTGGTCGTCGTCCTCGAGCGTCGTGACGATCGCTCGCATCTGCGAAACGAATTCCGGACCCATGAGGTTGAGCGGCGGGTTGTCGAGTACGACTCGACAATAGGAAGGTGTCACTCGATCGAGCCTGACTTGCGGATCCTTCGTTGCTGAGTTCATCAGAACCTCTCGTGTGTTGGATAGAGACGAATCGTTGCGTTGTTCAGCGCGGACGAAATACGCGCCGCAGATCCCGTTCCCTGCAGAAGCGCGCCCTACTTGGCGAGGAAGGCGAGAAGGGCTTGGTTGACCTCGTCGGGGTGGGTCCAGGAGATGTTGTGCGGCCCACCTCCGACGGTCACGACCTCGAGGTCCTTGATCAGGCCGGGCAGCCGGGCAGCAGTGGCGGCGTACGGGAGGATTCGGTCGGCGTCGCCGTGGATCAGCAGTGTCGGTACGTCGATCTTGGGCAGGTCGCCGCGGAAATCGGTCAGCCAGGTGTCGACGCAGGCATACGCGGCGTACGGGGACGCGGTAATCGCGACGTTGAAGCTGTTCTGCCAGGCCTGCTCGCTGACTCTGGAGCCGCCGAGCACATCAAGGTTGTAGAAGCTGTCGAGAAACGCCTCGAGGTAGGCCGGCCGGTCCTTCACGATCGCGGACTTGATCTCGTCGAACACCGCTCCGTCGACCCCGTCGGGGTTGTCGCCGGCCTTGAGCAGGAACGGCGGGATCGCCCCTATCAGTACGGCCTTGGCAACCCGCGCCGAGCCGTAGCTGCTGAGGTAGCGGGTCACCTCGCCGGTGCCCATCGAGAAGCCGCAGAGCACCACGTCATCGACGTTCAGGCGCTGGAGCAGCGCGTTGAGGTCGGCGGCGAAGGTGTCGTAGTCGTAGCCGACCGTGGGCTGGCTGGACTTGCCGAACCCGCGCCGGTCGTACGTGATGACCCGGTATCCGGCCTGCAGCAGTGCTCGCTCCTGCTTCTCCCACGACGCGCCGTTGAGCGGGTAGCCGTGGATCAGCACGACCGGTTGCCCGGACCCGTGGTCCTCGTAGTGGATTTCGATCGGTGCGGTGTTCTCGGTTCCCACGGCGATGCGTGGCATGACAGTCTCCTTGTCTGCTGCTTGCTTTCCGCGCCCACCATCGCGTGCTGAGTGGCCGCACGGCGCCCGGCGCGGACCCCGGTGCGACCCCGGTCTGTGTTGGGGCCGAAGTCCGGCAAGAAGGCCCGGACGGTGCGGTCCGGGCCTTCTTTGATGCGGTATCAGACCCGGCCGGGGTGACGCGTCGTGACCTCCTGGACCAGCCACACATTGCCGTCAGGATCGTTGAACGAGCAGAACGATCCGTAGCTGGCGCGTTCCGGGTCAGGGCCGGGTTGCCGCGCCTCGACGGGGAACGCCGGGCCGTGCCACACGTCGACGACCTCGATGCCACGGCCGACGAGCTCCTTGTGGGCCGCCTCGATGTCGGAGACGACCAACGTCGCCTCCGCCGAGCCAGGCGCGGCCGTGGTGAGTCCGAGGCCGAACGTGATCGAGCACCCGGAGCCCGGCGGCGTGAACTGGACGACGCGAAGGCCGTCCATCGGGGCGACGTCGTCGTCGAGCCGCCACCCCAAGTCCTCGTAGAACTGCTTGGACCGATCGACATCGGAGACGGCGATGACATCGACCTCGAGGCGCATTTCGCCCTCGCCGATACCCGCGTCACTACTCGTAAAGCTCATGTTCGTTCTCTTTCTGATGTGTGTGCAGGGCCGACGGAGTCGGCCTCGCCCCGACACTCCCGTTTCGCCGCGGACCGCGCACCCGGTGAACCCCCCGGTCCGTGCCTGGTTCGCTCGCCGTCGACCGCAAACCAGAACGACCCCGGACCTGGGGACGCTAATCCTGCGCCGCGTCCAGCACCGCGTTGCGCAGGTCCCTGCGTGTACTGACGCCCAGCTTCATGAACACCCTCCCGAGGTGCCACTCGACGGTGCGGGCACTGAGGAAGAGACGGGTGCCAATTTCGGCGTTGGACAGGCCCTCGCGGGCGAGTCGTGCTATGTGGAACTCCTGGACGGTCAGGTCCTCTGTGGTCTCGACGCTCCGTCGGAGCGCCTTGCCGCCGGCCAGAGCGAGTTCTCGCCGAGCCCGCTCGGCAAAAGCGGTGGCCCCCATCGCGAACAGCGCGTCGTGAGCGGTGCGTAGCTGCTCCCTGGCCGTGATGCGCTGGCCGGCGCGTCGCAGCCACTCGCCGTACAAGAGCTGCCCGCGGGCCACCTCCATCCGAAGGCCGGCTCGATCCAGGTGACGGATCGACTCGCGGTGTGACGCGTCCTCGTCATGACCACCCAGCAACGCTCGAAGCCGGGCTTCGATACCCCGCGCCCAATCGGTGGGCGTGACACTAGCGCGCTCAGACATCCGCTCGAGCGCTGCCTCTACCAGCTTTGCGTCGCCGGTGCGTGAGGCCGCCTCAGCGAGCTCGGAGACAGCCATCAGCTGGTAGCCGCCCACAACATCGCGGTCGAAGACCTCGCGCGCGGCCGGCACTGCGAGGTCATGACGCCCGAGGCCGTTGTTCAGCACGGAGGTCGCGTAGTCGGCAAAGGTGACGATCCGTCCCTGGCCGAGTGACCAAGCCTCGCCCCGGACCGCCGCGATCGACCTCGCTGCCTGCTCATCGGGGCCGCGGAGCGCAGCGAGGAGCATCGCGGCGTAGCCGACCGGCGGGTTGCCGGTGATGCCGGCGACCATTCGGTCCTCTTCGACCAGCTCCGCGGCCTCGGTCACTTCCCCGGCAAGCAGCTTGTTGGCCGCGAGTACATTGACCGCAAACTGCAGCTGGACAAGCGCGCCGGCGTCACGGGCGCGCCGAACCTGCAGCTCGGCCAGCGCGCGTCCCGCCTCGAAATCCCACAGCTCGGTGGCGAGTATTGCCGTGACCCGGTTGCCGCCCAGCCACAGCAGTCGGCCGACGCCCTCGGCGCCTCCGTCGATGCCCTGCACGGCCGCTAGTGCTCGGGCAAGCGGTTCGGCGGCCGCCGCGTGGCCGTTGGTGAATCTGCTGGCCAGCGCATCGAGAACGCAGTCGACGGGTCGCACCCCCGCCCTCCGCGGCGGGGGTGCGACCCGCGCGGCAGCCGCAACGACGGTCGTCGCGTCGGGCGTGTCCGTCCCACTGCCCCAGATGGCGGCGGCCAGCGCATCCAGATACGTCTCGCGGGCCAGATCGCGGTCGAGCGACTCGAGACGCCGGGCGGCGTCCAGGAGCAGTGGCGCGGCTTCGGTGGCTCTCCGCTGGTCGAACAAGATCTGTCCGCGCAGGTGCTTCACCTCCGCAGCCCGCATCGCATCGACCGGACCACCCTCGACCGAGGCCAGGAGCCCGAGGGCAGCATCGAGGGCGCCACCATCGCGCTTGCGCCAAGAGGCGGCGAGCTCGCGTTCAGCCCGCCCGGCCGGTTCGGGTGTGAGACTTGCTGCTCGTTCCAGGAGAGCCGCGGCAGCCAGGAGACCGCCTCGAGACTGCGCTCGGCCGGCCGACTGTTCCAGCTCGACTGCGATCCCTTCGTCCGGCGCCAGCGTTGCCTGGGCCCGGTGCCATGCCCGCCGGTCGGGATCGACCTCGGCGACGGTGGCCTCGGCCAGCGCGCGATGTATCTCCTGACGCTCTTCAGGAGATGCGGAGCGGTATGCAGCCGCGCGCACCAAGGGATGGCGGAACCCGACCCGGGCTCCGAACGTGATCAACCCCGCCGTCTCGGCGGCGTGCGCGGCATTCGCGCTGATCCCCAGCATGCCCGCCGCCCGCCAGAGCAGCGTCGCGTCGCCGAGCGGCTCAGCTGCCGCGGCAATGAGCAGACGTCTGGTGTCGTCCGGGAGCGTCGAGAGCCGACGGAGAAAGCCTTGTTCGATGCGACTGGCCAACGGGACCGGGTTCGATTTCTCGAATCCCTCGGCGAGCTCCGCCGTCGTCCACGCGAGGGGCAACTCGAGCAGCGCCAGCGGGTTGCCGCGGGTCTCAGCGATGATCCGGTCACGGACGCGGGGATCTACCGGCCCTTTGACTACTGAGTCCAGCAGCCTGCCGGCATCCGCCTCGGTCAGGCCGTTGATCGTGAGCTCGGGCAAGCCGGCGAAATCCTGCTCATCGCTTGGCTCCCGCATCGACACCACGAGCGCTATCCGCTCGGCCACCAGCCGCCGGGCAACGAAAGCAATCGTCTGCGCTGAGACACGGTCCAGCCAGTGCACGTCGTCGATGAGGAGGATCAGCGGTCGCTGCTCGGCGCGATCGGCCAGCAGGCCAAGCACCGCGAGTCCGACCAGGAACCGGTCTGGTGCTTCCCTATCGGTCAGGCCGAAGGCGGTGCCGAGAGCGATGCGTTGCGGAGTGGGCAACCGGTCAAGTCGATCCAGGAACGGCGCGCAGAGCTGATGCAGCCCGGCGTAAGCGAGCTCGGTCTCGGCCTCGACGCCGGCCAACCGAGCGATACGGCACCCGGCCGCCCTCGTTTCAACGTAGTCGAGCAATGCTGTCTTACCGATTCCGGCCTCACCGCGCACGACGAGTACCTGGCTCTGCCCCGCCCGCGCGCCCGAGACAAGGCCGTCGAGGGTCGCGCATTCGCTGCGCCTGCCGAGCATCGCAGCCACACGATCGTGACGATCACGCATAGGTGAACCACGTCCAGCCGGTGCAGCCCCTGCAGATCAAAACCAAGTCCGAACAGCGTCGATCACGGTGCAGTTTCTCGTGTGCGTGCTGATCGCTGACCCTGGCGACACACCAGGTCTCGGACAGCGCCGTACCACGCCTTGGCGCGCATGTTCGAGTGCGGCCGGGTGAAAACCTGCACTTTCCGGATACTCCACTGGGCCAGTGTCAGCGACCGCGAAGACCTGGACCACGACCGAATAACTCTCTGCTGAGAGGCACTGCCTCCGACTGCGGGCGAGTGGCCCGTGGAGAGGTGACTGGGCAGGGTCGCCGTACCGCTAGCGTCTGTGGCTGAAGGCCATCAGTAACACGGCGAGCGTCACCCCACCTGCAGCGAAGGCAGGTCGCGGCGGCTTGCGCAGTACGTCGCGATCACCGTCGCTGCTGAGCACCGACCAGCGCGACCGAGCCGACAGCGCCGAGCCGACCGAGAGGACCGACCCGCCCGAGAAGGCAGACAGGGTCGAACCGACCGACGCGACCGACAGCGCGGAACCAACTGAGCCGATGCTCAGCACCGACCCCGCCGAGCCGATCGACAGAATCGACCCACGGCTCGCGATCGAGAGAAACGAATCTTCTGACCACAACGACAACCCGCCCATGCCCGGCATTGTGGCACGCACCCAAGCCGAGGCCTACACCCTCGCGACGGGCGTGACCTAACGTCCTTAGGAAGACACGTCCGACGACCAGGAGCAGCGATGACCAGTACGACGCTCACGCCGCAGACGGACCGGGAAGACCTGCAGCGGTTCCAGCTGTACATCGGCGGAGAGTTCGTCGACGCCCTTTCGGGAGCGACCTTCGCCTCGCCCAATCCTTACACCGGCAAGGCCTGGGCGATCGTCCCCGACGGGACGGTCGCCGACGTCGACCGAGCGGTCCAAGCCGCGCGGGAAGCCCTCGACGGTCCGTGGGGCAGCATGACCGGCTTCCAGCGGGCGCGACTCCTCCAGCGACTCGGGGACATCATCGCCGCCAACGCTGAGCGACTGGCCCGGCTCGAGGTCGCCGACTCCGGCAAGCTCTACCGCGAGATGATCGGCCAGATGCAGTACCTGCCGGAGTGGTATTACTACTTCTCCGGGTTGGCGGACAAGATCGAGGGCCGCACCATCCCCTCGGACCGGGACAACTACTTCGTCTACACCCGCAGAGAACCGGTCGGTGTCGTCGCAGCCATTACGCCCTGGAACTCGCCATTGCTGCTGATGACCTTCAAGCTCGCCACCGCACTCGCGGCCGGCTGCACCTTCGTCGTGAAGCCATCCGAACACTCCCCCGCCTCGACCCTGGCCTTCGCCGAACTCGTTCACGAAGCCGGGTTTTCGCCCGGCGTGTTCAACGTGGTCTGCGGGCTGGACCGGTCGGTCGGCGCATCGCTGGCTGGGCATCCCGGCGTCAACAAGGTCGCCTTCACAGGGTCGACCGCGACCGGTGCCGCCGTGGCCCAGGCCGCCGGCGCGAATCTGAACCGCGTGACCCTCGAACTCGGCGGCAAGTCCGCTCAGGTGGTGTTCCCCGACGCGGACCTCCCGGCGGTGGCCAATGGCGTCATCGCCGGTGTCTTCGCCGCGACCGGCCAGACCTGCATGGCCGGTTCACGCCTCATCGTGCACGAGAGTGTGCACGACGAACTGGTCAGTCTCATCGTCGAGCGTGCCGACCGAATTCGGCTCGGAGACCCCAACGACGTGGACACCGAGATGGGACCGGCCGCGAACACACCGCAGTACGAGAAGGTGCTCGGTTACCTGGAGACAGCGCGGAAGGAAGGGGCCGTGATCGCCTGTGGTGGCGGTCCCGACCAGGACCACGGCGGCCTCTTCATCCGACCTACCGTACTCACCGGTGTGAGCAAGGCGCACACCGTCGTCCGGGAGGAGATCTTCGGGCCGGTCCTGTCGGTGTACACGTTCCGCGACGAGGACGACGCGCTCGGCCTCGCCAACGACACGCCGTACGGTCTGGCCGGTGCGGTGTGGACGAAGGACGTGCACCGCGCGCATCGGGTCGCGGCGCGGCTCCGGGCCGGCAACGTCTGGATCAACGCCTACCGAGTCGTCGCGCCCAACGTGCCGTTCGGTGGCTTCGGTGCGAGCGGAATCGGCCGTGAGAACGGGATCGACGCCATCCACGAGTACACCGAGGTGAAGTCCGTCTGGGTAGAACTCACCGGCGCCACCCGCGACCCCTTCAAACTCGGCTGACGAGAAAACTCGGCTGAGGAGCAAACTCGGCTGACGAGCAAACTCGGCTGACGAGAAATGTGCTCGTGCCCGCGCAGGATTCGCGCGTAGTCTCGGGAGGACGTGATTCGCGCTCAGGGGGACCAGATGAGCCAGCCAGCGACCCACTCCGACTACCCCGACAACATCGACGCCGCCGTTCTGAAGGTCGCCGGTGTCGTCGTATTGGGCGCCGTGATGTCGATCCTCGACATCACGGTCGTCAACGTCGCCTTGCCGACCTTCCAGGACGAGTTCGGCTCGCCCGACAACCCGGTCACCTACTCCCACGTCGCCTGGACGGTCACGGGGTACACGCTCGCGCTCGCGACCGTGATTCCGCTGACCGGATGGGCGGCTGACCGGTTCGGCACCAAGCGGCTCTACATGACCGCGATCTTCCTCTTCACCGCCGGGTCCGCCCTGTGTGCCACCGCGACGAGCATCAACATGCTCATCGGCTTCCGTGTCCTGCAGGGCCTTGGCGGCGGCATGCTGATGCCGCTTGGCATGATCATCATGACCAGGGCCGCGGGGCCACACCGGATAGGGCGGCTGATGGCCATCCTCGGGGTGCCCATGCTGCTCGGCCCGATCCTGGGACCGATCCTGGGCGGCTGGCTGATCCAGGTGGCGAGCTGGCACTGGATCTTCCTCATCAACGTGCCGCTTGGCGTGATCGGGCTGGTCTACGCCTGGTTCGCGCTGACCAAAGACAGGCCGCAGCGGTCGGAGTCGTTGGACATCGTCGGAGTGGCACTGATGTCCCCCGGGCTCGCCTTGTTCCTCTTCGGCGTGTCCTCCCTGCCCGCCGAGAACGGTGACTTCACCGCCCCACGGGTGTGGGTCTCGATGGTGGCCGGGGTGCTGCTGATGGCGGCGTTCGTCTGGCACTCCTTCCGGCCGGAGCACCCCTTGCTCGACCTTCGGCTGTTCCACAACCGCAACCTCACCATCTCGATCATCACGATGTTTCTGTTCGCCGCGGCGTTCTTCGGCGGGCTCCTCCTGGTGCCCACCTACTTCCAGCAGATCCGCGGCGAGTCAACGCTGCACGCAGGTCTCCTGGTGGCGCCGCAGGGACTCGGCGCCATGGTGACCATGCCGATCGCCGGGAGGCTCGTGGACAAGGTGCCGGTGGGCCGGATCGTGCCCGTCGGGCTCCTGCTGATCGTCGTCGGCATGTTCGGCCTGACCCAGCTCACGGCGACGACGCCGTACCCCCTGATCATCGGCATGCTGGTCGTGATGGGCTTCGGGATGGGCGCCACGATGATGCCGCTGTTCACCTCGGCGCTGAAGACGCTCTCCCGCCCTCAGGTCGCGCGCGGCACCACCCTGCTCAACATCAACCAGCAGATCGCCTCGTCCTGCGGCGTCGCGACTATGTCGGTCATCCTCACCAATCAGCTCAACGACTCGCCGATCATTCCCGGTACGCAGAACGTCCCCGGGCTGGGCGAAGGCCTTCGCGAGACCGAAGCGGCGATCCTGTCCAACACCCGGCCGGAGAGCCTCGCCCCGCTCCATATCGACCCCGCCGCGATCGCAAGCGGGCTGGTCGACGCCGCCGCGGCGTTCGCGCATACCTTCTGGGTCGCCTGGGTGCTGGTAGCCCTCACCTTGGTGCCGGCCCTCATGCTCCCCCGCAAACGCGAGGAGGCACGCCTGGTCGACGAGGGCGCGCCGCCCGCGGTGGTCGACTGACCGCGGCGACCGGATCGAACCCCGCATCGGTGACGCGGTCAGTTGTCGGGGGACGCGGGTAGGGTCTTGGGCCGTGGACGTTGGGGAGCGTATTCAGGAACTTGCTGATCAGATCGTGGTACTGCGCGATGCCTATTACCGGGGTTCGCCGGTGGTGGCCGACGCGGAGTACGACGCGATCGAGGACGAACTGCGGACGCTGATCGACGCCAACCCGGAGCTGGCGCCTGATCCGAATCCGCTGGAGCAGGTGGGTGCGCCCGCGGTGCTGCACGCGCCGATCCGGCACTCGCGGCCGATGCTGTCACTGGAGAAGGCGACCCGGCCCGAACAGGTGGAGGCCTTCTTCAGCCGCTTTCCCGGCCAGTCGGTGGTGGTGATGCCGAAGCTGGACGGCTTGTCACTGGCCCTGGTCTACGAGAACGGGCGACTGGCACGGGCGATCACCCGCGGCGACGGGACGACCGGCGATGACGTGACGCCGCTCGTGCGGGCACTGACTGACGGCGTCCCAGACCGGCTCGACGTACCGGGCCGCACCGAGGTCCGCGGTGAGGCGGTCATGTTGCGCTCCACCTTCGCCGCCTACAACGCCGCCCATCCGGACAAGCCCCTGATCAACCCCAGGAACGCCGCGGCCGGCACGCTGCGCGCCAAGGACCCGGCCACTGTCGCCGAGCGGCGCCTGCAGTTCTTTGCCTTCGACCTGCTCAGCGATCCCGACAACACCGACGCCGATCTCGAGCGCGCGCTGCTGACGATGGGGTTCACCGTCGCCGACATGCGGCACTGCGACGACGCGACCGAGGCGCAGGCCGTGATCACCACGATCGAGCAGCAACGCAACGACCTCGACTACGACCTGGACGGCGCCGTACTGCGACTGGCCGATCGCGACGCCTTCGCCGCCGCAGGTACCCGGTCCAGCTCACCGCGCGGCGCATTGGCATTCAAGTTCGCAGCCGAGGAGAAGACCACCGTGCTGGCCGACGTGGTCTGGGACGTCGGCAAGACCGGCAAGATCGCGCCGGTCGCCTGGCTGGAGCCCGTCTTCGTGGGTGGTACGACGGTCACCCGCGCGACGCTGGCCAACCAGGAAGTGATCCGCGCCCGCGACATCAAGATCGGCGACACCGTCCTGGTCCGCCGCGCCGGCGACGTGATCCCGTTCGTCGCCGGCGTACTCGACGCCTCCAAGCGCACGGGTGCGGAGCGGGACATCGTGCCGCCGACGGTGTGCCCGTCATGTCAGCAGCCACTGACCGAGCAGGGCAACAGCCGCGAACTGTTCTGCACCAACGTTGCCTGCCCCGCCCAGACCGTACGGCGGCTGATCCACTGGGCGTCCCGGGCGGCCGCCGACATCGACGCGATCGGCGGAGTCTGGATCGAACGGCTGGCCGAAGCCGGGATCCTGGAACACCCGTCGGACTTCTACCAGCTGACCAAGGAAGGGCTGCTGGAGTTCGACCGCATCGGCGAGATCTCGGCCGCCCGCATGATCGACTCGATCGACGCGAGCCGTCAGGTCGGCCTCCGCCGGGCGCTGATCGGGCTCGCGATCCCGATGGCCTCCGAAGGCACCGCAGCCAGGGTGTGCCGAGCGGGATTCGGTTCACTTGAAGAGGTCGCCGACGCAGGCGTCGACGGGCTCGTCGTCGTGGAGGACATCGGGCCGAAGGTCGCCGCCTCGCTCATCGAGCACCTCGCCCGGCTGCGGCCTGAGCTCGAACGCCTCCGTGCGGCCGGCGTATCACTGGACGTGCGCGAGGAAGACCTCCCGCCGGTCGTCGCAGCCGGTGCACCGCTGGCCGGCCAGACGGTGGTGGTCACCGGCGCCATCAGCGACCCACGCTCCGGCGAGAAGGTCGCCCGCCCGGCCTTCCAGCGACTCTGCGAGAAGGCAGGCGCGACCATCGCCTCGTCGGTCTCGGCAAGCACCGACCTGCTCATTACCGGAGCCGACGTCGGCGCCGCCAAACTCACCAAGGCCGACAAACTCGGCGTCACCGTCGTCGACCAGTCCGAGATCTGGCAACAACTCCTAGCCGCCGACCTCCTCAACCACTGAGCCCACGGCCGCTGTCCAGTTGTTCCTGACGCCACGCTGGCGCCCGCGTTCCGGACCCGCAAGGGTTGATGGCAGTCGAGGAAACGAATGTGTTGTGGCTGCGGCATCCCGGCGTTCCCGCCGGGCATCATGCTCGGCGCCGACCTCGGCCTCGCCCGGCCTAGACTGCTCGGCGGTTGTGGGTGCGGAGCGACGAGATCTGCGGGCGGGTGAAGGGAGCGGGCGATGACGTTTTCGATCGTGGCGTACGACGTGGACTCGCAGTCCTGGGGAATTGCGGTCGCGTCGAAGTTCCTGGCGGTCGGTGCCGTGGTTCCGTGGGGGCGCGCCGGTGCGGGGGCTGTGGCGACCCAGGCCGCGGCCAACCTCTCCTACGGCCCTGACGGAATCGACCTGCTCGCGAACGGGATCCCGGCCGGCGAGGTGGTTGAGCGGCTCACCGGCGCCGACGACGGACGGGACAGCCGGCAGTGCGGCGTGGTCGACGCGCAGGGCCGCGGAGCCACGTTCACTGGCTCGGACTGTTTGGACTGGGCGGGCGGCACGGCGGGCGTCGGGTTCGCGGTACAAGGCAACGTCCTCGCTGGACCGCAGGTTGTCGAGGCCATGGCCACCGCGTGGCGAGAGCGGTCGGACGAGCCGTTCGGGCGCAGGTTGCTGGAGGCTTTGACCGCCGGAGACCGGGCCGGTGGCGATCGTCGCGGTCGCCAGAGCGCGGCCCTGAGGGTCTGGCGCGCCGGCGCGGCGTACGGCGGGGTCCTGGATCTCGCCGTCGACCTCCGCGTCGACGACCACCGCAATCCGGTCGAGGAGCTCGGTCGGCTGCTCGCTCTGCACGAGCTGTACTTCGGCAAGCCCGACCAGAAATCCCTGCTCCCACTGGAAGGCGCCCTGGCCGATGAGGTGGCATCGCTGCTGGACCGGCTCGGCTATCAGACGAGTAACGGTTCCCGGCTCGCCGAGGCCCTCGAGACCTGGGCAGGCACGGAGAACTTCGAGGAACGCCTGGTTCCAGGAAAGCTGGACCCGGTCATCCTCGAACAGCTCCGCCGGCACAGCACGGCGGATTAGTGAGCTGACGTCAGGAGAGCCGGATCTTGTCGAGCAGGGCGGCACCGAAGTTCTTCGCCGGCATGTCTGCCACTGACAGCAGGGTTGCGGTCCTCTGAATGCCCGGGATCCGCCAAACCTGGTCCATCAGGATCGTCCTCAGCTCGCCGTAGTCCCGGACCCGCATCCGGATCAGGAGATCGAGCTCGCCGGTGACCAGAGTGACGTCTTCGACCTCCGCCAGCTCCCAGAGTGCGGCCATGATTGTGGCGACGTCATACCCCGGGCCTGCTTCGATGGAGAGGAACACGACCTGGCCGTAGCCGACGACCGACCAGTCGACCTGGGCCCTGTACCCGGTGATGACGCCGCTGCGCTCCAGCCGTGCCATCCGCTCACCGACGGTGGGGGCGGACACTCCGAGCATGGTGGCGAGCTGGCGCTGCGACGTACGGCAGTCGGCCACCAGGATCTTCAGCAGGGCCAGGTCGGTCGCATCGAGCACGTAGGGTTCGCGCGTCGTCGCGGCCACGTCGCGGACACGAGCCAAGGAGGAATGACTATCGGCGAACATCGGACTCTCCCCTGCTGATGGCGCTTGCCGTCGGATGCCGGCCGGCGGTTTCCGAGACGAGGCGGAGTTGGGTGAAGGCGAGGATGCCTTCGATCCCGCCTTCGTAGCCGTAGCCGGAGTTGCCCAGGCCGCCCAGGGGTACGTCGGGCAGCGACGGAGCCAACTGATTGATGCCGATGTTCGAGGCGTTCAGCCGCCGGACGACCTCGTCGCGCACGTTCATGCTGTTCGTGAACAGGTACGCCGCGAACGCATAGGGCGCCGCGTTGGCCGCAGTGATCGCCTCGTCCAGCGTGCTGAACGGGGAGACCGTTGCGATGGGACCGAACGGCTCCTCCGAGAGGATCATCGCCTTGGAGTCCAGCGGGAGTCCAGCGACGACCGTCGGCTCGAAGTAGAACCCGTCACGGCCCGCTTGTTTGCCCCCGGTGGTGATGGTGGCACCATGATCGGCGGCATCGCTGGCGAGGCGCACCAAGGCGTCCACGCGTCCCTGATGTGCGACCGCGCCGAGCGTCACTCCCTCCTCGGTGCCATGCCCGAGGATGTAGGACTCCGCCTTGGCCGTGAGCTTGTCGACGAACTCCTGGTAGAGGGACTCGTGAACGAAGTACCTCGAGGGCGCGACACACGACTGACCCGCGGAACCGAACTTGGCGGCCGCCGTAGTGGCGATCACGTGATCCACGTCGGCGTCATCCATCACCAGCACGGGAGCATGCCCGCCCAACTCCAGCACGGTGCGGATCAGATTCGGTGCCGCCTGCGCGGCCAACGCCTTCCCGACGGCCGTCGACCCGGTGAACGACAAAGCCTTGACCGACGAGGACGAGGTCAACTGTTCCGACACCGCCCGCGGATCACCGAACACCAGATTCAGCACGCCGGCCGGAAGGCCCGCGTCAACCAGCACTTCGACGACAAATCGCGCCGTGGCCGGAGCGAACTCCGACGCTTTGAACACCACCGTGCAGCCGGCCGCGAGAGCAGCGCCGAGCTTGCGCGTGGCCAGGACCGCCGGGAAGTTCCAGGCCGTGATCACCGCGACCGGGCCGAGCGCGGTCGGGATCGACGTACGCCGCGAACCGGCCACGACACCCGGGAACACCGTGGCCTGAACTCGGCCGGCCTGCTCACCGTTCCAGCGGAGCGTCTCCACGGCACGACCGATCTCGCCGCGCGCATCGGCCTCCGTCTTACCGGTCTCCAGCAGGATCGTCGCCGCGGCCTCCTCGGCACGATCCGCGAGCAGGCGTGCCGCACGCCGGAGGATGTCGCCTCGAGCAACGGCCGGCCTGGCCGACCAGGCTGCGAACGCGACCTCGGCAGCCGTGATCGCCTCAGCGACCTGGTCGGCGCTGGCCAGCGACACGGCACCGACGGTCCGACCGTTGCCTGGGTCAACGTTGTCGAGCCGCCCGGCCCTGCCCGTGGTCCACGATCCGTTGACGAACAGATCCGCGCTCATCCGCGCGAGGCCGGTGTCAACGGACATACGACGCTCCGTTCACGTCGATGGTGGTGCCCGTCGCGTGCTTGGCCAGACCAGTCGCCAGGAACGCGATGATGTTGGCAACGTCCTGCGGTTGTGCGACCTCCCCCAGGCCGGTCTGCTCCGCCGCGACTTCGACGCCGACAGTGTCACGGAAGTGCTCGTTCAGGTCGGTGTCCACATACCCAGGAGCGACAGCGAAGGCAGTCACACCGTGACGGCCGTACTGGCGTGCGATCGTGCGCGTCATCGCAACCACGCCTGCCTTGGCTGCCGCGTAGTGCCAGTACTCCGGATCCTCGCCGCGAAACGCAGCGCGCGACGCCAGGTTGATGATGATGCCGCCCCGCTCCAGCCCGGAGTACGCCGCCACTGCCTCGCGGCACAAGACCGCGGGCGCTTTGAGATGCAGGTCGAGCGAGAAATCCCAGACCTTGAGCCACTCCTCGAGCGGGGCGTCCAGTGGAGCAGGCGGATAGGCGCCGGCGTTGTTGACCACGACGTCCACCTGCCCCTTGACGGCCCAAGCGTCGTCCCACAGCTTCTTGACCGCCGCCAGGTCGGTCAGGTCGGCGACCAGTGCCGTGGCGCTGTCACCGAGTTCCTGGCCGAGAGCATCGAGCGCGGATCCCGTGATGTCGTGTATCAGCGCATGCCCGCCCTGGGCCACCACCGTGCGAGCAGTCGCCGAGCCGATACCACCACCGGCGCCGGTGATCAGGACAACGCGCCCCTCGAGGCTGGTCACAACACACCCTCCCCTTCAAGATCTCGAATCTTCCATCCGTAAGCCACAGATCGCGAGGCTGTTATCATTCTCCAAGGTCTGAACGTCACTGACCTTACAGTTAGCTGCCCGAGGAGTCGATCGAATGAGTGCACTGCGTGTTCTCTTTCTCGGTGGAACCGGAATCATCAGCTCGGCCTGCTCCTGGCGAGCAGTCGAGGCAGGGCTCGACCTCACGGCCGCCAACCGCGGTCAGACCTCGATTCGCGCCCTCCCGCCGCAGGCGAAGCAGATCACCGCCGACGTCGACGACACGGCGTCCTTGGCCGCTGTTGCCGGCCAGGACTTCGATGTCGTGGTCGACTGGGTCGCGTTCACGCCCGATCAGGTGCGCGCTCGCACCGACGCGCTGCGCGGACACGTCGGCCAGTACGTCTTCATCAGCTCCGCGTCGGCGTACCAGACGCCGCCGGCCCGGCTGCCGATCACCGAGTCGACGCCGCTGCGAAACCCGTACTGGCAGTACTCACGCAACAAGATCGCCTGCGAGGACCTCCTGACCGCGCTGTACCGCGACGAGGGTTATCCGGTCACGATCGTGCGGCCCTCGCACACCTACGACCGCACCCTCGTCCCGTTCGACGGCGGCTGGACGATCGTCGAACGGATGCGCCGCGGCCAACCTGTCGTGGTGCACGGTGACGGAACCTCGCTGTGGACTCTGACGCACCACCGCGACTTCGCCCGCGGACTGGTTCCGCTGCTCGGCCACCCCCGCACGCTCGGCGACGCCTTCCAGATCACCTCCGACGACGTCCTGACCTGGGACCAGATCGCGCACGCGCTGGCCACGGCAGCCGGGACGTCAGCACGGATCGTCCACGTCCCTTCGGACGCCATCGCCGCCGTGCATCAGGGCTGGGGGGACGGCCTCCTGGGCGACAAGTCCCATTCGGCGGTCTTCGACAACAGCAAACTCCGCCAGGTGGTCCCGGACTTCGTCGCCACCATCCCCTTCGAAACAGGCGCCCGCGAAATCGTCACCTGGTACGACGAGGACCCCGCCCGACGCCGCGTCGACCCCAGCATCGACGAGGCCATGAACATCCTCGTCGCCCGCTACACGCGTTGAACCCTTGCCTGTAGCCGATTGGCGCCTCGGCTGCATCGCTGACGGTGGGGAAGATCCGTGTCACTCGAGAAGACCGGGATCGATCTCGGTCCTATCGACCAAAGGTGCTCATGGTGATGACGGGGACGCAACGTCGAAGTGCGCGACCGTGGCCTCCCGCTCGAGCAGGTACTCGTCGTCTTCCGGGTAATACTTGGCGTGGTCTATGTTGTCGCCCGCGAAAGCGCGGATCCGATCGACGTCGGTCCACCAGCTCAGCGTGATGATCTCGGTCCGGCCGTCGCCGAGATCGCGGGTGAGCAACTGAGCACCCTCGTTTCCCGGAGTACGCCGATAGCCCGCCATGCCCGTGCGCTCCACGATCTCGACGTACTCGGCTGCCTTCTCGGTAGGCACCCATCCCCGCCACATGCGCGCAATCATGCAGCCACCGTACGCCGAGGACCAGCGGTCCCCACGAACCGCACGCTTAGGGCATCGCCGGCGATGGTCCGCGCGGTTGGCAATTCCTTCAGTGGCCAGCAGGCTTGAACAAGCGAGCGATCGGCTTCAACCGACCCAGGGAGTGCAATGGCGGACCGCGAGATACAGGCAGTGGTCTTCGACCTTGACGGTGTCTTGGTGGACTCCGAGCAGCAGTGGGACGAGGTCCGTCGCGGAGTCGCCGCGGAAGCCGGCCGCCCCTGGCCCGCTGGCGCGACCCGTGCATTGCAGGGTATGAGCACGCCAGAGTGGTCGGACTACCTGACGGCGGTGATCGGAGTACCTGGCCGGCCGCAGGACGTGGCGGCCGAAGTCATCGACCGCATGGCGAGCCGATACCGGCTACGGCTGCCGCTGCTGCCTGGCGCCACCGAGGTCGTGCGACGACTCGCGAGCCACTGGCCGCTGGGACTGGCGTCGTCGTCACCGCGACAGCTGATCGACGCGGTCCTCGAGTCTGCGAACCTGGCAAGCAAGTTCCGTGTCAGCGTGTCCACCGAGGAGGTCCAGGCCGGCAAGCCGTCACCCGCGGTCTACGAGGAGGTGGTGCGGCAGTTGACTGTCGACGCACAGCAGGCGGTTGCAATCGAGGACTCGAGCAACGGACTGCGGTCGGCTGCCCGGGCGGGTTTGCGCGTCATCGCAGTTCCCAACAAGGCCTTTCCGCCCGACAAGGACGCCCTCAGCCTCGCATCCGTTGTCGTGCACTCACTTGACGACATCACCGCTCGACTGGTGACGTCGCTGGCTGAGCGAGGCTAGCGTCCAGGTTTCGCAGGCAATCTGACCGGTCAGCCCTCGCCCACCGAAGCGATCCGCGGAACGACGCACCCATCCGACTCGTGCACAAGCCCGAACTACCTGCGAAAGCCGAAAATAGCCCCTGCTACGACCAGATGGCTGCGGCATCAGCCACTCGCCGGCGTCGTTGTCAGGCAACACCACAGGAGGTGAGTCCAATGCGACAAATCCAACTTCGCCGGCGGCCGCTGCGAACCCGCAGACCAAGGAACACCAAAGTCATCGACCTCCGGACCCCTTCGGGCCGACGACTGCCCTACTGACTCCACTCACACTTCCCCGAGAAACGAACGACCATGAAGCTCAGATTGCACATCCACCACGTGTACGCCGGCGGCTGGTGCGCCGACATCGACGACGACCACGACCGCCAGCCCGACGACCCCTACTGGTGCGTCGACCGCTGGCCCACCCTGCAAGACGCCCTCACCGCCGGCTGCGAGCAACTCGCCAACCTGACCACCACCCTCAAGAAGACCCACACACTCCCCCGCCTGAGTAGCTACCTCGATCCCGCCACCTGACCCCGCGCGCAATAGACGACGCTGACACCTACGTTGCCATCAGCAACTGTCGCCGCCGGCCCCACGTACGCACGGGGGCGCTCGACCTGGGGGCGTTCAGCGGTATTCGGTTGGGAGTGAGCGGTCGAGCCAGGCCAGCTCGTTGTCGGAGACGTAGCGCGAGAGAGTCGCTTCACGAGTCAGCGGCCAGTCGTGGAAGTCCTCCACCGTCTTGACAAGCACGTCGATTCTCTCCGGCGCTGGATCCGCCAAGACAGCGCGTGCCTGATCGAGAAACCCGTCCGGTGTGTTCTCCAGCCCGGCGAGGGTAGGGAACAGGTACTTGTGGCCTTGGAACAAGGTGCGATTGAAGGCCAGCAGCGCACGGCCCGCCGCCGAGACGGTGTGGAGTGTCGCGTGACGAACTAGGTACTCCTCCCCCGAGGCGAACGCCTGCTTTGCGAAATAGCCGGCCTGCAGCCGCACGACCGCGATCGCGGACGCCATCCGCCGTTCCCACTCCTCCTCATCGAGTTCAACGACGCCCTTCAGCAGGTGCTCGAGCTCTGAGCGGATCGCATCGTCGCGCGACCAGGCGACCCGGGCCTCAGTGAAGGCGGCCCGCATCGGCTCGTCGCCGCGCACTGCGCCTGCCGCCAGCAGTGCCAGAGTGACAACCTTGACGTCGACGTAGCCGCGCTCGTACGTCGCGACCTCGCGGTCGACGTAGCTCACCCGATCCCCTGCGCGGGCTTGCTCGAACGCCTCCTCTGTCACGACGACGGTCACATCGACGTCGGAGTCCGGTCGCTCCCGGCCGCGCGCCACCGACCCGTCCAGCACAACCGCTAGCCAATCCTCACCGGGAGTCCTTATGAACGCCGCGAGCGTCTCATCGTGATGCCGCATCCGCTGGGTCCCCTCATGCTGTCTCAGTTGACCGGGTTCGCCTGACCGGCGAGTGTATCGCCGGTTGACGCCCTTATGAGTGGGCCACGGAGGACTTCGCCACCGCCGACCTCAACCTTGCCGTTCGTCACCGGGTTGATCGGCTCGGGCAAGCAGACCCGGAGTGTCTCGGGAGGCTGCGGGCCTTGGCCGCGCGGCGGAGGCGGGTGTTCGCGGACTCTGGCGTGCGGTCAGCCGCCGGCGAGGGTGCCGCGGAGCGCCGAGATCGGCGGGGCGAAGAAGTAGCCGCCACCGGTGGGCGTGACGAGATCCTCCTGAAGCTCGATCGTGGTGGTCGAGCCATCGGCGGCTGGGAGGTCGACCGTGCGCCGGCGGTCCCCCCGCTGGTCGCGCTGGCCGATGATCGGGTCGACGCCGCCGACGTTGGGCTGTACAGGCGAGTTGGCCCAGCGACGGGTGACGAACTCGAACTGATCCTCGATCGACGCCATGTACGCGGCGAACAGCAGGCCGCGCTCGGCCGACTCCAGCTCGGGGGACGGGTCGGCGATGCCTGCGATCGGTTCACCGTAAGGGATGCCGCGGCGCAGCATCAGCCGAAGGAACGTATCCGCGGGTGCACCGAAGTCGGTGCCACTGTCCCGGGAGTTGACCTTGCGGATGTGGGCGGCGAACGGGCACACCTGGCCGAGCAGGTCCTCGGTCGCGGGCCGATGCGTGTCGCCTGGGTAACCGGGGAGATCGACCAGCGCGGACGGGCGGGTCTCGTCGTCGAAGAGGAAGTGGTTGTTGGCAAACTCGTCGCCGGCGAGGGCAGCGTCGTCCGCATCGGGCGAGCGCATGAGCGGAGCCCCGCTCGGCCAGCGACCGACGAGCATCGACGCGAGCCTGACCGGGGTAGTCCCCATCGCTGCGGCCGCGGCCGTTGCCATCTCCCAGAAGCCGACGACGTCCTGGTGGAGACGTCGGCACACCAGGTACGAGCCGCGCCGGGCCCAGTCGGGGAACGCAGTGGTGGGTGGGGCCGGGATCGTCGGGTCCTGATGGTGCTGGCGGGGCTCGCCGAGCAGAAACTGCCCGGGCCACACAAGCGGCTGGCCGGGCTTGGCGAAGAGCTCAGCGTGGGGGTCGGCGGCGTCGAGGAAGCGCGGCGTGAGGTGGTCGTCCGGCGAGGTCGCCCGCCGGCCGCGCACGCCCGGCTGGGAGACGCCGTCCTTGAACCCGAAGTGCTCGTGGCCTTGGAGGTTCCCAGGGAGAGTGTCGCCGCGCTGCCCGAAAAGCAGCGTGATGCCGTGGGTACTGGCGTGGTCGAGAATCTCGCCGACCACGGTGTCCAGGTCGGTCGGATCATCGGCGGCGACGATCACCAAGGCGTCGGCCTCATTGTCCGGGCCGCCCACGACCCAGTTGGCACGATGCCCCCGGTGATCAGGGTCGGTCGGGTCGCCCAGGTAGGTGGACCGCTCAGCCAGGCCTTGTCGGAAGCTCTGTTCGCCGAAGGCGTGCGCATCGGCGTCGCCGGCGAGCGCCACGATGGCCGGGAACGAGAACGCGACCGCAGTCCAGGTGGCGGTGAGTCCGGGTTCGCGCACGCCGAGGCGCAGGCGCAGCGCGCGAAACTCACGGCGGAAGTCCAGCACCTCGTCCATGGCGGTGATGCGAGGCGCCAGCCAGCCGACCCACTCGCGGGCGTCGTCGATGCCCCCGAAGCGCAGGAACAGGAACTGCTGGTGGTCTTTGTTGAAGCCGGGGACGATGTTGCCCTGGATGTCGGCGGCGGCCTCGGCGTCGTACACGGGCTCGTCGGCCAACGCCTTCGGAATCCGATCGCTGGCGGCTGGCTCACCGATCGCCTCGCCACTCTCGGCCCCAACCGCCGCGGCCCCGCGAAGACGCGCATGATCACCGCCGCTGCTTGCCGGGAGCTCGATGCCCGACAGCAGCGCCGTCTGGGTCTCCGCGAGCGCGGCCAGTGCGATGGCCGCGTCGGAGTTCACGCGGCGCCCCGATCGATGACGCCGTGGGCCGACATGATCACATGCTCGGCGAGCTGGCCGCCGAAGGCGATGCGGCGGCCGCCGATGCGGATGTCTCCGACCCGGTACCCGGCTGCCGGCGGTACCTCGTAGACCACCCGCAGCGCCGCGCCCCGCTTGCCTCGGACGACGGTCCAGTGGTCACCCACGGGACGGCCGGCGGGATCGGTCCACCCCGAATCGTCCCAGTCGATGATGAGCGGACCGGGCGGATCGGCGGTGGCGACGGCGTACCCCTTCCGGTTGATCGACCAGAGATCGAGGTTGATCCGGGCGTCGGCGCCCGTATCGCGGCTGTACGGCAGCGCGCCGTACCCGTCGAGCGCGGTGCCGGTGCGCTCGACCTCCTGCGAGACGCCGAGCAGATCCCGCATGGAGTTGATCGGCATGATGTAGTGCACGATGCCGTCGGTTGTGTTCCAGCGGTTCAGCGGGTCGTACCGGCCGTTGGCCTTGAACAGGTCCTTAGCTCGGACCGCGGGATCGACCAGCTCCCGGTACAACGCCACGACCCGGTCGCGGTCGACCGCCGCGAGTGCCTTCCAGTACTCCGGCGTCTCGGTCGTGAACGTGACCCGCACGATGACACCGCTGGGATCGCGGTCCACGTGCCACTCGAGGTACTCGATCTGGGTCGACCGCTTCTCGCCCTCGGCAAACGCGGCGTCGCGGTCGTCGCGGTGCTTCATCAGCAGGGGTCGCGAGAAGCCGGTCCACGTGTAGGCCCGTGTGGCGGTGACGTCGAGGTCGTGCTCGCTGGGATCGACGTAGACGCCAGATCCGCTGAGCGATGTCGACCGCGCGATCAGGGCGCCTATCGTGGCGTGCCAGCGGTCGTACATCGGCGAGCCGGCCGGGACGTCGCGGAGCGACCCCGGCGTGTCGAATTTCCCCACCAACCCCATGGCCCAAGACCCTATGGCAAGGCGCTCACTGTCGGTAGGGGCGTGCCGCGACCTTCAGCGATACCGAGCTGGATGACGACGGGTGGACCGTCGCCCTTCAGAGGTTCAGGTCATGCGTGTGGTTAAGGGGCTCTTCTGTCGCATCCGTGGGTGGTTTGTGGTGTTTGGGTGTGCCTGAACGGGCGCACGCCGTTCCCGGCCCTAGTTTCTGAGTTGTCGAGAAACAGTCGCCAGGGATCGGAGAACGGCGTGCGTGGTGCCAGCGTATGGGCTGGTCTGCTCGGGGTCGAAAAGGCCCTCGTGGACGAGGTCGTGTTGGATCCTGATGAGGAGGTCATCGTCTGCTCGGTGCGGCCTCGCAAGGGTGAGCGGAACCGGTGCGGGGTTTGCCGGCGGCGGTGTCCGGGCTATGACGGTGGTGAAGGGGTGCGCCGGTGGCGGGCGCTGGATCTTGGCACGGTGCGTGCGGTCGTGGAGGCGGAGTCGCCGCGGGTGCGGTGTCGTGATCACGGGGTGGTGGTGGCCGCGGTGCCCTGGGCCCGGCACGGCGCCGGTCACACCCGTTACTTCGACGACACGGTCGCCTGGCTCGCGGTGGCGTGTTCGAAGACGACCGTGACCCAGCTGATGCGGATCGGGTGGCGCACCGTGGGTGGGATCGTGAAGCGGGTCTGCGCCGATGTCGACGCTGTCACCGATCGGTTCGCGGGGCTGCGCCGGATCGGGATCGACGAGATCAGCTACAAGAAGGGCCACAAGTACCTGACCGTGGTCGTGGATCACGACACCGGCACTTTGGTGTGGGCCGCGCCCGGCCGCGACCGGGCCACCCTGACCGGGTTCTTCGACGCGCTCGGTGCCGAACGCAGCCAGGCCCTCACCCACGTGTCCGGCGACGGCGCGGAATGGATCGGCCATGTCGTCGCCAAGCACGCACCACAGGCGGTGTTGTGTGCAGATCCGTTCCACGTCGTCGCCTGGGCCACCCAGTGCCTCGACGACGTCCGCCGCGAGGTCTGGAACCAGATCCGCCGCCAGCCCGGCGGGACCGTCCCGGGCGGCAGCCGGGTCGGGCTGCGCTACCAGATGTCGCGCGGCGACGCGAAGACGATCCAGCGGTCCCGCTGGGCATTGTGGAAGAACCCCGAAGACCTCACCGCGAACCAAGTCGACAAGCTCGCCTGGATCGCCAAGACCAGCCCCCGGCTGCACCGCGCCTATCTGCTCAAAGAGGGCCTGCGACACGTGTTCAAGATCAAGGGCGAGCAGGGCAAAACAGCCCTCCACTGCTGGCTGGGATGGGCACAACGATGCCGCATCCCGGCGTTCGTCGCACTCGGCCGCAAGATCAAACGCCACCTACCCGCGATCCACGCCGCCCTCGACCACGGACTCTCCAACGGGCTGATCGAATCGGTCAACACCAAGATCCGCCTGATCACCCGGATCGCCTTCGGCTTCAAAGACCCCAACGCCCTGATCGCCCTCGCCATGCTCACCCTCGGCGGCTACCGACCACCCCTCCCAGGCCGAAACTGACCCACGGATGCGACAGAAGAGCCGGTTAAGGTGCGTGTGCCCCCTCGAATGGACTGGCCGGACGACGCTGGAGGTTGCGGTGCGGTTGGATCTCGCGAGAATTCTCCTGGCCCGTACCCAGATCAATCCGGTGTTCCTGGACACGCCGCAGTACGAATGCGAGCCCTTGGGCGACGCGCTCGGTTGCCGCCTGTTCCTGAAGGTGGAGACCCTGAACCCCGTCCGCTCCTTCAAGGGCCGCGGAACCGAGACCGTTCTCACCCGGCTGCAAGAACTGGGCTCTGCGGATGCCGTCGTCTGCGCGAGCGCGGGGAACCTTGGTCAGGCGCTCGCTCTCGGCGGCCGGTGGCGTGGGATCGGAGTCACGGTCGTCGCATCGTCAGCAGCCAACCCGCTGAAGGTCGAGCGGATGAAGGCGCTCGGCGCTGACGTGATCCTGGTGGACGGGGAAATCGAGGAGGCCCTCGAAACGGCCACGCAGTACGCGACCGAGACTGGCGCGTATCTGGTCGAGGACAGCAAAGACGTCGGTACTTGTGAGGGAGCGGCGACGATCGGAGTTGAGCTCTCGGACTTGCCCGTTGACCTCGATTCGGTAGTGATCTCGGTAGGTGCCGGCGCGATGGCGTCCGGTGTGGGTTTTGCCCTGAAGAGTCTGCGGAAGACAACCGAGATCATCTGTGTCCAACCCGAGAACGCGCCGGCGATGACGCTGGCATTGCGCGCCGGCCGGCCGATCGAGGTCGGCGCTCCCACTACCATCGCCGACGGCGTCGCGGGTCGGTATGTGATCCCGGAAGTCCTAGACGACCTAGCCTCGGTCGCGGACGACGCGCTCCTGGTGACCGAAGCAAGCATCGTCGAAGCAATGCGCCTCATCTACGTGCACGCAGGCCTGGTGGTCGAACCAGCCGCGGCGCTGGGAGTCGCTTCGATCCTCGAGGGTCGCGGCCGGTTCGACGGCAGAACCGTCGCGACCATCCTGTGCGGGAGCAACGTGACACTCACGGATTTCCATCGCTGGATCCGCTAAGGCGCGCCTGTCACTTCATCCGGCGAAGTCCACGATCAGCTGTGCCAGTTCGGCGGGCTGATCCTCCGGCACGAAGGAGTACGAGTCGGTAACAGTGACCAGTCGGGCGTCGAGCAGTGTTGCCGAGAGTCGTTCGAAGAGTCCGGCTGGGAAGATGCGATCGTCCGCCGCGCGTACCAGGAGCACCGGCTTGCAGAATTCGGTCAGCTCCTTCGCCGCGGCCAGGGTGTATCTGTTGTGCACACCCGCGATGAACCGCTTCGCGTCCCGCCGGATGGCCCGGCTGTGATAGATCGGCCGCAGGTAGGAGTCCATGATCTCGGCAGGGATTCCACGCTTGGCCAGCCAGCCGAATGTGTTCGGCTGACGCTGCACGATCGGCAGCCGGAGAAGTCGGCTGCCGAACCAGATCGCCTTGGGCAGACTGACCAGCTTGGGCAACGCGTTGAATGGCTCCGGGAAGAACGCCTCGAACGCGTGGTTACGACTCCTGGAGTTCGCGGGGCGGGCCTCAGACGGCGTTTGCGACGGTGTGGGTGATGCCTTCGGCGTCAAGGCCGTGGGTGTGGAGGAGGTCTGCGCGCTCTCCCGCTGTGATGAACTCAGCGGGCAAGCCGAGGGTGATGAGCTCAGGGCGTGAGGCCGTACGCCGGAGTGCGCGGGCGAGCGTGTCTCCGAAACCACCGGGCAGTGTGTTGTCCTCGATCGTCACCACCAGTCGGTGTTCGCCGGCGAACCGGATGAGCTCGGGATCGACTGGGATGATCCACCGGGGATCGACGACGGTCGTGCGGATTCCCAGCTCCCGAAGCCGATGCGCCGCGTCCACCGATGCCGCCGCCAGTGGACCGACAGGCACCAGCAGCACCTCGGCGCGCTCAGCGGCAAGCACCTCCGGTCGGCTGTCGGTCAGCAGCTCGGCCGCACCGATGTTGCCGGTGGCACGCAGCGCAGCTCCGCTACGTCCGCGCGGGAACCGAAGCATGGTGGGTCCAGCCTGGTGATCGACGCAGGTGCGCAGTAGGAGCCGCAGCTGCTGAGCGTCCCTCGGCGCCGCGACCCGCATGCCGGGCACCAGTCCGCACAGTGCCAGATCCCACATTCCGTGGTGGGACGGACCGTCCGGACCGGTGATGCCGGCGCGGTCGAGGACGAAGGTGATCGGCGCGCGGTGCAGCGCCGCATCCATCAATACCTGGTCGAAGGCGCGGTTGAGGAAGGTCGAGTAGATCGCGACCACGGGATGGAGTCCCGCCGTCGCCAGCCCGACAGCCGAAGTCACCGCATGCTGCTCGGCGATCCCGACATCGAACACGCGCTCGGGATACCGGCAGGCCAAGGGAAACAGTCCGGTCGGCCGTACCATCGCCGCTGTCACGGCGACCACATCCGACCGCTCGTCCGCGATCGCCACCAGTTCCTGCCCGAACACATCCGTCCAGGCGGGTCCGCGATCCTGGCTCGTGGCGACGTCGGGGCGGCCCGGGTTGACGGTGTGGTGGTGGTCGGCTTCGTCGAGCTCGGCGGGAGCGTGGCCGGCGCCTTTGCGGGTGAGGCAGTGCACCACTACCGGGTGCTGGAGCAGGGCGGCAGTCCGCAACGCCGCCTCCAGAGCCAAGGTGTCGTGACCGTCGACTGGGCCGAGGTACGCGAGCCCGAGCTGCTCGAAGACGTTGCCCCGCGCCGTCCCTGTCCGCAACTGCCGCAACTGCACGGCCAGAGATCCGACGGTCGATTCGTACGATCGCCCGTTGTCGTTGAGCACGATGACGACCGGCCGGTCCGGCGCGGCCGCGATGTTGTTGAGCGCCTCCCAGCACATCCCACCGGTCATCGCACCATCCCCCACGATCGCGACGACCCGTCGCTCGAGAGAGCCGGTCAGCTGAAAACCCTTCGCCAGGCCGTCGGCGTACGAGAGCGCCGTCGATGCGTGCGAGTTCTCGATGACGTCGTGCTCGCTCTCGGACCGGCTCGGGTATCCCGACAGTCCGCCCGCCTGCCGCAGGGTGTCGAAGCGACCGAGCCGACCGGTCAGCATCTTGTGCACGTACGTCTGGTGCCCGGTGTCCCAGACGATGACATCCTGCGGCGACGTGAAGACCCGGTGGAGCGCGATCGTCAGCTCGACGACGCCGAGGTTCGGCCCGAGGTGGCCGCCCGTCCGCGTGACCTGACGCACGAGCTGTTCCCGGATCTCGTCGGCAAGTCCACGCAGCTCAACCGCCGGCAACCGCCGGAGATCGGCCGGTGAGGTCAGCGTCTCCAGCAGCCTGGTGTTCACGGCGGGGCGCTCGTCGACGTCCGACGTGCTCATGATCCGACCGCGGCGCGGATCGTCTCCCGCAGCGACCCCATCGTCGCCACCACGGCCGTCGGCTCGTAGCCGCAGTGCGCCATGCAGTTCGCACACCGCGGATCCTTGCCCCGGCCGTACGAGTTCCAGTCCGTTTCCTCCAGCAGTTCCTTGTACGTCGCGACGTACCCGTCCTCCATCAGGTAGCACGGCCGTTGCCAGCCCTTGAGCGAGTACGACGGGATCGCCCACGCCGTGCAGGAGAAGTCGACCTTGCCCTCGAGGAAGTCCAGGAACAGCGGCGAGTGGTTCAACCGCCACTTCTTCCGGCGGCCACCGGCGAACGCCTTCGCGAACAGCTGCCGGGTCTCCTCGGGACCGAGCCAGTGCTCCTGGTCCGGCGCCTTCTCGTACGCGAAGCCGGGAGAGATCTGCATGTTGTCGACGCCGAGCTCGTCGTTGAGATAGTCCAGTACGTCGATGACGTCCTGCGGCGTGTCCGTGTCGAAGAAGGTGGTGTTGGTCATCACCCGGAACCCGGCCGCCTGGGCCTGCTTGATCGCGGCGACCGCCTCGTCGAACACGCCGTCCTTGCAGACCGATGCGTCGTGGCGTTCGCGCAGTCCGTCGATGTGGACCATCCAGGCGAAATTGCGGTGCGGCGTGAACTTGTGCAGGTGCTTGGGCAGCAGCAACGCGTTGGTACACAGGAAGACGATCTTCCCGCGAGCCAGCAGTTGCCGGACGATCTCGTCGATCTGCTTGTGCATCAAGGGCTCGCCGCCGGCGATCGACACCATCGGGGCGCCGCTCTCCTCGATCGCGGCCACCGCCTGCTCGACCGGCATCCGCTGCTTGAGCACCGAGGCGGGATGCTGGATCTTGCCGCAGCCGGCACAGGCGAGATTGCACGCGAACAACGGCTCGAGCTCGACCAGCAGTGCGAACTTCTCCCGTCGCAGCAGCTTCTGCTTGAGCAGATAACCGCCGAGGCGGATCGACTGACGCAGTGGCATGGCCACGGTCAGCTCACCTCCCTGGGCAGGGTGAATCGGATGTCCTCGTCGGCGACGCTGGTCTCGGTGACCGCGACCCGGCCGAGGCCGGACAGGCAGCGGACCAGATCGTCGACGAGCTGGGGTGGTGCCGATGCTCCGGCGGTGACGCCGATACGGCGTACGCCGTGCAGCCGGCGCAGGTCGACGGCACTCGCGTCGTCGACGAGGTACGCCTGGACTCCCTCGGCCGCGGCAACCTCCGCCAGCCGATGGGAGTTGGAAGAGTTCGCCGATCCCAGCACGAGCACGAGTTCGGCGTTCCGGGCGACGGCACGAACCGCCTGTTGCCGGTTCGTGGTGGCGTAGCAGATGTCGTCACTGCGAGGACCAGTCAGCGCGGGGAACCGCTCGCGGAGTACGGCGGCTGTCTCCTCGGCCTCGTCGACGGCGAGGGTGGTCTGCATGACGTAAGAGACCCGCCGCGGATCGGCGGCGCTCACCCGCCCGGCCTCGTCCGGATCGGCCACCACGACCACCTGGTCGGGTGCCTCACCGCGAGTGCCGACGACCTCCTCATGGTCGCGATGGCCGATCAGGAACACGGTGTTGCCGCGAGCAACAAAGCGCCGTACCTCGCTGTGCACCTTGGCGACCAGGGGGCAAGTGGCGTCGATGACCCGGAGGTTGCGGATGGCCGCGTCGGTCCGGACCTGCGGCGCGACGCCATGGGCCGCGAGCACGGTGACGCTGCCCTCGGGGATCTCCGAGACCTCTTCGACGAACACCGCGCCGCGTCGCTCCAGCTCACGAACGACGTGGCTGTTGTGGACGATCTGCCGGCGTACGTAGACCGGCGGTCCGTGCCTGGCCAGCGCGCGTTCCACGATCTCGATCGCGCGTTCGACGCCCGAACAGAACGACCTCGGACCTGCCAGGACGATCTCGCGATCGCCGGTCGCGGCGGCCCAGGCGTCGATGACCGGCGCGGCCCGACGTAAGGCCCACAAGGCTTTCGGGCCGCGAACCAGCGTCCCCGGACGAAGCAGCCGATGGTCCGGCGTGTCGACGACGGCACGGATCGCGGCCGCCTGGCCCAGAGGTGCGGCCGCGGCCACCAGGGCTGACTCGGTGTCGGCCACGAGAGCGCCGGTCGCTCCGAGCGTACGGCGGGCGTCCTGCGCATCGACGATCCGCCTGGTCGTCACGATCGGCCCGTGGTGCACCCGCAGGCCGGCCCGCCGCAACGCACCCACGAGGAAGGGGGACGCATGACTGGGGATCGGCTCGGCCTCGCCCCGGATCTCGTCCGCGACGACCAGGTCGCCGGGCCGGAGTTCGTTGCCGAGGGCGCCGGCCACGCCAGCGATCAGTACCGGCTGCTCACCGGTCTGCTCCAGGCTGCCGCCCGACGAGCGTCCGGTGCGTACGACGTCGGCCGCGAGCCGGTCGCGCAGGGCGAGCCACTCGGACCACAGCGGCGTACTGACGATTCCGGTCATCGGGTACTCCGCGCCACGTAGCGGCCGAGCGCCCACAGCGGGAAGACCAGCCGGTAGACCTCGTAGTTGATGTAGAAGTCGCCCGGAAAGCCCGTGCCGGTGTACAGCTCCTCGTCCCAGCCGCCATCCGCGCGCTGGGTGCGGACGAGATACTCGACGCCTCGGTCGACCGCGGCAGAATCCTCCCCGGCGGCGAGCAGAGCGAGTAGTGCCCAGGCGGTCTGCGAAGCGGTCGAGTCACCCCGGCCGATCCACGCCGGGTCGTCGTACGAGCGCAGGTCCTCACCCCAGCCACCATCATCGTTCTGGTGCGCCTCCAGCCAGCGCAAGGCCGCCTGTACCGCGGGCGCGTCAGCGGGTATCCCCGCGGCAACCAGGGCCGGGACGACAGCGCCGGTGCCGTAGACGTGATTGGCGCCCCAGCGACCGAACCACGACCCGTCAGCCTCTTGCGCCTCGAGCAGCCACCGTACGCCGCGGCGGCACGGCTCCTCGTCCGTACGCCCCTCGGCAGCGAGCATCTCGACCACATGAGCGGTGACGTCGGCCGACGGCGGATCGATGACGGCACCGAAGTCGCAGAAGGGCAACGCGTTCGCCAGCGTATGGGTGTTGTCGGCGTCGAACGCACCCCACCCTCCGTCGCGCGACTGCATCCCGGTCGTCCACAGCACCGCGCGATCGATCACTGCCCGGACTCGGGCGGGATCCGGATGATCCACCCGACGCAGGGCGAGCACTATCTCGGCCGTGTCGTCGGTGTCGGGATAGTTGTCGTTGGCAAACTCGAAGGCCCACCCGCCCGCCGGCAGCTCAGGCCGGCGTACCTGCCAATCACCACCGGCCAGGATCTGTTCAGCCAGCAACCAGTCGGTCGCCTTGACGACGGCCGGATCGTCCGCCGGAACACCCGCATCCAGCAACGCAGCGAGAGCGAGCCCGGTGTCCCACACGGGCGACTGGCACGCCTCCAGCCACCGCATGGGTCCGTCGGGCGAAGAGGCTTGGACCGTGAAACCGTCGAGCCCATCGATTCCGGCGCGCATCGCAGGATGATCGAGCGGATACCCCAGCTGGTGCAGCGCGATGAGCGAGTACACCCACGGCGGCTGGATGCCGCCCCAGCCGCCATCGGCTTCCTGACGCGCCAGGATCCACTCGCCGGCGCGGCGCATCGCCTTCTGCCGCAGCCGTTTGAGCGGCCGGCGCCTGTAGCTGTGCAGCACGGTGTCGAGGCGCTGGAAGATCCCAGGGATGCTGTACGCCGGTTGTCGTGGCGCCGGCGGTGCCCCGGTCTTCAGCTCGGCGATGCCGAAATCCACCGGATGCACGGGCTCGAGGGCGCTGACGATGGTGAGCGGCACGATTGTCTGCCGAGCCCAGCAACCCCAGTTGTAGATGTTGAGCGGCGCCCATGCCGGCAGGTAGATGAGCTCCGGCGGCAGCGCGGGACAGTCGTCCCAACTCCACAATCCGAACAACGCCAGCCAGATGTGGGTGAACACGCGAGCGCGCTCGACCCCGCCCTCGGAACGCACGAACTCGGCAGCCCTCCGCAGGTGTGGTGCATCGGGTTGATCGCCGGCAAAGCGCAGGGCGACCCACGCCTCGACAGTGGTCGACAGGTCGCCCGGCCCGCCGTAGAAGGTCGCCCACGAACCGTCGACCCGTTGCTGGGAACGGATCCAGCGGGCCGTCTCCTCGTTCGTGCCCGGCGTCGCGATACCGAGGAACGTCCGGAGCATCAGGTCCTCGGCATCCATCGTCACGTTGGTGGCGAGCTGGCCCTTCCACCACCCGTCCGCGTGCTGCCGCCCACGAAGATGTTCCACGGCCGCATCAAGGGCTGCCCGTACGCCGTCCGTCGTACCGACCACGCGATCGATGCGCTCGCCGGCCGTCACGACTGCCTCTCGATCACGAACCGGGCGATCTCACCGAGACGGCTGCGGGCGCCGCCGTCGAGCCCTGCCTGGTCGAGAGCCTGCTCGGCCAGACCGATACGGTTCCGCGCTTCCTGGACGGCCCAGTCGCGACCACCGGAACGCTCGATCAGCTGAGCGGCGTACCGGAGGTCGTCGTCCGTCGGAGCGTCGTCGCGGCGCAGCCAGGCGGCCAGCTCCCGCCCGGCCTCGCCGCCGTGATCGAGCGACCAGGTGACCGGCAAGGTCTTCTTGCGCGCGACCAGATCGGAGAACACCGGCTTGCCCGTGACTTCGGGCGATCCCCAGATCCCGAGCAGGTCGTCGACGAGTTGGAAGGCCATCCCCAGCTCGGCACCGAACCTGGAAAGGCACGACACGACCGGCTGCGAGGCACCGACCAGGATCGCGCCGATCGCTGCGCTGACCCCGAGGAGAGCTCCGGTCTTGCCGGCCGCCATGTCGAGGCACTCGTCCAGCCCCACGTCGTTGCGTTGTTCGAAGGCGAGATCGAGCACCTGCCCACGAATCAGCTCCCGAGTTGCGACTGCCAACGCCCGGCCGGCCGCTTGCCCGTCCGGCGACTCACCCTCGGTCAACACTTCGTGGGCAAGGGAAAGGAGCGCATCCCCGGCCAGTACGGCCGTCGCGTCGCCCCAGACTGCCCACACGGTCCGGCGATGGCGCCGTTCGGTGTCGCGATCCATCAGATCGTCGTGCAGCAAGGAGAAGTTGTGGACGAGCTCGACCGCGACCGCGCCCGGCAACCCCGGTTCGGGTCTGCCGGTCACGGCTTCGGCGGCGAGCAGGGCGAGCGCGGGCCGCAAGGTCTTGCCCGGGTTCGCCACGGTCGGCGTACCGTGCTCGTCGGACCAGCCGAGGTGGTACGAGACGACCAACCGGGTGAACGGATCGAGGCGCTCGACAGCCAGGCGCAGGGCCGGTGCGACCAGGCCGCGACTGCGGTCGAGGGTTTCCGCGGTGATCGTCATACCACTGCCTCCCGACGTTGAGCGGGGCGTCGTTGGAGCAGCGCGGCCACCGCGGCCTCTCCGCTGCGGACGGCGCCCTCCATGGTTGCGGGCCAGCCGGTGTCGGTCCACGCACCGGCCAAGTAAAGACCGGGCAGCGCCGTACGCGCTGATGCACGCAGGTCTGCCGTGCCCGGCCGCTGCCGGAACGTGGCCTGCCGCTCCCGGGTGACGAAGAACTCCACCAACCGCGCCTCGCCGGTGATCCGCAGCAACCGCTCCAAGTGCGGCAGCAAGCGGTCACGTAACTCCGGCACCGGTGTGTCGATCAGATCGTCCGCCGCCGACAGCGACACCGCGATGTACTGCCCCCGGCTGAGTCCCGCCTGCTGGGTGCGGTCGAACACCCACTGCAGCGGGCTGTCGACAGCCGCGAAGAACGGCTCGTCGAGCACGACCCGGTCGTAGATGACGTGAAGGTTGACGATCGGCGTACTGCCCAGCTCCTCCGCCCACCCCGACTCCAGCTCGACCGCTCCTGCCGGCGCGAAAGCCTCCGCGGCCGACGGCGGAACTGCCAGTACGACGTCGTCGAAGGCGGTACCGTCCACGGTCCAGCCGTCACCGGCCGGTACGACGTCACGGACCTTGGACCGGGTTCGCACGGTCACCCCCGCCGCGGCGAGCGCACGCGACGCCGCGTCGCCGTGCAATTCCTGCAGTGGCACGAGCGACCAGCCGATGTCGGCTGCTGCGGCGGACTCCAGCAGGCCCACCTGGAAGACCGTCGCGGCCAGCGCCAAGGACGCTCGCTCGGCCGGAGCATTCAGCGTGGCGATGCCGATGAGGTCCCAGACCGTCTCGATGGCCCGCTGATCCTGGCCGTGCGCGGTGAGCCAGTCGCCGAAGGACCGGCGGTCGACCTCCGGATCGGTGCGGTCCACCCGACCGAGCGCCAACGCCGCGCGCACCACACGCGCTCGAGCCGCCGGGCTCAACCACCGGTAGCGCGCCAAGGTCGATCCCAGATGAAGTGGTGCAGGCAGTCCAGTACGGCGAAGTCGACCGCCCCGCCGATCTAGTTCACTGCGAACCGGTACGTCGAGCCGGTCCTGCACGATCACCCGGTCAGCGACACCCAGCCGCTCCAGGAAGCCCTGATAGGACGTGCAGCACCGCAGGAACACGTGTTGGCCGTTGTCGATCCACAGCCCGTCGCGCTGGAACGAGTGAGTGAGACCACCGAGCCGCGGGCGCGCTTCGAACAAGGTGACCGCGAAGCCTTCGTCGGCGCATCGCAGTGCCGCGGTCAGGCCCGCCAGGCCGCCTCCGACCACTCCGACGCGCCGCGCGGTCATCGCCGTCCTCCTCCGGCCAGGGCGGTCACGGCGACGCGCGCCTTCTGGGCGACGCTGAGCGACAACCGCTGGTCGTAGACGAGCACCGGATCGGCAGCGATGCGGCCCAGCAGATGGTGGTAGATGCCGGCCATCGCCCGGCAGCACGCCGCGCTGCGCCGGTCGAGGTGTGGGACGAGCCGCAGACCGAGCGAATACCAGTCGCCCGCGCGACCGGCGGCGTACCGGATGTAGGCAGCGAGTCGGCCGGCGGGGTCCTCCAGCGTGCCGAGTTCGTCGACGCGCAGTTCCGTGCCGTACCGATCGAGCTCATCCTGCGGGAGGTAGACGCGGCCGTTGCCGAGGTCTTCGCGGATGTCGCGCAGGATGTTGGTCTGCTGCAGGGCGATCCCGAGCTGGTCGGCGTAGAGGGAAGTCCTCGGGTCGGTGGTGCTACTGCCGAAGATCGACAGGCACAGGCGGCCGACCGATCCGGCGACGTGGCGGCAGTACACGACGAGCTCGTCGAAGTCGGCGATCCGGACCTCGCCCAGGTCCAGCTGGACACCGTCGATGAGCTCCTCGAACGCGGTGAGCGGCACCGGGAACCGGCGTGCGGTGTCGTTCACCGCGGTGAGCACCGGATCGCTGCTCTCGTCCAGCCTGCCGAGGTCCTTGCGCACTTCGGCGAGCGCGGTCTCCTTGTTCGCGATCGTGTCGTCGCCGTCGCCGATGTCGTCGATCCGTCGCGCGAGGGCGTAGACCGCGCACAGGGCGGATCGTTTGGGTGGCGGCAGCAGGCGGATGCCGTAATAGAAGTTGCCGGCCTCCGTCCGGGTGATCAGCTCGCAAGTCGCGTACGCCTGCTCGATCGTGCTCATCGCACCGACCGCCGGCCGGCCAACAGGCCTAGGACCCGAATTGCTGTGGTGCTCCGCGACGGCTGCGCGGACCGGCCGAGCACGTCGCCATCGGTCTGCCTCAGCGCCGACACGGTGGCCTCTCCCCCGGCGACGAAGCCGGCCACGCTGACCCTTCCCCATCCCTGCAGTTTCCGCACGATCGCCGTCCCTTCACCGAGCAGACCGGCGGCCCGCTCGATCTCGAACCGCATCAACTCACGGAGCTTCGGACCTGCGTTCTCCTGATCCAGGTCGTTCTCGCCGACGCCGTACCGCCGGAGGTCCTCCTGCGGTAGGTACACGCGACCGGCCAGTCTGTCCTCACCGACGTCCTGCCAGTGCTCGAGTAGTTGCAGCGCGGTGCACACCTGGTCGGATCGCGCGATGGTCTCCGGCGTCGCCTGCCCGAAAATCTCCAGCACCATCCGGCCGACCGGTTCCGCGGACAGGGCGCAGTACGCGAGGAGATCGTCGAAGGTCTCGTACCGCGACACCACCTGGTCCTGCAGATTCGCCTCGATCAGGCGCTCGAACGGCTCGGCCGACATCGCCCGGTCGTGGATCGTCCGGGCCAGCCGCTGGAGTACGGCGTCGGATGGCTGGTCGCCCGACCAGATCGTGCCGAGGTCCGTCGCCAGCTCGTGCAGCCGGGCGGTCCGGTCTCCAGTGAACGCATCCCCGATCTCGTCGACCATCCGGGCGTAGGCGTAGATCGCGTGCAGGTGGCGGCGATGCCGACGTGGCAGGAACCGCAGCGCGACCGGGAAGTTCTCGGCGTTCTCGCGGATGCGCCAGGCGCCCTCGTCGACGGACGAGGGTGTAGGTCTCGGCGGCCGGTGAGGCGAACTGGCCATATCAGCAATCCTCGGTCCGTTCCCGCCGCCAGTTCTGCCATCACCGGGGTGATTCCTGGACCCGAAAATTGTCACGACCGTACAATCCAGAGCGCGGCGGACGTTCGGAGCACGACGGTCGACAGGACGTCTCAGGGCGCGGCAAGAGCGTGGCAGGGCGATCTGGAGCACGACGAGGCAGGCGATGGGCACTGAGGCGGCGCAGGGCCGGGAGCGACTCGAGGTCGCCCTCGACAGCCGACTGCCGGAGCTGCTGGCCGAGGTCCGGGACCTGCTCGCCGACGGGATGCCCGAGTACGCCGCCTTCCTCGACCACAATCCGCACGGTATGCGGGAAGCCGCCGAGCTGTTCATCCACCGGCTCCTCGACATGGCCGAACACGGCCGCTCGGTGTCCCGCGACGACCACCTCGAGGGCGCCCAGACGATCCAGCTCGTCTTCGAGCAGATCGGCCGTCGCCAGTGGCAGGCCGGCGAGGATCTCACCCGCCTGTTGACCGCCTACCAGCTCGGCGCGCGCACCGCCTGGCGGCACGTGTCGGCTACCGCGCTGGCACTCGAGGTCCGGCCGGACGTCCTGGCCGCGCTCGCCGAGGCCGTCTTCGACTTCATCAACCAGCTCTCCTCGGCGTCCGCGCGCGGCTATGTCCTGGAACAACGCGAGGACGCCTCGGCCCGGGAACGGAGCCGCGAGGAGCTGGCCGAGCTACTGCTGTCGGATCGCTCGGGCATGAACGCGATCCGCGAGGCCGCAGCCCGGGCCAACTGGCCGCTACCCGCGACCGGGGCCGTCGTACTGGTCGATGCGACCACAGAGGTCGCCCGGCGGGTGCTGTCCCACGTAGACGCGGGATCCCTGCCCGTGCGGCACGAACAGCTGTCCGGCGCCATCGTCCCCGATCCCGGCCCGTCAAGTCGCCGGGACCAACTCCGCCGCGCACTCCGCGGGACCAACGCGGTGGTCGGCCACACCGTGCCGCTGGAGCACCTGCCGCGGAGCGTCGCGATCGCCCAGATCGCCGTACGGCTCAAGCAGCAGGGCATTCTCACCGACGACCCGGTGTTCGTCGATGAGCATCTCGACACGATCATCGTCCATCGCGACGAGCTGCTGGTGGGCTTCCTGCGCGATCAGTTGCTCGCGCCGCTCGACGACCTGCCGGCCGGAGCCCGGGCACGGCTGATCGAGACACTCACCGCCTGGTTGCGGCACATGGGCGACCGGACGGCGATCGCCGAGGAGCTGCACATCCACCCGCAGACCGTGCGCTACCGGGTCGCCCAGCTGCGCGAACGGTTCGGCGATCAGCTGGACTCGCCGCGGTCACGCGCGCGACTGTTCCTCGCGCTCGTCTGGCCGGTCCGGTGAGACGTTCAGGACCTGCTCCATCCTTGCCGCGAGGACGCCGGCGTCGAAGACCGCCGGATCGGAGGCGAGACCGATCCCGAGCGCGCCGGCCCAGCTCAGGGCGCCCATCGCGAGCGGCGACCCGGGCGCCAGCGGCAGGATCGGATAGACGGACGCGATCGTGACGCCGTCCATCGACAGTGACTGCGTCGGGCCGGGCATGTTCGACGCGATGGCGTGGAAGAAGCGACGCCCGTAGACGGTCCGCGCGAACCACCGTGCCGACGGCTCCGGCAACGCGCGCAGGCCGGTCGCCATCACGAATCGCGAGGCCACGGCCCGGCTCGGTGTCCGAATGCGCGCGGTCCGCCGGCTGATCTCGGTGACCAGCTCATCGAACGGGCGGCCGTCCAGCGGTACGTCGACCATCACGGCCGCGGTCGCGTTGGTCTCCGCGGCCGCGGAGGAGTCGCGCACCATCAGCGGCACCGCGACCCGCATCCGGCCGCGAAGCCGGGTGGCGACGTCGGCATGGGTGACAGCGACCGCGTCGGCGACCAGACCGAGGACGACATCGGTCACCCGGACACCGCGGCTGGACGCAGCACGCCGTACGGCCGCCAGGTCGAGCTCGGCGGTGGCGAACTCCCGCCGCGCCGACGCGTTCTCCAGATGTCCACCCGCTCCGCCGTCGGTGGCCAGCTGGGCCAGCCCCGCGATCGTTGCTCCAAGCAACTGCGCGCGACCTGGCGCGGGACCGCGGACGCCGGGCAGCTCGATTCGCGGGCGGAACAGGTTCAGCGCCTGGATCACGGTGCCGATACCGTCGGCGACGGAGTGGTGCAGGAGCAGGATCATCGCGGACACCCCGGGCTGCACGTCGCGGACCATCACGATTCGCCACAGCGGACGATCCCGGGGCATCGGCGTCGCGGCCAGCTCGCCGACGATCCGACGTACGCCGGCCAGGCCGTCCGCCGAGCGGTATTCGCTGATGTGTCGCGGCCAGTCGATGTCGGCGACGTCGATCCACCGCTGCCGGCGCCAGCGCGACGGCGGCGCGAGCCGCTGGCGGAACCGGGGCAGTCCGTCGAGCTCGCCCTTCACCAGGTCTGTGACGCGGTCGACCGACAGCGCCTCGCCATCACTCGGCTCGAACAAGACCAGCCCACCGACATGCTGAGGCGCCGCGGCAGCCTCGACCTGCAGAAAGAAGGCGTCACTCGACGGCACGACCACGCCCGGGCGAGCGGCCCGATCCTCCCAGGCCTTCGCCAGCCGGTCGGCGAGCAGGTAGACGCCGAACAGCGCCAGACCGGGCACCAGCCGGCGCCAGCCCCTGATCCGTTGCGTTGATCCTTCGTGGGCCACGGGATTTTCATAACACACGCGGTCGGTCACCGGGACCGGACCGACTCTCCGAACCGGGTGGCGAGCCGTCGGTAAGCGCCCGGGAACACCGCCCGGACAACGGCGGCGAGCCGGATCCAGCGCGGGATCCACGTCTCGGCCCGATCCTGCTCGATCGCCCGGACGACAGCACGCGCGACCGTCTCGGGCTCCACCGGCCGGGGGACGCGCCGGTCGTAGGCACGACCTCGCGCGGAGAAGAAGCCCGTGTCGACCGCCGCGGGAACGACGACGCCGACGTGGACGCCCGTACCTGCCAACTCCAGCCGCAGACTCTCCGCGAACGCGTCCAGGCCCGCCTTCGCCGCCGCGTAAACCGCCTCCCCCGCAACGCCGGTCCGCCCCGCAACCGAGGTCACGAGGAGCAGATATCCGGTCCGTCGTTCGATCATGCCGGGCAGGAGCAACCGGCACAGCCGCATCGTCTCGACGAGATCCACGGCAACCAACTCCGCGATCTGGTGATCGCTCATCTCCACGAACGGCCCGGACCACCCCTGACCGGCGTTCGCGACCAGCACATCCACCCGGCCGTGCGCCGCCAGCGCCTGCCCGGCCAGAGTCTGCACAGCGTCGTACTCACGCAGGTCGGCCTGCACCGCAACGCCGTTCACCTGATCCGCGACGTCCTGTGTACGCAGGGTGTCGCGCCCATGCACCACGACCTCGGCCCCCGCCGTCGCGAGCTCCAGACAAACAGCTCGCCCGATCCCGGCCGACCCACCGGTCACCAACACCACCGCGCCGCCCAGCTCCACGACCAGTCCTCCACACCTCCCCCACTGCGCCCCATCACGGTACTCGCCCGCCTTCCGGTCACGGTCAGGACTGCCTCACTCACCCAGGCGAGTGAGGGCTTCGTCGATCTGGATCACTCGGGCACGCCTCTGCTCAGTAGCACGGCGGCGATGAAGGTGCGGAACAGTTGGAGTGGGTCGTCGTTGCGCATGGCAACGAGCTTCTCGTCTTGTTGCTCGACGCCACGAAGTGCGCAGGCCAGTTCTGCCAGCGCTCGGTTGTGGAACCGGACGGTCAGCTCGGCGGGCTGGGTGATGCTCGGCAGCTGGAAGTCGGTCAGCCGGGCCAGCGCGCGTTGCGCACCCTTCCGGATCAGCTCGCGTGCCTTGTCTGGATGCACGGACAGGGCGGCATTGTGCGAGACCGACTCCTTGACGACGACCGCCTCGATATCCGGGCAGAACGGCTGCGCCTCGTCGATCGTCACCCGGTCGCCCGAGATGAGTACCACCGGAACCCCGTGGGCGAGCGCCACCAGCGCGTTGACTCCGGCCTCGCCGGCGATCGCGCCATTGAGGCGGACCTCGGCGATGGCCCGGGGGTTGTACGTGTGATGGAGCACCGACGACGTGGCACCGGCCGACCCGTGGTACGAGACGAAGAAGGCCGCGTCGAAGGAGTCATCGAGGCCCTCCATCATGTACAGCGGCTTGTGCCGGCCGGACAGGTAGCTCGCCCGGCCGTGGAGCTCGTCCGGGCGAAGATTCTGCATCGTCGAGTGTGAGTCGTTGACGAGGAACTCGGTCGCGCCGGCGGCAAGTGCGCCGTCGATCGCGGCGTTGACCTCCGCCTGCAACTGCCCTCGGTAGTACTCGTACTCCTGACTCGGACCGCGGACCTGACTCCAGTCGACGACCCCGGCGGTTCCCTCCATGTCAGTCGACAAGAACACCTTCACAGCTGACTCCTCGGACGGATCTCGGGCTGGGCGGACCCGGGGATCACCACCACTTGCCGCTCCGGGACAGCGCGTCGGGGGTCTGGCCGGTGGTGTCGAGGGCGTCCAGGGCGGAGACGGACGCTTCGTCGAGTTCGAAGTCGAGGACGTTGAAGTTCTCGTCGATGCGTTCGCGGTGGATTGACTTGGGGATGACCGAGAGTCCCTTCTGGATCGCCCACCTGATCAGGACCTGAGCCGGCGTACGTCCGGTGGCAGACGCGATCCGCTCGACGACTGGATCCGCGAGGTGACGCCCGGTCCCCAGCGGGCTGTACGCCTGTGCGACCACGCCCGCGTCCTCACACGCATCGACCAGGGCCCGGCGATACTCGAACGGGCTGAACTGGATCTGGTTGACCGCCGGCGGGATCTGGCTCACCTTCAAGAGCTCTTGGATCTCGGAGGCTCCGAAGTTCGAGATCCCGATGCCTTTGGTCAGGCCGGCTTCGCTGGCCGCTTCCATCCCAGGCCACGCCCACGTAGGCCCGCCCTGCGGCCAGTGGATCAGGTAGAGGTCGAGGTAGTCGGTGCCGAGCCGCTCCAGGCTCTTCTCCGCCTCGACCCGGGCATCCCGGCTCCCCGGGTAGAACTTGGTCGTGAGGAAGATGTCCTCCCTGGGGATCCCGCTGCTCCGGATCGCCCGCCCCACACTGGATTCATTCCGGTACGCCTGCGCCGTGTCGATCAGCCGGTAGCCCTTGTCGAGCGCCCAGGCGACTGCCTGCTCAGTTTCCGGGCCGTCCTCCACCTGCCAGACCCCCAGGCCCAGCAGCGGGATCTCCGCACCATTCGAGAGCGTTCTGGTCAGCTGAGAGTTGTTCGCAGTCATGCACCCCTTCTACCACGTCAGTCGGTGAAGGCGTTGCGCATGGACACCAGTTCGATATCCCGCTCCTCGATCACCTTGCGGATCTCGGGGTCGGTCACGATGTCCTGGTCGCCGAGCCGGTATTCCTCGGCCCAGCGGTAGGTCTCGGTGCCGGGCGCGGTCAGCGCGGCGAGTTCCGGTCCCGCGACGGCGCAGTGCGTGACCAACAGGTGTACGCCGGGCGTCAGGCCGGCGATGTAGGCGAGCATCCAGGGCTACTTGGCTGCCGCTTCCCGGTCGCTCAGAGTCTCGATCGAGGCGAACCGTCGCGACTCCACGGGGCCGTAGATGTACGGCTTGCCGACGGCGTTCGAGACCTCGGCGTACGCCTCCGGCGCGGACTCGCCCATATGGACGTCCAGGTAGTCGACAGCGAGTCCTTCCGCGGCGAACTTCGCCGCCTGAGCGGACAGTTCACGTACGGCGTCGGCCTGTGTGACTGAAGCCCGGGCCTCGGCGACCGTCCGGAAGAACGTTCCATCCTCACCCACGAGCGAGGGGCCATCGGTCAGCGGCCGCCAACGCAGAAAGTCCCATTCGCAGGTCAGGGTCTGGTGTACGCCGAGCGGAATTCCGGACTCGCGCGCCAGCGCCGCGGCCCCGGTGAACCACGGACACGCGGCCATGGTGGAGGCCTGCGTCAGGATCCCCTCCCGGAACGCCTGCACTGTGCCGACGTTGACGGCCTGACACATGCCGAAGTCGTCACCCTGAACGATCAGACGGATATCACCAGCCACGTGCACTCCTCCGAACAGCGAACGAACCGGAAGATGACCGTACCGCGGTGTACCGCACTGGATCTTCGATTGACCCGAGAACTCTCAGGCCCGGTCGGCGGACAGCTCCTCGGCAATGCGTTCGCCGATCACCAGGCAGGCGGTGGCGGCCGGGGATGGGGCGTTGAGGACATGCAACGTACGACCGTCGCGGAGGAACAGGAAGTCGTCGACGAGCTTGCCGTCGCGGGTCACGGCTTGCGCGCGCACCCCGGCCCCCGAGCGCCGTACGTCCGAGACTCGCAGCTCGGGCAGCATCCGCTGGGCCTCCCGCACGAGCGCCCGGCCGGTGAGTGAGCGCATCACCTCCTTGGCGCCCGTCTTGGCGTAGCGGCGGGCGAGACGCCACGTGCCCCGGTAGGTCGCGGACTCCCACACGTCCCGAGCGACGATCTTCGACCAGGAATAGCCCTCCCGGGCCAGGGCCGGTACGGCGTTCGGCCCGATGTGGACGGTGCCTTCGATGCCGCGGGTCAGGTGGACGCCGAGGAACGGCAGCTCGGGGTCGGGTACCGGATAGACCAGACCCTTCACCAGATAGTCGTGCTCCGGGACGATCTCGCTGAACTCGCCGCGGAACGGGAGGATGCGGACACCGGGCTCGAGTCCGGAGGCCCGCGCGAGCCGGTCGCTGTGCAAGCCGGCGCAGACGGCGACGCGATCCGCCTCGATCACCTCGTCCGTCGTACGGACCCGGACGACGGAGCCCGCATTCTCGATCGACGTCACCGTCACCCCGGTGCGGATTTCGCCGCCGGCAGCGCGGACGTCATCGGCCAAGGCGGCGGCCACCAGCTTGAAGTCGACCCGACCGGTGGAATCGACCGCCAGGGCACCTTTCACCCGCAGGTGCGGTTCGCGCTGGGCGATCTCGTCGAGGGTCAGCCGTCGTACCGGGACACCGTTCTCACGGCCGATGCCGAGCAGACGGTCGAGCTGCGGGAACTCGGCCTCTGTCGTCGCGACGACGAGCTTCCCGGGGACGTCCACCGGGATGCCCTTCTCCTCGCAGTACTCCTTCAGCGCCGCTCCGCCGGCCACGGCCAATCGCGCCTTCAGGGATCCGGGCTTGTAGTACAGCCCGGAATGCACAACTCCCGAGTTGTGCCCGGTCTGGTGGGCCGCGACCGACCCTTCCTTCTCCAGTACGACGACCGGCGTACCGGGATCGAGCCTCTGCAAAGACCTCGCCACGGACAGACCGACGATCCCACCGCCGACCACAACCGCAGTTCTCACCACAGATCCCATCGAACCCTCCTGCACCCGTGACGCCCACCGCAGGCCCCCGGCCAGTGAAAAGAGCCGACACGAGTGCCCATAAATACACTTCCCGAGACCGGGTTCGTACGTATGACGTCAAAGGAGGATCACGATGATGCCTGATTCTGCCGGCTCTGGGAGCGGACCGTTGCCGAGCGGGGTGGTCAGCAAGGTGGCTGCTGGAACTGTGGCGGAGGTGACTGCGCGATTCCGCCGGCTGCTCGAGGCCAAGGGGGTCACGGTGTTCGCCGTCATCGACCAGGCGGGCGCGGCGCGCACGGCCGGTCTCGACCTGCGCGACACCGTTCTGGTGATCTTCGGCAACCCGGCCGCCGGAACGCCAGCCATGGCAGCCGCTCCGCTGGCCGCACTGGACCTACCCCTGAAACTGCTCATCTGGGACGACGCGGGGACAACGCGGATTGCCTACTACTCCCCCGAGAGCATCGCCGAACGACACCGACTCGACCCCGAAACCGCCGCCGCACTAGCCGCGATCCACCCACTCGCCGACGCCCTCACCGCACCGTGACAGACGCGCCCACCAGCCTCGACCGTCGATAGTTGGAATTACCAACTGGATCAAGGAGAGTTCCTATGGACATCGGTATCGGTCTGCCGTCCACGATTCCCGGTATCCCCGGCCGACTGATCCTGGACTGGGCCCGCGCCGCCGAGCGGGCCGGGTTCTCGACCCTGGGGACGCTCGACCGCCTGGTGTATGGAAATCTCGAGACAATTCCGACCCTCGCGGCCTCGGCGGCGGTGACCGAGCGGATCGGCCTGACGACGGCCATCATGATCGGCCCGTACCGGGGCAACGGTGCGTTGCTGGCCAAACAACTGGCCACCGTCGATCGCATCTCCGACGGCCGGTTGACGGTCGGCATCGCGGTGGGATCGCGCCCGGACGACTTCGAGGCAACGGCGTCGCCGTACGACACGCGCGGAAAGGCGTTCGACGCCCAACTCGCCGAGATGCGCGCGGTGTGGGCCGGTGAGCCGAGGGGGTACGCCGGTCCGATCGGGCCGGCCCCGGTGCGACCCGGTGGTCCCCCGCTGCTCATCGGTGGTGGGTCTGCCGCCGCCTTCCGCCGGATGACGGCGTACGGCGCAGGCTGGATCCTCGGCGCCGGCGGACCGGACGCGTTCGCCGCGGCAGCGGAGACGGCCAGGGCATCCTGGCGCGACGCGGGACGTGAAGGTGAGCCGCGCCTGGTCGCCATCGGGTACGTGAGTCTCGGCGACGAGGCCGAGGAACATGCACGGCGCTATCTCGGCGACTACTACAGCTTCGTCGGTGAGTACGTCGACCGGATCGTGGCCGGCGCCCTCACCACGCCGCAGAGAGTTGCCGAGGCCGTTTCCGGCTTCACCGCAGCGGGCTGCGACGAGCTGATCCTGTTTCCTGCCAACCCCGACCTCCAGCAGATCGAGCTGATCGCCGCCGCGACCGGCCTGAGCTGAAAGTCATTCCGAGAAACTCCTCCTCAGGCCTCGGGGATCTGGAGGCCGAAGTTCTCGCGGGTGATCTGCTCCGGCTTCGGACCACCACGTACGCCGGTGTCGAGAGCGTCGATCGCGGTCAGCTGCTCGGTGGTTAGCTCGAAGTCGAAGATGTCGAAATTCTCCGCGATCCGCGAGGGAGTGACCGACTTCGGGATGGCCTGACGCCCCTGCTGGAGGTGCCAGCGCAGCATCACCTGGGCCGGCGTCTTGCCCTGTTCCGCTGCGATCTCCTGGATCGTGGCGTCCTCCAGGGTGCTGCCGTGGGAGCCGTCGCGGTAGAAGGTGATCCCACCGATGGGCGACCACGCCTGGGAGAGGATCCCGTGCTCGGCGTCGAGCGAGAGCACCTCGGACTGGCGGAAGTAGGGATGCACCTCGATCTGGTTGACGGCCGGCACCACCGACGTTGCCTCCAGCAGCCGGGCAAGGTGGTCGGGCATGAAGTTGCTGACCCCGATCGCCCGGACCAAGTCGTCGGCCAGCAGCTTCTCCAGCGCCTGGTAGGCGCCGATGGTGAGCTCGAATTCGCTGGGCAGCGCCTGGTGCAGGATCAGCAGGTCGATCTGGTCGACCCCGAGCTTGCCCGCGCTCTTGTCGAAGGCGTGCAGCGTCTCGTCGTAGCCGTAGTCGGTGATCCAGACCTTCGTCTCGACGAAGATCTCGGAGCGGTCGAGGCCGGAGCGACGGATCGCGTCGCCGACCTCGCGCTCGTTGAGGTATGCCGCGGCGGTGTCGACGTGCCGGTACCCGGTGGCCAGCGCCGTCTCCACGGCCGCGATGGTGTCGTCCGGGGGCGTCTGGAAGACACCGAAGCCGATGGCCGGCATCTCCACGCCATTGTTCAGCTTGAGCAGAGGAGCATTCATACCGCCCACGCTAGACACCGCGGCTGCGGGCTGGGAGTGACTGCCGAACCAGGCATCACCAGTACCTGGTTCGGCCGTTCCGGGCGACCTAGGTCAGGACGCGGGCTGGAAGAGTTCGATTAGGTTTCCGGCTGGGTCGGCGAGGAGGATTTGGCGGCCGCCTGGGCCGGAGACCACCTCGCTGCGAAAGGACAGCCCGTCGCCGCGCAGCCGTTCGATCTCGGCATCCAGATCGTCGACGGTCAGATGAATGCGGTTACGACCTGCGCCGGCGACGTCCTCGGGAGTCGCGCGAGCTCCGGAGCTGGCCGGTCCGGACAGCAACAGTCGCAGGTGCCCGGCTGTTACCTCAGCGAAGGCCGGTACGGCGTTGCCACGCAGACTGAACCCGAGATGTTCGGTGTAGAAGTCGACCGCCGCTTGGACGTCGTCGACTACGTAGCGCACACTGGCGAACTCCGATGTCGCCATGACGAGCCTCCTCAGCTCTCGAGGGCAAGGACAGGCAGTAGGTAGCGGATGCGCGTGTCGATCTCCGCCGCAATCCGCTGAAAGACCGGGTAGCCGGCGTCTCCTGGGTCGGGGATGCTCCAATGCGTACGACGTGATGGGTCGCCGAACTCCGGGCACACCTCGCGGACCTTGTCGCACAAGGTGATCACGTGCTCGAAATGGCGTCCGGTCAGCGTGTTCAGGCTCCGCGGAGTCCGGCCGGCGATGTCGACGCCGTACTGCTCCTCGAGCACCCGGACGGCGTTCGGATGGAAGGCCGGTTTCGGCGAACTGCCACCACTCGTCACCTTCACCCGGCCGGCCGTGTGATGACGGAGCAGCGCCTCCGCGATCGGCGAGCGCGCGCTGTTGCCGGTGCAGGCGAACAACACCGAGACCCTTCCCGGCCCAGAAGCCTCACGCGGTGTCAGCTCTAGCGCCGGATGTATCGCCGCACCAGTGCCAGTCAGCCCGCGGGCGCAGTGGTCGAGATCCAGGTGGTAGTAGCTGTCCCGGCCGTCGAACGTACTGCGCGTCGCGGTGACCAGCCCGTCGTGGCGCAGGAGCCGTAGGTGGTACGACACCAGGTTCTGCGGCTCGCCCACCAGGCCGACCAACTCCCGCACGCGCAGGTCGCTTCTGGCCAGCTCGGTCACCAGCCGCCAGCGCAGCGGGTGAGCAACCAGCCGGACGAACGACGGTGGATCCGCCGGAACTGTCGGCGCCATACCTCCGGACGATACATCAATTCGGCTTGATGGATAACCCTCTCCCGCGACAGCTCTGAATCATCAGCCGCAGAGGAGGCGGGATTGGGTCGATCCTCGAACAATGGGCATGGGCTCCGCGCGAGCTGCCGTGCACGATCACCATCGCTGGGAGGACCGCGTGACGACACAGCCGCAGACGTCCGGAGTCGAGCGCGAGCGGATGGCGAGCGACCGGCCGCTGTCACAGCGGAACGACTGGTATCTCTGGGGTCCGTACCTCAGCGAGCGTCAGTGGGGCACCGTGCGGGAGGACTACAGTGCCGACGGCGAGGCGTGGGGCTACCTCTCGCACGACCGCGCGCGCGCCACGGCGTACCGGTGGGGCGAGGACGGACTGGCCGGGTTCAGCGATATCGAGCAGCGCCTGTGCCTCGGGCTGGCGTTGTGGAACGGGCGCGACCCGATCCTCAAGGAGCGGCCGTTCGGGTTGACCGGCGCGGAGGCGAACCACGGCGAGGACGTGAAGGACTACTGGTGGTACCTCGACGCCGTGCCCAGCCATGCCTGGAACCGCTGGCGCTACCACTACCCGCAGGGTGCGTTCCCGTACGAAGACCTGCGCGCCGAGAACGGCAGGCGCGGAAAGCATGATCCGGAGTACGAGCTCCTCGACACCAGCGCGTTCGACGAGGACCGGTACTGGATCGTCGAGGTGCACTACGCCAAGGCGAGCCCCACCGACCTGCTGATGTCGATCCAGATCACGAACGCCGGACCGGACCCGGAGACTCTCCACGTCCTGCCGACGGCCTGGTTCCGCAACACCTGGTCGTGGAATCCGGGTGCTCCACGACCCGAGCTCGCCGCGACCGGTGACACCAGCGTGCGCGTCTCGCACCCATCCCTGGGCGAGCTGGAACTACTGACCGGACCGGGTCCTGACGGGACCCCGCCGAGCCTCCTCTTCTGCGACAACGAGAGCAATACCCAGCGCCTGTACGGCGTTGCCGGGTCGACGCAGTACCCCAAGGACGGGATCAACGACCACGTCGTGACGGGTGCGCTCACCATCGATCCCGCCCAGCGCGGTACCAAGTGCGCGGCCTGGTACCGCGTCGACGTCGCGCCGGGTGCCACTGCGGAACTGCGGTTGCGCCTGCGTCCGGCTGGTTCAGGCGCTGACACCGCGACGGCGCTCGGACCGGAGTACGACGAGGTCTTCAGGACCCGCCGCATGGAGGCGGACGAGTTCTACGCCGATCTCACCCCGGCGGCTGCGTCGGCCGACGAGGCGATGGTGATGCGGCAGGCCTTCGCGGGGATGTTGTGGAGCAAGCAGCTCTATTACTACGACGTCGCCCGCTGGCTGGACGGCGACCCGGGACAGCCGGTGCCGCCGGCCTCGCGGCACACCGGGCGCAATCACCGATGGCGCAATTTCAACGCCTTCGACGTGATGTCGATGCCGGACAAGTGGGAGTACCCCTGGTTCGCCTCCTGGGACCTCGCCTTCCACTGCATCGCGCTCGCGCACGTCGACCCGGAGTTTGCGAAGAATCAGTTGCTGCTGGTGTGTCGCGAGTGGTTCCAGCACCCGAACGGCGCGCTGCCGGCGTACGAATGGGATTTCGGTGACGTCAACCCGCCTGTGCAGGTCTACGCGGCGCTCGAGGTCTGGGCCATCGATGGCGGGCGCGATCTCGACTTCCTCAGCCGGATCTTCGACAAGCTGCTGGTCAACTTCACCTGGTGGGTCAACCGCGAGGACGCCGACGGGTCGAACCTGTTCGAGGGTGGGTTCCTCGGGCTGGACAACATCGGCCCGCTCGACCGTTCGCACCTTCCGGTCGGCGGGGTGCTCGAACAGTCCGACGCAACCGGCTGGATGGCGGCGTACGCGCTGGGGATGATGACGATCGCCGCGATCCTGAACCGGACCGGACACCGGCCCGCGCGCGACCTGGTCCACAAGTTCCTGGAGCACTTCGCCGAGATCCGCACCGCGATGGCGCAGCAAGGGATGTGGGACGACACCGACGGCTTGTTCTACGACCGGATCTCCACCCCGAGCGGCGGCGTCGTGCCGGTGAAGGTGCACTCGATGGTCGGCATCATCCCAATGCTCGCGGTCGGCGTGATCGACGAACAGATGCTGGCGGGAGCCATCGCCCCAGGCAAGCAGTTCGCTGAGTTCCTCGATCGTCAGGGGTTGCGCGACCGCGAGAGCCTGGCCAAGGCCGGCCTGCTGCGGGGCGATGCAGGACAGCAGCGGCTGCTGATGGGCGTCGTCGGGGTCGGCCAGGTACTGCGGCTGTTCGACAAGCTGTTCGACCCCGGTGAGTTCCTGTCTCCCTATGGGCTGCGCTCGATCTCCGCCTTCCACCGCGACCACCCGTACACGCTCGAGGTGGAAGGGATCCGCGCCACGGTGGACTACGAACCGGCGGAATCGACCACCGACATGTTCGGCGGCAACTCGAACTGGCGCGGTCCCGTGTGGTTCCCGCTGAACTTCCTCGCGGCCACCGCGATGCAGCGCTACCACCGCTTCTTCGGCGAGGACCTGATGATCGAGTACCCGACCGGATCGGGCCACAAGCTCGCTCTCGACGCCGTCGCCGACGACCTGTTCGCCCGGCTGGTGTCGATCTTCCTGGTCGGCCCGGACGGCCGGCGGCCGTGCTTCGGTGGCGTCGACCGGCTGCAGCAGGACCCGAACTGGAAGGACAACCTCATGTTCAGCGAGTACTTCCACGGCGACAACGCGGCCGGACTGGGCGCGGCACATCAGACCGGCTGGACCGGAATCGTGGCCGATCTGATCCGGCGCAGACACGGTTCGGTGCAGTCCGTCGGGGATGTCCTGCGCACGATGGGCGGAGTGTCATGACCACGCAGGTCACCTTCGCGCCGCCCATGCCCGGTGCCGCCGCCCCGCTCGGCGCCACCCCGGGGCCTGACGGCACGAACTTCGCCGTCGCGTCGGGGGCCGACGGCGTGCTCCTGTGCCTGTTCGACTCCGACGGCACCGAGACCCAGATCCCGCTGCAGGAGCGCGACGGCGACATCTGGCACGGATTCCTGCCCGGTGTACGACCTGGTCAGGCTTACGGATTCCGGGCTACCGGACCGTACGACGCGCAACGAGGTCTGCGGTACAACCAGTCGAAGCTACTGCTCGATCCTTACGCGAGGGCCGTCGACGGCGAGGTACGGTTCGGGCCGGAGCTGTTCGGCTACGCGGTCGACGATGTCGAGGCCCCGAGCGCGCTGGACTCGGCCGGACACGTCCCCCGCAGCCTGGTGGTCGACACCTCCTTCTCCTGGAGCGAAGGTCCCCGGCCGGCCTACTCCTACGCCGACACGATCATCTACGAGGTCCACGTCAAAGGCTTCACGGCTGCGCACCCCGCCGTACCGGAGGAGCTCCGGGGTACGTACGCCGGGCTCGCCCACGACGCCGCGGTCGCCCATCTCCTCGACCTCGGGGTGACCGCCGTGGAACTGCTCCCGGTGCACCAGAGCGTGCCCGAGGGTTTCCTGGTCCAGCGCGGCCTGACCAACTACTGGGGCTACAACACCATCGGGTACTTCGCGCCGCACGCCGGCTACTCCGCCGCGGTCCGGGCCGGGCGGCCCGCCGAACAGGTCGCCGAGTTCCAGGCGATGGTCGACACCCTGCACGGCGCCGGCCTCGAGGTCATCCTCGACGTGGTCTTCAACCACACCGCCGAAGGCAACCACCTCGGCCCGACGCTGTGCCATCGCGGACTGCACAACACGGCGTACTACCGGCTCGACCCCGACGACCCACGGATCTACGTGGACACGACGGGCACCGGCAACTCGCTGAACGCCGACAGTCCGGTCAGCCTGCAGCTGATCATGGACTCGCTGCGCTACTGGCTGACCGAGCTGCGGGTCGACGGCTTCCGCTTCGATCTCGCCCCGACGCTGGCCCGTGAGGACGGCGGCTTCGACAAGATGGCGGCGTTCTTCGACCTGGTCTCGCAGGACCCGGTGGTCTCCCGTGCCAAGCTCATCGCCGAGCCGTGGGACGTCGGACAGGTGGACAGCTACGACCTCGGCCGGTTCCCGCCGCTGTGGAGTGAGTGGAACGGCCGGTACCGCGACGTGATGCGCGACTTCTGGCGCAGCCACGACGGCCTGATCGGCGAGTTCGCCGCCCGCCTCAGCGGATCGTCCGACCTGTTCTCCGCGGCCGGCCGGCGTCCTACCGCCTCGGTCAACCTGATCACGGTGCACGACGGCTTCACGCTGGCCGATCTCGTCTCGTACGACGCCAAGCACAACGAGGCCAACGGCGAGGCGAACCGGGACGGCAGCAACGACAACCGCTCCTGGAACTGCGGAGTCGAGGGACCCAGTACCGATCAAAAGATCCTGGACCTACGGGCTAGGCAGAGCCGGGCCATGCTCACCATGCTGATGCTCTCGTTCGGCGTACCGATGCTCCTCGGAGGCGACGAACTCGGCCGCAGCCAGCAGGGAAACAACAACGCGTACTGCCAGGACAACGCGATCAGCTGGTTCGACTGGTCCACACCGGACGAGCAGTTGACCGCCTTCACCAAGAAGCTCATCGCGCTGCGCCGGGCCCACCCGGTGTTCCGGCGGCGCCGGTTCCTCACCGGCGTGGAGGCGGACGAGTTGCGGTGGTATACCCCGGGTGGCGCGGAGATGACTCAGGCGGACTGGGCCGACCCGGGTGCACGGAGCGTGGCGCTCTACCTCGACGGGGACGACGATCCCGATCGGGCCGCGGACGGAACCCTCCTGGTCGATGACGACTTCCTGCTCCTGGTCAACGCCTGGTGGGAGCCGCTGGACTTCGCCGTACCCGCGACCGAGACCGGCAAGACGTGGACCCGGGAGATCGACACCTACGAACCCAGTGGCACCGCCCCGCCAGGCCAGATCGCCGCCGGAGACCACGTCCTGGTCAACCCCCGCTCCATCGTCCTTCTGCACGGACGGTGACGCGACGCGTTTGCAGCGCTGGTGGCGGGGAGCACCGATTTCGGCCCGCGTTTCCGCCTGGACTGACCGGGTCAGTGGTCTGGGGTGAGGTGGACTCGGCGCAGGAGTTGGGCGTTGAGCGCCACGACGATGGTCGATGCAGACATCAGGACCGCGCCGATCGCCGGGCTGAGAGTGATCCCGGCGAAGGCGAGCACGCCGGCTGCGAGCGGGATCGCGACCACGTTGTAGCCAGCCGCCCAGGCGAGGTTCTGGACCATCTTGCGGTAGGACGCCTGCGACAGGCGGATGATGCCGACGACCCCCCGCGGATCCGACGACGCCAGCACGACTCCGGCCGACTCGATCGCCACGTCGGTGCCGGCGCCGATCGCTATCCCGACGTCGGCTCGGGCCAGGGCGGGGGCGTCGTTGACGCCATCGCCGACCATCGCCACGGTCAGCCCGCGTGACTGCAGCTCACTGACCGCCTTGTCCTTGTCGGCCGGGAGTACTTCGGCGAACACCTCATCCACACCCGCGCGGAAGCCGAGGTCGGCCGCAACCGCCCGCGCGACTGGCTCGGCATCGCCGGTGATCATGACGATCTTGCTCATGCCGGCCGAGCGCAACTGCTCCACGGCTTCTCGGGCCTCCGGCCGAACCTCGTCCTCCAGCGCGATCGCCCCGATCGCTACTGACTTGGCTCCCTCGACACGAAGCAGGTAGAGCACCGCTGCGCCGCGGCCGGACCACTCCTCGGCCCGGGCGCCCAGCCGGCTCGGCACGGTGGCGTCAAGCTCTCGCAGCAGCGCGGGCCCGCCGACGGCGTAGCTGGTGCCGTCGACGACAGCCTGGACACCCCGCCCGGTGAGCGACTTGAACTCGGCCGCGTCCGCGCGGCCACCTCGCTGGTCCGCGGCGGTGACGATCGCCCGGGCGAGCGGGTGTTCGCTGTCGGCCTCCACCGCGCCGGCGATCCGCAGGACCTGATGCTCGTCGAGGCCGTCACCGGCGACACCGGTCACGACGTGCTCGCCCCTGGTCAGGGTGCCTGTCTTGTCGAACAGCACCGCGCTGACGGTCCGCATCCGCTCCAGCGCCAGCCGGTCCTTGACCAGGATCCCGGCCTTGGCCGCGACGGCGGTGGACAGGGCGATGACCAGCGGGATGGCCAGACCGAGCGCGTGTGGGCAGGCGATCACCAGGACAGTGACGGTTCGCACGACCGCCTCGTCGAGAGTGCCGAAGACCGACCACGCGATGAAGGTGACGAGTGCCGCGGCGGTGGCGATGTAGAACAGCATCGCGGCGAACCGGTCGGCCAGCACCTGGGCCCTTCCACTGGACTGCTGCGCTTCGGCGACCAGCCGCTGGATGCCGGCCAGGGCGGTGTCGTCGCCGACGGCGTTGATCCGGACCCGGATGGCGGAGTCGGTCGCGACGGTTCCCGCGACGACCCGATCACCGGTGGTCTTCGACACCGGGCGGGACTCGCCGGTGATCATCGACTCGTCCAGCTCGGCGGTTCCAACCACGATTTTCCCGTCGGCCGGCACGCGGGCGCCGGACCGGACGAGGACAACGTCGCCGACCTGAAGGTCAGAGACCGAGATGCTCACTATCCCGCTGTCGGTGACGCGCTCGGCGTCGTCCGGCAGCAGCGCGGCGAGTGCGGCGAGCGCACCTTGGGCTTGGCCGATGGCCTTCATCTCCTGCCAGTGGCCCAGCAGCATGATGGTGACCAGGGCGGCGAGCTCCCACCAGAAGTCGAGGTCGAAGACGCCGATACTGGTGGCCAGGGAAGCGACATAGGCGACGGTGATCGCCATCGAGATCAGCAGCATCATTCCGGGTGCCCGGTCGCGGGTCTCGCGGACACCGCCGACCAGGAACGGCCAGCCACCGTAGAAGTACACGAAAGTGCCGAGTACCGGCCCGACCCAGCTCATGCCGGGGAAGTCCACCGAGTAGCCGAACCAGTCCATCACCATGGGACTGGTCGCCACGATCGGCAGCGTCAGCAGCAGGCTCAGCCAGAACTTCTGCCGGAACATCTCCGGATCGTGTCCGGCGTGCTTGTCGTGTCCGGCGTGCTTGTCATGTCCTGTGTGGACCGGTGATTCGACCTGAGCCGCAGGCCTGCCGTGGTGCTGGTGATCCTGGCCGTCTGAGCTGGCCTTCACCATGATCTCCTCTCAGCGTCCGGTCGCTGCCGCAGCCACCCGGCCACGGCTTCAAGTCTCCGAACAACATATACCCCCCAGAGGTATTCCCGCGAACGGACCCGGCGCGACCATGATCTGAGTAGTGGCGCGCATCGTGCACGCGCTTGCCGAACCCGTACACACTGACGTTCGCCGCCGACTCCCAGCGGCCCTAGGGGTGACCACTATGTACACGGAGACCTCGACCCAGCGGATCAGCGCGGACAACGGCGTCGAGTACGCCTACCGTGAGACCGGCGACGGCGCCGTACCACTGATCCTGCTGCAGCATTTCCGCGGCAACCTCGACAACTGGGATCCCGCGCTCGTGGACGCGCTGGCCACCGATCGGCGAGTGGTCGCGTTCGACAACCGCGGCGTCGGCGCGTCGACCGGCACGACACCGCACACCGTCGCCGCGATGGCGCACGACGCGCTGGCCTTTCTCGACGCGCTGGGCTTCGAGCAGATCGACCTGCTCGGGTTCTCGCTCGGCAGCTTCGTCGCCCAGGAGATCGCGCTGATCCGGCCGGACGTCGTACGACGGCTCGTGCTGGCCTCGTCGGCACCACAGGGCGCGGCCGGCATGCATGGCTGGGATCCCGCGGTGATCGGTGCGGTGGGCCGGCCGCACCCCAACCCCGAAAGGGTTCTCGGCGTCTTCTTCGCACCCTCGGAGACGAGCCGCACGGCGGGGATGCAGGCCTTCGGCCGGATGGCGGTACGCACCTCCGATCGCGACGACCAGACCACCTGGGCGACCCGGGTCGCGCAGTACGACGCCGTCTGCGACTGGGGCATCCCGAACCACGCACTGCTCGAACGTGTAGGCACGATCAAGGTGCCCGTCTTCGTCACCAACGGCGACAGCGACCCGATGGTCCTGCCGCACTACTCGTACCTCTTGGCCGGGCTCATTCCACACGCACGGCTCAAGATCTACCCCGACTCCGCCCACGGCTTCCTCTTCCAGCACCACCTCGAGTTCGCCGACGACGTCAATACCTTCCTGACCAGCCCCTAGTTGTCAGCGTTGAGCTGCTCGGCATTGAGTTCCGTTGCCAGGACTCGTAGGTCCCAGGCGGCGGTGCCGCGCCAGTTGAGCTTGAAGGCTGCTGCCATCAGCTCGTCGGGGTCGAAGGGGTGTCCTGTTCGGTGCAGCTCGAGGAGTCCATCGGTCACCAGGGACCGGTCGCAGGGGTGGGTCAGGCCGGTGCCGCTGTTGATCAGGTCGGTGAATGTCTCCATCGCCGCCCAGACCTCGGGATCATCGACGACCCGGTCAGGCACCGGGATGGCTGCGCCTGCGAGTCGCTCAGGCCGGAACGCGCCGACCCAGGCCTTCAGGCCGGGGTGCGCACCAACCACGACGATGGCTGTCGCCTGCCTGATCTCTTCCGCTTCCGCCACGGACTTCAGGTCCGGCGTACAGATGACAACCGGCCCGGGGACGAGGTGCCGCGCTGTCCGAAGCTGCGCGCCGGTGAGCTGCAGGCCATGCGCCCGAGCCTCTTCGAGGATCGAACTGTCGTGGAGGATGCGGACCGTCGCCGCGCTCAGATTCACCCCGTCCCAGTGCCCCTGGGCCTGCGCGACCGCCCATCCGAGGGCGGTGACGACACCATCTGCGAGACGGACCGAGGAGGCCACGTAGCCGCGATTGAGGTGGCGTACCTCTTCGATCATCATCAGTCGCTCGCATCGACCATCGAACCCACCCCGTCCCAACCCGTGCGTCGACGATTCCAAAGACGACGTGACGCGGCTTCATCCCTGTGGGGTGAACTGCCGGGCACGCGCGAGACTCGCACTGAGGCACGGTCTTCCCATAGCGTCGCCCCAGCCCGGACTGGAGGTGTAAACCCCATGACTGCCCACAATCGCCGCGCTCTTGTGTGCATCGGCGACCTCGTCGAAGACATCGTCGTCTGGTCAGCTGGTGCGCCGCGGGCCGGAACAGACAACCCGGCGCGGATCCGCCGGGCACGGGGCGGCGCAGCCTCCAATGTTGCCGCCTTCGCGAGCAGCCTCGGCACTTCGACCCGGTTCATCGGCCGGGTCGGAGACGACCCCGTCGGCGAGGCACTTGTCCGAGACCTGGCCGTCGCTGGAGTTGACACCATGGTCCAGAGACAGGGACGAACCGGCACCATCGTCATCCTGGTGGATGCTTCTGGAGAACGAACGATGTTCCCCGACCGAGCGGCCGCGGCCCAGCTGAGTGACGTTCCGGACTCCTGGATCTCCGGCGCGGAAGCGATCCACCTCTCGGCGTACTCCCTCGCCGGGCCGACCTGGTCCGTCCTCCGCCAAGCCGCGGACCTCGCTCATGCCGAGGGCGCCATCCTCACCCTCGATGCTTCTTCGATCGCTCTCATCGATTCTTTCGGACCCGCGACCTTCCGTGCCCTGATCAGATCGCTGCAGCCTAGGTACGTCTTCGCGAACGGAACCGAAGCTGACACTGGTTCCCTCCGCCAGCTCGCCACTCCTCGCACGACGGTTGTGGTCAAGAACGGCATCGAACCTACCGAGGTTCATTTCGCCGCCAACAGGTCAGCAACCGTGCGGGTGCCCCCGGTCGAGGACGTGCGTGACACGACCGGGGCCGGCGATGCGTTCGCGGCGGGCTTCCTGTCCGCCGTCCTCGACCACGCCGAGGACCTCGAGGCAGTCGAAGCCGGCCACAACCTCGCCAGCAGGGCCCTCATCGAACCTGGCGCCACCCTGACCATGACCACAGACGAAAAGGGAGCTGTTCGTGACTGACAACGCCAAGGCGCAGGCTGTCCGACCCATCTTGTCCGACGACGTGGCGCAGGCTCTGGCCGAAGGTCGTGCGGTCGTCGCGCTGGAGTCGACCATCTTCTCGACTCTCGGGCTGCCTGCACCTGCGAACGCCGATGCACTCGAAGGGTGCAAGCAAGCTGTCCTCGACCATGGCGCCACACCGGCCGTGACCGCGATCCTCGACGGCCGGCCACACGTCGGTCTCTCGTCCGACGAAGAGAAGAGAGTGCTGCAGGGCGCACGGAAGGTCGCAGAGCGCGATCTGTCGGTGGCGCAAGCCCAAGGATGGGATGTCGGCGTCACCACGGTCTCGGCCACGGTCGCTCTGTCCCACGCAGCGGGTATCTCGGTATTCGCCACCGGCGGCATCGGAGGCGTCCACCGCGGATCCGAACTCAGCGGGGACATCTCGGCTGATCTCGACGCCATCGCCAACCACCCGGTCATCACCGTCTGCGCCGGCGCCAAGGCGTTCCTCGACCTGCCGCGAACACTCGAGTACCTCGAGACCGTCGGTGTCCCCGTCCTGGGCTGGCGCCACGACTGGTTCCCGGCCTTCTACACGCGGTCGAGTGGTTTGCCGATTCCTCACCGGGTCGACGACGTTCGAGTGGTCTGTGACGTTCTCCGCCTCCGAGCGCGGCCTGACACCGGTGTCTTGCTGACTGTTCCGATTCCAGTCGACGACGAGATCCCCGAATCGCGGATCAACGCAGTACTCACCGCCGCTTTGGACTCGACTGCTCGCGCAGGAGTCACCGGTCCCGCCGTCACGCCGTACATCCTCGAGCGGATCGAGAAGGAGACGGACGGACAGAGCGTCCCCGCGAACCTCGCACTGGCCCGGAACAACGCTGACATCGCCGCCCGCGTAGCCGTCGCACTGGCGTCCACCCCAGTCTGACGCGGTCTGACGCGAGTGAATGCCCTCGCACTGTTCACCGCCGCGTCGCGATCCCTTCACGCCGGGTGGGTGCAGGCATATTGTCCGGCCGAGGGGCCTTTTTGCCCGCCCGCAACGATCTCGACGGAGCGTTGCCATGAGAACTACACGCAAAGGGAGGGGGCTCCTGGCCATCGGTGCGGTGACGACCACCGTTCTCGCCATGACCATGGGCTCAGGCGCCAATGCCGCCGGTTCGCTACCCAAGGCCGACCCGGACGCACCCGCGGTCCAGGCCGAACCGAGCCAGCGAGAAACGAAGGGCTTCTACGACGCCCGTACGCCGAGCGCGCGTGCGACGTACGCACAGGCCGCCAAGACCATGGCCAAGGAGGGCGCCGCCGCGGAGAAGTTCCGCGACTCGCTGGGCCCGCAGGGCATCGTCTCAGTGGACCCGGCGACCGGTACTCCGAAGCAGGTGGCCAAGCTGAACGGGTTCCTCACCGGGCCGAGCAGCAAGCCGCCGGCCCGGATCGTGTTCGACTACATCCGGGCACACCCGGAGATCTTCCGGCTGACCGAGAACGACCTGCGGACGCTGCGGCTCCGCAAGGACTACCGCGACGTCGGCGGGTCCCACCACCTGTCCTGGGAGCAGTGGGTGAACGGCGCCCCCCTCTTCGGCAACGGCATCGTCGGGCACGTCACCAAGCGCGGTGAGCTGATCGCCATCATGGGCTCGCCGGTACCGGGTCTGGCCGGGCTCGCCGCCCGTGCGAGGTCCACCTCGGTGTCCGCGGACGGCGCCCGCACGGCTGCCGCCAGGGACGTCGGCGGCAAGGCGGCCGCGACCAGCGCGAAGACGGTGGCCAACGGTAAGAAGTGGGGCAACGGCGACTACGCCAAGCGGGTCTGGTTCTACACACCAGCCGGGCTGCGACCGGGCTGGGCGACGTACACCCAAGCCGGCGGCACGCTGATCTACAGCCATGTGATCGACGCGTCGACCGGCAGCGTCGGCCGCTGGTCGACCACGCCAACGGCGACGGCCTGGTGACGGACTACTACCCCGGCGCGGCCAAGGGCGGCACCCAGCGGAAGGTCAACTTCTTCAAGGCCGGCTACCTGCAGAAGGGCGCCCAGACGCTCCAGGACGGTACTTCGGTCAACGCGTTCGCCGACATCAACGACGACGACCTGGCCAACGCGGGTGAGACCGTCAGGGTGCCCGGCACGAGGACCACGGCGGAGTACCGGCTGGTGCCGTTCGCGAGCAACCCGCAGTGCTCGGCCGCCTTCGTCTGCACCTGGGACCCGGCGACGGCGAACTCCTGGCGGACGAACCTGAACCAGGACGTGACCCAGGCGTTCTACCTGGCCAGCAACTTCCACAATTACCTGGGGAGCTCGCCGATCGGGTTCACCGCGGCGGCGGGGAACTTCGAGGCCAAGGGCAGCGACCCGGTGTTGCTGAACGCGATCGACGGCGCTAACACCCTGGACGGCCTACCCGACCGCGGCCACGTCGACAACGCGAACATGAACACGCCGCCGGACGGCACCCCGCCGACCATGCAGATGTACCTGTTCCACAACCCGGCCGACCCCGAGGACCCGTTCGTGCCGACCAGTTCGGCGAACGACGCGAGCATCCTGTACCACGAGTACACCCACGGCCTGTCCAACCGGCTCGTGGTCGATGCCTCCGGCAACTCCACGCTCGGCAGCGTGCAGGCCCGCGGCATGGGTGAGGGCTGGAGCGACTTCTACGCGATGGACTACCTGGTCGCCAAGGGCTTCCAGCCGAACAGCGGCCGGCGCGACGGCGAGGTCAAGGTGGGCACGTACACCGTCGCCGGCGGGCTGTTCCGCAAGGAGGCGATGGACTGCCGGGTCGGTTCGCCAGCCTCGAACTGCGTCGCACTCGACGGCACCCAGGGCGGTTACACCTTCGCCGACTTCCCGAACCTGGGCCTGCGTGGGCCCGAGGTGCACGACATCGGTGAGTTCTGGGCGCAGGTGCTGTGGGATGTCCGGGAGCGCTTCGGTCACAGCAGGACGATCTCGCTGGTGACCCGGGCGATGGAGCTCTCCCCGCCCGACCCGTCGCTGCTGGACATGCGCAACGCGATCCTGCAGGCCGACCAGGTCGTCAACCGCGGCAAGGACGTCGACGCTCTCTGGCGAATCTTCGCGACCCGCGGCATGGGCTGGTTCGCCGGCGTCGTCGACGCCGCCGATACGGTCCCGGCGGAGGACTTCCACGTGCCGCCCACCGGCGCCGGGGCCACCCTGCAGGGCACGGTGACGGACAAGCTCACCGGCGCGCCGGTACCGAACGCGCTGGTGTTCATCGCCGGGCACGACTCCGGCTACTCCGGCGACTACTCCGACGTGACCGATGCCCAGGGCAAGTACTCGATCGACGGAGTCCTGCCGGGGACGTATCCGAAGCTGGTCGTCGCCGGCGGTCCCTACGAGATCCTGAACCAGGCTGTGACAGTCGCACCGGGCGGTTCGACGGTCAACTTCGCACCACGCCGTGACTGGGCCGCCGCTGCCGGTGGAGGCTCGATCACGGCCTTCAACGGCCCGGACTTCGCGCCGGCCTGTACGCCGCCGTACGCGATCGACCTGTCCCAGGGCACCGGCTGGGGTAGCACCACCGGCGACAACCAGGGCACGCCGACCAACACCCCGATCCCGAAGTTCATCGTGGTGGCGCTGCCGGCGGCCGTGAACATCAGCACCTTCTCGGTCGACCCGTCGCAAACCTGCGGCGATCCCGGCAGCGCGGCCACCGGCGGCTTCCGGATCGAGACCTCGGCCAACGGTACGACCTGGGCCACCGCGGCCGAGGGCACCTTCGGCGCGGCCAACCGCGGCCGGTACAACGAGGTCACGCCGACCGGCAACACCGCCGGCGTGAAGTTCGTCAAGTTCTGGATGCTCAGCCCGCAGGTCCCGGACATCGCCACCAACTGCCCGAACGGTCCGTTCGCCGGCTGCCAGTTCATGGACATGATGGAACTGGAGGTCTTCGGCACCCAGTAGTCGACTGGTCGGGGCCGGGAACCTTGCGTTCCCGGCCCCAACCACGTCTAGGCTCAGCTTCGACGAATGCCGCCAGAGCGGTCTTTGGCGGCGAGCTTGGCGGCGGACTTGAGGGAGTCCACGACGTAGGCAGGTACGCGCAGACCCTGCTTCTGTGCCCAGAGCAGTTCGAGTTCGACTCGCCCGATCTGCTGGGCGTAGCGAGTCAACCCGCGCCCACCTTCCGCCGTGATGCCGAGATGGTGCATCACAGCACCGAACTGCGCCCATTGCTTCTTGGTGTACGCGCCGACCGGTTCGAAGGTATGGCGCCGCAGCGTCCTGACCAGCCACTTCTGCCACGGGGCCAGCTCGGCCCACAGACCCTGAGCAGCGATCTTGTAGTAGGCGAAGTGGCCCGGCTCCTGGCGACGGATCGGCGCGACGACGGTCGTGGCGACGGCCCGCTCACCGAGATCCAGCAAACCCTGGTGAAGCTTGTTGTACGCGAGAATGGCCGACTGCTCCGTTGCGACGCCGGTGAGGTAGTACAGCATCCGGCTCACGTCCTGGACTGCGCTCCATCGCCCGAGCGAACCGAGTAGCCGGTAGCTGAATTTCACCGAGGTGAGGTCCGGATCCGCCGGCGGCAGACCGGCCAGCGATTGCATCCGATCCAGCAGCAACCCATGGTGCGTCTCCTGCGGCAGCCACACGTCGGCGTAGAAGTGCCGGTCCACGGCCGGCGGGTCCGGCAGCAGCAGGTTCAGCTCGAGCACGTTCCGTTCGACTTCCAGCTCGACCCTCGACATGTAGGTCAGTACCGGACCGAACTTGTCGGCGAGCAGTTCCGGTCGCGCCATCGAATAGTCCGCGCTGTCCACCGGGATCGGCGGATGTTCGTCGGCCAGCCTGTCGACATGCTCGGCCAAGCGCGCCTCGACCGAGAACGGCCTTCGACGCCCACGGCCGGCACGACGCACACGCGGAGTACTGGCGCCGGTCATGACCGGCGTTCCTCGAACGCCCGAATCCGGACCTGCCTACATCTGCCCCAACCGGTCATGACGATTTCCCCCACCCCCACAGGCATCAGATCAGCTTCGGTCGGTCTGACCATGAGTAAGTCCGACCATACGTCACCCGATGCCGCCCATCGCACCGCACTCGACCATCCAGCAGGTGACAAAGCTGCCACCGCTCACGAGTTGAGCTCAAGGCCGGTGGTCAAGCTGCGCATCCCTCCTCGGAATATGAAACATCTGTTGCAGTTCATGCAGACGGCACATCGAGTGCCGGCCGCTGTCGGTCCTGGTCGCCCGGTCTATCCGCTGGCGTAGCTGATGGAGACTGCGCCTGAGCTGGAGGTGATGCTGCCGCTGTCGACTCTGTCGCCGTTGACGATCAGTACGACGCTGAGGTTGCCACTCCCCTTGGTCTTTCGAAGCTGGATCCGATAGGTGCCTTCGGAGTTCCGGACCTGGATGGTGGCGCGGCCGCAGCCCTTCTTGGTCTGCCCGCCCACCTTCCCCGCCCAGCAGACCTTGTCGGACGCGGTGATCTTGACACTGGCGCGCGATTTCGTGCTGCTCTTTCCGCTGTTGTCACTGGTCTTGCTCTTGGTGCTGCTGCTCTTACTGCTGCTGCTCTTGCTACCTCGTGAGGTGGTCTCGACGGGTTCACAGCCAACAAGCGCGAGCGAAACAACAGCGGCTATCGCGATGGTGGTCAGTCGGTGGACAGGCATCTGCGTGGCCTCCCGTCATCCGGTCTCGATGGCGAAGTGGGGTTGCATGGTCGTCGGCTTGAGCTCGTTCCTGACAAGGGCTTCGATGCCCGGCAGCCCGATCTTCTCGTTGGCCGCGGTCGTGCGGGCCGCCTTGGTGCGGGCCGCCCCTCGCAGCTCCGCTTCCAGCTGGTTCGCCAGCGCCTCGAGCTGCGCGCGGCCGTTGCGTGAGAACGCCTGGTGCTTCTTCGTGACGACAACGAACTGGACCGCGACAGCCCCGGTGGAGCAGCCCGCACAGGAGGCATTGACCGCCAGTGCGCGGTTCCGGGCCGTCAGATTGGTCCCTGGCCGTACGACCACCACCTGCACGGACACGCTGATGGCACCGCAGTTGCGACAGCTCGACGACGCAGTCGCCATGTTGTCGGCTGTGCCCTTTCGCGCATTGCCGAAGTAGACGACCTGCACCGCGGTCGCAGTCCCCCTGCACGAGTCGCAGGTTGCAGAGGCGCTCGCCACAGCATCGGCCTGGGTCCGCTTCCCACGTGCACGTTCGTACATGGCCGTGCGATCCGCGTCGGAACTGTGTGGAGTCGCGGGATTGGCGGACGCGACCAGGTCGAAGTCCTGCCCGTTGCGGTACCTGAGCATGCTGGAGCCGCCAGCCGCACCCACGACCAGGGATGCGATCAGCACTGTCGCTTGGAGTCGCTGGCGGATTGTCATCGTGTTCTGGCTCCTCTTCGGGTGGGACATGACACGAACGAATGACAGTTCATTGGGTGCTCCAGCGGTCCACGGAGAAGCCGTCGGCAACCAATTCGGCCAATTCAAGGTAGGCGTCGCGGGTAGCGGGGCGCAGGTCGTCGAGATCGGTGGCCGCGCCTGTCTCCAACGCGGGGTCCCACGGGATGCGGACCGTCCCGGCGCAGCGCGCGGAGAAGTGCTTCTCGATCTCGTCGAGCTGGAGCCAGCGCGGCCTTCCTCTGGTCGTGTTGATGACCGCGACGGCGGAGGTGACCAGGTCCTCGTGGCCGTGCTGATCGAGCCAGTCCAAAGTTCCCGCGGCGACCCGAGCGCCATCCAGCGCGGGCGGCATGACGACGACGACCTGGTCAGCCTCCCGGAGGATGCCCTGGACGGCGCTGTCCAGGATGCCGGTTCCGGTGTCGACGAGGATCAGGTTGTAGTGGTGCGTGAGGAGACCGATGGCGGCGCGATAGTCGAGGTCGCCCAGAGCCTGGCTGATGCGAGGATCGTCGTCGGACGCGATCACCTCGAGCCGACTCGGCGCCTGCGAGGTATAGGCCCGCAGGTCGGCGTACTTGGTGATGAGCTCGCGCTCGCCCAGCAGGCTGGTCACCGTGGCCGGTGACTCTCGCCGGACGCGGTAGATGAGGGAGCCCGCGTCGGGGTTGGCGTCCAGCGCAACCACCCGGTCGCCGCGGTGGACGGCGAGGGTGTGGCCGAGCATCAGTGTTGTGGTGGTCTTTCCGGCACCACCCTTCCGGCTCAGCGTGACCACTCGGCGCGGTCCCCGCAGCGGCGTTCGGACCCGGGAGATCCGCTCCTGCTCGCGTTGTTCGGCGACGCTGGGGCCTACGTTGACGCGACCGTTCGTCGCGAAGTACAGACCGTGACGCCACCCGTGCTGGGGCGGCGGCACGCGCCGGCGGAGCATGGTCTCCTCGGTGAAAGCGGCCGCGCCGGGCGGGGCTGCCGCAACGAGCTGCGACTCGGCGCCATTGATCCTGGTCTGATGATCACTCGAGCTGTCCACAGAGCTCACGGGTTCCTCTCCCGGCGCCGTCCGATGCTCGTCCTCTGCCGATGGCGGGACGGGAGTGGTCCGTGCAGCCTCGCCTGCGGCGTGTCGGGCCCGCAGCAACCGGTTAACGTGCAGCACCGATCTGCCGAGTACCAGGCTGAGGCCGATGACGGGCACGGTGATCGCCAGCAGAGACAGGACGGCGAGCGTCGCCGCGCCCGGCTGCCCTGCGGAGAAGAGCGCTCGCGCACCGGCTGCCAGCTCGCTCGACCGGTCCCAGAAGTCGGCCAGGTAGCGGGGGGCGTTCCACGCGGCAAGTCCGAAGCCGATGATCAACGCGGGCACGGTGACCAACACCCAGGCCGTGACGATCACCCGGCTCCGGAGCTTGAGCTGCACGACGCTCCGGTCGCCACGATGGCCCGGAAGCAGACTCCGCATGATCGGCCGGACGTGCCCGAAGAGATTCGGCACACCGGCGAGGTCCCCGAGGATGTAGTACCCGTCGAACCGGACCACCGGCAGCAGTTGCTGGACAATCTCCAAGTGCGAGAGGGCAACGACCGCGAGCAGCGGAGCCCACCCGGTCCACAGGTACGTCGCGGCGGCCGCGACGATGAAGACCGCGTTGAAGTACACGCCGCCCAGGTCGGTCCGCAGCCGGCCCGCACGATCCAGGCGGTACGCGTTGGTCACGTTCGTGTAGAAGGCGGGGATCCACAGATAGATCCCCACGCCGATCCGCCCCGGCTTGGCACCTCCGTAGCTGCATCCGGCGGCGTGGCCGAACTCGTGGAAAATCGTTGCGGCGAGCAACAGAGCCAGGACGGCAAGGACGCCGGCCGGCTCGATGAGAGCGGCGAACACCTCCGAAGACGCCAGATTGCTGACCATCCACACGTCGAAGGCGACTACTGCCGTCAGCACGCCGAGGACGACCGGTCGGTGGAAGAACGGGGCGAAGACCCGGGCGACGACTCGTACCGCGGCCGTGGGTAACAGCACGCCCCGAACACTCAACGCCAGCAGGGGGTCGGCGCGTCGCTGCCCTACAGGTGCGCCGTTCCAGAGCGCGACCAGACCGGACGGCCCGAGCTTGTCGTGGATGAGCTGAACCAGGTCGTTGGGATCGAGACGCTGGCCGTACGCCCGGCTCACCCGGTCGGCCAGCAGGTCGGTGGAGGTACGCCCGTCGGCGTGGTCGACGATCAGGTAGAGCAGCTTGGTGAGCAGCACCATCTGCCGGTCGGCCCGCTCGACCAGGTAGCGCTCCTCACGAAATCCGGAGCCCTCGTACGGTCCGAGCAGCCGCAGGCCGACCGCACGGCTCGGCCTGGGTCCGCCTTGAACCGGGCCCGCAGTCGTGCGATCGACCAACTCGTTCGCCGTCATCGTGGTGGCCTTCGACCAGAGCGGGAGGCGCGAGCCCCCCGCCTTCCCCGTGCGCGGATGCTGCTAGAGCTGGAACGCAGCCACATGCTGCAGTGCCGCTGCGCTCGCGGTCGAGCCGATAGTGGCCGCGTTCACCGCGATGGCCAGGTTGATCGCGGTGATGTTGGTGATGTTCACCAACGCCAACGCCTCTCTTGCGGGCAAGAGGTCGACCGACTGATTCGCGACCTCCGTCCGAGAGATCCTGCCGAGATTCGTCATCGAGATCACATCCTCTCCTCGAGTGCGTGGACGGCGCGCCCTGCGCCACCGCCCACGCATCGACCTGTGTCGGATCTGTCAGTGCTGGTGGACGTTGATGCCCTGTAGCGCCACCGCGTTCGCCACGGAGAAGTGGGACGCCGCGTTCACCGCCACAGCCGTGTTGGATGCGACGATGTTCGCAATGTTGAACGAACCCAGCGCCTCTCGCTCCGGGAGGACCTGGACTTCTTCCAGCTCGAGCGCGACCTTCGTCAGCTTCTTGTTCATGAGTCACCCCCTCGCTCTGTCAAGTGCTCACAGCAAGTGGAGTCCGGAGCACGTCCTCACCGCGTTGTCATGCTGTTGTCTCAGCGTTGTCAGGAAGCCGTTGGTCGAGGCAGTGGTCTACAGCGAGGTCAGAGCCTGGCTCGAACGTTTCATCGACCGATCGAGCCACGAGGGATCGCTCTGACAGGTTGACATCCGGCGCTTCCTGACTAATCGTGCAATAGACGGTGGCGTTCGGTATCCGCCGTCACACATAGTGGAGAGCAGATCTGCGGGGGCAGCATAGCCGGGGGGCAGGCTCGTTCCGACGCACGCCGTCACCTCGACTGGGGGGAGGCCGGGCAGTGCGCACACCAAGCGGTTGCGACCTGCGGCTTCACCTTCTCGGCGACTGGTTCCTGACGGTCGGCGTCGGCCACAGCGACACTCCCGAACCGATCGAACTGCCGTCCGGGCCGCAGCACCTCGTCGCCCTCCTGGCCCTGCAGGGGCGCTGCGCACGGACTCAAGCGGCCGCGACGCTCTGGCCGGACTGCCGCGACGAGGTGGCGGCCGCTCGCCTCCGCGCGATTCTCTGGAGACTGCGTCACCGTCATGCCGGCGTACCACCGTTGCTGGAGATCGGCGACACCTCCCTCGCACTGGCGAGCGAGGTCGCCGTGGACGTCCACCGATTCCGGGCGAGCGCCGAACTGCTGATCCACGACCCGTACGGCAGGGACGAGGGCGGCGAGGACGCCGCAGCCGCCGTCCTGCAGTCCTCGGAGCTGCTGCCCGGCTGGTACGACGACTGGGTCCTCGCTGCGCGCGAGCGGTTGCAGTACCTGCGGCTCAGTGCTCTGGACGCTCTCGCCAGTTGCCGGCGGCTCCAACGGCGCGATCACGAAGCACTCCAGGCCGCGCGCGCGGCGACCAGCATCGAGCCACTTCACGAGAGTGCGCATCGCACCATCGTCCGAACCCACCTGGACAACGGCGACATCGTCGAAGCCGTCAACCACTACGAGAAGTTCCGCGCGATGCTGGACCGCGAGCTCGGGCTGCCACCCAGCGAGCTGTTCACCGAACTAGTACAGCCTTACCTGGCGAGTGTCGGCGGCGGAACCCGAATCGCGCCAACCCGCTGACGTGTGCGTCCCGGGCGCAGGCTCTATGGCACCCGGACGGCGTTCGCGGCCTTGTCCCAGTTCTGGTGCAGGCGGTCGAGGTAGGACTGCGCCTGAGCGCCAGGCTTCGCGCCCGCGGCGAAGGCTCGCATGTTGCCCGAACCTGTGTTGTAGCCCAGAGCAAGCAACTCGTCCTTGCTGAGCGTCCCGCGCGTACGACTGGGCAGTCGCGCGGCCAGGTCATGCAGATGCCAGGCGGCCGCTTCCACGGCGAGCTCGGGGTTGTCGGGCAGCTCTTCCCAGCTCCGGCCGGCGAAACTGCGGCCGCGTTTGGCCTCGTTGAAGGCGGCGCGATGCATGTTGGCGATGCCGAACGCCGCGTCGGGCTTGATCCGCTGCCAGGAGCGTTCCAGCTCGGGGTCGTGCGGCTTGTAGGACTCGTTGTAGAGGATCGCCATCAGCAACTGAGGTTTGATCTCTGCCCGACCGGCAGACCTGCGCACCTGCGCGGCGAAGAACGCCGGATCGTAGTTCGTGGACCAGTCCGCGGGACTCGGCGTGATCGTGGCGCTCGGCTTCGGTGCCGGACGACTGGGCGTGTCCGACGCGACGGCCCGAGGCGGGGCCGCAGTCTCCGGCGACTCTCCCCCGCGCGCGGCCCAGGCCGCCACGGCAACGGCGCCGACCGCGATCCACCACCAGCCCTTGCTCACCCGCACCTCTCATCACAGCGGCATCAACCCAACAAGACCATACCGGGCCGCCACCAATCCTCCGGTAGATCAGGCGGACACGCATGGGAGATCTGGAACCTTCGACAGGTTCCAGATCTCCCAGTTCCTACGACCTCAGGGTTACTTCGCGATCGTGTACCCGATGATGTCGCTTCGCAGCACCTCACCCGAGACCTTCACGATGCGCAGAGTGTGCTGCCCATCCGTCAGGCCGGTCTGGGTGAACACCTGCCGCGCCGTGACACGCGCCTCGTTGGAGAGGTTCACCCGGCGGACGAGCTTGCCGTCGATGTAGACGTCGGCGTCGCCCTGATCCGGAGCCAGCGCCGTGATCCAGTCAACGCCGGTGCCCCGGAAGGCGAAGGTGATCGCCGCGCCGTTCGCCGTGGCGGAGTGCACGTCGTCGCGGTAGTCACCACGGAAGCTGAAGTCCAGCGCCGTGCTGCCGACCGGCTGCGTCGCGAGGTACTCCTTCTTGATGGTCACGACCTTGCCCGCGACCGTGTAGTCGGTGCCCATGACAAGGATCTTGCCGGTGTTCGCGATCGAGACCAGCTCGCCGGGGTCGCGCCCGATCTCGGTGCTGACATCGGCCTGAGCGGACTTGTCGAAGGCCGCGGTACCCGGGTTGAGCAGGCTCTCCTGCCGCACGACCAGCTTGTCGACCAGCATGAACTGTCCCGACTTCTTCACACCGCGGATCGTGTGGCTCCCGTTCGGCAGGTCCGAGATGCTGTACACCACCTGCTGCGCCGAGCGCGTGTCGGCGTGGGTGTCCACGGTCGCCTTCAAGGCACCGTCGACGTAGATCTCGACCTCACCCTGCGAGGGGTCCTTCTCCGTCACGTAGTCGACACCGTTGCCGACGAAGCTGTACGAGAAGGCGTCGCCGTTGGTCTCCGTGTACTGCACGTCGTCCTGATAGTCACCGAGCCCACGGCCCGTACTCCGGCTCCACGAACCCGTGTAGACGATGCCCGGGTCGTCGTTGTTCAGGTCGACCGTCCGTACGGCGGACGTGGTCGCCTTGGCGGCCGCGGGAGCCCCAGAGTCCGCCACCGTGACCGTCAGCGGCTCCGAGACCGCCGGAACCTCGTTGTTGCCGTTGCGCTTCCAGGCGCCCTCGTAGGAGACGCGCAGGTCATCGTCGTTGACGCGGATCGCTGCGTTCTTCTGCGGCGTGACCTTGAACAGACGGACACCGTGCGGGGGCACAGTCGCCGCGGTGTAGCTGGACGCGAACTGTCCCAGGTCCTTCTTCGCCCACAGGTCGCGCACCTTCGCGGAGCCGTCCAGACCGAGGTCGGCGAAGTTCGCCGTCATGTTGGCCTCGGTGGTCCCGAGGTTGAACATCGCGACGGTGTACGAACTGTCGGCGTTGAGCGAGTACCACACCTGCCGGTTGGTCTTGGTCGACACCGGCTGGGCGGGACGCCCGGTCTGGTTGACCGCGATCACCTCGGGGTTCGTGAGCAACTCCAGCCCGTACGAGTCGAGCTTGGTCATGTCGTTGCCGATGTAGAACGGAGCGGCGGAGACGGCCCACAGCGTTGCCGCAGTACGACGCTCGTCCTTGGTCAGGCCGTCCATCGTGCCGTTGCCGACATTCAGCGAGTCGAGATCGTTCCAGCCACCCGGCCCACCATGGCGCCACCAGTCCGCCACCTTGGGGAAGAGCCGCGAGATGTTCGGCCAGGCCGTCAGCGCCTCACCCGGGCAGTAGCACTCGACGTCCCAGTCGAGTCGCCACCCGTTCGCCCACTGCTTCCAGTAGTCCGCGTAGTTGATGTCGAGAGCCCAGGAGAGCTCGAACCAGATCTTGTGGCGAGCGAGCGCCTGCGACCATCCCTTGACCTCGTCGCGTGCGTCGAGGGAGAGATCGTTCTTGCCGGAGCCCGGGGTCACGCTGTCGAACTTCAGGAAGTCGACGCCCCACGCGGCGAACTGATCGGCGATCGAGTCGATGTACGCCTGGGCGCACGGCTTCGTCATGTCGATGCGGTACCCGAAGCCCCAGTAGTCCCCCTGCTGCAGGGGTTGCTTAGCCAGGTCTCCCGTCGTACAGCCAGGGTGGCCGTAGACGGGATAGTTGGCGTCCATCATCGCCTGCGAGATTCCCGGGATGCTGTAGAGCCCGACCTTCTGGCCGTTCGCGTGGATGTGCTTGATCACCGCCTGCAGACCATCCGGATACAGCTTCTTGCTCGGTACGGGCCGGCCGTACTCGTCGACACCGTCGTTCCACCCCGCGTCGATGTTGATGTTCTTGAACCCGAACGGCTGGAGCTTGGTGTGCATCGCATCCGACTGCGCGATGATCTGGTCCGCCGTGATCCAACTGGGGGCGCCAGGCTTGGTTTCGTACACCTGCATGCTGTAACTGCTCCAGCCCATGTAGGGCTTCTGCGCCGCCTCCCCCGCCGGACCGAGTGAAGGGTTCGCCGCCGCGGTGACGCTCGCCGGGCTGCTGATGCTCGCCGCGCTGGGAGCGCTCGCCGTCGTGGTGACCTCGCGCGGCCCCCGCGGCGGTCCACTCGCGCCCGGTACGGCGGATGGCGTCGCCGCCGCGCCCGCCGGGAGCAGCGCGCCGACGGCGACAAGCGCGACTATGCCTTGCATCGCCCTCTTTCGAAGGGATCTGGTCATGAGCGGTGACCTCTCTGATGAGCTGACAGCCGAGACTCCTGGTGCTCGCGGTCTTCGCGCTTCCCAGAAACACGGATCCGATAGGATATTGGAGCCTTTACTTAACTCTGTCAAGATTTGGGCCCCACGACTCCTATCTCACTCGCGATCCAAGGCGGGTCAGCTCGGTGCGGGTCTCTTCGTCGAGGCGGAGGTCGGCGGCTGCGAGGTTCTCGGCGAGGTGGGCGCGGGTGCGGGTGCCTGGGATGAGCAGGATGTTCGGGGCGAGGTCGATGAGCCAGGCGAGCGCGAGCTGGGCCGGCGACACGCCCAGTCGTTCGCCGAGTGTGGCGAGGACGGGGTCGGCGAGCAGCTGGTGCCGCTGCTCGCCGGGTAAGCCCAGCGGACAGAACGGTACGAACGCGATCGCGCGTGCCTCGCATTCGGAAAGGACGTCGAGGGACCGCTGGTCGGCCAGGTTGAAGAGGTTCTGCACGCAGACGATCTCCGTCTGGTCGACCGCTCGCAGCAGGTGCAACCGGGAGATGTTGCTGAGTCCGATGCCGTCGATCAGCCCTTCCTCGCGGGCCTGGATCAGAGCCGCGAGGTGGGCGTCGAACTGCCTGCCCGGGATCTCGGCCGGATCCGTCATCCGCAGGTTCACCGCCGCCAGCCGCTGGGTGCCGAGCGTGGCGAGGTTGTCCTCGATACCTTGGCGTAGCAGCGCGGGATCCGTGTCGGGGCGGGCGGCCACTTTGCTCACGATCGCGAGGTCGTCTGGATAGGGGTGCAGGGCCTCGCGGACGAGCTTGTTCACCGTGCCCGACCCGTAGTACTGCGCGGTGTCGAGGTGGTTCACCCCGGCCGCGACAGCCGCGCGCAGTACGAGCAGTGCCTCGTCGCGGTCTCCCGGCGGACCGAAGACCCCGTCGCCGGCGAGTTGCATCGCGCCGTACCCGGCCCGGCGCACCTGCCACGGGCCGAGTGCGAAGGATCCGCCAAGTGTCACGGGTGGACCTGCGAGCCGACACCGCTGTCGAGTCGGACCGATTCAAGGATGAGGAACGCGGTGCTGGCGGTGTAGACGTCGGCGGCGGCGAGCACCCCTGTGTACTTCTTGATCACCGGCGCGGCCGCGTAGTCGACCTGCGCGTCCTGGTAGGTCTTGACCGCGGCCCAGGTGTTGACGCCGTACTTGGTGAAGAACGGGGTCGGATCGACCGCCACCAGCGCCTTCTTCACGCCGTCGATGAGGTCGGCGACGTACTGCTGGTAGACGACCATGTCCTTCCGGGTGCCGGTCCGGCCCATGTGGCCGCCGATGTAGTGCTTCCACGGGTAGGTCAGGGCTTTGGCCGGGGCCGCGATGGAGCCGGGGACATCCTCGTTGATGTTGAAGCTCGCGAACGGCACCCAGCCGGGCAGGTTGATGTCGACCAGCATCAGCGTGTCGTGGTTCGGCAGGTGGATGTAGATGTTGTCGGGCGTGTGGTTCGTGCCGTGCCAAGCCAGGTCGATCCGCTCGCCGCCGATGCGCAGCGTGCGACGGGTCTCGAAGGTCAGGTCGGGCACGGGCCTGGTCGGATCGTTGTCCCGGGCAAGCAACCGCTTCGTCTCGGTGTGGCCGACGCGGACCACGTGACGGCCGAACAGGGACGAGGCGCCGAGGTGGTCGGCGTGGTGGTGCGAGTAGACGATGTGCGTCACCTTGTTGGACACGCCGTTGGCGGACGCGATCTCGTCGATGGCTCGCTGCAGGTTGTGCCCGATGCTCGGGGGTGCGTCGAACAGCACCACTCCGTCCTTGGTGGTCAGGAACGCGGCCTGGTAGGTGCCGTCGGTGACCCAGTACAGGTTCTTCTCGAGCCGCCCGACGAAGTAGCCCTGCGCATTGACGGCCGGGCCGAGCGCGGACGGCGGAATCGGCGCGTAGTCGGGCAACGTGTCGTCGGCCGCGGCCGGCTCGGCGAGGACTCCCCCGGCCACTGTGGCTAGCGCCGGGACTGCCGCGATCGCCGCCCCACGGGCTAAGAACGAGCGGCGGTTCGGGGTTGAGCTGGATGACATGGTGGACCTTTCCAGGGGTACGACGGGTTGACGGTCAGGGGCCGTAGGTCGGCACGATGGCGCCGCTGATCGGAGCCGCGGCGTCACTGACGAGGAAGGCGATGGCGTCGGCGGCGGCCTCCGGTGAGACCGCGTGCGCCATCAACTCGGGACTCAGGTACGGCCGGTTCTTGGCGGTGTCGAGGATGTCCGGTGCGATGGCGTTGACCCGGATCCCGAGCGGGCGGAGCTCCAGATCGAGCACGCGGGTGAGATGGACCAGCGCGGCCTTGCTCACGCCGTACGCCGCCATCCCAGGGGTCGGCTCCAACCCGGGCTTGGAGGCCACATGCACGATGACGCCCGTACCTCGGTCTCTCATGTACGGCGCCACCGCCTGGGTCAGCCACAGCGCGGCGCCTGCGTTGACGTCGATCATGAGCCGCAGATCTTCCGGGGTCGCGTCGAGTGCATCACCGAGGCCATAGGTGCCGAGGGTGTTGACCAGTACTTCGGGCGGACCGACCTCGGCGGCGATCCGGTCGACAAGGACCTTCGCGACGGCCGGGTCGGCCGCGTCGCCTACCTCGGAGCGGATGCCGTCCGGCAGTTCCTTCAGGCCCTCGGCGTTCCGGTCGACAGCGACCACCGTGAACCCGCCGGTTGCCAGCTTCTGCGCCGTCGCCCGGCCGAGTTCCCCGCCCGCGCCGACCACGATTGCCACCCGCGCGCTCATGGGTGCACCTGCGATCCGGTGCCGAGGTCGAGACGGATGGACTGCAGGATGCTGAAGGTCGTGCTGGTGGTGAAGGCGGGTACGTCGGCGGCCGCGAGAACGCCGGTGTACTTGGCGATCACTGGTGCGGCGGCCTCCGCGGTGACGGCGTCGAGGTAGCCGCCCACACCGGCCCACACGTTGGCGCCGTACTTCATGAAGTACGGGGTCGGGTCGACCGAGGCGAGCGCGGTGTGCGAGCTCTCGACGATGTCGGCGATGTACTGCTGGTGCAGGACCAGATCGTCGCGGGTGCCCAGCCGGCCGAGGTGACCGCCGATGAACTGGCTCCACGGATAGTCCATCGCCTGATCCGGCGCGCCGATGTACCCGGGCACGTCCTCGCTCAGGTTCAGGTTGTAGATCGGTACCCAGCCCGCGTTCACGATGTCGATCAGCATCAGCGTGTCGTGGTCCGGGAAGTGGATGTAGATGTTGTCCGGCGAGTGGTTGGGCCCGTGGTAGGCCAGCTCGACCCGTTCGCCGCCGACCTCGAGTGTGTAGCGGTCCTCGAAGGTGACCTCCGGGGCCGGCCGGGTCGCGTCGTTGTCCCGCAGCAGCAACCGCCGGGACTCCGCGTGCCCGATCCGCACGATGTCGTCGCCGAACAGGTTCGCCGCGCCGGCGTGGTCGGCGTGGTGGTGGGAGTAGACCAGGTGGGTCACCGTGTTGCCGATGCCCTCGGCCGCCGCCACCTCGTCCACGGCCCGCCGCAGGTTGTGGCCGATGGTCGGCGGGGCGTCGAACAGGACCACCCCGTCGGGCGTCGCGAGGAACGCCGACTGGTAGGTGCCGTCGGTGACCCAGAACAGGTTGCGCTCGACCCGGCCGACGAAGTACCCCTGCTCGTTGAGGGCCGGGCCGAAGGCCGCCTCGGGGACCGGAGCGTAGTCCGGTAGTTCGTTCTCGCTTGGACTCGACGAAGTCATGATCACCCTCTGTTTCGTTGCGCAGTCGATCAAGATGTGCTCAGCTTCGCGATCAGGCCGGTGAGAGGTCGTCACCTGATTCCAGTGATCTCCGCGAGTACGCTGACCGGGTGCCTGGAGAAGATGGCGGGACGCGGCCTGGGCTGATCGACCGTCGCGAGCTGCTCACCGCCCTGGACCACGCGGTCGAGAAGCGCGTGACGGTCATCTCCGCGCCCGCCGGCAGCGGGAAGACGTCGCTACTGCACGCGTGGGCCGACCGACAGCGCCAGCGCGGCCGGATCGCCTTCGTGTCGGTCAAGCCCGGCCAGCACGACGCGCAGCTGTTCTGGCTCACCCTGCTGGGCGCGATCCGTGGCTCCGAGGCCCCGCCCCCGGCGCCTGGGTTCAACGGCCGGGCCATGGTGGACAAGGTGCTGTCCGAGCTCGCGGCGTCCGGCGATCCCTGCGTCCTGATCATCGACGACCTGCATGAGCTGACCTCCGCCGAGGCCATCGAGCAGCTCACCGCCCTGTTGACGAACCTCCCCGCGAACGTCCATGTGGTCGTAGCCACCCGCCGCGACCTTCCGCTGCGCCTGCATCAGCTCCGGCTGGCGGGAGAGCTGGCCGAGATCCGCGCGGCGCAACTGCTCTTCACCGAGGACGAGACTCGCAAGCTGCTCACGGCCGCCGGGATCACGCTGCCCGACCAGGCGGTGACCACGCTGTACCAGCGGACCGAAGGCTGGGCGGCCGGGCTGCGGCTGGCCATCCTGTCCCTGGCCGGGCACCCGCACCCGGAACGGTTCGTCGCCGAGTTCTCCGGCAGCGATCGCACGGTCGCCGAGTACCTGATGGCCGAAATGCTGGACCGGCAGCCACCAGAGGTACAACGCCTGCTACTGCGTACTTCCCTGCTGGACCGGGTCAACGGCGAGCTGGCCGACCTGCTCACCGGGGCCACAGGCTCAGAACGGATCCTGCTGGAGCTCGAGGACGCCAACGCGTTCGTCCTGTCCCTCGACCCCGCTCGTACCTGGTTCCGCTACCACCACATGTTCAGCGGCCTGCTCCGGCTGGAGCTCCGCCGTACCGTCCCCGCGGAGGTCCCGGAGCTCCACCGGATCGCCGCGCGGTGGTTCGCCGACAACGGTGACACCGCCGACGCCATCCGCCATCTGCAGGCCGCTGGTGACTGGACCGAGGCGGCCCGGCTTCTCACGGACCACGCCCTCAGCCTCACCCTCGACGGCCAGGCCGGGACCGTGGCGGTGCTCCTCCATACCTTCCCGGCCCGGATCGGCGAGGACTTCCCCGGGCTGGCGTTGGTGCACGCGATCGCCGACCTCGACCAGCTCCACCTCGACCAGGCGGATGCGCACCTCGACGTGGTCAGGGTGTACGCCGCGACGACAGCGCCCGACCAGCAGTACCGGCTGCGGATGGCCGTCGCGTGTCTGGACCTCCTGTCGGCGCGCCTGCGCGGTCACTTCGTCAGCGTGTTCGAGCAGGTGGACGCGCTGCCCGCCCCGACCGCCGGGCAGTCCACCGCAGATGTGGTTCTGGGCAACGACCTGCGGGCCATCGCGCTGCTGAACCTCGGCGTCACCGAAGCGTGGTCGCTGCGGCTGGCGGAGAGCGAGAAGAGTCTGCTGGAGGGCGCGGCCCTAGCCCGCGACATCGGTCGGCCGTACCTCGAGGTGGCGTGCCTCGCGCACCTCGGGTTCGCCGCCACCGGCCAGTCCTACGCCCTGGCCCGGCAGCATTGCGAGAACGCCATAGCGCAGGCGGCGCGGCACGGCTGGGACGCCGAACCGGTGATCGCGCCCGCGCAGGCGACGCTCGCCGGGATCCTCGTCTCGGCTGGCCAGTTCGACAGCGGCGAGAAATGGCTGGAGCGCGCCAAGCACGCCACCGAGGCCGGCGGAGAGCCAGGCCTTCGCCTCCTCATCCACCTGATCGCCGCAATCCTCTGGGCCGGGCGCGGCCGCCATCGCGAGGCGCTGGCCGAACTCATCGCCGCCGAGCAGGTCCGCGCCCGCATCACCGGGAGGCACGCCTTGACGTCCCGGGTCGTCGGCTGGACGATCGCCACCCAGGCCCGTCTCGGGAAGATCGACCAAGCGCGAGCCACCCTCGCCACCGTCGACGACCAGCTGGCCGCCACCGGCGAGATCCGCAACGCGGCTGCGGTGATCCGCCTCGCCGAGCACGATCCGGCCGCCGCCCGCCGCGAACTCCGGCCCGTGCTCGACGGCCTGGCCCCGGTCAACCCGTACGCCACCCTGATCGAGGCTCACCTGCTGGAGGCGCTCGCCTGCCGGGATCTCGGCGACGAGCGTGCGGCACGAGCAGCCATGGAGCGCGCGCTGCACCTGGCCGAACCGGACCGGCTGATCCTGCCCTTCGCGATGACCGGCGCCTGGCAGCTGCTGACCGCCCTGCCACCGCACGGCACGTCGCACGCCGCACTCATCACCGACATCCTCGACGCCGTTCGCGGCGAGAGCCCCACAGCCCCTGCGCCGGTTGAGAACCTCAGCCCGACCGAGCTCCGCGTGCTCCGCTACCTGCCGACCAACCTCACCAGGCCCGAGATTGCCGGCGAACTGTCGGTCTCGCTGAACACGGTCAACACCCACATCCGTCGCATCTACGCCAAGCTCGGCGCCACCGACCGATCCTCGGCCGTGCAACGCGGACGCGACCTGCGCCTGCTGTCAGCCGGCCGCGCGTGACCAGCCCTCGGGCCGGTACGCCCGCTGTGCGGACGTTGCTGGCGCAAGGCTGAAGCTCATCGCTTCACACTCAGCTCGCTCCGATCAGGCCGTGGGCGAGTGCGAACAGGACGAGTTCGGCTCTGGTCGCCAGGTCGAGTTTTCGCATGATGTGGGCCCGGTGGGTGTCCACCGTGCGTACCGAGATGTAGAGCTTCCCGCTGATCTCCTGATTCGTGTAACCGAGGGCAAGCAGTGCCAGAACATCACGCTCACGCTCGGAGATCGGCTCGAGTGCCGGTACGCCGTCGTCGACCACCAGGTGGGCGCCGAGATCGGGATCGACGTACCGCGCACCGGCCGCGACGCGGTGGATCGCCTCGATCAACTCGGTGTCGGACGCTCGTTTGGGCACATATCCGTGCGCACCCGCAGCCAGCGCCCGCCGTACTGACGTCGGCTGGGTCAGTGACGAGACGACGAGGATTCTCGTCGACCGAGCCTCCTTGAGGAGATCCGGAATGGCGTCGGTCCCGCCCCGCCGCGGCAGCACCAGGTCCAGCAGGACGACATCGGGTTGGACCGCGCGTGCCGTTCGGACGGCCTGCGGGACAGTTCCCGCCTCGCCGACGGTTGTCAGGTCCGGCTCGCGATCGAGTCGGGTCCGCAGCGACGAACGGAACAGGCCATGATCATCGACGAGCAGGAGGCGGATCATCCGCGGCGTCCGACGATGACCATGGCGCGGGCTCCTCCGACGGTTCGGGGTTCGAGCTCGATGATGCCGTCGAACCGGGCGACCAGCCGGCGGCACAGGGTGAGACCGAGTCGAGTGCCCGTCGCGTAGCCCTGGCTCGAGGCCGGCCCGACCCCGTCGTCCTCGACGACGAGGACGCTGCGATCGCTCTGCACCCGGGACCAGACATGAATCCGGCGTGCACCGGCTGCTGTCGCGTTGGCGACGAGATTCCTGAGCAGGAGCCGGAGAACGCCTGCTGGAATCGGCAGGTCGTCGACCGGTCCCGTGATGACTTCGATCCGGAGCTTGCTGTCGGCAACCGCCTGCCGTAGGCAGTCCGCCGTCAGTGCGGACCCGTGGCCGGGATCGGATTCGGCGTGCACCGCGTCCAGGATGGTGTCGACCAGCTCGACCGCACGGGTCACACCCAGGCGCAGGTCATCACTGTGGAGGGCGCTGAGGAGTGACGACTTGACCTCGTGCGCAAGCAGTGCCGCATGATCCTCGAGTGCTTCGTTCTTCCGAGCAAGCCGGGCAGCGTGCTCCGCGAGACGCTCGGAGGTGGCGCACGGTCGCCGCACGGTAGTGGACTTTCCCGATGGAAGACTCGGCATACGGCGATGCCGATCGACTGACGTGATCAGTTCCATCAGTACGAGACGGTCAGCCGGTCGTTGACGGTGGTGACCCCCGGCGCCGCCCAGGCAGCCGCGAGGGCCGCGTCGTGCTCGGACCAGGACCGCACACTGCCGTTGAGGGTCACCTTTCCGTCCGAGGCTGCCACCGTGAGACTGTCGGCATCGATCTTCGCGTCACGCTTGAACGCCTTCTGGATGTCGTCCGCGACCTCGCCGACCGTGGAGCCGTCGCCGCCGACCAGGATCTCGTTGTCCACGCCGGTCACGCCGAGAATGTTGCCGGCGACAAACGTCGCCTCGTCACGCTGGTACTGCCAGTCGACCGTACCCGACAAGGTGACGTACCCGTCGCTGACCTTGGCATCGACCGTGGTCGGGATCAGGGAGTCGAGCAGCAACGCCCGCAGCACATCGCCGCGCAGGTCAGCATCGTAGCGCCGGCTCTTGGTGAGAATCCGTACCGTCAGCTCGTTCTCGACGTACACGACACCGTGGACACGTTCCGCGGCCTTCCTGGCGTCCCGCTTCTGCCGGAAGCTGCCGACGGTACCGCGCAGCGAGATCGTTCCGTCGTCCGCCGACACCGCGATCTCCTCGCTGTCCACCTTCGGGTCCCAGAACAGCTCGTCCTGGACGCTCAGGGCCAGTGCCTCGTCAGTCATGTCTTCTCCTAAGGATCGGGGCCTCGGCCGGACGCTCCGGCCGTTGGGGTGCTGATGATTGCCACGCTAGCCACGGCCCCGACGTACGGCTGTGTTCTCCGTGCACTGTCCCCTGCGGCCCGTGCCGAGTCCCGACCTCTTGCATCAGGAACCGGGTGCGATGGGCGGACTGGGCTGGCGAGGTCGTGTCTACGGCAGCCCAGTCATAGACCCGTCGGGCGGCGACCCTCCGCCTCATCCAGCCAGTGCCGGCGCGGCGGAGCAGTGTGCCGAAGCTGACGTCGGCGCCGACCAGGACGATCTCGTCGACCATGCAGGCCAGGACGAGATCGGACACCCGCACGAGCCGTCCATCGCCGTCGAGGATCCGGCGATCGAGAAGGTCGACGGCCAGCGCGACCAGACCGTTCTGGTCCGGGAGCGGGTGCGGCTGGAGACCAGAGGTGGTGAGATATACCTCCCACCGAGAGATGCCCGCCATTGCGGTGTAGGGGATGAAGACGATCCTGCGGCGCGTTCGGACGAGGATTCCGTGCAGCGGCGGGTGCTCACCGCCATTGCCCAAGGCAACGACCAGGTCGTGCACCCGCCCGACGCGGTTGCCCCTCCGGTCGTAGACCGATCGTCCGGTCAGACCGGCGAGAGACACGAGTGTGGCGACGGGCTGGGCCCGCAGCCGCTGGTTGAACGCCGGCCCGCGCCCGGAGCGACGCGGAACAGGCCGGCCCGAGATCGAGGTCATAGATACCACCCGGTCGAGAAACGGCTGAAGAGCCACGGCCGCAGTCGGCGCGTGGCTGCCGGTCGCCCAGGCACGGGCGACGTCTTGGCGTCGCCCGTGCCTGGTTCGCTGGTCAGTACTTGATCGTCAGCTCGTCACTGACAGACGTGACCCCCGGTGCCGCCCACGCGGCGGCGATCGCCTCGTCGTGCTCGGCCCACGATCGGACCGCTCCCTTGACGGTCACGGCGCCGTCGCGGGTCGAGATCTGCAGCTCGTCCGCATCCAGGGCGGCATTGCGCTTGAACGCCTTCTTGATCGACTCCTGCGTGTCCGCGGCGCTCGGCGCCGGCGGCGTGATCTCGATCTCGTTGAAGACGTCGAGCAAGCCGGCGATGCTCGAGGCGACCAGGTCCGCCTCGTCGCGCTGGTACTGCCAGCTCACCGTTCCTGTCAGCGTGACGAAACCGTCGCTCACCTTGGCGTCGACCGTCGCCGGTACGAGGCTGTCCAGCATCAGCGCCTGCAGGACGAAGCCGCGCAGTTCGGAGTCGGACCGCCCTTGGCCGCCCAGCAGCCGCACCTTCAACTGGTTGTCGACCGAGTTCACGCCGAAGACCCGCTGTGCCGCCTTCCGCGCTTCTCGCTTCTCGCGCAGACTGCCGACAGTGCCGCGAAGCGTCACCGTGCCATCGTCCGCGGACACGGCGATCGCGGCGCTGTCCACCTTCGGATCCCAGAAGAGCTCGTCATTGACGTTGGCCATTACATCGTCGTCCCAGGACATTTGTGTCCTCCTTCGCATCGGTTCATCGGACACTTCGATCCTCTGTGCCGGACCGCTCCGCCACATCGGGGTTGCCGCTGATCGGCTGCGGAAAGCCCGTAGAACAAGGCCTCTGGGCCGACCGCGTAGCGTCTGGTTGTGTGTCAGCCGGCGGGGTCGGCCAGCGGTTGTGCGGCCGATCCGGACTTCCGCAGCTGCGCAGACAGCACCAGCGTGGAAATGCCGTAGACGATGCTGAACAGACCGAACACCGTGGCCAGGCTGACAGCGCCGAGGTCGGGCCGGATCGCCAGCACGATGCCGAGTGCGATCGAGACGAGACCGGTGAGGGCCCACATCGCCCGCTCCCCGGCGTACTCGTCCTGCCGGAAGGCCATCGCGACCTCGATGACGCCGGAGACGAACGCCCACACGGCGATCCAGATCGTCAGTACGAGCGCGGTGATGCCGGGCCACGCCAGCGCGGCGATGCCGGCGACGACATCGAGCACGGCGAGCAAGAGGTAGCCGATCACCGGGCCGGCACTGCGGCCCGCGAACGCGCGGGCGGCATCCGTGGCGCCGGCGACGAAGGCGTAGACAGCGAACAGAATCACGATCGCGCCGACGGTGACATTCGGCCAGGCGACCGACACCACGCCGATCACGACGGCCAGCAGTCCACGCCACAAAAGTGACGACGAAACAGACGAGAACATCAACAGCCTCCTTGGTAGAGGGGTTCGAGGTGATGGGTTACGAGGTGATGGGTTACGAGGCGACGCACTGGCGGGCCTCGTAGGTCGGGTTCGCTATCTGTGCGTAGTCGTCGGTCAGGTATGCACGGCGCTTGTCCTGGTGCAGCGCGCGCCAATCACGGGGTGACAGGCCGAAGGCCTCGCGGAAGGTGCGACTGAAGTGGGTCGCGTCGCCGAAGCCCCAGGCACGCGCGATCGAGGAGATCGTCCGGCCGGTCGCCGCGCTCCTGGCGAGCTCGCGCCGGCACCCCTCCAGCCGGCGTACCCGGATCCATTCACCCAGTCCGACGCCGGACCGGGACAGCGTCGTATAGAGGTGCCGGACCGAGATGTTGTGGGCGCTGGCGATCTTCGCCGCGGTCAGGTCGGGATCGGTGAGATGCTGCCGGGCGAACTCCAGGATCCGCAGCGCGAGCGTGTTCTCCATCGGTTCCCTGGCGAGTACGCCGTCGCCGAGCTGGGTGGCCACGACAGCCCGGATCAGCTCGATCGTCGACGCCTCGAACACGTCCAGGTCCGCCTCGGCGGCCAGCCGCTGATCGCCGACCAGCCGGGTCAGGTACGCCGCCGCGAAGTTCGCGACCGGATTCCGTGGGCCGAGCCGCAACCCGGCGACGCGGGCGAGCGCCTGGTCGGTCAGAGCCAGATCCAGCCTGGGGATCCGGACGGAATGCTGGTGGCTTCCAGCCAGGCTGGCCGACAGGTACGGCCGGCGAGCGTCGAGCAGGACGAGATCGCCCGGCGACAGCACTGTCCGCCGGTTGTACTGGGCGACAGATCGCCGGCCGGCCAACTGCTGCTCGACTACGATGCTCGGCTCCGGATCGGCCCGGGCCAGTCGTACCGTGCGCCGCAGAGTCAACGGCGTCGTCGTGACCGTGAGGATCGACAACCGGCCCAGCCGGCGACCGGCACCGCGCGCGGACACGTCGTCCGGACCGACGTGATGCTGGATCTCGACCGGCACCGCGGCGCTGCCCATCGCGATCCGCAGCAGCCGGAGGCGGTCGTCCGGCGGCATCGTCGCGGTGTCGAACAACTCGGGCAGCGAGCTGTTCCGGTGGAATGGCAACGGTTGTACCATGGGAACCTCCTGTCGATCGTCGCGAGCGTCATGCGCTCGACCTAAACGACGCTAGGAGGCCGGGTACGGCCCAGACATCGGCAATCCGACGCAACGATGACCCAATTGCGCTGAGACAGTCACTTGCGCCGGGCCCGGCGACGGCGCAGTCCGGCGACTGCCACGGAACCGATCAGGACAGCGGGGATGCCCTTGCGGACCAGAGGTCGGGCGAGGCTCTTCTTGGTGGTCTCGACCGCCAAGATCCAACCGGACAGCTTGCGCAGGTGTTCGAGCATGGCCTTCATCGTGCGCTCCTTCTCGGGTCGGCATGCGGGTCATGCCTTGCCGAAACGGTAGGAGAGCACCGGCCACCGTGGTCTGCGCGCGATGCACCACTCTCGGCTTTTTGCGCGCAGCCAGGTTCAGTGTGGCTGCTGTCGTACGGCCTCGAGGGCCAGACAGAGTTTGGCGACATCGCGAGGTGCGCTCAGCTGGCAGCCGGTCAGCTCCGCGGTCCGACGCATTCGTTGGCGAACCGTGTTGGGGTGGACGAAGAGCTGCTTGGCTGCCCGCTCGGTCGATCCGCCGCTGTCGCGCCAAGCCTCAAGAGTGTCCAGCAGAACCTCGCGATCGGCGGCCGCGTCCAGCGGGCCCAGGGTCGAGCTGACGATCCGGGCCATCACCTCGGGCGTACTGGCCGCGGTCACTGCGAGCGGCGAGCTGTCGAAGAGCGTGACCTTGGCGCCGGCCGCCGTACCGAGGATCGCGAACTTCGCGAACCGCAGCGCCTCCCGGGTCCCGTCGAGCGTCGAGTACACCGGGCTGACGCCGACCCGGTGCTCGGCGTGCTTGGTCAGCACGGCGACGAGTCGGTCCAGCCGGCCGCTCTCGGGCACCACGATGATGCCGACCTGCAGGTCCGCCATCAGTCGCCAGGCTGACGACAGGTCGACCGACCGCAGCCGCGCTTCCATCTCGGGGAACGCCTGCCGGCCGGCCTCCGGCACCTCCGCGGCGACCACGACGAACGGTCCCCGGCCGCCGAGATCCTCAGCATCTCGGCGGCCTCCCAGAGGGTCTCGTTCTCGGTGATCCGCCCTTCCAGCAGCGCCGCGACCAGGGCGGAGCGTTCGTGCTCCTGGGCGACGATCCGCTCGGCCACCGCGTCGCGGTAAGCGTCTGCCATCGCGTCCGTGAAGTCGTCGAGGATCAGCCAGATCCTGGACGCGGCGCGAACCAGCGCCTCGCTGCTGAGCGAGCGGGTCGCGTGCGCCTCGGCGACCAGGGCCTCCCAGATGAACCTGCCGCCGGCCCGGTAGGCGTCGATCGCCTTGGCCAGCGGTACGCCCAGATCGGCATGGTGTCGGCCGCTCGTGGTGATCACCGTCGGTTATGGATGGGACTTGGCCGCTGCTCGACTCCCGGATCAGATGTTTGCGCAGCTAGGCGGCCTTCCGGTCAGCTCGTCGGCGTCAGGTCGTCGGCGTCGGCACGGGCGATGGTGGCGTCGACGATGGCGTACTCCGCGTAGTCAAGGGCGTAGATCGCGAAATCAATCGCGTCGGCCGCATCCAGCTCGGCGTCATCGGCGCGCTGCTCGGCGCGCTTGAGGTCGCGTTCGGCCTTGTGCTCCTCGCCCTTGGTGCGAAGTTCGGCGAAGTGGCTGTCCATGGCAGTTCGGAGGTCGTGCCACTTCGAGTGGGCGTCGGCCTGCGCCTTGGTCGCCCGCTCGTCGATCCGGGTCTGCTCGGTGCTGACGGCAGTCTGCAGCTGCGCCTTCTGCGCCTGCAACCGTTCTCGGTTCTTCGTCTTCGCAGCGTCGACGACATCCTCGGTCTTCTTCGCGCGGTCGGATAGGTCGCTGAGCTGCTCCGAGAGCTTCTTCACGGTAGAGGCCCTTCGCAATCGTTGGGGTTGTGTTCGTTCCTGGACTGCGTACGACCGTACGAGCGCGCAGCCGGGCGTGGCCTGCGGATGATGCTCAGGTCTCGGCTTTTCGTGCTGTAACTCGCAGTAGACGGGCCCTCGCGGACGACACCGGCTGCTGGTGGTCGGGCCGGCTGTTCCCCCGCCACTGCCGACTCCGCCAAACGCTGTGGGCGCATACATCGACTGGCGCTCGCACGGCTCGGATCCTGGTAGAGGCCCGGATCGGCGCCGAGGGCTTCGCACAGCGGGTCCGCGGAACTCCGGGCGGCCGGCGTCGCGTACGCCGTACAGCCCGACATCCCAGCAGCGCACCTGACGGCGCAGGAACGGCAGGTCGCCGATCTGGCCGCGACCGGGCTGACCAACAAACAGATCGCCGAACGGCTGTTCCTGTCCCACCGCACGGTGGCCTCCCATCTTCACCGGCTGTACCCAAAGTTCGGTGTCGCCTCGCGCACGGCCCTGCGCGCCGCCCTGGATGCTCTCGCACCCGACGAGGACGCGCCACAGGTTCCTTCGTGATTTCCGCAACCGGTCAGCGGCGGCTCCGATGTCGCTGGGGTTCGGCCGACCGAGGATCGAAGGCACAGGTGACACCGACGAAAGGAACTGAGATGAGCTGGGACAGCGATCTGGTGGACGACGTCAGCGACGAACTGTTCTGGGACCCGAAGGTCGACAACGTGGCGATCGCCGTATCCGCGAAGGCCGGCGAGATCACGCTGCGCGGCACCGTGGGCAGCCTGCGCGAGAAGTGGGAGGCGAAGAAGGCGGCGCGGCGCGTCGTCGGCGTGCTGGACGTCGACAACCAGCTAAAGGTGCGACTGATGGGCGACCAGGGGCGCGTCGACGCCGACATCCGCGGCGACGTCCTGCAGGCGCTGATGCTCGACAGCCTGGTACCGAGCACGGTCGACGCCAAGGTGCGGGACGGCGTGGTGACGCTCACCGGCACGGTGGACTGGCAGTACCAGCGCGACGAAGCGGAGTTCGTTGCCTCGAACATCGTCGGCGCCCTCGACGTGTTCGACGAGATCGAGATCGAGAAGCCGAAGCCGAGCGCCGGGGACCTGCAGGAGTCGATCGACAAGGCGTTCAAGCGCAACGCCGCCCTCGACGCCGAGGGCCTGCACGTCTCGGCCGACAACGGCGTCGTCACCGTCAAGGGGACCGTGAGATCGTGGGCCGAGCGCGACGAGGCGATCGACGCCGCCTGGTCGGCGCCGGGAGTCACGACGGTGCGCGACGACCTGACCGTGGCGTACTGACCAAGTAACCGCTAGCGACGCGGGCGGCCGCCGCCCGCGTCGCTAGCGGTACGAGGTGTAGGTCTCTAGGGCAAGGCCATGGTCAGTGGTGACCGTCGGCAAATCCATCGCCGGTCACTCCGCCTTCGCCTGATCCTTGGTCGTTCGGACGTTCATTCGTTCGCCGGGTCGGCCGAAGATGCTGAGGATCTCCGCGGGCTCATCGCCGGTGCTGCCGAACCAGTGCGGCACCAGAGTGTCGAACTCGGCGACCTCGCCGGGCCCGAGCACCCAGTCCTGATCCCCGAGCACGAGACGCATGTGGCCGGACAGGACGTAGAGCCATTCGTACCCGTCGTGCGCCCGTGGCTCGGGCGTGACCTTGCTGGTCGGAATGACGATCTTCCACGCCTGCGTGCCATCGGGCTGCCGGGTCAGCGGGATCACCGTCCTGCCCTTGACCCGACCAGGCTTGAGCCTGATCCGCGGATCGCCCTCTTCCGGCGCCGCGACGAGGTCGTCCAGCGGCACCCGATAGGCGTGCGACAACACAAGGAGCAGTTCCAGGGTGGGCCGCCGCTCTCCGTTCTCGAGCCGCGACAGCGTGCTCTTCGAGATACCGGTCGCGTTCGCAACATCGGCGAGGGTCATCCGGCGCTGGGTGCGGAGTCGCTTGAGCCGGCCACCGACCCGGCCGAGCACTGCGGCGATCTCCGCCGCTGAGGCGTCCTCCACGAGCTCATCTGACGCCCATTTCCCACAAACAGCAACCTTCGTAGGTGAACGGCGCCCGCGCGCCCAGCCTTAGGGCAACCCGTCGCGCGACAGCGACGCGCACGCCCACCCGAAGGAGTCCCCGTGACCACCCCAACGCCAAACCCGAACCTCGCCGCCCCGATTTCGCCGCCTGGGGTTCCTGGACCGCCGACCAAGCACCAGCTGGCCCTGATGATCTGGCTGGCCGTCTTCCCGACCCTCACAGTCCTCAACCTTGCCCTCGGTGACTGGCTCGGCACGCTGGCACCGGTCGTGCGCACGTTCGTGCTCGCGACCATCGCTGTGCCGATCGTCATCTACGGGCTGATGCCGCAGCTGCACCGGCTCCGCCGACGCCTCCTGACCCGGACCGCGACCAGCTGAGCCGCCACCGACCCGCAGTACGTCACATCGACAAACCATAAGGAAGAGGAGCTCGCCATGGCTGTTGCCCGGATCGCCGACGCGATCGGTATCGATCAAGAGCTGCGTACGCGGCGTCTGAACGTCCTGCGTTTCGGCTACGCGTTCATGGGGGTGGGGATCGCGATCGTCAAGTGGCCGGTGCTCGTCCAGGACGCCCGATCCCTCCCGGTGATGGAGGGGGTCGTCGCCTGCCTGCTCACGGCCATGTCGTTGCTGGCGTTCCTCGGGCTCAGATACCCAGTCCGGATGCTACCGATCCTGCTGTTGGAGGTGACCTGGAAGGTCATCTGGATCACCGCGGTCGCCATTCCGAACCTGGTCTCCGACGACCTGAACGCCGCAGCGCGCGAGGTGCTGTTCAACTGTTCCTTCGTGGTCGTCATCCTCGCCGTCATCCCTTGGCGATACACCTGGAGGCGCTACGTCCGAACACCCGGCGATGCTTGGCGTTGACGAGCGGCGCAGCCGCCAGACCGCCGACTGGCAGGCAGGCAGGTCAACCGCGCCGTGGACGAATGGTGACTAGGCCAGCTCTCGCAATCGGGCCTTGGCCTCCCGCCCGACGAACAACGGCACGAAGTCCCGGATCGGAGCATCCTCGAACTCGGGGCGAGACTCACTCACGACCTGCGCCACCTCGTCCGCCGGCACCCGCGGGAACTGCTTGGCCAACCGATCGATGATTTCGTTGATCGCACGGTCCTCATCTGACCTGTCCATGCCTTCCAAGATGATCCGCCACCGGCACCCACACAAGGCCTGTCCAACATTTGACTAACTTTGCATGGCTCTGCAATTCGCGGCTCCCCCCGCACCCACCTCACCCTGGGCGCCCGCGGAGGCCGGTAGGCCAGGGAAGTGACCAGTGCCGGTGACTGGTGCGACGGATGCCGGAACGCGGGACCTTCGGGAGTACCGACAAACTTCTGGAGATACCCATGAGCAGCACGAACCTCGCGTACGACGTGTTCGTCCACGAGCCGATCGCACAGGACAGCGGATTGCTTCCGAACGGGGAGCCGAAGAAGTTCTCTCCCATCGCGAGCACCCTGATCTACGGGAGCCAGGACGCAGTACTCGTCGATCCCGGGTTGACGACCGAACACGCGCAAGCAGTCGGAGACTGGGTCGCCGGAAAGGGCCGGAACCTCACCGAGATCTTCATCACCCACGGCCACGGCGATCACTGGTTCGCGGCCGGATTGCTGGCCGAGCGATTCGGCGCCCGTGTTGTCGCCAGTGCGGGAACCATCGCCCAGATGCACGCCAGCGTCGCTTCGCGGCCGTATTTCTGGGACAAGCTGTACTCGACCGTCCCGCCATCGCCGGTGACGGCCGTGACGGTGCCGGACAACCGCTTCACGCTCGAAGGACACGAACTCGTGATCATCGAGGTCGGCCACTCCGACTCCGACGACACCAGCGTCCTGCATGTGCCGGATCTCGAGCTGGTCGTCGCCGGGGATGTCATCTACAACGGCGCCCACCAGTACCTCGGCGATAGCAACGTCGTCGAGGTCTTCGGACCATGGCGAGAGGCGATCGACAAGGTCGAGGCGCTGGAACCCCGGCACATCGTCGCCGGACACCAGAACAAGCATCTCGACGACGACGCCGACCGGACCATCGCGGCGACCCGGCAGTACCTCGATGACGCCGACGAGTTCCTGCGGACCGAGAAGACCGCAGTCGACTTCTTCAACGCCAGCATCACGAGGTACCCGGACTATCCGGGGCGGACGGTGCTGTGGGCCGGTGTCAGCGGGCTATACGGCGCACGCGAACACCCCGAGGAAGACCCCGCGCAGATCCGCCTTGCCGGCTGGCTCTGATCGGCTCAGAGGTGACTCACCCTGAGGATGGGGTCAGGGGGCGGGTGAGGCTCCCTATGGATTAGGTCAGGGGTGCGTAGGTACCGATATAGGTAATTCCCCGCATGCGCTTGAACTTTCAGGCTGCGATGTTGTTCATACCAAGTAATCGAGCGGTACGGCGGTCCGTCGCACCACTCCCCCAGACAGGAGCAGGACGATGCGACAGATCCAGATCAAGATCCGCCGAAGACCACAACGACCACTGACCCGCAAGAGCACGCAGCCGCTCGACCTGCGCACTCCGTCGGGCCGACCGCTCCCCTTCTGATCCCCAGCCCACCCGCTCAACCCGACAGACCTACGGCCATGAACCTCAGACTGCACATCCACCACGCTTTCACCGGCGGCTGGTGCGCCGACATCGACGACGACCACGACCGCCAGCCCGACGACCCGTACTGGTGCGTCGACCAATGGCCGACCCTGCAGGACGCGATCACAGCAGGCTGCCACCAACTGGCTAAGCTGTCCGCCACTGTTCAGACCACGCACCGGCTCCCCCGCGTCAGCGGCCACCACGATGGCCTCGAAGTATCGCCGTCGCTGCAACTGGCCGCCTGACCGCGCCTGAGGTCAGGTGGGCTTGCAGTACATCGCGACCACGCCGCTCTCGAACGCTGTCGAGCTGATCAGCTCCAGCGGTTTCTGGGTCCCGAGCTCGCCGTACCAGGGTGAGTAGACACGAACCTCGCGCAAGCGAGGCTCGGGCCGGCCGGGGCGTCAACCTCCGGTAAGGCGGTGACCATCGCCACTCCCCCGCTGCCGCGGGCGGTCCGCCCATTAGGGTGGGGATGCCTCCACGGGGTGACCGGGAGCGACATCGACGGAGTAGAGGAAGCGGAGTACGCGGTGACTGAGTCAACCATCATCTACACGCACACGGACGAGGCCCCGGCCCTGGCCACCTACTCGTTCCTGCCGGTGATCCAGGCGTACGCCGCGCAGGCCGGGGTGGGCGTGGAGACCCGGGACATCTCGCTGGCCGGGCGGATCATCGCCGTCTTCGGCGACCACCTGACCGAGGCCCAGCGGACCCCGGACGCGCTGGCCGAGCTCGGCGACCTGGCCAAGACGCCGGGCGCGAACATCATCAAGCTGCCGAACGTCTCCGCCTCCCTCCCCCAACTCAAGGCCGCGATCGCGGAGCTGCAGAGCCAGGGCTACGCGCTGCCGGAGTACCCGGACGAGCCGAAGACCGACGCCGAGCGCGAGATCCAGGCCCGCTACGACAAGATCAAGGGCTCGGCCGTGAACCCGGTCCTGCGCGAGGGTAACTCCGACCGCCGCGCGCCCGCCTCGGTGAAGAACTACGCCAAGACCCACCCGCACCGGATGGGCGCCTGGACGCCGGAGTCGAAGACGAACGTCGCCACCATGGGCGAGAACGACTTCCGCTCCACCGAGAAGTCCGCCGTGATCGAGGCCGACGGCTCGCTCCTGATCGAGTTCGTCGGCGCGGACGGCGAGACGACCGTACTGCGTGAGTCGGTGCCGGTGCTGGCCGCCGAGGTCGTCGACACCTCGGTCATGCACGTCGCCGCGCTGCGCGAGTTCCTCACCGCCCAGATCGCCCGGGCGAAGGCCGACGACGTGCTGTTCTCGGTGCACCTGAAGGCCACCATGATGAAGGTGTCCGACCCGATCGTGTTCGGGCACGTGGTCCGCGCCTTCTTCCCGAAGACCTTCGCGCAGTACGGCGAGACGCTGGCCGCGGCCGGGCTGTCCCCGAACAACGGACTCGGCGGGATCTACCACGGGCTGGCCGCGCTGCCGGACGGCGACGCGATCAAGGCGTCGTTCGACGCGGAGCTGGCCGACGGCCCGACGCTGGCGATGGTGGACTCCGACAAAGGCGTCACCAACCTGCACGTGCCGTCCGACGTTATCGTCGACGCCTCGATGCCGGCGATGATCCGTACCTCCGGGCACATGTGGGGTCCGGACGGCGAGGAGCACGACACCCTCGCAGTACTGCCGGACAGCAGCTACGCCGGGATCTACCAGGTCGTCCTCGATGACTGCCGGGCCAACGGCGCGTTCGACCCCGCGACGATGGGCTCGGTCCCGAACGTCGGCCTGATGGCGCAGAAGGCCGAGGAGTACGGCAGCCACGACAAGACCTTCGAGCTGGCAGCAGCCGGCACAGTCCGGCTGGTCGATGCGGACGGCAAGGTAGTACTGGAGCAGGAGGTCGCGGCGGGCGACATCTTCCGCGCCTGCCAGACCAAGGACGCTCCGATCCGGGACTGGGTCAAGCTGGCCGTCACCCGGGCCCGGGCCACCGGAGACCCGGCGGTGTTCTGGCTGGACGAGACCCGCGCCCACGACGCCAAGCTGATCGCGAAGGTCGAGGAGTACCTGACCGAGTACGACACCGACGGTCTGGAGCTGAAGATCCTGGCGCCGGTGGACGCGATCAAGTTCTCGCTGGAGCGGATCCGCCGGGGGGAGAACACCATCTCGGTCACCGGCAACGTCCTGCGCGACTACCTGACCGACCTGTTCCCGATCCTCGAGCTGGGCACCAGCGCGAAGATGCTGTCGGTCGTCCCGCTGATGGCCGGCGGCGGTCTGTTCGAGACCGGCGCGGGCGGCTCCGCGCCGAAGCACGTCCAGCAGTTGGTGAAGGAGAACTACCTGCGCTGGGACAGCCTGGGCGAGTTCTTCGCCCTGGCCGCGAGCTTCGAGCACCTTGCCCAGACCACCGGCAACGCCCGTGCCCAGGTGCTCGCGGACACCTTGGACCGCGCCACCGCGACGTTCCTCAACGAGGACAAGTCCCCCACCCGCCGCGTCGGCGGCATCGACAACCGCGGCAGCCACTTCTACCTGTCCCTGTACTGGGCGCAGGAGCTGGCCAACCAGACCGACGACGCCGAGCTGGCCAAGGTCTTCACCCCGCTGGCCGAGACCCTCGCCGGCAACGAGCAGGCCATCGTCGAGGAGCTGCTTGCCGTCCAGGGCAGCCCGGTCGACCTCGGCGGCTACTACCAGCCCGACCCGGCCAAGGCGGCGGCCGTGATGCGCCCGTCGAAGACCTGGAACGACGCCCTGGCTTCCCTGAGCTGAGCTGACACCACCCGCACAGACGCCCGGTGACCATGTGATGGGTCACCGGGCGTCTTGCTGCTGGTACAAACTGCTGCATGGCGATACCGCTGATTCTCGACTGCGACCCTGGGCACGATGACGCGATGGCGTTGCTGCTCGCGGTCGCCGATCCGGCCGTCGACCTGCTGGCCGTGACGACGGTCGCTGGCAACCAGACCGTCGAGAAGTGCACGGTCAATGCCAGGCGGGTGCTGTCGCTCGCGGGAGCGGTGGACGTTCCGGTGGCCCGCGGCGCCGCCCGTCCCCTGGTCCGGCCGCTGCGCATTGCCAACGACGTGCACGGCGTGACGGGTCTGGACGGCCCCCGCTTCGAGGGCGAACCGACGGTGCCGGAGTCCCCGCTGACGGCCACTGAGCTGCTCATCGAGGTACTCGGCGAGCACGACGGGCCGGTCACGATCGTGGCGACCGGTGCCCTGACGAACGTTGCCAGGTTGATCTCCGACCGGCCGGACCTGTCCGGGCGGATCCACCAGATCGTCTGGATGGGTGGGTCGACCGAGCGCGGCAACGTGACGCCGTACGCCGAGGCCAACGCCTTCGTCGATCCGGAGGCCGCAGATCAGGTACTGCGGTCCGGCTTGCCGTTCACCATGTGCGGGCTGAACGTCACCCACCAGGCGCTGGTGACCGACGACGTACTGGCGGCGTTCGCGCGCATCGGCACGCCGTTGGCGGAGATCTGCGTCGAGTGGATGACCTTCTTCGCCTCGACCTACCGGCAGCTCTGGGGCTTCGAGTCACCACCCCTGCACGACCCGGTCGCCGTCGCCAGGGTCATCGATCCGGCGATCGTCCAATGCGTCGAGGCGAACGTGGTCGTCGAGACGGCCGGTCAGTGGACCGCGGGAGCGACAGCTGTCGACCTGCACAGCTATACCGGCCGGCCCGCCAATGCCCAGGTCGCGGTGGAACTTGACAAGGCGGCCTTCTGGGCCAGGCTCATCGCTGCCGTGGCTTCCCTCAGCTGACGCCGGCTGGGGACTCGGTCAGGGCGGTGGGTAGCGGTGTTGCATGGATGATCTGGAGACGAGTGACGGCGCGGGTCAGGACTACGTAGAGGCGGTGGAGGCCGCGGGGTTCGGCTGCCACGATCTGGGCTGGTTCGGCCACTATCACCGCGTCGAATTCCAGGCCTTTCGCGAGAGATGCCGGGACGCAGACCAGTCGTTCCGTGTCCATCTCGTCCTCGGACGCGCCGAGGAGGGCCGGGTGGAGACCGGCGGCGGCCAGCGCGTCGTGCAGGTCTGAGATCTGCTCGTCGGCTGCGATGAGTGCGACCGAGCCTTCGCCGGTGAGCGCGGTCCTGCAGGCGGCGACGAGAGCGTCCGCGAACGCGGGCTCATCGGTCGAGACGATCGAGAGCGCATCGGCGAGCGTCCGGATACCGCTCGGCACGCCGAGAGTCGGAGCGATCTGTGGCAGTAGCCTCGCCGCGAAGTCGATGATCTGGGCCGGCACGCGGAAACCACGGTCGAGCTCGGCCACGATGGCGTCCGACTTCTCGAGGTGGTCGAGGACCCGGTCCCAGGAGCCCGCGGCCCACGGGGTCGTTGCCTGGGCGAGGTCGCCGAGGACCGTTGCCGAGCCGGTGCGACAACGTCGGCCCAGAGCGCGCAACTGCATGGCCGACAAGTCCTGCGCCTCGTCCAGAACGAGATGGCCGAGTGAGCCGGGACTGCGTTCGATCAGGTCCTCGAGCTCGTCGAGCAACACGGTGTCGGCGCCCGACCACGTCGCCGACTTCCAGGAGCGCGAAGGCTTGCGCCACAGGAGCGCGGTGCGCTCGTCCTCTGTGAGCTCATCGGCCGACTGCGCCAGGAAGTCGGCATCGGAGAACAGCCGGTGCAGGACCTGCTCTGGAACGACCCGGGGCCACACCGCGTCGAGCAGTTGCTTCACGGGCTTCGAGCGGGCCACGGCATTCTGCACGCGGTCGTCCGGCGAGTCGCCGCGCTGCTCCATCAGGACCAGTACGGCGTGGGCGATCCGCTGCGCGAGGGCGTTTCGTCCCGGGGCGTACCTGGTCGACTCGCGCAGCGCGGACACGATCTCGGCGAGCTCGTAGTCGTGCACCCGGAAACGCTGGGAACCCTTGCTGTAAAGGATTCCTTCCGACGGCGCGCCAACATACGACCACAGCGCGCGTCGCAGTACGCGGGCCATCCGGGCGTCACCCTTGACGCGCGCGACCTCCGGCTCGTCCGACGCCGTGGCGGGCTGGCTGATCAGCTCCTCGATGGTGATCTGCCGTACGTCGACCTCACCGAGCGCCGGCAGGACCTTGCGGATGTAGGAGAGGAACGAGCGGTTCGGCCCGACGATCACGACACCGCCACGGCTCAACCGTTCCCGTTCGGTGTAGAGCAGGTACGCCACGCGGTGCAGGCCGACAGCCGTCTTCCCCGTACCGGGCGCGCCCTGCACGCAGACACTCGGATGCAGCGGCGCCCGGACCAGGTCGTCCTGCTCGGGCTGGATCGTGGCCACGATGTCGCGCATCGGTCCGGTGCGCGGGCGTTCGATCTCGGCGCGCAGGAACGCGTCAGCCTGACCGGACTCGCCGGTTCCGATCATCGGCTCGTCCTCGAAACCGGTCAGCTCGGCCGCATCGGAGAAGCCGTAGCGGCGCCGCAGCAGGACCCGCTGCCGGTCGCTGCGGGTCGCTCGATAGAACGGCACCGACACCGGCGCCCGCCAGTCGATCACGAGTGGGGCGCCGCTGCCGTCGTGAACGTGCCGACGGCCGATGTGAACCCGGTCCAGCCCCTCGATAGTGCCGGTCTCGTAGTCGAGCAGCCCGAAGAAGAGCGGCACATCGGGCAGGTCGAGCAGTGCCTGCGCACGAAGCCGCTTGGCGCGGATGTTGGACTCGTTGGTGAAGCGCTCGTCATTGTCCTCGCCGCCGATCAGCGGGACATCCCGCTCCTCGACGACCTGGTGCATACGAGTCAGGGCCGCGCGAGCCTCGCTCAGGAAGGCCCGTTCGGCCTCGAGTTCCGGGGAGCCGGCAGGGATGAGTGCGGATTGAACCATCGGAAGGAGCCTCGACTTGGGTTGAGAGGTGTACGAACGACGGACTGGCGGCGATCAACAGGGTCCCGCCCCGGAGAACCATCCGGTTCGATTCGATCCTTCACGCAGTGCGGGCAAACCACCCGCAAAGACAGGCAGAACACGCTACCAGCGCCCTGATCGACCCTCCACCGAATATTCGGACCTGGCCACTTCCGGGCGGCCGGTAGACCCCGTACGCTCGTCCGCTATGTGGGTCGTCGTGGGGTGACGGCGGCCGGGGAGTTCACCACGATGCTGGGGGGAATCGCTGATGCAGATTCAGGGCAGTCTGACCATTGACGGGGTCTTGCTCGTACCGATCGAGGCGTACACGTTTTCCGTGACGGGTGCCGTCGCGGTCGCGACCGGCAAGTCGCGGATCTACCTCGAGGGCGACTACGTCGTCGAGACGGTCCGGGCAGCGGTCAACACCGCGCCGACCGGTGCCGCGCTAGTTGTCGATCTCAACAAGAACGGCACGACGATGTACACCGACCAGGGCAACCGGCCGAGTATCGCGGCCGGGACGAACAGTGCCACCGGCAACAATCCGGCCGTGACCACACTCGCCGCCGGCGACTACCTCACGGTCGATGTCGACCAGGTCGGATCGACGGCCGCGGGCGCTGACCTGACGGTGACCGTCCGGGTCCGCAAGGCCAGTTAGGCGACGGCCGTGGCGCAAGCAGCGGGGTACACGTTCAACGCGGACACGGTCGACGGCACGACGGTTCGAGACCTCGCCGGCTATTTCCTGCACGGCACGATCGTCGGATCGGCAGCGCTCGTGGCAGGCAGGTACGGCAACGGCCTGAACTGCACCGGTGGCGCGATGCACGTTCTCGTGCGGCCGCCGAAGGCCGGAGACGACTTCTACCCTCTCAACACCGACGGCGGGCTGTCCGTCGCCGCCTGGGTCCAACTCAACAACAGCACCGCCGCGCCCCGCTGCATCGCCTCGGCGACCAGCGACGGCACGCTCAACTGGGCCGTGTACGCCTCCAACGCCACCGGCAACGTGGAGGCGAGGATCGCGGGGGCGACGTACAGCACCAGCACGAGCATTCGCGACGGCCTGCAGCATCACGTTCTCGTCGTGTACGACGCCACGCCGTCCACCGACACCGTGAAGATCGCCGTCGACGGCGTCCAGGTGCTGTCGGTCAACGCCGGCGCCACGATGACCTACTCCGACACCGAGGTCACCATGGAGGCCGGACGGAACACGCTCACCGGCACCGAGGCACTCGACGGGATCGTCGACGACCTGCGCTGGTGGAACGACCCGGTCGAGGCGGCGTACTGGCCGACCCTCGTCGCCGCTGAGCAGATCGACCACCAACTGGCGGTCTACCCGTTCGACCACGACACCGCCGAGGACTTCGGCAGCTACGGGCGGGACCTCGCGGTCGCACCGTCCGCCAGTTTCGCGACGGGCCTGTACGGAAACGCCCTGGTCTCCGGCGCCGCGGCGGCCGGGGCCACTGGCGCCGTCAACTTCCCCGACTGTGACCGGCTCGCCATCTGCGGTTGGCTCCGCCTCGATACCGCGCCCATCGGCACACCCGCCCCGATCCTGGCCATCAACGACACCCTGGGCAGCGCGCGGGCCCGCGTCGTGGTGAACACGGCCCGAACCGTCACCGCCACCTGGACCACGATCGACGACGGCACCGTCTCGGTGACCAGTACCGCGACGCTGACCGTCGGCCAGTGGACCCGGTTCCAGTTCGCGATCAACCCGACCTACGTGCAGGTCCGGCTCGAGGCCGACAACGCGACGGTGAACATCGGCGACGGTGTCCCGCACGTGACGCCGGCCATCGACGGACTGGACCAGTTGTACGTCGGCGGCGACGCCACCGCCGGAGGCGGGGTGTCGTACGACTACCTGACCTTCACGAAGAACTTCCTCGCCGAGGTGACCTCGGGGTACTGGAGCGGCGCGCCGGTCGTCACGCCGTACCGGCCGGCCAACGTCGCGCGCGGCGTCTACCACTTCAACGAGAACGCTGGGACGGTGGTCGACGACAAGTCGCCGTCCGGCAACGACCTCACCCTCACGGCGGCCGGGTCGTGGGTGACCGGCGTCCAGGGATCAGCGCTCGGGTCGAACGGCACCGGTCCGGGTGCGTCGAGGACCGGGTTCACTTGGCCGGCGTCTCCCCCGGGCTGGGCGTTGTCGGCGTGGGTCAAGTGTCGCGCCAGCAGCAGCGGCGCCCGATTCCTGGTACTGCGCAACGGTGGCGGCGAGGTCGCCCATGCGGGCTACCTGGACGGGCTGTTCTGGGTGCGGCTGTTCGGCGCGAGCGGCACCACCGGCATCATCAGCTCGACCAGAGGCCCGATCGCCGCCGAGACCTGGACGCATGTGGCGGCATCATGCGATCAGAAGGCGATCCAGTTCTTCCTGAACGGGAAGATGTTCACAGTCGAGGCCTACTCGGTGGGCGCGCTCCTGCAGCCGAACGAGCTGAACGTCGGCGGCGACAACCCGGACTCGTCAGTGGCCGACGTCGACGACCTGCGTCTGTTCGACACCCCCATCAGCGCCGCCAACGTCCGCTGGCTCCACCAGAACCCCGGCCAGTACTACGACCCGGCCCCCGCCACCTTCGCCGCCTGGGGCGTGCCGCTGTAGCTCAACTGGCCGCGTTCCCTATTCGGGCTACGACGTGTTGCCAGGCTCGGTCGAGGCCGGCGGCTATGCAGCCGGCCACGACCGTGTCGGCGGCGAGGACGCTGACCTTCACCTCCGGTAGGACCGGTGCCAGGAGGCGCAGCCGGTCGACGACGGCGTCGAGGAAACCTGGCGCCTGGCCGATGCCGCCGCCCAGGACGATCAGATGGGGGTCGACGACCGTGATGACGGTGCACACCGCCTTGGCCACGAGCAGTGCCTCTTCGGCCACGATCTCGGCGGCGACCGCATCGCCACGCGCCGCGGCGGCGAACACCTTCTCGGCCGACGACGCACCACGGACGCCGGCACGTCTGGCGGCCCGGACCACCGCCGCCGCCGAGGCCGAAGCGTCGAAGCTGCCCCGTTTGCGGGCATCCCGCGCATCGCTGCCGGTGCCTTCGGCGAACGGCAGGTAGCTGATCTCGCCGGCCACACCGTGAGAGCCGTGCCGGAGTTTGCCGTCGAGCACCAGGCCCATGCCGATCCCCGTGCCGACGGATACGAACGCGAAGCTGTCGACGTCGCGACCATGACCGTGCACCCGTTCGGCCAGGGCGGCCGCGTCCACATCGTTCTCGATCATCAACGCCGGCCCGAACTCCTCGCGCAGCGCCGGCAGCACGGCCGGGGAGTCCCAGCCGGACAGGCGCCCGGTCAACGTCAGGGTGTCGAGCTTCGGGTCGTAGACACCGGGACTTCCGATCACGGTCTGGGTGAGCTGTGAGGCGCTGATGCCGGCGTCACCCAAGAGCTTCTTCGCAAGGCCGGCCAACTCCTGGATCCGGGCCATCGCGTCCACGGCCTTCGTGCGCACACTCAGCCGGCTGCGAACGGTGCCGGCCAGATCGGCGACCGCGCCACGCAGGAACTCCCGCCCGACGTCCAGCCCGAGGATGAACCCTGCTTCCGGCCTTACGTCGTACAGGATCGCGGCCGGACCGGGGACGCCCGTCCGCTGACCGGTCGCGTGCACGAGTCCGGCGCGCTCGATGGTCCCCAGTGCGGCGGAGACCGTCGGTTTCGACAGGCCGGAGAGCCTGGCCAGTTCTGTCCTCGACAGTGGACCGGACCGCCGGATGTGGTCCAGCAGGACCTTCTCGTTGATCGCGCGGATCAGTTGTGGGCGGGCCGCGGAGCCACCCCCGGCGACAACCGTCACGTCGATCTCCTTGCTGTTAACAGTTCGGGCAACAGTCGGGTTAGCCCTTGTGCCCGACCTGATTGTTAAGTTAGTTTCCTATCGATTCTATTGGTCGGCACGAGGAGGTGCCAGTCCATGAAACGTAGGCCGGTCGTCCTCGGACTCGATTTCGGCGGGACGAAGATCGCTCTTGCCGTCGGAGACCTGTCCGGCCGGCGTCTCGGTGACGCGACCATCGACAGCCTGGCCGAGGCCGGAGCCGACGCAGCCATGGCTCGTGGCCTCGCCGCGGCGAGCGATCTGCTCGCGGACGTCGCCCCGGGTCAGGAGCTCGCCGGGGTCGGCGCAGCCACCCTCGGCATCCCGTACGACGACCGCGTCGAGCTCGCGCCCACCTTTCCCGGTTGGGGTGCACTCCCCTTCGGACAGCTGGTCCGGGACGCGTTTCCCGGCATCCCCGTCCGGCTCGGGACCGACGTGAAGGCGGCCGCTGCCGCCGAGCTGCGGTGGGGTGCGCTGGCCGGCTGCGATCCGGGCATCTACCTCAATCTCGGTACCGGTCTCGCGACCGCGATCGTTGCCGGGGGCACCGTGATCTCCGGGGCGCACGGCGCGTCCGGCGAGATCGGCTACAACCTGCGATCCGCCGCGGACGTTTGGATCGGCGCCGAAGAGCGCATGATCCTGGAACATGTCGTCAGTGGCCAAGCACTCGAGACGACCGGCAGCGCCCGGCTGGGCAAGCCGGTCACGGCGGCCGATGTGTTCACGCTGGCGCGGACACAGCCGGACGCCGCCGTACTCACCGAGGAGTTCCAGCGTGAACTGGCGATGCATGTCGTCAACCTGGCGATCGCCATCGACCCGGCCCGGATCGCCGTCGGTGGCGGGCTGGTCGGTGCGTGGGACCGGATCGCACCTGAGCTGCGCCGGGCACTCGACGCGGCAGTCCCCTTCCCACCGGAGCTGACAGTGGCCCGATTCCCTTCGGACGCGCCGCTGGTGGGGGCACTCGCCCTCGGTGTCGAGGCCGCGGGTGCGGTTCTCGGTGCGGAGGCATTCGCATGACCATGAGATCGAGGAGTGAAAGGCAGAGACGATGAGTGGCATCAAACGTATCGCCGTCACCGCAGTGGCGGTCGGCGTACTGGCCGCGGGGTGTGGCGGCGGCGACAAGCCGATCGGAAGCGCGTCATCCAGCAACCCGTCGTCCTCGACGAGCAGCGGAGGCCAAGGCACAGGTCAGTTCAAGAAGGGCGGCACCGTCACGATCGCCAACGTGGGCGGGCAGACCTGGCCGTGCCAGTTCAACCCGTTCAACCCGGCGGTCAACCAGCAGGCACTCGGCTTCGTCTACGAGCCCCTGACCTTCGTCAACGTGTTGAAGAGCGGTGCCACCACGCCGATGCTGGCCAGCGCCTTCACTTGGTCGCCGACCAAGGACTCGATCGTCTTCACCATCCGCTCGGGCGTGAAGTGGAGCGACGGGCAGCCGTTCAGCGCCGACGACGTGGTCTACACGTTCAACCTGATGAAGCAGCAGCCGGCCCTCGACCTGTACTCGCTGTGGACCGGTGCCGGCCTGACCAGTGTCACCGCGGCCGGTGACAAGGTCACGATGAAGTTCAAGGCACCGGCCGAGCCGTACTTCTTCAACTTCGCGAACCAGGTCGGCATCGTGCCCAAGCACATCTGGTCCACCGGCGACGCGGCCGCCAAGCCTGCCACCTGGCCGAATACGAAACCGGTCGGCACCGGGGCGTTCACGGTCGGGTCCTGCACCAGCAACAACATCTCCTACGTTGCCAACGGCAGCTACTGGCAGCCGGGCAAGCCGTACCTGGAGAAGGTCCAGTACCCGGCGTACCTGGACAACAACCCGGCCAACCTCGACCTGGCCAGCGGCAAGGCGCAGTGGGGTGGTCAATACATCCCGAATATCGACAACTTCTACAAGTCCAAGTCGCCGGAGAACAACTACTGGTTCCCGCCGACCGCGAACGTGGCGATCATCCCGAACCTCGACCCGTCGCACAAGGTGACCAGCAACCTGGCCGTCCGGCAGGCGATCGCCTACGCGCTCGACCGGGAGCAGATCTCGAAGATCGGTGAGAGCGGCTACCAGCCGGCCGCGAACCAGACCGGCGTCGTCACGCCGACCTTCGACAAGTACTTCGACAAAGACGCGCTGACGGCCGCCGGCTACGACAAGCCGAACCCGGACAAGGCCAAGCAACTGCTGCAGAGCGCCGGGTACTCGTCGTCCAACCCGCTCAAACTCAACATCATCACGATCACCGGCTACACCGACTGGGACGCCTCCCTGGCGGTCGTCAAGCAACAGCTCGCCGCGGTCGGGATCGAGCTGTCCATCCAGGACCTGCAGCAGCAGTCGTTCAACCAGAAGCTCTTCACCGGCGACTACGACCTGGCCTACTACAGCCAGTCCGGCGGGCCTACGCCGTACTACGAGCTGCGGCAACTGCTGTACTCGAAGAACAGTGCCCCGATCGGCACGCAGGCCAGCAGTAACTACTCGCGCTACCTCAAGCCTGAGGTGGACAAGCTGTTCGACCAGTACGCGAGTGCCGACCCGGACACGCAGGTCAAGCTGATCAAGCAGATCTCGTCGTACATGATCAAGGATGTGCCGCTCATCCCGACCACCGAGTCGGTCGACTGGTACCAGTACAACACCAAGGACCTCGAGGGCTGGCCGACGCAGGAGGACCCCTACGCCCAGCCCGCGCCCTACAACATCCCCGACGTCGGACAGGTCCTGACGAACCTGTACTCCAAGTCGGCCCAGAAGTAAGGACTCGTCCGTGAGAGTGAGCACGAGGAGCTGGTGTCCGTGAGGTTCCTGATCCGTCGCCTCGGATTCTTCGTGCTCACCCTCTGGGCGGCCATGACGCTGAACTTCTTCATCCCGCGGATGATGCCCGGCAGTCCCGAGGAAGCGCTGCGGGAGCGGTTCAGCAAGGGCGGCTCGGTCGTCTCGCCCGAGCAGTTGCGAACGGTCCTGGCCGAGTTCGGCTTCGACCCGGACAAGAACATCCTTCTGCAGTACAGCGAGTATCTGAAAGCGATGGTCACCGGACACTGGGGCGTGTCGATCGGCAGCAGCCTCGGCGTCCCGGTGACCACCCTGATCGGCGACGCGTTGCCGTGGACAGTCGGCCTGGTCGGCATCGCCACCGTGCTGGCGTTCCTGCTCGGCACCTTGATCGGCACGATCGCCGGCTGGCGACGCGGCGGGCTGATCGACGGGATCGTGCCGCCGGTCTTCATCGTCACCTCGGCCCTGCCGTACTTCTGGGTCGCGCTGGTGTTCATCTCGCTCTTCGCGATCGGCAGCAATCCGATCCTGCCCAACGACTTCAACTACGAGCAGGGGTTGACGCCTGGCTTCAACGGGCCGTTCATCGGCAGCGTCCTCAAGCACGGCATCCTGCCGGCCGGCACCATCCTGATCACCGCCATCGGCGGCTGGATCCTGACGATGCGCAACAACATGGTGACCACACTGGCAGAGGACTACGTCCGGATGGCCCGGGCCAAGGGCATCCCGAACCGGCGCATCATGTTCGGCTACGCGGGCCGGAACGCGTTCCTGCCCAATCTGTCCGGTTTCGCGATGTCGCTCGGTTTCGTCATCTCCGGCACGATCCTGGTCGAGTACGTCTTCAACTATCCCGGCCTGGGTTACATGTTCTACAACGCCACGGTGAGCACGGACTACCCACTGCTGCAGGCCTTGTTCCTGCTCGTGACGCTGTGCGTGCTGATCTGTGTCCTGCTCTGCGACTTCGCGGTGTTCCTGCTCGACCCGCGAGCCCGGACGAAGGGGTAAACGGCAGTGAACGAGCGTAGCGAGGTCACCATTAAGCACAGCCGCTTCCCGCGCTCATCGGCGCCCGGAGCGAAGCGAGGACACCGATGAGCGCGCTCGTCGCCGGCACCGCCGCGCCGGCACCGACTGCGGCCCGCCGCCCGAGGGGCGGGCTGTGGCGTGCCATCCTGCACAACCGCAAGGCCATGCTGGGTGCGGTGCTGCTCGTCCTCTTCGTTCTGCTGGCCGCTTTCCCGCATCTGTTCGTGCCGTGGCTGCACGGCGATCCACGCGCGATCGGCGACCTGCCGCTGGAGCATCCCTCCGGCAAGCACTGGCTCGGCACCACCGGCCTCGGCCAGGACGTGTACGCCCAGCTGATCTACAGCACGCGGGAGTCGCTGATCATCGCGGTCGTGGTGGGTCTCGGCGCGACCTTCCTGTCGGTCATCATCGGTGTCTCGGCCGCCTATCTCGGCGGTTATGCCGACGACGCGCTGTCGATGCTGACCGACGTGTTCCTGGTGCTGCCGACGTTCCCGCTGATCATCGTGCTGGCGACGTACGCCGGCAAGGGCAACCTCACCGTGATCGTCGTCGTGCTGATCCTGACCGGCTGGTCGTACGGCGCCCGGCAGATGCGCGCGCAGGCGCTCTCCCTGCGCAACCGTGATTTCCTCGAGTCGGCCCGAGTCCGGGGTGAACGCCAGTCGTACATCATCGTGGTCGAGATGCTGCCGACGATGATCTCCCTCATCGTCGCGAACTTCCTCGGCGCCGCGCTGTACGCCGTACTGACCGCCGCGGGCCTGCAGTTCCTCGGACTCGGCGACCCCAACTCGCTGAGCTGGGGCACGATGCTCTACTGGGCGCAGAACCAGGGTGCGCTGGTGAACGGCCTGCCCGCCTGGGCACTGTCGCCGGGACTGGCGGTCGCGCTCCTGGGTGTTTCGTTCGCCATGCTCAACTACGCGTTCGACGAGATCAGCAACCCCGCGCTGCGGCCGGTTCGGAGGCGACGTGCACGGTCACATTGAGGGCAAGCCCATTCTCGAGGTCCGTGATCTCACCGTCGAGTACGACACCGGCGGCGATCGTCCCGTCGTCGCGGTCGACGCGGTGGATCTCGAGGTCCATGCCGGTGAGTTCGTCGGTGTGGTCGGCGAGTCGGGCTGCGGCAAGTCGACGCTGTTGTTCGCCATCGCCCAACTGCTCAGCCCACCGGCCGCCATCACCAGCGGAGACGTGCGGTTCCAGGGCCAGAACCTGGTCGCCATGAGCGAGAAGAAGCTGGCCGCCCTGCGCTGGCGCGACTTCTCCGTCGTCATGCAGAGCGCGATGAACGCCCTCAACCCGGTGACGAGCATCGGCACCCAGTTCAGGGACGCGATCATGGCGCACGACGAAGCCGTGGCCGACGATCGCCCGGCCGAGGTCATGCGACTGGTCGGCATCGATCCGATCCACCTCAAGAGCTATCCGCACCAGCTCAGTGGTGGGATGCGGCAACGGGCCATGATCGCGATGGCGCTGCTGTTCACGCCCGACCTCATCATCATGGACGAACCGACGTCGGCCCTCGACGTCGTTGCCCAGCGGTCCCTGATGGTGCAGATCAAGGAGCTGCAGCAGCAACTCGGCTTCGCGGTCGTCTTCGTCACCCACGACATGTCCCTGATCAGCCACTTCTCCGACCAGCTGGTCGTGATGTATGCCGGCCAGGTGGTCGAGCTGGGGGCCACTCGAGCGGTCTTCGATCATCCGGCGCATCCGTACAGCAAAGGATTGCTCGACGCGTTCCCGTCGATCCGCGGACCGAAGGTGCCACTGATCGGGATTCCCGGGAGCCCGCCCGACCTCGCCCACCCGCCGAACGGCTGCCGCTTCAATCCGCGCTGTCCAGAGGTGTTCGCCGACTGTCCCAAGATCGAGCCCGAGCTTTATCAGGTCGGTGCCGTGCAGGCGCGCTGCCTGCTGCACGCTCCCGGCGCTGCGACCGCGGTGGAACCCGTACAGGAGGCGAGGTCATGACCGAGGTGAGCGTCGACACCGAGACGCAGGAGGCCGCGGCGACAGCGCCGCTGATCGAGACCAGGAAGCTGACCCGCCATTTCCGGGTCGGCCGCGGGTTCTCCCCCAAGATGCTGCACGCCGTCGACGACGTCGACATCACCATCGACCGGCAGGAGATCGTCGCGCTCGCGGGCGAGAGCGGCAGCGGGAAGAGCACCATCGCCCGCCTGCTCGCGGGTGTCTACACACCGACGAGCGGCGAGATCTACTACCAGGGCCGCCCCGTGTCGAGCATGCGATCGCGACGCGACCAGCTGGCCTACCGCGGCGATGTGCCGATGGTGTTCCAGGATCCGTTCAGCTCGCTCAATCCCGCCTTCCGCGTCTCGCACGGCATCCTGCGCAGCCTGAAGCTGCACCAGCCCGAGCTCACCCGGGCACAGCGGAACGAGGAAGCCGAGCGAGTGATCGAGGCGGTCGGTCTGGCGCCGGCCTCCGACCTCATGTACCGCTACCCCTATGAGTTGAGCGGCGGACAACGGCAACGTATCGGCTTCGCCCAGGCCTTGGCGCACAAGCCCAAGCTCATCCTGGCCGACGAGCCGGTGTCGATGCTCGACGTGTCGATCCGGATCGGTCTGCTCAACCTGATGGCGGAGCTGCGCAGGTCGGCCGGCGTCTCGTTCCTCTACATCACCCACGACATCGCAAGCGCCCGGTACGTCGCCGACCGCCTGCTCATCATGTACGCCGGTCACATCGTCGAGTCCGGCCCGGCCGAGTCGGTACTGGCCAACCCCAAACACCCCTATACCGACCTGCTGCTCGGAGCGGTGCCCGATCCCCGCGCACCGCTCAGCGTCGCCGTCGAAGGCGATACCGGCGAACCGCCCAAAGTCATCGACCCGACCCCCGGCTGCCGCTTCCGCTGGCGCTGTCCCCTCGTCGTCGACGAGTGCCACAACGTCACCCCCACCCTCCGCCGCCTGGGCGAGGGGCACGACGCGGCCTGTCACGTCGCCGAGCCGGACGCCGGGACGCCCGCCACGAAACCGTAGACACCTCAGCTAGTTGCTACCGGCAACTAGCCCCTCAATACAAGGCAAGTCAGCCGGCGAGAAGGTCGCCGAGGAACTCTGTGATCCGGGCCCGCGCGGCCCTGGCCTGCGGCACGACGCCCGGCATGCTGAGGAACGCGTGCCCCGCCCCAGGGTGTTCGCTCACCTGCACTGGCGTTCCGGCCGCACGCAGCCGGTCGGCGTACGCGCGTCCGTGATCGGCCACCGGGTCGAGTGTCGGCACCACCACGAGCGCCGAGGCCAGCCCGCTCAGGTCGTCGGCGTACAGCGGCGAGACCGCACGAGGATCAGCTCCTTCCGGAACCGCCAATCGGCGGAAGAACTCCATCTGCTCCAGGGTGAGGGTCGGGCTGTCGGCATGCTCGGCCATCGAGTGGTAGTCGAACGCCGTCGAGGTCAGATCGACGCAGGGATTGACCATTACCTGCGCCCGCAGCGGCAGCTCGGACTCCCTGGCCCGGATCGCGGCCAAGGCAGTGACCATCGAACCGGCACTCTCTCCGAAGACAGCAACCCGTGCCGGGTCGATCCCCCACTGCGCGGCGTCGTGCACCACGTGGCGCAGTACGTCCCAGCCGTCGTCGACTGCCGCTGACAACGGGGATCTCCGGAGAGACAAGCCGGTGCTCGACCGACACGACGACTGCGGGGAGCTGGGCGGCGAGGTGACTGGTGACCCAGTCACATTGCACCGCCGTGCCGACGAATCCGCCGCCGTGCACGTGGAGCACTAGCGGCAGGCGGGCACCCGGGCCGCCGCGCGACGGCCGGTGCACGCGGACCCGCAGTACACGGTCCGGCAGCGTCACCTGTTGCCAGCGGATCGTGGCCCCACGGTCCGGGAACCCGGTGATCACCCGCGCCAGACTCGACGACCGCTTGCGGTTCTCCGCCTCGCGGAAGGCGACCAGCGCCTCGGGCGACATGGTCAACCAGTCCGGCTCCTTGCTCAGGGCGTGCAGCACGCGGATACCCAGCGGTGGCTGCTGCTTCATGGTGGTGGTTGCGTCGTGCATGTCTTCCCCTCGGCCTTCGATGGTTTCGCTACTTGAAGTATCGATACCGAAAGTAGCATAACTCGGTATCGTGTCACCATGGCCCGAGCAACCACCCCCACCAGACCACCCGGCCGGCCCCGCTCCGGCGTCGACGCCACGGTCTTCGCGGCGACGCTGAGCACGGTCCACGAACTCGGCTACGGGCGCGCCACCGTCGACCGCGTCGCCGCCACGGCAGGAGTCGCGAAGACGACGGTCTACCGTCGCTGGCCGTCCAAGGGCGCGCTGATCACCGCCTGCCTCGTCGACGCGTTCGGCCCGGTGCCGCTCGTGGGCGCCGACCGGGCGGAGGTCTTGTCGTCAGCCATCCGCTGGATCGCGGCGAAGATCGGTGAACCCGGAATCGGTGCGGCCTTCGCGGGCGTGTTCACCGATGCCGTCGCCGATCCCGACCTGCGCCAGATCCTGTCCACCCAGTTGCAGGACCCGTACCGGCTCGCGCTCCAGGACGCGCTGGGCGAACCGGAGAACCGGGTCCTGTTCTTCATCGACGTCGTCGTCGGAACCCTGCTCCACCGGATGGGCATGACCGGCGAACCGATGGTCGACGCCGACGTCGACGCCCTGGTCGAGCTGGTCGTGCCCGTACTGCGCTAGCCGGCGCCCGGGTGCTCCGGCTCCGGGGTTTCGCCGCCGGCCTGCCGCTGCGCGTCGTCGATTTCCTCCAGCCGAAGCCGCAGGAGCTTCTTGAGGGGCAGTGATTCACCGTCGCGCGCGCCGAGGCCGACCGTGAGCGGCGGGTCGGAGGGCAAGATCCGAAGACCCAACAGTCGCGCCTTCAGGCTGGCCGGTGCGCCAAGAATGTAGAAGTTGCCCTCGGTGTCCACACCGAGCGACCGATTACGCCGCAGATACCAGCCGGTGATACCGGTCCGATAGCTCGCGCCCGATCCCACCACCGGCGCCCGCAGCAACTCCGGCTGGATGCCTTTTTCCTTCATCTTCAGGACGAAGTCAGCCAACTGCGCGCGAGCTTGCTCGGTCTCAGCAGCCTTACGCCGCTCAAGAGCAGCAGCCTGAACAGCCGAAGCCTCCCGCCGCCTCTCCCGCCAACTCACCTGATCGTCCACCCGACCACCCTAGATCGGATGACCACAACACCTCGTCAGAGGGCTTCGGACTGGCCAGCTGCAGAGCCCAAGGTCTTGAGCAATTCATCGATGGCGGCACAACAGGATTCGGGCTTGTCCAGCGGCACATGGTGGTAGGCGCCGGCCACCGGCACGCGCGGCATCGACCTCGCCAATCGCGTTTCGACGTATTCCAGTGTCTCGGCACCGACGAGTGGACTCCGCTCGCCGTGCACCATGCCGACCCGGCAGCGGATCTTCGGGAGTTCGTCGTGCAACGCCTCGTTGGTGACGCGCTGGCGCGCCCTTGGATCGAACTTCCATGCCCAGCCGCCCGGTACCTCGGCCAATGCGTTGCGGGCCACGAGTCGCAGGAGTTCGGGCTCTGCCGAGGTATCACCGGGCCGCAAGCGGAACCGGGCCAATGCGTCCTCGAGGCTGGGATACACCTTATGCTCCTGCCTTGGCTTGTCCCGGGGGTCCCAGGCCGCCTCCCCCGGCCGGCGGAACGCTGAGTCCACCATCACGAGACGGTCGAGGACGTCGGGCCGGTGGGTCGCGAGGAAGACCCCCACCTTGCCGCCCATGCTGTGGCCAACCAGGTCGAAGGTCCCCCAGCCCACCCGCGCGGCGATCTCCGCCAGCTCCGCTGCCCAGATCTCTGCCGAATACTGCTCTCTGTGGTCGCTGTCGCCGTGACCGCTGAGCTCCGGGACCACAACGTCGTACCGTTTGGCGAGCAGCGGAGCGACCGCTGTCCACCACCCGGCGTGGGCCCCGCCGCCGTGCACCAGCATGAGGGGAGGATTGCCGGGGCGGCCCAACCGGAAGTAGCGGACAGTGCAGCTCTGGACGTCCATGCAGTCGGCTGCCGTAGCGAACATCGTCATCCGAGCCGCCGCAGGCTCGGCACCCAGAGCGCCACTCCGATCAGCAGAGTGGCGGCGGCGATTCCGCTGATCGTGGTCGACGCCGAGACACCGATGGCGTCCGCGGCCAGGCCGTGCCCGATGGTCGCGATCGGGAGGATTCCGATCGCGAGGCCTTGCAGCCCCATCGCCCGGCCGCTGACCCCCGGCGGCGCCAGCATCAGCAGCAAGGTGCTCTGCATGACACCGAACGCGGAGCTGGCCAGGCCGATGCCCAGCATCAGTGCCATCGACAACGGCACAGAGGTCGACAGGGCGAACAAGGCGAACAGAACGCCGAAGGCGCAGGTGCCGAAGATGTATAGCTTTCCCTTGAACGCAAAGTCTCCGAGGGTGGCGATCAGCAGCGAGCCCACCAGCGCGCCCGCACCGCCCAGTGTCATCAACAACCCCAGCCCACCCGCGTCGAGCAGCAGGATGTCCTTGGCGAAGACCGGCATGAACGCCTGGTAGACCGGCCAGAGGAAGATGTTCGCGGCGAGGCTGATGAACAGCACCGCTGCCATCGTCCGGTGCGACAGCACGATACGGATCCCCTCCAGCAGGTCCGCGAAGGGTGAGGCTCGGCCGGCCAGGACCGTCCGCCTGCCGACGTGCCGGATCGGCCACAAGGTGGCGAAGGAGATCACGTACCACGTTGCCGAGACCCACAGCGCTGTCGCCACCCCCAGCGTGCTGATCATCACCGCGCCCAGCGCCGGCCCGATCACCTGAGTCATGTTGAGCGCCACCGTGTTCAGGGCATTGGCATTGCTCAGGTGACGGCGATCGACGATGTCGAGGACCAGGGTGAACCGGGCCGGCTGAGCCGGTGCCTGAGCCAGTCCGATCATGAAGCCGGCGACGACGATCTGCCAGTAGGTGATGTCGCCCAGCATCACCAGGATCGCGACAGCCGACACCGCCACCAGCTCCCAGACCACGGTGCCGAGCAGGAAGCGCATCCGGTCGAACCGATCGGCGACCACACCGCCGATCGGTCCGAGCAGCATCGGCCCGAGCCTGGCCGCGGTGAAGATCGCCAGTTGCAGCTCGGACCCGGTCAGCTCGTAGACCAGCCAGCCCAACACCAGCGTCTGGGTCCAGACCCCGGCGAAGAAGAACAGGCTGGAGACCCACAGCAGCCGGAAGTCCGGGTACCGGGCGAACGCCGTGAAGGATCGGATGCGCGGTTCGCGCGGAAGCTCCGTGGCGACTTCTTCGGACGGGCGGACCTCGTCCTGCACCTCGGTACCAGACTCACCATCCAGTCGTTCCATCAGGCGACGAACAGCGCGGCCAGGTCGGACACGTTGCGGACGTGCTCGACCGCCCGCAGCCGCACCAGTGCCTCCTTGGCGGACCCGGAGGAGATCACGCGTTGGGCGCAGGCCTGGAACTTGTTGTCCAGGTCCTCGTCCGTCATCGGCTTGGTTGCGCTGCCCTTGACCTCCTCGACCCGGGACCGCACCGGCTCGCGGCCGGGAATGTGCACGATGACCTCGGCGAACCGTTCCTTGATGGTCGGGTCCTGGAACACCTTGACCCGGTCCATCAGTCCGGCGTAGACACCATCCCGCACCCGGTCGTCATCGAAGGTCTCCACCGTGATCCGGCCGTCCTGCAGTGCCGCCGACACCACATACCGGAGGCAGAACTTGCCCTGAAGTCCGGTGGCCGGATAGTCGTAGATGAGCGGGACCAGGCCGGTGGCGTGCACGTTGACGTCGATCTGCTCGATCGCGGCCACCTCCGTGTCCGACAACTGCTCGAGACACTCGAACGTCGCGTCCAGGGCACAGTGCGTGCCCGCGCAGCAGGGATAGACCTTCATGTTCAGCCCGGGGTCGACGAGTTCGAACGGCTCCCCCGGCCGGGTCGAGCTCCAGCGCGCCGGATCGCCGTCGAACAGGGTGGTGAGGCCGAGCGGGGCCGTCAGCATCGCCTCGTTGGCGGTGTAGCCGTTGGCGGCGAGCAGTGCTGCCAACACCCCTCCGTGCGCGGACCATCCGATGTGGAACGGCTTGGTCATCGTGCCGAAGTTCTGCCGGCTCCCGCTCGCCTGGGACACTGCGATGCCCAGCGCGACCCGGAACTGCTCGGTCGACAGGCCCAGTAGCTTGCCCGCAGCAGCCGCCGCACCGAGCGGACCGAGTACGGAGGTCAGGTGCCAGCCTTTCTCGTACGGCACCGAGCCGAGCATCCGGCCGGCCTTGCCCATCACCTCAGTACCTACCACGAATGCCTCGACCAACTCCTTGCCCGTGGCCTGGACCGACTCCGCCACAGCGAGGGCCGCCGGCACGATGACGGCACTCGGGTGGCCGTGGACACTGCCCTGCGTGTCGTCGTAGTCGAGGGCGTGCGCCGCGGTGCCGTTCACGAGCGCCGCCAGACTCGCGGAGGTCCGCAGGTCGGTGCCGAGCACGCTCGATTCCGGCTTCCCACCTTGGCTTCGCGCCACCAGACCGGCACGTACGGCGGTCTCCTCCGGCGCGCCGGCCATGATGACCCCGATCGTGTCGATCAGTCCGCGCCCGGCGGCCCGCAGCACGTCTGCCGGGGCGTCGGCGTAGCCGAAGCCGGTCGCCCACTCCGCTAGCTCGGCCGTCGCATCATTGCTCGCACTCATAGCACCTTCTCCTTGGGAATGGTTGCCGACGGCGCGGTTCTCGGCGCCGACGCGATGACTCCACTGGCCTCGAGCTGATCGATCTGTTCGTCGGACAGGCCCAGGACGTCCGACAGCACGCGACGGTTGTGCTCGCCGTAGAGCGGTGACGCCCGCTCGATCCGGCCCGGTGTCGACTCCAGCCGGTAGCCCAGTGCGGGATACCGGCGCCGCCCGGCTTCAGCGTGATCCACTTCGACGAACACCCCACGGGAAACCAGATGGGGGTTCTCGGCCACGTCTTCCCCGGTACAGACCGGCGCGGCAGGCACACCCCGGCTCTGCAGTTGCTCGGCCAGTGCCCACTTCTCCTGCTGGATGGTGCAGGAGCTCAGTTCCTGGTGCAGTCGTACGGCGTTGTGCCGGCGCTCGTGAGCGGTCGCGAAGTCCGGATCAGCCGCGAGCTGACCACAGCCGAGGGTTTCGCACAGCACCCGCCACTGCTCGTCATCGAGCACCGCGATCGCGATCCACTCGTCCTCGCCCAGCGTGGGGAACGCGTCGTGCGGAGCCGCGTAGGGCACGGCATTTCCCCGCGGCACGAACACCTTTCCGGTCTCCACCTGCTCCAGCAGCAGCTCACCGGCAAACTGCATGGCGGTTTCCCGTTGCGGCACCTCGACATGCTGGCCGCGCCCGGTCCGGCTGCGATACATCAACGCGGTCAGTACGGCGGCCGCACCGTGCAGGCCGCCGATGGGATCCAGGTACGCGTTCGAGGTGAGGACCGGGGTCTCGTCCTCGCCGCCGTAGCCCATCAGGCTGGCCATCCCGGTCATGGCCTCCATGTTCGGACCGAAGGCAACCGCGTAGGCATCCGGCCCGGAGCTGCCGTAGGCGGGCATCTGCACCATGATGAGATCCGGACGAACCTCGCACAAAGCCTTGTAACCCAGGCCGAGTGACTCCATCACGCCTGGCGAGAAGTTGTCGACCACAACGTCACAGACTCTCGCCAGGTCGAGCGCGATCTGCACGCCGGCCGGGCTCTTGAGGTCCAGGCTCAGGGCAAGCTTGTCGTGGTTCTGGCTGTTGAACCGGAAGCTCCGGTTGTACGGGCGCTCGCCTCTGACCAGGTCGGGGTAGCGAGACTTCTCCACCCCGGCCACGGTCTCCCGCCACGAATCCATCCGCGACGGCCCTTCGATCTTGATCACCTCAGCGCCGAGGAAAGCCAGCGATCGTGTCGCCATCGGGCCGGCCCACGCTCCGGTGAAGTCCAGAACACGGATGCCGTCCAGCGGCCGGGCGCCGGGCTGCCGGGTGGTCATCTCATCACCCCGTTCGCCTGCAGGGTCTGATGCTGATCCGACAGTCCGACGGAGCCCAGTGCTTGCCGGTCCTCTTCGCCGAGACCTGGTGCTGTCGTCACTACGTCGGCGCGCGGAGTCGCCGACATCCGGAAGGCCGGCGCGATGACCGGATGACTCGCGTCCCCGGACCGCGCCCGCTGCCAGAACCCGCGCACGTTGAGGTGTTTGTCGGCCCACAAAGCCGGGCCATCCATCACCCTGCTGACCGGTAGCTTGCACTGCCGCCCTGCGACAGTGACCTCGTCGCACGTCATCGTCGCCGCCCGCGTGCCGATCAACTCCAGTGCCTCCGGCCAGTGCTTGAGCCGGTCGGCGAGGTCGACGAACCGCGGATCGTCCGCATGTTCCGGCAGCTCGAAGACAGCACAGCAGCCCGCCCAGTCGTTCGGCCGAGCGGCGTACACCACCACCCAGCCGTCAGAGCAACGGAACAGACCGACCAGACCGGACCGCGGAAGCCTCGCCTGGTACGTGCCGTTGTAGAAGTACCGCGCGGAGACCATCGCGTTCATCACGGCCACGGAGTCGAGCACGGCCGTCTCCACGAACTGGCCCCGCCCTGACTTCTCCCGCCAGAACAAGGCGGCGAGGATCGCGCCGTACGCGGTGATTCCGGCCGAGTACTGGGCCCGGGCCCCCAGCCCGTAGAGCGGGGGCTTCGGATATTCACCGTTGAGCAACATCACCCCGGACAGCGCCTGGAAGATCATCTCCGTCCCGGTCCAGTCCTCATGTGGCCCCGCACCGAAATCCGTGATGGCGCAGGCGACGAGGCGTGGGTTGACGGCCATCAGCGCGCGGCAGACGGCTTGCTCCCCCGCGACGACCACGTCACTGCCGGCAGCGAGTGCCGACAACACGGCCATCCCTTCGGGTGATCGCCAGTCGAGCGTCATCGAACGCTTACCGGTGTTGAGGTGGCGGAACAAGGTCGCGTCGGCCGCCGGAGGGCGGGCGGCTGTCCAGGCGGCCGCCCGCCGAACGGGTGATCCGTCAACGCCTTCGATCAGCAGCACGTCCGCGCCGAAGTCGGCCATGGTCCGTGCGCAGTACTGTCCCCCGACGTTGTCGCTCAGGTCCAGTACGCGTAGGCCGGCAAGCGCCGAGTCTGGTGCCACTTGGTCGTTCTGGTCGGTGACGATGGAAATCTCCCTCCACTCGAGCTGAAGTCACAAGGCGTTGCCCTCGGGCATTGCCGGCGCCGCGCTAGGGCTTGTCGGCGGTGGGTGCCGGCTCAGCTGACGCACCGTTGCTGGAGGCAACCTCGTCGGCGGCACCGTTGCTGGAGACGCCGCCGTCGGTCGCCAGGATCCGGGCTACCGACGGGATCTGACGACGCTCGCCTTCCTGCAACTTCTTCTGCTCCCCGCTCGCGTGGTGCAGCGCCCGGTACCCGATCGAGGCGAGTGCCCCGGCCCGGTATCCCATCGACTCCTGGGCCTGGTTGACCGCGAGCTTGGTCATCTGCAGCAGGAAGGGCGGCCGGGCTGCGATCTTGGCCGCCAGGGCAAGCGTCTGCTCCTCCAGCTCCTCCCGCGGCCAGATCTTGTAGACGATGCCCATCTCGTGCGCCTGCTCCGCAGTCAGCGACTGATCGTCCAGCAGGATCGCCTTGGCCCGGCGGGCGCCGATGTCCCAGGGCAGCGACATCCACTGGGGTGGGCCGGGAATGAAGCGGGCGTCGTCCGAGGCGACGATGATGTCCATCGCCGCGGCCACCTTCCAGCCACCGAAGATGCACAGTCCGTGCACCTGCGCGATGGTCGGCTTGGGCAGGTCCCGCCATCGCAGCGGCATGCCGAGCACGGTGTCGAAGGCGAACTGGAAGTCGCCGCGCAGTTCCGGCTCCAGCTTCGGCCGATCGATCAGGTCCTGCTTCTGCTGCGGCGTACCGAGATCGTGTCCCGCGGAGAACATCTTCCCGTTGGCCGCGAGGATGACCGCTCCGATGCCGTCGTCGGCCATCGCGGCCTGCAGCGCGTGGTCCAGCTCCTCCTGGAGCGGACGCGACAGTGCGTTGCGGTACTCCGGCCGGTTCAGAGTGATCCGGGCGACCCGGTCCACGGTCTCATAGATGATGTTTTCGTACTCCATGTCCAGCTCCTTGGATAAACGACAGCGTGTCAGTGGTCTCGTGACGGGTCTGGGTCAATGCGGCCGCACGCCGGCCGGCGCCGCGGCATCGAGCAATGGGTGGTGGCAGGCCGCCTCCTGCCTTTCACCGAGCAGCCTCAGCTCCGGGACGGCCTCGGCGCAGAGGACGCCGTCACTGAGCGGGCAACGAGGGTGGAAGGTGCACCCGGATGGCGGCGCGGCCGGGTTCGGCACGTCCCCGGCCAGAACCATCCGGCTGCCACCACCGCGGCGCCGGCTGGGGACCGCGCCGAGCAGCGCGCGGGTGTACGGATGCTTGGGTTCGCGGAAGATCTCGGCCACCGAACCGACCTCGACGATCCGTCCCAGGTACATCACCGCCACCCGGTCGACCAGCTGGCTCACCACCGACAGGTCGTGGCTGATGAACAGATAGGACAGATTTCGCTCCGCCTGCAGGTCCTGCAGGAGGTTGAGGACCTGTGCCTGCACCGAGACGTCCAGGGCGGACACCGGCTCGTCGCAGATCACCACCTCGGGGCTGGAGATCAACGCCCGGGCGATGCCGATCCGCTGACGCTGGCCGCCGGAGAACTCGAACGGGTGGCGCGCGGCGTCCCGGCTGCTCAGGCCGACCCGCTCGAGCGCCTCGCCGACCCGGATCGCGCGCTCCGCACGGCTTCGTACTTCGCCGTGCACCACCAGCGGTTCGGCGACGATCTGCTCGACGGTCATCCGGGCGTTGAGCGACGCGTACGGGTCCTGGAAGACCACCTGAAGTCGCCGGCGGACCTTGCGGAGCTCACGGTCGCTGACCTTGGTCAGGTCCTGGCCACGGAAGAGCACCTCACCCGATGTCGGCGGGTCGAGCATCAGGACGGCGTTCGCGAGGCTGCTCTTACCGCATCCGGACTCACCGACGATGCCCAGCGTCTCGCCACGCCGTACGCTCAGCGACACACCGTCGACCGCTCGCACGACACCCGCCTCGCCCCGCCACTTGCGCCCGGACGGCCTGTAGTACTTGCGGAGGTCACGGCATTCGAGGACTGCGTCGGTGTCGATGTCAGACATGGGTGTCGACCTCCAGGCGGGGCAGCTGCGCGGCGTGGTGGCAGGCCGCGACACCCGGTCCGTCCACCGACGGCGACAGCGGCGGCATCTCCTCGCGGCATACCTCCGTCTGGTGTGGACACCGTGGGTGGAACGGGCAGCCAGGTGGCGTGGCGCCGGCCTCCGGAGGGCTGCCCGCGATGGCGACCAGCCGTTTCTTGTGGACGCCCGGTGTCGGTGCGGACAGCAACAGTCCTCTGGTGTAGGGATGCCGCGAGTCGGCGTAGATGCTGTCGACCGGACCCGACTCCACGATGCGGCCGCCGTACATCACGTACACCCGGGTGACCACTTCGGAGACGACGTCGAGATCGTGGCTGATGAAGATCAGCCCCATCTGGCGTTCCTGCTGCAGCTCTCGCAACAGGGTCAGGATCTGGGCCTGTACGGTCACGTCCAGGGCGGTGGTGGGTTCGTCGGCGATCAGCACGTCCGGGTTCAGAGCGAGCGCGAGCGCGATCATGATCCGCTGTTGCATGCCGCCGGAGAACTCGTGCGGATAGCTCTTGATCCGCCTGCTCGCGTTGGGAATCCGGACGGCATCGAGCAGCCGGACCGCCTCGGTGCGAGCCTGCGCGGCGGTCATTCCACGTTGGCTGACGAGCACCTCGGTCAACGCGTTGCCGACCCGGAACACCGGGTTCAGTGCGGTGAACGGGTTCTGGAAGATCATCGCGATCGGCTGCCCGGACCCGTCACTCCCGCGCCGTTCCTGCCGGAGCTGGTCGAGGTCCGTGCCACGGAAGTGCATCCGGTCGGCGGTGACCAGGGCCGGCGGGGACTTCAGGATTCCCATCAGGGCGCGACCGGTGACACTCTTGCCCGACCCGGACTCGCCGAGGATCCCGACGGCCTCGCCCGGCTGGACGGCGAAGCTCACCCCACGGACCGCGTCGATCGTTCGCTGCGCGAGCTGGAAACTCACCCGGAGGTTCTCGACCTCCAGCAGCGGCTTCGGCGCGGAACCGTTCTCGCGCGGGCCGGTTTGGATCGTGCTCGTCATGACCTCTCCTGATTCTCGGGATCGACCAGGTCACGGAGTCCGTCGCCGAGGAAGTTCACACCCAGCACCAGCACCGTGATCGCCAGGCCGGGGAAGATCGCGTTCCACGGCTGCACGCTCAGGAACGCCCGGGACTCGCTGATCATGTTGCCCCAGGTCGGATCCGGTGGCTTGACCCCGATTCCGAGGAAGCTGAGCGCCGCCTCGTACAAGATGGCGTGCGCGAACACGAAGGTGCCCTGGACAGCGGCCACACCGAGCACGTACGGCGCGATGTGCCGGAACAGGATCCGCACCCGGGTGGCACCGACCGCGTGTGCTGCCCGGACGAAAGGCCGCTCCCGCAGTGCCAGGGTGGAACTGCGGACCACGCGAATCATGATCGGAGCCTGGCCGAGGGTCAGCGCGATGCAGACGTTCCACACGCCAGAACCCAGGGTGGCGACGATGGCGATCGCAAGCAGCACACCAGGCACCGCCAGCAGCACCTCGGTGATCCGGCTGACCACCGCGTCGGCCACCCCACCGACGAAACCGGCGACACAGCCCAGCGTCCCGCCGATCACGAGCGCCGACAGCGTGACCACGAACCCGACCATCACCGACACCCTCGCCCCCACCAGCATCCGGCTGAGCACGTCCCGCCCGTACAGGTCCGTACCGAACAAATGCGTCTCGGACGGCCCGGCGAGCCTGGTCGCCGACGGCGCCAGCGGATCGAAGGGAGCAAGCCACGGCGCCGCCAGCGCCAGCAGCACGATGATGCCGACCACGGCGAGGCCGATCTTCGACATCGGGCTCATGTGCCGCAGCAGCTTCATCCGGGTCCGTTGGACCTCAGCGGGCGGTACGACGATCTCCGCCGCCGCCTCCACGAGCACCGGTTGTTCCGGCGTGATGTCAGTTCTTCGCATAGCGCACCCTCGGATCCAGGAAGCCGTAGAGGAGGTCGACCAGCAGGTTGATGACGACGTAGATCACGCTGATCAGCAGCACGATCGCCTGGATGACCGGATAGTCCCGGCGGTCGATGCTTGCCAGCAGCAAGGTTCCGAGGCCGGGCAGGTTGAACACCTGCTCGGTGATCACGCTGCCGCCCAGCAACGCGCCGAAGTTGAGGCCCACCACCGTGACCACCGGGATGAGTGCGTTCTTCAACGCGTGCCGGTAGCGGATTCTCAGCCGGCTCAGTCCGGACGCCTCGGCCGTGACGATGTAGTCCTGCGACAGCACCTCGAGCATCGACGCCCTGGTCATCCGGGCGACGATCGCCAGATACAGCGCCCCCAGACTCACCGCCGGCAGGACGAAACCCTTGAGACTGCCGAAGAAGTCCTCGCTGAACGACCGGAACCCGAAGGTGGGGAACCACTGCAGCTGCACCGCGAAGAGCAGCAACAACATGATGCCCAGGAAGAAGCTCGGGATCGAGATGCCGACCAGGCTGGTGAGCAGCACGGTCTTGTCGGCCAGCTTGCCGCGCCGGGTCGCGGCGGCGACACCCATCGGCACGGCCACGACGATGGTCAGCAGCGTGGCGAACAGCGCCAGCACGAGGGTGACCGGGAATCTGGTGAGGATCAGGTCGGCAACCGGACGCGAGGTCGGCACCGACTGGCCGAGATCGCCGGTCACCACGTTGCCCAGCCAGTTCAGGAACTGCGGGATCAGTGCTTGGTCGAGCCCGTACTGCGCCCGCAGGTCCGCCACCCGTTCCGGGGTGGCATCCTCACCCAGCATCGCGACCACCGGGTCACCCGGGATGAGCCGGATCAGCATGAAGATGCCGATACTGAGCAGCAACAGGGTCAGCAGCGTGCTGCCCAGCCTCTTGACGATGTAGGACATCATGCGCGGACTCCCCCTCCGACCGTGATCACGACGAGATCCAGACGTTCCAGACGATGAGCCAGTCATAGACGTTCGGCGTGAAGCCGCTGATCTTGTTGGACACACCCACCGCGACATCGTTGATGTACAGCGGGAGAATCACCGCGTCGTCCTTCAGCTTCTTCTCCAGTCCGGCGAACAACTGGTTGCGCTGCGCCTGGTCGATCGTGGCGGACGCCTTCTCGAAACCCGCGTCGTACGACGGATCGCAGTAGCCGTACTGGTTCTTGGCGGAGCCACCGCCGCAGTAGTACTGGTTGTAGAACAGGTCCGGCGAGGCCCGGAAAGGGCTGCCCGTGGACGACATCTGATAGTCGCTGTTGGCCGTCCTGGTGATGAACGTGGTCTGGTCCATCTTTTGCACCGTCAGCTTGAGGCCGACCGCTTGGGCCTGCTGCTGCAGGATGACCGCGTTCTGCTCCTGATAGGGCGGGCTGCCCGCGAAGACGACGATGGGCTGTCCGTCATAGCCCGCTTCGGCGAGCAGCTTCTTCGCCTTCTCAGGATCGTGCGCGTAGGGCCAGTAGTCCTCGGCGTCCTTGAGGTACCAGTTCACCTCCGGCGGATGGAAGCTGTTCGCGATCCGGCCGAAGCCGAAGGCCGTGACGTCGAGCATCGCGGACTTGTCGATCGCGTACGTGAGCGCCTGACGGATCCGGGGGTCGTCGAGCGGCCCCTTGCCCAGGTTCATGCTGATCGACACCGAACCAGAACCCGGTCCGGTGAGCACCTTCGCGCCGGGCAGTGAGCTGAACCGCTTGATGTCGGACGTCGGAACCCGGGGCACCAGGTCGAACTCACCGGTCTCCAGCCCGGCGGCGGCCACCTGGTCGTCGGCGACCAGCAGGAACTCCAGGGTGTCGATCAGGGCGACCTTGCGACCGGCCAGCCCGGCGGCGGGCGTGGTCAGCGGCTTGTAGCCGGCGAACGGCTTGAGCACACCTCGCACCTGCGGCTCGAACGACTCGATCTGATAGGGCCCGGTGCCGATCGGTGTGGTGGCGAGCTTGCCGCCGTCGGCCGAGCCGCTGGGCACGATCGGCACGACGATCGGATTGGCCAGGTCGGCGGCCAGCCCCCCGGACGGACGTTTGAGGTGGATCGCAACCGTGTGTTCGTCCACGACGTCGACGCTCCCGACCGAGGAGAGATTCGCCTTGCCGAGCGACTTGGAGCGGTAGTAGTCCAAGGAGTACTTCACGTCCGAGGCGACCATCGGCTTCTCGTTGTGGAACAGCACGTCGTCGCGCAGCGCGAAGGTGTAGGTCTTGGCGTCGTCGCTCACCTTCCACGACTTCGCCAGCATCGGCTGCGGGACGAGCTTGTCGTCCAGTGCCGTCAGGCCTTCGTAGGCCGAGCGCAGCAGGTTCCAGCTCGACGCGCCGACGTCCTGGAAGGGGTCCGACGTCTGCATCCCGGTCCACAGCCGCACGCTGACCTTGCCGGAGGGCTTGTCGGGCATGGCTTGCTGACCGCCACCGCCGGCATCAACCGCACCGCTGGAATTCCCGCTGCACGAGGCCACCACGACACATACCGCGACAACCAGTCCTGCCAATCGGAGTCTTTTCTTGCCCGCGCTCACATTCCTCACCTTTCAGCCGTACGGCCTCACTTGGCGGCGGTGCTGACATTGGGCGGAGTCGCTGTCATCCCGAATTCGTTCCGATGACCGGAACGCTGGTCTTCTATCAGGAACAGTTGAATCAGTGAAGCAGTCTGCCCAGACGGTGTCAACGGTTGAATCGCCTGCCGGCCCATAAAGGACGGATCTTCAGCCGGCGCGATCAAGTCCGACCCGTTGCCGGGAGCCCCTACATCAGCAGGGTGACTTTTCCGAACTTGCCTCCGGCCGCGAAATACTCGTAGGCGTCGTGCACGTCAGCCAGGTCGAACGTCTTGTCGACGACCACCCGCAAGGCCCCGGTGGCGAATGCGGGCAGCACGTGGCGCTCAACGGCACGCGCCAGCGCGGCCTTGTCCTCGAGCGACGACGACCGAAGTGTGGAACCGTGGATCCGGGCCCGCTTGCTCATCACATACAGGGCGTTGAACTCGGTCTTCGCGCCGCCACCGACCCCGATGAAACAGACCCGGCCGCCGGGCGCCAGCGCGCGCAGAGCATTCGGCAGATTCCCGGCACCGACCAGTTCGAGGACGACGTCGAACGGACCGTGCTCGCCGGCTGCGTCGGAGCCCGCCTCGGCGACCACCACCGTCGCACCGAGGTGGGTCACCTTCGCCGCCATGGCGGGGTTTCGTACCGTCGCGACTGGGACAGCACCGGTCAAAGTTACGAGCTGGATCGCTGCCGTACCGACGCCGCCCGCTCCCCCGTTGATGAGCACCCGCTCGCCGACACGCAGTTCCGCCTGCCCGAACAGCGCGTCGTACGCGGTGCAGTAGATCTCCGGCAGACTCCCAGCCTCAGGCCAGTCGAGCAGGTCGGGGACAGGCATCAGCAGGCGTTCGTGCACGGCGATGAGCTCCGCTTGACCGCCCCCTCCGACAATGCCCATCACGCGCTGCCCGACTTCGAAGCGTGTCGCCCCGGGGCCGCGTTCGATCACCTCGCCGGCGAACTCCAGGCCAGGAATGTCGGCTGGGGCGCCCGGCGGAGCGGGATACCGGCCGCGGCGCTGGAGAAGGTCCGCGCCGTTGATCCCCGCGGCCTTGATCCTGATGAGCAACTCGCCGTTGCCTGGTTGCGGGTCGGGTCTTTGCTGAAGCTCGACGGTACCTTCGACGATCACTGCGGCCAACATGCATTGTCCTCCGTTGTTCCTGGAATCGTGGACGATTGCTCCGCACGAACCTCAGCGCTGCGGATGAGTAGATGGGGCCGGGCACGGAGGCGGTAGTTGACCCGCAGCCGTTGCGATCGCAGCAGATAGGCGGCTGCGGCGACTGCCACGATCAGCGAGACGGCGCCACCGAGTGCGATGGTGTAACGCGCCCCGAACCTCTCGCCCACCCAGCCGATGAGCGGTGCGCCCATCGGGGTGCCACCCATCAGGATCACCATGTACAGCGCCATCACCCGGCCCCGCATCGCGGGATCGGTGTTGAGCTGTACGACGGCGTTCGCGGTGGTCAGCATCGTCAGAGCGGTCAGGCCGACCGGTATCAACGCGAGGGCGAACATCAGGTAGGTCGGCATGACGGAGGCAACGAGCTCCGCCACGCCGAACAAGAACGCCGCACCGATGACGACGCCCACCCGCGGTCTCTCCCGGCGGGCGGCCAGCAGGGCACCGCCGAGCGAACCAACCGCCATGACCGATACCAGCAAGCCGTACTGCTCGGCGCCACGCTCGAACTCGACCCGCGCCATCAAGGCTGTCGTCAGCTCGAAATTCACCCCGAAGGCGCCGACCAGGAACACGACGACCATGACGATCGTGATCTGTGGTCGCCCCCGGATGTAGGCCAGACCTTCCCGGATCTGCCCCTTGCCGCGAATGACCCGTGGAATCAGCTGCAGCTCGCTCGCCCGCATCCGAGTGAGCGCGAGGACCACCGCAAGGAACGTCAGGGCGTTGATCAGGAAGACAGGACCGATATCCACCAGCGCGATCAGCAGGCCGGCCGCCGCGGGCCCGGCGACGCGGGCGGCATTGAAGGTGGCACTGTTCAGGCTGACCGCGTTGGGCAGGTCGGTGCCGCCGACCATCTCGCCGACAAAGGTGTGCCGGGCCGGAAAGTCGAACGCGGTCGCCACGCCCAGCACGGCCGCGAGCACGTACACGTGCCAGAGCTGCGCGGTGCCGGTCAGCACCAGCACGCCCAGCAGCAGAGCCGACGCCCCGGAACTCAGTTGCGTCGTCATCAGCAGCTTCCGCTTGTCGACGCGATCGACGATGAGACCGGCATACGGCGCAAGCAGAATCGGTGGGAGGAACTGCAGACCGGTGGTGATGCCGACCGCGACGCCCGACTCGTCAGTCAGCCTGGTCAGGACCAGCCAGTCCTGCGCGACCCGCTGCATCCAGGTCCCGATGTTGGACACGATGGCGCCGCAGAACCAGAGCCGGTAATTGAAATAGCGGAGCGCCCGGAATGTCGAGCTCATGAACTGAGCTCTGGGGCGGCAAGCTTCTTCTGTCGTGGGTTCACGGGCTTTCCCTCACAATCGACAGGTCTGGCCACTGGGGACCTCCGCCGCCGACCGATCCGCTCGCCGCCCTGGCCTGCGGCGAGCGGATCGGTCAGCACCGTTGGTGTCAACCCGGGAGAGGATCAGCTATTGACCGAGACATTCCACATGATCAGCCACTCGAAGGCATTGGCGCTCAATCCGCTGACCCGCTTGTTGACGCCGAAATCGACGTCGTTGAAATACAGCGGCAGAATGATCGCGTCATCCTTGAGCTTCTTCTCCAGCTGCGCGAAGAGGGCATTGCGCTTGGCCTTGTCGGTGACAGCGGCCGCCTGGTCATAGATCGTGTCGTACTCCTTGTCGCAGTAGCCGTACCGGTTCTTGCCCGCGGCACCGCAGTAGTACTGCACGTAGAAGAGATCCGGCGTCGTCTGGAACGGACCGCCCGCCGAGTTCATCTCGTAGTTGCCGCTCTGGGTCCGTTCGATGAAGGTCGTGTGATCGATCTTGTCGACCTTCAGGTTCAGCCCGACTGCCTTGGCCTGCTGCTGCAGGATCACCGCGTTCTGTTCCTGATAAGGCGGCGCACCCGCGATGACGGTGATAGGCCCGCCGTCGTAACCGGCCTCGCTGAGCAACTGCTTGGCCTTGTCCGGGTTGTACTTGTAGGGCCAGTACCCGGAGGCGTCCTTGGTGTACCAGTCGACCTCAGGCGGCGTATAACTGTTGGTCAGCCGGCCCTGACCGAAGCCCGACGTCTGCAGCATGGCGCTCGGATCGGTGGCGTACATGATCGCCTGCCGGATCTTCGGGTTGGCCACCTCGCCCGCACTCGCGTTCAGGTTGATGGCGATCCACGCCGATCCGGGACTGGCTGCGACGTCCACGTCGGGCAGATCGTTGAGGCGCTTGACATCCTGCGGCGGTACCCGGGTGATGATGTCGAACTCGCCCGTCTCCAGACCCGCGGCGGCGACTCGATCGTCCGCTACGTAGACCATTTCGACGGTCTTCACCTTGGCTACCCGCCGGCCGGCCAGTCCGGACGGCTCCTCGTCGACCGGCTTGTACCCGGGATAGGCCTCGAGCACGGCACGGACCTGCGGTTCGAAGGACTTGATGCTGTAGGGACCGGTGCCGATCGGGTTCTTGGCCAGGCCGTCCTTGTCCGCCGATCCCTTCGGCACGATCGGGATGGCGATGGGGTTCCCCAGATCCGCCACCAGCGACGCCTTCGGCCGGCTCAGGTGCACCTTGACCGTCTTGTCGTCGACCGCCGTGACCTTGTCGACCGCATTCAGACTGGACTTGTTGGCCGCGTACTGGCGGAAGTAGTCCAGTGAGTACTTCACGTCGTCCGGCGTCACCGGTTTTCCGTTGTGGAACGTCACTCCCTGACGCAGCACGAACGTGTACTCGGTCGCGGCGGTGTTGGCCTTCCATGACTCCGCGATGAGCGGATGGGGCTGCAGCTTGTCGTCGAGCGCGACGAGTCCCTCATAGACGTTGCGGAGCAGCTGCCACCCCGGCGCGCTGGTGTCCTTGAATGGGTCCGTCGTCGCCATTCCGGAGTACAGCCGAACGACGACCTTTCCGCCGGGCCCGCCGCCCGGGCCCGCGGCGGACGTGTTGTCCGAGCCGGCGGAGCAGGCGACGAAGGACGAGACGGCCAAGATCGCCGCCGCGGCAACCAAACCTCTCTTCGCCCGCCTCCTCCTCTTCGCGAACCACACAACGCCGGAGCTGAATTCTCGACGGCCTGCCGACCGATTGGTCTGTTGCCGGGTTTTGTCGCCTTCCACTGCCATCTCCAGTTCTCCGCGCTAGGACGGGGACGTAGGTGTAGCCAGGAGCCCTGCGGCGCATGCGAAAGCAACTGTTCCGTTGACTGGAACACCGGTCGGCAGGGGGGAACGCTTGGCCACTAAAACATCGCTGTCAACGGTCTGTCAACGGCTCGAGGCGGCTCAACTCGAATCGTGCATACGATGCGATGAACAGGGCGAAGTGTGGTGAGTGTCCGCGGGTTCCGTTGACGGCGCGGTAGAGGCACCAGCTCTCAGTGCAGAGCAAGCGCGCCGTTCAGGCGTGGACTACCGAGAGTGCGGCGCACGGAAATTGCCGCGCCGGGAACTCGTCCGAGCGTCAGTTCACCTGAGCAGCAGTCAGTTCACCCGAGCGAGGATGCGCTCTCCGGTCCGGCGTTGCCGATCCGGCGCGACAGGGCCGTGGTTTCGGTCAGCAGCAGGTCGGCGATCTCATCGATGTGGGTGCGAATTCGATCCAGCGGCCCGCCCACGCACAGCACGACGACGGGCTCACCGTCATCGTTGAGCACCGGCGCCGCCACTGCACCCACTCCTGCGATCCGTTCTCCCAGGGACACGGCATATCCCTGTTCGCGGATGAGCTCGACCTCCGCGCGGAGACGGTTCACTTCCACGGGAGTCTGATCGGTCATCGCCACGAGTTCGCGGGACAGATACGCATCCCGTTCCTCTGGCGCTATGTAGGCGAGAAAGCTCTTGGCTGCCGCACCGGCGTGCAGGGGAACGGCCTCCCCGATCGTCGCGGTCAACGTGATCGCCCGGTTCGGCACCATCGATTCGACGTACATCCTGGTGAACCCCGAGCGGATGGCCAGGCTGACCGTCTCACCGGACTTGTCGCACAGCCGCCGCATCGGCTCGCGGGCCAGGCCGCGGATATCGATGTGCTGCGCGTAGGCCTGGCCGAGTGCCCAGGCCACCGCGCCCAGCCGGTAACGCCGGTTCGAAGGGATCTGCTCCAGGAGGCCCTTAAGGCACAGGGTGGCGACGATCCGGTGGACGACGCCCTTGGCAAGGCCGAGTTCCCGCCCGATTTCGGAGACGCCCCAGCTGGAGTGATCGGGACGAGCGAAAAGAAGCAACACACTCAAGGTCCGCTCAGCGCCGACCAAGCTGTTGCCTTCAACCCCCTTGCTGTCAGCAGCGTCCGAGTGCACGGCTCTCCTCCCGTCCCGGTGGCATCGAAAGGGATCTGACAGCTGCCTCCCGAGAGCCCCGGCCAGGCCAACCGCCCAGCCGATCGTTAGCACATCGTAGTCCGCACGGCGCGGAATCCCAGCCCATCAACGCTGCCCTGTCATCCACGGCCCGCAAACGATCAAGTCGGCGCGCAGCACCGACCCGCATTAAGACCAGGCATTGTATGGTGCCGGCCGGCAATAGCCGCCAAGCAGAATTTCGCGATGTGGCCTAGGCCATTGCATCGGTCATCAGCGGCGCGCTGGTAAACGTATTGCCAACCGAGGGTCAGCGGATGCCGTAGTCGTGGATTTTTCGGTAGATGGTGGCTCGGGACATGCCGAGGGCTCGGGCGGCGTCGCTTCTGTTGCCGTTGTTGTCGAGGAGGCTTCGGATGATCGCGTCGCGTTCCAGGGCCTCCAGCTGGCTGAGGCTGCGGCGGCTGATCGCCTGATGGTCGGCCGGCAGGTCGGCCAGGACGATGACGCCGGTGCGTCGCCGGTGCTGGACGATCTGCTTCATGACCTGGCGGAGCTCCGCGGTGTTGCCCGGCCAGGCCGATCGCAGCAGTTGCTGCATCGCTTCCGGCGAGCAGCTCAGGTCGCCGTGGCTCAACTGGCTCAGGAAGAACGGGACCAGCTCACGAACGTCGTCGATGTGGTGCCGTAGCGGTGGCACATCAACGGTGAGGGGGAACAACGTCAGCAACTCGCCCAGGTCGGGCTGGTTCGAGCCACCGGTGGTCAGCGTCAGCGCTACCCACGGCGGATCCGACAGCCGGCGCTCGCGGCTGCTGTACAGGGCGCCGATCAGTTCGTCGAGCCGGATCTGGCCGAGCCGTTCGACGTGGCGGATCACCAGCGATCGGACGATGTCGTCGGTCAGCTCCGCCTCGACGTCGTCCGCGAAGTCATCGGCCGCATCGGTGGCGTCCAGCACCCGTAGCGACCTCGTCCGGCTGTTCTGCCGGTGGGCCGCCCGCGCGAGTGCCAGCTTTCCGGACCCTGCCTCGCCGCTGAGCACGATCCAGTTCCCGGAGCGATAGGCGTTGTCCACCTCCCGGCTGCAGGCGAGCCAAGGACCGCTCCTGCCGACGATGCCCGGCAGCTCCGGGCGCGGTGGCGGCCGGTGCGCGCTGACCGCCAGACCGAGGCCGGCGGACTGCGGGGTGACCTGAAGGACGGCTGCGGTCGCCCGTCCCTCCTCGGGGACCGGCCGGCAGCTGATCCGGACCCGGCTCCCGCTCGGGAGCTCCACCACGGCCACGGCGCGGGCCTCGGCCAACATCTCGGTGGCATGCGCGAGGACGGCCGACTGGTCGCTACCGTCGAGGTTCTGCTTCGCGGTGGCGTTCATCAGCAGCAGGTCCTCCGCGAAGGCGAGCACCATGTCGGCAGACCGGCGTCCGGCCTGCAGGTACTCCTGGAGCAGCTCCAGCTCACGGGCAGAGCTGTCACTCATCAGTGCCGCACGGATCTGGTCCGCGGTGGTCTTGGCCAGCGTGATCAGCAGCGATCCGGCGTCCTTGCGCCAGCAGGTGAGGTCGATGGCCCCGACGATCTTGCCGCTGACCGGGTGTTTGATCGGTACTCCGGCACAGGCGAGGTCCTCGAGATCCTCCGCGTAGTGCTCGTGCCCGAAGACATGCATCGGACCACCCCGCTCGAGGGCAGTGCCGATCCCGTTGGTGCCCGCGAACTGTTCGGAGTAGCTGAAGCCCGGCGCCAGGTGGACCTGGTCCAGGTGCCTACTCAGCTGGGTATCGGCGGTCAGCCGCCGCAGTACCAGGCCGTTGCGCTCGGTCAGGATGACGCTGATCGGCTGTCCGTCGAGATGCTCGCGGAGCCGGCGCAGTACGGGGGTCGCGCTGCGGGCCAAGGGCTGGTCGAGATCGGGGTCCGAGACGTACGGCAGGTCGATCCGGTCGGCGGGGAGGTTCCGCCGCCGGGAACGCACCCAGGAGGCGAGCACCGGACGGCGTACGTCGCCTACCGGGAACGCGTCGAAGGTCAGAAAACTCAGCCGGGCCCGGGCAGTCCGGCGGCCTGACACAGGTTCCACTTCGTCCACGAGGCCTCCTGGCGACCGGCCGGGAGACCTGCTGGATGTGGGGGCCTCCCCCACCGGTGGCATCGCTCCTTCCAATCTAGTGCTTCGCGAGCATCTGGTTGTCTCAGATTGAGACAGCCGGGTCGAACGCCGGGGCGTCTGATGAGAAGGAGCGGATGGGAGCTGCGGATGGACGACGACACCACTGTCGACGAAACCTACAACCCATGGACGATCGTGAACGCGGTATTCCGCGAACTGGCCGATGCCGGCCTGCATCCCGTGCTCGGAGCGGCGGGCGACCCGAGCGAGGCAGCCGCCGCTCTGCTCGTCGCGCTCGGCATCCGACCGTCCACCCATGGTGATGTCCGGCCCCTGCAGGACGCGAAGGACGAACTCGCCGAGCTCCGGCAGGCCATGTTCGGCGACTCCTGACGCAAGAGGTGTCTCAATTTGAGACCTCCCGTCGAGCACGGCGGCGATGTACTTACTCCAAACGCTAGCAAGACGTGGGCTCGCGCCGAGGGCCCACGCCCGCACGGCCCCGCGGCCAGGACGGCATCGAGATGCCGGATCGGCGGGTGGGGCCAGGCCCGCGGCCACCGCAAGCGTGAGGAGTGCCATGAGTCGCCAGAGTGTGGCTAAGGCCCACCAGAAGATCCAGGAACTCTCCTGGGAGCCCGCGTACCACGAGCCCGTCTCGCAGTACGGAACCGACTACTCGTTCCAGAAGGCTCAGAAGAAGGACCCGCTGAAGCAGGTCCTGCGGTCGTACTTCCCGATGCAGGAGGAGAAGGACCACCGCGTGTACGGCGCCGCCGACGGCGCCATCCGCGGCAACATGTTCCGCCAGGTGCAGGAACGCTGGCTGGAGTGGCAGAAGCTGTTCCTGAGCATCATCCCGCTGCCGGAGATCTCGGCGGCCCGGGCGATGCCGCTGCTGTTCCGGACGGTACCGAACCCCGAGCTGCACAACGGCCAGGCGATCCAGATGATCGACGAGGTCAGGCACTCGACAATTCAGCAGAACCTCAAGCGCCTGTACATGAACAACTACATCGACCCGGCGGGCTTCAACTCCAGCCTGCGCAACTTCCAGAACGACTACTGCGGCACCATCGGCCGGCAGTTCGCGGAAGGCTTCATCACCGGTGACGCGATCACGGCGGCGAGCATCTACCTCACCATCGTGGCCGAGACCGCCTTCACCAACACGTTGTTCGTCGCGATGCCCGCCGAGGCGGCCGCGAACGGCGACTACCTGTTGCCGACCGTGTTCCACTCGGTGCAGTCCGACGAGTCGCGGCACATCAGCAACGGCTACGCGACCCTCCTGATGGCCCTGTCCGACGAGGGCAACCACCAGCTGCTCGCCCGCGACCTGCGCTACGCCTGGTGGAACAACCACCGGGTCGTCGACGCGGCCATCGGCACCTTCATCGAGTACGGCACCAAGGACCGGCGCAAGGACCGGGAGAGCTACGCCGAGATGTGGCGCCGGTGGATCTACGATGACTACTACCGCAGCTACCTGGTACCGCTGGAGAAGTACGGCCTGGAGATCCCGCACGACCTGATCGAGGAGTCCTGGAACCAGATCTGGAACAAGGGCTACGTGCACGAAGTGGCCCAGTTCTTCGCCACCGGCTGGTTGGCGAACTACTGGCGGATCGACCCGATGACCGACAAGGACTTCGAGTGGTTCGAGTTCAAGTACCCGGGCTGGTACGACAAGTACGGCAAGTGGTGGGAGAACTACAACCGCCTGTCCACCCCCAACGGTCACAACCCGATCGTCTTCGAGGACGTCGACTACGAGTACCCGCACCGCTGCTGGACGTGCATGGTGCCGTGTCTGGTCCGCGAGGACATGGTGATGGCCAAGGTCGACGGCCAGTGGCGCACGTACTGCCACGAGATGTGCAAGTGGACCGACGAGACGGCGTTCCGTCCGACGTACCAGGGCCGGCAGACGCCGAACATGGGCCAGCTGATCGGCCACCGTGAGTGGGAGACGCTGTACCACGGCTGGAACTGGGCTGACGTGGTGTCCGACATGGGATTCGTCCGCGACGACGGCAAGACGATGGTCGCGCAGCCGCATCTCGACCTGAACCCGGACAAGATGTGGACCCTGGACCACCTGCGGCGGTGCCCGCCACTGCAGAGCCCGAACGTGCTGCTGAACGAGATGTCCGATGACGAGCGGACGGCGTTCGCAGCCCGCTATGTCCGCGGCGGACCTGCCGGACGGGCTCCTGCCAACGGCTGACCGCACAACGTCACGCGGGAGGGCAGCTGGTCTGCCCTCCCGGCCCCCTTCCTGTCAGCGCGGCTGTGAGGAGCCATGGGCGACAAGCACGTCGTACGGTTCGAGCCCGTCGGCATCGAGATCGAGGTCGACGAGAATCAGACGATCCTGCGAGCTGCGGCCGAGCAGGGCGTGATGCTGATGCACGGCTGCAAGGAGGGCCAGTGCTCGTCCTGCAAGTCGTTCGTGCTCGACGGTGACGACATCGAGCTCGAGCGGTACTCGACGTTCGCGCTGCCGGAGTACGAGCTGAACGAGGGCTACACGCTGCTCTGCCGGGCGCATCCGTACGAGGACCTGACGATCGAGCTGCTCAACTACGACGAGGACATGATCCGGTCCGGGCTGCCGATCCAGGAGGCCGTCGCCGAGGTGGTCGCGAACGACGCGGTCACGCACGACATGCGGCACCTGGTACTGCGGTTGCTGGAGCCGGGTGAGCTGAAGTACTTCCCGGGCCAGTACGTCGACATCGCGGTACCGGGGACCGAGGCCACCCGGTCGTTCTCGATGGCGAACACGTCCAGCCGTGACGGCGGACTGCTCGAGTTCGTGATCAAGATCTACCCGGGCGGGCTGTTCTCGGCGTACCTGGACAAGAGCGTGTCGCCTGGTGACCGGCTCGATCTGACCGGCCCGTTCGGGGTCTTCACGCTGCGGGACAACCTCGACGCGCGGCTGGTGTTCCTCGGGGGCGGAGCCGGGATGGCGCCGATCCTCGCGCTGCTCCGGTCGATGGCCGAGCGCGCGATCGACCGGCCGGCGACCTACTACTACGGGGCGCGCGCCAAGCGTGACCTTTGCTTCGACCAGGAGCTCCGGACGCTGGCCGAGACTTTACCGAACTTCCGCTACGTGCCGGCGCTGTCCGAGCCGGCCGACGATGACGAATGGGACGGCGAGGTCGGTCTGATCACCGACGTCGTCGCCCGGCACGAGGAGGACCTGGCCGGCGCCGACGCGTATGTCTGCGGCCCGCCGCCGATGGTCGAAGCCGCGCTACCCCTGCTGGAACGGCTGGGCGTCGCGCAGAAGCGAATCTTCTACGACAAGTTCACCACCACCGGCGACGCCGGTGATCCCGAGGTGCTGGAGGCAGATACCAGATGACGGCCACACAGGACTCCCCCCAGGTACGGAGCGTGCCGCAGCCGGTCTTCACCGATGCTGAGGCCGGCGCCAAGGTGTTCCCGGACTCGACGGAACGTCACTTCAACTACTACACGCCGCAGAAGCGCAAGCAGAGCCACTACGAGGACGTCACCGTCGAGGTGCAGCCGGACCCACGGCACTACCTCAGCCAGGGCTGGCTGTACGGGTTCTCCGATGGCCGCGGTGGCTACCCGCTCGACTGGACCGTACTGAAGGCCTGGGGCTCGGACCGGCCCGAGCCGGCGCGCGGCCCCGGTACCGGCGGCAAGGGCTACGACTGGCCGGCGACCGGCTGGCACGAGTTCCGGGACCCCAACGAAGAATGGGAGATGACGCTCTACCGGTACAACTCCAACGTCGTCCGGCAGGTGACCCAGAACGTCGAGGCGGCCCGGCAGTCCAAGGCCTTCGAGCAGTGGAACCGCAACTGGATCCGCTTCATCGAGCACCACGTCGGCGCGTGGATGCACGTCGACCACGGCCTGGGTCTCTACCTGTTCGCGAACGCGAACCGGCGGGCTCCGACCAACATGCACAACAACGCGATCTCGGTGAACAGCATGCACCGGATCCGCGCCGCGCAGGACCTCGCGCTCTACAACCTGACCCTGAGCGAGGAGCTCCCCGACTTCGACGGCAGCGCGCACCTGGAGACCTGGAACTCCGACCCGGCCTGGCAGGGCGTGCGTGACCTGGCCGAGCGACTCACCGGGATCGACGACTGGTGCGAGGCGATCTTCGCCGCCAACGTCGTGTTCGAACCGCTCGTCGGCGAGCTGTTCCGCAGCCAGCTGGTCCAGCAGGCCTCGCCCGGCAACGGTGACTTCGTGACGCCGACGGTGGTCGGCGCGGCGGAGTACGACTTCGCCGAACGCGACCTGCGCTACACCAGGGCGATGTTCGAGCTGCTGACCGCGGACAAGGAGTTCGCCGACCACAACAAGGCGATCATGCAGGACTGGCTGTCCGACTGGACGACCCGCGCGATAGAGGCGGCCCGGACGATGCAGCCGCTCTGGTCGCAGCCGGACAGCAAGCCGCCACGATTCGAAGACGGGCTGGACCGGGCGAAGAGCCGCTTCAGCGGCATCGTCGTCGGACTCGGCCTCGAGGAGCCCAAGGAGCTGGCACAGTGACCACCGCCTTCACCACCGCAGAGAGTCCGTTCAAGTCCGACAGCACCGCGTCCAACAAGGCCGGCTTCACCCTGATGAACAACCAGGTCGGCGCCGTCGTGGCCGAGGTGATGGGCACCAAGGAGAACGTCACCGTGACGCCGCTGCCGTCGATGATCAGGATCGACGCGGTCGGCAAGATGGAGGTCGTCTACGACGAGATCTCCGAAGCGCTGGGCGAGGAGCCGGGGTACTTCGACTCCGCCGAGTTCGAGGAGAACATGTCCACGCACTACGGCCGGATGATCCACCTCGACGACCGCACGATCATGTTCGCCAACCCCGAGGACGCCGCCGAGTATCTCGGCTTCGACCTCAGGGCGGTCTGAGAAACGCCGGGAGGCGACCGTGTACGAGAAGGATGGCGAGAAGTACTTCGTGGTCGACACACACATGCACTACTGGAACGCCGCCCCGGACAACTGGGTCGAAGGAGCCGAGCAGTACGCCAAGGGATGGATCGAGTGCTTCTACGGCTACCACGGCCTGGGACCCGAGGACACTCGCTGGACTCTGGAGAAGTACCAGAAGTACAGCGAAGAAGACCTCATGAAGGACGTCTTCGACGAGGGCCACGTGGACGTGGCGATCTTCCAGCCGACCGACCTGACCGAGTGGTACAAGGAGGGCTTCAACACCACCGAGCGGGACTCGATCCTGTTCGAGAAGCACCCGGGGAAGTTCATCCTCAACACCCGGTGGGACCCGCGCGAGGGTGAGGACGGCCTGAAGACCCTGCGCCACAACGTCGAACGCTGGGGTTGCAAGGGCGTCAAGCTCTATACCGCTGAGTGGCGGCAGGGCTCGCGGGGCTGGAAGCTCTCAGACCCGGAGGCGTACAAGTACCTGGAGGCGTGCCAGGAGCTCGGCATCAAGAACATCCACGCCCACAAGGGCCCGACGATCTGGCCGCTGGACAAGGATGCGTTCGACATGACCGACGTCGACCACGCGGCGACCGACTTCCCGGAGCTGAACTTCATCATCGAGCACTCCGGGATTCCGCGCATCGACGACTTCTGCTACATGGCGACGCAGGAGCCGAACGTGTATGCCGGTCTGTCCGTGGTCGTCGGCGCTTTGATGCATGCCCGGCCCCGGTTCTTCGCGCGCTGCATGGGCGAGCTGCTGTTCTGGGTCGGCGAGGACAAGATGACCTTCGGCAGCGACTACGCCATCTGGGAGCCCAAGTGGCAGGTCGAGGGCTTCGTGGACTGGGACTTCCCGGACGACGAGGCGTACTCGGACTACCCGCGGCTCGGCACCGCGGGCAAGAAGAAGATCCTCGGGCTGAACGCGGCGAAGCTCTACGGGATCGAGGTACCGGAGGAACTGCAACTGGGCTACGGCAAGCCTGCTGCGCAGGACGACGCGAAGCTGGTCACGCAGTAATGACGGCGGCGGTCGCGGAGCGGACCCGGGTACTGGCCGCGCTCGACGCGGTGCGCGACCCGGAGCTCGACGAGCCGATCACCAAACTCGGCTTCGTGTCGGAGTGCATCGTGTCGGCGGCGGGTGACGTCGTGGTCCGGCTCCGGCTGCCGACGTACTTCTGCGCTCCCAACTTCGCGTTCCTGATGGTCGCCGACGCGTACGACGTGGTGTCGGCACTGCCGGAGGTGCGCAGTGCCGACGTCGCACTGGTGGACCACTTCGCGTCGGCGGAGATCAACGCCGGCGTGGCGGCGCGGGCCGGTTTCGCCGTGTCCTTCGCCGGTGAGGCCATCGGCGAGCTGGACGAGCTGCGGCGGACGTTCCTGACCAAGGCGGTGCTCGCCGGCACCGACCAGGTCTGCCGTCCGCTGCTGGCCGCCGGTCTCGACCCGGCGGCGCTGACCACGATGACGCTCGGCGACATGCCACCGTCGGCACAGCTCGAGAGGCTGTGTCGGCGGCGGGCTGAGCTCGGCCTGCGGACCGACCCCGCCGCTCCCCTGCTCGTAGACCCCGGCACCGGTGAACCGATCACCGGTGCCGCGGTGTCGCTGCACCTGGGCAGGGCGCGGCTCTCCAGAGTCGGTATCGAGGCCAACACCGGCATCTGCCGGGGAATGCTGCGACACCGATACGGAACCGCCGGTGTGGGTGAGGAGGAGGACGAGGAATGAAGGCCGTTCGACTGCACGGATACCACCAGCAACCAGTGGTTGAGGACGTCCCGGAGCCGAGCGTCAAGGGTCCGCTGGACGTGGTCGTCAAGATCGGCGGCGCCGGGGTGTGCCGCACCGATCTGCACATCATCGAGGGCCAGTGGGCGGAGGCGATGCACCCGACGCTGCCCTACACGATCGGCCACGAGAACGCCGGCTGGGTGCACGAGATCGGCTCGGCCGTCACCAACGTGCGGGTCGGCGACACGGTGATCCTGCACCCGACCCCGACCTGCGGGCTCTGCCATGCCTGCCGGGCCGGCGACGACATGCACTGCGAGGCCAGCACCTTCCCCGGCCTGGACAGCGACGGTGGGATGGCCGAGTACTTGCTGACCTCCGCTCGGGCCTGCGTGAAGCTCGACCCGGAGACGCAGCCGAAGGACGTCGCGGCACTGGCCGACGCCGGCATCACGGCGTACCACGCGGTGCGCAAGGCACTCCCCCTGCTGTACCCGGGGACGTCCTGCGTGCTGATCGGCGCCGGCGGGCTCGGCCACATCGGCATCCAGTGCCTGGCCGCGCTGACCGCCACGAAGATCATCGTGGTGGACCGCAACCCAGACGCGCTGAAACTCGCCGAGCAGCTTGGCGCCGACCACGCGGTCGTTGCTGATGGCAACCAGGTGGCGGCCGTCCAGGAGCTGACCGGCGGCGCCGGCGCCAACGTCGTACTGGACTTCGTCGCCGAGCAGGGCGCCGAGCAGGACGGCTTCGCGATGACCGCCCCGAACGGTTCGTACTTCGTGATCGGGTACGGCGGCCAGCTGCAGATCCCGACCCTGGACATCATCTCCACCGAGCGAAACATCATCGGCAACATCGTCGGCACGTACAACGAGCTGGCCGAGCTGATGGCACTCGCACAGGCCGGCAAGGTCACGCTGCACACCAGGACCTACCCACTGGAGGTTGCCGTCGAGGCGGTCGCTGATCTCGACGCCGGCCGGGTGCGCGGCCGGGCGATCCTCGTTCCCTAGCGCCCCGTTCCAACACACCGTTCGCCCTGACCGGGCAGTCAAGGAGGAGACCGATGGCCAAGGAACTGCGGTTCGGTGAGCAGGCACGCGAGCTGATGCTGGCCGGCGTGGACCAGTTGGCGGAGGCGGTGAAGTCGACGCTCGGGCCGAAGGGCCGCAACGTGATCCTGGAGAAGATCACCGGCTCACCGGTGGTGACCAACGACGGCGTCACCATCGCCCGGGAGATCCACCTCAAGAACCAGTTCGAGAACATGGGCGCCCAGCTGGTCAAGGAAGCGGCGATCAAGACCAACGACATCGTCGGCGACGGCACCACCACCGCGACGGTGCTGGCGCACGCCATCGTCCGCGAGGGCATGCTGGCGATCGGCTCCGGCGGCAACCCGGTCCTGGTGAAGCGCGGCATCGACATCGCGGTCGCGCGCCTGGTCGAGCGGCTGCGCCAGGTCGTGCACCCGGTCGTCACCGAGGAGGACTACGCCCGGGTGGCGGCGATCTCGGCCAACGACGACAACCTGGTCGGCGCGGTGATCGCACGGGCTCTGCACTCGGTCGGCGACGGCGGCATCGTGACGGTGGAGGAGTCGACAACGCACGGGATCCGGGTGGACTTCGTCGAGGGGTTCGAGTTCGACAACGGCTACCTGTCGCCGTACATGGTGACCGATCCGGGCAGTCTGCAGGCGGTGCTCGACGACCCCTACATCCTGCTCTGCAGCGAGAAGATCACCAAGGTGCAGGAGCTGATGCCGCTGCTGGACAAGATCATGCGTGATCCGAAGCCGCTGGTGATCATCGCCGAGAGCCTGGAGGGCACCGCGCTCAGCATGCTCGTACACAACCATGTCAACGGGCACTTCCAGTGCGTCGGCGTCAAGGCACCGGGATTCGGCGACCGGCGGCTGCACAAGCTGGAGGACATCGCCGCGATCACCGGCGGCGCGGTGCTCAGCCGGCACTCCGGTTTCACCATGGAGACGATGAATATCGGCCAGCTGGGCCGGGCCGACCAGGTCCGCGTCACCGCCGACCGGACAGCGATCGTCGCCTCCGCCGGCCATGAGCAGGATGTCGCCTTCCGGCTCGCCCAGCTCCGGGCCGAGCTGGAGCGGGCCACGTTCGGGATCGACGAGGACGTGCTGACCGAGCGGATCGGCGCGCTGTCCGGCAAGGTCGCGGTGATCCAGGTCGGTGCACCGACACCCGCCGAGCTGAAGGAGCTCCAGCACCGCGTCGAGGACGCGCTCTCGGCGACCCGGGCCGCGATGGCCGAAGGAATCGTCGCCGGTGGCGGGGTGGCGATCCTGCACGCCGCGTCGGCGCTCGACGATCTCGAGGTGAAGGACGACTACGCGACGGGAGTCGAGATCGTACGGCGCGCGCTCCGCGAGCCGGCGTACCTGATCGCGACCAATGCGGGCTACAACGGCGAGGAGGTGCTGGAGCGGATCGGGCAGCTCGGCCCGGACGACGGGTTCGACGCGCTCGAGGGCCGCTACGGGAACATGCTCGAGATGGGCATCGTCGATCCGCTCAGAGTGGCCAGATCCGCCCTGCAGAACGGCGCGTCGGTAGCCGGCCTGCTGCTCACCACCAACACGCTCATCGCCGAAGAGCAGACCCCCTGGGGCGGAAGCGCCGCACTCATGACCGAATTCGGGCCCCTCGACGAAGGCCTCCACCAGCCGTCGCCGGACTCCAGCACTCCACAGTCCCTCGGCCTGGGCCCCTCTGTCGGCTGAGCCGATACCCACGGTCGAGTCGCAAGTCGGCGAGAGCACGCCCCATGTGCCCTCGCCGGCTGTCTACCGTGTTTGCCTACCGCGTCGACGGTGAGAGCGAGGTGAGGACTCTGCCTGCCGCGGTGACGACGTCGATGCGGTCGATGTCCGGCAGGGCGATGGAAGTGCTGGCCGGCACCTCGGCCTGGTCGATGTAGTTGGTCGTCCACCAACCGGTCGTCTCCAATGCCCCACTGCGGGCGTGCACGACGAGCTTGCACAGCTGCCCGGGGTTGAGATCCTTCATCTGCAGCTGGATGTCTGTGCCCCACGACTGGTTGCTGAGGCGTGCGGTGGTGTCGAGTCCGCCGACGCCGTCCGTGGCCGACCAGTTGACGCTCGTCTGCGCTTGTGGCGCCGGCTGAGTGACCGTCTGGCGACCGATCAAGACGCCCGTCAGCCCCAAGCAGATGGCGGCGGCGGTGGCGATCAGCGCACGTCTGCGTGGGATTGTCCGCCGCGGCTTGCCGGCGGACCTGCTGCTGACCGGACCACCTGAAGCGTCAGCTGGGGCAGGCACCTGAGCAGGAGCAGGCGTCCGTGCATCGTCCAGCGGGGCCGCCGTCAGCAGGTTGTGTTCCTGGCCGAGGGCGAGGCTACCAGCGAGGTCGGAATCGGCTGCTGTGGAGACGGCCTCCTCCAGAGTCAGCGTATTCAGGAGCCCCGGCAGGTTGGCGAACCGGAGGAGCGCGTCGAGGCAGGTCGGACAGTCAGGGAGGTGCCGCTCCAGCTCGAGCCGCTCGGCGGGGTCCAGCGCACCGAGTACATAGGCACCGATCGCGACGGTATCCGGACACGTCATGAGCCCGTCACTCCTCGCTCCTCCAGCGCCGCGCGCAAGGCGTGCAGCGCGTAGTAACTCCGGGATTTCACGGTCCCCGGAGGTATCCCCAGGACCTTGGCGGCCTCCGTGACGGTCCGCCGGCGGTAGAACAGTTCGATGATCACCTCGCGGTGGTCGTGGCTCAGTCCGTGCAGGACCTCCATCACCTGCCATGCCTGCATGACGTGCCCGATCTCGTCATCGGTGGCCTCGATCTCGTGCTCGGCGATCGGCACCTCGCTCACCCGTGCCGTCCGTCGGCGATGGCCCGAGATGACCAGATTCCGGGCCACGGTGAACAACCAGGGCCCGGCCCGCTCGGGCTCGACGAGGGCCGGATCCCGCCAGGCTCGCATCATGGTCTCCTGGACGATGTCCTCGGCATATTGGTAGTCCCCGCCCACCGAACGCAGGACGTAACCGAACAACGGCCGGCGGTACCTGTCGTACAGGGCGCGAACAATCGACTCCTTGTCCGGCGCTTGCTCCACACTCGGGACATACGCATGCCGGCCGCGAACGGTTCAATGTTGTATCGATTGAACCGCCGCGAGGCCGGATGCGTACTCACCGGTGTACAGGCCGCAAATGGACGGCCGAACTGATGATGAGGAACCCCGAGATGAAAATGATGTCATCGCGATCCCGCCGACGCCGGGCGATCGTGGCCGTCGGCACGCTGGCTGCTGCCGCCGCCTTGGCTGCGTGCGGCGGCGGTAACGGCGCCGCAAGCACGCCGGCCGCGGCGGGCAGCGCCGGCAGTACCGGATCTGTTGCGGTGAAGAACGTCGATGGAGTGGGCATGGCCCTGGTGGACAGCGCGGGCAAGACGCTGTATTTCACCGATCAGGACACCGCCGGATCGATCAAGTGCACAGCAGCCTGCCTGAGCTTCTGGTTCCCGGCCGCCGCGGATGGTGCGGCCGGCGGAGCAGTCGCAGGTCTGTCCACCGTGCACCGCACAGACAACGGCCAGGACCAACTGACCTTCCAAGGCAAGCCGCTCTACACGTTCAAGCTCGACACCGGACCGGGCCAGGACAAAGGCCAGAACGCCCAGGACAGCTTCGGCGGCACGAACTTCACCTGGCACGCCGCCACAACCTCCGCGGCCGGCCAGCCCGCCACCAGCGCTGCCCCACCAGCCAACACCGGAGGGGGCTACGGCTACTGACTCCTTGCTAGATTCGGCAGGACTATGAGTACCGGACCGAATCGCCACGGACACACCCATCGGCTGGATCTCGAGGACGCCTCGATCAGGGACTGGGACGCGGTGGTCGTTGCCGTCGACCCCGACCGAGGCGTCGTGCTCGACCGGTCCGCCTTCTATCCCGGTGGCGGTGGGCAGCCGCCGGACGAGGGCGTGCTGCTCTGGGGCGGAGTGCGGACCCGCATCGTCGGGACCACCAAGGGTGACGACCTCTACCTGGTACCGCATCAAGACGATCCGGTACCGCCGGCCGGGACCGCCGTCCGTGGCGCGCTCGACGACGAACGCCGGACGAATCTCATGCGAACCCACTCCGGTCTCCACGTGCTGACCGGAGTGGTCTTCCGCGACTTCGGCGCACTGGTGACCGGCGGGAACATGGAACCACTGACCGCCCGGATGGACTTCGACCTGGCCGAGGTACCGCCCGACTTCAGGGACCGCGTCGCCGAGGCCGTCAACCAGGAGATCCGCGAGGACCGCAGGATCACCGTGGACACACTCCCGCGCGAAGAGGCCTTCGCCATCCCGGACATCATCCGGACCGCCACGAACCTGCTGCCGCCCGACATCGAGGTCGTCCGCATCGTCGACATCGTCGGCCTGGACACCCAGGCCGACGGCGGCACGCACGTCGCCTCCACCGCGATGATCGGCCGGATGGAGATCGTCAAGATGGAGAGCAAGGGCCGCGGTTTCCGCCGGCTCCGCGTCCGCTTCAGCTGAGCTACGTCAGTCCAGGCAGAACTCGTTGCCCTCGGGGTCGGTCATCACGATGAAGCCGAGGCTCAGCGGAGGCTCGGGCTCGCTGCGATAGACCCGCTTCGCCCCCAGTGCGACAAGCCGGTCGCACTCGGCCTCCAGCGCCGCCATCCGCTCCTCCCCCTGCAGCCCCGGAGCCGCGCGGACGTCGAGGTGGAGGCGATTCTTGGCGATCTTGTCCTCCGGCACCTGCTGGAAGAACAGCCGAGGACCGACCCCGTCCGGGTCCTCGAGGGCCGACCTCGTGTTGCGCTGCTCCTCCGGTACGCCGACCCGCTCGAGGAACTCGTCCCACGCGGCCAGCGGGTCCGTGCCCGCGGGTACGTCGACTCCGGGCGGTCCGGGATGGACGTAGCCGAGCACGTCGCGCCAGAAGGACGACAGCGCTTTCGGGTCGTGGGCGTCGAAGGTGACCTGGATCTCGCGGCTCATCGAGTTGCTCCGTTCGTGGTGTGCAGATAAAGGTCCCGCAGCAGGCAGACCTCCGACAGGTGGTGGATCAGCTCGCGGTGGATGTGTAGCACCAGGTCGGCCATCGGCGAATCGGGGTAGGGCTCTTTCGCCCCGACCGGAACCCGGAGCTCCGCCTCGTCGAGGGCAAGCACCCCGGCCGTCCAGACGGCGACCTGGGCCTCGAGCTGGTCGAGCGCGGCGGCCGCGGTACCGGCGTACTCCCAACTGTCGTACGACGCCGCCGGCGCGCCGAAGTGCGACGCGTTGCGCGCGGCGAGCACGCCCACGATGACGTGGCCGAGTCGCCAGGCGATCGTGGTGAAGGCCGCTGGGACCGGCTCGGGGATCGCGTAGTCCATCGTGAAGTCCCCGGCGCCGACCTGGACGGGCGCCGTCGAGGTACCGCGCGGCCGCACGCTCCAGGCGTCCGGCACCGGCGACCAGAAGTACTCGTCGTCGGTGAGGCCGTCGAGCCGTTCTCGAAGTTGGTGGTTCCAGTGGTGCTCCCACTGCTCGCGCAATGTCCGGTTCCAGTCGATCTCGTCTGCATCCATGGACACACCCTGACACCCCAAGCGGACAGGATCGGTCCGCTATCTCTGGCAAGGTAGGCGACATGGACACCGCAGGCGGTGACGAGCTCGGTACGACGGAGCGGGTACTCACCCTGCTCGGGCTGCTGCAGCAGCGCCAGGTCTGGACCGGCCCCGAACTCGCCGCCCGGCTCGGAGTGACCCCGCGCACGGTGCGGCGTGATATCGAGCGGCTGCGCATCCTCGGCTATCCGGTGCATGCCAGCCAGGGAGTCGGCGGCGGCTACCAGCTCGGCCCGGGGCAGGACCTTCCGCCGCTGCTGCTCGACGACGAGGAGGCGATCGCCGTCGCGGTCTCGCTGCTCGCCGGCGCGGGTGGCGCGGTCGCCAACGGAGGCGACGCCGCAGTACGCGCGCTGACGAAGCTCGACCGGGTGCTGCCCACCCGGCTGCGGCCCGAGGTGCGCGCGCTCTCCGGCTCGGTGGAGTCCTTCGGCGGCGGCCGGACGCCGGTCGACCCCGACGTGCTCATGACGCTGGCCAGGGCCTGCCGCGACGAGGTCGAGGCCGGCTTCGATTACCCGTCCGGGAGCGAGGTGCGACGGCGGCGGGTCGAGCCCTACCGGCTGGTGGCCTCCGACCGACGGTGGTACCTCCTCGCCTACGACCTCGATCGCGACGACTGGCGCAGCTTCCGCGTCGATCGGATGACCGAGGTGTCCGCGCGGACCTGGCGCTTCCGGCCGCGCGCGGCGCCCGACGCGGCGGCGTACGTGCAGGAGAGCGTGGCGAGTCGGGTCTACCCGCACCAGGCACGCTTCCTCGTGCACGCGTCGGCCGATACGGTGCGCGCGCAGATGCCGGCGTCGGCGGCCGTCGTACGGTGGCGCGGGAACAACCGTTGCGAGGTGCTCAGTGGCGCCGGCAGCCTCGACTTCATCCTCCTGCACGTGCTCCTTTTGGGGCACGACTTCGAGGCCCTCGACCCTCCCGAGCTCGGGGAGCGCTGTCGCGTGCTGGCGGAGAGACTTCTGTCGGCCGGAACCCGCGGTCCAGGGAGCTGACCCGGGCGGTCACGGGCGCGATGGCCTACCCGTCGCGCGATTGTGGGAGCAGAGTCGAGCTCGTGGAGACACTCAGGAATGGAGGAACTATGACGGAGGCGTCGGTACGTCGGGACGCAGGTCGGGCACCCGAACTGCTCGGCCAGACGGTCGTGGTGATCGGAGGCAGCCTGGGGATCGGGCTGGAGACTGCCCGCCGCGCTCGCGAGGAGGGCGCCGCGGTGATCATCACGGCGCGCAACCCGGACCGCGTGGAGCAAGTGGGTCGTGAACTGGGGGCCGACACCGCTGCTTTCGACGCGACCGACTTCGACCAGCTCGAGGACTTCTTCGGCGATCTCCCCGCGCCGATCGACCACCTGCTGCTCACAGGGCCCGGGCCGTACTACGCGCCGCTGGCGGACCTGGAGCTCGACCGAGCTCGCGCCGACTTCGAGTCGCATCTCCTGCTCCCCCTGGCGATCGCCCGGAACGCCATCGGCAGGGTGCGCCCAGGAGGAACCCTGCTCTTCATGGGCGGCACCGGCGGACGCCGTACGGCGCCGGGCATGTCGGTCATCGGCGCACTCACCGCCGCGATGCCGGCCATGACGATGAACCTCGCGCTCGAACTGGCGCCGATCCGGGTCAACCTGATCGCGGCCGGGTTCGTCGACACGCCGCTGTCGGCCACGCTCCTCGGCGACCAACTGGACGCGCGCCTCGAGGAACTCCGGGCGACGCTCCCGATCGGACGGGTCGTCGGCCCGGAGGACATCGCCAACCTCGCCGTCCACCTGATGGCCAACACGGCCGTCACCGGCGCCACCTTCGACATCGACGGAGGCCAGCAACTCACCTGAGCCCAGCGACGAGCCCTGAAGACCGCTACAGCGGTGGGTCGACGTCGTCGTAGACACGGGCTGCGGCGAGCTTGCCGCTCGGGCCCCGGGCGTAGACCGCGACGCCGGCCTGCGGTGGCACGTCGGTCTTGCCCCACCGGGTGACGTTGTACTCCAGCGCGCAGGTCTGACCGTCGTCGACCAGCGCGCAGTGCTCGAGCGGGATGCCGCCGCCGTTGGAGAACAGCTGCTCGTAGAACTTGCGGAGGTCGCGAGTGCCCGAGTGTCTGTAAGGAACACCCGCGGGTTCGCGGGCGTAGCCGTCGGCTTCGAAGCAGGCGACGATCCCATCCACATCGCCGGCCGCCAGGGCACTCTGGTAGTCGGCGACGACATCTGAAGTGCTCACGGTCGGGTCGCGTTGGAGCAGCGGCGGGCGAACGGCGTGGCGGCCGGTGAGTGCCCACGAGCTGTAGTAGATCCGCAGTTCGGTCAGCCGGCCATCGTGCGGATGGTCCGCGACGACAGCGAGCGGCAGGGCTACCTTGCCGCCGTCGATGTGCACGACCACTTCCTCGAAGCCCCGCGTTTCGAGGACGATGTGGCCGCCGTCCTCGAACGAGACCTCGCGCTCGGCGACCCACACGTTCATGTCCGCGACGTACGCCTCGAACGCCTGCGTGCCCTGGATCCGGCCGAGGACGGGATGGTGCAGCAGGGGCTCGCCGGCGAACGACTCCAGCAAGGCGTCGAGATCACCGGACAGCAGTCCGTCGAAGAACGGCACAGACACCAGCTCGGCGCGGCGCCGCTTCTCCAGCAGTCGCTCCAGCGCCCGCGCGCTGAACAGCTCAGGCGGCCACGGCACGCCCTGAGTGTATTCCCGCGCGCGGCCGCTGGGACAGTACACGATCAGGTCGGCAGTTCTGTGCCCGCCTGCTCGGCCACCATGTAGGCGGCGTACCACGCCGGCCACTCCTCGTCGTGCTCGCCGGTGAGCTTCTCGTGCTCGCCGTGGGCCAGCGCTGCGCGCAGCAGGGCGTCCATGAGGTCCTTCACCGAGGCGTACGACGTGACGCCGGTGTCGATGCGGCCAGGAAGCCGGGTCGTGATCTCCTGCAGCAGCCACGTGTTGCCATCCGGGTCGCTGAACGTGGCGAAGGAACCGTAGCTGGCCTGGTCGTCGGCCCGGCCGGCGCCACGACCGGTGCCGTCGGGCTGGAACTGAGCACCCGGCGACTCGGGGTGGAACACCTCGCTGACCGCGGCCCCGCGGGCGAGGAGGTCCTCGCGCGCGGCCTCGATGTCGGAGACGACCAGGTAGAGGCCCTGGGCCGAACCGGGCGTGGCCGAGGTGATGTTCGAACCGAACTGGACCGAGGCCGGCGAGCCCGGCGAGGTGAACTGGACGACCCGGAAGCCGTTGTCGAAAGCGAAGTCGGCGTCGAGCCTCCAGCCGAGGTTGCCGTAGAACGTCTTCGCCCGGTCGACGTCCGCCACCGGGATGACGATGGCCTCGAGCTTCAGGTCGACGGTGGCGGCGGTCGGGTCATTGCTAGAAGCTGTGCTGGCTTCGGTGGTGCTCATTGATGCCTCCTGGTCGGATCGCTGTCATGCACAAGCTTGTCGCCTGGACCGCGGCCTCGCACCAGTGGGACACCCTGGTCATGGCCCTGGAGCCCCGTCACCCAGGTTCTCACCGTCGGATTCCGGATCACGGGCGGTGCCAGCTGCGTAGCTTGTCCGGGTTCAGTACGACCCACACGGCGGTGACCTCGTGCCCGGCGACGGTCAGGCTGACCACGGCGATGGCCTGGCCCGCCCGACGCAGCACAAGGCCCGTTCGGCCGTTGACCGGCTCGACGGCGAGAGCAAGGCTCTCCCGACCGCTCAGCAGAGCCGAGACGAACCGGGCGGCCTCACTTGCTCCCAGCACCGGACTGAGCGGCGCCCGCACCTTGCCGCCACCATCGCTGACCACCATGGCGTCGGCGGCCAGGATCGTCTCCAACGTCGCGGTGTCCCCCTTCTCGCAGGCCGCGGCGAACCGGTGCACGACCCGGGCATGCCTCCTGAGCATCGCCTGGGTGGATCTCCGCAGGTGGCGCCGGCCTTCGTCCAGCCCTGGCTCCCGGTGTGCCACCTGATCGAGGAGCGGAGAGTGAACCAGACTGGCACGGTCGGACTGCACCACCGGTGCGGTCACCATCGGAACTTCCTCGGCTTTGAGAGAAGCGAGCAACTCGAGGCAGACCGATCCTGCCGCCCTGGTGAGCCAGGCTCGCGGTACGGCGATGGCGGCGCGTTCGTCCTCGCCGAGGGCGTACCAGCGGCGATAGGTCTCCTGGACTATCCGGTCGGCCGTGATGGCAGAGTCGAAGATCCACAAGCCGATCTCGAGCAGGTGCTGCCGCTCGTCGAGCAACTCCACGAGCGACTCGACGGCAGGCCGCGTCTCAGCCATCGTGGGCGGTTCTCGCCCATCCGCCGGCCACCAGGGTCGTCCGCACGATGTCCTCTGTTCTCTAGGTAGTGCCAGCTAAGACCAGACAACCCTCCCGGTTGTGACGTCTTTCCGGTGCGACTTCTGCCGGGGTCAGCGTGCGGTCGCGATCGCGGTGAACTTGGCGGGGTTCATCATCCAGAGCACCTGGTCGATTCCGGCGGCCGAGCCGTCGACCGTGATCACCGCGAACACCTCGCCGTCGCGGCTCAGCACCACGGCGGCCTGCCCGTTCTGCTGGGTCCACTCGAGGTCGGCACCCACCCAGAACCAGCGGGCGATCGCCGTGACGAACTTGGCCACCCGGGTCGCACCGACCAGGGGGAACCGGGCGGCTGTCACCACTCCCCCACCATCGGAGTAGCTGACCACGTCGGTGGCGAACAGATTCTCCAGCGTGGCCAGATCGCCCGTGCGGGCGGCATTGACGAAGGCCTTCAGCAACCGGTTCTGCTCGGCCCCGGTGGCCGGCGTACGCCGCTCGGCGACCAGGTGCTTGCGAGCCCGGCTGACCAACTGGCGGACCGCCACCTCGGACGCCCCGAGGATGTCCGCGATCTGCCGGTAGGGGTAGTCGAACGCCTCCCGCAACACGTACGCCGCCCGCTCGGTGGGCGAGAGTCGCTCCAGCAGAAGCAGAACGGCGAACCCCAGCGCTTCGCCCCGCTCGGCCCCGAGGTGCGGATCCGCTTCGGTGGCGACCGGTTCGGGGAGCCAGGGACCGATGTAGGTCTCGCGACGTACCCGCGCCGACTGGTTGGCGTTGATGGCCAGCCGCGTGGTCGCCGTCGCCAGGTAGGCCACCGGATTGAGCACCGTACTGCGGTCGCACTGCTGCCAGCGGAGCCAGACGTCCTGGACCAAGTCCTCGGCCTCCGTCGAGCTGCCCAGCATCCGGTACGCGATGCCGAACAGGCGTGGCCGAGCTGCGGCGAAGGTCGCCGCCGCCTCTTCCAGATCGTCCGACCGCCCGGTGTCATCCTTTTCCGCTGTCGTCATCCGCCCCTGCCCTCGTCCGTCCGCCGCTACTGGTCAGCAAAGTGACAGGACAGCCCAACGGTTTGTGACACCGCCGCGAAAGCGGCCTGCATCGGCTCCAGCAGAACGGGCGGTCCAGCCCGCGACATCGTCGAACTCGGCAATCATCGCCGCTGCGGTCACGACAGACTCCCGTCTGGTCCGGGTGGTGGTCAGGCGGGCCGGGGTACCCGGCGATCCTTGCGCTGGGCAAGCTCTTCGTCGTCCACCAGCACGAGCATCGGCTGGTCCGGCTGACACAGCATCGTCACCGTGAACCGCAGCAACGTGTCGGCGCGGTTGTTCCCGTCCTGGTAGTGAATGAGGTCGCCGCCTGGTTCCCAGAACGCCTCGCCGGCCCGAACGACCCGCGGGGCCTCGCCTTCGAGCTCGAACAGCATCTCGCCTTCGATCACATACCCGAAGGCCGGGCCGCCGGGGTGCCGGTGAGGCGGCGCACCCGGGTCGCCCGCCGGGTACTCGATGACCACGGTCATGGCATGGGATCCGGGCGTGACGGTGGGCGGTTCGACCTCCTGCAGCACGGTCAGCGCCGTTTGCCAGGCGGTTGATCTCGCCTGCTCAGCGGCGACCGGTTCGGTTTCGGGCATGGCATACCTCCAGGACGAATCGGGGTGGGATGGCGATGCGAGCGGGTGGTCTAGGAGTCCGCGGCCGCGCGGCCCAACCAGGTGGTGTAGCTGGTCTCACCGAGGATCGCGTCGTCGTCCGGAACGAGGGCGCTCTCGGTGGGCGAGATTCCGTAGTACACGGCGTCGGGATCTGTCACGACCTCGCGGCTGTCGTTGCTGGCGGCAAGCACCTGACGGAAGAACTCGTCCATCCGGAACCGGTCCGGACCCGCGATCTTGACCTGGCCGTTCAGCGGCGCGGCGACCGCGACCCGGCCGACCGCCTGGGCGACCTCTTCGCCGGCCATCGGCTGGAAGAACACGTGGGCCAGCCGGACCTTGCCGTCCTCGGTGGCCGCATCCGCGATGCTCGGCACGAACTCGAAGAACTGGGTGGCCCGCACGATCGAGTAGGGGATCGAGGAGCTCTCGATCAGCTTCTCCTGCGCGAGCTTCGCCCGGAAGTAGCCACTCTCGAGGAGCCGCTCGGTCCCGACGACCGACAGCGCGACGTGGTGGCCGACTCCCGCCTCGGCTTCCGCGGCGAGCAGGTTGCGGGTGGAGGTCTCGAAGAACTCCAGTACCGCGGCGTCCTCCCAGTTCGGTGAGTTCGAGACATCGATCACCACGGAGGCCCCGGCGAGAGCGTCCGCAAGCCCTTCACCCGTGATGGTGTTGACTCCAGTGTTCGGCGACGCCGCTACCGCCTCGTGACCGTGCTCGCGGAGCTTCGTCACGAGCTTCGATCCGATCAGACCGGTCCCGCCGATAACCACGATCTTCATTGCATACCTTCCTGAGATCCGGGGCACGAGTTGCCGTCCGGTCAGCAGCTAAGACAGGACAGCCGCACGCCCTGTGACAGCCAGATCGGACACCTCGGCGATGGCCTGCACGAACGCGGCAGGTGCTTCACGAGGAAGGTTGTGACCCGCGTCCGGCACCTGGCGGTGGACCCGTGGACCGACGAAGTGAACGGCGCTGGATCCGCCGTCGGTGGCGGGGAAATTGCCGTCGGCCAAGCCATCCAGCGTTACGGCCGGTACCGCGATCACTGGCGCGGTGGCGAGTAGACGTTCCTCCTCCTCGTAGGCAGCCGAGCCGGCGGTATGTCCGAGGCGGTGACGGTAGGAATGGATGACGACGTCGACGTAGTCAGGGTTCGCGAAGGCCTCGGCCGCCAGGTCCAGGTCGGCGTCCTCGAAGGCCCATCGAGGTGAGTTCCGTCGCCAGATCACCTCGGCGACCTCCCGCCGGTTCGCGGTGAGGCCGGCGTGACCACGGTCGGTGAGGAAGTAGAAGAAGTACCAGAAGCCGGCCTCCAGCTCCGGGCGGATCGGATTCATCGCGGTACTGATGTCCTGGATCAGGTAGCTGTTCACCGAGACCAGCCCGGTGACGCGGTCGGGCCTTAGCGCGGCGGCTACGCAGGCGGCCCGACCACCCCAGTCGTAGCCGGCCAGCACCGCCGCTGGAATGTCGAGAGCGTCCAGCAGGTCGACCACGTCCCTCCCGAGCGCGGCCTGCTGCCCGGATCTCGGCGTCTCCGGATCGAGGAATCGGGTTGGCCCGTGTCCCCGGAGGTAAGGGACGATCACCCGGTAGCCGGAATCGGCCAGTCGCGGAGCCACCTCTACATAGCTGTGGATGTCGTAGGGGAACCCGTGGAGGAGGAGCACCGGAGGTCCGCCGGCGGGACCGACCTCGTAGTACGCCACCTCGAGGGTGTCTGTGGTGACGTGCTTCAGCGGTTCAAGGCGTGTGCTCATGGTGCTCCCCCTCCCTGTTGGTCACTTGGAGACAGCCTCGACGGCGTCGAGGATGGACGCGGCGACAGGGCCGGGCTGGGACACGCTCAAGGCGTGCGAGCCGCCCGCCACCTCTCGGGTACCGCGGGAGCCAGCGCGCTCGGCGAAGAAGCGGTGAGCGGCGATGGGGATGTTGAGGTCCTGGTCGCTGATCACGAACCACGACGGGAGGTTCTTCCAGGCCGGCGTGGCGGTAGGCAGTCCTTCCGTGAGTGCGGCTTCCGTGACCGGTCGCTGCGTGGCGGCCATCAGTGCGGCCTGTTCGGCGGATACGTCGGCCGCGAACTGGTGGTGGAACGCCTCCGGCCTGATGACGAACTCGTTCCCGCCGGTGGAGACCGGGTAGGCGGCGAGGGCCTCGCCGAGAGTGCTGCCGGGGAACTTGCCCGACAACTCCAAGGCGCTCTCCCCCTGCTCGGGCGCGAACGCGTCGACGTACACGAGACCGGCCACCAACTCGTTGGCCGCGCCCGCCTCGGTGATCACGATGCCTCCGTAGGAGTGCCCGACCAGCACGACAGGCCGGCCGATCCCGGCGATCACATCGCGCACGTAGGCCGCGTCACCGGCGACGCTGCGTAGGGGATTGGCGACCGCGACGGCCTCGATCGACTTCGCCTGCAACTGCTCGATGACGCCGTTCCAGCTCGCGGACTCCGCGAACGCGCCGTGTACCAGGACAACGACGGGCTTCTGCTCACTCATGGGTTCTGCTTTCTGCTGCTGGGGCTGGGGTTAGTTGGTGCCGAGTGCCTTGCGGAGGGCGTGGATTGCCTGCTCCATGGCGCCGGTCGTCGCGGCGGTCTCACGGACCGGGTTGAGCATCATGAAGTCGTGGAGGGTGCCGTTGTAGCGGACGCTTGTCGTGCGTACGCCGGCTTCGGTGAGCTTGCGGGCGTAGGCCTCGCCCTCGTCACGCAGTACGTCGTTCTCGTCGACGATGAGGAACGCCTCCGGCAGCCCGGCGAGCTCCTCCAGGCTGGCCCGCAGGGGCGAGACGGTGATCTCGGCGCGCTTGGCGTGGTCCGGGAGGTACGCGTCCCAGAACCAGGCCATTCCCTTGGCAGTGAGGTACGGGCCGTCGGCGAACTCGCGGTAGCTGTCGGTGTCCTGGCCCGCGTCGGTGACCGGGTAGTACAGCGACTGGTGCACGAAGGTGACGTCTCCGCGCTGCTTGGCCAGAATCGTCAGTGCGGCGGTCATGTTGCCGCCGACGGAGTCACCGGCAATCGCGAGCCGCCGCGAGTCGAGCCCTTCGTCCGAACCGTGTTCGGTGATCCATCGGGCGGTGGCATAGGCCTGCTCGATGGCGACCGGGTACTGCGCTTCCGGGGACCGGTCGTACTCGACGAACACGACCGCGGCGTTGACGTCGACGGCCAGTTCGCGGACGAGCCGATCGTGGGTGCCCGCGTTGCCGAGAATCCAGCCGCCGCCGTGGACGTACAGGATGGTGGGCAGCGGACCTTGGCTGCCGGCGGGTTTGACGATCCGGACCTGTACGTCGCCGACCTCGGCCGGAACGGTGATCCAGTGCTCGTCGATCTTCGGCAGGTCGATCGGGGCCGCCTGAATGTCGTCGAGGACCTTCCGGGCTCCGTCCGGCCCCAACTCGTAGAGGAACGGCGGTTGTGAGGTCGCGTCGGCGATCTCCTGCGCCGCGGCCTCGAGGAGGTGCTTGGTCATGGGTGGCTTCCTTCCGTAGGGGTGTTCCTACGGAGAAAGACAGGACAGCCCCCTCCCTTGTGACCACAGTCCTTGTGACGGCTCGCGCTCGATCGCACTGTCACAGATCTCCCCTGTTCCCTGTCTGCCGGGGGGAAACGGAGGAAGGGGCCTGGGGCAAGCAGCTCGTCGCCGCCCGGCGCGCGACTAGGCGGGATCGCTCGGCGTGGCTCCGTTGTTGCGGGCTTCGATGGCCCTGACGGTGTTTCCGAACGCCTTTCCCAGCACCCGGCTGCCGACGAGTCCGACCAGGAACCCCAGCACGCGCCCCTTCGCGTTCTTGCCTTCGCGGACGACGACGGCGTCGATGTCGGTCCGGCCGTCGGGTCGCGGTGTCAAGGTGTAGGTGTGGCCCGACTTGCCGCCCCAGATGTTGGAGTCGGTGGTGGTGAGAACGATGTGGTTCGGGTCGGTCCAGTCGTAGTCCAGGCGTTCCCAGATGCCGCCCGAGCCCTCGGTGACGTCGGCGTGACCAGGACTCTGGTCGTGCACCTTGAGGTACTTGTCCGCGCTGTTGCCGAAGATCTTCGAGCGGTCCGGCCCGAAGTCGGTGAGCCCGGCGATGAACTGCTCGGGCGTCGAGGTGGTCGTTTCTTTGACGTGGATCGTGGACATCCGGGTTTTCCGTTTCTCGAGGAGTTGCGCTTGTTACCACTCTGCAGGCCCGGACGGCCCGATTCACCAGTGAAGGCCCTGGTCAGTTGCCTGGTTGCTACCCCCGTGCGAACGCGGCTAGGTGAGGGGCAGGCCGAAGCCGGGGCGGTCGGGGACGGTCAACTGGCCGTCCCGCCAGAGGTAGCCGCTGGTGTCCGCGCCGATCGTCTCGCCGGGGACACCCTCGACCGTGTCCACCTGGCCCAGTCCGGCGGCGACGTGAGCGGCGTACAGAGTCTTGAGAGGCAGACCCCAGGCATGCGGTGACGCGCGTACGCCGAGCTCGGCGATCGTCGGCATGACCGCGCGCCAACTCGTCAACCCGAACGAGACCACGTCCATCAGCAGGACGTCGATGTCTCCACGGCCGGCGATCTCCAGCAAGGTCGCCAGCTCGGGATCGGTCTCCCCCTCGGCGATCAGCGTCGCCGATCCGGAATCGCGCAGGTGACTCTTCAGCCGGGCGAGGTCTGCCGCGTCGTCGAGGAACGGCTCCTCCGCCCAATAGAGGTCGCATTCGGTGACCGCCTGTAGGTACTCCAGGAACCCCGCGCAGTCGTAGCCGTCGTTGGCGTCCACGAGGATCCGGTGATCCGGATAGGCCTCCCGCACGGCCCAGGTGACCTCGATGTCCCTGGCGTCGTCGGCGGCGCAGTCGGCCAGTACGGCGGACACTCCGCGCGGGCCGTCGTCCGGATCGAGATCGGCGAAGTAGATCGCTCCGTCGTAGCACGGGACAGTGCGCTGACCGTGTCCGCCGAGCAGCGCGTGGACGGGCAGGTCCTCGATCTGGCCGGCCAGGTCATGCAACGCAAAGTCCAGACCTCGCAGCGCTTCGTGACGGACGCCGCTGCCGGGATCGATCAGGTCGGCCACCGACCGTCCGGTCAGCTGCTCGGCCGGGACGGGACCGGCAACCAGGCCCCAGCCGACCTTGCCGGTGTCGGTGCGGATGATCACGATGTCGGAGTCGCCGCCGCTGCCATGGCTCCCGAGGCGCGCGTTGCGACCGACGGTCCGGGGATAGCGGGTTCGGATGGTCGAGAGCTCTACGCTGCGGACGAAATGGCGATCCAATGGCATCTGTTCTCCTGCTGTTGATGGAGCGTTGAGTCTGACACTCCAAGGTCGCGTGACGCATCCGTGTCGGGCGTGAGACCGGTGCTGTCGTGGGACGGCGAAGGGCTTAATCTCTTGGGAGGGACATGGACAGATGACAATTGGTGGCGCGGCGCATGGGCTTCGCGGTCGGCGTGCTGAGACTGCACGGCTGGACCGCCTCGTGTCTGACGTGCGCTCGGGCGAGGGCCAGGTCCTGATCGTCCGAGGTGAAGCAGGCATCGGAAAGTCCGCTCTGCTCGACTACCTGGCCGGACAGGCCGACGGGTTCCGGGTTGCGCGTGCGGCGGGAGTCGAGTCCGAGATGGAACTCCCTTTCGCCGGCCTGCATCAGTTGTGCGCTCCGATGCTGAACCTCGGCGATCACCTGCCTCCGCTGCAGCGCGAGGCGCTGGCTGTCGCGTTCGCCGAGACTGTCGGGGGGCCGCCGGACAGGTTCCTGATCGGCGTGGCGGCGCTGAGTCTGCTGGCGGAGGCGTCCGCCCGGCAGCCGCTGTTGTGCGTCATCGAGGATGCGCAGTGGCTGGATCAGGCTTCGGCGCAGACGCTGGCCTTCGTCGGCCGGCGTCTGTTCGCTGAGCGCATCGGGATGGTGTTCGCCGTCCGGGAGCCCGCGGCCGGGTCTCATTGGCGAGGTTTCCAGGATCTGGCGGTCGACGGCCTGACGGACGAGCATGCCGGAGCCCTGCTCGATGCCGCGGTCCCCGGGCGGCTGGACGTCCACATCCGGGATCGGATCGTGGCGGAGACCCGCGGCAATCCGCTGGCGCTGCTGGAGCTGCCGCGGGGGCTGACCACCATCCAGTTGGCCGGTGGGTTCGAGTGGCCGGACACTCGACCGCTGGCGAGCCAGATCGAGCAGAACTTCGCTCAACGGGTGCAGTCACTTCCGCCGCAGACGCAGCAGTTGTTGCTGACAGCCGCCGCCGAGTCCGTCGGCGACGTGCCACTCCTGCTCCGTGCTCTCACGATCCTGGGGGTCCCGGTGAGCGCGGCAGCACCTGCCGAAGCGGCCGGCCTGATCGAACTCGGCGCACGAGTCCGGTTCCGGCATCCCCTGGTGCGGTCGGCGACGTACCGGACGACGGCCTCGGCCGACCGCCGCGAGGTACACCTGGCTCTGGCCGAGGCGATCGATCCGGGCCTCGATCCCGACCGGCGCGCCTGGCATCGCGCCCACGGAGCCGACGGTCCGGACGAGGAGGTCGCCGGCGAACTGGTCAGCTCCGCCGACCGGGCGCAACGCCGCGGCGGTGTCGCGGCCACGGCCGCCTTCCTCCAGCGGGCGACCGAGCTCACCCCGGACCCGGCCGAGCGGTCGGTCCGCGCTCTGGCCGCCGCCCAGGCCACCCTCCACGCCGGCGCTTTCGACACCGCGCTGAGGCTGCTCGTCACCGCCGACGAAGGTCCGGCGAACCCCCTGCACCGGGCCCACGTGAATCTGCTGCGGGCGCAGATCGCGTTCGCCTCCGGCCACAGCGTGGACGGCGCTCACCTGCTCCTGGACGCCGCTCGACGGCTCGAGCCGCTCGACCTCGAACTCGCCCGCGACACCTACCTGGCCGCGATGGCGGCGTCGATGTTCGCCGGGCGGCTCGCCCCCAGCTCCCCGCAGACCGAAGTGGCGCGAGCAGCCCGGGCGGCCCCGCAGCCGAAGACACCCCGCAAGCACGATCTGCTGCTGGAAACCGTGGCGGTCCAGTTCACCGACGGCTATCCGGCGGCGGTACCCCTGGCCAGGAAGGCGCTCCGGGTGTTCTCGGACGAGGCACTGGCGGAACAGAGCGATCTGCGCTGGCTCTGGCTGGCATCGCGCACCGCCGTCGATCTGTGGGACGACGAGACCTGGGACATCCTCACCGGGCGGCACCTAAGGATCGCCCGTGAGCTGGGCGATCTCACCGAGCTCCCGCTCGTGATGAACTCCCGGGTCCTGCTGCATCTGTTCGCCGGAGAGTTCACCGCGGCCTCCTCGCTGGTCGCGGAGATCCAGACCATCTCTGAGGCGACCGGGATCGGCCTGGCACCGTACGGCGCTATCGCCCTTGCGGTCTGGCGTGGCAATCCGGACGAGGCCGGTCCCCTGATCGCCACGACCATCGATGACGTCACGGCGCGCGGCGAAGGCGCCGGTTTGTCCTTCACCCACTGGGCGAACTCCGTGCTCATGAACAGCCTCTCCAGGTATCAGGAGGCGCTGACGGCTGCCAGAGCCGCCGTCGAGGATCCGAAAGACTTCGGTGTCGCCGACTGGGCCCTGCCGGAGCTGGTCGAGGCGGCAGCGCGCAGCGGGCGGCCCGAGTTGGCGGCTGATGGCTTCGACCGTCTGACCGAGATGGCGCAGGCCAGCGGCACGGACTGGGCGCTCGGCCTGCTCGCCCGCTCGAGAGCCCTGCTGGCGACCGGCGCAGCGGCGGAGTCGGGGTATCTGGAGGCCATCGAGAGACTCGGACGGACGCGGGTGCGGATGGATCTCGCCCGGGCTCATCTGGTGTACGGCGAGTGGCTCCGCCGCGAAGGCCGGCGCCAGGATGCCCGCGGAGAGCTGCGGACGGCGTACGACATCCTCTCGGCGGGCGGTGCCGGCGCTTTCGCCGAACGCGCGCGCCGCGAGCTCGCGGCCACCGGTGAGCTCGTCGACGAGCGCGCACGGCGGGCCGGTGACACCTTGACCGCGCAGGAGGCGCAGATCGCGGAGCTCGCCGGCGCCGGTCTGACCAATGCGCAGATCGGAGCCCAGATGTTCCTCAGCCAGCACACGGTCGAGTGGCATCTGCGCAAGGTCTTCACCAAGCTGGGCATCACCTCCCGACGGCAGCTCCGCCCGCCGGCCGCCGAGGCGGCGCCGGCCGACCCTGGTCTCACCGGTTAGGAGGACCCCGTCACAAATCGCGGGGTTGCCCGGTCTAAGCAGGTGCATCCCAGTCTCACCGGAGGTCTTTCTGTGCCGGAAGCGTCGACGACCGCACCGCGACACTCACATGGCAGCCACCCGGCCGCCCGCGACCATTGCCTCAGCGCCGTACGCGCTGTGGACCGGCCAACCGGGGCGGCCCGGTACGGGCGGATGTTCCCGGGCCTCGACCCCTTGGCTACCGACCCCGGGCTGCTGATGCGCGCAGGTGGCGACGGCGGCATCTGCGACGCGGCCGCGGTCCTGGACCAGGCGGCCTCCGGCGACGACGCCGGCGAGGCCGCCGGCTGGCCGTTCTTCGGCCAGTTGATCGCGCACGACATCACCGCCGATCGTTCGCCGATCGCCGGCGGCGTCAGTTCCGAGGCGCTGCGCAACGCCCGCGTCCCGAAGCTCAACCTGGAGATTGTCTACTCCGACGGCCCGATCGGCTCGCCGTACCTGTTCGACCTCGCCGACCCGGCGAAGTTCCTGCTCGGCCCCGACGGCGGCGACGTACCGCGCAACCAGCAGGGCGTGGCCCTGATCGGCGACCCCCGCAACGACGTGCACCTGTTCTCGCTGACCCTGCACGTCGCCCTGCTGCACGCGCACAACCGCATCGTCGACCTGCTGCGCGAGCAGGGGGTGCCCGAGGCGGAGGTCTTCGACCGAGCCCGGATCACCCTCACCTGGCACTACCAATGGATCGTGGTCCACGACTTCCTACCCCGGCTGGTCGGGGCTCCCCTGGCGGAGCAAGTACTCACCGAGGGCGGCCGCTGGTACGCGCCGGCGCCGCTGGAGGCGTACATCCCGCTGGAGTTCGCCGACGCGGCCTACCGCTACGGCCACGGTCAGATCCGGCACACCTACCGGCTGGTCGAGGGCGGTCCCGCGGTCCCGCTCTTCCCCGACCTGGTCGGGTTCGGCCCGCTGCCCGCCGACCGGCGCCTGGATCTCACGCAGGTCTTCGATGTGCCCGGACATCCGCCCGCGCAGCGCGCCAAACGGCTCGACGGCCGGCTCGCCGCCAGCCTCATCGGACTGCCTGAGCAGGTCACCGGCGCGGTCGACAACAACTCCTACCGCTCCTTGGCCATCCGCGACCTGCTGCGCGGCGAGACCACCGGGTTGCCCAGTGGTGAGGCGATCGCCCGGCTCATCGGCGCGGCGCCGCTGACCTCCGAAGAACTGGAACAGGCCTGGCCGGACGGCACGCCGCTGTGGTTCTACATCCTCAAGGAGGCCGAGCACCGTGGCGGCGGCGACCGGCTGGGTCCGGTCGGCGGCCAGATCGTGGCTGAGGTGCTGATCGGACTGCTGCGCGCCGACCCGGCGAGCTACCTGAGCCTGGAATCGGACTGGGAGCCGACCCTGCCCGCCGCCGGACCGACTTTCGGCCTGGCGGAGCTGCTCGCTATGACGCCGGCTGCGGCTCCGTGACCGGCGCTTCTTGATTCCGATGGCGCGGCGCCGCTCAGCAGTTGCTGCTTGCTCGCCACGTGCTGGTCGAAGCCGTCCTGTCCGGCGACGTAGGCCATCACATCGATGTCCTGGGGCAGCTTCGGCGCGACCTGGAACACGCGAGTGTGAGATGCGGCCAGCAAGGTCCGGATAGTGGCGTCGCCACCGCGGCGGTACTCGGGTCCCTGGTAGATGAAGTATTCCGCATCCCGGAACGCCTTGAGCGCCGCCGGATCCTCAACCAACGCGTCCCTCCCCTCCGCCCGCAGGCCCTCAAGCTTCGCCAGCGTCTGGAACGCCGCACCCTGCAGCCTCCGGCGATCCTCCTCACGCCCGGTCAGCGTGCAGTAGAACCCCTGAATGGCAAAGGGGACGCTGTACTGTCGGGCGGCGGCTTCGCCACGACACACCACGTTGCCCGCGACCGAGCTCCCGTCGGGCAACCGGACGCGGTTCTGCAGGACCTCATCGGAGGGCCCCTCGGCCTCGAACCGCGTCTCTGCGATCTCGCCCAGCCGCTCGGACAGCCGACTGGCCGGGGTCTGCATGCCCCCGGCCAGGACTCGCCGCCCTTCGTCCAGCTTGCTGCCCGAACGATGCGTGCCCAGGCCGAAGGCGTCCCTCGCGTACGAGTGGCCGATCGCCATCTGGTAGTCCTCCGGACTCGCGCCCGGACGCTGTCCCGCCGGTTGCTGAGCGAGCTCGGCGCGCCACGCGGCGAGCTCGCGGTACACCTGCTGGAACGCCTGGGCCCGGCCCTCGACCGTCGACACGTCGTCGAGCAGTACGTCGAGCCGGGCCAGCGCCCGGTTCGCCCCGTCCGCCTGGATCTCGGCGAAGCGCGCCTGCTGATCCCACACGTCAGGATTCGGCGACACCTTGATGAAGTCCGGTGTGGGGAAGCTTGCCCCGGTGATGACCACGAACACCCCTTCGAACGACTCTCGATCAGCGGAGAACAGTGTCCCGTGCCAGAGGTTCGTCAGGGCCGGATGCCGCGATGTCAGGACTGGAGGAAGGCCAGCAGGTCGGCGTTGATGGTGTCGGCCTGGGTGGTCGGCATGCCGTGCGGGAAGTCCGTGTAGGTCTTGAGGGTCCCGTTCGCCAGCAGCGCCGCCGATCGGGGGCCCGCTGCGATGTACGGCACGATCTGGTCGTCCTCGCTGTGCATCACCAGTACCGGGATGGTGATCTTCTTCAGGTCTTCGGTGAAGTCGGTCTGGGAGAAGGCGACGATGCCGTCGTAATGGGCCTTCGCGCCGCCCATCATGCCCTGGCGCCACCAGTTGGCGATGATCGCCTCGGACGACTCCACGCCGGGCCGGTTGTACCCGTAGAACGGCCCGGTCGGCAACGCGCGGTAGAACTCCGAGCGGTTCGCGGCCAGTTGTGCCATCAGATCGTCGAATACCTCCTTCGGCAGGCCGTCCGGGTTGGCGTCGGTCTTCAGCATCAGCGGTGGCACCGCGCTGATCAGCGCGGCTTTGACGGCCCGGCTCTCGCCGTGCCGGCTCAGGTAGTGAGTGACCTCCCCACCACCGGTCGAGTGGCCGACGTGGATGGCGTCGTGCAGGTCGAGATGCTCGACGACAGCGGCCAGGTCGTCCGCGTAGTGGTCCATGTCGTGGCCGTCGGCCGTCTGCGTGGACCGGCCGTGACCACGGCGGTCATGGGCGATGACGCGGTACCCCTGCTGCAGGAAGAACAGCATCTGGTTGTCCCAGTCGTCGGCCGACAGCGGCCAACCGTGACTGAAGACGATCGGCTGGCCCGTACCCCAGTCCTTGTAAAAGATCTCGGTGCCGTCGCTGGTCGTGATCGTTCCCATTCCGTGCCTCCGTTGATCGGTTTGGGGCGGCCCACAGCGTCTTGGCCAGCCTAACGATTTCGACCGGCGTCGGGCAGTGCCGATCCCAGGTAGTTGTGCAAGGCGCTGGTGGCGGTGATGCATAACCAGGTCGTCTGGTTCAGAGTCTCGAGCCTCTCATCGAGTGCGTGCCGGATCTGGTCGGGGCGGCCGCCGGCCAGCTCGTCGAGTACCTGCCGGATCGTGTCGAAGCGGTACCCGACATCGCGGAGCAGTGCGATCACGTTGAGCCGGCCGAGTTGCTCGGCGTCGTACAGGCGGTACTCGGTCGACGGTTCGCGGGTGGGATGGAGCAGGCCCTGGCGTTCCCAGAAACGCACGGCAGAAGGTCTCACGCCGACGGTTCTCGCGGCTTCCTTGATTCGGACCGTCGATCGGCCGCGCGTCTGCGAGGCCTCCTTGGATCGGCGCAGTATCGCGTCAGTGGCCTCGAGCGCCGCGGCGATCCGGATGCGTTGGCTGTCGAGCGCCGCATGCCGTGAGTTGACGAGGGCATAGGCGGCCGGGCGATCGCCGAGCTGAACGGCGCGCATCACCTCGAGGGCGCTCTGCCAGCCGTAGCCATCGATCAGGATCCTCGAGACCCTGAGCGCCTCGACGTGCTCGGCTGAGTAGCGGCGGTAGCCGTTGGCGCCACGCGCTGCCGGCGGCAGGAAGCCGACCCGCTCGTACGTGCGGATCTGGGTGACGCCGAGGCCGGCCATCCGGGCCAGGTCGATCGGCCGGAGCTGCGTCCGCGGGTTTGACCTACAGCGCAGGCTTTTGTCAGCACGTGAGGCGTCTTCTGGCACGAGCGATCTCCCTAACCCTTCAACTTGCATCAAGCTCCTAGTTTGAGCCTATGAGGACAGATGGGGTCACCGACAGTGAGTGCGTACCGGTTGTTTCCGTGCGGCGACTCGGTATGACGTACCGGGCGCCGGTGCGGGAGGCAGGACTGCGGGCGGCGCTGCGTTCGGTGGTGAAACGCGAGTACCGGGACATCGAGGCAGTCGCCGAGGTGACCTTCGAGCTTCACGCCGGCGAGGTCGTGGGGTTCATCGGCCCCAACGGCGCAGGCAAGACCACGACGATGAAGATCCTGTCCGGGATCCTGCACCCGACCCTCGGAGAGGCCCGGGTGCTCGGCTTCGTCCCCTGGCGGCGGCAGCACGACTACCTCAAGAAGATCGCACTCGTCCGAGGCAGCCAGCCCATCGGCGGTCCTGCCGAGCTGACGGTGATGGATTCCTTGCGCTACCAACAACTTCTGTACGAGGTGTCGAACGCCGACTTCCGCGCCAACGTCGCCGAACTGGTCGGCATGCTCGACCTCGAGTCGCTGCTGGATCGCCAGGTGCGTGCCCTCAGTCTGGGCGAGCGGATGCGGGCCGGGCTCGCCACGACCCTGGTGTACCAGCCGAAGGTGCTGTTCCTGGACGAACCGACGCTCGGACTCGACGTGTCCGCGGCGGCCGCGCTGCGCCGATTCGTCGCGGACTACGCGGTCCGAACCGGTGCCACGGTTCTGCTCACCAGCCACTACATGGCCGATGTGGCGTCGTTGTGTCGACGAGTGATCCTGATCGATCGCAGCCGGGTCCGCTACGACGGTGACCTGAACTCGCTGGCCACCACGCTGTCGCCGGACAAACTGATCAAACTGTCGGTGACCGACCGGACAGGCATCGACTGGGAACGCTTCGGCGAACTGGAGACAACGCAGGATTTGGAGCAAGGGCAGGTCTCGCTTCGAGTACGTCGCGAAGCTGTGCCCGAGGTGACGAGTGAGCTGCTGCGACAACTGGCGATCGTCGACCTGACGGTCGAGGATCCACCCCTCGACCTCGTCATCGATCGGTTCTACCAAGCCGGCCGCCGATGACGGCCACGAGCGTGAGTGGGGCGCAGGTCGAGAGACTGTTCCGGCTGCTCGGGCTGGGGATCTGGCGAAGCTCGGTCCAGTGGTGGAGCTTCCGCACGTTCGTGATCACGTTGGTGATCGGGCAAGCGGTCACCCCGTTGCTCGGGCTCTTCGTGTGGTCGTCAGCCATCCCGGGAAATCCCACGGTCTCGACGTATTACGTGGTGCTGCTCGGCGTTCAGTTGATGACCGTCTCCTATGAGCACCACACCCTGGCGAACGGGATCTACGGCGGCGACTTCGCGATCGAGCTGACGAAGCCCCGGCCCGTCGTACTCGACTATCTGGCGACGAACCTCGCCATCCGGCTGTGGCACCTGCTGTTCGGGCTGCCGCTGATCCTGGTAGTGGGTTGGCTCGCGGGCCTGTCGTTGACGGCCAGCAACGTGCTGCTCGCGGTACCAGCCCTTGTTCTCGCGGCTGGCGTCCGGTTCGTGTTCACCTACACCCTGGCGATCACTGCGATCTGGACACAGCGTGCGCATGGGGTGGTCGGGATCGGCGAGTCGTTGATCTTCCTGCTCGGCGGATCGGCGGCGCCGCTGAGCTTCCTCCCCCAGCCGATCCGAGAGGTCGGCCAGCTCCTCCCCTTCTGGTCCATGCTCGGAGCGCCGGCAGAGATTGCCGCAGGCAACATCTCCGACGTCACCACCGTGTACGGCGTGCAGGTCGCCTGGCTGATCGGCCTGAGCGGGCTCGCCGCCTTCGTCTGGCATCTCGGCGTTCGCCGGTTCACGGCAGTCGGAGGGTAGAGGTGTTCAAGCTCATCAGGCTCTTCAGCGCGCTCTTCTCGATGTCGCTCCGGCGCAGCATCACCTTTCGCACCGACATGCTGTTCGAACTCCTGCTGACCCTCGTCGCGGCAGCCTCTTCGATCGCCGCTCTGAGTGTTGTCTACACCCGCACCGACACTCTTGGTGGCTGGACGCCGGGAGAGGCGATCGCCCTGCTCGGGACCTTCCAGGTCATCAGCGGCCTGCGGACGGTCTTCGTCGAGCCGAACATCGAATGGTTCGGTGAGCAGGTGAAGAACGGCAGGTTCGATGCGGTCCTGGTACAGCCCGCTCCCGCCATCTTCCTGGCCAGCCTGGGCGCCTGCGCGCCGCTCAGTCTGATCCAGGTCGCACTCGGCCTCGCCGTGGTGGCCTTCGGGGTCGTCCAAGCGGCTGTCGCGCTCACCCTGATCGGGGTCGTCGCCTGGATGGTCCTGGTGGTGACAGCCACTGTCATCATGTGGGCGACCCGCGTGACCATCGCTGCCGTCGTGTTCTGGGCCTTCGGGCTCAGTCTCGATGTCGTCTACGACGCGATCTGGCAGTTCGCCCGCTATCCCGTCCAGATCTACCGGCAACCGCTCCAGCTGATCTTCACCTACGTACTGCCCGTCGCGCTGGTAGCGACCGTGCCTACCGACATACTCGCCCGCGGCGGCGGCCTGATCGCAGTACCGGTCGCGATCGTCATCGCCGCCGCTGCCTGCGCAGCTGCCGGATTCGTTGGCGCGCAGGCCTGCGCCGCTACACCAGCGCGACCAGTTAGGTCTGGAGGACGGGGGCGATGGTCTTCGTCCGCGCGCCTTCATACGCGGCCAGCAGGATCCCGAGTACTGCGATGCCCTCCTCATCGGTGTGCAACGGACGGGTCTTGTTGATCAAGGAATCGGCGAAGTGACCGACCTCGGCGACGAAGGTGTCCACCGGCTCCAAGTCGAAAGTGTCGGTCTCACCGGATCGGAGCTGGTAGGTCAGCGAGTTGCCGTTGCTGTGCAGGGATCCGAGCTCCCCGACGACGGAGAAGCGCTCGGTCACGGGAGCCGGCTGGTACGCCCAGCTGGTCACGAGCTGGCCGACGACGCCGTTGTCGAACCTGATCAGGACCTGCGCGGAATCCTCGCCCTCCATGAACTTCAGCCGATGGGTGGACAGCATCGCCGTGGCTTCCACCGGGGAGCCGCCGGCCAGGTGCAGCATCAGGTACGTCGGGTGGTAGCCGGTGTCGATCAGCTCGCCACCGCCGCTCGTCTTGCTGCTCGCGCGCCAGCCCATGTTGGCCGGGTCGAAGTTGTTGTAGAAGCTGTCGGTGGTCCGAACCTCGTACACGTCGCCGATGGTTCCCGCGTCCAGCAGTTCCTTCGCCTTGGCCACGGCCGGCAGGAACAGCTGGTTGTGCGCGCACATGAGCGTCACGTCGTTGGTCCGGACTGCCGCCCGGACGTCCGCCGCTTCGTCCGCGGTCAGGCAGAGCGGCTTCTCGCACAGGATGTGCTTGCCGGCCTGGGCAGCGGCGACGATCGCGTCCCTGTGCAGGTGGTGGGGCAGGCAGATGTCGACAGCATCGAGATCCTCGGCTTCGAGAATCCGGCGATAGTCGGTGTACGGCGTGGCGCCCAGCTCGACGCCGCGGTCCACCGCCGTCTGCTCCACCGCGTCGGCCACGGCGGTGATGCCGATCCTGTCGGCGTGCTCGCGATAGCCGCGGATGTGGGCGGCCGCGATGCCACCACCCCCGATGAGCCCGACCTTGATCTGAGGCATAGCAGTCTTCTCCTCGGTTGCCTGGGTGGTGAGGAAGGGAGGAAGGTCAGACGCCGTCCGACGCGGAGTACGGGATGGTCCGGCCCTGGGCGGCGGCCTCGTTGGCGGCGGCAACCATCCTGGTCAGCTCCACTGCCCGGGCCAGGTTGTCGTCCGCCCGGGTGCCGTGGGTGATGTGGTCGACCCACTGGGCGAAGGGATCGTTGCCATGCTCCGGCACCGGCAGCTGCTGGTCGTTGCCGCCGAACGCCGGCCCCGAGACCCGCAGTACGTTGCCTGTCTCGGTGTAGGTCAGGCTGCCGTCGGTGCCGAAGATCTCGATCGTGAAGGGGTTCCGGCTGGCGAACCCTGCCTCGATCACACCGATCTTCTGGTCGCGATAGCCGATGGTGACGACGGCATTGTCCTCCAGGCCGCGACCGGCCACCGAGCGATAGGTCGCGCTGACGGTCTCGGGATCGGCGCCGAGGAACAGCTGCATCAGGTAGACCGGGTGGCAGCCGAGGTCGGTCAAGGCTCCGCCGATGGCGGTCTCCCGGTCGAAGAAGCGCTGGGGCAGCCAGCCTTCGGCTCCATCCCTCGGGACAGCCCCGTCGTGGGAGAGCCGGACCCGGCCGTAGGTGAGCTGCCCGAGGCCGCCGGCGCCGATCACGTCGCGGATCGCCTGCGTGTAGCCGTGCGCGAGCCGAGGCAGGGAGACCACGAGCTTGACGCCGTTGTCGTCGGCGGCGGCGATGATCTCCTCCGCCTCGGCGACGGTCGGCGCGAGCACCTTCTCGGTGAAGATGTGCTTGCCCGCCTTCGCCACCCTCACCATCAGGTCGCGATGAACGTTCGTGGCCGTGGTGATGACGACGCCATCGAGGTCGTCACGGCCCAGCAGAGCGTCGAGATCCCCGGTGAACGGAACGCCGAACTGCTCCGCACCGGCCTCCCCCAGCGCCAGGTCGTCATCCCACACCGCGACGAGCTCCGTGCCGGGATGCTCCTGGGCCTGCCGGGCGTAATCCTTCGCATGAACATGCCAGAACCCCAGTACCGCGATCTTGAGCGGCTTCGACACCTTCTCCTCCTCGCACGAGGTCGCGTGAATATCCAACGGCCAACCGCGATCCACCGTAGCCGAGATGCATCGACCTCGCCGCCCGGCTTCCACCAGTTGGTCCCGCTACTTCCAGGGCATGACGACGGCCGGTATGCAACTCCCGGCATGTCGCGCGCATCAAGACTGGTAGCCGGCGTTGCCGGCGACAACCGTCAGGAGCTTGACATGTATCAGCCTCGAAGATCGCTAGCACTCGCGGCGATCTCTGGTGCGAACGGAATGACGACAATCGCCAAACGCCTGTCCATCCACCGTGACACCTGACAACCACCCCAGCCGCACTCACAGGGTGGCGAGGACCTTGGCTAGGCCGTCTTCGTGGAGAGTGCCGGTTAGTTCGCCGGCGGCTTCGATCACGTCGGCCGGGGAATCGCCCATGGCTACGCCGCGGCCACGTTCGGCAGCCCAGCTGAGCAGTTCGATGTCGTTGCGGCCGTCGGCCACCGCCATCACTCGTTCGCGCGGGATGCCGAGTTCGCGACGTACCCGTTCCATGGCCGTGGCCTTGTTCACGCCGTCGGCCGCGATGTCGAGCCAGGCACTCCAGCCGATGGCGAAGCTCACCCGGCGCAGACCCATCCTCTCGACCACCGCGAGGAAGTCCTGGAGGTCATGGTCGAGGGAGACCGCGACGACCCGAGCGGCCGGCTGGTTCAGCAACTCTTCGAATTCCACGAATTCCACGTGCTCGCTGTCGAGTCCGATCGCGGTGTCGGGGAACGGTGCGGAGTACCGGTAGCAGCCGTGGACGTCCTCGACCGCGAACCGGGCGTCCCCCAGGCGCGTGTGGATCGACCGGAGCACGTCGGTCGGATCGAAGGACTCCACCCACTCGCGCCGGTAGCCGCCCGGCGCCTCGGGATCACGGCGCAGGGTGATCGCACCGTTGGAGCAGACCAGGTACTGCGGGGTGATGCCGAGGTGTTCGAGCACCGGGACGGTGGCCGCGGCGGAACGGCCGGTGGCGAGCAGCACCTGGTGGCCGGCCGCGTCGAGCCGGCGTACCTGCGCGATCACCGCATCGCTGGCGGAGCCGTCTGGATGGAGCGTCGTGCCGTCGATGTCCAGGGCAACGAGCCACGACGCATCCCCTGTTTCAGCAGGTGTGTGGTCGGTGGTGGTCATGCGGGAATGTCGTCTCGCTCCGGGCTGCTCGCGTCGCTGGTTCGCAGTACGGAGCTGCCAGTTGATCCACTGACGCTTGGGGTGCTGCGCTTGAGGCGGAGCTGGGCGATGAGGCTGATCAGGGCGAGGAGGATGGCCGCTCCGGTGTACCAGGTGACTGCCGGAATCTCGCCGATGGGGCCGGTCAGTTGGCCTTCGATGACGATGGGGAGGCCGAGCGCGACGTACGAGACCAGGTAGATCCCGCCGACGACCCCCGCGCGCTGATGTTCCGCCGCGAGCGGGAAGATCAAGCGCAGAGCCGCGGTGAAGGATGCACCGAAACCGACACCGGCAATGGCCTGTCCGAGGATCATGATGGCCAGGCTTCCGGCGTACACGCCACTGATGATGCCGACGGCCCCGATGATGGACGCGTAGATGCCGATGGTCATCGCGCGCCGGGAGTCGACGCGGGCGAACGCGAGTCCGATGACGGCCGAGATGGCCGGCGCGATGAAGCCGGCCAGGCCGTTGAGCAGGCCGCTGTTCAGATGGAAGACGCTGCGAACCATGTTCGGCGCGATCCCACCCGAGAGTCCCGCGAGCATCCAGACCGCGGCCACGACGGGCGCCGCCGCGGCGAACTCCCTGCGCGTGGCGGGCGGGAAGGCGATCCGCGGGATCAGCGAGCGGAGGGCACCCGGTGAACGGGTGACGCTCTCGGGAGACAGGGCGACGACGACGGTGCCGAGGATCGTGACGATGGTGAGGACGACGAAGATGATGGTGTTCGCCGCGGTCGTGAACTGGATCGCGAAGCCGGCCAGCAAGGAGCCGAATGCGAGGCCCCCGGTCAGACCGACGCTGCCGAGGATCATGCCCAGTCGCTTCCGGGCGGGCGGGGCGAGTTCGACGAGCGCGGCGGTGAAGGCGGTCGTCGCCGCGCCGCTGGCAACGCCTTGCACGATGCGGCCGGCGATCACCCAACTGATGTCGGTGGCGACGAGGAACAGGAGGTTCGACGCAACTTGGACGATCAGTGCGCCGATCAGCACCGGGCGCCGGCCGATGTGGTCGGACAGCGACCCGACCGTCAGGACGGCGGCGAGGAAGCCGATCGCGTAGACGGCGAACGCCACCGTGAGAAGCGACGGGGGAAAGTTCCACTGCTCCTTGTAGACCACGAGCAACGGCGTCAGCGCACCCGCCGCGAGGTACAGGCTCGTGAAGGTGATCGCCGCACCCGCCAAAGCCACTCCTGCGGGCAGGAGCGGGCGGCGCCGGGGAGCGGGCGCCCTGGTGGAGACCTGGAATGATGACACGAGAAGCTCCTTGAAGTTGTGAGGTGGACAAGTCATGGCGATCACGTTCGAAGGTGTGCTGGCCGATCGGAGTACGTGGCGGCTGGAGAACTGCTCGATCGCGCTGGCGATGGATGTCATCGGCACCCGGTCGTCGATGCTGATCCTTCGCGAGGCCCTCTACGGCACCACCCGGTTCGACGACTTCGCCCGGCGCACCAGAGTCACCGATGCGATCGTGGCGGCGCGGCTCAAGGAACTCACCGAGCTCGGACTCTTCACCAAGCAGCCCTACCGGGAGCCAGGAAAGCGCACCCGCGACGAGTACCACCTGACCGACAGGGGCCGAGACCTGCTGCCCGCCGTCTTCGCGCTCATGCAGTGGGGGAACAAGTACCTGCAGGCGGAAGAAGGCGGGCCGCTGCGCCTGGTGGAACGAGGTACCGGGGAGCCTGTGGTGATCGGTCCGCGCACCGAATCCGGGCGGAACCTGGATCTCGACGACCTCGCGATCGTGGCGAACGGTGATTGGGCCGAGCCGCAGGACACCTGATCCTCAGTCGATGATGACGACGACGCCGGACGACTGGCCGAGAGCCTCCACCGTCCGGTCGGCGGCTCGGTCGATGTGGACCCGGGGCTCCGCCGGCAGTCCCTGCTCGTTGTAGGTGCCGGGCCCGTAGAACTGTCCGTAGCTCAGCACGACCCCGCCCTCGGCGAGAACCGAAGCCTCCAGCTCTGCGACAGCCCGAGCGTCAAGCCCGTCAGGCAGCCGCCAGGCGACGCTCTGAGCCAGGATCTTCGGCGACCCGCACTTCCGGGCAGCCTCGATCAGGTTCTGGTTGCCCTCGGTCCGGATCCGGGCATTCAGGTCCTCGTGGTCGCCGATCTTCGTCACATCGTCCGGCAGATCGGTCAGCTGGTTCAGGATGACGTCCGGCTGGAAGTCGACCACCGCCTGGATCAGGGTCTCTCGATCGAAGACGTCGCAGAGAATCGCTTCGGCACCGAGGTTGCCGAGCAGCTCCGTCTTGCCGGCCGATCGCGTCATACCGCCGACCACGTGGCCATCCTGAACCAACCGGGGAATCAACCGCTGCCCGATCACTCCGGACGCGCCGGCCAGAAAGATCCTCATCGCCATGGACTTCTCCTCAACTCTTCCTTCGATCCTGGACGTTGGATGTCCAGGTTTGGTAATCTGAATATAGAAGCTGACTACAGCGCGGTCAAGTCAGCTCCTGCGACCTGGAGAGCAAGGACCCAGCCCGGGCGCGGGTCGTTCGGTGACCCCACTCTGGGCTGGCAAGTGCGCCCCGGGCGCCCGCGTAGTCCCGGGTCAACGCCCGGGTCACCGGCACCAATCACCCACCGGGACCTCGGACCCGGGGATGACCGGGGTACTCACGGGCGCGCGCACTCCTGCCCGGCTCCCACAGTTGATTTGCCCGCACCCAACGACCCTGTCGACAGCCGAAGAGAGGCACTCATGAATCAAGCAGGACAGCAACCGACCACCGTGGCGCCACCGCGGGCACGGATCGAGACGCTCGAAAGCCTGCGCGAGCACCTCCAGTGGGCGGTCGAACTGGAACACGCCACCTTGCCGTCCTACCTGTGCGCGCTCTACTCGCTCGACCCGGAGCGAAACCCGGACGCCGTTCAAGTGGTGAGCAGCGTCTTCGTCGAAGAAATGATCCACCTGGCACTAGCGGCCAACCTCCTCAACGCGGTCGGCGGGAGGCCTCGGCTGGACACGCCCGAGATGCTGCCCCGCTACCCCCGGCGCCTCCCCCACGGCGACCGGTCGCTGGAGTTGTCACTGGTGCCTTTCGGACCGGAGGCGCTCGAGATGTTCCTCCGTCTGGAACAGCCCGCACCGCCGAGTGCTCCGGCCGAGGGCGACGACTACGAAACGATCGGGCAGTTCTACGACGCGATCGAACAAGCATTACGCCACTTGTGTGCAGAACTCGGCGAGCGGGAGGTCTTCTCCGGTGACCCGTCTCGCCAGGTCACCGCAGACCACTTCAGCCACACCGCCGGACGACTGAATCGGGTCGACGATCTCGACACGGCCCTCGCGGCGTTGAAGGAGATCGTCGAGCAGGGGGAAGGCACCGCCCGTGGCGAGGTCTGGGACGGCGATCAGGACATCTTCCACCCCGACCGGGACGCGGTCGCCCACTACTACCGGTTCGTGGAACTCAAGCTGGGCCGGCGCTACCGCCGCGGCGACACGCCGCAATCCGGACCCACCGGCGAACCAGTCGTCGTCGACTTCGGCGGCGTTCGCCCGATGCGCCGCAACCCGCGCCTCGCCGATCACCCCGTGGACAGCCCGATCCGAACCGCCCAGCAAGAGTTCAACCACACCTACCGCAGATTGCTCGAGTCGTTGGACCAGGCGTTCAACGGCTGGCCGAAGACGCTCGGGCCCGCGATCCGCACCATGTACGCGCTCAAGACCCAGGCACAGAGCATGATGGAGATGCCCGACGGAGACGGCAGCACCGCCGGCCCGACCTTCGAGTACGTCGAACCCGAACACCGCCGATGAGCCGGGACGAGCGGACCCGTCTCAGACGTTGAGGAGGGTGCTGGAGAGTTCTCGGCGGGAGCCTATCCCGAGCTTGGCGAAGACCTTGTGGAGGTGCCACTCGACCGTGCGGGGGCTGAGGAACAGCTCCGCGCCGATCTCAGGGTTCGTGCGGCCCTCCGCCGCCAGCCGCGCGATCTGCGCCTCCTGCGCTGTGAATCCTTCCCGAGCCTCGACGGATCGCCTGCGGAGCGTCTCTCCGGTGGCGACCAGTTCGCGACAAGCTCGTTCGGCGAAGGCTTCGGCGCCCATGTCAGTGAGCATTTCGTACGCCGACCTCAGGTGGCTGCGGGCATCGCGACGACGGTTCTCCCGCCGCAACCACTCGCCGTAGAGCAGCTGGGCGCGAGCGTGTTCGACGCGAAGACGAGTCCGGCCGAGCCGCTCGATGGCCTCGGCGTAGTAGCCCTCGGCCGTGTCGCCCTGACTCACCTGTGCGCGAGCTCGGGCTTCGATTCCGAGTGCCCATTCGGTGCCGCTGGGGCTCGTGGTCCGAATCAGCGACTCGAGTGCGTCCGCTGCGCGGTCGGGGTGACCGCTTCGCGCAGCGGCCTCGACGAGCTCCACCAGCGACCAGGTGGAGAAGCCGAGCTCGTCGGGGTATCCAGCTCCTTGCTCAGCTGCTCTCATGGCTTCCTGGTACTGGCCCAGACCGTTGTGGAGGACAGCCGTTGAGTATTCGACGATGGTGAGTCCCATGCCCTCACCTCGCGCCTCAGCCTCCGCAAGGGTGGTTTGGGTGAGCCCGGCGACGATGTCTTTCCGGCCCTGCCACGCCGCGAGCGCCAGAGCGCCGTACGGCAGCAGGTGGTTGCCCATGACCTCGTTGACCGTGGCGAACTCGTTGACCAGCGCGGCAGCCGCTGCGAACTCGCCGGCGAGGAAATGCAGACCCATCCGGGTGTTGAGTGCGATCGGCAGTACCGCCAGGGCTCCGGCCTGGCGCGCAAGGCGGAGGTGGCGGTTGCAGAACACCTCCCAGCTCTCGTCGTCCCACACGTCGTGGGCAGCGTGGGTGGCGAGCCACAGCCAGCGAAGGGCATCGGGGGTCGACACCTCGTCGGTGCGCCAGGCGTTCACGGCGCGCTGCACTGGTGGGACGCCTTCCGCATACCCATCGGTCATCAGCAACGCCAGGCCGTCCAGCAGGAGATCGGCCGGCCGAGCGGTCGATGGAGGTGCCGCGCGGGCCGCGTCGGCGACTTCGCGGGCGCCGACCTCCCCGGCCAGGCGTCCGACCAGCAGCCCCGCCGCCAACGCATCGAGGTAGCTGTCGCGAGCGGCTGCTTCGTCCATCCCTTCCATCCGCCGGGCGGCTGACAGCAGGAGAGGCGGCGCGTCGCGGCCACGGCTGGAGAAGAACGCTATCTGTGCCCGGAGAACCTCCACCTGGGCGTGCGTCGGCTCGTCGAGCGGCGCGTTCTCGATGCCCGCCAGAAGCGTCAGTGCCGCTTTCGACGAGCCGGATTGGTGCCGGGCCCTAGCGGTGGCGAGGACGCGGGCAGGGCGCCGGGCCGGATCGTTGGTCAGTTCGATGGCACGTTCGAGAAATGCCGCCTGCGCCGCCAGACCACCCCGGGCCCGCGCCCGATCCGCGCACCTTTCCAGTTCGACGGCGATCTCTTCATCGGGTCCGCTGGCCGCATGCGCCCGGTGCCAGACCCGTCGGGCGGGATCGAGCTTCGGATCGGTCTCTTCGGCCAGAGCGAGGTGGACGGCTCGCAAGTCGGCCACCGCCGCAGCCCGGGCAACGGCGGATCGCACCAACGGGTGCCGGAACCGGACTCGAGCGCCCAGCTCGATCAGGCCCGCCCGCACCGCCGGCACCGAGGCTGCGAAGTCGACCCCGAGCCGCCGCAAGGCTCGTTTCAGCAGGCTCAGGTCCCCGACAGGTTCGAGGGCAGCTGCCAGCAGGAACCGGCGGGTCGGCCTGGGAAGTGCCTCCAGGCGCTGCGAGAAACCCTGCTCCAGCTGAGTCTCCAACGGCACGGCATGCGCGAGACCGAACCCGAAACTGAGCTCGGCTCTCGAAAGGCCGCGAGGCAGTTCCAGCAGGGCCAACGGGTTGCCCCGGGTCTCGGCCACGATCGTCTCGCGCACGCGATGGTCGACGTCGCCGGTCAGGACTGTGTCGAGCAGCGCGTGAGCGTCGGCGTCCCTCAGTCCTCGAACGACCATCGTCGGTTGCCCGGTCAGCTCCAGGTCCTCGTGCTCTCCTCGCAGCGCGAAGACCAGCGCGACCGGATCGGCCAGCTGCCGACGTGCCACGAACGCGAGTGTCTGGGCCGAGATGGGGTCGAACCACTGCGCGTCATCGATCACGCACACCAACGGCTGCTCCTCTGCCACGTCCGCGAGCAGGCTCAGCACTGCCAGTCCGACCAGGAACCGGTCCGGCGGTTGCCCGGCGTGCATCCCGAAAGCCGTTGCCAGCGCATCACGCTGCGGCTCGGGCAGGCGATCGAGGTGCTCCAGCATCGGCGCGCACAACTGGTGCAAGCCGGAGAAGGGCAGCTCCACCTCGGACTCGACGCCCGCCGCTCGGGCGAGCCGGCAACTCGGCCCGAGTCCACTCGCCAGGTAATCCAGCAGAGCCGTCTTGCCGACGCCGGCCTCGCCGCGCAGTACCAGCACCTGGCTCGCGCCGGCGCGCAGGCCGGCCACGAGGGCGTCAAGGGTCGCGCACTCGCTCTGCCTGCCGCGGAGTTCTGTGGACAGCGGGGGTGACGTCACGGGAAACCTCCGCCGAATTCTCTCACAGCCGCGGCGGGACAACTGGTGGCACGACAATCTCTGAGATCCTCGAGGGGAACGAGCGCGGGCCGGACGTGGCACGCTGTTCGGGTGACCATCGACCGGTACGAGCTCGTGGGGATCTTCGGCGGCGCTGTCGATGCCGGCGTCGCCTCGCTGTTCGTGGGTGCCGGTCTGTCCGCGGCGGCCGGACTGCCGACCTGGAGCGACCTCCTGAGCCCGCTCGCCGCCGAGATCGGCGTAGCGGGTGAATTCGCGGACCTGCCGTTGCTCGCCGAGTACTACGAGCAGAACGGTCCCGGTCGGCGCCCGGCGTTGGAGAATCACCTGCGCAACGAGCTGTCGGCGTACCAGACACCAGCGGAGAGCCATCACCTGATCGCGAAGCTCCCGATCGACGAGATCTGGACGACCAACTTCGATTCGCTGCTGGAAACGGCAGCTGCCGATGCCAGCGTCGCGACGCGGGACAACGACGCTCTCGACATCGGCACCGGGCGCCGGACCATCATCAAGATGCACGGCGGCCTCAGCCGCGACAACCCGCCGTCCTGGACCGCTCCACCGGTGATCACCCGCAGCGACTTCGAGCAGTACGAGGACACGCATCCCCGGATGTGGGCGCTGCTGCGAGCGTCGTACCTCACCCGCACCATGCTGTTCCTCGGTTTCAGCTTCGCCGACCCCAACATCGACGTTCTGCTGCGACTTGCCCGCCGCTACGACACCACAGCCGCCGACCGGCACCTCACCGTCCTGCGTCGACCGGCCGACCCCGAGGGAGTTCAGCTCCACGAACTGCGGGTGCGCGACCTGGAGAACAGCGGGGTGCACGTCTGCGAGATCGGCGACTTCAGCGAACTCACCCCGATGCTGCGGGCAATCACGACCCGCACCCGCCCGGAACGCCTGTTCGTCAGCGGGAGTGGCGACAAGGCACTCCTGAAACCGTGGTACGACAAGCTCGCGGTCGCGCTCACCGCTCGTCCTCCGTCGTGGCAACTCGCCTCTCTGGGCGGTCCGGCGGGGTGGGGCGTCACGAGCCGGCTCGCCGAGCTCCTCCGAGCCAACGGTCGCTACCGACCTGACAGGTTCCGCATCTACTTCCGGAGAAATTCCGCAGCGCAAGCGCCGCTGATGGACGCGCACGTCGGCACCGCGATCTTCACTGACCTCGAGCGGGAAGAACTCGTCGGCAGCGTCCTCGACGACTGCCGCGCGCTGCTGGTCATCTGCGGGGGAAGCGGCACCAGCGAGGAGGTGCGATGGGCACTCGAGCGCGGCGTGAGCGTCATCCCACTCGCCTCCAGCGGCGCGACCGCGCGAGCCGTCTGGGACAGCTCGAACATACCTCCGGATCTCGGCGGCCGCCCGTGCGATCCCCAGGTCTGGCACAACCTGGCCGACCCCGATCCGGACGTCGCCGTGATGGCCGCGATGACCGCGATCGACCAGGCGATGTGCCGGCCCAGAGACTAGAACGGCTGCCGGTTCCGGCCGCGGTATCGCCGCCCGATCAGCTTTCGCGCACGACTTCGCGCGCAAACTTGTCGTCGCGCAACCCGGTGTATCGCGGATGCCGGAGCAGGCCGTCCCGGGTCCACTCGGTGAAGCCGATCTGCGCCACCAGCCGCGGTTCGACCCAGTGCACGTCCCGCTCACGAACCCGCCCCCGAGTGAACGGGGAGTTCTCCTGCTCGAGGCGCTGCATCCGCGCGTGGAGGTCGTTCAGCACCGAGGCGTTGAAACCCGTACCCACCTTCCCGGCATAGACGAAATCGTCGCCGTCGAAGTAGCCGACGAGCAATGCGCCGAAGTCGATCCGGGAGCCCTTCGGTGCGGTGTAGCCGCCGATCACCAGTTCCTGGTCACGCACGCACTTGAACTTCAGCCAGTCGTGCGACCGACCGGCGAGGTACGGCGAGTCGGCCCGCTTGGCGATCACGCCTTCGTCACCGCGCGCGCACGCCTTGCGGAACTCCTCCTCACCGGTGGTGTTGCGGTGCGCCGTGAACCGCAGCGGATCGGCGAAGTGGACGGCGTCGCGGAGCAGGCGCTTGCGCTCCCGCAACGGCAAGCCCCGGACGTCGTACCCGTCGAGATGCAGCACATCGAACACGTAGTAGTACACAGCGATGCCGGTTGCTCTTGCCGCGACAGGATCGGTCAGCCCCAGGCGGCCCTGCAGGCGCTCGAAACTGGTCCGCCGGCCGACGAACGCCACCACCTCGCCGTCCAGCACCGCGGCGACCTCGCACTCGCTCGCCACCGCTTCGGCGATCTCGGGATAGGTGCCTTCGAGTGGCTTGTCGTTGCGCGTGCGCAGTCGCACCTCGCCTGACGCGGTACGGAACGCCAGGCACCGCACGCCGTCCCACTTCCGCTCAAACAACCACTCCGGGTCGGAGAACCGCTCGTCTGTCAGCGTGGCCAGCATCGCGCTCGCCGACGTGGGCATCGGCTGTGGCTGGCGATCGTCGGTCGGCATCACTCGTCCTCCTAGCGGTACTGCGGTAGGGGCCGCGGAGCTTGGTCAGCGTCTCCAGGTGGCGAACAGCGCGTCCGGTGCACCATCTGAAAATACGCCTCCGTAGAACGTCTCCTCCGAGACCTTGAACGCGTAGGGCTCCAGATCTGCGGAGTACACCTCGACCATGTGTGTCGGGTCCATGCCGATCACGTCCGTGGTGCGCGGATTCGGCGTTGACATGACCACCCCGATGAGCGCCTTCTGCTGCATCCGCTCGATCAGGGCGCGCCAGTTGGCCAGGTGCTCGATGATCTCCAGGGCGACGAAGAAGTGCGCCTCCCGCGGTGGCGTCCAGTAGTTCAGATTGACACCGTCGATGCCGCCGTCCACGGGGATGTACCGGCCCCGCCACCCGTACTCCGCGCGCAGGCAGTAGTCCAGTTCGGTCATCCCCGCGCCGACGTCCACGATCGTCATGTCATCGGTGAGGCCGCTCGCTGTCAGCCAGTCGGCGGCAGCGCGGTACCGGACTGCACGGAATTCGTACTTGCCGGTGCGATCGTCCAGGTAGGAGTCGCAGGACTGAATGGTGGGGGTCCAGGTCATGCTTCAACTGTCAGGTCCGAGCAGAAGGGCGCGCGCCTGTAAGGCCCCCGGCCACCCCCGGGTCCGAGGCCCCGGGCGCCCGGCCCGGGCATTGACCCGGGACTACCCAGGCGCCGAGGGCCGACCTTCCCAACCAGAGTGACGGCATCCCGTGATCAAGGGACCCACGCACTAGGAGGACCTCATGCAAGCCCATCCCAAGCACAGGACCGCCACTCCCCCAGGCCGCCGCCGGAGAATCGCTGCGCTCGGGGCCGCCGTACTGGCCATCCTGATCGCCGCCGTGTCCCTCACGATGCCCGCCGAGGCGCACACCACCAAACCGACGATCGTGCTCGTCCACGGCGCCTGGGCAGACAGCACCAGCTGGGACAAAGTCACCCGGCAACTCAAGGACGACGGCTACCGCACCGTCGCCCCCAAGCTCGGCCTCAACAGCGTCGCCGACGACGTCGCGATCGTCCGCACTGCCCTGTCCAAGATCTCGGGCAACAAGGTACTGGTCGGCCACTCCTACGGCGGCATCGTCACCGCCGGCGCCTCCCACGACCGCACCGACATCTCCGCGTTCGTCTACGCGGCCGCCCTGGTACCTGACGAGGGCGACTCGATCGCCAGCCTCGGCGCCGACTTCACCCCGTCCGAGGCCTTCGGACACCTGATCTTCACCGGCGAACCCTTCGCCTCGCCGGCCTTCATCGACCCCGCCTTCTTCCATCAATACTTCGCTCAAGACCTCACCAAACGACAGGCAGCCGCGCTCAACGCCGCACAGCTGCCACTCAACTTCTCGATCGTCGAGACACCCTCCGGCCCGGTCGGCTGGCACAACGTCCCGTCCTGGTACGCCGTGTCCGGCCAGGACCGCATGATCGACCCGGCAGAGGAACGCGCGATGGCAGCACACGCCGGCGCCACCATCGTCGAATACCCCACCGCCAGTCACGTCGGCGGAATCACCCGGCTGGCATCACAGTTCACCGCGCTCATCGAACACGCGGCGAACTCAACCCGAGTGAGCTGACCGCCCAGGGCCGGGGTGTCGGTCAGGGTCGTCGGATCGCGGCGGCCTCGAACTTCAAGGTCACCTTGTAGCCGACCAGGACGCCCGCGCCTTCCGCGGCGGCGTTCCAGGCGACGCCCCAGTCCTTGCGGTTGATGGTGGCTCTGCCCTCGAGGGTGGCCCGGAGGTTGCCCTCCGGGTCGCCCTCGGCGCCGGTCAGGTCGAAGTACAGGGTGAGCGGCTTGGTCACGCCGCGGATGGTCAGGTCGCCGATGACTTCGAAGGTGGTCTTGCCGGTCTGCAGCACCTCTGTGGAGTTGAAGGTGATGCTCGGGTGGTCGGCCGTGTCCAGAAAGCTCCTGCACAGGTGGTTGTCGCGCCGTTGGTTGCGGGTCTGGATGCTGCTCGCCCGGATTGTGAGCTGGGCGCTGGACTTCGACGGGTCGTCGCCGTCCAGGTACACGCTGCCCTCGAACTCGTCGAACTGCCCGCGTACCTTGGTGATGGTCTGCCGTACGGCGAAGCCGATCCGCGTGTGGGCGGTGTCGAGGATGTAGTCGCCGGTCAGCTCGTTGAGCTTCGTGGTTGTTGTCACGCTTGGTCGCTCCTGAAGGAGAATGGGGCTGGGTCGGGAGAGCCCGCCAGCGGGGTGGAGTCGGCGTACCTGATCTCGTAGGCACGCTCGGTGAACCTCCAGCCGTCCGGGGTGCGTCGGTAGCGGTCGTGGTAGATGGCGTAGTTCCGGTGCGACCTGCCGTCGCGGAAGCGCCCGAACTCCTCGACGTACGAACGGCCGCTCGCGGTGTCGCCCTCCAGCCGGATCGTGCCGGGGTGCACGGTCTGTACGAAGTACTCCCAGAACGGCCAGGCTCGCTCGATCCAGGCGCGGATCTCGTCCGGACCGACGAGCTTGACGTCGATGTGGGACATCCGCCAGACGCCGTCCGGGGTGAACAGCGCCGCGAACCGGTCGGGGTCGCGCATCATCCCCGCGTCGGTGAACTCGCCACGGAGCGCCTCGATCTCGAAGCGGTCGACGATGGTCTGAACGTCGCTCATCGGTCTTACTCCCTCGTCTGATCTCGCTGGACTGGCATGTTTTGGCACAGTGGTGTCTCTCAGCGGTACGACGAGGCAGCCCCGCGGAATGTGAGGTGACGACGCCAGACCTCACAGTTCGGCGCGCTGTTTCGTCGAACGGGTAAGAGCAGCTGCGAGCGAGGGAGTCGTCGACACCATGGGTACCGATTCAGAGCCGGATCCGAGCCTGGGCGCGATCATGAGCGAGCGGCGTCAGCTGATCAACGTCGCGTACCGGCTGCTCGGCTCGCTGGCCGATGCCGAGGACGTCGTCCAGGAGACGTACGCCCGCTGGTACGCGCAATCCCAGCAGCAACAGGATGCCATCGACTCCCCCGGCGCCTGGCTGACGACCGTCGCAAGTCGCATCTGCCTCGACCTGCTGGGCTCAGCGCGGGTCCGGCGGGAGAACTACGTGGGCGAATGGGTCCCGGAGCCGCTACCCGATCGCACGGAGTGGCTCGACGAGCGGCCGGGCGATCTCACGGCCGACCCGGCCGATCGGGTCACCCTCGACGAGTCGATCAACATGGCCTTCCTCGTCGTCCTCGAAGCGATGACGCCGGCCGAGCGCGTCACGTTCATCCTTCACGACGTCTTCCGGTACCCGTTCGCCGACGTGGCCGGGATCGTCGGCCGTACGCCGGCCGCCTGCCGCCAACTGGCCTCGTCGGCCCGCCGGCGCCTGCGCGAGTCGCAGAGTCCCCCGACTCCGGCAGCGCAGCGAGCCGACATCGTCCGGGACTTCAAGCAGGCCTGGCAAGCCAAGGACATCGACGCCCTGATCGGCCTGCTCGACCCCGACGCCACGGCGATCGGCGACGGCGGCGGCCTCGCCACGGCCGCGCTCTACCCGGTCGAAGGCGGCGAGCAGATCGCGCGCTACTACGTCGATCTCGCGGACAGGGCTGAGACCCTGACGCTCCTGGAGCGCACGGTCAACGGTCAGCCCGGCCTGGTGGCCCAACAGGACGGTGTCACCGTGGTGGTGATCGCCTTCGACATCGCGGGCGACCGGATCAGGAACATCTGGGCGGTGCGCAACCCCGAGAAGCTCCGCCCGTGGACTAACTGACGCCTACGGGGTCCGAGTCAGAGAAGTTGCCTGGACAGGTTGGCGTGGCGGTTGACGTCCTTGTAGAGGAGGTAGCGGAAGCGGCCGGGGCCACCGGCGTAGCAGGCCTGCGGGCAGAACGCGCGCAGCCACATGAAGTCGCCCTCCTGGACCTCCACCCAGTCCTTGTTGAGCAGGTAGACCGCCTTGCCCTCGAGCACGTAGAGGCCGTGCTCCATCACGTGGGTCTCGGGGAACGGGATCACGCCACCGGGCTCGAAGGTGACGATGTTGACGTGCATGTCGTGGCGCAGATCGTCCGGATCGACGAACCGCTGGGTCGACCAGCGGCCCTGCGTGTCCGGCATCTCATGGCCCTGGACGTCGATCTCGTTGGTGACGAAGGCCTCGGGGACATCGATCCCCTCCACCCGCTGGTAGGCCTTGCGGACGAAGTGGAACCGGGCGACCCGGTCGCTGGTGTTGCGCAGCGTCCAGTCGGCGGCCGGCGGCACGAACGCGTACCCACCGGGCCCGAGTTCGTGCTTCTCGCCGGTGACGGTCAGCGTCACGTTGCCTTCGACAACGAACAGGACGGCTTCAGCGCCGGGGTCGGTCTCGGGCCGGTCGCTACCGCCGCCCGGCGCGACCTCGACGATGTACTGCGAGAACGTCTCGGCGAAACCCGACAGCGGCCGGGCGAGCACCCAGAGCCGGGTGTCGTCCCAGAACGGCAGGCGGCTGGTGACGATGTCGCGCATCGTGCCGCGCGGCAGCACGGCGTACGCCTCGGTGAAGACGGCGCGGTCGGTGGTCAGCTCGCTCTGCGCGGGCAGTCCGCCGGTCGGAGAGTAGTAGCGCGGCGCTGTCATCCTTGTCCTCCTCGGTTCAGCAGCCGCCCCCGTGGGCCGGCCTCGATGTCGATGGGCTCACCACGCAGCCAGGTACTGCGGACAACCCCGGCCAGCGGCCTCCCGTCGTACGGCGTGAGGGCGTTCTTGTGGTGCAGGGCGGCCGCGTTCACCAAGAAGGCCTCGTCCGGCGCGAACACGCAGAAGTCCGCGTCGTACCCGGGCTCGATCCTGCCCTTGTGCGGCATTGCCGCCTGCGCCGCAGGGGCCTGGCACATCCAGCGGGCGACGTCGACCAGGTCGAACCCCCGCTCGCGCGCCTGTGTCCACACCGCCGACAGACCAAGCTGGAGCGAGGCGATGCCGCCCCAGGCCGCATCGAAGTCGCCGGTGTCCAGGCACTTGAGGTCGACCGTCGAGGGCGAGTGGTCGGAGACGACCAGGTCGATCACGCCGTCGCGCAAGCCCTCCCAGAGCAGCTCGCGGTTCTCGGCCTCACGGATGGGTGGGCAGCACTTGTACTGCGTGGCGCCGTCGGGGATCTCCTCGGCGGTGAACGTGAGGTAGTGCGGGCAGGTCTCCGCGGTGATCCGGACACCGTCGTGGCGAGCCTCGGCCAGCAGCGGCAGGACGTCGGCGCTGGAGACGTGCAGGATGTGCACCCGGCAGCCGGTCAGGGCGGCGAGGCCGATGACATCGGCAACGGCGGCGTACTCCGCTTCGCGCGGTCGCGAGCGCAGGAACCCGAGATAGCTCCCACCGTGCGCCGCCGGAGCTGTGTCGATCCTGTGCGCGTCCTCGGCGTGCACGATCAGCAGTCCGTCGAATGAGCTGATCTCACGCATCGCGAGTTCCAGCTGGGCGGGATCCAGCGGCGGGAACTCGTCGACACCCGAGTGCAGCAGGAAGCACTTGAACCCGAACACCCCGGCCTCGTGCAGCGGTTGCAACTGCGAGACGTTGCCGGGAATCGCGCCACCCCAGAACCCGACATCGACGTACGCCTGGGTCTGCGCTGTCTTCCGCTTCACCTCGAGTGCCGATATGTCGCACGTCGGGGGGATGCTGTTGAGCGGCATGTCGATGATCGTGGTGATGCCACCGGCCGCTGCCGCTCTGGTCGCGGTGGTGAAGCCCTCCCACTCGGTACGCCCGGGATCGTTGACGTGGACATGGGAATCCACCAGCCCCGGCAACAGCACCTCGTCGTCGGCCAGGTCCACCCGGTCCGCGCGCTCGCTCCAGAGCGCGGAGTCGTAGGGCTCGACGGCAACGATTCGGCCGTCCCGGACACCGACGACGCGCGCCACCTCGCCGGCAGTGCTCACCACCCGGCGAGCCCGGATCACGAGGTCCAGCGCGGTCATGCGACGCCCCTCTCGGTTGCTGTCATCGTAGGTCTACTCCTGGTCGGCTCACGGGAAGCTCACGATCGGGAGGTGGTCGGCCGCGATCCGTTCACCGAGCTGTCGCAGCAGTGGAGCGGGGTCGGCGATGCACCGTCGTACGTCGGGCTCGAGATCCGTCAGCGCATACGCCGCGGCAATGCCGGCCTCGCGCAACTGATCAGGATCGAGCCGGTTGATCCCGCAGACGGCGACCACGGGGATGCCTGCCGCTCCGGCCGCGGCGGCTACTCCGGCGGCCGCCTTGCCGTGCAGCGTCTGCTCGTCGAGCGCACCCTCGCCGGTGACCACCAGATCCACGCCGGTGAGCTGCTGGTGGAACCCGACCAGGTCGAGCATGAGGTCGATGCCCGGGCGTAGCTCCGCGCCGAGCAGCGCCAGCGCCGCGAAGCCCACTCCCCCAGCGGCGCCCGCACCGGCGGTGTCCCGGAGGTCGCGCGCGGTCTCCCGAGCCACGAGGTCGGCCCACCGGGTGAGAGTGGTGTCGAGCTGTTCGATCTGCTTGAGGTCGGCGCCCTTCTGACCCCCGTACGTCGCCGCCGCGCCGCCCGGCCCGGTCAACGGGTTGTCCACGTCGCACGCTACGACGATCGCGACTCCCGCCAGCCGCTCGTGGAGTGCGGTCAGGTTGAGGGATGCCGCCGCGGTCAAGGCTGCGCCACCCTCGGCTAGGCCAGTCCCGTTGCCGTCGAGCAACCGACCGCCGAGTGCGCGGACCAGCCCGGCTCCGCCGTCAGTACAGGCGCTGCCGCCGATGCCGAGGATCACTCGAGTGCAGCCGCTGTCGATCGCCGCGGCCACCAGCTCGCCCGTACCGCGCGAGGTCGCCGTCATCGGAGCCAGGCTCGCGCCGGGCAGCCGGATCAGCCCGGAGACATCGGCCAGCTCCACCACAGCAACCTCACCGCGCCGGGCGAAGCCACTGCGGACGGGCTCACCGGTCGGGCCGGTCGCGGTCACCGGCACCAGCTCGAACCCCGAGGCCACGGCGGCGGCAAGCGTACCGTCGCCGCCGTCGGCCACGGGCACCGACTCGACGGTCGCCTCGGGCCGGGCTCGCAGTACGCCGATGCGGACCGCGGCTGCGACCTCGTCGCTACTGAGGGTGCCCTTGAACTTGTCAGAGGCAACGACCACCCGGGGAGTCATCGTCAGCCGTGCAGCGCGATCGCGGTCGGGGCGTCCTCAGGGCGCTCGGCCAGTTCCTCGAACTCGACGAGGTTGTCGATCTCGGTGCCCATGGCAACGTTGGTGACCCGCTCCAGGATGATCTCCACCACGATCGGCACCCGGAACTCGACCATCAGCTTCTTGGCCTGCTCCAGCGCCGGCAGGATCTCGTCCGGCTCGGACACTCGCAGGGCCTTGCAGCCAAGGCCTTCGGCGACCTTCACGTGGTCGACGCCGTACCCGTTGAGCTCAGGGCTGTTGATGTTCTCGAACGACAGTTGCACGCAGTAGTCCATCTCCAGACCCCGCTGCGCCTGCCGGATCAGCCCCAGGTACGAGTTGTTCACGACGACATGGATGTACGGGATGTTGAACTGTGCGCCGACCGCCAACTCCTCGATCAGGAACTGGAAGTCGTAGTCACCCGACAGCGCCACGACGGTGCTGTCCGGGTCTGCGGTGGCGACGCCCAGCGTGGCGGGCACGGTCCAGCCGAGCGGACCCGCCTGGCCGGCGTTGATCCAGTGCCGCGGGCGGTAGACGTGGAGCATCTGCGCGGCCTGGATCTGGGACAAACCGATCGTGCTGACGTAGCGGGTGTCGGGTCCGAACGCCCGGTTCATCTCCTCGTACACGCGCTGCGGCTTGATCGGGACGTTGTCGAAGTGCGTCTTGCGCTGCAGAGTCGTCCGGCGCCGGCGGCACTCCTCCTCCCAGGCGGAGCGGTCGGCCAGTCTGCCCTCGGCTGCCCAGTCCCTCGCGACCTCGACGAAGACCTCGAGGGCGGCGCGGGCGTCGGAGACGATGCTGTAGTCCGGTGCGAACACCCGGCCGATCTGGGTCGGCTCGATGTCGACGTGGACGAACTTCCGGCCGTCGGTGTAGGTCGCCACCGATCCCGTGTGCCGGTTGGCCCAGCGGTTGCCGATGCCGAGCACGAGGTCGGAGGCCAGCAGGGTGGCGTTGCCGTAGCGGTGCGAGGTCTGCAGGCCGACCATGCCGGCGGCCAGCGGATGGTCGTCCGGGATCGTGCCCCAGCCCATCAGCGTCGGCACGACCGGCACCCCGACGAGCTCGGCGAACTCGACGAGCAGGTCGGCCGCGTCGGCGTTGATCACCCCGCCGCCGGCCACGATCAGCGGCCGGTCGGCGTCGTTGAGCAGCCCGAGCGCCTTCTCCGCCTGAGCCCGGGTCGCGGCCGGCCTGGCCACGGGCAGCGGCTCGTAGGTGGCGATGTCGAAGTCGATCTCGGCCAGCTGCACATCGATCGGCAGGTCGATCAGCACCGGCCCCGGACGCCCTTCACGCATGAGGTGGAACGCCCGCTGGAACGTACCCGGCACCTGGGCCGGCTCCATCACCGTGACGGCCCACTTGGCGACCGGCTTGGCGATCGAGGTGATGTCGACGGCCTGGAAGTCTTCCTTGTGCAGCTTGGCCACCGGCGCTTGTCCGGTGATACAGAGGATCGGGATGGAGTCGGCCGACGCGGAGTACAGGCCGGTGATCATGTCGGTGCCGGCGGGACCCGACGTACCGATGCAGACGCCGATGTTGCCGGCCTTGGCGCGGGTGTAGCCCTCAGCCATGTGGGAGGCGGCCTCGACGTGGCGGGCGAGCACGTGCTTGATTCCGCCGTGCTTCTTCATCGCGCTGTAGAAGGGGTTGATCGCGGCGCCGGGCAGACCGAACGTCTGGACGGCACCTTCCTTCTCCAGGATCAGGACCGCGGCGTCGACCGCGCGCATGCGTGTCATCGTTGTTCCCCTCAGTCCTGAGTCTTGCCGGAAAGACGTTCGACACCTCGGAGCAGCGCGGAGTGGTCGAGGCCGCCGTCACCGTTCGCGCGGGCGGAGGCAACGAGCTGGGCCACCAGCGAGCCGAGCGGTACGACGACCCCGCGTTCGCGGGCGGCCGAGGTGACGATGCCCATGTCCTTGTGGTGCAGGTCGATCCGGAAACCCGGCTGGAAGGACCGCGACAGCATGTTCTCCTGCTTCTGGTTCAGTACCGCCGAACCGGCCAGTCCCCCGCCGAGCACCTCGAGGGCCGCCTTGGTGTCGACGCCGTACGCCTCCAGGAAGACGACCGCCTCGGACAGCGCCTGGATGTTCGCGGCGACGATCAGCTGGTTCGCGGCCTTCACCGTCTGCCCGGACCCACTGGCGCCGACATGGACGACGGTCTTGCCGACGGCGTCGAACAGCGGCTTCGCAGTCTGGAAGTCACCCGCCTCGCCGCCGACCATGATCGACAGCGCGGCGTTCTTGGCACCGGCTTCACCACCGGAGACGGGGGCGTCGAGCACCCGGAAGCCCTGCTCTCGGGCCTGGGCGGCCAGCTCGATGGTGACGTCGGGCCGGATGCTGGAGAAGTCGATGATCAGCGCGCCGGACTTGGCGCGCTGGAACACGCCGCCCTCACCGGTGAGCACCAGTTCCACGTCCGGTGAGTCCGGCACCATCACGCAGACCACGTCGGCGTCCTGCACGGCGTCGGCGATCGAGTCCGCGGTCCGGCCACCTGCTTCGACCAGCGGCTTGGCCCGCTCGGGGTCGAGGTTGTAGCCGGCGACCCGGTGCCCGGCGTTGGCGAGGTGGACTGCCATCGGGCTGCCCATGATGCCGAGGCCGATGAAGGCGATGTTCGTCATGTCTGAATCTCCAATGCTGGGTCAGCCGGCGACGGCGCGATGCTCGCGCGGCAGCCAGCCGAAGCTCTCGAGGGTGGTGGTGGACGGCTTGTACTCCAGGCCGATCCAGCCGGTGTAGCCGCTGGTCGCCAGGTCGCCCAGTTGGCGTTCGAGCGGAAGCGTGCCGGTGCCGGGCTCGTTGCGCCCTGGGGCGTCGGCGATCTGGACATGCGCGATCCGATCGGCGTGGTCTGCGATCACCCGATCGACGTCGTCGCCGTTGACCGCGAGGTGGTAGAGGTCGGCGAGCAGGCCGAGGTTCGGTACGGCGTACGACGCCTGCACCCGATCGATCACGGTCAGCGCATCGGCCGCGGTCAGCAGCGGGTACTGCGGCGCGCCGCTGACCGGCTCAACAAGCACGGTGCCCCGGATGCGGGCGGCGGCCTGGGCAGCGAGCCCGAGGTTCTCAACGGCGAGGTCATCCTGTTCGCCCGCGGAGTGGCGGTCGTCGCGGTTGCCGTAGAGGGCGTTGAAGGCCCGGCAGCCGAGCCGTTCACCGATGCCGACGGTGACGTCGAGATTGTCCCGGAATTCGCTGGATCGCTTGGGCGAGGACACCAGGCCGCGGTCGCCGCCAGGCATGTCCCCGGCGAAGAAGTTGAGACCGGTCAGTTGCACGCCGGCGTCCTCGATGGCGGTCACGAACGCGTCGACGTCGGCGTCCGACGGCACCGCCTCGGCGAACGGCCACCAGAACTCGACAGCGCCGAAGCCACCCTGCCGGGCCGCTGCGGGGCGCTCCAGCAAAGGCAGTTCGGTGAACAGGATCGAGCAGTTCACCGTGTAGCGCGGCTCGTGGCTCATGGCATCCCTTCTGAGAATTCCGCATTGCGGAAATACAATTCTGTTCTGCGAAAGCACCATAGATTGACAGCGGCGAATGCGTCAAGCACCCGCGGAGTACGGGGCTGAGGCTTTCGCCGGGGAGCCGAGTCGAGGTATCAGGCGCGCGTCCGGGCGTTATACGTTCCTCTGAAGGGCCGGCTTCAGCCATCGGATCGGCCAGAGGAGGTGCGCCGTGCTGCTTCCCGACCTGCTCGACGCGCCGGAACTGCGGCTTCGGCTCCTGCACGCGGCTCCTGGTGCGCTGGAGCGCCCGATCGGCCGCCTCGTGACCACCGACCTGCTCGAGCCCGGCCGCTATCTCAGTGGCGGCGAACTGGTCCTCACCGGTCTGGTCTGGCGCCGCAGCGACACCGACAGCGAGGTCTTCGTGGCCTCGGTGGCCGGGCGGGGCGCCGCCACCATCCTGGCCGGCAAGGCGTTGTTCGGCACCGTCCCCGACGACCTGCTCGAAGCTTGCCGTCGGCACCAGGTCACGCTCGTCGAGGTACCCACCGAGGTCGCGTTCGCGGATGTGACCGAGCATGTGGCGGCCGCGGGATCGGCCGAGACCGGCGCCCGGTTGTCCGCGAGTCTCGTCCGCCAGCGCCAACTGCTGTCCTCGATCGCCTCCGGCCGGAGCCTCGACGAACTCGCTGCCCGGATCTCCGACGAGATCGGCCACGACTGCCGGGTGGTCACGCCCACGGGACGCCACGTCGTACCGGGTCCTGGTGAGCTGGACGACGAGACGCTCGACGCGGTCACCCGCACGTTCCTCACCGCGGCTCGCACCCCTGCCGTCGCCAGCACCGGCGACGCGTCGTACAGCCTCTTCCCGGTCGGATCGGGCCTCGGCAACCGGCTGACCTCCTGGGTGCTGGTCATCGACGGCGACCACACGCAGTGGTCTCGCGACCATGTGGAGGCCGTGCACGAGCTGTGCACGATCGCCGCCCTGGACCGTGCGCGCCGAGATGAAGGGCGGCGCGCGCTACGCCCCTTGGTGGCCGAGGCACTGGAACTGGTCGCGTCCGGCGCTCCGCACACGGATGTCGCCACGCGGCTCCGCCAAGCCGGTGCGCACTCGGATCGTCCGATGGTGGTCGCAGTCGTGGAGCTGATTCTCATTCCACCGGGCCGCCCCGGTCACGGTCTCCGCGAGGACGGGCCGGGCGAGGTGGCGGTCACGGTGCTCGAGGATGTTGCTCTTACGGTCGGCCCGGCGGTGGTCGCACCGGGGCGAGACGGCGTACTGGTCGCGTTGTTGCCGTCCTCCCCCGAACTGCCGGACCAGTTGCGCCGGGCATTCAGTCGGCTCTCGCCCGGGCTCGTGCGGACGAGGCTTGCCGTCGGGGTCAGTGGCGAGACCGGGATCGAGGCGCTGGCGGGAGCGCTGGAGGAGGCACGGTTCGCGCACCGGGTGGCCAGTTCCGGCAGTACGCCGGTGGCGGTGGTGACGTCGGACGAGGTCACCTCACACGTGCTCCTGCTCGCGACCTTGCCCGACGACGTTCGGCGGACCTACACCCACCGGGTCCTCGGGCCGGTGCTCGAGCACGACCGCCGTACCCAGTCCGACCTGCTCGCCACCCTGCAGGAGTTCCTCGCCTGCTCGGGTTCGTGGTCGCGGACCGCAGAGGCGATGCACCTGCACGTCAACACGGTCCGGTACCGGATCGAACGCGTGGAGCAACTGACCGGTCGCGATCTGTCCAAGCTCGAGGACAAGGTCGACGTGTTCCTGGCGCTCAAGTCGCTCTGAACCACCCGGTTTGGGTGATCGCACAGATCTGGACGCTCCAGCGGGCCGACTTTCGGAGGTTCACCGGGTGCCCTCGCGGCCGTCCTGAGCCGATGCTGTCGTGCAGGTCACACAACGCCGCGACCTCCCGAGCCCCTGAGGAAGGTGCCCGATGAAGGCAATCCCGCGACCGAGCCGCACTGCCGGCCGGCACCCCGTCGACGAGGTCCTGCCCCCTGGCAAGCTCGTTGTCTACGGCACCCAGCACGTCCTGGCGTTCTACGCCGGCGCGGTGATCGTGCCGATCCTGCTGGCGAACTCGATCGGACTGAGCACGCAGCAACTCGTGCACCTGATCAACGCGGACCTGTTCACCTGTGGCATCGCGTCGATCATCCAGTCAGTCGGGTTCTGGAAGGTCGGCGTACGACTCCCGCTGCTGCAGGGCGTCACGTTCACGGCGGTGTCGCCGATGATCGCGATCGGCCTCGCCGCAGGCGGCGGCACAGACGGCCTGCTGGTGATCTACGGCGCAGTACTGGTCGCCGGTCTGGCTACCTTCTTCATCGCGCCGTACTTCAGCCGGCTGATCCGGTTCTTCCCGCCGGTGGTCACCGGTTCGGTGATCACGATCATCGGCCTGGCGCTGCTGCCGGTCGCGGCCGGTGACGCCACCGGTGGCGCCGGGCCGACGTCGGACCCGACCAGCGGCAAGAACCTGGCCTACGCGCTGGGAACGCTCGCGCTCATCGTGCTGATCCAGCGGGTCTTCAAGGGCTTCATGGCCACGATCGCCGTGCTCGTCGGCCTGGTCGCCGGCACCCTGGCCGCGTGGGCCTTCGGCGACGCGCATTTCGGCGCGGTGAGTGACTCGGGCTGGGTCGGCGTCACCACGCCGTTCTACTTCGGCTGGCCGCAGTTCTCGGTCGCCGCCATCATCTCGATGGTCGTGGTCATGCTGATCACCGCGGTCGAGACCACCGGTGACGTGTTCGCGACCGGCGAGATCGTCGAGAAGCGGATCGGCCGCGAGGACATCGCCCGGGCGCTCCGCGCGGACGGCCTGGCCACCACCATCGGCGGTGTCTTCAACTCCTTCCCCTACACGTGTTTCGCGGAGAACGTCGGCCTGGTCCGGCTCACCCGGGTCCGGAGCCGCTGGGTGGTGGCCGCGGCCGGCGCGATCATGATCCTGCTCGGCCTGGTGCCCAAGGCAGGCGCCATCGTCGCCGGCATCCCGCACCCGGTACTGGGCGGCGCTGCCCTCGCGATGTTCGCCACCGTGGCCGTCGTCGGCTTCCAGACGCTGGCCAAGGTCGACTTCCACGACCACCGCAACGTCGTGATCGTGGCGACCAGTGTCGGCCTCGCCATGTACGTCACGGCGCAGCCCGAGGTCGCCCAGGCAGTGCCGGGCTGGGCCGAGATCATCTTCGGCAGCGGCATCACCCTCGGCAGCCTGACCGCGATCGGGCTGAACATTCTCTTCCACCACGTGGGCAAGGACTTCGGCCCCGCGGTTGCCGGGCAGCCGGGCGACACGATCCGGCTGGACCAGGTGAACGAGATGAGCCGCGAGGAGTTCGTGGAGACCTTCGCCGGCCTGTTCCAGGGACCGCGCTGGATGGTCGAACGCGCTTGGGACATGCGGCCCTTCGCCGACACCCACGCCTTGCGCCGGTCGTTCCAGGAGGCGCTCTTCTCCGGGTCGCACGACGAGCAGCGCCAACTGATCGAGGCCTACCCGCAACTCGGCTCGCAGTTCGTCGCCGACGGCCTCAGCGGTGAGGCGTCGCTGCGGGACCAGGCCGCACGCGGTCTGACCTTCCTTGCCGAGCCGGAACGCGATGAACTGGAGGAGATCACCGCGGCGTACCGCGAGCGCTTCGGGTTCCCGCTGGTCATCTCGGTGCGGGACGCGGACTCCTTCGACCGGATCGTCGAGCAGGGCCGCGACCGACTGGGCAACTGCGAGAACCAGGAGCACGCCGCCGCGCTGCTCGAGATCGCGAAGATCGCCGGCTACCGGTTCGACGACTTCCTCCAGGACGCGAACCCCATCCACAGTGCACGAACCCGCTGGAGCAGCAACCGATGACTACCACCGCCAACCACCGGCCCGTGGCCCTGAGCGCACCCGCGCTCAAGGTCAACGGCGAGGACACCGCCATCGGCGAGGTGGCCGTCCACACAACCGTGCTGGACTGGCTCCGCGACCGTGGCCTGACGGGAGCCAAGGAGGGTTGCGCCGAGGGTGAGTGCGGCGCGTGCTCCGTGCTCGTCGCCCGCCCCGGCACCGACACCCCGACCGAGTGGACCGCGGTGAACGCCTGCCTGGTTCCGGTCGCGGGCCTCGACGGTCAGGAGATCGTCACCTCAGAGGGACTGGGCTCTCCCGCCGCCCTGCACCCAGTGCAGGCGGAGCTCGCCGTCCGGGGCGGATCCCAGTGTGGCTTCTGTACCCCGGGCTTCGTGTGCAGCATGGCCGCCGAGTACTACCGTCCCGCCCGTACGGCGCCCGCGGCCGAGGCCTGCGACCACGAGCACGGCCCCAACGGTTTCGACATCCACGCGCTCAGCGGAAACCTGTGCCGGTGCACGGGGTATCGCCCGATCCGGGACGCGGCGTACGCGCTCGGTGCTCCGGCCGCGGACGACGCCCTCGCGGCGCGGAGGTTGGCCCCGCCACCCCCGCCGGCGCGCACCGCGATGGAGGTCGCCGGGTCAGAGTTCCTCCGGCCCGCGAACCTCGACGACGTACTCGAGGTGCTGGCCGACCGACCCGACGCGCAAGTCGTCGCGGGGTCGACCGACACCGGCGTGGAGGTGAACCTGCGCGGCGCCCGGCCTGCCTTGGTCGTCGCCGTGGACCGGCTTGCCGAGCTGCGGGAGTTCGAGTTGGGAGCCGACGAGGTACGCATTGGCGCTGCTCTAACGTTGAGTGAGATCGAGCGGTTGCTCGCCGGACGGGTTCCGCTGCTGGCGCAGATGTTCCCGCAGTTCGCCTCCCGCCTGATCCGCAACGGCGCGACCATCGGCGGCAACCTTGGCACCGGGTCACCGATCGGCGATGCACCGCCGGCGCTGCTGGCCCTGGATGCCTCGCTCGTCCTGGCGTCCCGCCGCGGAGATCGAGTAGTGCCGCTCGCGGATTACTTCACGGGGTACCGGCAGACGCTCAAGGCTCCCGATGAGCTGATCCGGGCCGTCCTGGTTCCACTGCCGCTCGCACCGCTGACCGCCTTCCACAAGATCGCCAAGCGACGCTTCGACGACATCTCGAGCGTCGCCATCGGCTATGCCGTCGAGGTGGTGGACGGCGCCATCCGCAGCGCCCGGATCGGACTCGGCGGGGTGGCTGCCACACCGCTGCGCGCCCTAGCTACCGAGGAAGCGCTCGCCGGCCGGCCGTGGACCGAACGGACGGTGCGTGAGGCGGCCGCCGTGATGGCCACCGAGGGCACGCCGATGGACGACCACCGCGCGAGCGCGTCGTACCGCTCCGCGATGCTCGGGCAGTCGCTGCTCCGGTTCTACGCCGAACACCGCGCACCGGAAGGAGTAGGCGCATGAGTCAGCTGTCCGAACGCCCCCGGCAGGCCGTGGTCGGCCTGCCGCTGCCGCACGAGAGCGCCGCACTGCACGTCACCGGCAACGCCCTCTACACCGACGACCTCGTCGTCCGCACCCGCGACCCGCTGCACGCCTGGCCCGTCCAGTCACCCCATGCCCACGCCCTGATCACCTCCCTGAAGGTGAAGCCCGCGTACGACGTACCGGGGGTGGTCCGCGTGCTGACCGCCGAGGACGTGCCCGGGGTCAACGATGCCGGGGTGAAGCATGACGAGCCGCTGTTCCCGACCGAGGTGATGTTCCACGGACACGCGATCTGCTGGGTTCTCGGGGAGACCTTGGAAGCTGCGCGGCTCGGCGCCGCGGCGGTGGAAGTCGAGTACGAGCCACTCCCCTCGCTGGTGACGGTCCGCGAGGCGATCGACGCCGGCAGCTTCCAGGGCACCGGGCGACACCTGAACCGCGGTGACGTCGGTACGGCGTTGTCCCAGGCGACCCACGTGTTCCGCGGCGAGTTCGAGTTCGCAGGCCAGGAGCACTTCTACCTCGAGACCCACGCCGCGCTGGCCCTGGTCGACGAGGCGGGCCAGATCTTCGCGCAGAGCAGCACCCAGCACCCGTCGGAGACCCAGGAGATCATCGCGCACGTTCTGGACGTACCCAGCCACGCGGTGACCGTGCAGTGCCTGCGGATGGGAGGCGGCTTCGGGGGCAAGGAGATGCAGCCCCACGGGTTCGCCGCCATCGCAGCGCTCGGCGCGACCCTGACCGGTCGGCCGGTACGGCTGCGGCTCAACCGCACACAGGACATGACGATGTCCGGCAAGCGCCACGGCTTCCACTCCGAGTGGGAGGCCGGCTTCGACGACGACGGCCGCCTGGTGGCGCTCGATGCCACCCTCACCTCCGACGGTGGGTGGAGCCTCGACCTGTCCGAGCCGGTCCTCGCGCGCGCGATGTGCCATATCGACAACGCCTACTGGATCCCGAACGTCCGCGTCGACGGCCGGATCGCCAAGACGAACAAGACCTCCCAGACAGCCTTCCGCGGCTTCGGCGGCCCCCAGGGCATGCTGGTCGTGGAGGAGGTGCTGGGCAGTTGCGCGCCGCTGCTCGGGCGCGACGCGATGGACCTGCGTCGCCGCAACCTCTACCGGCCGCACGACACCACGCCGTACGGGCAGCCGGTCCGCCACGCGGAGCGGCTGGAGGCTTGCTGGAGCGAGGTGGTCGAGACCGGCGAGGTCGAACGCCGGCGGGCGGAGATCGAGCGGTTCAACGCGACCCACCCGGACACGAAGCGGGCACTGGCGATGACGCCGGTGAAGTTCGGCATCTCGTTCAACCTCACCGCGTTCAACCAGGCCGGCGCGCTCGTGCACGTCTACAAGGACGGCTCGGTGCTGATCAACCACGGCGGCACCGAGATGGGCCAGGGGCTGCACACCAAGATGCTGCAGGTCGCGGCCACCACGCTCGGCCTACCGCTGGAGCGTGTCCGGCTGGCGCCGACCCGTACCGACAAGGTGCCCAACACCTCCGCCACCGCGGCGAGCTCCGGCGCCGACCTCAACGGCGCGGCGATCAAGAACGCCTGCGAGCAGATCCGCGAGCGCCTCGAGCAGGTCGCCGGCGGTCGTCTCGGGATCAGCCCGCGCGACGTGCGGTTCACCGAGGGCACGGTCCACGGACTGACCTTTGACGGCGACACGCTGCGCTGGGAGGAACTCGTCGACGATGCCTACCACCAACGGGTCCAGTTGTGGGCCTCCGGCTTCTACCGCACCGAAGGACTGCACTGGGACGCCGTCGCCATGCGCGGCGAACCCTTCAAGTACTTCGCGTACGGCGTGGCCGCCGCCGAGGTCGAGGTGGACGGATTCAGCGGCGCCTACACCCTGCGCCGGGTCGACATCGTCCACGACGTCGGCGACAGCCTCAGCCCGCTGATCGACCTGGGCCAGATCGAGGGCGGCTTCGTCCAGGGCGCCGGCTGGCTGACGCTCGAGGATCTCCGCTGGGACGAGAGCGACGGCCCGAACCGCGGCCGGCTGGCCACCCAGGCGGCCAGCACCTACAAGCTGCCCAGCTTCTCCGAGATGCCGGAGGTCTTCAACGTCCGCTTGCTGGAGAAGGCCCACGAGGATGGCGCGGTCTACGGCTCGAAGGCGGTCGGCGAACCGCCTCTGATGCTGGCCTTCTCCGTGCGAGAGGCGCTGCGACAGGCCGCGGCGGCGTTCGGCCCGCCCGGGACAAGCGTCGTACTGCGCTCGCCCGCGACACCCGAGGCCGTCTATTGGGCGCTGGACGGGGCCCGGTCGTCCGGTCACCGCGCGGAGTTGCTGGACGGGGTGGAGCTTGAGCCCTCCCCCGCCGGATTGAGTGGAGTGTGACGTTCGAGATGGAGTGGATGAAGGCAGTAACCCGGCTGCGCGAGCAGCGCCGGCCCGGCGTACTGGTCACCGTGCTGTCGGTCCGCGGGCATGCGCCCCGCGAGGCCGGCGCCAAGATGGTGGTCGCGGCGGACCAGGTCTGGGCCACCGTCGGCGGCGGCAATCTGGAGTCCGTCGCGATCGACCGGTCGCGTGAACTGCTCACGACCGGCGGCACCGAGCCGGAGGTGCTCGAGTTCGCGCTGTCGGACAAGGCGCCGTACCAGCACGGGGTCCAGTGCTGCGGCGGCGAGGTGAAGCTGTTGCTCGAACCTCTGCCGGTGGTTCCGTCCGTGGCGATCTTCGGTGTCGGACATGTCGGCCTCGAGCTCGCACGGATCCTCGCCCGGCACGACCTCGAACTGCACTTGGTCGACTCGCGACCCGAGCAGCTGGAGCGCGAGCGGTTGTCCGTGCTTGATGACGCGGTGGCGGGAGTGCACGTGCACCACGTGCCGGTACTGCCGGAACTGGTGATCGGCGAGTTGCCGCGGGGTACCCATGCGCTGGTCATGACCCACGACCACGCCGAGGACGCCGCCCTGTGCGACGCCACCCTGCGCGACGGCCGGATGGCCACCATCGGGCTGATCGGGTCGAGCGCGAAGTGGGCGCGGTTCCGCCGCAAGCTGGCCGACGACGGCCACTCGGACGAAGCGATCGCCAGGATCACCACGCCCATCGGCGTACCCGAACTGTCCGGCAAGGAGCCGGCCACCATCGCGGTCAGCGTGGCGGCCTGGCTGCTCCAACTCTTCTCTGCCGAGCGCAACTCCGCGCCGGCCCATCGTGAGGCGAAGGCATGACGATCTTCCGAGGCACGTTCCTCGACACTCCGGACAACCCGTTCACCGGCGGCGGCCTACGGGTCGCCACCGACACCGCGCTGCTCGTCCAGAACGGCGTGATCGTTGCCCGGGGCCCCGCTTCGGACCTCCGCCGCGCGCATCCGGCCGAGGAGATCGTCGACCTGACGGGCGGTCTGGTACTCCCCGGCTTCGTGGACACGCACGTCCACTTCCCGCAGATCCGCGCTGTCGGTGGGCTGGGTCTGCCTTTGTTGGAGTGGCTCGACAAGTACGCACTGCCCGAGGAAGCCCGGATGGCCGACGTCGGCTACGCCACGGGGGTCGCCACCGAGTTCGTCCGTGGCCTCGCGGCCGCCGGTACTACGAGCGCTCTGGTCTTCGGGGCGCACTACGCCGACGCGGTGGACGTGCTGTTCACTGCGGCAACCCGGGTCGGACTGCGGATCACCAGCGGGTTGGTCGTGAGCGATCGCCTGCTGCGGCCGGACCTACTCACCACCCCGGCGCGGGCGTACACCGAATCGCTGGCCCTGGCAGAGAAGTGGCACGGCGTCGGCCGCAACCGGTACGCCGTGACGCCGCGGTTCTCCCTGTCCTGCACGGACGATCTGCTCGCGGCCTGCCATACCGTGCTCGAGGAGATCCCGGGCGCGCTGTTCACCTCGCACCTCAACGAGAACGAGACGGAGATCGCCACTGTCGCCGAGCTCTTCGGCGGGAGCGACTACCTGTCGACGTACGACCGGCACGGGCTGGTCGACCGCCGGAGCGTGCTCGCCCACAACGTCCACCCGACCGACGTGGAGCTCAAGATGCTCGCCGAGAGCGGTGCATCGGTCGCCCACTGCCCGACCAGCAACGCCGCCCTGGGCAGCGGCCTGTTCCCACTGGACCGGCACCTCCAGGCCGGCGTACGCGTTGCGCTCGGCTCGGACGTCGGCGCTGGCACGGGCTTCTCGCTGCTGAAGGAAGGACTGCAGGCGTACTTCGCCCAGCAGTTGCTCGGCGAGCAGGGGTGTTCGCTCACTGCGGCCCACCTGTTGCACCTGGCAACGACGGCGGGCGCCGAGGCGCTCGGCCTGAGCTCCGAGGTCGGCGATCTGAGCGTCGGCAAACGATTCGACGCCCAACTCCTGCGCCCCGCAGACGGCTCACCACTGGCCGTCGGAGTCGCCCACGCCGCCGACGCCGAGGAAGTCCTGGCCCGCATCTTCACCCTAGGCACCCCCGCCGACGTCCGCGCCGTCTGGATCAACGGCCAACTGCTGCACGATGAATCCTCGAACAGCCCCGCCCACCAGACCACCACCGGCTGACCCCGCCGAATCGCACAGCCACACCCGCCACCACTTCCCCGGCGGCCAGCGCGGACGTCCGATGGCGGGTTATCCGACCGCTGGCGCCCAACAAGCCGCCAGTAGCCGTAGACCCCGCCAGCCGCGCCCCTCAGAGGGCACGCTGGCTTTGCGAGTGGGTGTCAGCCGGTCTTTGCGAGGAGGTTGAGCTGGGCCTTTGTCACCTGCTTCGCCAAGGCGGGCTCGTCTACGGTGATGACGGTGTCGTGTTCGACTACGGGCCGTCCGTTCACGAGGAGGAGTTCTAGCGGCGGTGGGGTGCCGAGGACCAGGGCGGCTACTGGGTCGGCGATGCCTGCGTGCGCGAGGGTGTCGATTCGCCAGAGTGCGAGGTCGGCGAGCTTACCCACCTCCACCGAGCCGATCTCGTCGTCACGGCCCAGGATGCGGGCACCGTCGAGCGTCGCCATCTCCAGCGCAGCACGGACGTCGAGCGCCCGCGGACCACCCCGGGCACGGGCGAACAGCAAGGCATGGCGCAGCTCCTCGACCAGACTGCCGGCTTCGTTGCTGGCGGCACCATCCACGCCGAGGCCGACGGGACTACCCGCCGCCCGGAGATCCGCGACCCGCGCGATCCCGGCGCCGAGGCGAGCGTTGGAGCTCGGGCAGTGCGCGACACCGGTCGCCGTCTGGCCCAGCTGCTTGATCTCCGCGTCGTCGAAGTGGATGCCATGCGCGAACCACACGTCCGGACCAGTCCAGCCGAGGCGGGCGGCGTACTCCAACGGGGTGCAGTCGAACTTCTCGTGGCACCAGTCCGCCTCGTCGGTAGTCTCGGCCAGGTGGGTGTGCAGCCTGACGCCCTTGCGACGGGCCAGTTCGGCGGCCTCCTGCATCAGTTCGCCGGTGACGGTGAACGGCGAGCAGGGCCCGACCACGATCCGCAGCATCGACCCGGGAGCCGGATCGTGCCAGCGGTCGATCGCGGCCTCGGTCGCGGCCAGGATCTCGTCGCGGTCCTCGACTACCGAGTCCGGCGGCAGTCCGCCGTCCTTCTCGCTGAGATCCATCGAGCCGCGCGCGGGGTGGAACCGCAGTCCCACCTCCGCGGCGGCGAGGATCTCCGCCCCGAGCAGATCCTTCGCCGCCCGCGGGAAGAGATAGTGGTGATCGGCCGCCGTGGTACAGCCTGTGCGGGCGAGCCGGGCCAGCGCGGCCTGTGCGGCAACGTGAACGCACTCCTCATCGATGCCGGCCCACACCGGGTAGAGCGTGGTCAACCAGCCGAACAGCGTGGAGTCGGCTGCGAGCCCACGGGTCGCCCACTGGAACAGATGCTCATGGGTGTTGACGAAGCCGGGCGTGAGCAGACACCCACGTCCGTCGATCACCCGCGCTCCCTCGTACGGCGGGGCGGGTCCGGCACCGACGGCGACGATGCGGTTGCCGTCGGCAACGACATGTCCGGTGGCGAGCTCGCGGCGCTCCCGGTCGAGCGTGACCACGGCCGCTCCGTCGATCACGATACGGGCTGTGCTCATCGGACCACCGTCCTGCTCCTCACGGAAAGGCGGCCGATGCCACCCCAGTGAGGTCAGTCAACTCCGCCGGTCGAGGGGCCGTAACCGGCAGGAGACACGAACTTCAGCCCGTCCTGGCACTGCGGGTTGGAGGTTCCTCCTAGCGTGTGTCTGCCGCGCGACACGGCAGACACACCCCGTGTCAGCAGAAGCCCGGGACACCGTGCCAGGCGCTGCCCGGATCGCTGGCGTCGTCACGGACGACGGTCGCCTCGATGAGTCCGTACGGCCGGTCCGCGGCGATGAAGACCTCGCCCGGGTTCTCCACGCCGAAGGGGCTCAGGTCCACCAGGAAGTGGTGCTTGTTCGGCGCCGAGAACTTGATCTCCGCGACCTCGGGGTGCTGCTGGAGCACCGCCTCGCCCATCCCGTAGAGCGTCTGCTGAAGGGCGTAGCTGTGGATCCGGGCGAACTGCTCGAGCAGCAGGCCCTTGATCTCGTCGTACGACTTGTCCCAGTCGACCTCGGTATGGTCGTAGCGCCAGCGGGCGACCAGGGACGTCGCGAGCACGCGGTCGTCCGTCTCCGGCAGCGTCGTGTACTTGTCCTTGAGGAAGCCGTGGAACTCCGAACCGGTGGACTTGAGCACAGTGAGGTCGTGGACGCCGGAAACGACGTGCGCCTTGCGCTCCGCGCCGCGCCCGTCGACGTTGACGACCGTCGTCCGGATGCCGCTGCCGGCCCGGACGAAGGAGTGGTCGTGGCCCGCGCCGTCGACGCTGATCCGCTCCCACGGATACTCCTCGATCTCGATCCGCGCGCCGTCGGCCGCCGGAGCGGAGTCGATGAAGTGACCGCCCAGCGTGAGTGCGAAGTCCTCGATCGCGCCGATGCCCTTCTCCTTGGCGAAGGCGAACGCGGTGTTCTTCTGGGTGTCGGTCGGCAGCACGTCGCGCTGGTCGCCGGTCGTGTGCGCGTCCTCGAACCGTCCCCGCAGGGCGGACGACACGTTCAGGTCGCGGATCTGGTGGCGGGGCGTGTCGCGGTAGATGCGGACGACCCGGCTCTCGGCCTTGCCGTACTGATTGGCTCCCAGGTGGATCGCCATGGGATCAGCTCCCTCGGTAGGTGGAAAAGGCGAACGGACTGAGCAGCAGTGGAACGTGGTAGTGCCGCTCGTCGGTGATCGTGAAGGTCACGGTGACCTCGGGGAAGAAGATGCTCTGGCCGGACGCGGCCGCGTAGGCGGCGACGTCGAAGCGGAGCTGGTAGGTGCCGGCCTCGAGTCCAGGCTCCCACTTGGTGATCCGGCCGTCCTCGTCCGTGGCGCCCTCCGTGAGGAGGACGGTCTGGTCGGCCGTGATCCGGGACAGCCGGACCGGGACACCGTGAGCGGGTATCCCGAGCCCGGTGTCGAGAACGTGCGTGCTGACTGAGCTCATGCCCGCGCCTCCTTGTCAGCCGCGTCCCGCTCGACGACTTTGGCGAGGCGGAGCAAGGCGATCTTGCGCAGTTCGTCCCGTACGACGGTGGCCTCGGCGGCTTCGTCATGGGTGAGCCGTTCGCGCAGGCTGGTGAGCATCTCCTGTGCTGACAGGCCGGTGGCGCAGATCAGGAACACCCGCCCGAAACGCTGCTCGTACTCGCGATTGCCCGCCGCGAGTGCCGCCCTGGTCTCGGAGTCGTCGCCGACTCCCGCCTGTTCGTTGCGCGACCAAGCGGCCTCGGTGGCGGCACCTTCCGGCCGGTCCCCGATGCGCGGGTGGGCTGCCAGTGCCTGGTCGACCTCTTTGTCGTCCAGCTCCCGCACGCCACCGTCCGCGGCCTGGGTCAGCGCCACCACATCGCCGTACGGGCGTCCGGCGAGGATGCCGTCGACCCAGCGGGGGACGTCGCAGCAGGCCGCCAGCATCGGACGTAGCCGGCCGGCCGGAGCGGAGTTGAACTCCTGCAGATCCACGGATCACACCTTCTCGAATCCCGAAATCGAATTTCCGTATGACGAGAGGGTGGCATGAGCCCGGCACTCCGTCAACAGTTTGTTGAATTTTGCTGGCCGGCGCTACAGGCGAGAGTCAGTCGCGAGCCCGGTTGAGGTAGTTGTAGACCGTGAACCTGGTGACACCGAGCGCCTCGGCGACGATCTCCGCCGACTTGCGGTAGTCGAACGCACCCTTGGCCTCGAGCAGCAGCACCGCCCGCTGCTTGTCAGTACGCGCCAACTCGCGCAACGGCCCACCGAGCTCCTCGGCGACCTCCTCGAGCAGCGCATTCACACCACCCTCGCCACCGGCCGGAGCCTTGCGGGGAAGGCGGACGGCCGCCACCCGCTTCCCTTCCCAGACCAGCGGTACGTCGTCGGCGCGCGCCTCGTCGGGAGCCACCACCTCCGCGTTCAGCCGCTCCACCAGCGGCGAGATCGCCACGACGAGTGGATGCGCGTGCTCAGTCATCGCTGCGCACCTGCAAGGTCACTCGGCTGGCGCCGTGCGCGAACGCGGTCTCCAACACCCCTGTCAGTGCAGGCAGCAGCAACTCCTGCTCGCCGCGCACGAGCGTGCCCAGCGGCCCGAAGTCGCACTCCAGGCCGGCCTCCTCGGCCACGCGCAGCGCCTCAGTGGCGTGGGCGGGCGGCTGCCCCTCGACCTCGAAGGGCTCCGTCGTGAATTCCGCTACCAATCGCATGTCGCGAGGCTAGCCGCCGCCACCGGGAACGGTCACGACCGCAGCGGACGGCGGGCCAACTTCGCCAGCCCGGCGGCATCCACGCCGATCAGCTTGTCGAGCTCCGCCAGCTCGACGGCACCACACTCCACTCCACGCAGCAGGTAGCCGGCCAGGGCGGCGGCTGTTGCCGGCTCGTCGAGGTACCCCGACTCCCCCTTGCCGACATAGGCGCGCAGCCGAGCACCAGCGGAGTCCAGACCCTCGCGGTAGAACAGGTACGTCGCAACGAATCGGCTCGGCAACTGGGCCGGATGCATGTCCCAGCCCTGGTAGATGCCGCGGGCAAGCGAACGCCGTACCAGTCGCAGGTGGAGACGCCAGGCTGCGTGCACGGCGTCGCGTTCGCCGACCGGAAGAACGTTGGTGGAGCCGTCGGAGACGAAGACTCCCGTGCCCGCCGCAGCCAGCTGCATCACGTCCTTGGCGTGATCGGCAACGGGGTGATCCATGCTCTGGTACGCCGCGGCGACCCCTAGCGAAGCCGAGTAGTCGTAGGTCCCGTAGTGCAGACCGGTGACGCGCCCCGCGCCCGCCCTGATCATCCGAGCCACCAGAGCGGTGCCGTCGGCGCCGAGGATCGCCTGGGGCGTCTCGATCTGGATCTCGAACTTCAGCGAGCCCGTGGGCGCCGCATGCGCCTGCTCGATCGCCGACAGCACGAGCATCATCGCCTCGACCTGCTCGACCGAGGTCACCTTCGCGAGCGTGACGACGAATCCATCCGTCAGCGCCCCGGCGCCTGAGAGCTCGCGGACGAAGAGATCGAGCGTGCGGACGCCGCGCCGACGGGTCGGCGCCTCCAGAGACTTGATCCGAAGGCCGTGGTACGGCGGGGCCGCGCCGGCCTTGACCGTCTCGGCCAGCGAACGGGCGGCATCGAGCGCAGCCGCGTCCTCCTGCTCGTCAGGCCTGGTTCCGTAGCCGTCCTCGAAATCGATGCGCAGGTCCTCGATCGGCTCGCGGTCGAGTTTTGCGCGAACCCGCTCATACACCTCGACCGCCAGGCCGGCCGGCAACTCCAGCGCATCAGCCAGTTCCGCCGCGGACGCGCCGTACTGGCCGAGCGCGGCCTTGGCCTCCTCGGCCCATTCGCGCACCGTGCCGGCGTTGTACTGGTCGGCCGGAACGTAGACAGTGTGGACTGGTTGCCGGATTCCGCGATCGCCCGGGTAGAACGCGGCCAGCGCCGCGTCGGCATCGGCCAACCGCCGATCCAGCTCGTCGACGAGAGCATCGAGCTCACTCATGACCGAACCCACCTTCTTCAGATTTCGTATTGCGGATACTAATATCTACTCTGCGGAAGCTGCAACGGCGTCCTATTCCGGGATCTGGCGCTAAACTTCCGTCATCCGGAAGTACCGACCAGAGTGAGGCCCCAGTGGCGGAAGAGAACAGCGGCAAGGGCCGTTCCGGCAGCGTCCAGTCCATCGGGCGGGCCTTCGGGCTGCTCGAGACGATGGCCGACGCGGGCGGCATGATGGGCCTGTCCCAGCTGGCCACCGCCTCAGGTCTGCCGCTGCCGACGATCCACCGACTCGTCCGCACGCTCGTGGACCTCGGCTACGTGCGCCAGGAGCCGTCGCGGCAGTACGTCCTCGGCCCCAAGCTGATCCGGCTCGGCGAGAGCTCCTCCGACATGCTGAGCGTCTGGGCTCGCCCCCACCTGGCCCGGCTGGTCGACGAGCTCGGTGAATCGGCCAACATGGCGATGCTCGACGGCGACCAGATCGTGTACCTCGCGCAGGTCCCCTCCCGCCACTCGATGCGGATGTTCACCGAGGTGGGGCGCCGGGTGCTCCCCCACTGCACAGCTGTGGGCAAGGCGATCTTCTCCCAGCTGCGGGAGGCCGAGGTGCGCGAACTGCTGCAGCGCACGGGCATGCCGAAGCACACCGAGAACACCATCACCGACCCGGACGCCTTCATGGCCCAGGTGCGCACCACCCAGGAGCAGGGTTACGCCATCGACGAGGGCGAGCAGGAGGTCGGCGTCCGCTGCGTCGCGGTGCCCGTACCCGACGTACCGTCCCGGCTGGCGATGTCGATCTCGGGTCCCGCCGGCCGCATGACCGAGGAACTGGTCGAACGCGCGGTCCCTCTGCTCACCCAGGCCGGCAAGGCCCTCTCCGAAGACCTGCGATAACCGGCGTTCGTCCTTCACCGACTAGCTGGAAGCACACAGGCTGGTTCCTCCTAGCCGTCGCCGCCCGCTGAATCAGGTTCAGGAGGTGAGCGGCCGCGGCGTCCCGCGAGTCAACCTGGCCGTCAGTTTCTCGGCGAAGTCGTTGGGCAGCGACAGCCGGAAGACCTTGGACCAGGCGGACGCGACCTGCTTCGGGAGCGGGCCGGTGGTGTAGGTGAGGCCGTACTCCTCGAAGATCGCCTGCACCTGGGGCGCGATCTCCTGGTAGCGGTTGCTCGGCAGATCGGGGAAGAGGTGGTGCTCGATCTGGTACGACAGGTTGCCGGTCATGAGGTGCATGGCCCGCCCGCCGCTGATGTTGGCGGAGCCGAGCATCTGGCGCAGGTACCACTCCCCGCGCGTCTCGCCCTCGATCGAGCGCCGCTCGAAGGTCTGCACGCCTTCGGGGAAGTGACCGCACATGATGACGGAGTGGGCCCACACGTTGCGGACCACGTTGGCGGTCGCGTTGGCGGCGAGGGTGTGCAGGAACGACGGACCGGACAGCAGCGGGTGGACGACGTAGTCCTTGGTCATCTGGCCGCGGATCTTCTTCAGCACCTGCCGGGCGCGGGCCTTGAACTCGGGGTCCTTGCGCCGTTTCTTCGTCGCCAGGTTCTTGCCGAGCTCGAGGTCGTACGCCGCGATGCCGTACTCGAAGAAGCAGGCGTTGATGAAGTTCCACAGCGGCTGCGCGAGGTAGAGCGGGTACCAGCGCTGGTCCTCGTCGACGCGCATGATGCCGTAGCCGAGGTCGTTGTCCTTGCCGACCACGTTCGTATAGTTGTGATGCAGCTCGTTGTGCGAGTGCTTCCACTGCTCCGACGGCGAGGCGTGGTCCCACTCCCACTTCGTCGAGTGGATCTTGGGATCACGCATCCAGTCCCACTGGCCGTGCATCACGTTGTGGCCGATCTCCATATTCTCGAGGATCTTGGCCACCGAGAGACCCGCCGTACCGATCAGCCAGGCCGGCGGGAACAGCGACAACAGCAGCACGGCACGGCTGGAGAGCTCCAGCTTCCGTTGCACGTTGATGACCTTGCGGATGTATGCCGCGTCGGACGCCCCGCGGGCGGCGACGATGTCGGCGCGGATCGCGTCGAGCCGGCGGCCGATCTCCTCGATGTCGTCGGGAGTCAGGTGACCGATGGGGTTGTCGGCCTTCTTCTGCAGCACAGTCACAGGGGTCCTTCTCCTACCAGTCGATGTCGCAGGCTCACAGGTCGATGTCGCAGGCACCGGCCGCGGCCGAGATGCAGGTCTGGATGAGTACGCCGTCGCCGGGAGCGGCGGTGGTGACGTCCCCGGAGCGCAGGTCGCGCACCGAGCCCGAGCGCAGCGGCAGCACGCACGAGAAGCAGATGCCCATCCGGCAGCCGGAAGGCATCAGTACTCCGTTCTGCTCGCCCGCATCGAGGATCGGGGTCGTGCCGTCGAGCTCGACAGAGACTCCCGCACCGGTGAACCGGACGGTGCCACCCTCGCCAGGCTCGGCGAGCGCGGTCCGGAACCGCTCGGTGTGCAGGCGGTCGGGAAGGTCGAGGTCAGCCCACTGCTCCTCGAGTGCGTCGAGGAGACCGGCCGGCCCACAGGCCCAGGTCTCCCGCTCAGCCAGGTCGGGCACGAGAGCCGCCAGCTCCGCAACGTCGAGCCGGCCGCGAGTGTCGGTGTGCTGCTCCACCAGCCGGAGCCGGCCCTCGCGCGCGAACGCGCGCAGCTCGGCACCGAAGATCACGTCTTCGGCGGAGGCCTCGGAGTGCACGAGGACGACATCGCCGAGCCGGTCGAGGCCGGACCGCAGCATGCCCATCACGGGCGTGATGCCGCTGCCGCCGGTGACGAAGAGGACCTTGCCGGGGGCCTGGTCCGGAAGGACGAAGTCGCCGACCGCCTGATCGAGATGCACCAACTGACCGGGGCGCAACTCCTGCGCGAGGTGGGCGCTGACCAGGCCGTCCGGGACCGCCTTCGCCGTGATGGTGAGGAGCTCGCTCCCCGGAGCGGACGTCAGCGAGTACGAGCGCCACAGCCGTACGCCGTCGATGTCGAGGCCGATCCGGACGTACTGGCCGGGCTGGTGGCCGCGCCAGGCGGCGCCGGGTCGCAGTACGACGGTGACCGCGTCGGCGGTCTCGGGGTGCACCTCGACGACCCGGGCACGGAGGTCGGCGCCGGCCCGCAGCGGGCGGAACATGTCGAGATAGTCGGCCGGATCGAGCGGATGGGTGGCGGCGGCCGCGACCTGCCAGACCCGGTCGCGCAGCCGGCTACGAAGAGTCGCCGGAGCGTCTTGGTCTGACGCGAAGGTGGTCATGCTGTCCAGCATCCTCGACACGAGGTGTAGTTTCATGACCAGCAGCGGTGAATCTGTCACGCGTATTTGTTCGGAGGGAACAATCTTGTCCGACGCTGATCCCACCCGCCACGCCAGCCGGACGGCTCGAGGGGCCGCCGAGCTGGAGCTCGGTGAGGCCGCGATCGAGCTGTTGCGCTCCCGCCTCCCGGAGATCGCCGGGAACACCGTGACCGCGATCATCGCCGAGGTCCCCGGCTACACCAACGCGCTGGCCGGACCAATGGGAGCCAAGATCGAAGGGGCCGTCCAGCTCGCCCTCGGTGGATTCCTCCGCCTGACCGGCAGCGGCGACCCCGGGTCTCCGCTCGCTCCCGCACTCGAGGGTGCCTATGTCCTGGGCCGCGGCGAAGCACGCAGCGGCCGAAGCATGGACGCGTTGCTCGCCGCCTACCGGGTCGGCGCCCGGGTGGCCTGGCGCGAACTGTCCCGCACCGTTGTGGAGGCCGGTCTCGCGGCTGAGACTTTGGCCAAGTTCGCCGAGCTGGTCTTCGCCTACATCGACGAGTTGTCCGCGGCCAGCGTGTCCGGGCACACCGACGAGCTCGCGACCACGGGCCGGGTCCGGGAGCGCTACCTCCAGGAGTTAGGCCGAGGACTCTTGCTGGGCGACCCTGCGGATCAGTTGGCCGGCCGGGCGGAACTCGCCGACTGGGAGCCGCCCCGCACTTTGACGGCGGTGATCCTGCCGAGCGCCCACGTGCGCGGGATTCTCGGCGCCCTGGATCCACGGACGCTACGGCCCGAGGACGACCTCACCGAACTCGGCGACGTCGACGAGGACCCGGCCGAGGTAGCGGTATTGCTCGTCCCCGACGCCGATGGATCCGCGCGGCCGGCTCTCCTGCGGAACCTGCGCGGGTATCAGGCGTGGGTTGGCCCGACCCAGCCGTGGACGGCCGTGCGCACGTCGTACCTGCGGGCCCTCCGCGCGCGGCAGCTCCAGCTGACCGCCGAACCCGACGCGCCGGTCGACACCGAGCGCCACCTGACCACCTTCGTCGTGACGTCCGACGCCGCGGCCCTCGACGATCTCCGCCGGCAGGTGCTCGCGCCGTTCGAAGCACTCCGTCCCGCCACCGCCGAGCGGCTGGCCGAGACCCTGCGCGAATGGCTGCTCCACCTCGGCCGGCGCGACGAGGTCGCTGCGGCACTGCACGTCCATCCGCAGACCGTGCGGTACCGGATGGGCCAGCTCCGCGACCTCTACGGCGCCCGCCTCGACGACCCGCAGACCGTCCTGGACCTCACGATCGCCTTGGCGGTCAAGCCGTCGCCGCCCGGCTGAACGCGCCTAACCGCGGGCCACCACGCGGCTGAGCCTCACATCGGCAGCCGGGCCTCCAGGGCGGCGATCAGCTGCGGGCGGAGTTCTTCGGGGCGGATCACGGCGTCCACCGAGCCGACCGCGACAGCCCGCTGGATGCTGTGCACCCGGTCGAACTCGGAGGCCACCTCGCCCAGCTTCTCCGCCCGGACCGCCGACCGTACTTCGGCCAGCTCGTTGGCCAGGGCGGCCCGCTCGGCGCCATCGGCCTCGGCCATCCGGGCCGACACCGCCGTGACCCGGGGGTCAGCCGACGTCCGGTTGTTCACCTCGCCGGCGAACACCACCGCCGCCGCGGGCGCGCCACCGATCACCGAGGCGAACGATCCTTCCACCGCGAGGACGGTCATCCGGTCGTTCAGCGCCTTCGAGAACACCACGAACGCGCCGCCGTGGTACCGCGACACCACGCAGAACACGATCGAGCCCTCGAAGTTCACGATCGCCCGGCCGATCTCCGCGCCGTACTCGAGCTGGAGGTTGCGCATCGAGTCCGGCGAACCGTCGAACCCGGACAGGTTCGCCAGCACCACCAGCGGACGGTTGCCGCTGGCCCCGTTGATCGCGCGGGCCACCTTCTTCGACGACCGGGGGAACAACGTGCCGGCCGTGTAGACGTCCGGCCCGTCGGTCGGCGGGAAGCCGCGCCGCGGTACCGGCTTGGACTCGATCCCGACCAGACACACCGACAGTCCGCCCAGCCGGGTGTCGGCCACGACCGCGGTCTCCGCGTCGGCCATCCCCGCCCAGCGCTCCAGCAGCGGGTGGTCCTGGTCGGCCACGGCGCGCATCAGGGTGCGGATGTCGAACGCCTTCTTGCGATCCGGGTTCGTCGCGGCGGAGAAGATCTCCCCGACCGTGCTGAACCCGCCGTCCACCGGGTCGTGCGGGTACGACGTGACGTCGCGGTCGTGCGGGTCGGTGGACGGCGCCCGGCGCGGGCCGGTCTCCCCCGGTACGACGTAGGTGTGGTCGTAGTGCGCGAGCAGGATGTCGCGGGCTCCGGCCAGGTCGGGCGCCCAGTACTGCGCCTGCCCGTTCGGGCCCATCACCCGGTCGTAGCCGCCGATGCCGTGGTTGTCCTCGGCCGAGACACCGCCGGAGAAGTCCAGGGACTGCTTGCCGGTCAGCACCATCGCCGAGTCCGGCGTCATCACCAGGATGCCCTTGGTGTGCATCAGCATCGTCGCCTCGGCGTTCCAGTACGGCTGGGCGCCGACGTTGATGCCCGCGACGACGATGTTGATCTCGCCACCGGCCTGGGTGAACTCGACGATCCGCTTCAGCGCCTTCGCGACCCAGTCCATGTTCTCGGTACCGGAGTCCATCGAGATCCGGGCACCGGCCGAGACCGCGAACCACTCGACCGGGACGCCCAGCCTCTCGGCCAGGTCGAGGGCGCCGATGATCCGCGCGCACTCCGCTTCGGCGACGGCGCCGAGCGCCTTGGTCGGGTCGCCGCTCAGCACCACCCGGGAGACGCCTTCGGGGTGCCGGCGGGTCGGCGTACTGATCACGCCGGCGATCAGGCCGGCCTTGTTCAGCCCGCGCGGCCGCTCGACCGGGACCAGCGTGCCGGTGTCGTCCAGGTCGTACTCGACCCAGCTGCCGCCCGCACCCGCGACCATCCCCGCCACCTCATAGGGATAGACAGTGTTGCGCCGACGGGCGCGGAGGACCTTCTGGGCATAGTCGTCGAGCGGCTTGAGTCGTTCGGTCGCGGGTCGCTCCACCGCCGCGATGACACCCGCGCCGGGTTGGTAGTAGAACCGGCCGACGGCCGGGAACGGGTTGCCGTTCGAGCCGATCACGCGGCCCGTGACGACGACCTCCTCGATCCCGGCTCCGGCCGTCAACGGCGCGATGTTGCGCTGCAGCGCGGTGAGCTCGGCGACCTGCGCGTCGACCACCGGCCAGATCGTCACCCAGACGTGGTTCATCTCCAGCCGGGCTCCAGCAGCGCCGCGCGCCGTCCGCGCCCGGCGGATGCCTTCCAGGCAGTTCGCGATCGCCCGCTCGACGTGCGGCAGCGAGGTGACCTTGCCGTCCTCGTCGCGCACGACGGCGAACTGCCGGACCTGGGCCAGCGCCACCAGCCGCTCGTCCGCCTCGTTGTCGCGGGCGACGCAGTGGTAGAGGAGAACGTCCTCGGGCGCGTCCAGCCGGGTGATCCGGAAGTCGTGCAGCCGCCACAGGTTGAGCCGTCGCCCGACCATCGGGTGTACTCCGCGCACGTTGTCGTCCTCGACCACGCCTTCGGCCGACGGGCGGTAGGTGAAGTACCAGACCTCGCGGCCACCACCCGGGGCCACGGCGACCGCGACCCGGCGTACGCGCTGCATGAACGGCAGCGCCGCGACGATCTCGCGCAGGCGGTCGGACGCCTCCTGCTGGGTCGCGGGGGTCTGCGGCCACGACAGGTACAGATCGGTGACCGCCTCGTGGCCGGCCGGGCGGGCGTCGATCTCGGCGGTAAGGTCGCGGACCAGCGCGCTGCTGGGATCGGCCAACTCGTCGACGGTCCCGATCGTGCTGACCAGGTGCGTCGGGCGCTTGTCCAGCGTGTAGTCGGCCGCGGTGAACGCGCGGCCGCTCACGGTCGCGTTGCGCAGGTCGTGGAGCTCGTACTCGAGGTAGTGGCGGCGGACCAGCACCTCCAGCATCGGCTCGGTGCCGTTGACGCCGCGCTCGAGCCGCTCGGCGAGGAACCGCACGATCTGCTCCGGGATCGTCGCCAGCGCCTCCACCCGCGCGACGTGGTCTGGCGCGTCCGGATCCAGCGCAAGTGCCGCCAGTTCGTCGCTGACGCCGGACAGTACTTCGGCCCGCGCCTGGTCCACCAGCGGCTGGTCGAACCAGCGGAACCGCACGCTGCGGGCCAGGTCGCCGATCACCGGGAAGCGCAGCTGGGTAGCGAGCACCAGGTGGTCGAGCACCGCATGCGCCTCGGCGTCCAGCGGCGGCTCGGGCATCGGCTCGGCCAGCCACTGCTGCAGCAGGGACGTCATCAGCAGTACGTCGGGAGACGTGCGCTGCTGGGCCAGGAAGATCCGGAACACCGCGTCGGTCAGCTCGTCGCTGCGCTCCAGCCCGGTGACGCCGTAGTGGCCGAGCACCCGCGCCAGCCGGTCGCAGAACTCCGCCGGCAGCCCGGCGCGCTCGGCGTCCAGGGTTTGCAGGTAGGTGTGGAAGTGCTCCTTCGGGCTGTGCACCCGCAGCTCGGTGTTCAGGTCCTCGCCGGCCGGCCGGTTGCGGCTCAGCTCGGCTAAGTCGGCGAACAGCCGCAGTACGCCGATCTCCTCCGCGACCGGAGGCTCGGCCAGCTCCGCGCGGGCGGCGAGGTAGCCGGTCAGCGTCCGGCCCTCGTCGCGCGGATCGATGTCGAACCCGAGCAGCATGCTGCGCAGGTCGTCCAGCCCGCGGGCCGCGCGCTCCGCCGCGGTCGGCGGGGCCGCCGGCTCGGGCAGCTCCAGCTCGACGCCCTCGGACGCCTCGACCTCGACGTCGGCGTCACCGACCGGCTCCAACCGGACCAGCGGTGCGCCGGTCTCGACCTGGCTACCGGTCGACACCGGCAGCTCGCGCACGATCGCCTTGAACGGCGCGTACAAGACCGTCTCCATCTTCATGCTCTCGAGGACCAGCACCGGCGCCCCGGCCTCCACCTCGGCACCCGCCGCGACCGGAGTCGCGACCACCAGGGCCGGGCTCGGGGCACGCAGTACGCCGCCCTCGTCGCGGCTGACCCGGTGGGTGACACCGTCGACCTCGACGAGGTGCACCGGACCGTGCGTCGCGGTGACCAGCCGGAACCGGCGGCCCGCGACCTCCAGCCGCGCGTCGTACGCGTCCAGCCGGTCGAGCTCTGCGTCGAGGTACTGCAGCTCGTCGCCGGCGCCCACACCCACCCGGTACCGCTGCCGCCCGATCCTCGCGACACTCACCTTGTACGCCGCGCCGCGCAGCTTCAACGCGATGGCCCGGCCGACCTCGTGCTGGACCTGGGGGCGGCCGCCACGGGCCGTCTCCAGCAGCCGCTGCCGTTCGACCTGCTCGGCCTCCTCGTAAGCCTCGATCGCCGCCGCCACCAGGGCGATGCCGGAGTGCCGGCGCGAGACCAGGCGTCCCTCACCGCGGACCCGGTCGATCCAGCCGGTGTCGGCGCTCCCGTCGATCACCTCCGGCTGGTCCAGCAGGTCGAGCACGAAGCTCTTGTTGGTCGCGCCGCCCTCCAGGACAACGGTCGTGTCGGCCACCGCGCGGCGCAACCGGCCGAGCGCCTCGTCACGGGTCCGGCCGTACGCGATGATCTTGGCGATCATCGAGTCGAAGTCTGCCGGGATCGTGTCACCCTCGCTGACCCCCGTGTCCACCCGTACGCCGGGGCCGGAGGGCAACCGCAGCCGCGCGATCCGTCCGGGCGACGGCGCGAACTCGCGGTCCGGGTCCTCCGCGTTCAGCCGGGCCTCGACGGCGTGGCCGTGCTCGGCGGGCTGCGGGCCCTCGAGCCGGCCGCCGGCGGCCACGTGCAGCTGCGCCTTGACCAGGTCGACCTCGGTGGTCAGCTCGGTGATCGGATGCTCGACCTGGAGGCGGGTGTTCACCTCGAGGAAGGCGAACAGCTTGTCCCCCGGGTGGTACAGGAACTCGACCGTGCCGGCGCCGCGGTAGCCGACGGCCAGCGCAAGCCGCTCCGCGGACGCCTTCAGCTCGGCGGCCTGGTCCGGCGCGAGCACCGGCGAGGCCGACTCCTCGATCACCTTCTGGTTGCGACGCTGCACCGAGCAGTCCCGCACGCCCAGCGCCCACGCCGTGCCCTGACCGTCAGCGATCACCTGGACCTCGACGTGCCGGGCGCCGGTGACTAGGCGCTCCAGGAAGACCACGCCGCTGCCGAACGCGCGGGCCGCCTCGTCGCTGGTCCGCTGGTAGACCTCGCGCAGCTCGTCGTCGTCGCGGACCACCCGGATGCCGCGGCCACCGCCGCCCGCGGTCGCCTTCAGCATCACCGGGTAGCCGATCTCGCCCGCCGACACGAGCGCCGCGTCCAGGGACTCGACCGCGCCGCGGCTCCACGGCGCGACCGGTACGCCGACCTCCTCGGCGATCAGCTTCGAGCCGATCTTGTCGCCGAGCTTGCGCATCGCCTCCGCGCTCGGCCCGATGAACGTCACGCCGATCCGCTCGCACAGCTCCGCGAACGCCGGGTCCTCGGCGACGAACCCCCAGCCGACCCAGGCGGCGTCCGCCTTCGTCTCGGTCAGCGCCTGCTCGAGCTTCGCGTGGTCGAGGTACGGGCGGTCGGCGGCCGGGCCGAGCGGGTAGGCCAGGTCGGCCTCGCGCACGAACGTCGCCGCACGCTCCGCATCGGTGTACAAGGCGACCGTCTCGATCTGGCTCCCCGTCTCGGCGTTGAGCTCGCGGACCGCGTTGATCAGCCGCATCGCGGCCTCTCCCCGGTTGACGATGGCGATGCGGTTGAACACCGGGCGGCACTCCTGTCGTTGACGAGTCTGTTACCGCACACATTCCCAGGCAGCCGGGCCTACCGTCGAGTCGGGCCCTCAGATCGGGCCCAGCACGGTCCCCCGACCCGGCTGCGGGCGGCTAGTTCTGGCCGTTGGAGACGTAGATCGTCACCAGGGAGCCCTCGGGGGCGCCATCGCGGCTGCGCGGGTCGGTGTAGGCCACGCTGCCCTCGGCCTCCGGGGAGTCCACCGGCTCGTCGGAGATGACGACGTCGAACCCGGCCTGCCGGAGTACGTTGGCGGCCTCGTCCGGGCTCTTGCCGCTGACCGGCGGGAGCTCAGCCGCGTCACCCTTGACCACGCGGTTGCTCGGAGGGACGAAGCGGCGCAGCGGCATACCGTCCAGGGCCTTCTCCATCGCGGTCTGCCACAGCGGACCCGCAGTACCGGAACCGGTGGGGTCAGAGATGTCCTTGCCGTCCAGGGTGTGGCCGTACATCAGGTTGGTGTACGGAAGGTTCGCGTCGGCGACCACTGCCGCCGCTGCCAGGTTCGGTGCGTACCCCGCGAACCAGACGGCACGGTTGTCCTGGATGGTGCCGGTCTTGCCGGCCAGGTCCCAGCGGCCGAAGTTGAGTCGACCACCGGTGCCGCCGGGCTCCATCACGGCGCTGAGCACCCGGTTGACCCCGTCGGCGACCTCCGGTGCGATGGCCTGCCGGCAGTCGATGCTGGGTGTCCTGATGGGTTTGCGGGTCTTGTCCAGCAGCGTGGTGACGACGACGGGCGAACAGTACTTGCCCCGCGCCGCGAACGTCGCATAGGCGTTCGAGAGCATCAACGGCGTCACGTAGCCGACGCCCAGCGTGAAGGACACCACCTGGTCGAGCGGCTGGAGGGTCTGCGCGTTGTACATGCCCAGGTCGGCGGCGATCGTGGCCGGCGCGCACAGGCCGGTCCGCTGGGACAGCTGCAGGAAGTAGGTGTTCGTCGAGTACCTGGCCGCCTCTACCATGGTCAGGTTGCCGCTGCGGGTCGAGTTCTGCGGACTGTAGTCCGGGTCCCGCGTGAAGCCGGTGCAGGTCCGGAACTTCTTCCCGCTGAGGTTGATCTGGGCCGGCGAGTTGATCCGGTAGGTCAGCGGCAGGCCTTTCTGGATCGCGGCGGCGAGCACGAACGCCTTCATCGTCGACCCGTTCTGGAACCCGCCGTAGCCACCCGCGTAGGACTTCTCGACGTTGTAGTTGTACGCCGTCTGGTTCTTGCCGTTCCCGTGCGGCTTGCTCTGCACCATCGCCTTGACCAGCCCGGTACCGGGCTCGACCACGGTGATGGCCGCGATGGCGGTGTCGGTGGTCTTGCTGTGCTCCTTGATCGACGCCTGCGCGGCCCTCTGGATCCTCGGGTCCAGCGACGTCTTCACGGTGAGGCCGCCGGTCTTCAGGAAGTGGTCCCGGTCCTTGGGCGTGCGGCCCAGGGCTGGGTTGTCCAGCAGCTTGGAGACGACGTAGTCGCAGTAGAACGGATAGCGGGAGCTGGCGCAGCCGTTGCGGACCTTCAGGATCTTCTTCTCGTCGATCACCGGCGCCTTGATCGCGTCGTTGGCCTGCTTCGCGGTGATCACGCCCAGCTCCTGCATCCTGCGGAGCACTACGTCGCGACGATCCTTGGAGCGCTTGAGGTTGTTCGTCGGGTCATAGCCGGTCGGGTTCTTCACCAGCCCGGCCAGCAGCGCGGCCTGCGGGAGCGTGAGTTTCTTGGCGGTGGTCCTGAAGTAGTGCTGGGCGGCGGCCTGTACGCCGTACGAGCCGTCGCCGAAGTTCGCCAGGTTCAGGTACCGCTCGAGGATCTGGTCCTTGGAGAACTCCTTCTCGAAGGCGACCGCGTAGCGCAGCTCGGTCAGCTTGCGCTGGTAGGTCACCTCCGTGGCGGCCTGGCGCTGCTCGGCGGTCTGCGCCTTCTCGATCAGGCTCATCTTCACGTACTGCTGGGTGATGCTCGAACCACCCTGCTGCACCGAGCCGCCGGACTGGTTCCGGATCAGCGCGCGCAGGGTGCCTTTCGCGTCCAGCGCGCCGTGGTCGTAGAAGCGCGAGTCCTCGATCGCCACGATCGCCTTGCGCATGATCGGGCTGATCTGGCTCAGCGGTACCGGGACGCGGTTCTGCTCGTACAGGGTGGCGATCAAGCTGCCGTCGGACGCGAGGATCCTGCTCCGCACCGCCGGCGGCTCAGTCTCCAGCTCCTGCGGCAGACTCTCGACCGACTCCGAGGCCTTCTTGGTGCCGAACTCGGCCAGCCCGGCGAAGGGAACCACCAGTCCGGCGGCCAGGGCGCCGGCCAGCACGCTCACGCCGAAGAACTTGTTCAACGACCGAACGCTGGCGCGAAAGCCCTGCCCGCCCCCACCCATACCTCCAGGCTACGCCGCCGAGGCCGTTCCGGTCGGGGCTCGACGGAATGGACTTGTGAGTCCATTTTTCACTGGTCCGGCCTGGCGCTGTCAGGCTGGATCCGTAAGCTCGCAGCGGAAGTAGAGGATTCCGGCAGCCTCCTTCCAGACCGGGCGGTCGCCGACGGGCTCGGCCATCCGGGTGATGGGGAGGCCGGCCGCCACCAGGGTGTTCACGTACGTCGACAGGGTCCGGTGGTACGAGACGCGCGGCAGGATCTCCCAGCGGGTCACGCTGTTGTAGGGACCTTCCTCGAAGTAGCGGCCGGTGATCCGCCTGGTGAAGCCGTCGACGTGATCGACCAGTTCCCCGTGGGCCGGCGGTTTGTAGCACGGGTGCACGATCGACGCCACGAACCACCCGCCAGGCACCAGGATCCGCACGATCGACCGCACCGCCGGCTCCAGCTCGGGGATGTCCATCAGCGCCATGTGGCACACGACTCCGTCGAACGACGCGTCGGGAAGTCCACGGAGATCGTGAGCATCCCCGTGGACGTACTCGATCCCGCGAGGAGTGTCCTGCTCGAGCCTGCGCGCGTGGGCGAGGAGCGACTCCGAGGCATCGATCCCCACCACCTCGGCCCCGAGATCAGCCAGCCGCCGCGCATCCCGCCCCTGCCCGCACGCCACCGCGGCGACCCGCTGCCCCCGCACGTCCCCCACCAGCCCGTCGAACGTCGGATCCTCCAGACCAGCCCCCTCGGGATCTACCGTGCCGTGGTACACGTCGGCCAGCTGTTCATATTCGCTCGTGAGGTTGCTCATATTCCTACCAACGGCCCCGCTCCCGCCGAAGTTTCCTGACGAGAACGGTTGCCGACGGCACGTATGCGCTCGGGCCGGATCAGTACCGAACCGGCGACAGCCAGGTCCACTGCGAGTGGACCTGGCTGTCGTGTCCAGGCCCGCCGACCTGAACGGGGTGGATCAGGCGAGGTCGTAGCGGTCGAGCTCCATCACCTTTGTCCAGGCGGCGACGAAGTCCCGGACGAACTTCTCCTTGGCGTCGTCGCTGGCGTAGACCTCGGCGACGGCGCGCAGCTCGGAGTTGGAGCCGAAGACCAGGTCGACGCGGCTGCCGGTCCACTTGACCGCGCCACTGGCGTCACGGCCCTCGAAGGTCTCCGCGTCCTCCGACGTCGGCTTCCACGTCGTGCCCAGGTCGAGCAGGTTCGCGAAGAAGTCGTTCGTCAGCGACCCGGGCGTCGAGGTGAGGACGCCCAGCGACGACTGCTGGAAGTTCGCGCCCAGGACCCGCAGGCCGCCCACCAGGACGGTCAGCTCGGGCGCGCTCAGGGTCAGCAGGTTCGCGCGGTCGATCAGCAGGTATTCCGCCGGCAGCCGGTTGCCCTTGCCGAGGTAGTTCCGGAACCCGTCGGCCACCGGCTCGAGCGGGGCGAAGGAGTCGGCGTCCGTCTGCTCCTGCGACGCGTCTGTGCGCCCCGGAGTGAAGGGCACCTGTACGTCGAAGCCGGCCGTCTTGGCTGCCTGCTCCACGGCAGCCCCGCCAGCAAGCACGATGAGGTCGGCGAGCGAGATCTTCTTGCTCCCGGAGCTGTTGAAGGACTCCTGGATTCCCTCCAGCGTGCGCAGCACCTGCGCCAGGGCGTCCGGCTCGTTGACCTCCCAGCCCGACTGCGGCTCGAGGCGGATGCGGGCACCGTTCGCCCCACCGCGCTTGTCGCTGCCCCGGAACGTCGAGGCCGACGCCCAGGCGGTGGCGACGAGCTGCGAAACCGACAGACCCGAGTCCAGGACCTGACCCTTGAGCGCGGCGACGTCCTCGGCCCCGACCAGTTCGTGGTCGACCGCGGGCACCGGGTCCTGCCAGATCAGCGTCTCCTGCGGGACCAGCGGTCCGAGGTAGCGCTGGATCGGGCCCATGTCGCGGTGCGTCAGCTTGTACCAGGCCCGCGCGAACGCGTCCGCGAACTGGTCCGGGTTCTCCAGGAAGCGCCGCGAGATCTGCTCGTAGATCGGGTCGACCCGCAGCGCCAGGTCGGTCGTCAGCATCGTCGGCGGGCGGGTCAGCGAGCCGTCCTCGGGGTCCGGGACGGTGTTGGCCGAGGCGCCGTCCTTCGGCTGCCACTGGTGCGCGCCGGCCGGGCTCTTGGTCAGCTCCCACTCGTGGCCGAAGAGGTTCTCGAAGAAGCTGTTGCTCCACCGCGTCGGCGTGGCCGTCCAGGTGACCTCGAGGCCGCTGGTGATCGCGTCCCGGCCCTTGCCGGTGCCGAAGCTGTTCTTCCAGCCGAGGCCCTGCTCCTCGAGCGGGGCGCCCTCGGGCTCGGGCCCGACGTACTGCTCCGGGTCGGCCGCACCGTGGGTCTTGCCGAACGTGTGCCCACCGGCGATCAGCGCGACGGTCTCCTCGTCGTTCATCGCCATCCGGCCGAAGGTCTCGCGGATGTCGCGCGCCGAGGCGAGCGGGTCGGGGTGGCCGTTCGGGCCTTCCGGGTTCACGTAGATGAGACCCATCTGTACCGCGGCCAGCGGGTTCTCGAGCTCCCGGTCACCGGTGTAGCGCTCGTCGCCGAGCCAGGTGGTCTCGGGGCCCCAGTAGACGTCCTCGTCGGGCTCCCAGACGTCCGGGCGGCCACCGGCGAAGCCGAAGGTCTTGAAGCCCATCGTCTCCAGGGCGCGGTTGCCCGTGAAGATCATCAGGTCGGCCCACGAGATCGAGGCGCCGTACTTCTTCTTCACCGGCCACAGCAGCCGGCGCGCCTTGTCGAGGTTGCCGTTGTCCGGCCAGCTGTTCAGCGGGGCGAAGCGCTGCATGCCGGCGCCCGCGCCGCCGCGGCCGTCGTGGATGCGGTAGGTGCCCGCGCTGTGCCAGGCCATCCGGATCATGAACGGCCCGTAGTGGCCGAAGTCCGCGGGCCACCAGTCCTGCGACGTGGTCAGTACCTCGTCGACATCGCGGGCCAGGGCGTCGAGGTCGACAGTGCCGAAGGCGGCCGCGTAGTCGAACTCCTCCCCCATCGGGTTCGCCACCGCGGGGTGCTTGCGAAGGATCTTCAGGTTGAGCTGGTTCGGCCACCACTCACGGTTGCTGCCACCCTCGGTCGGGTGCTTGAAATGCCCACCCGCGACCGGGCACTGGGCCTCGCTCTCCTCATTCATCTCTCCAACAACGGCGTCAGGCTTGTCAGACACGGGAAAACCTTCCGGAGACTAGGGGGTACTCAAGAACTGGATGCGGTGGAGCAGTCGGGGCAGCGGCCCCAGTAGACGACCTCGGCCTCGTCGATCGCGAAGCCGTGGTCGTCGGAGGCGGTCAGGCAGGGCGCGGAGCCGTGGGCACAGTCCACGTCGGCGATGGCACCGCAGGACCGGCACACGACGTGGTGGTGGTTGTCGCCGACCCGCGACTCGTACCGCGCCACGGACCCCGTCGGCTGGATGCGCCGCACCAGACTCGCCGCGGTCAGCGCGCGGAGTACGTCGTAGACAGCCTGGTGGGAGACCTCGCCGAGATCCTCGCGCACGGCGCCGATGATCGAGTCCGTGTCGGCGTGCGGACGGTCGTGCACCGCGGCGAGCACGGCCACCCGGGGCCGGGTGACCCGCAGTTCGGCCCCTCGCAACATGCGCTCGTACTCCGACGGTGTTGGCACGTCCCGGAGTCTGTCGCATTTTCTGGAATCATTCAAGAACAACTCCGGCGAGACCCGCTGCCCGACGGGTGGGAAGCCCGTTGCGAGCGGCCGTTCGCAGTACTTAGCCTGCGACTGGGTGCACGATGCCGAATCGCGGTGCTGGGACGAGGTTGCTGGGTCGACGCAGCGAATGCGATTCGCTCGATCGGCTGCTTGTTGCCGCGCGCACCGGTCGGAGCCGAGCGCTGGTACTGCGCGGCGAGGCCGGCGTCGGCAAGACCGCCCTGCTGGAGTACCTGTCCGCTCGAGCCCCGGGATTCCGGGTCGTGCGGTCTGCGGGCGTCCAGTCCGAGATGGAGTTCGCGTTCGCCGGACTGCATCAGCTCTGCGCACCCTTCCTCGACCGGCTCGACCGCCTGCCCACGCCCCAGCAGGAGGCGCTCGCGGCGGCCTTCGGCCTGACCGCCGGCAAGCCGCCGGACCGATCCCTCATCGCGCTCGCGGCGCTCGGCCTGCTTGCCGAGGCGAGCGCCCGTCAACCGCTGCTCTGTCTCGTTGATGACGCCCAATGGCTGGACGGCACCACTTCGCAGGCCATCGGCTTCCTCGCGCGCAGACTGGTGGCCGAGCGGATCGCCCTGGTGATCGTCGTCCGCGAGCCGAGCAGCGTTCCCGACCTGGCGGACCTGCCGGAGTTCACGGTGAGCGGCCTCGGCGACGCGGACGCGCGGACGTTGCTGGCGTCAGTGGTCAACGGCCCCCTCGACGACCGCGTGCGCGACCGGATCGTGGCAGAGACCCGCGGCAACCCGCTCGCGCTGGTCGAGCTGCCGCGGGCGTGGACCACCGCGGAGCTCGCCGACGGGTTCGGAGTACACGACAGGACCGCGCTCTCCGGCCGGATCGAGGACGGGTTCTTCCGCCGACTCCAACCCTTGCCGTCCGACACCCGCCGGCTGCTGCTCACGGCAGCGGCCGAACCACTCGGCGACGCCACGCTGCTGTGGCGCGCGGCGGACCGGCTCGGGCTCGGGACCGACGCCGCCGCATCGGCCGTGGCGGAGGCGTCAGGCTTGATCGAGTTCGGCCGCCGTATCCGGTTCCGGCATCCGCTCGTGCGCTCGGCCGTCTACGAGGCCGCGTCACCGGAGGAACGTCAGACCGTCCACCTGGCGCTGGCGGAAGTCACCGATCCGGACACCGATCCCGACCGCCGCGCCTGGCACCTCGCAGCGGCCACCCCGGGTCCGGACGAGAAGGTGGCCGCGGACCTCGAACGCTCGGCGGGTCGGGCGCAGGCGCGCGGCGGGTTCAGTTCCGCGGCCGCATTCCTGCAACGCGCGGTCGCGCTGACCCAAGAGCCCGTACTCCGCGCCGAGCGCGCCCTCGCCGCCGCGCAAGCGAGCCTCCAGGCGGGCGCGTTCCCCGAGGCTCTCCAGCTCCTGGAGGTAGCGGAGTCCGGGGCGCTCGACGAGTTGGAGGGCGCCCGGGTGGACATGCTGCGCGGGGAGATCGCATTCGTCTCCCGCGCCGGAGGCGACGCCACCCCGCTGCTGCTCAAGGCCGCCAAACGGCTGGAACCGCTCGACCTCGACCTGGCGCGGGACGTGTACCTGAACTCGTGGGGTGCCGCCGTGCTCACCGGCTCTGCGAGCCGGCTGCGAGAGGTCTCCGCGGCCGCGCGGGCACTTCCGCCGAGACCCGGGGATCCGCACCCGACCGACCTGCTCCTGGACGGTCTCTCGTGTCTGACCATCGAGGGGCGGGCCGCGGCAGCACCTGTGCTGCTGCAGGCATCGAGGGCCTTCGCCGACGGGGAGGTGTCGCTCGAAGAGGGGCTGCGGTGGGGCTGGCTGGCCGCACCGGCCGGCATGGCCATCTGGGATGTCCGGGCCTGGCAGGCGATCTACGAACGGCAGATCCAGGTCGCCAGAGACACCGGTGCACTCGAACAGTTGCCGATCTACCTCGCCTCGCTGGGCACGGCGGCCGCCTGGAGCGGCGATTTCCGCGCGGCCGAGGACCTGATCGCGGAAGCCGATCAGGTCGCCGCGGCCACCGGCACGCCCGCCGCACCCTTCGCCGCGCTCCTGCTGCTGGCGCTCCGAGGCCGGGAGCCCGACGCCTCCGCCCTGATCCAGGACACCATCGACCAAGCCACGGACGGCGGCCCGGGAGTCGTGCTCACCCGCGCGAACTGGGTCGCCGCCGTCCTCTACAACGGCCTCGGCCGGTACGACGACGCGCTGGCGGCCGCCGAGCGAGCCGCGTCGGACGAGGTCGAGCTGTTCTCCTCGATGTGGGCGCTGCCCGAACTGGTCGAAGCGGCGGTGCACAGCCGCCGGTTCGGGGTCGCCCGGGCCGCGCTCGACAGGCTGGCTTCGACGACACAGCCGGCCGGCACCGACTTCGGCCTCGGGCTGGAGGCGCGGTCGCGGGCCCTGCTCAGCGACGGCGACACCGCCGAAGACCTGTACCTCGAGGCGATCGACAGGCTGAGCCGCACCCACCCCCGCCCGGAGATCGCCCGTGCGCACCTGCTCTACGGGGAGTGGCTCCGCCGTGAGGCCCGGCGCGTCGACGCCCGCGAGCGGCTGCGGATCGCGTACGACCTGCTCACCTCGATCGGCATGGAGGCGTTCGCCGACCGGGCCCGCCGCGAACTGCTGGCCACCGGCGAGACGGCACGCAAACGGACCCGCGCGGCGAAGAACCAACTGACCGCCCAGGAGTCTCAGATCGCCCGGCTGGCCCGCGACGGTTTCTCGAACCCGGAGATCGCGACCCGGCTCTTCATCAGCCCCCGCACCGTCGAGTGGCACCTGCGCAAGGTCTTCACCAAACTCGGCATCCGCTCCCGCCGAGACCTGACCGACGCCACCCTCGACGTAGGACCGGGGTGACCGGCGTTACGGGAGGTGTGGGGTGGCGGACGGGGTGATGGTCGTGCGCAGGCGAACGGCGTCCTGACCTGGCGGGGCGCCGAACAGGCGGCGGTACTCGCGGTTGAACTGCGAAGGGCTGTCGTAGCCGACCAGATGTCCGACGCCCGCGATGTCTCCCGCGCGGGAGACCAGCAGCGACCGGGCCTCCTGGAGCCGGATGCGCTTCTGGAACTGCAGCGGGCTCATGGCGGTGGCGGCGCGAAAGTGACGGTGGAACGCGGAGGTGCTCATCCCGGCCAAGCGGGCGAGGTCCTCCACCCGCATCGGTTCGGCGTAGTTGTCGCGGATCCAGCGGATCGCCCGGCTGAGGTAGGACAGACTGCTGTCCGCCAACCCGATCTGACGGATCATCCCGCCGTGCGGGCCGGTGAGCAGCCGCCACAGGATCTCCTGCTCCACCAGCGGAGCCAGGACCGGCACGTCCGCCGGGTGGTCGAGCAGTCGCACCATGCGGGTCACGGCGTCGAGCAGCTCGAGGTCCACGTCGCCGATCGCCATCGCAGGCAGATCCGCCGTACTGCGGGACCAGGGGCCTGCCGGTGCCTCCAGCAACAACCGGGCGATCACCGCCGGGCGCAGTACCAGGCCGATGCCCAAAGCCGGGACCTGCGGGCTGGCCTCGAGGAAGTGACCGGTGACGGGTAGGTCGGCTGTGACCACGAGGCACTGGCCGGCTCGGTACTCGTACACCTGGTCGCCGAGCAGCAGGCGTTTGCCGCCTTGGGCCATGACGACCAGCAACGGCTCGGTGAGCGAGTAGTCCGGCTCGGCCGTCTCCACCTTGGACAGCAGCAGTCCGTCGATCGACGTCCCCAGATCCGATCGGGCGTGGGTCGCGATGACGCACCTGAGCTCAGCCAGCAGATCGACAGTGGTGTCCACGCCCTCAGCGAAGCACCCGCGACGACCACCTGCAACCCGATCGGCGCAAGGTTGGCAGGATCGTGCAAGAGCTGAAGTGGATCGGTCTACCTCGGACCGGCGGTTCGCGATTCGATGGAAATGACCGACTTCCAGCACTGATCGGAGCCATCTCATGTCACTCGACCACTACGTCACCCTCGGCCGGTCCGGCCTGCGGGTCAGCCCGTTCGCGCTCGGCGCGATGACCTTCGGCGAGGATCCGGGCGCCGCCGGGACCAGCGTCGAGGAGTCGGAGAAGATCCTGGCCACCTACCTGGATCTCGGCGGGAACTTCATCGACACCGCGAACTTCTACACCAACGGGCACTCGGAGAAGATCCTCGGCGACTGGTTCGCCGCCCACCCCGGCCGGCGCGAGCACGTGGTCCTGGCGTCGAAGTTCTTCGGCAATCTCTTCCCCGGCGATCCCAACGGAGGTGGCGCCGGCCGCACCGCGATCATCGCCCAGCTCGACGAGACCCTGCGCCGCCTGCAGACCGACTATCTGGACCTGTATTGGTTGCACAATTGGGACAGGCGTACCCCGATCGAGGAGACTCTGCGTACTCTCGACGATCTGGTCCGGGCAGGCAAGATCCGCTACCTCGGCTTCTCCAACACCCCGGCCTGGTTCACCGCTCAGGCCCAGACCACGGCGCTGTTGAAGAGCTGGACCCCGTTGAGCGCCTTGCAGGTCGAGTACTCGCTGCTCGCCCGCACGGTCGAGGGTGAACTCGCGCCGCTGGCCTTGGACCAAGGCATGGCGCTGGTCCCGTGGAGTCCGCTCAAGAACGGCTTCCTGTCCGGCAAGTACCGGCGGGACACCCAGGTCACCGACTCAGCCCGTACTGCGTTCGTCGGCGGGCCCAGCGACGACGAGTACACCGTCATCGAGGCCGTCGCCGACGTGGCCGAGGAACTCGGGACCACCTCCGCGGCCGTGTCCCTGGCCTGGTTGCGCGCTCGGCGCGGCACCGTCGTACCGATCATCGGCGCGCGACGCCTCGAACACCTGCAGACCAATGTCGCCGCGCTCGAGGTGGAGCTGAGCACTGAACATCTTCAACTGCTGGACGAGGTCTCCGCCCCGACGTTGAACTACCCGGCACCGATGCACGGTGCTCAGAACTCGATGCTGCAGTTCGCGGGTGCCACGGTCGACGGCGAGCCATCGGCCGTGTATCCGCCCTTGCTGCAGAGCGATGTCCGCTACTGAGCCCTCTCCGTGGCGGCCTGCTTCGCGGCGGCTCGGCGGTACTCGTAGACCGGGCGGTAGCGGTCGTAGAGCATCGTCAGGATGCTGAACAGGAAGACGAAGAACAGGGTGTCGACCAGCCGGAGGTCGCCGTCACGCCGAATCAGCAGCAGGTTCGCGACGACGACCAGCCCGACGTTGGTCGCGAAGACGACGCCGAACGACTTCGCGGCCGAATCCCACGAGTAGCCCCGCTTGGCCGACCACAGACCGATCGCCGAGTTGATCACGACGAAGACGGCGATGCCGAGGAACACCTCGAGCTCGCTCGCCTCGACCCCCGGCAGCACCTGCCCGAAGATCACGCTGATCAGGCCGATCAGGAAGGTCTTCTCCAGCGCCGCCGTGTCGAAGACCTTGCGGTGTGCGGCCTGGTGCGCGGCGCGCTCGTGGGCCTCGTCGATCTCGACCGGCAGCGGGTCCGCGCGGAATCGCCAGGACCAGTCAGCCGGCTGCAGCCGGGGACGGACGACGAAGTACAGGATCGCGGCCAGGACGAGCGCTGCGGCGATCAGAAGCGGAAGGAACCAGGAGACATCTCTGATCGTGTCGGTCAGGTCGAGCTGGGCGATGTGGATCCAGTACTCCTGCGGCAGCTTGATGAAGATCCAGATCGCGCCGGCGACCAGCAGCCAGAACTTGAGCCCGAACCTGGCCGGGTTCCAGCGGGCGCGGATCGCCTCGTAGGCGATGAAGAAGTACTCGAAGGTGTTGGGGAAGACCAGCAGCAGCCACCGCAGACCGGTGAGCTCGAACGCCACGACGCCGACCTGCCGAAAGAAGAACAGGAAACGGCTGATGCTGACCGCTCCCTGGTTGGTCCAGTTGCGCAGGCTGGCCAGGTACGCCACGGACAGGTAGAAGACGTCCATCGCCTTGTCGTAGCTCTGGTAGAACGGCGGGTCGTAGCCGAACGTCTGGAAGATCGTCTGGTCCACACCGTCGAGCAACAGGCAGCCGACCACCGCGGGCAGTGGGTAGCGCGGGATCAGCAACGGCAGCGCGAACCTCGCCAGCACCACAGCCCAGAACACGACCTCGACGCTCATCCGACCTCCCCGTCGCCACCTCCCGGTTACCTGAGGGTAGAACCAACCTGACCGCTACTGCTGGAGCACGTTCGGGCGAGTCAGCGCCCAGATGATCCACACGTCGAGCGCGATCACCAGCAACGACCAGAACGGCGCGTACGGGATGAAGAAGAAGTTGTCGATCGCGCTCAGCGCGGTGACGATCAGAGCGACCACGCGGGCCCAGCTCGCCCTGACGAGCAGGCCGATGCCGGCCCCGACGACGAGGAGGCCCAGGATCAGGTGGATCCAGCCCCAGGCGGTGATGTCGAGGTCGAACGCATAGCCTCGGACGACAACGAAGTACTCGTCGTTGATCAGCGCTGCGAGTCCGGCGATGACCTGGAACAGGCCGTTCATCAGCATCATGGCGGCTGCGAACACGACGCCGCCCACCGCCCAGTCCGAGACGGGCTGCCGCCCGGTGGTTTGGTTCTGAGTCATTGTCCGGCCTCCCCGGTCCAGCGCCTCGACTCGATGTCGAGCGCGCACCCGAACCTAGGACCCGCTCAGCGGACACACATCACCCTATTCGGACGACCCCTCAGCGGGAGCGGCGAGGTTTGCCCCGTTTGGCGGACTTGGGGGCGCCGGACACTCTGCGCTGGCCGGGAGCTGGCTTTCGCCCCTCCGACTCAGGGCGCTTGCGCTTGGGCTGGGGTGGAGTCGGCTGGTCGCGCGAACTGTTGACGGTGCGGCCGCGGACGATCCCGATGAGCTGCTCCACCAGGTCAGTGGTCTGTTCCTCCAGCCAGGTCAGCGCGACGCGCGACTGTGGCGCGTCCGTGATCGGCCGGTAGGTGAGGTCCTTGCGGTGATGCAGCCGGGCGAGCGACTGCGGGACGATGAGGACCCCTGCTCCCGCCGCCACCAGCTCGATGGCGGCCGCGGTCGTCGCGGGACGCTCGAACGCCGGTTGCCCGGGCAACCGGTCCCACTCGAGGGCGTCGTCGAGCGGATGCAGCACGAACTCGTCTGCGAGGTCGTCCGCGGTGATCTCCTCGGCCGCGGTCACGAGGTGGTCCTTCGGCACCACGACCACCGTCGTCTCGGTGTAGAGCGGGATCGCGCTCAGCCCCGTCCGATCGATCGGCAATCGCACGAGCCCGGCGTCGGCGCCACCCGCCCGTACGACGTCGGCCGCCTCGGGCGCGGTCACCCCGATCAGGGTCAGCGGCACCTTGGGCAGCCGCTCGTTCCAGGTCCGCACCCACTTGGCCGGCGTGACACCGGGGACGTACGCGAGCCGGAAGGAGGGCCGTTCGTCCGGGGCTGTCACCGGCCCAGGCTATCCGGCGTGGTCGGGAGCCCGGCCCGCAGTCGATACCCTGGGCGGTATGACGTCGCACAAGACCACCCAGACGATGAAGCCCGCGACCGCGGCGAAGAAGCTGGGTGTGTACCTCGAGGCCACCCCCGCGGAGTTCCAGGAGGGTGTCGTCTCGCGCGACGAGCTGAACGCCCTGCAGGCCGACCCGCCCGAGTGGCTGCGGGAGCTCCGCCGTACCGGCCCGCACCCGCGCCCGGTCGTCGCCGCCCGGCTGGGAATCTCCATCTCCGGCCTCGCCCGTGGCGGGATCACCGAACCCCTCACCACCGACCAGATCCAGGCCCTGCGGGCGGAGGACCCCGAGTGGCTCCAGCGCGAGCGCGCCACCCAGGCCGAGGTCCAGAAGGAAGCCGAGCGGCTGAAGTCCACCGGCAGCTGACGCAACTTTCGACACCCCGCCGGCCGATCCCGGCCGCCGTTCCGGCCGGCTGACGATTACCGTCGGAGGATGAGCCGCGACAAGGAGAAGAGCCCGCAGAAGGTCAAGCGGGTACCGAAGAAGCTGTACGAGCGGGAGCTGATCCGCCTGCAGGCAGAGCTGGTCAAGCTGCAGGAGTGGGTCCGGGTCGAAGGCGCGCGGGTCGTGGTGGTCTTCGAAGGTCGCGACGCGGCCGGCAAGGGCAGCACGATCAAGCGGGTCACGGAGTTCCTCAACCCCCGGGTCGCCCGGATCGTGGCCCTGCCGGCGCCCACCGAGCGGCAGCGCACCCAGTGGTACTTCCAGCGCTACATCGAGCATCTTCCGGCGGCCGGCGAGATCGTCCTGTTCGACCGCAGCTGGTACAACCGCGCCGGGGTCGAGCGGGTGATGAACTTCTGCACGAACCAGGAGTACAGCCGGTTCCTGCACCAGTCCCCGATCTTCGAGCGGCTGCTGGTCGAGGACGGCGTGCTGCTGCGCAAGTACTGGTTCTCCGTCAGCGACAACGAGCAGGAGAACCGCTTCCGCAAACGCCTCGAGGACCCGATGCGCCGCTGGAAACTGTCGCCGATGGACCTGGAGTCGATCGCCCGCTGGGAGGACTACTCCCGCGCCAAGGACGAGATGTTCGTGCACACCGACATCCCCGAGGCCCCGTGGTACGTCGTCGAGAGCGAGGACAAACGCGCCGCGCGGATCAACATGATCGCCCACCTGCTCGCCACCGTCCCGTACTACGAGGTCCAGCGCCCGCCGCTCGCGCTCCCGCCCCGGCCCCCGTCGAAGGGCTACGAACGCACCCCGCGCGAGATGCAGACCCAGGTCCCCGACCACGCCGCCCGGCTGTCCGGCTGACCCTTCACAACTGGGCGGTAAGCGCGCAGTCTGAGTAGGGGCAAGGATCCTGGGCAGCCGCGGTCCTCCCCGGCCGGACCGTTGCCCGGTCACCGATCTGACGGGAGGGTTTCAGTGACCAGCCTCGACGAACGTCGTTCGACGACGATCGGTCCGTCCCTGACGGTCCCCCGGCGGCGCCTCGGCGTGGTGGCCGTACGGCTGCTCACCACCACCGATCACAAGGTGATCGGTCATCTCTACCTGATCACCTCGTTCGCGTTCTTCCTGGCCGCCGGCCTGATGGCGCTGGTGATGCGCGCCGAGCTCGCCAATCCGGGCCTGCAGATCGTGAACGAAGAGGTCTACAACCAGCTGTTCACGATGCACGGCACGATCATGCTGCTGCTGTTCGCGACGCCGCTGTTCGTCGGCTTCGCGAACGTGATCATGCCGGTCCAGATCGGCGCCCCGGATGTCGCCTTCCCGCGGCTCAACATGTTCAGCTACTGGCTGTTCCTGTTCGGCGGGCTCATCGTGCTGGCCGGGTTCCTGACGCCGGGTGGCGCGGCCGACTTCGGCTGGACGGCGTACTCACCCTTGTCCAACGGGGTCCGCTCGCCGGGCGTCGGCGGTGACCTGTGGATCATGGGCCTGTGGATGGCGGGTCTGGGCACGATCCTGGGTGCGGTCAACTTCGTCACGACCATCATCACGATGCGCGCGCCGGGGATGACGATGTTCCGGCTGCCGATCTTCGTGTGGAACATCCTGGTCACGTCGATCCTGGTGCTGATCGCCTTCCCGATCCTGGCCGGCGCGCTGCTGATGCTGGAGGCGGATCGAGCCCTCGGGGCGCACGTCTACGACGCCGCCAACGGCGGCGCACTCCTCTGGCAGCACCTGTTCTGGTTCTTCGGGCACCCCGAGGTCTACATCATCGCGCTGCCGTTCTTCGGCATCATCACCGAGATCCTGCCGGTCTTCAGCCGCAAACCGATCTTCGGCTACATCGGCCTGGTCGCCGCGACGCTCGCGATCGGCGCGCTGTCCGCCGCCGTGTGGGCGCACCACATGTTCGCGACCGGCGGAGTGAACCTGCCGTTCTTCTCGTTCATGTCATTCTTGATCGCGGTGCCGACGGGGGTGAAGTTCTTCAACTGGATCGGCACGATGTGGGGCGGTTCCCTGTCCTTCGAGACGCCCATGTTGTGGGCCGTGGGGTTCCTCACGACGTTCCTGTTCGGCGGACTCACCGGCGTGATCCTCGCGTCACCCCCGCTGGACTACCAGGTCACCGACTCGTACTTCGTGGTCGCGCACTTCCACTACGTCGTCTTCGGCACCGTGGTGTTCGCGATGTTCGCCGGGTTCTACTTCTGGTGGCCGAAGATGACCGGCCGGATGCTCGACGAGCGACTCGGCAAGCTGCACTTCTGGTTGCTGTTCATCGGCTTCCACACCACCTTCCTCGTCCAGCACTGGCTCGGCGCGGAAGGCATGCCACGCCGCTACGCGACGTACGGGGCGAACGAGGGCTTCACCACGCTGAACGAGGTCTCTAGCATCGGGGCGTTCATCCTCGGGCTGTCGATGTTGCCGTTCTTCTACAACGTCTACAAGTCCCGTAGATCGCCGCTGGTCGGTGTGGATGACCCGTGGGGCTGGGGCCGGTCGCTGGAGTGGGCCACCTCGTCACCGCCGCCACGGCACAACTTCGTCACCCTCCCACGCATCCGGTCCGAGAGCCCCGCGTTCGACCTGCACCACCCGGACGTCGCGTTGTCGGAGTACCCCGACAGCGGTGCGTCGAAGGACAACCTGCTCGACGCCGGCGAGGACGAGGGCCGGGTCGAGAACCTGCGCGAGAACCAGGGCCCGGACAACACCTGACGGCTTCACACCCTGACCGGGCCGGCGCTTTCGGCGCCAGAGAGGTACTGCACGGTCACGCGCCGTAGAAAAGTTACGCAATTCCGGTGACTATGGGAACGAACTACCACCGCCCTGGAGGTTCCCGGATGTTTCCGCCCGTTTCATCTGTCCGAGGGGCCTGCCGCCATGCGCATTTCTGAAGGTGAGGCCCATGAGACCGATCAGTCGTCGAACCCTTGTCCTCGGTGGACTAGCGGCGGCCGGTGCCACCGCACTGCCCGCCCACTCGAGCATCATCACCGCCACTGCAGCAGTTCCGTACCCGTTCCAGCTCGGCGTCGCCTCGGGTGAACCCGACGCGAGCAGTGTCGTGCTGTGGACCCGGCTGGCCCCGTCACCACTCAACGCCGACGGCCAAGGTGGCATGGCCAACACCAACGTCACTGTCGACTGGCAGGTGTCGACCAACGACCGCTTCACCACGCTCGTCGCGCAGGGATCCGTGACGGCGACCTACGGGGCCGCCCACTCCGTGCACGTGGTCGCGAACGGCCTCAACCCCGACTCGGACTACTACTACCGCTTCCGCGCCCAGGGCCACCTCTCCCCCGTCGGCCGGACCCGTACCGCTCCGGCCAGCGGCACCAACGGCCGCGATCTCGTGATGGCCTTCACCTCGTGCGCGCACTACGAGGAGGGCTACTACACCGCGTACCGCCGGATGGCAGAGGACAACCCTGGCCTGATCCTGTTCCTGGGCGACTACATCTACGAGTACCCGGCCACGGCGGGCCGCACGCGCCTCCACCTTGGCGCCACGGAGATCGTGTCGCTCGCGGACTACCGGCGCCGCTACGCGCAGTACAAGTCGGACCCGGATCTGCAGGCCGCGCACGCGGTCGCGCCGTGGATCGTCGTACCGGACGACCACGAGGTGGAGAACAACTACGCCAACATGGTGCGGGCGGACAGCACCCCGTCGCTGACCACGGCCCAGTGGACCGCCCGGCGGACCGCCGCCTATCAGGCGTACTACGAGAACATGCCGCTGCGCCCGGCGCAGGCCAACAGCGGCAACAGCATCCCGCTCTACCGCACGCTCCGGTGGGGCAACCTCGCCACCTTCCACATGCTCGACACCCGGCAGTACCGCAACGACCAGGCGTGTGGCGACGGCTGGAAGATCTGCTCGGACGCGGATCTGGCGTCCCGCAGCCTGCCCGGCAACGCTCAGGAGACCTGGCTGCTCGACGGACTCGCCCAGCACTCCGGCACGTGGGACATCATCGGCCAGCAGGTGTTCTTCGCGCGGCGGTTCAACTCGACCGGCGCGAGCATGGACTCGTGGGACGGCTACCGCGCCTCCCGGGCCCGGATCCAGCAGGGCTGGGTCGACCGCGCCACCCGGAACCCGGTGGTCCTCACCGGTGACGTCCACCGCGCTTGGGCGAGCAACCTCGTTGCCGACTACAACAATCCCGCCTCGGCCGTGATCGGCAGCGAACTGGTGACCACCTCGGTCACCTCCAGTGGCGACGGCGATGGCGCCACCGCGATCCCCGACGTCGGCACCAACCCGTGGCTGAAGTTCTACAACAACCGGCGCGGCTACGTCCGGACGACGATCAGCCCGACCCAGCTGCGGGCCGACTTCCGGGCCGTGGCGAAGGTGTCGGAGCACGACGCCGCGGCGTCCACGGTGAAGTCGTTCGTGATCGAAGAGGGCCGGCCCGGCCTTCAGGCCGTCTGAGGGGACCGGACATGAAGAAGCTCTTCGCCATCGGCGCCGCCGCGTCGTCCTTGTTGTTCAGCGCAACCATCGCCACCCCGGCCCAGGCCGCCGTGGCGACACCGACCTGGCTGACCGCGAACAGCGTGGCCACCGGGGACCAGGACGTTCCCTCGATCGCGACCAACCGCAACGGCTACGTCGCCGTGGTGTGGGAGGACGACCGGGACACCACCGCCGCGACGGACAACGTCCACAGCGACATCTTCCTGCGGTTGTTCCGCAACGGCACGGCGGTCTACGAGAAGAAGCTGTCCGCGGGCGGCAGCAGCGGCGTCACCAATTGGCGCCACCTCCACCCGGACGTCGGTCTCGACGACAAGGGCAACGCCGTCGTGGTCTGGGCCGACGACCCGGACGGCAACGGTTTCTACAACGTCCCGTACCGGGTGGTGAACACCGCGGGCACCGTCACCGCCTCGGGCAACGCGAACAACAGCTCGACCGGTCAGCAGATCAATCCGCGGGTGGCCGTCGACCCGGACGGCGCGCCGGCTGGTGGGGCGGTCGCGTTCTCCGTGGTGTGGGAAGACATCCAGACCGGGGCCCAGCCGCTCATCAAGGCGGCCGGGTTCACCGGCCCGACAACCCGGGCGTGGCAAGTGACTGCTTCGCAGACCACCGGTCAGCACCACAACCCGGATGTGGCGGTATCGGCCTCCGGCGACGCGATCGTCGTCTGGGACGAAGACGGCGACGCGAACGCGTCGTACAACATCGGCCTGGTCGGGTTCGCCCGGACCAACGGCGCGGTCACCCTGTCCCGCCGTACGGCGAACGCCAACGGCGGCGGCCAGCAGACGCACGCCTCGGTGGCGGCGAACTTCAACGGCGACTTCGCCGTCGCCTGGGAGTCCGACCACACCGGTACCGCGGGGGCGTGGACCCGCACCTTCGACGGGGCGGGCACTCCGCGCTTCGCGGACGTGCAGGTCGCTGCCGGGGGCAAGGACCCGGATGTCGGCATCGATGACCAGAGCAACAGCGTCGTCGGGTGGACGGTCCAAGCCACCGACCTCGACGTCTGGGTCCGCGGGTTCGGCACCGACGGGACGGACACCGGCCGGTTGTCGGCGCAGCAACTCAGCCAGGTCACGGTCGGCCGGCAGGAGCAGCTGGCGGTCGCCGTGTCACCGTGGTCCGAAGTGGCCGTCGCCTACACCGACGACAACGACGGCAACACGTTCGACCAGGTGATCCTCGGCCTGGACATCTCCAACAACAGCTGGTGAAGCATGGGGCCCGGGGTCGATCCCCGGGCCCCATCAGCGCGTGACGCCGGTGAGGCGCTCGGCGATCCGCAGGGAGCCGGCCAGGATGGTCAGCACCGGGTTCACTCCCCCGTTCGTCACGTGCACCGAGCCGTCGACGATCCGGACGTTGTCGTGCCCCCAGACCCGGCCGTACGGATCGGTGACCGAGCGCGCCGGATCGTCGCCCATCCGGCACGTTCCGGCTTGATGCTGACCGACACTGGCTTGCCGCGCAGTACTGGCGCCGCCGATCGCAGTACGGGCTGCGCCGGCTTCGAGCAGCCACTGCCTTGCCTTCTCGCTCATGTACGCCTGCGTGCGGACGTCCTCGGGGTGGATCGACCCGCTGATCCGCACCACCGGGTTGCCGAACCGGTCGGTGACGTCCGGATCGACCCGCACCCTGGACTCCGCCGATGTGACCTCCTGAATCGGCCCGACCACCCGCAACGTCCGGAGCGCCTCACGGCGCATTGCCTGCTTCCCGGCCGCTCCGGCAGGCGGGATCAGACCCGCCCCGGTCAGATAACCGTACGTCGCTGCCGGAGTGGCGACGAATTCGTTGGCCAGCATCCCGCCACCCACGATCCCGTCGTTGCCATGCCGGAAGTCGCAGGTCGCGATCGAAGCCCCCGGGCCGAGCAGGTCGACCACCTCGTCGTCGAACACCCCGGTCGCACCGGCGTACACGTGCGCCTGGAGATACCTGCCGACCTGGTCGCGATTGTTGCCGAGTCCCTGTGGTTCCTGGTCATGCGCGCTGTTGAGCAACAGCCGCGGGGTTTCGGTAGCGCCGGCTGCGACCACGACCTCAGCGCAGTCGACCGTACGACGCCAGATCCGCCCGGCCTCGTCAGCGGCGACCAACGCGACGCCGGTGACTCGGCCTCGGGCATCGGTGACCAGTCGCTCGGCCGTTGTCTCGGTGACCAGCGTGCAGCGACCGGTCGCCAGTGCGGCCGGCAGCGCGGTGTTGTGGGTTCCTGCCTTGGCGTCGACCGGACACGCGAAACCGACGCACTGTCCGCAACGCACGCAACCAGCCCGCCCTTGGTAGTCGACCGAGTTGATGAGCAGCGGTACGTCGAGGGTGCCCCAGCCCAGTCGGTCGGCCGCATCTGCCAACCGCTGCGCCGAGCCGGCTCGCGGCAGTGGCGGCATCGGCAGCGGGATCGAGCGCGCCCCGTGCCACGGGTCCACCCCACCACCGCTCACCCCGAACCGCTGCTCGGCCAGGCTGTAGTACGGCTCCAGGTCGGCGTACGAGATCGGCCAGTCCGCGAGCGCGCTGCCCTCGGGGACGCCGTAGGTGCTGGCCATGGCGAAGTCCCGTGGCGCGAACCGCCAGGCCTGCGCGCCGTACACCCGGGTGCCACCGCCGACGGTGAACGCATTGTTGCCCCAGCCGCCGTCGGGTGGCAGGACAACCTGCGCCTCGCCGTCGACGACAGAGACCCTCGGGCGTCCCTGCGGATCCGGGTCGGTGAGGGCCGGCAGCCCGACCGAGGACCGGGGGTTGCGCAGGTGATCACGGGTCAGCGATTCCGTGGACGGGTAGCGGCCTGTCTCGACCACCAGCACCGATCGGCCTGATTCGGCGATCACCTGGGCTGCCGCTCCCCCGCCGGCGCCCGACCCGATGATCACGCAGTCGTAGCGGCCGGCCAGCGCTGACCGTGGCGTGACGGTCAGTTGGGTCTGGGTCGTCTGCCAGGTCCCGGCCGCGTCGGGCCGCCAGCCCACCATCCCCCACGCCGGCGGCCGCTCGCCGTACGAACTGTGGCCGTCGCCGGCGTAGAAGCCTTGTGCCACCAGGCGAACGAGCCAGGCTCCATCGAGGTCGGCGAGCACGGCGTCGAGGTCGGGTTCGGCACCGGCCACCTCCAACGCACGAAGGACCCGGGGCCTCCAGTCCGGCCGGTCCTCGGTGAGAACCCGCTCGACGAACGCCACCGCTCCGACGTCGACCGCGGACGGGAACTCATCACGTGGCACCGCCAACTCCGCCAGCCGCGTGAGGATCAGCCGTTCCTGCGCACTGAGCGAGTAGCTGCCCTGCTCTTCCATGCTTCCGTCCCTTCGCCGGGCCTCTCGGCCCGCTGCTGACAACCGCGGGCTAGCCTGCCACTACCCCCCAGTTGAGTCCTCAACTAGTGTTGAAACCGAAACGACAAGGGAAGGTGGGTCATGGCGATCTTCCGGTTGAACCATGCGGTGCTGTACGTGCGCGACCTGGCCGAGAGTGTCGCCTTCTACCGCGACGTGCTCGGATTCGGGTACACCGACGGCGGGGACTCCTTCCAGGGAGCCGCGTTCCTGCGCGCGCCGGGATCGACCAACGACCACGACCTCGGGCTGTTCGAGCTCGGCGCCCAGGCCGGGCCGTCCGGCGCCGGCCGGACCACCGTCGGGCTCTACCACCTGGCCTGGGAGGTGGACACCCTCGGCGACCTCGAGGACCTGGCGAAGACGCTGAGCGACGCGGGCGCCCTGGTCGGGGCGTCGGACCACGGCACCACCAAGTCCCTGTACGGCAAGGATCCGAGCGGGCTGGAGTTCGAGATCGTCTGGATCATCCCGGCGGACCTGCTCACCGACGAGGACCGCCAGAAGGCAGGCGTCGCGCCGCTGGACCTCGCCGCCGAGCTCGCGAAGTACGGCCGCGACGCCCGCAGCGGCGTCGGCATCTCCCGCATCCTCAACTGACCAACCGACGCCGCCCGATCCCCCACCCCATCTCACCTCGCCTGGCCTGCCTCGTCTGGCCCGCCTCGCGTGACCTGACTCGGGCCACGTTTTCGGGCCTGGCGGGGGCGCGGAGCTGTGACCTGCGGGTTTGCGGATCAGGACGTCGAGATTTGCGCACTAATCGGGTTCGTGGTCTTTGGTCGTGTCGTACGTGGACACGGTGAAGACGGCGTCGGGAGCGACGGCGGTCCAGATCGTGTACTCCTCCCGGCAAGGTTCCCGCGATATCGAGCACCTGTCGGCGTCGACGAGTCGGCAGGACGGCCACGCAGCGAGATATCGATCATCGGCGGTGACAGCCGGAGTGGATCCCCTGTCCATACGGATCTGCTGCAACACGCGTGCCTGATACGCAAACTACGGTCGTCGACGGCCGTGCGGCACCTGAATGGGCTGGGTGCAGGCGGATGACGGCTCTCCACAAGGTGCTTCCTACCCTGCTCGTACAGCGAGCCCTTCTCGACGAGTAGATTGCAGACGGTTTGCGACCTCTGTCCTGGCCCTGAGGAGGACCCCTAGGTGGCGGTTTGGGTGGTTCGCGCCGGTGAGGATCTGAGCTCGTTGCCGGTGTTCGAGAAGGAGACGATTGTCGGGATCGGCTGGCACGAGTTGCCAGAGTCGCCGGTCGGGCTGACGCGTACCCAACTGGCGACGCTGATGGCCGAGACCTACGCGGGTGCGTCGCCCGGCAGATTGAACAACTATGTCGGCCAAGTGTGGAACTTCATCAACACGATGGCCCTCGGCGACTTGGTTATCGTTCCGCTGGAGCGCTCAAAAGCGTTCCGTGTTGGGCAGGTGGTGGGAAAGGCTCAGTCGCGAGTCAACTTGGCGACGCTCTGCGCCGTCCGCGACGTCGAGTGGCTACACGATTCGGTCGCGTCCACGTCTTTGGCCGAAGACTTCCGCAATGCTCTCGGGTCGATTATGACCGTGTTTCGTCCGCGGCCTATCGCTGCCGAGCGACGACTTAGAGAGGTCCTGGAGTCGGGCCACGACCCCGGCCCTGACAGTGGTGGTGAGGACCGTTCAGGCGCCTGGGTGTTCCAAGCCAATCCCAAGCGCTATGACCTCCTCACGTCTATCGAGCAGGGCAGGGAAGAGACGTGGGCGGTCAACCAACACCGCCAGAGTGTCCAGCCGGGTGATCGGGTGTGGTTCCGAATAACAGGCCAGCAGGCAGGCGTTTACGCAGTTGGACGGGTCACCTCGCTGCCCCGTGAAGAGTCGAGCGAGTTCGGAGACTGGATCGTCGACGTCGACATCGAATCCAAGGTTGAGCCACCACTGCTTCGGTCAGAATCCGACGCTGACCCGCTCCTCGGCTCGGTCACCGCGTTGAGTGGGCTTATGGGCACAAACCTCTCTCTGGCCACCGAAGCTGATGCTCGACTCGAAGAACTGACAGCGATCCGTCTCATCCCCGTTTCTGGAGTCGCCCTCGGGGGCAGACTGCTCGAACGCAAGATCAACCTGGACATCGTACGCCTCACCGAGCAGGTCGAGCGTGACCTCTTGCACGAACTGCAATCCCTAAGCCCGCTTGAGTTCGAGGAGATTTGCGCTCTATACCTGCAGGTTCTCGGTTGTGACGACGCCTTGGTCGTCGGCGCTGCTACTGCCGGCACGCTCGGCGATGGAGGCATCGACGTCATCGGCACGCTCGATCGTCCGGGACTTCCTGCCATACGACTGGCAGTGCAGGCGAAACGCGTTAGTGGTGGTGTGGGACCCAACGTTGTAACGCAATTGCGCGGGAGTCTCGGCCCCGGCACCTATGGGATGGTGATCACGACAGGCCACTTCACCAAGTCCGCACAAGAGGAGGCCAACCGATCGGACCGACCGCAGGTTCGCCTCGTCGACGGCCCAGAGCTCGCCCACGTCCTGGCCACCAACGGAATCGGCGTCAAGTCCAGTGCCATCGCGCTTCCGCGCCTGGACGTCAGCAGCCTCCGCGCACACCTCAGTCCTGGAGACACTGGTCCACATTGAGCCTTTGAGGGGTGTTGACCTCTGGCGCGGCCGGACGTACAGATCTGCGTCGGCCAGCACCTGGTCACCGCCGACGACCCACTCCCGGCCGACCTACGAGACGCACTCGCCCAGATGACCTGAAAAGGTGTGCACTAACTTGGCCCGACTCGGGTCTCACCTCGCCTGACGCGCCTCGTCTGGCCCGCCTCGCGTGACCTCGCCGCCTCGGGTTGTTCCAGTCGGCCGGTCCTGTTCCGCTGTCCCTCGAGGGTCCACAGGGTTCGATGGGTTGTGGACAACCTGACCGAATCCGATGCCTGCGTCGAATTTCGGTCAATCTTCGGAATCCCTTACAAATAAGGGCCTTCCGGACCAGAAACTGTCCGAGGCGATGTCTAGAGTCTCGGGTATGGAGATCCTGGGCGAGCGACCGGTGTGGTCGATGAGCGACAGCGAACAGCTGGCGACTCTCGACGCGCTCCACGCCGAGATCTCCCGGCTGCAGACCTACCACCTGCAACTCCTGGCCGCCTACGACGCCACCGGCCACGCCGCCACCCTCGGCGCCGGCGACACCGCCCGCCTCCTCGCATTCCGCCACCGCCTCGACCCCGGTGTGATCAAGCGTGACCTGGCCCTGGCCAAGGCCCTCAAGAAGTATCCCGCCGTGGCCGACGCCCTCCCGCCGGTCAACCCCGACCCCGAGCCCGACACCGACGCGACGGACGCAGAGGCAGATGCCGGTACGAGTGCAGGGGTGGTGTTGTCTCCGGCGCAGGCCGCGGTGATCGTGGCCGAGCTGGAGAACGTTCCCGACACGGTCGCGGTCGAGGACCTCGCCGTCGCCGAGGAACAACTCGTCGCCCTGGGCCGCCACTTCAACCCGTCGGAACTGCGTAAGGCGGCGCGTCGGGTCCGGGACCTGCTGGACGCCGACGGGCCGGCGCCGGAGGAGGACAAGGCCTACGCCCGCGAAGAGCTACGGGTGAGGACGGCCGATCGGGGGGTGAAGTTCAGTGGCTACCTGGCCAACGAGAACGCCGAACTGTTCCAGGCCCTCATCCTGGAGGGCTCGAAGCCCCGCAAGACCGTCACCGGCGAACTCGACCCGCGCGGCCCCGACAAGCGCCGCGCCGACGCCCTCACCGACGTCCTCAACGTCGCCTCCAACGCCATCACCACCGCAGCCGGCCCAGCCGATCCCGCCGCTCCAGCCGACACGGCCGGAGCCACCCTCGACAGCACCGGGACGACCGGAGGAACCACCGGCAGCACCACCACCGCCGGCAGCGCGAACGAGACCGATGCCGTCGTCAACGGCGCCGCCGTCACCGGCGCCGCCGCGACTGGTGCTGCGGAGGTGGCCGGGCACGGCCCGAAGGCGCACATCACGATCACTATCGACCTCAAAGACCTCACCGACGCAGGCGCCCACGCGGTCGGCACCCTGGTCCACGGCGAAGGACTGTCCGCCGGCGCGATCCGGCGGCTGGCCTGCGAGGCGCAGATCATCCCGATCGTGCTCGGCGCCAACTCCGAACCCCTCGACGTCGCCATGGCCCAACGCTTCGTCAACCGCGCCATGCGCCGCGCCCTCAACACCCGCGACAAAGGCTGCGTCGTGTGCAAAGCACCACCCATCTTCTGCGACGCCCACCACCTCATCTCCTGGATCGACAACGGCCCCACCGCCCTGACCAACCTCGTCCTGCTGTGCCGCCGCCACCACATCGACACCCACCACGGCCACTGGCACATCACCCTCCACCACGGCACCGTCACCGTCGCCAGACCCGCCTGGGCCGACCCCAACCCCACCCGAACCCGCTACCGCACACCCACCACCAGTTACCGCGGCCGCGGAGCGTCGGACAGCCCTGCCCGAAACCGCGCCCACACCACCACCGTGAACAACCCTGCCGCGCAGTTCGACCCCTGGGCCGACACTGACCCACCCAAACCAGGCTCCGGCAACCACACCCGTCCACCCGACGACCCGTCCCCGGGTCGTCGGGCCCTGCACCACGCCAACAATTCAGCACCGGTCACCACCGATGACCGGGACTGTTGCCACGCCGACAACCGGCCACGAGTCACCGCGGCTGATCAGGTCCGGGATCGTATCGCGGGCCCGACACTGGCCGTCGAGGCCGACGCTGATGCACGATTCGATCCGTGGGCCGACCACGGGATCCCATAGGCAGGCTGCCGGGCAGAACCACCGTGGGGATTGACCCGTTTCGACGGACAGGGTTGATGTGGGGTGGTCAGGCTACCTGTTCGGCGGTGGCCGTGATGGTGGATTCGTACTGTGTGGGGCTGAGGTAGCCGAGGGTGGAGTGGCGTCGGCGGGTGTTGTACCAGCCCTCGATGTAGTCGAAGAGCGCGCTGGTGGCGGCCTTGCGGGTCGGCCAGGCGCGGCGGTGGATGAGTTCGGTCTTCACGGTGGCGAAGAAGGACTCGGCCACGGCGTTGTCCCAGCACTGGCCCTTGCGGCCGACCGACAAGGTCACGCCCAGATCGGTTGCCAGGTTGGCGTACTGGGCCGAGGTGTACTGGCAGCCCCCTATCGGAGTGGAACACCACCCCGGGCGTGGGGCGGCGCCGGTTGACGGCGTCGGTGAGCGCCTCGGCGACCAGGTCGGTGCGCAGGTGGTCGGCTGTCGCCCAGCCGACCACGCGGCGGGAGGCGAGGTCGATCACGGTGGCCAGGTAGAGCCAGCCTTGCCAGGTGTGGATGTAGGTGATGTCGCCGCACCAGCGGCGGTCCAGCTGACCGGGGTGGTCGGGGTCGATGCCGAAGTCGCGGCCGATCAGGTCCGGGCGGTGTGCGGCGTCGGGGTCAGGGATCGTGGTCTTCTTCCATCGTCGCGGGACCCGACCGTGCCGGTCGGCGGCCTGCATCAGCCGCACCACCGGCTTACGAGAGCATCTGTGGCCCTGGTCGAGCAGTTCGCGGTGCACCCGCGGTGAGCCGTAGGTCTGGGTGGATTCGTCGTGGATCTCGATGATCTTCGCCGTCAGCTCGGCGTCGCGCTGCTCGCGGCGGGACGGGCCGCCGGCGCGGTCGGTGTAGTAGGCGGAGCGGGAGACCTGCAGCAACTCACACGCTCGCTTCACGTTGTGGTCGCCTTGCTTTTCCGCCTCGATGAACGGGTAGCAGTTCACCGGGTCTCCTTCGCGAAGAAAGCCGCGGCCCGCTTGAGGATCTCGACGTCCTCGCGCAGCCGGCGGTTGTCCCGCCGCAACTGCGCAAGCTCAGCCTTCTCGCTCGTGGTCAACCCGCCATCACCGGTGCCGGCATCACGCTCGGCCTGTTTCAGCCATTCCCGCACCGAGGTCTCAGTCAGATCGAAGTCCTTCGCGACCCACCGACCGGTCGCCGCGCTGGCACAACTCCACGATCTCGGCCTTGAACTCAGGCGTGAACGAACGACGAGGCCGCGGCTTCTTCTTGCCCGTGGACTCCATGATGAACATCCTTCCGGAGCACAAGCTCCTGATCTCGGATGTCCGTCAAAACGGGGCAGGCCCAGGGACGCTCGAGGCGCGATGTGCCGCGCTACGATCTGTAGTTCCGCCACAGCTCCCCGGTCGCGGGAATGGGGATGGCTGGCTCTAGCATTCGCGGGTGACTTATGACGATCTCGATCCCTTCGAACACCTCAACGCGGCGGGTCTACCGGAGCGGCAGCAGCGGATTCTGGTGGCGATCAGGGACTGGGTGGTCAAGTACGGGTATTCGCCGAGCACGCGGCAGATCGGGGACGCGGTCGGGTTGCGGTCGGCGTCCACGGTGTCGAAGCATCTGGCGAGCCTTGAGGAGAAGGGGTTCCTCCGGCGCGGCTCCTCGATGTCGCGGCCGATCGACGTGCGGTCGTTCCTGCAGGGCTCGCCGGACCGGTCGGTGTCGGACGACTCGGTCTCGGTGCCGGTCGTCGGTGACATCGCTGCCGGTACTCCGATCTCGGCCGTGGAGCAGGTCGACGATGTGCTCTCGCTCCCCCGCGGCCTGACCGGCCGGGGCACCGTCTTCGGCCTGCGGGTGCGGGGCGAGTCGATGATCGACGCCGCGATCTGCGACGGCGACATCGTCGTGGTCCGGCAGCAGACCGAGGCCCACAGCGGCCAGATCGTCGCCGCGATGATCGACGACGAGGCGACCGTCAAGGTCTACCACCGCCGCAACGGCCACGTGTACCTCGAGCCCCGCAACCCGGAGTACGACGTGATCGACGGCGACCGCGCCGTCGTCCTCGGGATCGTGGTGTCGGTGCTCCGCAGCGTCTGACGCGGGCACCTGAGCCAGGGGGCTGAGGTCAGCCGCGGCCTCGGCTGCGGAGGGGCACTGCCTCGGGCCAGCGGCTCGGCCGGGTGTCGATCGGCGTGGCGGCGGAGTCGACTGTCGGCGTGCGGACAGGGTCGGACTCGGAGACCAGCCGGCGCGGCGGATCCAGCCGCACCATCAGGTCGAGGTTGACCAGGTGATGCTTCTTCGCCAGCCGGGCGCCGTCCAGCGTCAGCGTCGCCGTGACCACGCACTCGCCGGCGCGCACCATCGCCAGGGCGCCGTCCCGGACCACTGCTTCGAGTCCGATCACGTCGAACACGACCTCCAGCTCGAACTCGAAGGAGTGGATCAGCGTTCGCTCGACCGTCAGGTCGACGTGCGGGGAGTAGGTCGAGCTGACCCGGTGCGTGACGAGCTCGACGATCTCCTCGGTGCCGGGAACGGCCAGCGTCCGCTCCGCCGACTCGATCAGTTTCGAGTACTTCTGCCAGCTCGACACCAGGATCTCGCCGAGATCCAGGTCGAGCAGCCGGCCGGTCACGGAGCCGATCTCCCGGTCGACGGTCTCCACTGACGAGGCCGACAGCCGGCGGACGGACCGCAGCGCGGAACGCGCGGCGCCTTGCTGGCTGATCGCGTGCGCGACCGCCTCCGCGGTGTGCGCGCCCGGGCTGTCGCCGAACAGGAACGCGCCCGCGGTCAGCGGTGCGTACAGAGTGGAAGTGGGCATCAGTCAGACCTCCTCGAGAATGCTGCGACCGGCGTCGGCATGCGGTTCGATCCGCACCACCGGCATCGGCGTCGACGTCCGTGACTCCGTGATCGTCGGGGTGGCCGCCGGAGTCGGCCGCGCCACCACGCGGACTTTGCCGCGGACCCATCGATGTTCCAGGCGCTTCCGCAGGATGCGGTAGCCGACTGCGCCAACCCCCAGCAGAAGAACCAGCGCCGCCGCGGCCGCCCGCCAGGGAAGCGGCTGTACGACGGTCAGAGTGACCGTGGTCCCCACCGGAACCAGGGTCCCGGCAACCGGCTGCTGGCTGGCGATGTCGCGGTCACTGTCCTGATTTCCGCCGGGCACCAGGCCGACGGCGGTCAGCGCCGAGCGAGCGGCGGCCAGCCTGCCACCGACCAGGTCCGGGACCCGAACCAGTCGAGGTGGATCGACCCCGACCGCAGTACTGATCGTGACGGCGCTGCCGATCCGCACCCTGGATCCGGCCTTCGGGCTCTGCTGACGGACCACGTCGCCATCGCCGGACGCCTGGCCGAGCACCAGCCAGCGACCGCGCAGGATGGTGGGGACGTCAGCGGCACTCGCGCCGACCAGGTCGGGCACGGTGACCGTCTGCGGTGGCTGCGAGACGACCGAGATGTCGACGGTGGTACCGCGCCTCACCTCCCGGCCGGCGACCGGGTTCTGCACTTGTACGACATCTCCGTGGCCCTCGACACTCCCGAGCTTCAGACCCGCCGATTCCAAGGCTGCCTTGGCGCTCTCCTGCGAGCCGTCGACCAGGTTCGGCACGGCCACCAGCGGTGGCAGTTTGCCCAGGTCGACATCGATCCTGCTGCCGGACGCCACTTCCTTGCCTGCGGCTGGGTGCTGGCTCTGGATCTTGTCCCCGTCACCTGACGTCTTGCCGAGCAGCAATCCCTTGCCCGCCAGGGCTTTCCGGGCCTGATCGGCAGTCAGGCCGGTGACGCTGGGAACGACGACCGACGGCTTGTCGGTGCCGGTCACCGTGAACCGGACGGACTGGGTCATCGACTTGTCACCATCACAGCTCGACTCGACCCAGTAGCGCCGGGCCGTCGCGGACTCGGGGATGGTGAAGGTGGCAGTCGCCGAGCCACCCTTGGAGACCGGGATCCGCTTCAGCTCATCGCTGCCGTCCCAGACGAAGACCACAACACCCGCCGCACCCCGATCAGCCGGGGTGTCGGCAAGAGCCGGCTCACCGTCCGGAGACTCTTCTGCTGAAGGCTTGTCGACAGAAGACTCCTGGGCGGCGCGACACTCCTGGTACCCACGGGCGACCGCGGTCACCTTGCTGCCGGGCGCGCCGCTGGTCGGCTCGATCGACAACGTCGGCGCAGTACTCACTGTCGGCGCGGTACTCGTCGCGTGCGCGGCACCAGTCGTCGCGAGCCCGAGCAGCACCAGCGCACCAAGCAGCACACCCGTCACTACACGAGCAGGCACCCGCGCCGGCGTTCCGGCCTCTTGCTGTCCGGCGAGCCGATGGATCCCGGCCGGCCGGCGTGAACTTCCCCCCATGATGATCAACTTTCGTCAGGGCGACACCCAGCCGGTGAGCACGGTGGCACCCGAGTCCGTCTGGCACAGCACCCGGAACGGCCGGCCCGGAACCGGCCGGACGATGAAGAAGCCCAGGTCGTCGATGGCAGCCCGCCCGAGCTCCTCGGTGTCCGTTCGCAGGCTCACCGTTCCCCCCTCGGGCGGGCTGATCTGGCCGAGCACCTCGTCCGAGGTGAGCTCGAGTTCGATGGTCAGCGCGTCCGAGCCGAAGGTGAGCGTCCGCAGCATCGCGCTGTCCGCCCGGGTGAGGGCGAGCTCCCCGCCGTCCCAGACCGAGTCATAAGTGAGTGCGGCGAGCTCCGCATCGATCGTGCGCCACACATAGGCGGCCTTGCCGACGTCGACGAAGTCAGGAGACATCTCCCGCGTGATCGTCAACGCATCCTGCAGCACTTCGAGCAACTGGTCGTCATCGGTCCACCACTGGCCTGCCATGCTGCTCACCTCCTCCGGTTCGATGGGCGGTCTCGTTCCCGGTGTCGATCAGCGCAACAAGTGCCGGGGCCTGCCGCAGTCGGTCCAGGCAGCGGGCCCGGTTGGGACCGATGCTGCCGACGGGCATGTGCAGCTTCCGGCTGATCTCGCTGTAGGGCACGGGCGGGTCTTGCGTGAGCATGGACAACAGCAACTGGCAACGCGGCGCCAACAGACCGAAGGCGGCCCGGAGCGCTTCGCGGCGTTCGTGCAGAAGCAGTTCCTCGTCGACCGCGACCGCGGCGTCGGGCACGTCCGGGTCGGCATCCGCCGGATCGATCGGCTCGACCCGGCGACCGACCCGCAGTACCCGCAGGCACTCTCGCTGGGTGGTCGTCGCGATCCAGCCTGGCAACGCTGCCGGCTCCCGGAGCCCGGGCAGATGCTCGATCAGCAGCAGCCACACGCTCTGGCCCACGTCGTCGATGTCCTCGGCCGACAGCCGGTAGCGCCGGCTGACCGCCCAGACCAGTGGGGCATACCGCTCCACCAGTTCGTCCCAGGCACTCTTGTCCCCGTCCCTGGCGCCTGTGACCAGCCGGATCACCGCTGGATCATCGCGCATGCCGCGCCTCCCTCACCGCCAAGGACGTCTCTCACTGGTACGGAGAGCGCCGGGTCCGCTTTGATACCTCCGGATTCAGGGCCAATTTCAGGCTCCGAGTGCGACGAACGAGCAACCTGTCGCGTGCGCGACCGGATCGTCACCGCCCGCGGTCCGGGCGTCCGCGAACGCCTCCGCGAGCGACTGGCCGGCATGCAGGTTGCCGTGCAGCGCTGTCATCAGCGGTACCGCGGCCGGATCGTTCACCGGCACCACGCTGGCCAGGATCCCGGCCGCGCCGAGTGGCACCAGGCTGCTGGTGAGACCGAGCAACTCGTCCGCGCCGACCAGGTTCGCCAGCCCGGACTCGCAACTCGACAACACCAGCCGGTACGGCGCGTGTCGCAACCGCTCGAAGTCGTAGACAGTCAGAGGTCCGTCGTCGAGCCGGAGCGACGAGAACAACGGGTTGTCCGACCGGAAGGTGCCGTGCGCCGCGATGTGCCCGAGCCAGGCTCCATCCAGCGCACGCAATACCTGCTCGGCAGTCGCAGCGCCCTCGGCAAGGACCGTCGCGGCCGGGTAGCGCTCGGCGAGCTGGGAGATCTCCGCACGACCCGCGGTCAGGCCGGGGCCGAGCACCAACACCACGCGACGGCCGTGGGGCGGCCGCAACCGGCGAGCCCACAACCAGGTGGCGCTCGATGGCGCAACGCTCACCGCGCGGCCTGCCAGCTCAGGAAGCAGGGCCCAGGGCAACGCCTGCAGCCGGCTCGGCGGAACCACCACAACAGGTCCGTCGCCCAGGTCGGCGGCAGCGTCTCCGAGCAGCGCCGTCGAGAGCCGTGCCCCGATGACCTCCAGCGACGGCCCGGTCTGCGGCCGACCGCGAGCCAACCACCGCAGGCGGAACCGGGCTCGCTCCACTTCGTGCGCCGCGGCGGACAAGGGACCCACGGTATGAAGCCGGACCTGGCGATCCCGGACGACCACGGCGTACAGGACGTCGTCGACCTCGATCAGCTCGACCAGCACTGTGCTGCCCAGTTCGTCGAGCAACTCCTCAACGTCGAACGGCGGCGCGCCCGCGGTCGAATCGTGGCCGCGCGCCTTCAAGGTCTGCGAGCGCACGGCGTCCTCGAGCCGCCGCTGCTCCCGGCCGAGCGCCGCACCAGCCGGAGTACTGAGGTCTTCGCCGGATGTCTCCAGCCGCCGGACCACATCCCGGAGCGCAGCGAGGTCCGCGATCAGTTGCTCATCTCCCGGTGGTCGCACAGGTGGAACAGCCAAAGCGGTCGCCCGCCAGCGTTCGCTCCGGAGCAACAACTGCCGAGCGTCCTTGCGCTGCAGGGCCTCCCGCAGCGCCAGCCCAGCCAGCTCGGCGCCATGTGCGGTTGCTCTGGCTCGCAGTTCGGTCGCGCCCATCGTCAGCCGATGCTCGTCCAAGGCATCCAAGCCGCGGTCGCAGGCGGCCAGCATCCCGCGAACGTCCGCCCTGGCCTCCGACCGCAACGCCTTGCCTAGCAAGGAAGCCGCGCGCGCCAGCGGTGGTGCGCCTCGCCGCAACCACGCCGCACGTTCGAGATGCCGGTCGGCAGCGACCCGCCGCCCCTCGACCAGAGCCAGCCGACCCGCAAGCAAGTGCGCGGCGGGTGCCTCCGCCGCAGCCAACCGATCCAACCGCGTGGCCGTCTCAGTCACCCGGCGCAGCAGCAGAGGCCCTCGCTCACCTTCTTGGTGGCGAGCCTCGAGCTGGATCAACGTCGCCCGCGCCGACCACCATGTGCGCCGCTGCGCGGAGAAGAGCCGACGCGCCTGCTCGGCACGTTCGCGAGCGGTCCGCGGATCCGTCGCACCCAGCGCCGCCGTCGCGGCCGTGAACAACAACTCGGCCTTCTTCGTCGCCTGACCGCCTTCGGTCTCCATCCGTACTACGGCCCGGTCCGCCTCATCCAGCGCCTCGGTGGTCAGGCCGGCCGCGAGCAGCACCCGGCACCGGTCGATGGCGAGGTCGGGCCAGACGACACCGACGGCCTCGAACCGTTGCCCGGCATCGCCGAGATACTCCAGCGCCAGCGGAAGATCGCCGCGCGCGAACGCCACCAGGCCGCGGTTCTGCCTGGTCTCGGCGTACTCGAACTCCTGCCCGCTCGCGGCGTACAGGCGTTCGGCGACGGCGAAGTCCGCGTCGGCCTGCCGGGTGCTGCCGAGCGCGAGGTGGGCGAAGCCGCGATAGTTGCGCGATCGCGCTTCCCACACCTGATCTCCCGCTCGACGGAGTCGGGTCACGGCACCCCGCAGATCGTCGAGCGCCTCCTGGTGTCGCCCGAGTACCAGAAGAACGTCGGCGCGACGGATCAGCACCCGCCCGGCCAGCGCGCCCCGGCTTCCAGCCACCGCACGGTCGAGACAAGCCAACCCTTGTTTGCCATGGCCGGCCCGACCCAGAGTGGCGCCGAGCGTCGCCAGTACGTCGGCCTCGCGCCGGCGGTGACCCGACTTCGTCGCGAGCCGCAACGCGATCCGCATCTCCCGGATCGCGGCGTCGACGTGTCCCAACTGCCGCAGGCTGATCCCACTCGCCTGGTGCGCGATGGACGCGATGAGCGCCGGTGGACCGGATTCGAGCAACGACTTCGCGCCGGCGATCGCATCGTGCGGACGCGACAGAGCCAGCGGCAGCAGATCCTCCGGGGCCGCTATCACCTCGACACCACCCCCGGTTGTCGGCACAGTGAAAGGCTAACTGGCCGAGCACTCGTGCCGGTGATTCTCAGGGGAGGAATTTTTCATGGCGGAGAAGCCGAAACCAGGGGCGGAACCCAATCAACCGAAGGACGATCCGAAGAGAAAAGACATCTCCCAGATCGAATTGATTCTGAGTGAATTCGACGACGGTGTCGTCGAGGTCTGGCCGGAGGACTGGCGCAGGGAGGGCGCCGGTTACCTGTGCCGGGCCGGCAGTGTGCTTGTCCGAGATACCGATCTGGACCGCGTGATGACGGCCTTCGGTCGTGGCCGTCCGCAAGAAGGCGGCACCCCGCACGAGGGCGGCATCGGTGGTGTCACCCGCCTCGACCTGCCGTCCGTCGTACCCGACGAGGCGCCACAGGCGTTCAGCCCGACCCAACGTTTCCTGGAGTATGCGGACCTGCTGTTCGGTCGTGGCGTCGTCACGCCCTTGCACTTGTTCTACGTCTGCAGCGTGAGCCCATGTCCCGCAACAGAACCGGAGGAGGTACCGCCGGGGATCCCGCCCGATCCGCTGCTGCCGACCGGCGCGACCGACGGCCAGGGGGTCAAGGTGGTGGTGCTGGATGTCGGCTGGACACCGGCGCCCGCGGCGTACTGGCTGAACGGCGTGACCGGCGAGCCGGAGCCGGGATACGACCCGGCGACGCAGACGATCGGCCCGTACGCCGGACACGGGACCTTCATCGCCGGCGTCGTGCGCTCGATCGCGCGCAATACCGAAGTGGTGGTGAAGAGCTATTTCGACAAGGCAGGCGCGGCTTTCGAGGACGATCTGGCCGTGCGGCTCGACGAGGTGCTGGCCGAATCGCCCGACATCATCAGTCTGTCGGCCGGAACCTCGACCCGGAACAACCTTCCTTCGCTGAGCCTGGACGTTTTCATCCAGACGCGGGTGAACCGCATCAACGGACTGGTCCTGGTGGCTGCCGCGGGCAACGAGAACAGCCGCCAGTACTTCTGGCCCGCGGCGTTTCCCGAGGTTGTCTCAGTCGGTGCGCTGGCGGAGAACGGGCGGGACAAGGCGTCTTTCAGCAACTTCGGCACCTGGGTCGACGTCTACGCACCGGGCGAGAATCTCGTCAACGCATTCCTGAACGGCACTTATGTGTGCACCGAGCCGCCCAACACGGGCACGACGCGCACCTTCACCGAAATGGCACGCTGGAGCGGTACATCGTTCTCGACACCGCTGGTAGCCGGTCTGATTGCGGGACGGATGTCGGCGACCGGCGAGAGTGCCAGACAGGCCGCGGATGCACTCCTGGCCTACTCGCTGACGCAACCAGCGCCAGGCGTCGGCCCGGTACTGCGGCCGGGAGACGCGGGGGCGTCGATCTAGCTGTGGCAGCCGGCCCCTAGCGAGAGCGGTCGGGGCCGGCTGGCTGACGCGGTGCGGAGTTGCCTCCCCCTGACAAGGTCCTCACGCACCGCGTCAGCCCACTCCCCCCGGATGTGCCCCACATAAAGGCGGAGTGGGTGGAGGCGGCCGTGATACAGGAACTTTCGCCGTGTATTCCGGAGCGTCCCGGGACCTCCGCCTAAGGGAGAGGTGCATCACCCGGGGGAGGCTCGAGATGATCAGGACACCGAATCCAGCGAAGCCGCGACGCCGACGGGAGACCGCGCTGAGACGGTCGACCAAACGATTGATCGTCGCGCTCAACGTGGTCGAAGCGGTCGCCGGCCTGGTCTGCCTGCTGGCCGCCTACAGTCTGGCCGAACGCCTCGTGGCCGCGCAGGAAGCAGCCGTCGAAGGCACCGTTGCGGTTCACGCCGTGCACTGGTGGGGGCCGGACTTCTCGGCCACGTTGAACATGAGCCTGCTGATCGTCGGCGCCGCGGCGGGTGCGGTCGGCAGCATCATCCACCAGAGCATGGCCTTCGCCCGCAGTACGGGGGCCGAGGAGCGCCGGTACGTCTCGTGGTACCTGCTGCGTCCACTGTGGTCGGCACTCCTGGGTGCCGTGGCTGTCATCGCGGTGAACACCGGCCTGATCAGCATCGGCGACGAGACCACCTCGAGTGCGGGAGTGGCCGTCCTGGTTCTGACCGGCTGCCTGGCCGGCCTCTTCACCGACCAGGTACTGCGTCGCCTGCGCCGCATGCTGGGCGCGGACTCCGCACCGACGGTCCGTCGCCGCCCACGATCCACCAAGGCGCCCCGGTCATGACCACCACGACGCGCTGCTCCTTCTGGGCGACAAGATCACCCCGAGCAGCACACCTGCCGCGGTGCACTTCGGTGCGCAACTCCTGCCAGAGGCCCGTCACTCGACGAGCTTGCCGATGGTGGACACGTCGTGGCGCATCAGACTGGTGAGCTCTTCCGGGATCGGCGGGATCTCTTCCCGTTCGAGCTTGCCCGGGCCTGACCACACCAGGTTGACCTGGAGCGACTCGTCGAGGTCCGGGTAGTCGGAGCGGTTGTGGCAGCCGCGGGTCTCCCGCCGTTCAAGTGCCGCCTCCACCGTCGCCCGGGCGGACAGCAGCGAGGACTTCAGGTCGAACGCGTGGGCCAGGTCCTGGAAGCCGGCGAGGTCGGGATGGACGCCGACCTGCTGGGCCCGGGCCTCGATGGACTCGAGCTCCGACAGGCCGGCCAGCAACCCCGCCTCATCGCGGACGACGCCGGCGTGGTTGGTCATGGTGTCGCGAACTGCGCGTTGCAGCGCGCGGACGTTCTCGGGTCCGTCGGCGGCGAGCAGACCGTCGACCTCGGCCCGGGCCTCACCCAGCGCCTCGGCGGACCGTCGCTGGACCTGCCGCTCGGTCGAGTACTTCGCTGCCTCCTCCCCCACGATCCGGCCGAACACCAGGAGCTCGATCAGGGAGTTCCCACCGAGGCGGTTGGCGCCGTGCAGGCCACTCGCCGCCTCGCCGATCGCGTACAGCCCTTCGACGCCGGTGCCGTGGTCCTCGGGCCGCACCCACACCCCACCCATCGAGTAGTGCGCGGTCGGCGCGATCTCGATCGGCTGCTGGGTGATGTCGAGCATCTGCAGCTCGAGCAGCGTCTGGTAGACCCGCGGCAGCCGGCGCATGATCGTCTCGCGCGGCAGGTGGGACACGTCCAGCCAGACGCCCCCGTTCGTCGTACCGCGTCCCTCTTTGATCTCCGTGTACGCCGCGAGCGCGACCCGGTCCCGGGTGGACAGCTCCATCCGCTCCGGGTCGTACCGGGCCATGAACCGTTCGCCGAGGGCGTTGCGCAACTGGCCACCTTCGCCGCGGGCCGCCTCGGAGACGAGCGTGCCGGCCGCGTTCTCCGGCTCGATCAGGCCGGACGGGTGGAACTGGACCAGCTCGGGGTCGCGGATCTTCCCGCCGGCGAGCAGGGCCAGCCGGAAGGAGTCCCCGGTGTTCTCGTCGCGGCGCGACGAGGTGCGCCGCCAGATCCTGGTGTGCCCGCCCGCGGCGAGGATCACGGCGTCCGCGTGGATGACGTAGCCGTGCCCGGTCTCGACGTCGAAGCCGTAGGCGCCGAAGACGGTGTTGTCGTGCACCAGGATCCGGGTGACGTACACGGTGTCTAGGATCGGCACCTTCAGCTGCACGGCCCGGTTGATCAACGTCCGCTGGATCTCCAGGCCGGTGTAGTCGCCCGCGAACGCGGTCCGCCGGTAGGTGTGAGCGCCGAAGAAGCGCTGCGAGATCCGGCCGTCGGCCTCGCGGGCGAACGGCATCCCGTAGCGCTCCAGGTCGTCGATACCCCGAGCCGCGTTCTCGGTCACGATCCGCACCGTGACCGGGTTGGCGAGCAGGTAGCTCTCCGCCAGGGTGTCAGCGGCGTGCTGCTGCCAGGTGTCCTCGGGGTCCATCGTCGCCAGCGCCGCGTTGATGCCGCCGGCGGCCAGCGACGTGTGCGCGTCGGACCGCGGGCGCTTGCCCAGGGCAAGGACGTCGATGCCTCGTTCGGCCAGCTCGATCGCGGCCCGCAGGCCGGCGCCACCCGTACCGATCACCAGCACCGAGGTCGAGATCTGTTGGTCCGCTGTGTTCATCGGTTCGCTCTCTCGTTTCTGTACTGGGCCGGGGACTGGTCGTACAGCTAAGGACAAGACCGCGCCCGGCGGTGTGACAGCTCCGAGGCCATCGAGACCAGCGTCACAACGGGGATCGCTGTGCGGTCCTTGTGGATGAAGCAGCAGTCCACCCGAAGGAGAAGCCATGAGTGAGCAGAACCCCACTGTCGTCCTGGTCCACGGCGCGTTCGCCGAGTCGGCCAGCTGGAACGGCGTGGTCGAGCAGTTGCAGGCGAGGTCGATCGAAGTCGTCGCGGCCGCCAACCCGCTGCGCAGCCTCGCGGGTGATGCCGCCTACGTGTGCGACGTGATCGCGGGCGTCGGCGGACCCGTAGTACTGGTCGGCCATTCCTACGGTGGCATGGTGATCACGGAGGCAGCGGCGGGCAACGAGTCCGTGACCGGGCTGGTGTACGTCTGCGCCTTCGCGCCGGACAACGGCGAGAGCGCGTTGCAGCTGTCGGGCAAGTTCCCCGGCAGCACGCTCGGCGAGGCGCTCGCCGCGTATCCGGTGTCCAGCGGCGGCAACGAGTTCGCCATCCGGCCGGACGCGTTCCACCACCAGTTCGCCGCCGATGTGCCCGCTGACCAGGCGGCCCTGATGGCGGCGACCCAGCGACCGGTCACCGAGGCCGCGCTCACCGAAGGACTACCGACCACGACACCCGCCTGGACGACCCTGCCGTCCTGGTTCGTGTTCAGCGACCAGGACCTCAACATCCCGGTCACCCTGCACCGCTTCATGGCGAATCGCGCCGACGCGAAGGGCACCCGCGAGGTGGCCGGCGCCTCTCACGCCCTCAGCGTCTCGAACCCGGAGGTGGTGACGGCCGCGATCCTCGACGCGCTCGGGATCTCCACCCGGTAAGCACCCACTGGACGGTCTCCGGTCACCCCCACCGGAGACCTTCAGCATGTCCTCCCCGTTGCCGCTCGTGCCCGTTTCCGGCTTAGCGGTAGGAGAGGTCGTAGTGGCGGATGCGGTAGAGGTGAAGGTTCAGGTCGTGGTACTTGTCGGTCTCGCCGATCCACTCCATCCCGATCCGCTGAGCCGTCGCCGCACCGCGCGCGTTGTCCGGGCGGACGACCGCGAAGACCTCTTCGACGCCACCTTCATGCATGGCCCACCGCACGAGAGCCGAGCCGGCCTCCGCGGCGTAGCCGTGTCCCCAGGCGGCGGGGGCCAGCTGCCAGGCGAGCTCCAGATCCCCCTGCCAGGGCGGCAGATGAAGTAGCCCCACTCCGCCGACGAGCTGGCTGGTGTCACGACGGACGACCGCCCAGTGGCCCGCCGGCGCCGGATCGCCGTTCTCCTGCCAAATCTGCAGTAACGAGCGCATCGCGGTCACATCGGTGACCCGGCTCATCACCGGACTGAGCCAGCGGGTCACCCGCTCGTCCCCGTAGATCGCCAGTGCGTCCGCCGCGTCCTCGTCCTCCCAGGGCCTGATCACCAGGCGCTCGCTGTCGATGGTCGTCATGGCGCTCCTCGGCTCCGGATCACCGGCTGGTTCGGGCCGGTACTGGCTATGACCAGGCAGACCGGGTGGCTGTGACAAGCGGCGCGGGACCAGACCACGTAGTACCGGTCGAACCACTCCTCCGGTCCGTGGTCTGCGCGGACCACGGGGTCCACTACGGACTTCCAGGGCGCGGGCCACCGACCCCGCGGGCGAGGGTGGTTGCAGTCGCCCTTCGCGGAACCCGGCGACCGACGAGCGGAGGAGCCGGAGTGAGTACCACAACGTTGGAGCAACCGGCCGCGGCCGTCGTAGTCGACGATCTCGAGTACGCCACGTCGGTCTTCATGACCGCGCGGCCTCGGTTGTTCAAGGTGGCCTATCGGGTGCTCGGCGACGTCTCCGAGGCCGAGGACGTCATGCAGGACGTCTGGCTCCGGTGGCAACGCACCGACCGGACCGTGGTGGCCAATCCCCCGGCCTTCCTGGCGACGATGACCGCCCGGCTGGCGATCAACGTCGTGAAGTCGGCCCGCCGGCGGCACGAGACCTGTGTCGGCCCGTGGCTCCCCGACCGGGCGGGCACCAGCGTCGATCCGCAGACCGAGGCCGAACGAGGCGAGGCGGTCGAGCAGGCGGTGCACCTACTGCTGGAGCGGCTGTCGCCGGCGGAGCGGGCCGCCTACGTGCTGCGTGAGGGATTCGAGTACCCGTACCGGCAGATCGCGGAGATCCTCCAGCTCGGCGCGGCCAATACGAGGCAGCTGGTGACCCGCGCCCGTCAGCGCCTCACCGCCGACCGTCGTCAGCCGGTGACCACGACCACCCACCGGCGTCTTCTGCAGGCACTGGTCGCCGCGGCCGGCGGTGGCGACCTGGCCGAGCTCGAAGAACTCCTCGCCAACGACATCAGGCGCTGACCGGTCCGGCCGAGCGCCACGGACCTGCTGATCAGGTCGTCTGCACGCGGAGCTGCCGGCGGGAGGTGATGCCGAGCTTGGTGAAGACCTTGCGCAGGTGCCACTCGACCGTGTGCGGGCTGATGAAGAGCTGGGCCGCGATCTCGGGATTGGTCAGACCGTCCCCGGCCAGCGCCGCGATGTGAGCCTCCTGGGCGGTGAGGAGGTCACGGGGACTCGCGGCACGTTCGTGGACCGATGCGCCGGTGGCCTCGAGCTCGCGGCGGGCTCGTTCGGCGAAGCCGTTCGCACCGATCCGGGTGAGCAGCTCGTAGGCGATGCGGAGTTGCTCGCGGGCGTCCTGGCGGCGGTTCACCCGTCGCAGCCATTCGCCATACAGCAGGTGCGCGCGGGCGAGGTGGACCACGATGCGGCTGCGCTCGAGGCGCTCGATCGCCTCCTGGTAAAGGGATTCGGCCTCGCTGCCCGCAGCCAGGAGTGCGCGGGACCGGGCCAGCATGCCCAGCGCCCAGTCTGTACCGCTCGCCCGCGTCGTCGCCGTCAGCCGATCGAGCGCCTCGACGGCCGCGTCCCTGGCATCGCTGCGAGCGGCCCCTTCGACGAGCTCGACCAGCGACCATCCGTAGAACCCCAGATCCTCGTCCTCACAGGCCCACCGAGCGCCGGCCAGCGCCGCGTCGTACCGGCTGAATCCGTTGTGCAGCACAGCTGTCACGTAGCCGGCCAGGCCGATCGCCCGTCCCTCGCCGCGGGCCTTCGCGTCCTGGACACCGGTCTCGACCAGGTGCAGCGTTTGCTTCTCGTCGCCGCGCCAGGCGGCGAGCATCATCGAGGTGTACCTCATCGGGGCGTTCCCGGTCGCCTCCGTGATCGCGTCGGCTTCCTCGATCAGCGCCGCGGCCTCGGCGAACTCACCGGCGTGGACGTGCACGCCGGCGCGATAGCTGAGCGCGACCGGAAGGACCGCGAGCGCGCCGCCGTCGCGAGCCACCCGGACCGCGCGGGTGGCCAGCTGGTGCCAGGACTCGTCGTCCCAGAGCTCCGGGGCGATGGGTTCCGGCGCGACCGGGCAGGCGATCCAGAGCCAACGCATCACGTCCCCGTCGTCGCGGTCCGCCTCGAGCCGGAACTCGTGCAACGCCCGCCGCAGCTGCGCCTGGCTCGCTGCGTTCCCGTCCGTGAAGCGCTTCGTCACGCCGTCCAGCAGAAGATCGGTCGTTCGCGGTGGTTCGCCTCCGGGCGGCGCTGCCCTGGTCGCCTCGGCCACCTCCAGTACGCCGCGGCCCTTGCCGAGACGGCCGACGAAGATCGCCGCCCCGAGCGCCTCGAGGTACGCCTCCCGGGCGAGGCCGCTGTCGATGGCCTCGAGCCGTCTCGCCGCACTGAGCAGCAGAGGTGGAGCGTCGCTGCCGCGTCGCCGGGCGAACACGATCTGCGCCCGCAACCGCTCCAGCTGGGCGCGCCTGAACTCGTCCAGCGGACTCATCTCGGCCACCGCCAGCAGTTCGTACGCCGGGTCCGGCGCGGCCGCCTCGAACATCGCCTGCGCGGCGGCAAGTGCTCGCAAGCCGCGCCGGGCGCCGTCGGGGGTGAGCTCAGTCGCTCGCTGGAGGAACTCGGCGGCCGCGGCCACACCGCCCCTGGCCTCGGCCCGATCGGCGGACCGGACGAGTTCGGCGGCAACAGCCTCATCAGGTCCTGCCGCTGCCTGCGCGCGATGCCAGGCCCGCCGGTCCGGGTCCAGGACGGGATCCGTCGCCTCGGCCAACGCCCCGTGAATCTCCCGACGATCCTCCGCGCCGGCCGTCCGGTACGCCGCCGATCGCACCAGCGGATGCCGGAACCGCACCCTGGACCCGAACTCGATCAGACCTTCCGCTTCAGCCGGCGCCGCCGCCTCCAAGCCGATCCCCAGACGACCCACCGCGCGCAACAGCAACTGCACCTCACCGAGCGGCTCAGCCGCTGCCGTCAGCAACAGCCGCTGCGTGTTGCTGGGGAGGGACTGCACCCGCCGTACGAAGCTCTGCTCGATCTGACTCGCCAGCGGCCGCGCGTCGGGACGGCCGAACCCGCCCGCCAGCTCCGCCGGCGTCAACCCGCGGGGCAACTCGAGCAACGCCAGCGGATTCCCGCGCGTCTCGGCGACCATGCGATCGCGAACCCGCTTGTCGAGGCGTCCGGGGACTGCCGAGTCCAGCAGCGTACGGGCGTCCGCTTCGGCCAAGCCCTCGACCAGCAACTCCGGCAGCCCTTGCCACTGCGAGTCCACCGGCTCGCGGACCCCGAACACCAATCCGATCCGCTCGGCCTGCAACCGCCTCGCCACGAACCTCAAGGTCTGAGCAGACGCCCGGTCCAGCCACTGTGCGTCGTCGATCACGCACACCAGCGGCGCACTCTCGGATGCCTCGGCCAGCAAGCTGAGCACGGCCAGGCCGATCAGGAACTGGTCCGGTCGACTGCCTCCGGTCAGACCGAAGGCGACATCCAGAGCATCCCGCTGCGGAGCCGGCAGCCGATCACGGCGATCCAGCATCGGCGCACACAGCTGGTGCAGTCCCGCGAAGGCGAGCTCCATCTCGGACTCGACGCCCAAGGCCCGGGCCACCCGACACCCGTCGGAGCGGGAGACCAGCCGATCCAGCAACGCCGACTTGCCGACGCCGGCCTCACCGCGAACGACCAGCACCTGCCCTTGCCCCGCCCGGACAGCCGCGAGCACCCGGTCCAGCACGGCACACTCCGCGCGGCGGCCGTGTAACCACGACCCCACCTCATCCCCGGACATGGCGACCCATGGTGCCGAGGCTAGAACGCCCGACGTTCCCCGCGAAAGCCTCATCTCAGTGGTGGACTCGAGGGTCGCGAGGTGTCCCCGAGATGTCACAGAATCGGGTGCTATCTGGTCTTAGCTGGTGAACAGCAAGAGATGGAGGACGCGAGTGCGCAAGATCTTGGTGGTGGGTGGCGGTTACGCCGGCTTCTACACGGCCTGGCGGCTGGAGAAGAAACTCCGCCGCGGCGAGGCCGAGGTGACTGTGGTGGATCCGCGCCCCTACATGACCTACCAGCCGTTCCTGCCCGAGGTACTGGCGGGATCGATCGAGGCGCGGCACGCCGCCGTGTCCCTGCGGCGGCACCTGCGCAAGACCAAGCTGCTCGCCGGGACGGTCACCTCGATCGACCACGCGCACCGGACCGTGACGGTCCACCCCGCGCACGGTCCCGACTTCGCCGTCGGCTACGACATCATCGTCGTCACGGCCGGTGCGATGACCCGCAAGTTCGCCATTCCCGGCGTGGCCGAGCAGGCGATCGGCATGAAGCACGTCGAGGAGGCGGTCGCGATCCGGGACCGCCTGCTCACCGCCTTCGACCAGGCGGCCGTGCTCGAACCCGGACCGCAGCGGCAACGCCTGCTGACCGTCACCTTCGTGGGCGGCGGATTCTCCGGCGTCGAGGGCTTCGGCGAACTGCTCTCGCTCGCGACCACCCTGCTCAAGTCGTACCCCGAACTGTCTCCGGCGGACCTCGCCTTCCACCTGGTGGAGGCGAAGGACAGGATCCTGCCCGAGGTCACCGACGGCCCGGGCGAGTGGGTCGTGCGCACGCTGGAGCAGCGCGGCGCGCAGGTCCACCTGAACTCCCAGGTCGTGTCGGCGAAGGACGGCCACGTGGTGCTGTCCGACGGTACGGAGTTCGAGTCCGAGCTGATCGTCTGGACGGCCGGCAACGCCGCGACCCCGCTGGTCCAGAAGCACACCGACCTGCCCGTCGACCACCGCGGGCTGCTCCAGGTCCGGGCCGATCTCCGGGTCGGCACCGAGACCGAGCCGGTGCCGGATGCCTGGGGCGCGGGCGACGACGCGGCGGTGCCCGACCTGGCCTCGCCGACGCACGACGTGCTGACGGTGCCGAACGCCCAGCACGCCGTACGGCAGGGCAAGCATCTGGCGCGCAACCTGCTCGCGACACTGCGCGGCCGTCGGACGAAGAACTACGTCCACCACAGCCTCGGTTCCGTCGCGACCCTGGGGCTCGGGCGCGGCATCTTCCAATACCGGCGGATCGTGATCAAGGGGTTCCCGGCCTGGCTGATGCACCGCGGCTACCACGTCCTGGCCGTCCCGACCTGGGAGCGGAAGATCCGCGTGCTCGCCATCTGGCTGACCGCCCTCTTCTACGGCCGCGACATCGTCTCCCTGGCCTCCGTGCAACACCCCCGGGACGCCTTCGTGAACGACGGCTACTCCCGGGCGGCCACCGCGGAAGCAGACTCACCCGTCGCCACCTCGCCGCCTACACCAAGCACGGTCGCGAGCTAGTGCAGGGCACTACTCGCGCGAGATCCCGACGTCCTGAGTTGCGGCCCAGCTGGCCAGCAGCTTCAGGGCGTCGGCGGTCGGGGTATCGGGGGCGGCGGTGTAGACGAGCAGGACCAGGCCCGGGTCGGACGGGAACTCCATCGCCTCGAAGTCGAGGTCGAGGGTGCCGACCACCGGGTGGTGCAGCTTCTTCTTACCGGTCCGGTGGAAGCGGACGTTGTGAGCGGCCCAGCGGGTGCGGAAGACCTCGCTCCGGGTGGAGAGCTCGCCGATGAGCTCGGTCAGCGCCTTGTCGTGCGGGTTGCGGCCGGCCTCCGAGCGGAGGATCGCCGCGATGTCGGTGGCGGCCCGCTCCCAGTCGACGAAGAACTCCTGCGACGCCGGATCGAGGTACACGAAGCGCGCCGTGTTCGCCGGACGACGCGGATCGGCGAGCATCGGCGCGTACATGGCGCGGGCCAGCCGGTTCGCGGCGAGCAGGTCGTGCCGCCCGTTGCGGACCCAGGCGGGTGCGTCCGTGATCGCGTCGAGGATCTGCTGGATGACCGGGCGCACCTGCTTCGCCGTGGAGCTCCGCCGCCGGGAGGCCGGACCAGGCGTGGCCTCGCGGGCGAGCGCGAACAGGTGCGAGCACTCGGCCTCGTCGAGTTGCAGCGCCCTGGCCAGTGAGTCGAGCACGGTCTCGGAGGCGCCGGCCAGGTTCCCGCGCTCGAGCCGCACGTAGTAGTCAACCGAGACACCCGCCAGCATCGCGACCTCCTCGCGCCGCAGTCCGGTCACCCGCCGATTACCCCCGTACGCCGGGAGCCCGGCCTGCTCCGGGGTGATACGGGCACGCCGGGAGCTGAGGAACTCGCGGATCTCGGCTCGTCGGTCCATGCCTACCACCGTACGGCGGCCCCCGGTGGCGAAGGAGGCACTGGCATTACCTGGAACACCAGGCACTCCCATACCTGCCTCCGACCCCGTTCACTGGAGTACATGCGAGCCACTTACATGTACGGCGCCGGCGACGTACGGGTGATCGACGTACCCGACCCGGTGATCCAGCAACCGACCGACGCCTTGGTCCGGGTGGTCGGCGCCTGCGTCTGCGGCAGCGACCTGCACCCGTACCACAACCTGCCCGTGCTGCCCGAGGGCAAGCCGATGGGCCACGAGTTCGTCGGCGTCGTGGAGGAGATCGGTGCCGAGGTCTCGACGCTGACGAAGGGCGACTTCGTCATCTCGCCGTTCGCCTGGTCCGACGGGACGTGCGACCTGTGTCTCGAAGGCCTGCAGACCTCCTGCCGACACGGCGGGTTCTGGGCGGGCAACGGCATCGGTGGCGGTCAGGCCGAGGCGATCCGCGTGCCGTTGGCCGACGGCACCCTGGTCAAGGCACCTGTCGGCGAGGATTCCGAACTGCTGCCGTCGCTGCTGACCCTGTCGGACGTCTACGGCACCGGCTACCACGCCGCGCTCAAGGGTGGAGTCAGCCCGCGAACGACGGTCACCGTGATCGGCGACGGCGCCGTCGGGCTCATGGCTGTCCTGTCGGCCAGGCAACTCGGGGCCGATCAGATCATCCTGATGGGCCGGCACAAGGACCGCACCGACCTGGGGATCGAGTTCGGCGCGACCCAGGTCGTGGCCGAGCGTGGCGAGGAAGGGATCACCAAGGTCCGCGAGCTCACCCGCGGCGACGGGACCCACGTAGTACTCGAGGCTGTCGGTCACATGCCTGCTTACGAACAGGCTCTCGGGGTGATCCGCCCGGGCGGCGTGATCAGCCGGGTCGGCGTACCGCAGTACGACGAGGCGCCGGTCGGCTTCGGCAGCCTGTTCGGCCAGAACATCACGCTCACCGGTGGACCGGCGCCGGCCCGTGCCTACATCGAGCGCCTGCTGCCTGGCGTCCTCGACGGCAAGGTCAACCCCGGCAAGGTCTTCGACCGAACTGTCTCCCTCGAAGACACCCCGGCCGCGTACGAGGCCATGGATACCCGCCAAGCCCTGAAGGTGATGATCAAATGACCCCGGCCCAGAAGCTCATCGGCGACTTCGCACCGAAGCTCGTCTCCCTCACCGACGACACGCTCTTCGGGGACGTCTGGGCCCGGCCCGAGCTGTCACCGCGGGACCGGAGTCTCATCACCGTCGCCAGCCTCATCACCGGCGGCAACACCGAGCAACTCCGCGGCCACCTGACCCGGGCCAAGGACAACGGCCTCACCGAGACCGAGCTCAAGGAGGTCATCATCCACCTGGCCTTCTACGCCGGCTGGCCCAAGGCCATGTCCGCCATCGTCCTCGCCAAGGAACTGTTCTCACCCGAGGACGATCCCGACCAATGACCAGAGCCTGGACAACTGAGGAGCTTCAGCGCATCGGTGGTTCGACGGAGGTACAGGTCAGTTCCGAGCGACCGGACGGGACAGTTCGCCCCTACGTCACCATCTGGCTCGTCCGGGTCGGGGACGAGCTGTACGTGCGATCCGCCTACGGCACCGACAATCCCTGGTACCGCCGGGCCAAGGCGAGCGGAGCGGGCCGGATCCGCGCGGGTCGGTTCGAACGCGGGGTGACGTTCGCCGAGGCCGGGAGCCAGGTTCATCCAGCGATCGATGCGGCCTACCACACGAAGTACGACCGCTACGGGCCTCAGATCGTCGGTACCGTTGTGGGAGACCGGGCTGCCGCCGGGACGCTGCGGCTTGTGCCCCGCGACTGAAATGTTGTTTCTTTCCGACCACGCGACACGGGAGTTACTGATGGAGTATGTACGTCTTGGCAGGTCGGGGCTGAAGGTCAGCCGGATCGCGCTGGGTTGTATGAGTTTCGGGGACACGTCGCGAGGGTTCAGCGAGTGGGCGCTCGACGACGCGGCGGCCGAGCCGATCTTCCGGCAGGCGGTCGAGCTCGGGATCAACTTCTGGGACACGGCCAACGTGTACGGGTTCGGGAGTTCCGAGGAGATCGTCGGGCGGGCGATCGGCAAGTACACCAAGCGCGACGACATCGTGCTGGCGACCAAGGTGTACTTCAGGATGCACGACGGGCCGGGCGGTTCGGGACTGTCGCGCAAGGCCATCATGGAGAACATCGACGCCTCGCTCTCGCGGCTCGGGACCGACTACGTCGACCTCTACCAGATCCACCGCTTCGACCCCGAGACGCCGGTCGAGGAGACGATGGAGGCTCTGCACGACGTCGTCAAGGCCGGCAAGGCCCGGTACCTCGGCGCCTCGTCGATGTGGGCCTGGCAGTTCTCCAAGCTCCAGTACACCGCCGACCTGCATGGCTGGACCCGCTTCGTCTCCATGCAGAACCAGTACAGCCTGATGCAGCGCGAGGAGGAGCGCGAGATGTTCGGGCTGCTCGCCGACCAGGGCGTGGGGAGCATCCCGTGGAGCCCGCTCGCCAAGGGCCGGCTCGCCCGCCCGTGGGGCACCCAGACCCACCGCGCCGACACCGATCCCGTCGGTCAGCGCTTCTTCGCCGCCAACGACCAGCCGATCGCCAATGCCGTCCAGCGCATCGCCGAGGCCCGTGGCGTCCCGATGGCGCACGTCGCCCTCGCCTGGGTGCTGAAGAACCCCGTCGTGACCGCGCCGATCGTCGGCCCGACCAAGCCCAACCACCTGCCGGACGCCGTCGCCGCCCTCGACCTCGACCTCACTCCTGACGAGATCACCGCCCTCGAGGACTCCTACAGCCCCCGCCCACCCACCGGCTACTGACACCGAATACTGCGCGCCGGCAGCCGCGGACGGGATCCCCGGTACGCCGTAGCGGCGTACCGGGTCGTCGCGGTCAGAAGCCGGGGAAGACCTTGCGCAGGTCGTCCAGGGTCAGCCGCTCGCTGGTGAACTCCACCGCGGCCGGCGTGTACTGCGCCGCGTGCCGGCCGGTGACCAGGCGAACGAAGTACTCGGCCGGTGCCGTGAGTACGGCGTCCGCGGGCTGCGGCACCTCGGCCAGGCGGACGGTGTCGTCGATGAGCAGACCGAAAGCCCGGTCCGGTTCGACGGTGTTCACGGCGATCCGGACGGCGCCGTCGAGCTGGTCAGCCTTGCCGACCCAGGCGAGCGTCTGACCGATGCCGTCGAGCAATGCCTCCGTCGCGTCCGGGGCGAGCACCGCGGCCGGGTCGAAAGCGACGCGTACATCCCAACTGTGCAAGGTGAACTCGCTGAGCCGCATCCGGGCGGCAGTGTCGACGTCAACCGGCTCGGGCAGGAAGCCGAAGTCGATCCGAAGGTCCTTGTGCTGACGCTCGTCCAGGCCCTCGTAGAACTGCAGCAGCTTCTCGTTGGCAGCGCGGAAGCCGGCCGCCTGCTCCCCAGGCGACATCGCGTCCCAGCGAGCCCAGGTCGCCTTGTTGAAGTCGCCGCCCGGTGCGCCGGTGCCGGCGAGCGCGCCCTCGAGGGTGGCGAGGTGGATCTCGGCGCCGCTGCCCAGGTGACTCAGGACCTGCGCCACCGTCCACTCCGACGCGGCGGACCCACGAGTGAGGTCCTCCGCCCGGAACTTCGCCACCAGCCTGTCGAGGTCGTCGTGCCCGGCACGCAGTACCTGGATGGTCTGGTCGGCTTGCTTGGTCATCAGGGGTCTCCCGCGGGTCGTTGAATGGTCCACCAACGATCAGCAACACAACCGCCGGATTCCTTCCCGCTGGTACTGAGCCCGCGGCCGGGCTCCGTACCAGGGGCCGGTCAGAGCCGGATGGACTTCTTGTTCATGAACTCCTCGATGCCGGCCGGGCCGAGTTCGCGGCCCATGCCGGAGCGCTTGATGCCGCCGAAGGGGAGGTCTGCCTGCGAGCCGCCGGCGCTGTTGAGGTAGACCATGCCGGCCTCGATCTGGCGGGCGACCCGGCTGGAGCGTTCCCGGTCGGTGCCGAAGACGCTGGCGCCGAGGCCGAAGGGGCTGTCGTTCGCGATGGCGATCGCCTGCTCCTCGGTCTCCGCCCGGAAGACGATCGCGACCGGGCCGAAGATCTCATCGTAGTACGCGTCCATCTCCGGCGTCACGTCCGTCAGCACGGTGGCTTCGAGGAAGGCGCCGGGGCCGATCCGGCGGCCGCCGGTGCGCAGGGTGGCGCCTTGTTCGACGGCCTTCTCGACCTGCGCGGCCACCTCGTCGGCCGCCGCGATGGAGGCGAGCGGCGGCAGCTTCGTCTCGGGGTCCGCCGGGTCGCCGGGCAGGTAGAAGTCCGCCACGCGTTTGGTCAGCCGATCGACGAACTCGTCGTAGAGGTCGGCCAGCACGATCATCCGCTTCGGCGCGTTGCAGGACTGGCCGCAGTTGCGCATCCGCGCGGTCGCCGTCGCCTTGACGGTCTCGTCCAGGTCGTCGGTGTCGAGCACGATCAGCGGGTCGGACCCGCCCAGCTCGAGCACGGTCTTCTTGAGGTTCCGGCCGGCCTCGGCGGCGACGGAGATGCCCGCCTGCTCGCTGCCGGTCAGGGAGACGCCCTGGATCCGCAGGTCGGCCAGGATCGCCGGGATCTGCGACGAGGACGCGAACGTGTTCACGTACACGTCGTCCGGTACGCCGGCGTCCCGCAGTACGGACTCGATCGCGACGGCCGAACGCGGGCAGATCGAGGCGTGCTTCAGCAGGATCGTGTTGCCCAGCACCAGGTTCGGCGCGACGAAACGGGCCACCTGGTAGATCGGGAAGTTCCAGGGCATGACGCCCAGCAGCGGGCCGATCGGGCCCTTGGTGATGACCGCCTCGCCGCCCTTGATCGTCATCGGCTCGTCGGCCAGCAGGTCCGGGCCGTTGTCCGCGTAGTAGTTGAAGATGTCGACCACGATGCCGATCTCACCGCGGCCCTCATTGATCCGTTTGCCCATCTCCAGGGTCATGATGGCGGCCAGTTCGTCGGCCCGTTCGGCGAACAGCTCGGCCGCCCGGGAGACGACCTTCGCGCGGTCGGCGACCGTGCGACGCCGCCAGGAGTCGTAGCCGCGGTGCACGCGATCGATCGCGGCGCGGACCTCCTCGTCGGTCGCGTTCTCGATCTGCTCGATGAGTTCACCCGTCGCCGGGTTGGTGACTGCGTACATGGGGGACGAGTCCTCCGTTCTCTACGACAGTGCGCAAGCGAACAGGCTAACCGCTACGGTACATACTGTATACACTCATCTCACCCTCAGCCACCTTCCGACCCCGGGGATCCCAGACTCTGCTGGCCGGTGAACTGGTCGGCCGAGGTTACGTGCCGGGCGACGCGCCCAGCGCGCAAGCTGTTGCTGTCTGCCGCGACGCGCCCGGGTTCACCCAGACGACTGGCGCCTTCAACCTGGTCGCCGCCGACGGGACCTGGATCTGGAACGAGGGCACACCTAGCGACATCACCCCCGTCCGGGGCACCCGGCTCGTAGTACTGGACAAACCTCCGTACAGCCGCGGCTGGGACGCGGGGCGGTTCTTCCCCGGCATGCGCGGGTCCCTGACACTCGAGCGGGTGCTGTCCCCGGAGGAGACCGAGTCCTGGTTCGCCGACGTCTCCCCTGCCAAGGACTTCCACGCGTAGGGCCGACCGCGCGGGCGGCCGGCCCCACAGGTCTCAGTCGACCAATGCGAGCGGAGTTGCCGGGCGGTAGAGGGTCTCCCCCGACAACTCGTCGACGATCGCGACTCGTACCTCGTCGGGTTCGTACCTCAGCCTCGGTACTGCGAAGACCGCCGTCGCCGGGCGTTCGCCATATGCCGCGGTGTAGCTGACGAAGCGCCAGTCGCCTTCGTCCCAGTGATCGCGGATGTCCGATCGCAGGAACGGGTTGACGGACTGGTAGGCGGTGCTCCGCAGCAACTGCTGCTGCGTCGCCGCCAGCGGTACGTCGTACGACGCCGTGCCGGCCAGCGGATGCGTGAGCCGGACGCGCAGGCGTCGCAGCGGCATCAGCCAGTACCGGTCCAGCTCGGCCGACAAGCCGACGAACACCATCCCCTCGACGACCACCAGCGCGATCGACCACGGCTCAACGGACCACCAGCCGATGTCAGCAGTGAGCGCCACCAGCGCCGCGGCAAGCAGCACCCCGGCTCGGGCGATGGCTCTCCACCTCACGGGCGTAGCGGCCGAACCCATGCAACCGCACGACGACTCGGGCACGACCACGCGCGCATAAACGACATAGCCGACGAAGCCCGCCGCGAGTGCCACCGCGGCCAGCGCTTCCACCATCCACACAGGCGGCAGCAGCAAGGCCACGGCGATCACCAGTTCGATTCCGCCGACCGCGCGGTACGCCGGAGCGGCGTACCGATCGCCGACCAGGTTCGACAGAGCCGTACGCCGTGCCTTGGCGGCGACGTGCGGCCCATGGAGTTTCCCGTACGACGACCACGCCAGCAGCAGGCCGATCACCAGCGGCTGGACGGCCGCGAGTTGTCCCAGCATCTGCGAATCCCCGGTCAGGCGGCCGCGTAGATGGTGGCGAGATCGACCTCGTTGGTGTCCGGGCGCCAGGCACCGATCACCTGGGCGTGCTTGCCGACCTTCAGCATCGACAGGTCCGAGATCGCCGCGGTTCCGTTGTAGACGGCCGCGCTGGTACCGGGCACCACGTGGCCGACCACCTTCTGGCCGTTGTGGTCCAGGTGCAGCACGTTCTTGCCGATCGCGGTGATGTGCACCTTGAGGTTGACGATGTTCACCCAGACCGACTCGGCGGCGAGCAGACCGCCGGGCATCAGCACGCCGCGGGCGTACAGGCCGTCGCCGACGAGCACCTGGTCGACCGTGGTGGGCCGCAGCTTCCAGACGCTGGTCCCGCCGGTGAGCTGGATCCGGTGCAGGCGGCCGTCCGAGCCGGACGCCATCACCACACTGCCGTCGCGGCTGACGACGCGACCTTCGGCGAAGTTCGGATCCGGCTGGCCGGGCTCGGGCAGTTGCGCCCTTGCGGCGAAGGCCGTTTCGGGGGCAAGCGAGCCCATCGCGGTCGCGCCGACGAGCGTTGCGCTGGTGCCGAGCACCGCGCTGGTGAGCAGAGTGCGACGTCCGATCGTTCCAGTCATCTCCGTCACTCCCCTCAACCCACGTTGACCGAGCACGGGATCAGACCGGCGTTCAGGCTCGCGATCGCGCTGAAGGCCGCGGGCGTCAGATCGATGATCCGGTTCGACGCGCAGGTGCCGCCGCAGCAGGCCCGCTCGCCGCAGAACAGATCCGTCTGCGGACCGCAGTCCGCGATCGAGGTGACCACCCGGGCGCCGTTGCACAGGTTGGTGGTCGAGTGCCGGAACCCGCAGGTCCGCCGCGACATCGCGGTGACCCCACAGCGGTCCGGCCTGGTGATCGAGTAGCACGCGTCCGACGTGTTCGGCCACGCGTGCTGGAAGTTGCCTGAATGACAGGTGCCACAGGCACCTCTTCCCGTGCTGCCGCACGGGCCCCACGAATTACCGCAACAGAACCACGAAACCTCGCCGTTCACTCCAGCCATGACAATTCCTCCTAGGTCTCAGGGCGGATCGACCCATGTCCTTTCAGTTGTACTCTCGCTCCGTGATATATGCACCACCCTGCGTCAACCTCAGGAATTTTCTTACTGCCTCGTCCAGCGCGGTGATGACAGGCGTTGGCCGGTAGTGGCCAGAAGCGGACAGGGGAAAACCGTCGCTTCACGGCTGACCGGAGGGGCATGCTGGGGGGCACGAAAGTCCGCCCATCGTCGATCGGATACCGCCCGTGCCCGTTCAACGGAAGTCCCGCCTTGCCCTGAGGCTGGCCGCAGTACTGGGTTCAGCCGCCATCGCCGGAGTCGCACTCGCCGCTCCCGCCCCGATCACGGCCGCCGCCGATCCGGCGCCGGCCTCCGCCCAGCCCGACCCGGCCAACCCGTGGCAGTACGACCATTGGCCGCAGACCCAGCCGTGGCAGCAGTCGTCCCCGCTCATCGCGAACCGGCTCGCCCAGCCCGGCTTCGGCGCGCCCATCGACCCGCAGAACTGGGTCAATCCGGACCACATGACGTGGGCCGACTACAAGAAGCCTCCTGGAACCAACTGGGCCGACCCCTCGAAGAAGGGCTCGGTCCGGACCTTCAAGGGCGCGCTCGTGCTGGTCGACTACGCGAACCAGCCGTTCGTGATCACCCAGCCGAAGGGCTCCACCCCGTTCGGCAACCCGAGCGCCGAGGCCAACGGAGTACCGCGGGACCAGGTCGCCGACTTCTACCGCGACTTCCTGAACAAGCCCGGCGCGCTGAACCGCGGCCACACCATCCACGAGTACTGGATGGAGGACTCCGGCGGCCGGTACGGCGTCGACCTCACCTCGTTCGGCGCCTACCAGATGCCCGGCAAGTCGTACGAGTACGCGATGGAGTTCCAGGCCGGCACCGGCTGCCCGGCCGGCGACTCCTGCAACAAGAACCTGCGCACCGACGCACGAGCCGCCTGGGTCGCCGACGTCGGAGCGGAGGTGCCCGCCGGGTTCGACTTCGTCTTCTACCTGAGCGCCGGCCAGGACGAATCGTCCACCTGGCAGGAGTTCGGGCCGATGAAGTTCCCGACCAAGGAGGACGTCTCCGACACCTTCGGCCCGCCGGACCCGGCCCTGCCGAACTGGACCCGCACCCGGTACGTCGAGTGGACCTCCTGGGCGTCGGGTTCGACCCTCTGGCCGAACGCCGGCGGCGGTTCGACCACGCAGGCCGAGAGTTCCGGCATGTCGGTCTTCGCGCACGAACTGAGCCACGTGCTCGGCATCGGCGACAACTACAACAACCCGTACGGCGTACCGCCCCGCCGCGCGTACAGCGGGATCTGGGAGATGCTCAGCCGCGGTACGTTCAACGGCCCGGGTGGTCCACACAGTCGCTGGATGATCCCGGCGACGGGTGGCGCCTCGATGGGCGCGCAACACATGCTGCGCAACAAGATCAAGCTGCAGATGGTCGACGAGCAGAACGTACTCCGGCTGTCGCGCGAGGGCCTCGCCGAGTCCGGTGTGGTGATAGCCGACGTGACCGCGCGGGTGAACCAGCCCGGGCCGAACGGCCTGTCGGGCATCAACATCGTGCTCGGCACAGGTGATCTGTCCCCGGCCTGCAACACCACCACAGACCCACTTTGCGACGGCGGCGGTTACAACAACTACACGCTCGAGGTCGTCGACCGGGTCGGCACCGACTCGTTCACTCCGGACTCCGGCGTCCTGCTGGCCAAGACCAAGAACCAGGACCAGGCACCCTTCGAGTGGGTCATCGACGCGAACCCGCAGGACATCGGGATGACCGACTACGTGCTGCCCGACGGCACCGAGGTCCCGATCACGGTCGGCGACTACCGCCAACTGTCGGACGCGCTTTTCCACGCCGGCACCAACTCCGGCAGCGAGTTCGAGTACGTCGACGCGGCGAACAGGCTGCATTTCTACGTGACGAACGTGCGCCGCGACAAGGTCGGCGTTCTTTCGTACACGGTGGCGGTCCGGTCCCTCGACGGAGCCGGGCCCCAGAAGCGCGGCGTCCGGATGCTGCCAACCGTCGGCCTGCCCGGTGGTGACGGCGTCTCCACCTGCGCCTTCCCGCTCACCAACACTGGGAAGACCGCCCCCGCAGGCGGCCACCCGGAGGACGTCACGCAGTACCTGAACGGTGACGTCTACCGCGTCGCGGCCAAGATCGACGGCCGTGGCTGGTCGGTCGCCCTCCCGAACGCCCTGGCCACCGCCAAGGCAGGCTCGACCATCAAGATCCCGGTCCAGGCCAAAGCCACCCCCGAGGCCGCGAAGGTAGCCCGAGTAACCCTCACCGCCACCTCCGAAAGCGACCCCACCAAGAAGTCCACCACCACCTGCGTCGCCATCGCGAAGTAGTCGAAATTCGTTTGCTGCTGATGGGTCGAGTTCGAAGAACGGGCTGCATGCCTGCTGTTGTAGAACTGCATGCCCGCTCTTGAGGTACTGCGCCGACCGGTTTATCCCCGGTCGGCGCAGTACGACTTCCTTCTCGTCGCAACCCGGCCTGTCAGTCCTCTCCGGCCAGGGTCGTGAGTTCGTCTCTGGTCCAGGTCTTGCTCACTCCTGGTGCTGCCAGCAAGTAGTCGGCGATCTGGGTTGAGGACCAGCCGTGGGCCTCGCGTAGCCCGGTGGCGATCCAGCCCACGTACGTCGCGCTCGGGGCGGCCGGCTCCAACTCGGACACGTCGCCGTGGGTCACGGTGAACATCGGTAAGCCGTCCCGAGTCCCCAGCCGCGCAACCGTCTCGTACCGGCCCGGGCCCATCGTGTGAACTGACTCGACGTCACCCAGCAACCCGGCTAGGTCCCGCGCGAACTCCCCGCCTGGTTCCCGCCGCATCTCCTGCGCGGCCACATCCCCCAGCTGCTCCCCACTCAGCAGATATGCCCTGCAGGCGACCAGCCCGGCGCCCTTCACGTCGTAGAAGGCCATTCCGCCACCCCACGCCCGCGACTCGCCCGCGAACATCAGCCCACCCGGTACGTCGAGACTCACCACCCGCTCGGGGTCTCGCTTGTCGCGGCAACCGGGATACTCCCGCCTCCCACCCGCGGGACGGCCGCCCGCGAGGTAACAACGAAACCGCTCGAGTGCCAGGTTCGACCCGTAGGCGACGTACCAGACTCGCTGCATCGAGCCTCTCAGACCGGTAGGGGACGTTCGTCGAAGGCCAGGCGGGCCTCGTCCAGAAGAATGCGTGAGGCATCACGGTAGCGACGATCCGCGTCAGCCGGGGTGTCGCCCACGGCCGTCAGGCCGACCCGGCCGAGTTCGGTCAGGCAGCTGATCATGTGGAAGACGATGCCCACCTGGCGCGACTGGTCGAAATGCAGCCGATGCCGCGCGACGATGTCGAACAGATCGGCCGGCACCAGCCCCCGTAACAGGTCGGACTCGAGATGGTCGGTGGCCACCAGGTGTTTCTCGTGTCCCCCCGGCGTCATGAAGAGCGCGGTAACGGGGTCGTATCGGCCATCGGTCAGGAACTGCAGGGTGAGGAACGGATGCGTTGTGCCACCCTTGCGCAGATTGAGCTCGATCGCGTACGGCGTCCACACGCCGCCGGAGCCCCGTACTACGACGAAGTCCACCGCGAACCGGCCGAGCGCGCCTTCGCGGGCGACGCGTTGCCCGATCGCCTCGGCGTGCTCGGTGATCAAGCGCGCGTACTCGGCGGCCGCGGGGAACACGCAGCCCAGGTAGCTCTGCCCGCTGGCGCCGCCGAGCAACTGGTCATGGGTGGACAAGAGCTCGACCTCGCCGGACGGCAGAACGCGCAGCTGAACGCTCGGGCTGCGGAGTTCCTCCCCCACGATGCGTTCTTCCACGATTCCGCCGTTCTCGGCGAACTTGGCGAGGTAGGCCTCGAGTGGGGTGGTCTGCGACTCCAGCTCCATCGCCTGCAGCCGCTTCATCACCTCGGCCCGCTCATCCGTCGAGCCCGGCGCAGGCAGCCCGTTCAGCCGGACCACCGCGTTCCCTTCCCCGGAGACGCCTTCGTTGAGCTTCACGATCGCGCTGTCCATCGACGGCCGGTCGGCCCGCATCCGTACCAAGGCGTCCGCGATGTCATCGAGAGTGCGCAGATTCTCCGCGCCCAGCGGATGAGGCACACCGACCTCGGCGAACAACCGGCGGCACCCGGACTTGGACCCGAGATCCGCCAGCCGCGGATCCGCGCCGTACATCGGAATACCGAGGCTCAGCGCCACGTCACGCTCCAGCTCGGTGGTGTTGTAGGGCACCAGATGGGAACGCGCGGGATTCGGGATGAGCGCCCTGATGCGCTGCATCAGCCGGGGCCGGTCCAGCAGCTTCTCGCTCAGCGGGACCGGCGAGGCGTCGTTCACCGCGATCAGCGACAGCCGCGCTCGTGCGTGACTTGGGATCACTCCGGGCAGCAGGCTGAGGTAGTACTCGACGATCTCCGCAGCGACCGGCATCGAGGTCACGTAGACCATCCGCAGCCGCGGTTCACGCAGCAGCATGAGTAAGAAGAGGAACCTCTCCTCATAGGCCTCCATGATCGTCCCGGTCCCGACCGTCTCCGCCTTGTCCAGTGAGATCGACGGGATGATGACGACCGACTCGTCCTCGTAGTTGAGCTTCATCACGTCCCACACCGAGGCCATCCGCGCCTGCAGGCGGTCGAAGTACCGGTAACGATCCTGCTCGCTGAGTGCGGAAAGCGTGACCGCGGCGGCCGGCTCCGCGGTCCACAAGTCGCCGGTCATGACACGGTCCTGGCACTGTCGATGCCCCTGACGCTGAAGGCATGAACGGTCCGGCTGAAGCCACGCACCTCGCGGTTGCCGCTGTCCTCGCCGACGACCAGGTCGCCCGCCGCTGAGTAGACCCGCTCGGTCACCAGGATCTGCCACGGGTCCGCATCGGCGCACAGCCGGGCCGCGAGGTTCGTCACGCTCCCGATCGCGGCGTAGTCGAGCCGGCTGTCGAAGCCGATCTTGCCGAGGGTGGCGTAGCCCTGGGCGATCCCGATCCCCAGCCCCAGATCATGCCCGCGCCGGCGCCAGGCTTCCGCCAACCCGCGTACCCGGGTCCGCATCGCCACGCTCATCCGGATGGCACGCAGCGGTCCGTCCTCGCAACGCACCGGGTCGTTGAAGAACACCATCAGGCCATCGCCGGCGAACCGCTCCAGGGTGCCCTCGAACCGGAAGATCAGGTCGCCGAGCGCCTGGTGGTACTCCTTCAGCACGCCCATCACCTCTTCCGGCTCACTCGCCTCGGCGAACGTGGTGAAGCCACGCAGGTCGCAGAAGACGACCACGATCTCGCGCCGGTGGCTCTCGAGGAACGACTCGTCGCCGGAGTCCACGATCAGCTCGGCCAGTTGCGGCGAGAGGAACCGCCGCAGCCGGCTCATCCGCTGCAGCTGAGTCACCTGGGTCTCGACCCGAGACTCCAACTCCTGGTTCCACTCCGCCAACTCCCCGGCCTGCCGCTTGATGGTGTCCTGGTAGCGCTTGATCCGGGCCAGCGAGGCGACCCGTGCCAGCAACTCGCTCTGGTTGACCGGCTTGGTCAGAAAGTCGTCCGCTCCGGCTTCGAGTGCCTTCACCTTCTGCTCGTCCCCGCTGGCGGTCACCATCACGACGGGCAGATAGGCGGTGTCAACCTGCTCCCGGATCCGCCGGCAGACCTCGTATCCGTCCATCCCCGGCATCACGATGTCGAGCAGGACCAGGTCGATGTCGTCCGCGGCGATCTTCCGCAGCGCCTCGTCGCCCGACGACGCCGTCCGTACGTCGTACCCGCGTGGGGCGAGGATCGCCTCGAGCAGCCGGACGTTGGGCGGTTGGTCGTCGACCACGAGCACCGTGGAGTTGGCAGTGGTCATGTCACGCCTCCGAGCCTGAGAAAATCGCGAATCTGCTGAGGAAGGCGACGCACACTGATCGGCTTCTCGACGTAGCCGGAGAAGCCGGAGTCGAAGGCGCGCTCGCGGTCGTGGTCCATCGCGAACGCCGTCACCGCGACCACGGGTACGCCGCGGGTCCTGTCGCTCGCCCTGATCTGCCGGAGCGCCTCGACGCCGTCGATCCCAGGGAGTTGCAGATCCATCAGGATCAGGTCAGGCGACTCCTCCACGGCCAGCCGTACCCCCTCCTCGCCTGAGGTCGCCTCGAGCACCTCGTACCCGGAGTACTGCAGCACGTCTCTGACCAGCTTGAGGTTCTTGGGGTTGTCCTCGACCACCAGAATCCGGCCGGGACTCATGACGGCGGCCCCTCGATCCCGGGTTCGGCCGAGCCCAGGACGCCCGTGGCTACGAGGGCGTTCAGCAACGCGTCGCGGCTGACCGGTTTGACCAGGTAGGCGGCCGCTCCCAGCGCGGCACCGCGAGCTTGCTCGTCGACGATCGACACTACGATCACCGGGATTCTCCTTGTCTCGGGCTCGGTCTTCAGTGCCTGAAGCACCGCCCAGCCGTCGATGCCCGGCAGCCGGATGTCCAGCAGTACAGCCGCCGGACGTACCCGGCGAACCGCGTCGAGACCGGTCTGACCATCCCCGGCCGTAGTGACTTGGAGGTCGGCACCGGCCAAGTAGGCCGTCATCAGGTCCAACGACGGCCGGTCGTCCTCGATCACGACGACATCCCCGACCGGTTGACGCGTCGGGCCTGGCCGGTCCACGACCTCGCGGCTTCGCAGCGAGAACCCGAAGGTGCTTCCGATGCCGACCTCGCTCTCCAGCCACATCTTGCCGCCGAGCAGCTCGACAATGCGGCGGGACAGAGTCAGGCCGAGCCCCGTGCCCTCCTCCTGCGACGGTCCCCGACCGCCCTGCTGGAACGACTCGAAGATCCGCTCGCGGTCCTCCAGCGGTACGCCGATCCCCGTGTCGGTGACGGTGATCTCGATCTCGGAACCGGTTCGGGATGCACGGACCACCACCGAGCCGCCGTCCCTGGTGAACTTCACCGCGTTCGTCATCAGATTCAGCACCACCTGCTTCAGCCGAAGCTCGTCCGCGTACACGAGCCCGACGTCGGTACCGACCTCCACGCGGACGTCGATCCCGTGCAAGGCCGCTCGCTCGCGCAGCATCGAGGCCGTGTTGTCCAGCAGCGCGTGCAGTTCGAAGGTCGAGTACGCCAGTTCCATCCGCCCTGCCTCGACCTTCGACAGGTCGAGGATCTCGTTCAGCAGTTCCAGCAGGTGCTTGCCTGAGCTGTGAATGTCGCGCAGGTATTCCTCCTGGCGTTCGTTGACCTCGCCGAACATCTGCTCCAGCAGCACCTCGGAGAAGCCGAGTACCGCGTTCAGCGGCGTCCGCAGCTCGTGGGACATGCTCGCCAGGAACTCCGACTTGTGACGGCTGGCCACCTCGAGCTCCGCGCTGCGCTCCTCCAGCTCGCGGTACAGCTGCGCGTTGAGCAGGGCGAGCGCCGACTGATCGGCGAACATCTCCAGCAGGACGAGCGACTCCTCGGAGAACTCGCCGGGCTGCTTACGCCGTACCACCAGGGCGCCGACGATCTGCCCCTCTCGGAGCATCGGTACGGCGACGACAGACCGCCAGCCGGCGTCGTAGAGAACCTGGAGATGTGGATCGAGGTCGGCCGCGCTGAGGTCTTCGAGCACCAGTGGTCGTCCGAGCTTGGCGGCCCGGCCGACGAGCGTCTCGTCGAGGTGGATCCGAGTGGACCGAAGACGCTCGACCACGCTCGGCTCGGTCCGGTAGACACCACGCACCAGGAAGCAACGCTCGTCCTCGGCGTACTCCATGATCGAACCACCGTCGGTCGCAGACAGCCTGACCGCGTGCTTGGCGATGGTCGAGAGCACGTTGGCGACGTCGAGGCTGGAGTTGACCGCCTCGCCGACCTCACGGAGCGCCTCCAATTCCCCGACCCTTCGCGACAGCTCAGCACCCCGGGCCTCGAGCTGACGGACCAGCTTCACGCCGTTGACTGCCATCGCTGCCTGGCCGGCGAAGGCGGTGACAATGGCCTGCTCGCGGTCATCGAAGGGGTTGACCTCGTTGCGCCAGACGGTCAGGGCGCCGACGACCTCGTCGTCGACCAGCATCGGTGCGCCCATCGTGGTGCGGAAGCCGGCGACCCGTTGGAGGTCCTGGCGGCCGAAGTCGGGGTCGGCGAGGACGTCGGCGATCTGCTGAGTGGTGTGGTCCAGGCCGACGCGGCCGATCAGAGTCTGGCGATCGATCGGCATCGGATGCTCGGTGATGAAGCGGATCGACTCCTCGGACAGCCCGACCCCCTTGATCAACCGGTAGACGCCGTTCTCGAGGAGGTAGAGGTGGGCGGCCTGCGATCGGCACAAGCGGCGGGCGCTATCGACGATGGTGGTCAGTAGTCTGTCAGGGTCACCGGCCGACCGGCCGATCGCGGACAGCACCTCGTTGGCGGCGGCGAACTGGTCGGTCAAGGCCGTGAAATCCCGTTGGAGCCGCTCGTGCTCCACTGCGGTGACGGCGCCCCCAGCCGGCGCCTGCTCGGCCATCGTGTCCTCCCACCGCCGGACAAACCGGCGACCCCCTTTCCGAGTGTGCCGCCGATGCCGGACCCCGACAACACGCGGTCACCTCCGAGCTGAGGACGACTGGACAGCATCGCGCAGTACGGCTTGGAGGTCGGGGGTAGTGAACATGAAACTTCATGATCCGTCCATCGGGTGTTCCGGTTAGGGTGCCTGCGATGCAGTGCTGGTGTTGAACGCTCCACCCGTCCGCCCCGATGAGGAGACCCAGTCATGCCAGAGCTCAATCGCCGGAGGTTCCTCCAGCTGGCCGGTGGTACCGCGGCCTTCGCAGCGATGTCGAACAGCATCGAGCAAGCTGCCGCGATCCCGGCCCATCGACGCCACGGGAACATCAAGGACGTCGAGCACATCGTCGTTCTGATGCAGGAAAACCGGTCCTTCGACCACTACTTCGGTTCGCTCAAGGGGGTCCGCGGTTTCGGCGACCCGCGGCCGGTGACGCTGCCGAGCGGCAAGTCGGTCTTCCACCAGACCGGCGGCGGCAAGGAGGTTCTGCCCTTCCACCCCGAGGCCGACGATCTCGGCATGCAGTTCCTGCAGGGCCTCGCGCACAGCTGGCCGGACGGTCACCAGGCGATCAACAGCGGCAAGTACGACCAGTGGGTGCCGGCCAAGACCGCGCCGACGATGGCCTACCTCACCCGTGACGACATCCCCTTCCACTACGCGCTGGCGGACAAGTTCACCATCTGCGACTCGTACCACTGCTCCTTCATCGGCGCCACCGACCCGAACCGGTACTACATGTGGACCGGGTACACCGGCAACGACGGCACGGGCGGCGGCCCGGTGCTCGGCAACGACGAACTCGGCTACGGCTGGACCACCTACCCGGAGCGGCTCGAGCAGGCCGGGGTGTCCTGGAAGATCTACCAGGACATCGGCGACGGCCTGAACGCCGACGGGAGCTGGGGCTGGATCGAGGACGCGTACCGCGGGAACTACGGCGACAACTCGCTGCTGTACTTCAACCAGTACCGCAACGCCTCCCCCGGCAACCCGCTCTACGACAAGGCCCGGACCGGCACGAACGCGAAGGCCGGTGACGGCCTGTTCGACCACCTCCGCGCGGATGTCAAGAGCGGCAACCTCCCGCAGATCTCCTGGATCGCGGCGCCCGAGGCGTTCACCGAGCACTCGAACTTCCCGTCGAACTACGGCGCCTGGTACATCTCGCAGGTGCTCGACGCGCTCACGTCGGACCCGGACGTCTGGAGCAAGACCGCCTTCTTCATCACCTACGACGAGAACGACGGCTTCTTCGACCACGTCGTACCGCCGTACCCGCCGTCGTCGGCGGCACAGGGGCTGTCCACGACCGACGTCGCCCCCGACCTCTACCCGGGTGGACCGCGGTACGCCGCCGGGCCGTACGGCCTCGGTCCGCGGGTGCCGATGCTGGTGGTCTCGCCGTGGAGCACGGGTGGCTACACCTGCTCCGAGGTCTTCGACCACACCTCGATCATCCGGTTCATGGAGCGCCGGTTCGGCGTACACGAGCCGAACATCTCGCCCTGGCGCCGCGCGGTCTGCGGTGACCTGACGTCGGCCTTCGACTTCAGCCGCGAGGAGAACCGCCCCGAGCGCCTGCCCGACACGTCGGCCTACGAGCCGCCGGACAACGAGCGGCACCCGGACTACCGGCCGACGCCTCCCGCGGTCGGGAGCGTGCCGGGCCAGGAACGCGGCGCCCGGCGTACCAGGCCGTTGCCCTACGCACCGACCGTGGACGGCAAGGTGGTTGCCGGTGGCAAGTTCGGCCTGACGTTCCGGTCCGGTACGGCGGCCGGCGGGCAGTTCCTGGTCACCTCCGGGAACCGCTCCGACGGCCCCTGGACCTACACGACCGAGGCCGGCAAGTCGATCTCCGACACCTGGAACACCGCGTACTCCGGCGGCCTGTACGACCTGACCGTGCACGGCCCGAACGGGTTCCTCCGCACCTTCCACGGCAAGCCCGTCGCCGGTCTCGAGGTGACCGCCAAGCACAACGCCCGCAGCGGCGACCTCGACCTGACGATCACCAACAACGGCGACGCCACCACGACGGTCACCATCACGAACACCTACGGCGGCAAGGCCAAGACCCTCAAGCTCCGGGCCGGCAGCCATGCGAAGTACACCGTCGACCTCGCCCACAGCCGCCGCTGGTACGACGTGGTGGTGACCGCCGACGCCTTCCTCCGAAGGCTCGCCGGCCACGTCGAGACCGGCGACCCCGGCCTCAGCGACCCCGCGATCATCACCGACTGACCCGAGAGCCGGACTTCCAGTACATCAATCGACGCTCGGCACCTCCGAGCAGGCGCCCAGCCAGCCGTCCACGAGGCCGGCCGTCGTGCGATTGATGGCCTGGGAGTCCGGCCCTGAACACCTAGAGCAGCGGTCGTGGTTCCGGAGCCTCGGCCGCGATGGTGTCCGCGTCGGGTGACTCGTCGACCTTGATGCGGGTGGTCCAGCGGTTCGCGGGGTCGGGTTGGGGGATGGAGTCGAGCAGCAGGCGGGTGTAGGGGTGACTGGGCTCGTGCATCACCGACGAGACCGGGCCGCGTTCGACGATAACTCCCTTGGTGATCACCATCACCTGGCCGCCCAGGTAGTAGACGGTCGACAGGTCGTGGGTGATGAACAGGGTCGTCATCCGGTGCTCGCGCTGGAAGTCCAGCAGGATGTCCAGGAACATCTTGCGGATCTGGGCGTCCAGCATCGAGACCGGTTCGTCGGCGATCACGAACGCCGGGCGCAGCATGTGGATCCGGGCGAGCATGATCCGCTGCCGCTGCCCGCCGGACAACTGGTGCGGATACCTGCCGAGCACGCGACCCGGATCCAGGCTGACCGCCTTGAGCGACTCCTCGATCAGCGCCTCCCCCGCCGCCCGGGTGGACGCGAGCGAGAACTTCTTCACCGCCTTCCAGAGCACCCGATCGACTCGGTAGAAGGGGTTGAAGATCGAGTACGGGTCCTGGAAGACGGGCTGCACGTTCTTGCGGTACTCGTCGTACCCGGCGCGGTCGAGCTTGAAGATGTCCTTGCCGCCATACGTCACCGTGCCGGCGGTCGGCTTCTGCAGACCCAGCACGTTGCGGGCGATCGTGCTCTTCCCGCTGCCGCTCTGACCGACGAGGCTGACCACCTGCGGCGGGTCGGCCGCCAGCGTGAAACTGGCGTCCTGGACCGCGGTCAGGTAGCCGTCCGGGGTGCCGCGGGCGTGGAACCGTTGCTGAACACCCCGGAGCTCGATCACCTTGTCGTCGGTCATGACGCTCTCCTTCCGACCCGCGGGATCGACTCGATCAACTGCCGCGTGTACTCGTGCCGCGGGTCCTTGAAGACCTGGTGCACGTTCCCGACCTCGACCAGCCGGCCCTCGTACATCACGGCGACCCGGTCGGCCAGTTGCGCGTGCACCCCCATGTCGTGCGAGATGACCATCAGCGTGACGCCGAAGTCGTCCCGCAGGTCCGCGAGGCTCTGCAGGATCACCCGCTGGATCGTCACGTCCAGCGCGGTGGTCGGCTCGTCGGCGATCACCAGGTCGGGTTCGAGCGCGACGCAGATCGCCATCAGCACGCGCTGCTTCATCCCGCCCGACAACTCGTGCGGGTACATCCGGGCCACCCGGGGATCCAGCCCGACCTGCGCGAGCATCCGATGGATCAGCTCGGAGAGCGCTTCCTTGCGTCCTGGCGCGTGCTCCAGGATGACGTCCCTGAACTGATCCTCGACCCGCATCACCGGGTTGAGCGAGCTCTGCGACCCCTGCGGCAGATAGGAGAGAGCGCTCCACCGCAGTACCCGGAGTTCCTCGCCCTGCACCTTCAGCAGGTCGACCGGCGACCTGCCCTTCGGATGGAAGATCGCGGAGCCGGCCGTCACCTTGCCCGGTGGCTTGAGCAACCTGAGCAGCGCAACGGCGAGCGTGCTCTTGCCGCTCCCCGACTCCCCAGCGACCCCGAGGATCTCGCCCCGGCGTACGGACAGGTCGAGGGCTTCCACCGCGCACACGTCGCCGCGGTTCGTCGAGTACGTCACCTCGAGGCCGGACACCTCCAGCACGGTCTGCTCACTCACCGGCCACTCCTCTCAGCCGTGGGTTGTAGACCTCTTCCAACCCGATGTTGATCATGTTGAGCGCGGCGAACAGCAGCGTCAGCAGCACGATCGGTACGACGAACATCGGCCAGGCCCCGAGGGTCAGGGCGCCGGTGTTGATCGCGTTGAAGATGATCTGGCCGAGGTCGATCACGCCACCGGGGCCGAGACCGATCACCTCCAGCCCGACCAGCCCGAAGATCGCGCCGAGCGCCGACGACGCGAACCCGACGCCGATGAACGGCAGCAGGTTCGGCAGCAGTTCGGTGCCGATGATCTCCAGGTCCCGGGCCTTGTTCACCCGGGCCAGGTCGACGTACGGCCGCGAGCGCAGGCTGAGCACCTGCGAACGGATCGTCTTGGCCGCGAACGGCCAGCTGAAGATCGAGATCATCACCCCGACCTGGAACAGGGTGACGTTCTTGGCGTACGCCGACAGCGCGATCAGCAACGGGAACGTCGGGATCACCAGCAGGATCCCGGTGAACGTCGACAGCACCCCGTCGATCCAGCCGCCCTTGTACCCGGCCACGAACGCCACGAGCACACCGACGACGGTCGAGATGATGCCGGCGATCGCGCCGATCTGCAGCGACACCGCCAGTGCACTGACCACCATCGCGAACACGTCCCGGCCGAACTGGTCCGTGCCGAGAAGATGGCCGGGCCCCGGTACCAGCCAGCGTTCGTACGCCGCCAGCTCGAGCGGATCGGTGCTGCCACCGATCGCCTTCACGATCAACGGACTGAGCACGGCCAGCAGCACCATCAGCCCGAGGATCATCAGTCCGATCGCCAGCCGCCGGCTGTGCCGGACCGTTCGCAGCACCGCTTCCAGAAATCTCATCGCGATCACTTCCAGTACTTGACGCGAGGGTCAAGCAACGGGAGCAGGAGGTCGAGGATCAGGACCGCGGTCAGTACCGAGAAGATCGCGATGTTCGTCACCCCGAGGATCGTGTTGAAGTCGAGCTGCTGGATCGCCGTGACGAGCGTCGTCCCGAGACCCGGATAGTTGAACAGCTGCTCGACCAGCACGTTGCCGTTGAAGATGAAGCCGAGCGAGATGCCGAACGCGGTGATCTGCGGCAGGTAGCAGTTCCGCAGCGCGTAGCGGGTCAGGATCCGCCATCCCTTCAGGCCCTTGGCCTCGGCGTACACCAGGTAGTCCTCGCCGAGCACCGGCACCATCAGCATCCGGGTGGACAGGATCCAGCTGAAGGTCCCGATGATCACGATCGACAACCCCGGCAACAGGCCGTACTTCAGTACGCTGCCGATGAAGTCCAGGTTGAGTCCGGGCTCGATCCGGGAGTCGTACGCCGATCTGGCCGGGAGCATCCCGAGTGAGTAGGCGAAGATGTAGACCAGGATCAGCGCGACGAAGAAGTACGGCACGTGTGACAGCGCGATGGACAGGTTGGTCGCGATCGACGATCCGAGCCTGCCGCGCCGCCAGCCGGCGATCGCGCCGATGATGATGCCGAACACCCAGGCCAGGACGGCGGAGATCCCGAGCAGACCGATGGTCCAGGGCAACGCCCGCAGGATCACGTCCTGCGCCGGCGTCGGGTAGTTGATCAACGACGGCCCCAGGTCGCCGTGCAGGACCAGCTTCTCCATGTACTTGAGGTACTGGGAGAAGATGTTGCCGTCGAGGCCGAACTCGTGCTGGTACCGGGCGATGATCTCGGCACTGGCCTGCTGGTTGTAGATGTAGTTCTGCTGCAGGGTCTGGATCAGGGTCTGGATCGGGTCACCCGGCATCAGCCGGAAGAAGAAGAACGCGATGGTGAGCGCGCCCCACAGCTCGACCAGGTAGAGCCCGAACCGGCGGATCGCGTACGCCGCGAGCGGATGCCGCGACAGCCGGGCCCGCACCCCCGTCGAGGGTGCGGAGTCCCGCGGCCTGTCGACAGCTTCGACCGGCGGCGCTTCCGCCGTCACGCCGGTCCTTTCTGCCCGGTGGCCTTGATCTTGGCGAGCACGAAGATGAAATGCGGCCACCAGTTCAGCGGCACCTCGTACAGATCGTCGTCGGTCGGCCAGCCGGTCCAGAACGCCGTGTTGAAGTACGACGGGTAGCCGGTCTGGATCACCGGCAGCAACGGCAGTTGCTGGAAGTAGATCTCCAGCGCCTTGTCGAGCAGCGGCTTGGCCTCCGGGGACTCCGGGTCGAGTTGGGCCAGCTGCGCCGACACCGCGTCGAACTCGGCGTTCCGGAACCGCATCTTGTTCTTCTGGGCGGCGTTCTTGCCGATCGGCTGCGCCTTGCCGCTCTCCCAGTCGGAGTACAGCTGCTCGGGGTCGATGGCGAAGCCGGCCCAGTTCGAGTCGATGTCGTACTCACCGCGCTGGAACTTCTCGTCGTGCACACTGCCGGACAGGCTGCGCAGGGTGGCCGGTACGCCGACCTTCGCGAGGTCCGACTTCAGCACGTTCGCCATCGCGTACTCGGGTCCGTCGACCGGCGAGACCGTGATGATCTCGAGGTTGATCTCCTTGCCCTTGTACGTGCGCTTGCCGGCGGCGTTCTTCGGCGCGATCTCGTCGAGCAGCTCGGTCGCCTTGTCCAGGTTGAACTCGAACTTGTACTTGTTCGCCAGCTCGTCGTTCTTCCACTTGTCGTTGGTCGGGTAGTCCGCCCACGGGTACTGGGCCGGCGGCACCTGGATCGGCCAGATCGACTTGCCGATCTTCTCCCGGTCCAGGCAGTAGTTGATCACCGAGCGCATCTTCGGCTCCGAGACCACGCCCCGGGCCGGGTCGCAGTTCAGCCACATCACCCGCGGGTTCGGGTCGTGGAACTGGGTCGTGACCAGATTCGGGTACCCGGTGTTGCGCAACTGCTTGGCGTGCTGCTCGTCGACCGAGCCGACGTCGAACTCGGCGCGCTCGAACGCCAGCGACGCCTGGTCGAGCTGCTTCGACGTGCTCTGGAAGATCACGTACTGCGGCTTGGGGTCGAGCTTGTCCTTGTTCCAGTAGTTCGGGTCCTTCTCCCAGATGAACATCTTCTGGTTCCGGATCGCCTGCTTCAGCTTGTACGGTCCGGACCGGGCCGGCGGGTTGTCCTTGTACTTCGTCGGGTCCTGCGACTTCCACACGTGCTCGGGCATGAGGTTGATCGGCGCGCCGGCGATCGCGGCGATGAAGTTGTAGTGCAGCCGCGGCGTCGGCTTGAGCAACTTGACCACCGCGGTGTGGTCGTCGGTCACCTCGACGTCCTTCACGAACTCCTTCAAGTCACCGCCGCCGCCGAACAGGTCAGGACGATCCTTCAGCAGCATGACGGTGAACTTGAAGTCGTTCGCGCCCAGCGGCCGGCCGTCGTTCCAGTGCGCCTTGGGGTCGAACTTCATGGTCAGCTCGGTGTGGCTGTCGTTGTACTTGTACTCCGTCGCCAGCCACGGCGTCAGCTTGCCCGTGGCGAAGCTGAGGAAGAACATCGGCTCGGTGCTCAGCTCCACGCCGGCGCCGCCTGGCGTGCCGTTCGGGATCATCCCGTTGAAACTGTCGAAGACCGTGTACTCGACCTGGCCGACGATGACCGTCTGGTCCCGTGGGGTCGGGATGTTGGCCTTGCCGATCTGGATCGACTTGGTCGCGGCGGGTTGGTTGGCGGGCTTGTCGGAGTACGACCCTCCGTTACCGGAACAGGCGGCCAGGAAGGCGGCCAGGCCGGCTGTTCCGCCACCGACCACCAGGCGCCTGCTCAACTGGCGGCTCAACTGGTGGCGGAGGACGTCTGCTACGTCTTCGAACTGTGGGCGCGGCGCATCGGTCACGATGTGGATCCCTTCGGTTCCGAGTCCCCCGCGGGACTCTCCTCACTCGGCGCTTTTTCGCGCCCTCACCCGGCGCTTCCTCGCGCGCCGACCTGTGTGATGGAAGCCACCTCCATTTCACTTGCTCCTCGGCTCTGACTACGGCCCGGAATGTTCCTCGGACTATAAGTAGCGATGACAACGTTGGCAAGACTTTGGCTCCAACGTTGCAATCTGTGCGCCTAACCCGCTGGTCAGTCGATATATCAACCCCTGACAACGCTGCCTTGCTCTCTGTGACGATGGATTCGCCTCTGCCGTCACACGGTCGATCACACGTCCAGCTGGTTGGATCGAGCCAACGCCGCAAGGGGCGGTGGCGTTGCTGGGGGACGCACCAACATCGGTAGGGGGAAACGCATGACGAGCACGGCTGTCGATTTCGAGGCCATCAAGGACAAGCAGCGCGCCGGCTGGGAGACCGGGGACTATCCCCGAGTCGGCAACACGCTGCAGATCATCGCCGAGCTGCTGGTCGAAGCCGCCGACGTCCGCGCGGACCAGAAGGTCCTGGACGTCGCCTGCGGTCAGGGCAACGCCGCGATGGCCGCCGCGCGACGCTTCGCCGACGCGACGGGTGTCGACTACGCGGCCAACCTGCTCGCCCAGGGTCGTGACCGGGCGGCCGCCGAGCATCTGCCGGTCACGTTCCTCGAGGGCGATGCCGAGCAGCTGCCGGTGCCGGACAAGGAGTTCGACCTGGTGCTCAGCACGGTCGGGGTGATGTTCGCACCGAACCACCAGCAGGCCGCGGACGAGCTCGTGCGGGTCACCGCGCCGGGCGGCAAGATCGCGCTGGCCAGCTGGACGCCGGCCGGGATGGTCGGTCAGTTGTTCAAGACGGTGTCGAAGTGGGCACCGCCGCCGGCGGGCGTCCAGCCCGCCACGCTGTGGGGAACCGAGGAACACCTGGCGTCGCTCTTCGGCGACCGGGTCGAGTGGGTCGGCCTGACCAAGCGCGAGTATGTCTTCAGGTACCGCTCGCTCGACCACTTCTCCGAGTGGTTCCGGCAGTTCTACGGCCCGATCACGAAGCTCGCGGGCACCTTGTCCGGTGACGACCTGGCCAAGTTCGCGGCCGATCTCGCCGAGGTGCCGCGCGCGTTCAACAAGGCCGACGACGGCACGGTCGCCGCCCGCGCGGAGTACCTCGAAGCTGTCGGCATCAGGCACTGACGGGTCACACTGAGGAAATTCAGGGGGAGGGTGACCATGGGGACGATCCGGCTGCTGGGACCGCCGACGATCGAGCATGCCGGCAGTCCGGTTCGTCCGCCCCGCGGCCGCAAGGCCTGGGCTCTGCTCGCCTACCTGTTGCTGGCGGATCGCCCACCGAGCCGCAAGAAGCTGGCCGAGTTGCTGTTCGCGGACGCGGACGATCCGTTGGGCGCGTTGCGCTGGACGCTGGCCGAGCTTCGCCGCGCGCTGGACGCGCACGACGTCCTGACCGGGGATCCGGTCGTCGCGACACTCGACGACCGGACGAGCGTGGATGTCTTGCTGGTCACCGCGGAGTCGGCCGATCCGGAGCCGCTGCTGACGTTGGGCGGGGAACTTCTCGAAGGGGTGGAAGTTGCCTCGTGCCCCGAATTCGCCTCGTGGTTGCTGGTGGAGCGGCAGCGGCTCTCTGCCGCGATCGAGGCACGGCTGCGGGAGACGGCGGTCTCGCTGGTCGCCTGCGGGCGGGCGAAGGACGCGATTCCCTATGCGTCGAAGGCAGTGGAGATCAATCCGCTCGAGCAGGGCAACCATGAACTGCTCGTCCGGAGCCTCGCGATCTCAGGCAATCGGCAGGGCGCGCTGCGGCAGATCGCGGTCTGCGAGGACCTGTTCCGGCGAGAGCTCGGGGTGTCTGCTTCTGCCACTCTCAAAGAGGCTTCGTCAGTTGGACCAGGCTCCCTGTCGGGTCCGCCACTGAGTGGCCGAGCCGCCGCGGCAAGCCAGTTGGAGGCCGGCCGGGCGGCGATCGTGGCGGGTGCGGTCGACGCCGGGGTGCAGTGTCTGCGGAGAGCGGTCGCCGAGGCTGATCACTGCCGCGACACCGTCCTCCGAGGTCGCGCTCTCGCCGCTCTCGGCGGTGCCCTCGTCCACGCGATCCGCGGTCATGACGAAGAGGGCGCGATCGTCCTGCACGAAGCGATCCTGGTCGCCGATCAGGCAGGTGACCGGGTCACCTCGGTGACCGCCCATCGCGAGCTGGGCTTCGTGGAGGTCCAGGCCGGCCGACGCGGTACTGCGGCCACCTGGCTGGCGAAAGCCCAGGCGCTGGCCGAGACGGATGAGGAGCAAGCGGCGATCCTCGGAGTACGAGGGATGAACTCTTCGGACGTCGGGGACTACCCGGCCGCACTCGAGGAGCTCACCGAGTCCGCCGAGCTCGCCGGTGGGTGCGGGGATCGCCGCCAGCAAGCGTGGTCCCTGTCGTTGCTGGGGCGGGCACACCTGCTGCGGGCTGAACACAGTCAGGCGAACACGATCGTCCGGGAGTCGCTCGATCTCGTCCGGCAGGAACGCTGGATCGCCTTCCTGCCTTGGCCGCAAGCGCTCAAGGCCGAGCTCGATCTGGTGGCGGGTGACGTCGACGCCGCGGTCGACGGATTCGAGCAGGCGTGGGTGCTGGGCTGCCAGCTCAATGACCCTTGCTGGGAAGGTATGGCGGGTCGCGGGCTCGGCATGCTCAGCGCCGGCCGCGGCGATCACGCGGGCGCGACCGAGTGGCTCGACCAAGCAGCCAGCCGGTCCAGCCGCGAACCCGACCGCTACCAATGGATCCACGCGCACGTGCTCGACGCGGCGATCACGACCGCGCTGGATCGCGACGACGACGTACGGGCCAAGCCGCTGGTGACTCAGCTGGCTGCTTTGGCGGCGCGTTGCGACATGCGGGAGCTCGTGGTTCGGGCCAAGTTGCACCAGGCCAACCTCGGCGATGAGCAGGCCGCCGGCTCCGCCCGGCTCCTTGCCGCCGGCATCGACAATCCCGCCCTCACCGCACTACTTCATTGATCTTGGGAGACACCATGACCACCAGTACCGCTGCGGCGGCCTGGAGGCTGGTCGACGAGGGCTGGGGCCGTCGGGCAGTCGACTTCGCGACTTTGAGCGAGCCCGCGAACTGCCGGGAGTACGTCGCTCTGCACCACCGGCTCGGCGTCACCGATGGCGACAGGTTGCTCGATATCGCTTGTGGGGCAGGGCTTTCGATTGAACTCGCTCGGGCTCGCGGTGCTCGCTGCGCGGGCATCGACGCGGCTCCTCGACTCGTTGCCGTCGCCAAGGACCGGAACCCGGGCTCCGACGTACGGGTGGGCGACATGCACGCGCTGCCCTGGGATGACGGCAGTTTCGACGTCGTCACCAGCTTCCGCGGAGTCTGGGGTACGACGCCGGCCGCGCTGGCCGAGATCTACCGGGTGCTCGCACCGGGTGGCCGCGTCGGACTGAGTGTCTGGGGACATCTCAAGAAGTCCCCTGGGGTGTGGGCACTGCAGCCGTTCCGGCTCGCGTCGACGGCGAAGGTGCAGAACCAGGCGAACATGGTGTCCCTCGGGCGGCCCGGGGTCGGCGAGGAACTGCTCCCGCGGTTCGGATTCGTCGAGGTGGAACGGGTCAGCCTGCCGTTCGCCTGGGAGTTCGCCGATCCCGAGCTTTATGCCCGCGCGCTGGCGTCCACCGGACCGGCGTACGAGGCGATCCAGAACGTAGGAGAGGCCGAGTTCCTGGCGAGAGCGGTTGCTCAGGCTCAGGAGCGGGTGCGCGATGGGCTTCCGCTGCGGGCCGAGCTCGCGGTGACCGCGTATCTGGCACGGAAGGCGGGTAGGTGATGAGCCTGATCGACTGGCCGGAGCCGACCGCCAAGTCCGAGGCGATGTTCGCGGATGACCTCGAGGAGGTGGGGTTCGTGATGAACGCGTCGAGGTTGTGGGCTTATCAGCCGGCGCTGCATGAGGGGATGTTCGAGCTCCTGCGCCAGTTGGTCCACGAGCACGGGTTGAGCTACCGTGAGCGCGGGATCCTCGTCACCGCGTGCGCTTCGGCGCTGGGCGACTCGTACTGTTCCGTTGCCTGGGGCACCAAGCTCGCCGGGGTGGCGAACGAGGATCTGGCGGCCGGTGTACTGCGCGGGGACGACTTCGGTCTGTCCCCCGCCGAACACGCACTCGCCGAGTGGGCCCGGAAGGTGGCTCGTGATCCCAACGGCACTTCGGCTCCGGACGTGCGCGCGCTGCGGGATACCGGGTGGACCGACCGGCAGATCTTCGCGATCACCGCGTTCGTGGCGCTGCGGATCGCGTTCTCCACGATCAACGACGCGCTCGGCGCGCGGCCGGACGCGGAGTACAGGTCGGTCGCTCCGCCCGCGGTCCTCAAGGAGATCACCTACGGTCGTCCGCTCGCCGACTGACCCTGCCGGATCAGTCGGGTGGAGTGGCCGGGTGGTCGAAGGTGGCGTCGATGCGGAGTTCGGAGGCGCGGGCGGGATCGTTGAGGATGGCAAGGATCGCGTGGCGCTGGTCCCAGCGACCGGCTGACCAGGCCAGCGCCTTCGCCAGACCGTTGAAGGTCGCGGCGTGCGGTTCGCCCTCCTCGTCGACCCACCAGGAGACCTCGGCGCCGTCGACGGTCAGCTCCTCGTGCTCCCACCAAACGTCCGGGACCTCAGGCACCAGTTCACGCACGATCTCCGGTACGTCGGCCGCGGTCCCCTCGCCGTCGATCTTGCCTGCGGCAACTTCCTGCGCCATCGGCACGTCGAGCAGATCGCTCAGCCCGTCGGCGACCACCCCGGACGCCACCACGAATCCGCCGAGATCCTCACGCTGCAACCACATCGGCGCATCCGCGACCACCGCGTCACCGGCTGCGACCACGCGGGTCGCTCCCCCGGCGCCGAGCACGCGGACTCGCTCCGGCGTCTGCGCGGGGTACGCCGTCAGCGAGCCGAGCTGGCTCCAGAGACGCAAGATCGCGCTCTCCTCGACCACCCGCTCCGGATCCGCGAGCCGTTCGAGCAGCAGCCCGACTCCTTCGGAATCGAGGTCGCCGACCTCCTTGACGAGACCCACTGCCGTGCGAACGGCCGGGTCCAGCCGTGCGCTCCACTCCGGCGCCCGGTCGAGGAAGTTTGCGAGCACGGGATCAGCCTCGGGATCCGCCCGACCAGCCAGCGGTTCACCGTCCGGCAGCAGAACGCGCTCTCTGATCCACCACGCCGTGTACGACGGAGCGCCGTGCGGCCGGTCGTCCGGGCCGACCACGCGCACCGGTTCGACCAGAGCGCGACGCAGTTCCGGGGACGAGCCGAGGATCTCGAGCACTCGCGGCCAGGCATCGTCGACGATCCAGTCGAGGTCGCGTACGGCCGCCACTTCCCCCACGGTCGCGCCGAACCGTGACCCGTCCGGCGCCACGTCGTACGCCCAGTCCTGGATCCCGTCCAGGTCCGCCATGGCCTCTGGCAACTCGTCGAGCGCGACGTCGGAGGCCGACACCGTTCCCAGCGAGCGCAGTACACCGACAGCCTCGAGCGCGGGGATGCCGAACCGGTCGACGATCGCGCGATCGATCGGCGCAACCTCCTCCTCGTCGAGCACAGACTCGGCGTCCGACCCGGGAATCACCAGCGCGTTCGCTGGGACCAGCTCGCCGTCGGCGTCGCGCAGTACGAGGTCTGAGAGCCACCACAGGCCGTCGGCATGGGAAGGGTCGGCGGCGACCACGGCCAGGACAGCTTCGGCGATCGCGTCCGGGTCGTCGGCCTCGCCGGAATGCTCGACCGCGGTCCGAACCGCGCTGTCATCGAGCAACGCCCGCGGGGACATGGAGAGCGCTCCCAGCCTCTCCAGCGACGGGTGCACCGCATCCGGATGCACGACCCGTACGCCGTATTCGCCGAAGGTCGCCAGTACTCCGGGCGGCAGTTCGTGGCCGGGCAGGAGCAGGCCACGGACTCCACGGACGAGTCGGCCGTCCGCCAACGGGACGGGCAGAGTACCGAGAGCCTCACGGAGCAAGGGATCCATGACCATGGCTGAGAGCGCGGCATAGACCCCACGCCACCACTCGGGCGATTCGGCTTCTGCGACGGTGCCGAGCTGATCGACCAGGTCCGCAAGCTCGAGGCGACGGACGGCCAAAGCGTCCAGGGCGGTCCGGTCTTGACGGGCCGACCTGACCAGGCCTCCGACGATCGGGGCGAGAACGGTGTTGAACGCATCGTCGGAGCCTTCGACCACCACGGCGTCGCGCGGCTTGAGCAGCGTGCCGTCCTCGACGGCGGGCAGCAGCGGAGTATTGGGGAGCTCGGTCAGGATCAGCTCGCGGAGAGCCCGGTCGAGTGCACCAGCGGCGAGGCCGGTGGGAACCAGTGGGAGGACATCGGCACCGTCTTCGGCGCGGGTGCGCAGGAGCTCGGCATAGGCGGACGCGGCCTCCTGGACGAGCCGGTCGGTCAGCGGACCCTGGGCGACGTGCCGGCGCGAGGGGTCGAGCGGGAAAGTTGCCAACAGCAACGCCGGCAGCGACAGCGGTTCATCGGTGGGCGTCGGCGCGTGGACGGTCCGCGGCGGTTGAGTGTCGGCGTCCCGCGGGAGCGCCCAGAGCACCGACCAGAACGGCCGGGAGCGTTCCTCGGTCGGGCGGTCCGCGAGCAAGCGCTCTCTGTCGTTCTCGTCGAGGATCCCGGCGGCCCGCTGCACGTACCACCGCGACTCCGCGTCCGTGAGAGCGCGAACCGAACCGTCCACCTCGATCTCGATCCGGTCGAGACCGGGCAGTGCGAGCAGCAGCGCGTCATCCGCCTCGTCGAGCAACCGCCGGACCAGCTCCGCGGCGGCCTCATCGCGCAGCGGCAGGATCACCGCGGTGTCGTAGCCCTCCGGCGGCTCGCCGTCCGCCGTGAACGGGAGGCGCAGTACGGGCACTTGGCCGTCGCGACGGCGGAGTTCCGTCTCGAGGCCAGGCGATTGCCGGCCGGCTTCGGTAACGGAAGCGGCGGTGTCGGCGCGCGAGAACCGGACGCCACCGGTGCGGGACAGGATGACCGGCTCGTCGGTCACCGCCAGCACGGCCGAGAACCCGACCCCGAACCGCCCGACAGCGCTCTCCGCGTCGTCCCGCTTGGCCGACGCCCGCAAGGTGGCCAGCGACTCGACCCCCTCGGCCGACAACGGCGTACCGGTGTTCGCGACGACGAGCGTGCCGTCCCGGAACGAGAACCGCACCCGCCCGGGCACGCCGGCCCGCGCGGCCGCATCCGCCGCGTTCTGGGCGAGCTCGACCACCACCCGGTCCAGATATCCACCGAGCGCCAGATCCTCCTCGGCGTTGGCATCCTCCCGGAACCGAACAGGCGCCGCCACCCACCCGGCCAGCACTCGCTCCCGAATCCCACCACTCCCAAACACATCAGTCACCCCGCGAGTATGCCGTCCCCGCCCGGTGAGCTGACGACAGGCCGCCGAGGCCGGTCAGCCGGCCCGCGAACGCCACGTATGGAGGTGCCGTTCTCGTCAGGGTCGTTCGGCTGTGAAGGTCGTTCGGCTGTGAGGGGCGTTCGCTCATCGTGGTGGGGCGGGATAGGTTCTGTTCGGTGATCTCACCTGGCAGTGTCTATGTCGCGATGGGCAGTTCGTTTGCGGCGGGTCCCGGCATCAAGCCGTTGGTCGACAAGGCCGCCGGGCGTTCGGAGCGGAACTACGCGCATCTGGTGGCCGCGGCGCTCGACCTGCGGTTGGTGGATGTCACGTACTCCGGCGCGACGACGGCGAACCTCCTGTCCGAGCCGCAGAACGGGGCCGCTCCACAGATCGAGGCAGTCGCGCCCGAGACCCGGCTGGTCACCATCACTGCCGGGGGCAACGATCTCGAGTACATCGGCACCTTCCTTCGCGGCAGCATGATGAACACCCTCGCCAAGCCGGCAATGCTGCTGGGCCGCCGCGTCGCCAACCGGATCCGGGCGCGGGTCAGCTATCTCAAGGCGCAGTCGGAGTACGACGCGGCTGCCGCCTCGCTGACGGAGGTCGTGACGAAGGTCCAGGAACGCGCTCCTCAGAGCCGGATCCTGCTGGTCGACTACCTGACGCTGGTGGGGCCGGCTACTCGGCCGCGGCTCGACGTACCGCTGAACGAGGAGCAACTCCCGAGCATCGGCTTCATCGCGGACGGGCTAGCTCAGGCCTTCGCGACCGCCGCCGAGAAGACCGGCGCTGACCTGATCGCCGCATCGGCCGCGAGCAGGGAGCACGCGATCGGTTCGGTTGAACCGTGGACCACCGGATTCGCCCTGCGCCCAGGCGCAGCGCCGTACCATCCGAACGCAGCCGGAATGGCTGCCGTCGCCGACCTGATCCTGCAGAAACTCCGCTCCGAGTAGGACCGCCAGGGAGCGCTCTCCGCGGGCTCCAGTTCAATCTCACGGAGGCGCGCCGCCCACCTCGCCGGCGTACGGGCGTAGCGAGGTAGGGGCGCTCGACTAGGTGAGTGGTCAGGCGGGGGCCACGCCTTCGGGGTGGATTTCTACGGCCTGGTTGACCGGGCGACCGCCGGGGCCGGGGGTGCGGGAGATGTGTTCGGCCAGTTCCAGGACGCGCGCCTCCGAGGCGACGTCGACGACCCAGTAGCCGGCCAACACCTCCTTCGTCTCGCCGAAGGGGCCGTCGGTGATGATCGGCTCGCCATCCTCCTGGGCCTGCAGGGTCTTCATCTGGTCAGGGCCGGCCAGGCCGCGCGTCTCGACCAGTTCGCCGGAGTCTCTCAGGTCCTGGTCCAGCTCGTGCATGTACTTGACCATCACCTCGAGGTCCTGCTGCGACCAGGTCTTCGGCATGTCGTCCCAGCCCTGCTTGTTCGCGTGCATCAGCAGCATGTACTTCATCGATCCCGCTCCCTCTGATCCGTCGTTACGACTCCATACCGGGGTCGCCTATCAGCAACGTCGGAGCCGCCTTCCCGATCTCGACACGGCCCACCCAACCACCAGATCTGAACTACAGCCACTGCTGACGAGAGGCCTGTACTCCGAGCTGGAAGCGGGTCTGGGCGCCCAGGGTCTCCTGCAGGCGGCTGATCCGGCGGGCGATGGTCCGTTCGCTGACTCCGAACTCGCGGGCGATCGACTCGTCGGTCAGCCCCGCGCTCAAGTAGGTCAGCAACCGCTTCGTCTCCAGCGAGGGCGCACCCGTCATGTCGCTCGGCTCGGTCCCGCTGGTGATCGGGACCGCCATCCGCCAGAACGCGTCGAACACCCCGACAAGTCCGGTCAGGAATGGCGAGTGGTGCACCACCATCGCCGCGGTACTGGTGATCCCGCCGACCGTCGTCCGCGCGGAGAGCAAGGCCCAGCGGTCGTCGACGATGGTCAGGTTCAGCGGCACCTGCGGGAAGACCCGCGCCTGCTCCCCCGCGTCGACGCACAGCTGCACCATCCGCAGCGCCTCCGAATGCTGGAGCACCTGGGTGCCGTAGATGACCTCGTACGTCACGCCGCGGCCGAGTGCGTCGAACAAGCCGTCCACGATCCGGTGCTGCGTCGACGCCTGATTGCCCACGGTCATCGCCCGCACCCGCTCACGGGCATCGACCTGCACGTTGCCGAGCACCGACCACGCCGCCTCTGCCGACGGCAGCAACTCGACGTACGTCTGCTGTCCGATGCCTGCTGTCCACAGCTCGGAGAGCAAGGCAGCGCTCTCCCGGGCGAGATCGGCCTCCTTCGTATGCCGCTGGGCGAGTGCCTCCATCGCGAGATGCGGAGGATGCGGCAGCACCTTGCCGTCGGACCGCTCGATCAGACCGACCGCGGCCAGCTCGTCCAACGGCCCGTCGACCGACCCCGCCGTACCGTCAGCGACCTCCTCGACACTCAGCGCTCCGCGCGCCATCAGGTCGACGTAGATCGCCTCGGCCTCGGCGGAGATGCCCAGCGCGCGGAGTTGGTGCATGGCACCTGTGTATCAGCTATCAGGCGTGTGAACGTACGGCGTAGTGGTGGTGACCGCGACGAATCCCAGGCGCTGGAGGATCGGCGAACTGTCGTCGGATGCGTCCACCTGGAGGTACCGGTAGCCGAGTTCCACGGCCCGCGCGGCGCGGACCGCGACGAGTGCTTTGTAGATGCCCTTGCCCCGCCACTCGGCGAGGGCGGACCCGCCCCACAGGCCGGTGAAGTCGGTGTTCTTCTTGTAGACCGCCCAGGCGGCCGAGACCACCTCGCCGTCCGCCTCCGCCACGAAGATGTCGGTCAGCCCGGTGGCCTGCCGGCGTACGAGGTCGTCGGCGAGCCAGGACCAGTCCTGGTGCCAGACGGTCGACTCCATCGCGGCGATGCGCTCGAAGTCGACTCGCTCGGTGGTTCGGCGGATGGTGACGCCTTCCACGGAGTCGCGACCGCTCAGGCGCTCCACGACGTGAGCGCTCTCCGCGATCACGACCGTTTCCCGCTCCTCCGGCACGAAGCCGGCCGCGACCAGCCGTTCGATCAGATCAGCCGGTTGGTCGTGTCCCCGTGTCTTCCACTCGACGGGCTCGCCCTTGGCGGCGAAGTAGTCCCGCTGGCGAGCGATCAGCGCGTCCAGCTCAGCCCCGTCGATCCCCTCGAGAGAGCGATAGCTGACGAACCCGCGCCCTGGGTACTCCACCCGGATCAGCGGTCCATCGGTACTCGTCGGCACGTCCGCGGCTTCACTCCCGCCACGGAGCTGCTCGTCGTACGCCGCGAGCAGGACAGCTACCTGGTCATCACTCGTTTGTTCAGTCACCAGAGGACTGTGCCACGAGCCGGGGGCGACCGGCTCCCTGCTGCGCCGGTAGTGCGCGGCGGCTGAGCTTCCGCCGGAGAGCGCGCAACGGGTGACGCCTCGGCCGCTCGAACGGCAGGTCCCCAGCCACGGACCGACGGGTGTCGTCGGCGACGATCTTGCTGTTCACGATCACACTCAGCGCTTCCATGACTCCGCACTCCTCCCTGTGGGCGCCTCCCTCTCGGGCGCTTTCACAGGTACGTCGGAGCCGGCTCGCTTGCCTTTACATTTTCTGGGCTACGAATTTCAGCGAGGCTGCTGCGGCTGTCAGCGAGGCCCTGGTTCGGTCGCCAACATCAGACCGCGGAGGAGGGTGATGAGGCTGTCCTGGTCGGTGGTCGAGAGTTGGCCGACCAGGTCGACCTCTACTTGGGTGATGTCGCCGAGTGCTTGCTGCCAGAGCTCGAGTCCTGATGGCGTGAGCGTGGCGACGACCTTGCGCCGGTCGTCGCGATCGTGGTGGCGTTCCACGTAGCCGTGGCGCTCGAGAGCGTCGACGCGGTTCGTCATCGCAGCTGGTGAGAGGCCGAGCTGAGTTGCCAGCTGCCCGGGCGTGGCCTGGTACGGCGCTCCGCCCCGCCGCAACATGTGCAACGTCTTGAACTCCCACCACTGCAGCCCATGCTCAGCCAGTACTGCGTCCCGCCGGCGGTCGAGGTACTTCGCCAGCGCCTGCAGGCGGGTCGCGATCCCTTCCACCCGGAGATCCATCCCGGGGAGCTCCTGGGCCCAGAGCTCGACGTGCGCGTCGATCGAGTCCTTCACGCACTGGATTATTCAGCGGCTGAAGGTTTGTTGTCAAAAGTTTCGATGTCGAAATACTCTGCAGCTCTCCAAGTCGTCAGTGATTCTCCGAGTCGAAAGTGAGGCCAGACCGATGGCAGAGATCGCGCTCTCCCCCGTACTCGAGTCCAGCACCGCCCTGATGCGAGCAGGCAGGTGGAGCACGGCAACCACCTTGCTGCAGGCCGTCACCCCGGCCACTCCCGCCGAACGCCTGGCGATCGCCGCCGCTCTCGCCGAAGTCGCCGTCGACCAGGACTTCGCCCAGCAGACCACCAACGCCGACCACGCCCTCGCAGTACTAGAGGAAGCGCTCGCTGGATCTCCCGACGCGATCTTCGGCTGGGATCTCGACTTCCTCCGCCTCCGGGAGGACTACGGGACGGCGCTGCTCACCGGCGGCGAGGAAGTCCAGTCCGGGACAGATGACCGCGTTCCCGCCGAAGACCTCGCGAAGCGCGCGGACGCCGAAGCTCCCGCGAAGCGCGCTGACGCCGAAGCCCTAGCGAAGCGCGTCGAGCAACTTCGCGATACCGCACCCGACGACGCGCGCGCCGGGCACGCCGCCTTCTATGCAGGCGTGATCGCCGACAACCTCCGTGAGCTCCCCGCCGACGCCTTCGCCGCCTACACCTCCGCACTCGTTCTCGGCGAGCGATCCGGCGACGACCTCCTCGTCTCGCTGGCCCTTCGCCACCTGGGCGACCACGCCCACACCGCCGGCAACCTCTCCCTCGCCCGCACCCAGTGGGAACGCTCCACCGAACTCCGCCAGAAGGTCGGCCACCTCCTAGGCACCCTCGCGCAGCAAACCCTCCTCGCAGTACTTGCGAAGGACGAAGGCAACCCCTCCGCCTCCGCAGCCCTCGCCACCGAGGTCAACCGCTGGTCCCGCCAGGCCGCTCTCCCCTGGCTGGAAGCTCAATCCGCCGGGCTGATGAAGGAAACTGTCGGCTGACGATGCCAGACTCACCCGGGTGCTGAGTGAGGATCGCATCCGGGTATCCGCCGAGGTCGAGTTGTTCGTCGCCCGCTCCCCCGGTCCGCGCGACCGCACTCTGCTGGTGATCCACGGCGGCCCTTGCTGGGACCACACCTACCTCCGCGAACCACTCATCCGCCTGGCGCCTCATCACCAACTCGTCTTCCCGGACCTCCGCGGCTGCGGCCGCTCCACTGGCGGCCTCGGCTCCGACCGCTACACCCCGGACCTGGTCATCGACGACCTCGTCGGCCTGCTCGACCACCTGGAACTCGAGCAGGCCGACGTCCTCGGCTTCTCGTACGGCGGGATGATTGCGCAACGCCTCGCGCTGAAGACCGGCCGGGTACGGCGACTGATCGTTGCCTCCAGCAGCGTCCTGCCGGTCCCAGCCGACGCCTTCTCAGGCTGGGCGGAACGCGACGCCCGCAACCTGGAGGCTGCCGCCCTGCTCCCCGCCGATCTTCAAGGCCCAGACCGCAATCGCGCCGAGGCGGTCGCGGGCGCTCGCACTGGCGTGTGGAGGGACGATGTCGTGGACGACTACCTCGAGCGGATCGACCAGGTCCACTTCACCGACGACTGGGACGCTCCATATCTGGCCGGCATCCTCCCCTCGCCGCGCTACCCCGACGCCCCCGAGCGCTTCGCCACCCTCGGCCTGCCGATGCTCCTCCTCCACGGCCGCCAGGACATGACCTTCCCAGCCCACCTCACCGACCAGGCCGCAGCTCTCATCCCCACCGCAACCCCGGTCATCCTCGAAGAGGCCGGCCACATGGCCCACATCGATCAACCAGAACTCTGGCTCCAGGCCGTCGAGAGCTTCCTCGAGCCCTGACCAGCCAGCAGGTTCAACCCCCGGCCCGCACCGTGACCGCGGCGCTCAGGCGGATTCTCGAGGGACGAGGTGGGGTCGAAACAAGCGCGGGTGGTTGCTTCCGCACCAGCGCAGGTGGCGTCCAGTAACAGCTGCGGTGGTTGCTCCGGCATCAGTGCGGGTGGCCGCCTCCGGCAACAGCTGGAGTGGTTGCTTCCGGCATCAGTGGAGGTGGTTGCGTCCCCGGGCTGCGTGATGGTGCTAGTCGGGCCGGTGTGCGTCAAGAGCGCCTTCGGCGTCCCTGCGGGATCGGAACAAGTTCCGACTCTTGATGCGATGAAGGAGCGGGGCCTCCGCTCCTCGTGGGTTCCC
>NZ_JBHSKE010000079.1:0-130255 GCF_042657745.1 Kribbella qitaiheensis | reverse complement strand
ATTGCGTGAGCGAGGCCCCGGCCAGCAACCACTCCCACCCGGCGAGCAGTCACTACATACGGTCTAAGCGCAACAAGACGCGCTGGCAGCGGCATCCAGTTCTCCCGGGAAGTGTTGAGTAAGGCAAGCCTTACTAAGGCAGGCAGACCTAACCTACTTCCCCAGCTCCACGCAGTGTCAACCGCCCCACCGTCTGTCACCACAGTGGTCATCGGCACACTCGTTCAGGCCAGGTTCAGTACGGCGGGCGCAGGGTGAGCGGTGACAACCCCGACGGAAGGATCGCTCATCATGTTCGGCTGGATGGCGAAGGGTGCGGTGGTGACGACGATGGCTGTCGTGGCGAGCTTGTTGCCGGCGGCGGACACGTCCGCACAGGTCGAGTGGGGATGCCGGCTGCCGGTGTTCGGTCCGGGCAGCCAGTACCACCCCCGGATCAGGCCGGAGGACTTCAGCCCGAACGTGACGAATGCCTGGTTCCCGCTCGAGGTGGGGCGGACGCTGGTCTCCACCGGTGTCAAGGACGGCCAGAAGGCGTTGAACCTGGTCGTCACGACATCGCGGACCAGGATGGTCGACGGCGTCCGGACCCGCGTCGTCGAGGACCGCCTGTACCTGAACAACGTGCTGCAAGAACGCACCAGCGACTACTACGCCCAGGACCGCTGCGGCAACGTCTGGTACTTCGGCGAGGACACCGCCGAGCTCGACAACCGCGGCCGGGTCGTCAGCCGGGAGGGCTCGTTCCATGCCGGCGCGAACGGCGCACAGCCGGGTGTGTTCATGCAGGCGCATCCACAACTCGGCCGGAAGTTCCGCCAGGAGTGGTCCCCGGGGCACGCCGAGGACGTGTTCTGGGTCATCGGCCGCAACGCATCCGTCACGGTTCCGTTCGGCAGCTTCCGGCACGCGCTGCGGACCGCCGAGACCACCGCCCTCGAGCCGGATGTGCTGGACAACAAGTACTACGTCAGGGGCATCGGCCAGGTGGCTGAGCTGTCCATGAAGGGACCGCGGGAATCCCTGCGGCTGGTGGAGATCATTTCCTAAGCGCCGTACGGCGTCCTGGTGAGGATGAAGGTGGCGAGGTTGAGGTGGGTGATGGTGTCGCCGTCGCGGACCACGTGGAGCTTCTCGCCGGCGAAATACCCGTCGCGACCGCGGTACAGGTCGGGCCCGAGTGGCGAGAAGCGGGAGGTCAGGGCGCCGGAGAGTTGGAGGATGCCGGCGGTCACGCTCATCGTCACCGGGGTGTTCCCCCAGTACCAATGCCCCAGCAGCTCTTCACCTTGCGACAGCTCCGGCTCCGGGATCCATTCCGCCGGCAGCACGGGCTCGTACGACGCGACGATGCGCAGGAGATCCAGGGGCACCGAGGCGCAACGCCCGAACGTGCCGTTCCCGAGGGTGACAGCGCCGATCCGGCGGACCCGGTCCACGAACAGCCCGGCCATGAATCCGGGCATCGACCCGGTATGACCGATGAACAGGTTCGGGTCGTCCGCATGCAGCCGAAGACCCAGCCCGTACGACGCGGCGAGGCCTTCGCGAGGATCCGAAGCGGCAGGCGACGCCATCTCCTCGATGGTGTCGCGGCTGAGCACCTCGTACCCCGGGTCGATCCAGAACTCCGCATACCGGGCGAGGTCCTCGATCGTGCTCCACAGCTGACCCGCCGGGGCCATCGCGCCCGCGTCGTGAGCGGGCTCCTCCGAGAGCCGCCCGATGAAGGGATGCACCGAAAATCCCTGGGCAGCAGGCGCCACCGGGAGGTACGAAGTACGGCGCATCTCCAGCGGGCTCAGGATCCGCTCGGTGACCAGTTCCATCCACGACGCACCGCGCAGCCGGGAGGCGATCTCGCCGAGCAGCGCGTAGCCGAGGTTCGAGTAGTGGTAGCGGCGATCGGGCCGGCCCGCCGCCTGGGACTCGTCCATCGTCGCGGTCAGCGTGTCGAACGAGACGCCCGGGTTGCGCTCCCACCAGTCGCCCTCGGGTTCGGCGTTCATGCCGCCCGAGTGCGAGAGCAGGTGCCGCAGGGTGAGATCGCCGAACGCGATCCCGGGCAGATGCTTGCCCACGGCATCGTTCAGCGCGAGCAGCCCGTCGTCGCGGCACTGCATGATCAGGACCGCGGTCAGCGTCTTCGTGATCGACCCGATCCGATACTGCACGTCCGACCCCGGCTCGAGCCCACCGGCATCGGCGAACCGCCCGCGCGACCCGGTCCAGACCAACTCGCCGTCCCGGACCACCCCGGCGCTGATCGACGGCAACTTCCACTCACTCTGGGCCGCTGCCACCTCGGCGTACAGGGTGGCAGCGGTGTCAGGGCGCAGGGTCACTCAAAGGCCTCCGGGGAAGGGCAGGAGCAGATCAGGTTGCGGTCGCCGTACGCGCCGTCGATGCGGCGGACCGGCGGCCAGTACTTCGTGGTCCGGTCGACGGACTGCGGGAACGCCGCCTCCTCGCGGGTGTAGGCGTGCTCCCACTTGTCGTTGATCACCGAGGACGCGGTGTGCGGCGCGTTCACCAGCGGGTTGTCGCCGGCCGGCCACTCCCCCGCCGCGACCCGGTCGATCTCGTGCTTGATCGCGATCATCGCGTCGCAGAAACGATCCAGCTCGCCCAGGTCCTCAGATTCCGTCGGCTCGACCATCAGCGTGCCGGGCACCGGGAACGACATCGTCGGCGCGTGGAACCCGTAGTCGATCAGCCGCTTCGCGACGTCGTCGACGGTGACTCCGGTCTCCTTCGTCATCGGCCGCAGGTCGAGGATGCACTCGTGCGCGACCAGCCCGTTCTCGCCCGTGTAGAGCACCGGGAACGCGTTCTCGAGCCGCTTCGCCACGTAGTTCGCGGTCAGGACCGCGGCCTTGGTGGCCGAGGTCAGACCCTCGGCGCCCATCATCCGGATGTACGCCCAGGAGATGGCCAGTACGCCGGCCGAGCCGAACGGCGCGGCGGAGATCGGACCGACACCCGAGTCCGGACCGGCCTGGTCCAGCAACGGGTGGTTCGGCAGGTACGGCGCGAGGTGTTCCGCGACCGCGACCGGGCCGACGCCCGGGCCACCGCCACCGTGCGGGATGCAGAACGTCTTGTGCAGGTTCAGGTGGCTCACGTCGCCGCCGAACTCACCCGGCTTCGCGAGCCCGAGCAGGGCGTTCAGGTTCGCGCCGTCGACGTACACCTGGCCGCCGTTGTCGTGGACGATCCGGCAGACCTCGGTCACGCTCTCCTCGTACACGCCGTGCGTGGACGGGTAGGTGATCATGATCGCCGCGAGCTTGTCGGCGTGCTCCGCCGCCTTCGCCCGCAGGTCCTCCAGGTCGATCGTGCCGTCGTCGTTGCCCTTGACCACGACCACCTTCATGCCGGCCATCACCGCGGACGCGGCGTTGGTGCCGTGCGCGCTGGCGGGGATCAGGCAGACGTTGCGGTCCTCGTTGCCCTGGTCCCGGTGGTAGCCGCGGATCGCGAGCAGACCGGCGAGCTCGCCCTGCGACCCCGCGTTCGGCTGGATCGATACCTTCGCGTAGCCGGTCACCTCGGCCAGCCAGCGCTCCAGCTGACCGATCAGCTTCACGTACCCGGCGGCGTCCTCGATCGGCGCGAACGGGTGCAGGTCGGCGAACTCGGGCCAGGTGACCGCTGCCATCTCGGTGGTCGCGTTCAGCTTCATCGTGCAGGACCCGAGCGGGATCATCCCGCGATCCAGTGCGTAGTCCTTGTCGGACAGTTTGCGCAGGTACCGCAGCATCGCCGTCTCGGACCGGTGCGTGTTGAACACCGGGTGCGTCAGGTACTCCGTGGTCCGGGCCACCTCGGCGGACAGACCGGCGCCGCTCAGCGACCCGTCGTACCGGACGCCGAAGGCGCGGCAGACGCGGCCGAGTGCGGTGGCGTCGGTCTTCTCGTCGCAGGAGATGCCGACGTGGTCCGCGTCCACCAGACGCAGCCAGATGCCGGTCTGGCGAGCCGCGTCGACGACGTCCGCCGCGCGACCGGGGACCCGGGCGAGCACCGTGTCGAAGAACTGCTCGTGCACGATCTCGACCCCGCCCGCGCGCAACGACGCGGCGAGGCTGTCGGCGTGCTTGTGCACACGCTGCGCGATCGCCTCCAGCCCGTCCGGGCCGTGGTAGACCGCGTACATCGAGGCGACCACGGCGAGCAGGACCTGCGCGGTACAGATGTTCGAGGTCGCCTTCTCGCGACGGATGTGCTGCTCGCGCGTCTGCAGCGCCAGCCGGTACGCCGGGGCGCCGTCCGCGTCGACCGAGACGCCGACCAGGCGGCCGGGCAGGGAGCGCTCGAGGCCGGCGCGGACCGACATGAAGCCGGCGTGCGGACCGCCGTAGAACAGCGGCACGCCGAAGCGCTGGGACGAGCCGATCACGATGTCCGCCCCGGCCTCTCCCGGTGCCTCCAGCAACGTGAGCGCGAGGAGGTCGGACGCGACGGCGACCAGCGTCTCCCGCTCGTGCGCGGCGGCGACCAGCGGCTTCAGATCCCGTACGACGCCGCCGGAGCCCGGGTACTGCACCAGGAAGCCGAAGAAGTCACCCTCGGGCAGGCCGTCGGTGGTGTCGGCGACCACGACCTCGAGGCCGAGGGCCTCGGCCCGGGTCTGGACGACGGCGATCGTCTGCGCGAAGCAGTCGGCATCGACCAGGAAGCGGTTGCTCTTGCTCTTGCGGTTTGACCGGTGCGCCAGTGTCATCGCCTCGGCGGCGGCAGTGCCTTCGTCCAGCAGCGACGCGTTCGCGGTCGGCAGGCCGGTCAGATCGGACACCACGGTCTGGAAGTTCAGCAGCGCCTCGAGCCGGCCCTGCGAGATCTCCGGCTGGTACGGCGTGTAGGCCGTGTACCAGGCGGGGTTCTCCACCAGCCGGCGGACGATCACCGACGGGGTGAAGGTGCCGTAGTACCCCTGGCCGATCATCGAGGTGGCGACGTTGTTGCGCGCGGCGAGCTGCCTCAGCTCGGTCAGCGCGTCCACCTCGGAGGCAGGTGCCGGCAGCCGGAGCGCCTCGGTCGAGCGGATCGACGCGGGCACGGCGGCATCCACCAGCGCGTCGACGTCGGCGTACCCGAGGGTCTGGACCATCCGCGCGATCTCGTCCTGGCGCGGACCGATGTGCCGGTCGGAGAACGCGGCCGAGATCTTCGGGGATTCATGCACAGTCATCTGAGAGGCTCCGTTGCTGACTATTGCCGGTGGCCTCCCCCTCTGTCACGCATGCACGCTCCAGAGTCGCCTGTGGCACCCGGTCCATGGGCCTGAGAGGTTCCGGGGAGGAATTGCCCCTTCGGCGCCCAGCCGCCGTGCCCGCGAAGGACGCGATCTGCTGGGACTCTCCCGAGTGCTGTGTACGGCGTGTCCGAGGTTACCAGGAAGCCGCGAAAAGTTCGGGCACTCCCCGATCCGCTTCTCCACCTCTAGCGCTGCCGCTGGGTCTGTGTGGATCTGCTCGTACCACCTGACCGCTCCGCGCGGTGACAGGGCAGCGACGTTCGAGTAGCTGCCGTGCGCGCCGAGCGGCATCATGCTCGCCAGGAAATGCCCGGATACGAAGATCGACAACCCCGACTCTCTCGCTCGATCGAACCACTCCCGGTCAGCACCCGCCGTCTTCAACCCGACCAGCGTCGGTACTGCGCGCGCCAGGTCGGCGAGTTGCCCGGGTCTGACCTGCGTCTTCGCGTGTGGTGGGTTGTAGAGCACGAGCGGTACGTCCCCGGCTGTGGCAGCCACCCTTGTCAGGAACGCCAGGGCTTCCCGGTCGTTGAGCGGCAACCAGTCCGGCAGGATCACCTGGATCGCGGAGGGCCGAGCGCGGCGGATCGTCGTACCCGGTCGAGCGAAAGCTGGGCGGACGGGTGACTGGCGCCCAGCTGGAACTGCAGGTCAGCGCGGGTGCAGGCGGTCGCCAGGAGTTCGTTGATCCGGTCGAACTCGTCCTCGGTGAGGGTCTGGAACTCCCCCGCGGTGCCGTGGGCGTAGGGCCCGTGCAGGCCGGACGCGATCAGGACGTCGACCTGGTCCTGCAGTCTGGTGAAGTCGATGCTGTCGTCCGCGTCGAGGGGCAGCAACAAAGACGCCCACACACCGCGGAGGGATTCCCGGGTGAGTGGGCGCACTGAGTTGGCAGGTCGGAGAGGTCGTCAGCCGGTCATGCGAGCGCGACGGCGGGCGGCGAGCTCGTCGCCCGCGTGACCGTCGGAGTCGTCGGCGTGCGCGTCGAGCCGCTCGGTCGGCAGTTCCGCCAGCGATCCCTCGACCTCGCGCCAGACACCGCCGAGGGCGATGCCGAAGACACCCTGGCCGCCGGCCAGCAGGTCGATCACCTCGTCGGGCGAGGTGCACATGTAGACCGAGGCGCCGTCGCTCATCAGCGTGATCTGGGTCAGGTCATCGATTCCACGCTTGCTCAGGTGGGCGATCGCGCTGCGGATCTGCTGCAGCGAGATGCCGGCGTCGAGCAGCCGCTTGATCACTTTCAGCAACAGCACGTCGCGGAAGCCGTATAACCGCTGGGTGCCGGAGCCGGTGGCCGGGCGCACGGACGGCGAAACCAGTCCGGTGCGGGCCCAGTAGTCGAGCTGACGGTAGGTGATGCCGGCCGCGGCACACGCGGTCGGGCCGCGGAAACCGACGTCGTCGGGCATCGGCGACAGGTCGTCGTCGAAGAGCAGACCCTGGACGCCGGCACTGGCTGCCGCCTCGGCGTGTGCTTCGGACGTCGACTGCGCCGTCAGATCAGTGTCGCCGGTGCGTGTCACGCCTGAGCCTCCCTGGGTACCGACTGGAACGGATCACATCCGTGGAGTTACAACACCCCACAACTCCTTCAAGGTAAGCCGCCGACCAGACCCGGTCAACGACAACCGCCGCGAGCCGGACGCGTGTCGCGCCCTCAACTCGAATCGTTACCTGTCCGCCCTTGTACCAGCCACGTCCAACCTCAGCTCTTGTCGAAGTCCTCGGGGGTGACGTGGTCGAGGAATTCGCGGAAGCGTTCTACTTCTTCCTCTTCGACTACCTCGTCGTCGTCGTCGGTCTCGCTCTCCGGGACCGGGATGCCGGCCTCGGCCAGGATCTCCTCGGTGCAGAAGACCGGAGTACCGGTGCGCAGCGCGAGCGCGATCGAGTCCGACGGGCGCGCGGAGATCTCGGTCTTGTCGTCGAAGACCAGGATCGCCTCGAAGACGCCGTCGGTCAGGTTCACGATCCGGACCTGGCTGAGGGTGTGGCCGAGCACCCGAATCGTCTCGGCGAACAGATCGTGGGTCAGCGGGCGGGGTGGTTCCATGCCCTGCTGGGCGAAGGCGATCGCACTCGCCTCGGCCGCACCGATCCAGATCGGCAGGTACCGCTCGCCGCCGACCTCCCGGAGCAGCACGATCGGCTGACTCGAGGGCATCTCAACCCGGACTCCGACCACGTCGACTTCGCGCACACCTTCAGCCTACTCTGCGGGCCAGCCCGGGGCTGGCCGCCCGGCCCGGTCCCCGCCACTACCCGTCGAGGGCACCCGCCCGCGTACCCCGGAGCACGCGCCGACGCGGCCCGGAGTACAGGCGCTGCGCACCCCCGGAGAACGGGGTACAGGAGTACGGATCAGCGGGTGAGGCGGGAGCGGACCAGGGCGGCGTGCAGACGGACGGCCAGCGCGGCGAGCTCCAGGGTCCTGTCGTCGCGGCGCGGCTGGACCACCTGCTCGATCAGGCCCACCTCCCGATCCGCGGCGGCCCGGAACGGCCGCAGGTGCCGCGGTTCCACCCCGTACTGCGCGAACTCGGCGGCCGCCTTCGCGATCAGGATCGCGTCGCCGTCGTAGTGGTTGCTCCGGGCCACCACCAGGTTGTGACTCTCCAGCTGCTCGAGCAGTTCGGCGCTGATGTCCGCCGCCGCGCGCAACTCCTCGCGGGTCAGCTTCAGCTCGGTGCCGTAGGTGGAGAAGTCCTCGGCGTCCGGCAGCCCGGCCGGCTGCGGCAGGTGCTCGGGCGCCGCGGGCCGACCGCCCGGGGTGGGTGGACGGAGGCCGCGATCCATCGCGCCCAGGTGATCCTTGATCACCTTCAACGGCAGGTACTGGTCGCGCTGTGCGGTCAGGACGTAGCGCAGCCGCTCGAGGTCGGCGGCGCTGAACTTGCGATAGCCGGACGCGGTCCGCGCCGGCGTCACCAGTCCCTCCGCCTCCAGGAAGCGGATCTTGGAGATGGTGACGTCGGCGAACTCGGTCTGCAGCAGTTGCAGCACCTCACCGATGCTCCACCCACCGACCGATGAGCCACCGATCGGTGCGTCGCCGACCGTTGCGTCAGGCTTGGCCACTGGCGTAGTAGACCAGACGGTACTTGCCGATCTGGACCTCGTCGCCGCTCGACAGCTGGAGCTCGTCGATCCGGTCCCGGTTCACGTACGTGCCGTTCAGGCTGCCGACGTCGCGGACCTTCACGCCGGCCCCGTCGCGGCGGAACTCCGCGTGCCGGCGCGACACCGTCACGTCGTCCAGGAAGATGTCGCTGTCGGGGTGGCGGCCCGCGGTGACCACGTCGACGTCCAGCAGGAACCGGCTGCCCGCGTTCGGGCCGCGCTGGACGATCAGCAGCGCGGAGCCGGCCGGCAGTGCGCCGACGGCGGCCTCGTCCTCGTCGGACAGCTGCACGCCGGAGTCGAAGCGCTCGGTCTCGGGCTCGATGCTGATCGGGGTGAGCATCGCGGTGTCGGTCACGCCGGGTGCGGTCACCGGACGGTCCGCGCCAGGGAGCATCGTTCCGCACTGCGAGCAGAACTTGCTGCCCTCGGAGTTCTCGTGCCCGCACTGGTTGCAGAACGGCATGCTGTGATCCTCCCGATCGCCGGCGGTCCGGCGACGTTCTCAGTTGACCCCGTGATGACAGTGTGACTGGCCCGGACAAAAGCCCGGACCTCAACCCTCGACCAGCGGTTGAGGTCCGACAAAACCTATCAGTCCTGGCCCGTCAGTTCTGCTCCAGCTGGCCCTGGTAGGTGTCGGCATCCATCAGCGCCGCCACCTCCTCGTCGTCCTCGACCTGGATGTCGAGCAGCCAGCCCTCGCCGTACGGGTCGGTGTTGACCAGGTCCGGCTGGTCGGCCAGGGCCTCGTTGACGGCGGTGACGGTGCCGTTCACGGGGGCGAACAGGTCGCTCACGCTCTTGGTGGATTCCAGCTCGCCACACGAGTCACCGGCCCGCACCGCGGCCCCGACCTCGGGCAGCTGCACGTACACGATGTCGCCGAGCGCGTCCTGCGCGAAGTCGGTGATGCCGACCCGCACTGGGCCTTCGCCGGCCTTCACCCACTCGTGCTCGGCCGTGTACTTCAGGTCTTCGGGGTACACCTCGGTCCTCTTTCGCTCAAGGGATACTGCTGGCTACTTCGTCGGGCTGGGCGCCGGGCGAGCGTAGCGATGCTCGTCGGGCGCGTGCAAGGCGGTGATCTGCACCGACGGCAGCTCGACCACCTCGGCCGTTCCGCCGATCTGCGGGCCGGTCACCTCACTGACCAGACCGCCGGGGAAGTTGGCCGCCTCGGCCAGGTTGTGGGACTCCCCGATCGCCTCGATCACGTACGGCGAACCGACCTTCTCGCCGTCCACCTTCACCCCGGGGGCATCGTCGATCAGGTCGGTGCTCGCGACCACCCGGACGGCGCCGTTGATCTGGATCGCCTCGGCGCCCGCGTCCCGCAGCTCCTCGATCGCGTCGAGCAGGTTGCTCGAGGTCATCTTGCCGTCCGGGTCGTTCAGGGTGATCCGCACGCCCGGGCCCTGGGCGGGCAGCGTGCCGGCCAGGATGCCGAGCACCCGGACCTGCTGCTCGGCCTGTTCGCGGGCGGTCTGCGCCTTGTCCGCGCTGGAGCTCAGGGTGTTCTTGCGGGCCTCGAGCTCGGTGATCTCGCTCTCCAGCCGGCGGGTGTTCTGGCCCAGGCCGTCCAGGATCGCGATCAGGTCCTCGCGGCGGGCGTTCTGGTAGCCGTCGTCGGCCCGGTTCACCCGGACCTGGACGACCGCCACACAGGCCACCAGCGCGAGCACGACGGCGACGATCGCCTGCCCCCGGGACGGCTTGAACCCGGACTTCAGCCGCCGCAACGCCAGGTTCGGCGTCCGTGGCCGCGGCATCGGCGTAGGAGCCGCCGGATGATCCGGTACTTCGCCCGGCTGCCCCGTCTGGGCTGCCTCTACCGCCCGAGTGGTGTCTCCCGCGTGCTGGGGCTTGTGCGCTTCCGGAGGCTCCGACGCGACCGGTTCCGGCTGCCACTGCTTCTCCTCCGCAGGCTCAGGCTTGTCCTGCGCGGCCGACCTCACGGTCTCCTCCGCCCGGGCTCCCGCTCCGGTGCGCGCGCTGTCTCCCGCGTGGCGCGGCTTGCCTTCCGCGGGCAGCGAACCTGGCTGTACTGCGGACCCCTGCGCAGGCTCGGGCTTCGGCTGCGGATCCGTCGGTTGATCGTCGTCCGCGCTCGCGGCGTCTCCCGATGCGCCCTCGAACGGCTCAGCCTTCGGGTCCTCGGGCGCCTTCTGCTCAGCCTCCGCGGGGTCAACCTGCGCCGGATCGACCTCCGCCTGATCGACCTCCGCCTGATCGGGCGTCGGCGGGTCGGGCTTCGGGGGTTCCGGGGGCGGAATCGGGTCGTCGGTGCTCATGTCAGGCCCTGAAGATGTGGCGCCGGATGGCCGCCATGTTGGTGAAGATCCGGATACCCAGGACGACGACCACACCGGTGGACAGCTGGGAACCGACGCCCAGCTGGTCGCCCAGGTAGACGATCAGCGCCGCGATCAGCACGTTCGACACGAACGAGACGACGAACACCTTGTCGTCGAAGATCCCGTCCAGGAACGCCCGGAGCGCACCGAAGACCGCGTCGAGCGCCGCCACCACCGCGATCGGCAGGTACGGCTGGGCCCATTCCGGCACATCGGGAGCGACGAGCAGGCCGACGACCACGCCGATCACCAGCCCGAGTACGGCGATCATCTCGGCCCACCCACCTTCGCGTACCGCAGCGCGATGGTCGCATCGGCTGGCACCAGCAAGGAATCCTCCGTCGTGATCGTCATCCGGACACCGAAGTTGCTGACCAGGTACTGCACCCACTGGCCGCCCGAGCTCTGCGCGAACCGGGCCGGCATCGTGGCCGTCTCCCCGATCGCGAGCACTGTGTACGGCGGGGTCAGCGAACTGTAGTCGACAGTGATGGCACTACCCGCGCCGCGGATGGCCGTCAGCGAGGTGAGCCGGTGCCCGTTCACCGAGATCGCCTCGGCGCCGGCCGTCCACAGACCGTTGACCAATTGCTGCAGATCGACGTCGAGCAGCCGGCCCTCCTTGTCGGAGGAGTCCTTCGCGTCGTCGATCACGGCTTTCAGCCCTGGGCCGGTCGCCGCCACGGCACCTGTGTGCAGTTCGAGGTCGTCGAGCTTCTGCTGCAGCGCCGCGCCCTCGCTGGTGTTGCTCAGCCCGCCGGCCTGCAGACCCCGTACTTCGTCGGCCAGCCTGACCTGCTGTCCGCGTAGGTCGTTCAGCCGAGTGTCGGCCTGGCCGATCCGGGTGATCAGTTCCTTGCGCTGCTTCTCGGCCTCGGGGGCGCTGCGGAAGTTCTGCGACGCGGCCATGGTCAGCAGGAAGCCCAGCACGGCCAGCGCGACCACCAGCAGGATCCGATGGCGCGATCTGTTCGGCTTGCCCCCTTGGGACGGCCGCGACCTGGCCGCGACGGCGTAGCCCTCGTCCAGGGGGTGGGCCATCAGGTTGTTGAGCAGCGACATGGACGCGTCGACGCGGCGCTGCCCCGGTGGGGACTGAGTCACGATCTACCCGGCCGGCCCACTGATCGGTTTCACCGTCTGGATGAGGTGGCGCAGTTGCACGTAGTACAGGGCACCGGCCCAGTAGTACAGAGCGGTGCCCCAGATCGCGAACGCCCAGCCGAACACCCGGGCCAGCGTGTTCAGGGTGCTGTCGCCGTCGCCCAGCAGGAGCAGCGGGAATGCGTACAGCAGGCAGAAGGTCGCCGACTTGCCGAGGAAGTGCACCGGTAGCGCGTTGAAGCCGCGGCGGTGCAGGGCCGGCAGGGTGAAGGTGAGCAGCAGGTCCCGCAGCGGCAGCGCGATCGCCAGCCACCACGGGATGATGTCGCGCAACGCGAGGCCGAGCACCGTCGCGAAGATGTAGAGCCGGTCCGCGACCGGGTCGAGCATCTGGCCGAGCCGGGTGGTCTGGTTCATCCGGCGGGCGATCTGGCCGTCGGCCCAGTCGGTGAACCCGGAGATCGCCAGCACCAGCAGGGCCCAGCCGTCCTCCTCCGGGCCGAGGATCAGCCACAGGAAGAGCGGCACACCCAGCAGCCGGATGAAGCTGAGTGCGTTCGGGATCGTCAGTACCCGGTCGGACACTTCCAAGTCCGGCACGCGACCCTCCCCCTGCTTCGAATCGGGCACGGCGAATCGTGCCCCTGTCCCGGTCGTTACTCTACTTGGGCCCGCCACCAGGTTTCGCCCCGGCCACTCCAGGCCTCTACCTCATTAGGCCTGGCTTGTCCCTGACTAGGTGAACGCACTCCGAACACCCGGGCTACGGACGCTGCGCACCAGTGATTCGAAGGTGACCCGATCGAGATCTTGCAGCGCGGCCGCCCACCGGTACGACGTACAGACCCCTGAGCCGTTCGTTGATGACATCGGCAACCACTTGGCGTGCGCTCGTGGAGGGCTCGCGCGGGCCTGGTGGGGATCTATGGTGGGCGGAAGGTCGCTGAGGGGAGTCCGCGGGTGAAGTTCCTGATCTTGATCTATGGGAATCCGGAATCCAGGGAAGTCTGGAACGGGATGTCCGAGGAGCAGCAGAAGGAAGCCATGGTGGGGTACGCCGGGCTGAGCGAGGCGCTGACCGCCAGCGGCGAGCTGATCGTGTCGCACTCGTTGGACGACCCATCGGGGACGAAGCAGGTGCTGGTCCGGGACGGGAACGTGATGACCACCGACGGCCCGTTCGCCGAGGTGAAGGAGCAACTGGCCGGCTTCTACCTGGTCGAGTGCGACAGCATGGAACGCGCGATCGAGATCGTCCCGCAGATCCCCGAGACCGAGTTCAGCCTGGTCGAGGTCCGCCCGATCCGAGACCTCAGCCACCTCACCTGATGCCACCTCCCGACCAGCCTTCCCCAATCCGGCCTCCCGCCGGCCCGGTGGTGGAGCAGCAGGCAGTGGAGCAGCTGTTGCGGGAGTTGGCGCCGCAGATCCTCGGTCCGTTGGTACGCCGGTACGGCGGGTTCGACACGTGCGAGGACGCCGTCCAGGAGGCGCTGCTGGCGGCGTCGCAGCAATGGCCGGTGGACGGGCTGCCGGACAATCCCCGGAGCTGGCTGATCACCGTCGCGTCGCGGCGGCGGATCGAGATGCTCCGCAACGAGGCGGCCCGGCAACGCCGCGAGGAGACCGTTGCCTCGCTCGAGGCGGCCGAGCCCGCGCCGGTTGCTCAGGCGGACGACACGTTGACTCTGTTGTTCCTGTGCTGCCACCCGTCCCTCACTCCCCCGTCGCAGGTGGCGCTCACCCTGCGCGCCGTCGGCGGTCTCACCACCGGCGAGATCGCACGCGCCTTCCTCGTACCGGAGTCGACGATCGGCCAGCGGATCAGCCGGGCCAAGTCCAAGATCAAGGCGAGCGGCGCGGAGTTCCGCCTGCCGCCGCCGGAGGAGCTATCCGATCGGCTGGCCGCGGTCCTGCACGTGCTCTACCTGATCTTCAACGAGGGCTACACCGCCAGCTCCGGCGAATCCCTGCACCGTGTCGAGCTGAGCGCGGAGGCGACCCGCCTGACCCGGCAGCTCCGTGACCGCCTGCCCTCCGAAGGCGAGGTCGCGGGTCTGCTCGCCCTGATGCTGCTGACCGACGCCCGCCGCCCGGCCCGTACTTCGCCCAGCGGCGCGCTCGTCCCGCTCCCTGAGCAGGACCGGACCCTCTGGGACTCCCAAGCCGTTGCCGAGGGCACCGATCTCGTCACGGAGACGCTGCGCACGGCCCCGGTCGGCCCGTACCAGCTGCAGGCCGCGATCGCCGCAGTACACGATGAGGCCGCCAAGGCCGAGGACACCGACTGGCGCCAGATCCTCGTCCTCTACGAGTTGCTCGAGACGATGGCGCCCGGCCCGATGGTGACGCTGAACCGCATCGTCGCCGTCGCGATGGTCCACGGCCCCCAAGCCGGCCTTGACCGCCTGGACTCAGCAGCCGCCGAACCAGCCCTGAAGGACCATCACCGGGTCGCCGCCGTCCGGGCGCACCTCCTGGAACTGGCTGGAGACGTCGACGCCGCACGCGAGGCCTACCGCCAGGCTGCCGCGCTGACCCTCAGCCTCCCTGAACAGCGCTACCTCGAAACCCGCGCCGCCACCCTCTGAGCCTGGTGCCCCTCAGACTCGACGCGCCTTCTCGGAAGGGCGGGCCCAGGTCAGGTCGGCGACGATCGTGAGGGCCAGGGTGCCGTCGGCGGAGGCCCAGGGGCGGACGACCTCTTCGATGGCGGAGTCGAAGGCGGCCGACTCCTTGGAGGACATGTGCTCGCGGGCCAGTGCCGCGGTCGAGTGGAACTGCTCGACGTAGTCGGCGACCGGCTGACGGAACGGCACCGCAGTACTGGTCGCCGATCCCGTCACCTCGAGGAGACCTTGCTCTCGGAGGCTGTCGACGACGCGGAAGGTCGGGTCGTAGCCCGGGCTTCTCGAGTGGCGTTTGAGCACGGTGACCAGGTCCTCGCGCCACGGTACGTCGCGCGGTCCGTGCGTGATCACGGCAAGCTGCGCGTTCGGGGTCATCACCTCGGCCAGCCGGGCGATCGTCTCCTCGCCGCGCATCCAGTGCAGACTCGCGCCGGCGGTTACCAGGGCATACGGACCTTGGAGCTCGGCCGTCTCCACCGCGTCGACGTACCAGTGCAGTTCGGCTGATCACCACCCGGCCGCCGTCTGCCCGCGTCGACCATCGCCGCCGAGATGTCGACGGCATCCACCCGCTCGACTCTCGCGGCGAGCGGTCTGGCGATCGCACCTTCGCCCGCTCCGATGTCGAGTACTACGCGTGGCTCGTCGACGATCAGCTCCTCCAGCCGATCGAACACGTCCTCCGGGTACGGCGACCGATACCGGTACGCCGCCGCGACGCCCTCGTGCCGGAACGTGGCCCCCAGCCCAGGCTGATCCATGCCCTGACCTCGCCCTCTCTGATCAGAAAACTGACCACACCGTCTCTCGCGTGATCAGAAAACTAGACAGCCCGGCGGGTCACGGCCAGGTCTGGGCGCGTTCGGTGAAGAGGTCCGGGTCGCTGTGGAGGGGGATGACGCAGAGCAGGTGGCCGCCCGGCGCCCGCAACGTGTGGCAGCCCTGCCAGCTCGACACCTCGACCGCGCCGAGCCTCTCCAGCCGGGCGACCTCCGCGGCGACATCATCCGTCTCGATGTCGAGGTGATAGCGCGGCGTGTCATCCACCGCCTGCACCGCCAGCACGTACCCCGGCAACGCATCCTGCAACGTGATGTACTGCGGCTCCCCCGGCGGACTCTCGGCCCCCACCCCCAGCGCCGCCGACCAGAACTCAGCCGTCTCCGCCGCCTCGTCCTTCGGCGTATCGATCAAGAACGTACTCACTCGACTCCGATGCATCCCCCGAATCTAGACACCCCCAAGCACCCCCACCACCCGTTCCCTACCCGCCCGGTCGGCTTGAGGAGCCAGCGGGAAATCGAGTTGTCCGGCTTCAGGCCGACGGTGAGTATGAGGCGGTGAGCGGGTACGCGCGGCGGGACCGGTGGAGTGGCTGGAGTTCGTCCGCCAGGAGTGCCCACTGACCGAGGTCACCTTCGCGCGCTCGTGGTTCAGCGGAAGTCTCGGGAGGTGGTTTTGGCGGCCAGGGGGAGGCGTTCGAGTTTGTCGGCGACGAGGTTGGTGACGCCGGAGGAGCGTTCCAGGCGGCCGCGGATGATCATGGCGCTGGACTCGCGGGCGATGCGGCGGTAGCGGTTCCAGACGCCGGACGAGCAGATGACGTTGATCATGCCGGTCTCGTCTTCGAGGTTGAGGAAGGTGACGCCGGCCGCGGTCGCGGGGCGCTGGCGGTGCGTCACGACTCCCCCGACCAGGACGCGGGTGCCGTCCTCGGCGGTGGACAACTGGTTCGCGCGGAGGATGCCGCGCTCGGCCAAGGCGGCCCGGACGTGCCGGATCGGGTGGTCGTCCGGCGAGATTCCGGTTGCCCACAGGTCGGCCATCGTCGTCTCCATCCCGGTCATCCCCGGCAGCATCGGCGGCGGCCCCGAACTGCTCACGCCAGACAGGTGCCCCGGCCGCTCCTCGGCAGCGCGACCCGCGTTCCACAGCGCTTGCCGCCGGGACAACCCGAACGAGTCGAAGGCCCCCGCTGTCGCCAGAGCCTCCACCTGTACTGCGGTCAGTCCCGTCCGGCGGACCAGGTCGGACATGTCCGCGTACGGGCCGTTCTTCTCCCGCTCCTCCACGATGGTGGTCGCCGCGGGCAGCCCGACCGACTTCACCCCGGCCAGCCCCAGCCGCACCACCAACCGCCCGTCCCGCCGATGCAGATCCGAGTCGAACGGCTGCTCCGGATCGAACTCCCCCACCGGCGGCTGCTCCACCCGCAAACACCCATCGTTGCCAGTAGCAACCACCTGGCCGCCGACCTCCAGACCTCCGGCATCCGCGACAGGATCTGCCGGTTCGAGGGTGGCGTGGATGCCGGAGGTCTGGAGGTCGGGGCGGTGGACCTGGACGCCGTGGCGGCGGGCGTCGGCTACCAGTGACTGCGGGGAGTAGAAGCCCATCGGCTGGGCTCGGAGGAGGGCTGCGAGGAAGGCGGCCGGGTAGTGCAGGCGGAGCCAGGTGCTGGCGTAGACGAGCAGGGCGAAGCTGATCGAGTGGGACTCGGCGAAACCGAAGTTCGCGAACGCCTCGATCTTCTCGTAGATCAGGTCCGCCGTGTCGCCGGTGATCCCGTTCGCCGCCATCCCGTCGTACAGCTTGGTCTTCAGGGACGAGATCTTCTCGACGCCGCGTTTGGAGCCCATCGCGCGGCGGAGCAGGTCCGCGTCCTCGCCGGTACAGCCGCCGACCTTCATCGCGATCTGCATCAACTGCTCCTGGAACAACGGCACGCCCAGGGTCCGCTTCAGCACCGGCTCCAGCGCGGGGTGCAGGTAGGTGACCGGCTCCTCCCCCAGCTTCCGGCGGATGAACGGATGCACCGCGCCACCCTGGATCGGCCCGGGCCGGATCAGCGCCACCTCGATCGCCAGGTCGTAGAAACTGCGCGGCCGCAACCGTGGCAGCGTGCCCATCTGGGCCCGGCTCTCCACCTGGAACACGCCGACCGAGTCAGCCTTGCCGAGCTGGTCGTAGACGCCCGGCTCCTCCTTCGGGATCGTGTCCAGGTTCCAGTCCTCACCGAGATGCTCGCGGACCAGGTCCATCGCGTACTGCAGCGCGGCGAGCATGCCGAGGCCGAGCAGGTCGAACTTCACCAGCCCCATCCAGGCGCAGTCGTCCTTGTCCCACTGCAGCACGGTCCGGTTCTCCATCCGGGCGTGCTCGATCGGCACCACGTGCCCGACCGGGATGTCGGTGAGCACCATGCCGCCCGAGTGGATGCCGAGGTGCCGCGGGAACTTCAGCAACTCCTCGGCCAGCTTCACCACCGGCGGCGGGATGTCATGGTCGGCGCTGCTGCGGACCGCGCCCCAGGCATCCACTTGCTTGGACCACGCGTCCTGCTGCCCGGTGCTGAACCCGAGCGCCTTGGCCATGTCCCGTACTGCGAGCTTCGGGCGGTAGGTGATCACGTTCGCCACCTGGGCGGCGTTGCGGCGGCCGTACTTGCTGTAGACCCACTGGATCACCTCCTCGCGGCGGTCGGAGTCGAAGTCCACGTCGATGTCGGGTTCCTCGTCCCGGGCCGCGGACAGGAACCGCTCGAACGGCAGGTCGTACTGCACCGGGTCGACCGCGGTGATCTCCAGCGCGTAGCAGACGACGGAGTTCGCCGCCGAGCCCCGGCCCTGATAGAGGATGCCCTTGCGCTTGGCGAACATGACGATGTCACGCACGATCAGGAAGTACCCGGGGAACTTGAGGTCCTTGATCACCTTCAGTTCCCGCTTGACCCTGGCCTCGGCCTCGGAACGCAACGCCGGCTTGTTCGCATAGCGCTTCTTCACCCCGTCGAGGCAGAGCTTCTCCAGCCAGGTCATCGGGGTGAACGAGGGCGGCACCTCCTGGTGGGGCAGGTTCGGCTTGGCCGCGCGCAGGCTGAACGCCAGCTGGTTCGCGAGTTCCACCGTGCGCGCGACAGCCCCGTCGTACCGGTGGAACCTGGCGAGCATCTCCTCGCCCGATCTGAGGTGGGCGGTGCCCGCGGGTGGCAGCCAGCCGTCCATCAGGTCCAGGCTGCGCCGGGCCCGTACAGCGGCGATCGCGGCGGCCAGCTTGTGCCGTCGGGGTTGCGCGTAGTGAACGTTGTTCGTGGCAACCACCGGGAGTCCTGCATCTGCCGCCAGCCGAGCCAGTACTGCGTTCCGGGTGGTGTCCGTCGGCAGGCCGTGATCGATCAGCTCGACGACAACCCGGTCCTTGCCGAACAACGCGGTCAACCGGCCGAGCTCCCGGGCGGCGTCGGCCGGGCCGGTCGCCTGACCACCGAGCTCGAGCGCCCGGCGTACCAGGCCTTTGCGGCAGCCGGTCATGATCAGCCAGCTGTCCTCGCCGATGGAGGCGAGCTCTTCGAGGTCGTAGACCGGGCGGCCCTTCTCCTGGCCGCGGAGTTGTGCCTCGGTGATCGCGCCCGCGAGCCGGTGGTATCCCTGTTGCCGCTCGGCCAGCACCAGCAGGTGACTGCCCTCGGGGTCGGCCATGCCGTTCTGGGGTTTGGTCAGCTCCAGCGAGAGCTCGGCGCCGAACACGGTGTGGAGGTCCTCGTACTCCTCCGCTGCCTCGGCCATCCGGACCACGCCGTAGAAGCCGTCGTGGTCGGTCAGCGCGAGCGCGTGCAACCCGAGGCGGACGGCCTCCTCCACCAGGTGTTCGGGCGCGGAGGCACCGTCGAGGAAGCTGTAGTACGAGTGGCAGTGCAGCTCGGCATACGGCACCACCGGCCCGTCCGGCCGCCGCGGTTTGTCGACCGGATCCGGATCGTACGGCGGCCGGTGCCGCGACCAGGCGGGTCCATCGCCCCCATCGGCCTCGAACAGTTCGTCGGCGAGCGCAGGCGGGCGGGATCGCCCCGACAACTTCCGCTCGAGCTCCGACCAGGGGATCGGCGGGTTGTCCCACCCCATCAGCCCCACCCTCGCTTAGTCAGCAGACCACGCCGCCCAGCAACCGACCGCCGGCCAGGGCGGTCGACCAACCGCAGCCGGCAGGAGGCCCGGTGGTGTGCCCTCAGGTGTGCGGGGTGTTCAGTCATAGCTGGCCTCGGCCCACCAGTGGGTGTTGCGGACGGCGAAGAGCCAGGCCCGGCCGTCGGCGCCGACCAGTTGGAAGCGGGCCAGGCGGTTCTCGGCCTCCTCGTCCCACCAGCGCTCCTCCACCGGCCAGGGACCGGCCCAGGCGGTGACCGGATGGAGCTTGTTGCTGTCGGCAACCTGTGGGGCGGGCTCGAAGCGGAAGGCGGCTGGCTCGCCGGACAGCACACCCCGGGCACTCACGGTGACCTGGCGGCCGTCCGCGGCGAGGACCATCGCAGGTTGGGGCGTCGGGTAGACCGTGCTGGGCGCGGGGGTCGGCCAGCGGTTCGCAGTACCGGAGATCACGCCGGGCCAGGGCATGTCCGGCGGGTTGGCCGGGACCGGGCGGTCGCCCCACGGGACCAGGGTCTGGCGCTCCAGGAACCCTCGGCCGCCGCCGATCACCACCGAGGCGACGCCGCCGTGGCCGAGCATGCTCTGCACCCGGGACAGGGCCCGGTGGATCCGCTCGTCGGGGCCACCTCCCCAGAGTCCGTCGACGTGGGCGCCGACCGGGTCGACCTGCTCCGGGATCAACCGGATCCGGACCACCGGCGACGTCAGCTCGCTGGTGGCTGTGCCGCTGCCCTGCAACTGCCAGCGGACCCGGTCCACCAGATCGGCCGGGCTGAACCAGCGTGGATGCAACCACTCCCGCTCGTGCACCCGGCCGGACTCGGTGCCGACCTCGACCCGCAGTGTGGTGCAGACCAGGCCCAGCGTGGTCAGCTGGCCGACCAGTTCGTCGGCGACCGCGCGGACCGCGAACGCGACCTGGTCGACCCGGTCCACCGGGGGCTCGAAGTCGAGCTTCCGGGCCAGCTCGGGTGGTGCCTTCCGGGCGACCACCGGGCGGTCGTCCTCCCCGCGGGCCAGCCGGTGCGCGAACGCGCCGTCCGGGCCGAACCGGGTCAGCACCTCGGTCGGCGGCAGCGCGGCGAAGGCGCCGAGCGAGCGGAGGCCGAGCCGCCGGAGCAGATCGGTGAGGGTTGGTTGCTCGAGTGCGTCGACCGTCAACGGCGCCAGGAACTCCGCCGAGCCGCCGCCGGGAATCACCGCCACCCGGGTGACGGCCGAGCTCGCCCGAGCGGCCTGCTCGGCGGCGAACGGCCCGTCGGCGATCCCGACCCGCCCGCCCGGTACGTCGAACGTCTCCAGCCGGTCGAGCAGCTTCTCCGCGGCCGCCGGCTCACTCCCGTAGAACCGGCTCGGCCCCCGCGCCTTCAGCGCACACATCCCCGGCCGGATCACCTGGATGCCCGGCGTGAGCGCCTCCAGACAGCCGATCACCGGATCGAAGGCGCGGGCGTCGATCACCGGGTCGTACTTCAGCACCACCAGCTCCGGGCAGCGCGACTGAGCATCCCGAGCCCGCAGACCGCGACGCACCCCCTCTGCCCGAGCAGCCGCCGAGCTGGCCAGCACCCGCCCCTTGGCCAGTACTGCGACCGGCGCGTCCGGGGGATGCCCAGCCGCCGTGGCTGCCGCGGTCACCGGCCAGTCGGGGATCCAGACCACCATCGTCCGGGTGAGACTCCCGCTCATCAGCCCACCGCCTCCCACTGCGCGGCCTCCTCGACCGGCTCCCCGGCGCCACCCGAATACACGGCAGCACCTGGTCGCGCGGAAGCACCCAGGCCCGAGCCGAACCACTCGGACTCACCAGACCGCGCGGTCTCGGCCGGCTCCACCGACCGGATCGCCCCGTCGACCGCGGGCAGCCAGAGTTGGTGCTGTTTCGGGCGGACCGCGGCGCCCCGGCCCGTCACCGCGACGGTCGCCCGCCGGCCGGTGAGCAACCCCTCGCCCGAGCCCAGACCGGTCCAGCTGTTGCCCTGCACTTCCAGCCGGGCCTCGCTACCCGGCCAGGAGCCGACCGCGATCAGCATCGCGCCACGCGTTCGCAGCCGGGCCGACAGCCGGGACGCCTCTCCCGGTGTCACCTCGCCCGGCGGCCGGACCACCACCACGGTCAGCGCGTCGACCAGCGCCGCGACCACACTGAGCCAGTCACGCTCCGGGTCGGGCACGAGCACCAGCCGCTCGAGATCGACCCCGAGACCCTGGGCCGCCTCCGCGCCGAACGAGGGCATCCCGACCACCCCGCACCACGCCCCCTCGGCGGACGGCCCGGCCATCATCGCCATCACCAGCGCCGTGGATCCGCGCACGGAGTACACCGAACCGCCACGCAGTACGGCACCGGACAAGAGGTCGGAGACGGCCGGCAGCGTGGGCAGCGCACGATCGACGCTCGCCGTGTCCAGCGCCTGCTGCACCCGCGTCTCGGTGGTGCGCGGCGCCGGCACGGTCCGCGCCACGAACGAAGCAGGACCCGAGCCTGGAACGAGGCCTGAACCTGAAGCTGAGGTCGAGGTCTCCTCCGCCTCGAGCTCGACCTCCCGGAGCCGGGCCGCCTTCTGCTCCTTGGCCCGGGCCAGCAACGTCCGTGCCTGATCCAGCGCAGTCACCCGACCGCGCCCAGCACCCCCCGCGCTCGCCCGGTCCCGCTCAGCCGGACGCGCGGGCAGCTCAGTCGCAGAAGTCCCCGTCACCCACCCATGTTCGAACACCTGTTCGACTCATGTCAATTCTTCCGGCCCGAACTAGGCCGACTTGATGATGAGCTCGTCGGTGACCCATTGTGCGACGCCCACGGGGTACGGCGTCGGCAGTCCGAGGACGATGTGCTGGAAGCCGGCGTCGATCGCTTCCCGGGTGATGCTGGGCTGATCGTAGGAGATCTGCAGGTGGATCGAGCGAGTGATCGAGGCGGGGTCGCGACCGATCTCGGCACAGTACCGATCCAGCAGGGCGCTGCGACTGATGACGTCTTCGATGTCGCCACCGGGGATGTTCCACGCGTCGGCGTGCTCGGCGACTACGCGCAGTACGGCGGCCGAGCGTCCGCCGATGAGGATCGGGGGGTGAGGGCGCTGGACGGGCTTGGGGTTGCCGAACGCTCCGGTGAGGTGGTGGAAGGTGCCATCGAAGTCGAACGGCTCAGTCTCGGTCCACAACCGCCGGATCACCGTGCACCCTTCGGCGAGGCTTCCCACGGCGTGAGCGGAGTCGTGGAAGGGCAGGCCGTGTGCTTCGTACTCGCGCCGGGCCAGCGGGTGGCTGGGTCGTGAGCCCGCGCCGATGCCGAAGTCGAGCCGTCCGCCGGAGACGATGTCGACGGTCGCGGCGATCTTGGCCAGCATCGCGGGCGGCCGGAAGCGGTTGCTGGTCACGAGTACGCCGAGGCGCAGCCGTTCGGTCTGTGCGGCAAGCGCGGAGAGCAGTGTCCAGCCCTCGTACGTCGGTCCGCCCGGGTCGCCGCCGATCGGCATGAGGTGATCGAACAGCCACGCATGCTCGATCTCCGGAATGGTGTCCGCCTCGCGCCAGACCCGCAGTACGTCGTGGTAGTCGACTTGCATCGGGGCGGTCATGATCCCGAAACGAGTCCGGGGTGTTTGCGGCATGGGTCGTGTCCCTTCAAAGATGATTGATCAGCGACGGCGCAGGGACGCGTCGAGCAGGGCGGGTGGCGTGTCGAACTTCTCGTCCGCGGCGAGGTCGAGGCCGGGAGCGACGATCGAGTCGATCGCGTCGAGTACGTCGGCGGAGAGCACGGTGTCCGCCGCGGCGAGCTGGGAGTGCAAGTGGTCCAGCGTGCGGGGTCCGATGATCGCGCTCGTCACGGCCGGGTGCGCGGTGACGAATCCGAGCGCGAGCTGGATCATGGTCAGGCCCGCCTGGTCGGCGACCTTGGACAGTTGCTCGACGGCATCGAGCCTGGCCCTGTTGGCCGGGATGGCGAGGTCGAAGCGTTCCGGCAGGACTTTCGATCGGCTGGTGGCGATTTCCTGGCCATCGCGGATCGCGCCCGACAGCCAGCCCGAGGCCAACGGGCTCCACGCCAGCACGCCGAGCCCGTACTGCTCGGTGACAGGCAGGACGTGGGTCTCGATCCCGCGCTGCAGGATCGAGTAGCTGGGCTGTTCGGTGACATAACGACTCAGGTGGTTCTCCCGGGCGGCCCATTCGGCCTGCACGATGCGGTACGCGGGGAACGTCGAGGAACCGAAGTAGCGAATCTTTCCCGCGCGCTGCAGGTCGGTCAGCGCCGACAGCGTCTCCTCGTCGCTGGTGGCCGGGTCCCACCGGTGGATCTGGTAGAGATCGACATGGTCGACACCCAGCCGGCGCAGGCTGTCGTCCAGCGCGGTGACCAGCCAGCGGCGAGAGCTGCCTCGGTGGTTGCGCTCGTCGCCCATCGGCAGGTTCGCCTTCGTAGCCAGCACGATGTCGTCGCGACGGCCGGAGATGGCCTTGCCGACCATCTCCTCCGACTCGCCCTGGCTGTACATGTCGGCGGTGTCGATGAGATTGATCCCGCCTTCCAGGGCGGCGTCGACCAGGGCGGTGGCCTCGTCCTGGGTGGTGCGTCCGATGCTGCCGAAGTTCATCGCGCCGAGCACGAGGGTGCTGACCTGCACACCGGTGCGACCCAAGGTGCGGTACTGCATGACTGTTCCTCCTCGAAGGGTGGGATTGGTCTCGGCTCCCCTGTTCTGGCATCCTGAACAAGCGGAGCAGTGTTCCGCTAACCAACATACGGAACGTTGTTCCGTTTGCCAAGTGGTGGAGGGAGCTGCGCCAGTGGTCGACAGCGGGTCAAAGTCGTCAGCCCCGCGGAAGCGGGCCGATGCCCGGCGGAACGAGCAGACACTGCTGGACGCCGCCGCCGCGGCGTTCGTCAGATCCGGCGTCGATGTGCCGGTCCGCGACATCGCCGCCAAGGCCGGCGTAGGCGTCGGCACGATCTACCGCCACTTCCCGACGCGAGCCGATCTCATCGTCGCCGTCTACCGGCACCAGGTCGAGGCCTGCGCCGAGGCCGGTCCGGCCCTGCTGGCGAGCAGCAGCACACCGCACGCCGCCCTGGCGAGTTGGATCAACCTCTTCGTCGACTTCCTGGTCACCAAGCACGGCCTCGCCGAGGCGCTGCAGTCCGACAATGCCGCCTTCCAGACTCTGCATGCCTACTTCCTCGACCGCCTCGTCCCCGTGTGCGCCGAACTGCTCGACGCCGCAGCCAAGGCCGGCGAGATTCGCGCCGACGTGGAGGCCTTCGAACTGATGCGCGGCGTCGGCAATCTCTGTATCGGCGCAGACAAGAACTCCCGCTACGACGCCCGCCGCATGGTCGGACTCCTCATCGCCGGCCTACGCCTCCACTGAGCAGACTCCCGCCCGCAGGTTGCCCGCCCGCACGTGGCCCCCGGCAACAAACAAGAGCACCTGGTCACGATCGATCAAGTGCTCCGGCGAAAGGACCAGCACGCATGACCGACCCGCTCTTCGCCGAGGTGGTTCAGCATCACGAGGATCTCGCCCGCTGGCTTGGGAGCGAGGCCGAACCCGCCTTGCTGGACACCTTCAGCGCGGCGCACGTGCCGGCGTTCAGCCTGGTCGCGATCGACGGCGCGAAGCTCAGTGCGCTGCGGCGCGTGACCGCCGTGCTGGTCCCGGATCCGTCCGCCCGGTACGGCGTGCGCTGGTCGAGCGTGCACGAGACACCCGTTCTCTGAGGCGGATGGACCTGCGAGAGTAGGAGCATGCCGAGAACGATTGCCACCAACACCCAGGTCGACACGGACGCGCTGCTGGAGTTCGTCCGGCCGCGCCACCACATGCTGCTGATCACCCGCCGGGCCGACGGTACGCCGCAGGCCTCCCCGGTGTCGGGCGGTGTCGACGAGCAGGGCCGGATCGTCATCTCGTCGTACCCGGAGCGGGCCAAGAGCACCAACGTGAGGCGGGACGCGCAGACCAGCGTGGTCGTCCTGTCCGACGACTGGAACGGCCCGTGGGTACAGGTCGACGGAGCCGGCGAGGTGATCGAACTCCCCGACGCGGTCGAGCCCCTGGTCGACTACTTCCGCTCGATCTCCGGCGAACACCCCGACTGGGACGAGTACCGCGAGGCAATGGTCAAGCAAGGCAAGTGCCTCATCCGCATCACCCCCGAACGCTGGGGCCCAGTAGCCACCGGCGGCTTCCCCGCCCGCCTCGCCGACTAGCGGTACGCCGGTACGCCGAGCCCGGCTGGCCCCGCTGCCCCAGGCTCAAGGCAGTCCCGCCGACGCAGGTTCCAGGCGGCTCCGCCGATGCTGGCTGGGTGGGTCCGCCAGTGCTGGCCGAGGTGGGTTCTGCCGGTGAAGGTTCGAGCGGATCCCGCCGGCGCAGGCGCGGGTGGATTCCGCCGGCACGGGTTCGGGTGGATTCCGCCGGCACGGGTTCGGGTGGTTGCGTCCCCGGGCTGCGTGATGGTGCTAGTCGGGCCGGTGTGCGTCAAGAGCGCTTCGCGTCCCTTCGGGATCGGAACAAGTTCCGACTCTTGACCCACCCCACCCCGACCAGGGAAGGACGCAGCTATCCCGGAGCCGCTGAGAGGTGTGGCGACAAGGACCGGGGAGCTCCTGACCCAAACGCTCGGGGAGTTGGCTTGCCTGGACCTTTGGGGAGCTCTTTGCCCAGAGGGCAGCAGCCCCCCGAAACCGGCACCTGGTGCACCGCTTGAGCAGATCCCGGCAATCCGGACGCTCAACTGGTGCACAAGGTGAGGCCTCGGACACAACCGCACCACCATCCGGCTGTCACACCCCAGAAGGTGTCCGAGGTCCCCACCACCGCACGCCGTCAGCCCCCACCCCGGCGACCGGCCTCCCGATGACAGGTTGTTCGGCCACTGGCGCCTTACTTGCCGCCAGTGGTCGAACAACCATCCAGCGGACCCCGAAACGAACCACACGCCACCGAACAACCCGCCAGCCAGCGAACAACCTGCCAGTGGTCGAACAACCCGTCAGCACCAACCCCCGAATCGCCGCAAACCCCACCAACAGGGGTGAAACCCTCCCTCGGGGCGGCTGGCGTACTGACCGACAGGTAGTAGTCGCCGCACCCGCCACCGCGGCGGGCACCCCACGCCTGGAGCCTCCGCGATCCGCCCGGTACTACCTGTCACTCGGTACAACCCACCCCCGAGAACACCACGCCGACCCGGCTCAGACCCCTCCGCGGGATCCGCGTAGCTGCGTCCTTCCCTGGTCGAGATGGGGTGGGTCAAGAGTCGGAACTTGTTCCGATCCCGAAGGGACGCGAAGCGCTCTTGACGCACACCAGCCCGACTAGCACCATCACGCAGCGGAGCCCGCGGAACCACCCCGGCCTATGCCCAGCGGGACGACCCGCACTAATGCCAGGCGCAACCATCCGCACTCATGCCGAGCAACCACCAACCCGCAAATACAGCGACAGACCCGGGCGAGATCAGCAGCACCATCCGCACCGACACCACCCGCGCCAAGACCACCTGCCACCCGCGCCTCGGGCTCTTGCCGAGCGGCGTACGGGGCGAAGGGTTAGTTCTTGGTGTAGCGGCGGGCCATGGTTTCGGTGATGCGTTGCATGGCACCTTCGAGGTGTTCTCGGAGGGCTGCCTCGGCGCCTGGTTCGTCGTGGGCCAGGCAGGCGTCGAGGATCGCCTGGTGTTCGCGGCGGGTTTGCTCGATGCGGGCCTTGGTCTGGCGGGAGCCGAAGCGGTAGCGCTCGCTGTTCTGCCAGACGGGCTCGATGGCGCGCGGGAGCCAGCGGGAGCCGCCGGCCCGGTAGATCGCGAAGTGGAACTCCGTGTGCGCCTGGCGGGAGGCGATGATGTCGCCCACCTTGGACAGCCGGACGTGTTCGGCCAGGGCGGCCCGGGCCAGGGTTGCGTCGGCGTCGCTGAAGCGGGTCGCGGCGGCCCGGACCGCGAGGGTCTCCAGTGCGAGCCGGGTCTCGTGGGTGTCGCGCAGGTCTTCCATCGACAGCTCGCGTACCCAGGCGCCCTTGTGCGGCACGATCTCTACCAGCCCGAGCGCCTGCATCCGGCGGAGTCCTTCGCGGATCGGCATCTGGCTCATGTCCAGCCGCTTGGCGAGCTCCTCCAGCCGCAGCGCGGTACCGCTCGGGAGCTCGCCGGACAGGATGAGCTCGTGCAGTTCGGCGGCGGCTTCCTCCGCCAGCGTGCGCCGGCCGCTCGGTCCCCCGGGCGTGAGCTCGAGTCGTCGGGTCATGGGGTGTGGGTTACCTCTCTCCCTCACAGTGCGCACGTACTGGAGCGGCCGCGGCAGTCCGGTGTCTGCGAGGTAACCGTAGCGGGCAGTCGGCGATCTGCGGCACTCCGACAACAGATTGCCAAGCACCGCGTCACCCGAAGCCCCGGTGCCCGAAGCCGCGTCACCCGACGTCCCGTCACGTGAACCTGCTGACGTCCAGCAGCACCCGCCGGTCGGCCGGACCGCTGACGAGCAGGTCCAGGGCGTCCTCGGCGTGCAGGGCCGGTACCACCTCGATGTCCGGCCGGATCTGCGCCGGGGTGATGTCGGCCAGCACCTGCGCGACGGTTCCCGGCTCGATCGTGGTGCGCTGCATGTTCACCGGCAGCACCCGCAGGTCGCGGCCGATCAGCTGGTGCAGGTCGAGGGTGGCGAACTCGCCGGCCGTGTAGCCGAGGGCAACGAGCCGTCCGCCCGGGGTGATGTGGCTCATCACGCCGCTGGTGACGGGACCGCCCACGGTGTCGATCGCCGCGTTGCACCACGGCAGCTCGCGACCGACCTGGCCCAGCTCGTCCACCCGGACGATCTGGTCGACCAATCCTGCGATCGAGTCCACCGACTCCCCCGCACGTGCCAGGCCGATCACCTTCATCGCCCCGGCCGAGCGCGCCACTGCCGCGCACAGCCGGCCGACCAGCCCGGTGATCCCGGTGACCACGACGGTCTCGGCCTCGACGATCTGCCCGACCCGCCGTACCGCGGTGTGGGCGGTCAGGGCGGGCGCGAGCATCGCCACAGCGGCCGCCAGCTCCATGCCGTCGGGCAGCGGATGCACGGAAGCATCCGGTACGACGGCCAGCTCGCCCCAGGTGCCAGGCCGGGAGACCCCGACTCCCCCGCCGCGGATCACCACCCTGGTGCCGACTGGGAACACCTCCGAGCTGAGCACTACGCCGGAGCCTTCCGACCCGGGCGTGAACGGCGGCTGCAGCTGTTGCTGTGCCAGCTTGCCCGCGAGCACCGTACGGTCCAGCTGGGTCACCGAGGCGTACCGCATCTCGACCAGCGTCTCGCCGGCCCCCACCGGCAGTTCGACCTCTTCGGCCTTCAACTGCTCGCCGGGGCCGTAACAGCGCAGCGCAGTGGCTCTCCGCCCGCTCATCCGCCCACTCCACTCGTGCGCATATCCCCCACCTGGATTTGATATCTGATCACAACTACGTCCTGCGGAAAAGGCCTTCTCACGCTGAAACGGCCCCCTTCTTCAGCGGCCGGGTGATCCGTTCGGACACCTTCGCCCGAGCGGCCGCCCGGCCTTGATCGATTCGTTCGCTGCCCATCGGGAACGGCCAGTCACTCCCGGCCAGCACCCGATCGGATCCGAACGTCGCCCCCAGCAACGCCTGTACTGCGGTGTCGTGCACCAGGTCGTCCACGTAGAACTGCCGCAAGGCTTCTGCCACGGACAGCGACGGTGGTTCGATCCCTGGTCGTGCAGTGTCGATCCCGCGCTGCCAGCGCCCGGCCAGAGCCGCCGTCACGCCGCCACCGTGGCAGAGGCAGAACCGGATGCCCGGGAACCTCCCGGGGACGTCGGCGAAGACCAGTTCGGCCGCGGCAAGCCCTGTCTCGTAGGGATTGCCCAGCAGGTTCGACAAGTAGAACGCCTCGAGCCGGCTGTCGTGGCTGTGGCTCGGGTGGATCAGAGTGAACGCCTCGAGGCGGTCCAACTCCCGCCAGACGTGGTCCAGCGCGGTGAAGCCCGCAGTACCGAGGGCGAAGCCGCTGAAGACGCCCTCGTCGGCCAGAGCCGAGGCGACGTCCGGAGCCGCGCGGTCGAGCAGCGGGAGCTGGCCGAGCACGCGCAGCCGCGGAGTGGCGAGCTCGCGGAGTCCCTGGTTCACCAGAGAGGCCCACTCGACGCCCTGGTCGTAGCGGAACAGCGCAGGCGGCACGGACACCACTGCACCGTCCAATTGCTGCTCGTCGATCCACTTCAGCAGCGCGGCCGGATTCGCCAGGCGCTGCAGCGGCAGTCGGTCGCGCCCGTCGACCACCAGCGAGCCGCCTTCGACAGCCAGTCCGAAGGCACCCTGATGCGCCGCCGCGAGCACCGTCGGCGGTATCAGGTGGGTATGGACGTCCCAGCCGGCCATGTCAGCGAGCGTCCTCGTCGTTGTCGTAGAAGGACGGCCGCTCCGGGTAGTGCGGCCCGTCGTAGATCTCCAGCAGAACAGAGGTCTCCTCTGCCAGCGTCGGTCCGTGCGCCACGCCCTTGGGGTTCCAGTAGAAGCTGCCCTTGGTCAGGGTGGTCCCGGTCGGCAGGTACACGTACCGCCCGGACAGGCAGAACATGAACTGGTTCGACGCGTGCTGGTGGGCCGACGGGATCCCGGAGCCCTTCTCGAAGCGAACCAGCGCGATCGACGCCTCGGTCTCCTCGTCCCGCCACAGCATCTTGTGGGACAGCCCGGCCAGCGACTTCTCGGCCCACTCCAAGTCGTCCGTCTGCAGCAGCACCTCGCGCATGCGCTCGTCGAAGACACTCATCAGTCCACCTCCCGAGGTACCGGCCGGCCGGTGATCCCGGTGTAGAGCTCTTCCGCCACACCCGGACCCATCGGGGCCACCGCCGCGATGTGCCCGTCAGGACGCACCAGTACTACGGTCTCGGCCGGTACGCCGTACCGGCTGGTCGCGATACTGCCCGGGTCGAACAGCGAGCGGTCGCGCAGACCTGAGTCCAGCGGAGCGTCCCAGCGGGAGATCGCGTAGTGCTTCAGCGCCGGGGAGTCGTTCACAGGGATCTCCGGCCGCCGCCGCACGTCGGTGAAGTAGAGCGCGGCGAACGACTCGCGGCAGAGCCCGTGGATCGTCTCCCGGCCCAGCGGACCGTGCAGCGCCAGGTCAGGAGCCCGGTCACCCGCCCGGACGGCAGGCGGCTCGGCGCTGGTCATCACCATCGACCAGTCCCCTTCACCGTCCACGTCCAGCCGTACTCCGAGCAGCGTGCGGGTGTAGGCGGTCGCCCAGTCGCTGCCCGCAGCCGTCACCGCACCCCGCTGGTGCGACATGTACTTGCGGGCCGCCTCGGCCATCTCGCCGGAGCCGTTGATGGCGACCGGGCGTTGCTCCTGCTCATATCCGTCGAGCAGCGATGGCTCGGCCCAGCCCCGCAGTACCCAGGCAAGCCGCCACGGGAGGTTCGACGCGTCCAGGGCACCGGTGTTGAGGCCGAGCGCCCACATCGGGGTGATCAGGTGTGCGGCGTCGCCCATCAGGAACACCTTGCGGTCGGCGGACCAGTGGTCGGCCACCCGGTGGTGCACGTTGTAGACGACCGAGCCGACCAGCTCGATCCGGTCCACCTCGCCGATGAACTGCTTGACCTTGACCAGCATGTCCTCGGCACCGGGCTGCTCGGCCCCCTGCGCCAGCGGGAAGAGGAACCGCCAGCAGTCGGGCTGCCGGATCAGCACCATCCACTCGGATCGGTCTGCGAAGTACGCCAGGTACGGGTAGTCGCGGGCGTTGGACACGTCCAGGTCCACCACGACGTCGATCAGCATGTACCGCTCGGGCAGCGTCTCCCCCGACACGGTCGCACCGAGCGCGTCGCGGACCTTGCTCCGGCCGCCGTCGCAGGCCAGCAAGTGCGACGCCTCGATTTGCTGGACGCCCAAAGGGGTCTCGACCGTCAGCACCACGTGGTCGTCGACGATCTCGAACGACTCCAGCCGATGCTCGGTCAGCACCGACCCACCGGCCCGCTCCAGCGCCGCGGCCAGGATCGGCTCCATATGCTGCTGCGGCAGGTTGATCACGAACGGGAACTGGGTGTCGTTCACGAGCTCGGCCAGCTGTACCGAGGCGCGCGGCGTGTTCGTGGCCCGGTCGATGTCGCCGATCTCGTCGATCCGCAGCGCCGCCGCCAGGATCTCCTCGACGCACCCGTACCGGTTCCAGATCTCCAGCGTCCGGGTCAGCGTCGTACCGGCCTTGGTGTCCGAGGAGAGCGTCGCGTCCTCATCGAGCAGCACGAACGGTACGCCGTAGTGCGCCAGGCCGAGGGCCGTCGTCAGGCCGATCGGCCCGGCGCCCACGATGGCGACGGGTAGCTGGTGATCAGGCGACACTCAGCACTCCTTGAAGGTCTCTAGCCGGGCGAAAACCCGTTCGCGGGTCAGCTGCGAGCCGGTCATCGCAGCCGCGTCGGACAACAGGAACAGCAGCGGACCGACGACGTCCTCGGGATCGCCGATCCCGATGGTGTCGCGCCAGTGCTCGAGGTCCGCGCCGATGTTCGCAGAGCGGAACTGCTCGGTGTCGATCACCCCCGGCGCGATCACGTTCACCCGGACCCGGTGCTCGGCCACCTCGGCGGCCAGGGTCCGGGCGAAGGCACCGAGAGCAGCCTTGCTCGAGGCATAGGCGGCAGCGCCAGGGAAGCCGGTCGAGGCCATCCCCGAGCTGAACACGATCACCGAACCGCTGCGCCGGTCCACCATGTGCGGGACGACCGCCTGGCAGGCCCAGACGACGCCGTCGAGGTTCACCTTCAGCGTCCGGGTCCACTCGACCGGGTCGGTGTCGACCACTGACGACCGGGGCTGCACGGCCGCGCCGGCGACCAGCCCGTCGATCCGCCCGTGCCGCTCGATCACGGTGCCGACGGCCTTCAGCACCGCCTCCCGGTCCGCCACGTCCACCTCGACGTACTCGACTCCGGGCAGGCTCGCGCCCACCGAGAGGTCGAACACGACCGCAGTACCGCCGCGCCGGGCGACCGCGGCGGCCAGGGCCGCGCCGATACCGTGCGCGCCGCCGGTCACCACCACGACCTCGCCGGTCGCGTCGAAGCTCACCTTCATGACGTCCCCTTCTGTCGGGAGGTCATCGTCTCGGTGATCCGCTGTACCGCGCCAGCCAGGTGGTTCCGCAGCGCCTGCTCGGCGGCGTCGGGGTCGCGCGCCACGCAGGCGTCGAGGATCGCCTGGTGCTCCTGCCGGTTCCGCTCGATCTGGAACGCGGTCTGCCGGCTGCCGAACCGGTACCGCTCGCTGTTCTGCCAGACCGGCTCGATCGCCCGGGCCAGCCACTGCGAGCCGCCGGCCCGGTAGAGGGTGAAGTGGAAGTCCGCGTGCGCCTGCCGCGCCCCGATCGAGTCCTCGGACCGGGAGAGCAGGAGGAGCTCGCTCAGCGCAGCCTTCGCCTGCTGCTCGTCCGTCTCGCCGAAGTGCTCCGCGGCCGCCCGGACCGCCAGACTCTCCAGCGCCAGCCGCGTCTCGTGGGTGTCGTGCAGGTCCTCGATCGACAGCTCGCGCACCCACGCACCGCGGTGCGGGATGATGTCGACCAGGCCGAGCGCCTCCAGCCGCCGCAGGCCCTCCCGGACCGGCATCTGGCTCATGTCCAGCCGGTTCGCCAGCTCGACCAGCCGCAACGGTGTGCCGCTCGGCAACTCCCCCGACAGGATCAGCTGGTGCAGCTCGGCCGCGGCCGTCTCGGCCAACGTACGGCGCCCGCCGCGTCCGCCGCCGGGCAGCAACTCCAGGCGGCCGCTCATGCGAGGTCCTTGCGAACCAGCACGTTCCGCAGCTCGCCGAGCGTGTCCGACCGGGTGACGACCTCGTCGCCCTCCTTCAGGAACACCTGCGGCTCGCGGGCGTTGCCGATCCCGGCCGGCGTCCCGGTCAGCAGCAGATCCCCCGGCCGCAAGGTCATCCCGAAGGACAACTCGCTGATCAGGGTCGCCACGTCGTACGCCATCTGCTTGGTCGAGGCGTCCTGCATGACCTCGCCGTTCAGCAGGCACTGCAACTGCACGTCCTGCGGATCACCGAGCTCGTCGGCCGTGACGATCCACGGGCCGAGCGGCATCGTCTGGTCGATGCTCTTGCCCTTCAGCCACTGGCCGCCGTGCTGCCGCTGCAAGTCCCGCTGGGAGACGTCGTTGGCCAGCGTGTAGCCCCAGACGTGGTCGAGGGCGTCCTCGACCGCGATGCTGCGACCGGCCTTGCCGATCACCAGCGCCATCTCCGCCTCGTAGTCCCACTTGGCCGAGATCGCCGGATCGTACGCGATCTCGTCGTACGGGCCGATCACCACGTCCGGTCCCTTGGTGAAGAAGGTGGGGTGCTCGGGCCGGTCGACGTCCTGCCCCTCGCGCTTGCCCTTGCTCTCCTCGAAGTGGTCCCAGTAGTTCCACCCGGTGCACAGCACGTCCCGGCGGAACCGCCGCAGCGGCGCCCGCAGTACGACGTCGGCCAGCGGCACCCGCGTTGCCGAGGACGACTCGTCGCGCACGGCATCCAGCCCGGCCGGTCCAGCCTCGATCACCGAGACCAGATCCGTCGCCGCCAGCAGGATGACGTCGGCCTCGTCCAGTACGCCGACGCGCTCCCGCCCGGCGTGCTCCACGGTCACGAACTTCATCTCAGACCCACTCGACGCCGCGCACCGGGACACCCACCCCGGCACTCACGGGATCACCGCGATCGCGCTGATCTCGATCAGGTAGTCCGGGTGCGCCAGCTTGCTGACCTCGACCATCGTCGAAGCCGGCAGCGGTTCGTGGAAGTACTGCGCGCGGACCTCGTGGATCTTGGCGAAGTCCTCCATGTTGCGGACGTACACGTCCACCCGGCAGACGTCGTCGAGCGTGCCGCCGGCCGCCTTGACCGCGGTCTGCACGTTCTCGCACACCTGCCGGGTCTGCTCGGACACGTCCCCGACGCCGACGATGGTTCCGTCCGGCCGCCGCGCGGTCATCCCCGACACGAACACCAGCCGTCCGGTCGCCTCGATCGTGGTGGCCTGCGAGAACACCCCGTTCGGGGTCCGCAACGCCTCACTCGTCAGTTGTTCCTTGGCCATCAGCCCAGCACCCCTCCCGTCGGGATGACGGCGCCGACCGCACGAGCGGCCTCCAGCAGTCCGTCCAGTCCCGACCTCTCGATCAGTACTCCGTGCCGCCGCTGGTGCTCGGCGCGCTCCGCTTCGATCTCCCCCGGCAGATGCAACCGCTTCACCCCCGGCGCGGTGGCACTGCCCCGGACCCGGTCCGCCAGATCCGACGACCGCTGCCGGAATCCCTCGGCACCACCCAGCAATTCGGGGTCGATGGCGAGGAACAGGTGCGCGCAGTCGTTCGGCCGGTCCGGCTCGCGGTACAGCGGCCGCACCTGATCACCCCAGCCACCACCGCTGAGCACCCCGGTCAGCACGTCGATCATCAACGCCAGCCCGAACCCCTTGTGCCCGGCCGCCGGCAGCAACATCCCCAGTACCGCGGCCTCCGGGTCCGTGGTCGGGAGTCCGGACGGATCAGTGGCCCAGGTGTCCGGGATCGGCCGCCCGGCCGACGCGGCCAGCCGGATCTTGCCCAGGGCAACTGCCGACAGGGCCATGTCGAGCACGATCTCCACGCCGGCCTCGGTCGGTACGGCGATCGCCAGCGGGTTGTTCCCGACCAGCCGCTCGGCCCCTCCGGGCGCGGGCATCAGCGGGGTGGTGTTCGACATCGCGATGCCGAGGCAGCCCGCCTGGGCCGCCTGGGTGGCCCACCGGCTGGCGGCGCCGAAGTGGTGCGCGTTCCGGACCGAGACCAGGCCGATCCCGTACCGGCCGGCCCGCTCGATCGCGTGTCCCATCGCCTGTGGGCTGGACAGCTGGCCCATCCCGCCGCGCGCATCCACGACGAGCGCCGCGCCCGCGTCGTGCAGGATGTCCAGCTCGTGTTCCCGGGTGACCCCGCCCGCGTTCAGGCGTTCGACGTACATCGGCACCAGCATCACGCCGTGCGAGCTGACGCCGCGCAGGTCGGCCTCGACCAGGGCGGCGGCGATCCGGGCCGCGTCGGCAGGCTCGAACCCGAGCGCGGTGAAGACGGCCGAGACGGTCGCCTCCAGCCAGGCGGGGCGGACCAGCACGCGGCGGTCGGCGTCGGAGGCCGCGCCGGAAGCCTGGGTCGTCACCGGGTCTCCTGTGCCCACGGCAACAGTTTCTGCTCCATCAGCACGAGGCCGTAGAACAAGATGATGCTCATGATGCTGAGCAACGTGATGGCTGCGAACGCCAGCGCCGTGTCGGCACTCTGGCCCGAGCTCGAGATCACATAACCGAGGCCGGCCTGGGCGCCGACGAACTCGGCGATCACCGAACCGATCACCGCGAGCGAGATCGCCACCTTCAACCCGGTGAAGATCTGCGGCATCGCGTAGGTCAGCCGCAGCTTGAAGTACTCCTGCGACCGGCTGGCGTTCAGCGAGCGGAGCAGCTCGACCAGCTCGACCGGGGTGGACTTCATCCCGGTCGCGGTCGAGATGACGATGGGGAAGAAGCAGACCAGCAGCACCATCACGACCTTGGGGAACATCCCGAAGCCCATCCAGACCACCAGCAGCGGCGCGATCGCGATCTTCGGGATCGCGTTCACGCCCAGCAGCAGCGGGTAGACGAGCCGCTCGAGGACCGCCGACCGGACGATCAGCAAGGCGATCGGGACGCCGACGACGATCGCGAGCAGGAAGCCCGCCATCGTCTCCAGCAGCGAGACGCCGGTCTCCTTCAACAGGTAGCCCGGCTGCTCGAGAAAGGTCTCGACGACGTCGAGCGGGGACGGCAGCAGGAACGGCTCGATAGTGAAGACGACCGTTGCCGCCCACCACAGCCCGATCGCGGCGATCAGCCCGACGACGGGCAGTAGCACGGCCGCCGTACGGGAGGTGGTGAGCCAGGATCCCCTGCTGCTCATCGCCGCGCCTCGGGGACGTCCACCTGGTCGTGCGGGCGCTCGGCGAGCAGACCGTGCAGGTGGCCGCTGATCTGCGCCACGTCGGCGAGGTGGGCGTTCTGGCCGAGGCTGCGCGGCCGCGGGATGTCGATCTCGACGATCTCGCGCAACCGGCCGGGCCGCGGCGTCAGCACTGCGACCCGATCGGCCAGCACGACGGCCTCCTCGATCGAGTGGGTGACGAAGACGATGGTGGTCGCGAGCTCCATCTGGATCCGCTGCAGCTCGGCGGAGAGCTCGGTCCGGGTGAGCGCGTCGAGAGCCGAGAACGGCTCGTCCATCAGCATCACCTTGGGGCTGCGGATCAGCGACCGGCACAGCGACACCCGCTGCTGCATCCCGCCGGACAGCTCGTGCGGGAGCCGGCGCTCGAACCCCTTCAACCCGACCAGGTCGAGGAGTTCGTGCGCGCGGTCCCGGTACTGCGACTTGCTGCGTTCGGAGTCGCCGCCGGAGATCTCCACCGGCAGCATCACGTTCGAGATGACCGACCGCCAGGGCAGCAGCGCCGGTCGCTGGAACATGAAGGAGACGTCCCGGCGAGGTCCGGTGACGGGTTCCCCCGCCACCTCGACCCCGCCGTACGTCGGTGGCAGCAGTCCCGCGATCAGCCGGAGCAGCGTGGACTTGCCGCAGCCGGACCGGCCGATCAACGTGACGAACTCGTTCTGCCGGACGTGCAGGTCGATCCCGTCGAGAGCCTGTACCCGGCCCCCGCGTCCCTCGAAGACCTGCCCCACACCGTCCAGCCGGATCATGCTCAGCCCTTCGGCGCCAGGTCGATGCTCACCACGTCGGCCGGAGTGACAGAGCCCTTGGTCACCTGCTCTGCGTCGACCAGGGAGTCGATGATGCTCTGGACGCGGGTCGGGTTGACCTCGCCCAGCGCGCCGTTGAAGCCGTCGGGCTTCACGTACGGCTTCATCAACTGCAGTTCCTCGGTCGCCACCTGAAGGTCCGTGTTCGGCACGTACTTCTTCAGGATCGCGGCCGCCCCGGCCGGGTCGTCGATGGTGTCCTGCAGACCCTTGAGCAGCGCCCCGGTGAACTTCTTCACCTGGTCCGGGTGCTCCTTGGCCATATCCGTCCGGGTGATGATCGCGTTCCCGTACAGGTCCGGCAGCTTCTCGCCGTACGGCAGCACGACGGCCTTGCGCTTCTTGCTGTCGGCCTTCTCGACCAGCGGCACACCGACGACGAACTGACCGATCCCGTCGACCCGGCCGGACGCGAGCAGCGCCGGCAGACCCGGAGGCGGCGAGGGCACGAACTTGGTGTCCTTCGGCGGGATCCCGACGGCCTTCGCGTACAGCGGGAACATCACCGTGTTGGTCGACCCCGGCTGGTCACCGATCCGCTTGCCCGGCAGGTCCTGCGGGGTCTTGATGGAGCCACCCTCGAGCGCGACGATCGCGGCCAGAGACCGCTGGTGGACCATCCCGACCGTGGTCACCGGGAGCTTCTGCTTGCCCAGCGTGATCACGGTCGCGGTGAAGTCACCGATGCCGTAGTCGGCCTGGCCGCCGGCGACGAGCTTGAGCACGTCGACGGTACCGCTGCCCGGGTTGATGGTGACGTCGAAACCGGCGTCCTTGAAGTAGCCCTTTTCCTTCGCGACATAGGCATAGGCCTCGCGGCCGAAAGTGTTGAACGACGTCAGGTAGCTGACCTTCGTCAGTGATTCGTCCCCGTTCTGGCTGCCCGTGTCGCTGTCATTGCACGCGCTGACTCCAGCGAGTGCCATAACCGCCACCAGGGCGACGGCCGAACGTCTGAACCTCATACTTGGACCTCTCCTGTCCGATATTTGATCAAACATCAAATATGAAAGGGTGGTCAATCGACCCTCGGGGACTTCACAGTGTCTTTACGCACCGTACGGATCCCCTCAGAACCCGATTGCCGCCCGTCCTGGAGCCGTTTCCCCATGCCTGTCCGCACCCGGACGGGCATCCCGCCCCGACCACAGACCGTACCTGCCTGGACAGCAGATCGCGACGTTCCTGAGGACACAACGTGTTCGCCTTAGGACAAATTTGAGTAAACCGGCGATGTTCTGTGATCTCCGTCATGCAAACGCTCTCTCCTCCCGAGAACCCGCACCGGCCTCCCGGGACCACTCCGTACGCCGTACTCCGGGTCGGCGGTCATGCCGGAGAGGGAGGGGGCTCCCCCGGCCGAGGGAACTGGTCAGGACCGTCGGGCTGACAGGATGAACAGGTGGCGAACGTGCTGGTGCGCGGGTCGACGTACCTGCGCTGGGTCTACCTGCTGCTGGGTGCTGCCCTGGTGCTGGCGTTCATCCTGGTCGACAGCGCGCTGGTCTCCCTGGCGCAGGAGCTCGACCTGCCCGTCGTTCTGACCGGGATCCTGATCGCCGTCGTGGTGGTCGCGCCGCCCGTCGTACTGGGTGGGCTGCCGGCCGTCCGCGAGGTGGAGGGCATCGCCGTCGAGTCGTTGCTCGGTGTCCGCTTCGACGAGCAACCGCTCGGCCCAGCGCGTACCTGGGCCCAGCGCCGCCGGACCACCACCTGGTTCTGCCTGCACCTGGTCGCAGGTGGATTCGTCGGCGTGATCAGCACCTTCGTCTTCGGAGTCGGTGCGGTGTTGCTCGCGGCACCTTTCCGTTCAGCCGGCTCCCACGAAGTCGTCCCGGGAATCGACTACCAGGTCCGCGGCAGCTGGACCGATCTCTGGATGCCGCTCGCCTCGATCGTCGCGATCGCCCTCGTCTTCGTCCTGTCCGCCGCGATCGGATCACTGCTCGCCTACACCGCCCCGCGGGTGCTCGGCCCGACGCCGGCCGAGCGGATCGAACTGCTCGAGCGACGGACCGCGACACTTGCCGAGCGCAACCGTCTCGCCCGTGAGCTGCACGACAGCGTGGGCCACGCGCTCAGCCTCGTCACCATCCAGGCGGCCGCCGCGCGGCGCGTGCTCGCGACCGATCCGGCCTTCGCCGAGACCGCGCTGGCCGCGATGGAGACCTCGGCCCGTGCGGCGCTCGCGGACCTCGACCATGTGCTGGGCCTGCTCCGCGACGACCGCCGCCCAGGATCGCAGACCGCGCCACAGGCGACCCTGGGCAACCTGACCCGGCTCGTGGAGGCGACCCGCGCGGGCGGGATCACCGTCGAGGTCAAGCGCACCGGCGACCTCGACGAGTTGCCCGCGGCGGTCTCCCGCGAGGCGTACCGGATCGTCCAGGAAGGACTCACCAACGCGATCCGGCACGCCGGCCGGCCCGCCGACGAACTCACGGTCGACCTGTCGATCAACCTCGACAAGACCGGCCTGCTGCTGGAGCTGACCAACCCGGTCAGCGGTACCTCGGACCACTCGGGCGGCGGACGAGGGCTGGCCGGAATCCGCGAGAGGGTCGCCGTACTGCGCGGCACCGTCGAGGCGGGCCTGATCGCGGATCGATGGAGACTCGCGGTGACCCTGCCTGTCGCCGTCACGACGAAAGGATGACAGTGCAGATTTCGGTGGTCGTAGTGGACGACGAGCCGCTGATCCGCAGCGGCCTGCGCGCCATCATCGACGCGGAGCCCGACCTGTCCGTGGTCGGCGAGGCGGGTGATGGCGCCGAGGTGCTCCCGGTGGTGCGGCGGACGCGGCCGGACGTCGTACTGATGGACGTCCGGATGCCCGCGGTCGACGGCATCCAGGCCACCCGGCTGCTGCTCGACGGGCTCGACCCGGCGCCGCGCGTGCTGGTCGTCACTACCTTCGAGAACGACGACTACGTGTACGACGCGCTGCGGGCGGGGGCCTCGGGGTTCCTGCTGAAGCGGACTCCCCCGGACGACATCATCGCGGCGATCCGAACGGTCGCGGGCAGCGAGTCACTGCTGTTCCCGGAGGCGATCAGGTCACTGGCGCTGGCTCATGCGTCGACGGAGCAGCAGCCGAGCGGGCTGGAGAAGTATCAGTTGACGGATCGCGAGCAGGAGGTGCTGCGGTTGATGGCGCGCGGGCTGTCGAACGCGGAGATCGCCACTGAACTCATCCTCGGCGTGCAGACGATCAAGACCCATGTGGCGAACCTGCTCGCCAAACTAGGCGCCCGGGACCGCACCCAGGCGGTCATCCTGGCCTACGAATCCGGCTTCGTCCCCTTGCACTGAGTGCTGACCGGGACTCCGGGCTGATCAGGTTTCGGTGATGTCGATGGACTCGTCGGCGAGCTCGCAGGCGTTCTGGATCGGGTCGACCGCGTCGGCCTTCACCGCCACCCGCTGGAGCAGCATCCGGAAGATCAGCCGCTCACCCTCGTCGAGGCTGCCCAGCACGTCCCGCTCCGCCGCGGACAGCCGGCGCTCCAGGTCGCACAGAGTCTCCTTGCCCTGGTCGGTCGGCACGATCAGCCGCGCCCGGCGATCCGCCGGATCCGGCTGGCGCAGTACCAGGCCGGTCTTCTCCAGGTCGTCCAGCAGGTAGGTCATCACTGTCCGGTCGACGCCCAACTGCGCGGCCAGGTCGAGCTGCCGCTTCGGTCCTTCGGCGTTCGTCGTCGCCAGCACCTGGTAGCCCCGGGGACCGCCCGGGACGTCGTCCAGCGCGGCCGCGGCGGCCTTGGCGTACCGGCGGAAGACCACGCCGAGCGCCCAACCGAGGTCAGCCTCGACAGAAGTCGCGGTCGCTCCCCCGCCGCGCGGCTCGGGCACAGAACTGGTCATGAAACTCATCGTACGTGGTCTATGCCACCGGAAATACGATCTGGCTTGAATATGTTCTGCTAGACAGACTATCTTCGTGGAAGCTCATCATGAGCCTCGCCCCTGAATTGTTCCTGAGAGGAATCACATGACCACCCTCCTTCGCGTCGACGCCAGCATCCGGGTCGACGGATCCGTCAGCCGCGCGCTCGCCGACAGCGCCGAGGCCACCTGGAAGGCGGAGCACCCGGACGGCGTCGTGGTCCGTCGCGACCTGGGCAAGCACCCGATCCCGTCCGACGTCTGGCCCGCGGTCATCTCGGCCAACATGGGTCTCGACGGCGGCCCGGACGCGGACCGCGCGGAAGCCGCCGCGGCGGTGGCCGTGGCCAACGAGCTGTCGAGCGAACTGAAGAACGCGGACGCCGTGCTGCTCGCGGTACCGCTGTACAACTACGGCCTCTCCCAGCACGTGAAGACCTGGATCGATCTGCTGCTGGCCGACACCGAACTGGTCAGCGGCCCCGGCCCGGTCCAGGGCAAGCCGATCATCTTCACCCTCGCCCGCGGCGGCGGCTACGGCCCCGGCACTCCCCGCGAGGGCTGGGACCACGCCACGCCGTACCTGGAGCGCGTCTTCGGCGACATGTTCGGCATGGACGTCCGCCAGGCCGTCGCCGAGCTCACCCTGGCTCCGGTCACCCCGGCGATGGCCGAGCTGATCGACCAGTCCAAGGTCTCGGAGGAAGAGGCCCATTCCTCCGCCAAGGAGCACGCGGCCGACGTCGCCCGCGCCCTGACCGAAGCCGCCGCCTGACCTTCAGCCCCTCCTGACCTGGCAGGGGCTTGACGAGAGGTCTGACAGTGCCGTGCTCGAGCCGGCGCCGTTCAGGCAGCTCGCCAGATCGACAGCGTGACCGACAGAGTCACTTCCACCGGATCAGGCAGTACTGCGATCCGCTCCGTCAGCTCACCCGGCTCCGTGTGCCGCGCACTCGGTGTCATGGCGACCAGCCGCTCCACCGCTGGATGATCCAGTCGCATCACGGTCTCGACGGCCTCGCTGCCGATCTTCTCGAACGACCCGGCCAGCGACTCCGTCAACCGCCGCTCCTTCTCCTCATCCACCCGCACCATCCCCAGTACTCCGACCAGCTCGGCCAGGTGCGCCTGGTTCGGCGTCACCACGAGCAGGGATCCGCCGGGTGCCAGCACCCGCGTCATCTCCTCGGCGTTGCGCGGCGCGAACACATTGAGAATCACCTGCGCGGCGTCGTCCCGCAGCGGGATCTCCCGCCACGCGTCACAGATCACCGACCCCACGCGCGGGTGAACCTTCGCCGCGCGTCGAGCCGCATACCGCGACACGTCCAACGCCAGGCCCCAGCGCTCACTCCCATCCCCCACCACGCCGGCCAGGTAATACCCGGTGCCGGCCCCTACCTCGACGATCAAGTCCCCGCTCCCCGCAGTACCGGTCGCGAGCTCGGACAGGCGTTGGGTGGTATGGGTCCTGAGGGCGTTCAGGATCGGGGTGTAGTGGCCGGTGGAGAGGAAGGTGGTGCGGGCTTCGATCATCGGGGCCGAGTCGCCCTCGATGCCGGTTGATGCTGAGGGCAACAGGTTGAGGTAGCCCTGTTTCGCCAGGTCGTAGGAGTGCCCGCGCGGGCAGCTCGCAGTACGGGCGGTCAGTCCGAGGGGGTCGCCGCAGACGGGACAGCGCAGGGCGGAGACCAGTTCGGGGTGCACCCGGCGAGGTTATCCGTTGATGTCGCGGCTGGTCAGGCGTGCCCAGGCGGCCGCGTAGAAGACGGCCAGATAGGCAGCCTGGATCCAGAGGTTCCGCACAATCGCGTCCCAGTACGGCGGGTCGCGTAGCAGGTCGGCGAACGAGGTCCAGCCGTACATCAGCAGCCACGGGTGGATCACGTCGATCTGCGGGATCGCACCGAGGATACCGAGCACGATGAACGCGCCGAAGGTCGCCGCCATCGCGGCCAGCGGGGTCGAGGTCAGCGACGACACGAACAGGCCGATGCCCGCGAGCCCGAGCAGCGACAGGGCGATCAGGATCGCGATCCCGAAGGCGCGCAACAGGCCGTCGGCCAGCGACACCGTCGTGCCGGAGAGCAGGACGACGTCGCCCACCGGGAACAGCACCACGCCGGCGATCAACCCGGACAACCAGATCACCATCGTCGCGGTCAGGCAGAACACCCCGAGCGCGACCATCTTCGCCGCCAGCAGGCGGGAGCGTCCGGCCGGTGCGGTCAGCATGTTCCGCAGGGTGCCGAGGCTGGCCTCGCCGGCGAGCGACTCCCCCGACACGACCGTCACCGCGGTCGGCAGGAAGAACGGCAACGACAGCGCCAGGCTCGCGACGATCAGGAAGAACCCGTTGCCGGCGACCTGTCCGATGAAGCCCTCGGCACCGCCTTCGGAGCCGGACAACCTGATCGCCACTCCGACAAGTACCGGCACTCCCGCCAGGACAGCCAAGGTCACCCAGGTCCGCGCCCGCCCGAACACCAGATGCAACTCCGAAGCGAACAACGCCACCGCATGTCGCCCGGCACTCGGCCGCGCCGGAACAGCGCGGGTCACGGTCGTGGCGGTTTCACTCGGCGACATCGAAGCCTTCTCCGGTCAGGGCTACGAAGGCGTCTTCGAGGCTCGGGTGCTGGAGCCCGAAGGCGTGGATACGGACGTCGGCGGCGACGAGGGCCGCGGCGAGCTTGTCGATCGGGAGCTCGCCGGGATCGCCTTCGACGACATCCTCCTGCCTGCGGACATCGGTCAGGCCGAGGCTGGCCAGAGTCTTCTCGGCCTGCTGCGGATCCGGGGTACGGACGACCAGGCGCGGTCTCAGCTCGGAGCGGAGGTCGGCCATCGTGGACTGCCTCACGATCCGGCCCCGGCTCATCACCGCGGCGTGGGTGCAGAGCTGCTCGACCTCGGCCAGCAGGTGGGTCGAGGTGAAAATGGTGGTTCCGTCGCCAGCCAGGTCGCGGATCAGGTGGCGGACCTCACGGGTGCCCTGCGGGTCCAGACCATTGGTCGGCTCGTCGAGCACCAGCAGCTCGCGGCGCTGCATCAACGCCACTGCGATCGCCAGGCGCTGACGCATGCCGAGCGAGTACGCCCGGACCTTCTTGCCCGAGGCATTCGACAGTCCGACCCGCTCGAGCGCCTCGCCCGCGCGGGCCTTCCGGGTACGCGGATCGGCGGTACGGTCGGCGGCATCGAAGCGGAGCAGATTCGCCTGCCCGGTCCAGAACGGGTAGAACGCCGGTCCTTCGACCAGCGCGCCCACGCGCGGAAGCACGGACAGCTGAGCCTTCGGCATCGACTCCCCGAGCAACTGCACGGATCCCGAGGTCGGCGTGATCAGCCCCAGCAGCATCCGGATCGTCGTCGTCTTCCCCGACCCGTTCGGCCCGAGGAACCCGAAGATGCTGCCCGCCGGCACCTCCAGATCAATCGCATCCACAGCCACCTGCCCACCCCGGAACCGCTTCGTCAGCCCCCGAGTAACCACCGGCATCTCGACCTCGCCCGCGCTCGAGGCGCCGGGCATCGGCTCGGGGTTGCTCGGGGCAGGGTTGTCGGCGCCCGTGGGGTCGGGTGTCATGGCTGGGGCCCCCGTGGGTGGGTCGGCGGTGTCAGCGGGGGGCCTTGGCGGCGGCTGCCTGGAGGGTGTCCGGGGTGACCAGGCCGATGAAGACCCGACCGTCGTCGGTGATCAGGGCGCTGACCATCTTGGTGGTCAGTACCCGGCCCGAACCCCAGCTGCCCTGGACCGTCGGCGCCTTCGCGAGCAACTGGTCCAGCGGACCGTTCCCGGCCGGCACCTGTCCACGCACCATCACCACGCTGTCCCAGCCCTGCCCGATCACCGTCGGGTGGTCGCGGCCGGACCGCTCCGGCTTGGTGGGTGTGCCCTTCTTCGGCGTCGCCCGCGGCGTCACCTTCTTGTCCGGCGCGGCAGGCACGGTCTTCTCCGTCACCTTCACGCCCTTCGGCGGGGTGAACGCGAAGGTGCTCGCAGCCGGTACGTCGAAGGACACCGACGAGAAGCCCAGCTGGACCGCCGGGTCCTTGCCGGTCCGCGGCATCACCGTCACCTGCAGCGGGATCCAGGTCTTCGAGTCGACCGCAAGCGTCACCGAACCGACCGTGGTCTTGTCCGTCCGCGGAATCAGCCGCAGCTTGTACGCATCGCGGCCGGCCACGCTCTCCGTGCCGCTGACCTCGACCTTGGTGGACGGGTCGATCGCGGCGAGGAACTTCTTCGCGGCGGCCTGTGGGTCGTACGTCTCCTTCTCCGGCGCGACCTCCGGCTTGGCCGGGCGCGCGGGAAGGGTGATCTTGGCGGCTTCGCGCCGGGACGAGTCGTAGACCCAGGCGGTCTTGCCGTCGGTGGTGAGCACGCGCTCGGCCATGTCGTCGAGCACCGAGACCCGGGCCTTGTCCGGTCCGGCGAAAGCGACACGCGCGGTGTGGTCACCGGTCAGCAGGTCGAGGAACTGGTCGGCCTCGGGTGCCATCCCGGGCAGCGCCGGCAGACCGAGGTCCGTCGACGACGTCACCGTGCCGGACAGACCGTCCACCTTCGCGGTTTGCACCTTCGCAAGCAGGTCCTGCGCTGTGATCCCGGGCAGATCCGGAGAGGCGTCGGCGACGACCGGCCCGAGCGCCCCCACGCCTGCAACCACCGCGACTGCCGTGACCGGCACCAACCACCGTCGACCGCGCTGCGCTACACCCATGCTTATAAGACTCGCACTGCCGACACCGCGAACCAAGGCCCTCAGGGTTCGTTCACCCAAAAGAGTGACCCTGTACTACGACGTCCGCGGTACTCCGGACCAGCGGAGTACCGCGGACGTCGTCACAGCACGTAGCAGCCGGTTCAGCGGCTCTGCAGCGTGATCAGCGGCCCTGGAGAGCGTCCAGGGCCACCGTCATCGCCGCCGCGGCCCGGAAGTCGAGCCGCGGATCCGACACTTTGACGTGGTACCGGTCCCGCAGGGAGATCTTCCGCTCGACCGACATCACGTGCTGACCGGAGCTGCGGTCGGTGAAGTCGAAGTGGAAGATGAAGGGAATCGGGATCTCCCCGATGAACGGGACGAACTCCCAGATCCGCCGGACGGCCGCGATGGTCGGGTTCCGCTCGGTGCCGTCCGCCTGGATGCCGTCGGTGGCGAGCTGCCAGCTGGATCGCAGCAGGCTCTTGCCGAACTCCTTCTTGAACCAGCCGATCGCCTGGCCGCTCGCGTCGAACACGTCGTACCCCGAGCTCAGGTCGAGCCGCTTGCGCGCCTTGAACGAGAACACCACCCGCGACTTCGTGTCGTCGGTGTAGAAGGTGACCTCTTCCTTGAACGCCATCCGCTTCTGCTGCGCGAACGCGAGCAACGGACCGTCGGTACCGTCCGGGTTGGTGGCGATCAGCTCGTACTTGTTCGCCATCATCGTGATCCGCTGCAGCATCGAGAACGCGGGCACGTACATGGGTGCTTGGCCTTGCGGTGGAACGGTCATGCGGAGGAGTGTGACACCTCTCCGACTCCATCCGAACCCTTCACCGAGACTCCACACGCCAGTCCACCCAGGAATATCCCGCGTGCGAGCCCTTCAGTGATGTCCGAGGGCTCTACGACTTCCACAACGATCTCGGCTACGCCCTGCGGCGCCAGGTCTCTCGCCACCTCGACGCCGAGCTCCACAGCCTCGTCGACAGTCCGCGCAGGCCGCCACAAGACCCCGAAGTCAGCAGCCGGCTTCTCAGCCCCCACCCGTACTACGAGTCCGTCCGCCCGCCGCAAGTACTCCGCTCCGTCCGCGCCATCAACCACAGCCAGATGCACCGACTGCTCACCGGCAACAGCCCGTACTGCGGACCCGGCGCGCGCGGCGTCCTCCGCGATCACGGCTGAAGGTTGCTCGCCCGGAAGGCCGCGACTCCCCCAAGCCTCCTGGTGCACGGCCCAGGAGAGTGGTCGCCGAGCAGCCCACCCCGATCTCACCAACTCCGGCGCACCGGCGAACTCCTCGACGTGCCCGACACACAGGTAGCCCACCAACTCCACGTGCCCCGGCAGATCCAGGACCGCACCGACCTCTCCCGGCTCGAAGAAGGACACCCAGCCGACTCCCAGACCTTCAGCCCGCGCCGCGAGCCACAGGTTCTGGACCGCGATCGCCACCGAGAACCAGGTGGTCCGCGGGTCCGCGTGTCGGCCGAGTACGTGCCGGCCGCCGCGTCCCGCATCGCAGGTGACGGCGATGTTCAGCGGTGTGTCGAGGATCGCCTCGATCTTCAGCCCGTCGAAGGCGGATCGCCGCCCGGCAGGCAGCGACGCCGCAAATGCGTCCCGCTGAGCCGTAGCGAGATCGTGCACCTTCCGACGCGTCGCGATGTCGCGGATCAGGACGAAGTCCCAGGGCTGGCTCAGTCCCACGCTCGGCGCGCGATGTGCCGACTCCAGCACCCTCGTGAGCACGTCGTCCGCGATCGGTCGGTCAAGGAAGCCCCGCCGAACGTCACGCCGCTCCGCCAGCACCCGGTGCACGACATCGCGATCCCCTACCGCGTAGCCCGGTGCTGCCGGTGTCTGGTCATCCGGGAGCCTCCCCACGGCCACTGTTGCTCGCGTTGACCTCTGCTTCGGCACTAGGAGCTCCGCGCCACTCAGGATGACCGCGGCCTCGGCGACGCTCGCAGTACCGGCTAGTTGGTCGACGTGGTCGCTGGGAGTGGGCACAGGTTGTTGCGACAGCTCTAGTGCTGTTGCTGTGAACAGGGAGGCGCCTAGGGACGCGACTAGCCGCTGTAGGCCCGGCTCAGCTTCGCGGCCGTCCACGGTGACCACCTGGGTGACGTCCCGTGGCTCGAGCCCGGCCAGTGCGGAGTCCACCAGGTCTCGGAGCTCCCTGTACGACGTACCGGTGCGGAGGCCGATCCCTACGACCAGGCTCACTTGTCCAACCCCGCATGAACTCGGGCGGCGGCCACGAACCTCGCCGGCACGTCTGGAGTCGCTGTCCAGTGCAGATGCAGGTACGACGCGTGGATACGCTCGCGGCTGAGGCCTTCCTGCTTGCCGCCCGGGAGATACCAGGCGGAGCTCCAGTCGTGGTCATCGTCGACTTGCACGGACGTGCGGTGGAACTCGTGACCGCGCACCCGGCGTCCTTCGTCGAAGAAGGCCGTGGTGTTCGCGGCGACTGCCGTGCGGTAGCCCAGCGTCAGGCTGCTCGTCATCTGTGCGGTGGCCGGCAGGACGCCGGTCATCTGGTGCCCGTCGAGCTCCCGGCAGAGGTAGAGGAGCCCGGCGCACTCCGCGACCACCGGCAGCCCGGCGGCGACCTCGCTGGCTACCCGCTCACGGAGTACTGCGTTGTCGGACAGGGCCTCGGCATGCATCTCGGGGAACCCGCCGCCGAGATAGAGTGCGGAAGTTGCCTCGGGCAAGGACTCGTGCAGTGGGTCGAAGGTCACCACTTCGGCGCCGGCGGCGACTAGGAGCTCGGCCGTCTCGGTGTACCGGAACGAGAACACCTGCCCACCGGCCACCGCGATCACCGGCCGTCGACCCTCTTGCGCCATGGTCACTTCGGCTGACGGATCCCAAGCAGTGACCTCGATGGGGGCGGCAGCACGCGCGGCCGCGACGAACGCCTCCAGGTCGACGCCTTGGCGGACCAGCTCCGCAGCCGCACCGACTGCTGCCTCGGCCTGTTCCCGCTGTTCGTCCGCCGGGATCAGCCCGAGGTGGCGGCTCGGGACGGTCAGGCGGGTGTCGCGCCGCAGTACGCCCAGCACCGGTACGCCGGTCGGGGCGACGCCGGCCCGCACCTCGGCCTCGTGCCGATCGGAGCCGACCTTGTTCAGGATCACTCCGACGATCCGCACGCCGGTGTCGAAGGCGACGAATCCCTGCACAACGGCTCCGACACTGCGACCCGCGGCAGAAGCGTCGACGACCAGCACGACAGGGGCTTCGAGCAACTTCGAGACGTGCGCGGTGGACGCGTAGCCCTCGGTGCCCAGAGCACCGTCGTACAGGCCCATCACACCTTCGACCACCGCGAGGTCCGCACCGGCGGAACCGTGCGCGAACAGCGGCGCGACCCGCTCCTCACCGGACAGCATCGGATCGAGGTTGCGCCCGGGCCGACCGGTCGCCACGGCATGGAATCCGGGGTCGATGTAATCGGGTCCGACCTTGAACCCCGCGACCGTGTGACCAGCGCGCCGCAAGGCCGCCATCAGTCCGACGGCGACGGTGGTTTTCCCCGCACCAGAGGAAGGAGCGGCAACCACGATCCGCGGAAGCAGCCGCGTCGGGTCGGTCACCACTCGATGCCCTTCTGGCCCTTCTGGCCGGCGTCCATGGGGTGCTTGACCTTCGTCATCTCGGTGACCAGGTCGGCGGCGTCGAGCAGCCGCTGGTCCGCGTTCCGGCCGGTGATCACGACGTACTGGTGACCCGGGCGCGAGGTCAGCGTGTCGACCACCTCGTCGACGTCGACCCAGCCCCATTTCATCGGATACGTGAACTCGTCCAGCACATAGAGGTCGTGCGCCTCGGCCGCGATCCGGCGCTGGATCTCGCGCCAGCCCTCGAGCGCGTCCGCGGCGTGGTCCTCCTCGGTGCCGGCCTTGCGCGACCAACTCCAGCCCTCGCCCATCTTGTGCCACTCGACTGGCCCGCCCTGACCGGTCGACTCGTGCACCTGCCCGAGCGTCTTGAACGCGCTCTCCTCGCCGACCTTCCACTTCGCGCTCTTGACGAACTGGAAGACCCCGATGTTCCAGCCCTGGTTCCAGCCGCGCAGCGCCATCCCGAAGGCCGCGGTCGACTTCCCCTTCATCTCCCCGGTGTGCACCATCAGCAGCGGCCGGTTGCGGCGCTGCCGGGTGGTCAGCCCGTCCTGCGGTACGACGCTCGGCTGTCCCTGCGGCATCAGGCGGCCCTCCGATCGGTGACGGCGCGCACCAGGTTGCCTGCGGCAACTTCGCCGAGATCGAGGTACTCCGCGCCGAGGTCGGCGGCCAGTTCCGCCGCGAGGCCGAGCCGGACTCCCCGGCGTGGCTCGCAGTCCACCACCACCGACGCGATCCCCCGCTGCCCGATCCAGCCGGCGGCCCGCCGCGCCTTGGCGAACGCGTGGTCCCCCGAGGTCGCGCGGCCGTCGGTGACGAGCACCAGCAAGGGCCGTCTGCGGGGGTCACGGATCGCGGCGATCCGCAGTACCTCGGCGGCTTGCAGGAGGCCCTCGGCGAGCGGGGTGCGACCACCTGTCGGCAGGGACTCCAAGCGCCGTACCGCGGTCTCGACGCTGCCGGTCGGTGGCAGGGCGACGGTGGCATCGGCACCCGCGAAGGTGACCAGGCCGACGGTGTCGCGGCGCTGGTAGGCGTCGAGCAGCAGGGACACGATCGCGGTCTTGACCTCGCCCATCCGCTTCCTCGTGCCCATCGAGCCGGACGCGTCCACGCAGAACAACACCAGGTTGCCTTCGCGGCCCTCGCGGACAGCCAGCCGTACGTCGGAGGTCCGCACCGCGAGGCCGGGTCCGGAACGGCCGCGGGCGTGCTGGTGGGGTGCAGCCGAGCGGATCGTCGCGAGCAGGTGCGGGCGACCGGCTTCCCGGCCGACGCGAGCACGGTCGCCGACGACGCGGCCGACCTCGGTGAGCGCCCGGGATCTGCGACCGGCGACACCGGCACCTGCGGCCTGGACGCTCAGCAGGCGAGCCTTATAGGGCTCGGAACTCCCCGCGACCTGGCCGCTCGGAGCCGGACCGGGAGCGCTCTCCGCGTTCTCGTTCGGCTCTCCGGAGAGCTCAGGCTGCTCGCCGCTGTCGTCCTGACCGCCGTCGTTCTGACCGTCGTCCGGGCTCCCACCACCATCGGGGCCACCGCCATCAGGGCCGTCGCCGTCGGGATCGTCGTCGGGATCCGGCTCGGGCGGAGTGCTGTCCTTGATCGCCTCTTCGAGCTGCTCGTCGTCCAGACCGGGTGCGTCGAAGGGGTTGCGGCGCTTGCGGTGTGGCAGCGCCAGCTTCGCCGCGGCGCGGACGTCCTCCACCTCGACCACGGTACGACCGGACCAGGCCGCGTGGGCGACCGCCGTACGGGCTGTGACCAGGTCGGCCCGCATGCCGTCGACGTCGAACGAGGCGCAGATCTCGGCGATCTGCCGGAGCGCGGAGTCAGTCAGGATCACGTCGGGCAGCAACGACTTCGCCTTCAGGATCCGCTCGGCCAGCTCGCGCTGCGCGCCGTCGTACCGGCGGACGAACGCGGCCGGATCCGCCTCGTAGGTCAGCCGCGCGCGCATCACCTCGACCCGTACCGCGGGGTCCCGGCTGGCGACCACGTCGACGGTCAGGCCGAACCGGTCGAGCAACTGCGGCCGGAGCTCGCCTTCCTCGGGGTTCATCGTGCCGACCAGCACGAACCTCGCAGGGTGAGTGATCGAGACCCCGTCCCGCTCGACGGTCGCCTGGCCCATCGCCGCGGCATCCAGCAGTACGTCGACCAGGTGGTCGTGCAGCAGGTTGACCTCGTCGACGTACAGGAGTCCGCGGTGCGCGGCAGCGAGCAGGCCGGGCTCGTAGACCGTGACACCTTCGGAGAGCGCTCGCTCGAGATGCAACGAGCCGAGCACTCGGTCCTCGGTGGCTCCGACAGGCAGTTCCACCAGTCGCGCCGCACGGGAGATCCCATCAGGCATGGGGTGCGGGCCGTCGGGGCAGGTCGGGTCGGGGGTAGCCGGGTCGCAGGAGAAGCGGCAGCCGTCCACTACGTCGACGGGCGGCAGGATCTCGGTGAGAGCGCGAACCGCGGTCGACTTGGCGGTGCCCTTCTCACCACGGATCAGCACCCCACCGATCGCCGGCGACACCGCCGCCAGGATCAACGCGAGCTGCAGGTCCTCCATCCCGACCACAGCTGTGAACGGAAACCCCGTCGACACGGCGGATCTCTGGGTCACGCCCGCGGGGGAACCCGGGTGCGCCCTCACCGTGGAGGCCTGGGCGGGGTCGCGATGGCGCCCTGGGCGGGAGTGGGGTGGTTGGGTCGAGCTGACCGCATCGGCGGTGAATCCCTTCGTCCTGCGGGTGTCCACGCCCGCTTCGGCACCTGGCACGCCGGGATCGCGGAGGGCGCTCCCTGGCGGACGGCCGCGGATGTCCTGGCTTCCGGGCCAAGACCCGGTCACAGTGGCGGGACCGCCCCGGAATCCAGCCCTTGCGGGACTGTCACCGGTGTTCCTCCGCTGCCGTCCTGGCGATCATTCCACACCTGTCCGGTGGACCCGTCAGCCAAACGGAAACCAGCGACGTAGTCAGATGCTGGAGGGGTCGGCGACAGGGTTGGCCGCCGAGGAAGCGGTGGTCGGTGGTCTGCGCTGGAATCAGTTGCCGGAGAGGCGGTCTGTCAGGTAGTCGGCGGAGGTGCCGTCGGGGACTTCGCTGATGCCTTGGATTCGGGTGACGGTGACATAGCCGGCGGCCAGGAGGGCCTCGTCGGTGTCGGGCTCGGGGGCTGCGGTCGGCGGCTGGAGGATGACCATCGGATCACCCGTCTCCGCGGTCGTCCCGGCGATCTTCGAGCGGTCGATCGGCGCCAGCCGAGCCTGCTGGAAGCCCTTCAACTCGTCCAGCGGCCGATCCGGCACGTTGATCGTCACGACCGTGCCCGCAGGCTGCTCCACGAGCCACCCCAGCGCCTCGGCCGCGACCGTGCCCGCCGTCGCGAAGTACTCCGGTCGCTCGCCCTCGATGCTGACCGCGATCCCCGACATCCCCTGCGTCGCTCCGGTGAGCGCGGCGGCGACCGTGCCCGAGTGCAGGATCGGTACGCCGATGTTGTGGCCGCGGTTGATCCCCGAGACAACCACGTCCGGTGAGTCGCCGAACGCCCCGACCCGCGCCAGTGTCACCGCCAGCGCGGGAGTCCCAGCGATGCCGATGTAGGTGATCCCGTCCTCGTCCTCGCGCACCGTCTCGATCGGCCGGCCGACCATCCCGGCGCGGGCCGATCCGACCCCGCTCTGGTCGTCCAGCGGCGCAACAACGACCACGTCATGGCCGAGCCGGGCGATCGCCGGCGCGAGCGCCCGGATCCCCGCCGCCTGGAAGCCGTCGTCATTGGTGATCAGGACTCTCAGCCGCTCAGACGCCATACCGATACCCAATCACATCCGGGAAACCCGTCACCCGGGTTGTCTCAGGCGCGATCCTCGATGTCACCTTCTGTTTCCAGGACGGCCGTCCGCAGGGTCTCCAGCGCTTCCTCCGAAGGCGCTACCCACAGGCCGCGTTGCGCCGCCTCCAGCAGGCGCTCGGCGATCCCGTGCCGGGCCCAGGGGTTGGATTTGCGGAAGAACTCCGCGATCTCCGGGCTGGCGACGTACTCCGTGGTGAGCGTCTCGTACATCCAGTCGTCCACCACCCCCGCGGTCGCGTCGTACCCGAAGAGGTAGTCGACCGTGGCGGCCATCTCGAACGCGCCCTTGTAGCCGTGCCGCTGCATCGCGGACATCCAGCGCGGGTTCACCACCCGGGCCCGGAAGACGCGCTTGGTCTCCTCCTCCAGCGTCCGGGTCCTCACCTGCGCCGGTACGGCGGAGTCGCCGATGTAGGCCTTCGGGTTGGACCCGGTCAGGTGCCGGACCATCGCAACCATGCCGCCGTGGTACTGGAAGTAGTCGTCGGAGTCCATGATGTCGTGCTCGCGGGTGTCCGCGTTCTTCGCCGCCACCTGGATCCGGGCGTACGCGCGCTCCATCGACGGCCGGGCCTCCGCGCCGTCGAGGTCCTTGCCGTACGCGTAGCCGCCCCAGACGGCGTACACCTCGGCGAGTTCGGCGTCCGTGCGCCAGTTCCGCGCGTCCACCAGCGGCAGCAGGCCGGCGCCGTACGAGCCGGGCTTCGAGCCGAAGACCCGCGCCGTCGACGAGCGCAGGTCATTGCCCTCGGCAACGTCAGCCTGGACGTGTGCGCGCAGGTAGTTGCCGGACTCGTCTTCGTCGAGCGCGGCAACGGTACGCACCGCCTCGTCGAGCAGCGAGACCACGTGCGGGAAGGCGTCCCGGAAGAACCCGGAGATCCGGATCGTCACATCTACCCGCGGCCGCCCGAGCTCGTCCAGCGGAACGACCTCGAAGCCCTTCACCCGGCGCGAGGCCTCGTCCCAGACCGGACGGCAGCCGAGCAGCCAGAGCACCTCGGCCAGGTCGTCGCCCTGGGTGCGCATCGCGGAGGTACCCCAGATGGTCAGACCGACGGACCGCGGCCACTCCCCCGTCTCCGTCTTGTGCCGGGTCAGCAGTGAATCCGCCAACGCGACGCCGACGTCCCACGCATTGCGGCTCGGGATCGCCTTCGGATCAACGGCGTAGAAGTTCCGCCCGGTCGGCAGGACGTTCACCAGACCACGCGTCGGCGAGCCCGACGGTCCGGCCTCGACGAACCGCCCGTCCAGGGCCCGCAGTACGTTCGTCAACTCGTCGCCGGTACGACCGAGTCGCGGGACGACCTCATCGCAGGCGAACGTCAGCGACGCCTCGACGCCGGCCGACGACCGGCCGAGCACCTCGGTGATCACGACCGGGACCTTCGCGACGTCCCAGCTCAGCGTCTCCATACCGAGGACCAGCTTGCGCGCCACGGCCTCCAGCAGGTCGACGCCGTCGGCACCGCTCACGGCCGGCAGATCCGCCAGCGTCGCGAGGTCGGCCAACTCCGGAACGACCTTGCCGGGATCGGCGAGCATCGCGGCCTCGTCCACGCCGAAGGTCTCCCCCAGCGCCGCCCGCAGACCCGGCACCGCGCCGGACCGGCCGCCCCACATCTGCTGCGCGCGCAGTACTGCGAGCACGAGGTTGACGCGGGCCTCTCCGACCGGACCGCCACCGAGGATGTGCAGCCCGTCGCGGATCTGCACGTCCTTGATCTCGCACAGATAGCCGTCCAGGTGCAGGACGAACTCGTCGAACTCCTCGTCCTCCGGCTTCTCCGAGGTGTGCAGGTCGTGGTGCAACTGGGCTGCCTGGATCAACGTCCAGATCTGCGCCCGCAGTGTCGGCACCTTGTCCGGGTCCAGCGCGGAGACGGTGGCGTAATCGTCCAGGAGGTACTCGAGCTTCGCCATGTCGCCGTACGTCTCGGCGCGGGCCATAGGCGGGACCAGGTGGTCGATGATCACGGCATGCCCGCGGCGCTTGGCCTGGGTCCCTTCACCCGGGTCGTTGACGATGAATGGGTAGACCAGCGGCAGGTTCCCCAGTACCGCGTCCGGCGCGCAGTCCGCCGCCAGCCCGATGCCCTTGCCCGGCAGCCATTCCAGCGTCCCGTGCTTGCCCAGGTGCACCACCGCGTGTGCCCCGAACCCGCCGTCCGCCTCCGTTGCCTCCAGCCACCGGTACGCCGCGAGGTAGTGATGCGAGGGCGCCATGTCCGGATCGTGGTAGATCGCGACCGGGTTCTCCCCGAAGCCCCGGGGCGGCTGGATCATCAGCACCACGTTGCCGAACCGCAGGGCCGCCAGCGCGATCGCCGGCTCCGGCCCGGACTGGTCGACATACATGGTCCCCGGGGCCTCGCCCCAGGCCTCGATCATTGCCGCCTGCAATGTTTCGGGCGTCCGGCCGAACCAGCGCGCGTACGTCGAGAGCGGGATCTTCGCCACCGCGCTCGCCAGTTGCTCGTCGGTCAGCCAGTCCACGTCGTGCCCGCCGGCCGCGATCAGCCGGTGGATCAGGCCGTCGGCCCCGTCCGCTCCCTGCAGTGACTCCAGATCCAGGTCACCGAGGTCGTACCCGGCGTCCTTCAACTGCCCGAGCAGCACGACCGCCGAGGCCGGCGTGTCCAGTCCGACCGCGTTGCCGATGCGCGCGTGCTTGGTCGGGTACGACGACAGCACCAGCGCGAGCTTCTTGTCGGCGGGTCCGACGTGCCGCAGTTTCGCCTGAGCGACCGCGATCCCGGCCAGGCGAGTGCACCGCTCGAGGTCCGGTGCGTAGCTGGCGATCCCCTCGGCGTCGTAGGCCTTGAACGAGAACGGGATGGTGATCAGGCGCCCGTCGAACTCCGGGATGGCGACCTGCGTCGCGGCATCCAGTGGACTGATCGCGGCATCGCTCTCCAGCCACTGCTCGCGCGTCGACGTCAACGCGAGCCCCTGGATCAGCGGGACATCCAGCGACGCCAGCGCACCGGCGTCCCACGAGTCGTCACCACCCGCACTCGCATCCGCCGCGACCGTGCCACCCGCTGCCAGCAGCGTGGTGACGAGTACGTCGCATTCGCGGAGCAGGCCGAACAACTCGGCGTTCTCGGCGCTCGACGGATCCAGCCCGCGCAGCGTCCCGCAGTACACGGGCAGCGCCTGGGCGCCGGCGGCGTCGACAGCATCAGCCAGCGCGTCGACGAAGGCGGTGTTGCCGGAGATCTCGTGCGCCCGGTAGTAGACGATGCCGACCACCGGCCGCTCGTCACGGCTGAACACTCGCCCCGCCCGCACCCCGTACGTCGGCAACGCCCGGGGCGGGTCGAACTCGTCACCGGTCAGCAGCAGGGTGTCCCGCAGGAAGCCGGCCAGGTTCGCGAGGTTCTCGGAGCCGCCTTCGCGGAGGTAGGCGAGCGCCTCCGTGACGGCGCCGGTGGGCACCGTCGACAGCGACATCAGTTCCGCGTCGGGAGCGGCCTCGCCACTGAGCACCACCACCGGGAGTCCCGAGGAGATGACGGCGTCGAGGCCCTCCTCCCAGGCGCGGCGACCGCCGAGCAGGCGGACCACTACGACCTCGACACCGTCGATCAGGGTGGGGACATCCGCCAGGTCGACCCGGGCCGGGTTGGCGACCTTCCAGCCGGCCGCCGCCTGTGACGCGGCGAGCAGATCGGTATCGGCGGTGGAGAGCAGCAAGAGGTTCGCGGGCACGCGCGACCGGTCCTTCCTCGGGGTGTCCACGCCCCAGGTGGCAGGTACGACGGCAGCAGTTCCTGACTCCCACGCAAGCGCGGTCACAGTGGCGGGACCGTCCCGGACTCACACCGGGTTCCTACACAGCCGTCGATGACAGAGGCGACTCTAGCTGACCAGTTCCGGCTGTACTGCGGACCCTGGCGGCCTCCTACCACCGCAGGCGTTTCAAGCGGGTTGTGGCGTTGACCTGGTTGGGAGGTGGGTGTAGGGCGGGAGGACAAGGTTTGTACTGCTGACGCCCTCCGGCTTCGCAAACAAGTCTCTTCAGGCAAGCCACCGGCTTACTACTGAAGGAGACAGCCATGCGTTCCAAGGCCTGGAAACTCCTGGTCATCCTGGTCACAGCCGGCCTCGCCACCCCTGCACTCACCACCTCCGCGACGGCCACCTCGAGCCAGTCGCTCGGCGCCGCCCGATCCGACCCGGCGGTCATCACGCACTGGAACACGATCGCCGCACGGACGATCTTCACCGAGAACGCCACCCCCATCCCGTCCTCGGCCCTGTACTTCGGGTTCACCTCGCTCGCCGTCTTCGACGCGGTGAACGCGATCGAGGGCGGCTACCAGCCCTATCTGCGCCAACCCAAGGTCCGCGGCAAGGCCTCCTCCGAGGCGGCGGCCGCGACAGCGGCGTACCGGGTGCTGAAGTACTACTTCCCGACCTCCGCGACGAACCTCGCGACCGACTACCAGAAGTCGCTCGCCGCGATCCCCGGCGGCAGCGCGAAGGAGCGCGGCAAGAAGGTCGGCGAGCGCGCGGCCGCCGCGATGATCCGGGCACGGCAGGGTGACGGCCGGAACGCCAATATCACCCTGACCACGATTCCCGCGCCGGGAGTGTGGCGACCGACACCGGACGCGTTCGCTCCGATGGTCGTGCCGTGGCTCGGGTTCGTCCGGCCACTCGCGCTCCGCTCTCCCAACCAGATCCGGCTTCCCGGCCCTGACAGGCTCAAGTCGAAGGCGTATGCGCGGGACTTCGCCGAGGTCAAGGCGACAGGCGCGATGACCGGCTCCACCCGGACGCCCGCGCAGACCGAGACTGCCTTGTTCTGGAGTGCCAATGCAGTCCTGCAGTACGAGCAGGCGATGCAGGATCAGGTCACCAAGCGCGGCTGGGGAATCGTCCGGAGCGCCCGGGCCTTCGCCCTGCTCGGTGGCGCTACGGCGGATGCGCTGATCGGCTGCTGGCGCGCGAAGTACGACTACGCCTTCTGGCGGCCGATCACCGCGATCCGGCTGGCCGACACTGATGGCAACCGAGCCACCAAGCCTGATCGGACCTGGACGCCGTTGATCCAGACTCCGGCGTACCCCGACTACGTCAGCGGGCACGCATGCGGCACTGGTGCGACCACCCAGACCTTCGGGTACTTGTTCGGTGCGCGGTCACTGGATCTCGTCGTGACGTCGTCAGTGACCGGCACGACCCGGCACTACAACAGCCTCAGGGCACTCGACGCCGAAACCATGAACGCCAGGATCTGGCTCGGCCTGCACTTCCGCCATGCAATGACCGACGGCAACGGCCTCGGCCACGCCACGGCCAAGTGGATGATCAACCACGAACTGCAGCGCCGCTGACTCTGCAAGCGGTGTGCACGGGGTGATCACTCGGCCCGCAGGGCCGGGTGATCGCTTCGTCAGGGCCGGGCGGTCGCCTTGGGCCAGGTCCAAGCGTGGTGGATCACGAGCGCCAGCAGGATCACCTCGACGGCGCTGCCGAGGAGGTAGTAGTTCCACTCGCCGACGGCGCCGCCGACGACGGTCAGACCGTAGACCGCGGCAACAAGGATGTTCACAACGCGATTCGTCCGCGGGCGCATGATCAACGTCAGGTAGACCATGAGGCTGGGGATGACGATGTAGAGCGTGGTGAGGAAGAGGAACCTCTGGTCGATGTCGAACCCGCCGAGCTTCTCCGCCTCGAGGTCACTCCGGACGTCCGGCCGGTAGAGCGAAAACAGATCGACGTACGCGAAGACGAACAGCATCGCGATCCACAGCGCCGAGATCCGCAACCTCGTATCGATCCGGTTGGAATCGCCGTAGCTGATGACACTGGTCATGATCGCTTCCCCCTCGGTCCACGTCAGCCGCTCGGCGACCCGCAACCAACGCTAGTGAGCCCCCACGGCCTGAACCATCAGGAGTCCGCTGACCCTCCCCTGATTCGCCGCCTGTCGAGGGTGAGGACACCAAACCGGGACCTCGACAGGCTCTGCCTTGTCCGAGGTTCCCCCTTGTTGTCCGAGGTTCCCGCCTGTTGTCCGAGGTCCCGATTGTTGTCCGAGGTCCCGCCTGTCGTCCGAGTCCGCTTGTTGCCCGAGGTCCCCGCTTGTTGTCCGAGGTTCCCGCCTGTCGTCCGAGTCCCCGCTTGTTGTCCGAGATCCCCAGTTGTTGTCCGAGGTCCCGGGATGGTGTTCGGACCCACCACAGGTGCTCGGCCCGGCGGACACCTGGACGGGCACGATGGCTCGTGGGTGGGTGGTCCGGACCGCCAGCACTCACCAACCACGCCCGAACCCCTGACGCGCCGCCTGGCAACGCCCGGCACCCCGCCCTACCGGCGTGGTTGCTGAGTGGTGCCCGTCCGCTGGATCACCCAACTCGGCATCACGTGCCCGGGGCGCGCCTCCCGCGGCAAGATGTGGCCGGGTGGGGAGAGTTCCGGAATGGTGTACGGAGCGACAGGTAGTGCTGGGTTGTTCGCGCAGATCTGAGCGGGTGTGCCGCGTGCTCGATCGGCCTGGCGGCGAGGACTTCCTGTCCCTCGGTACACGATGAGCGATCAGGCGTCTGCACGGTCCGACGGATCAGCCAAAGACCATCGGATGACCTCAACCCACAACCCATCCGCAGGTGAGCCAGTCTCCCAGGGCATACCGGGTGCTGCCCTCGAGCAGCACGTTCGTCAAGGCTGCCCTCCGGCTGCCCGTACGCCGAGCCAGCCCGCCATCATCAAGCGAGCGACCGGGGGCGCGACCCCGGGCCACCCGCACGGAACCAGCCACAGGACTCCCGTCCGCCGAGTCACCTCGCCTTCATCGAGCGAGCGACGGAGGAGCGAGCGTAGGCGGCCGCGTGGGTCGGCGGGCTAGTGGCGGCCTATTGCGTAGTGGGCTGCTAGGAGGTCGGTTCCCCAGTCGTTGCGGAAGTCTCGCCAGACGGAGTGGATGTGGTTGGCGTCGTCCTGGGTGTTGTCGTACTCCGCCAAGAAGGTGGGGCCGGCGATCGAGTAGTAGTGGCCGGCTCCTGGTTCGGTTGCGCCGGCCCAGGCGAAGGTGAGGCGCTCGATGCCCTGCTGGGTGATGTCCTGCCAGGTCTGCAGGCCGATCGGCCCGGCCGCTCGTCCGATGTACTGGCCGATCAGCAGGCTGAAGATCTGCCGATGCTCGGCGTTCAGCTCGCCGTACGGGAGGCCGCGGTGCAGCAGCGCCGGGTCGGCGACCGGGTCGTGGCGGGTGAGCATGTCGTGGGGTGCCTCCGCCGAGACGAGGGCGAGCTCCAGTTGGCCGGGCTCCAGCGCGTGCAGCAACTGGAAGCCAAGGTCCTGTTCGGCGGCGAGGAACCGCCGGCCGGTCTGGGGTCCGGACAGCACCATTGCAGGGTTCGAGCCGAAGAACTGCGGGGTGAAGGAGATCGCGCCGTCCACGAACGTCAGGTGCAGCGCGATGTGATGACCGTTGAGCCGCCAGGCCCACGGCTCCATCCCGGCCGGGTCACCGAGGATCCGGAGGAAGAAGCGCTCCCCCATCGTGGTGCCGGCCCAGCCGCCGATCTCCGCGACCGACAGCGGGTCGTCGAGCTCGCGCAGGATGATCTCGGCCGCCATCACACCGCGCGCGTCGACCAGCGCACGCTCGCTGTACGCGAGCTCGAGCAGACGCATCGCGAGCGCCTCCTGCACCGCCGACAACTCTGCCAATTGGAGTCCCGGCCGGTCGCCCGGCAGGTAGGTCCAGGCTTGGTGGTCAGGGGTGTCAAAAGGCGCGGTGATCTTCGACCGCTGCGCCGGGTCGAGGCTTGCCAGCAGTTCCAGCGCCGCCTCGCGCGACTGCTCTACAACCATGCGGATCGCTCCCGTTGGGTCGGTTCGTACTCGGTCCAGTGCTCGAACGGCCGGTCCAGCTTGTAACGGTAGTCGGGTTGGCGCAGCAGCACCCGGGTCTCGGCGTTGCCCGGGTTGCGCAGGGTCTCGAAGAACTTCACCGACCAGTGGAACCAGCGCATGCAGAACAGGCGCATGGTCAGCCCGTGCGACACCAGCAGCACGTTGCGCGGCGAGTCAGGGGCCTCGAAGTCGCGGTGCATCGTCTCGAGAAAGCTCGACACCCGGTCGTACACATCCGCGCCGGACTCCCCCATGGTGAACCGGTAGAAGAAGTGCCCGAAGTGGTCCCGCAGCGCTTTCTGCGCCTCGATGTCCTTGGTGTCCTGGAAGTTCGCCCAGTCCTGCTCGCGCAGCCGCGGTTCCTCCCGGACCTGGCTGGTCAGGTCGTCCAGGCCGAGCGCGTCGAGCGTCTGCAGGGCCCGCTTGTACGGCGAGACGTAGACCCGGACGGGCTCGTTCGCGAACAGCGCGCGGAGTCCCTTCCCGGCTTCGGCCGACTGCTTGCGGCCGTGCTCGGTGAGCGGGATCGCGTGGTCCGGCACCCGCTCGAAGATCGACTTGTCCAGGTTCGCCTCGGACTCGCCATGCCGGATCAACACGATCCGCAACGGCCGCTGATTCAGGTGCACACCCGTTCCTCTCCTTGCGTCCGAGGAACTGCAGAGACGTGTCGCCACTTCTTCGGACGCAACGCCAGGATCGCGGCGGTCGCGGCGGCGGCGTACGAGACGCGCCGAGCCAGTGCGGCTGTACGGCGGATGTCCGCCACGGCCGGCGGGATTCCGTCGCCCAGGGTGCCGCGGTCCTCCACCTCGTCGCCGTAGGTGTTCGTGCCGCCGAGGCGCAGGCCGAGCGCCCCCGCGAAGGCGGACTCGACCGGTCCGGCGTTCGGGCTCGGGTGCTTCAGGGCGTCGCGCTGCCAGATTCGCCAGACCTCCTGCGGCCGTCCCGAGACCGCGCCGGTGAGAACCGCGCACGCGCGAGCCGGCAGCAGGTTGACCAGGTCGTCGAAACGAGCCGAGGCCCAGCCGAAGTTCCGGTACTTCGCCGACTTGTACCCGACCATCGCGTCCAGCGTGTTCGCCGCGCGGTAACCGATCAGCCCGGGGATGCCGAGCAGGCCGCCCCACAGCAGCGGAGCCACGGTCGCGTCGGAGGTGTTCTCGGCCACCGACTCCACCGTCGCCCGGGCGAGCTCGTCCGCTTCCAGGTCGGTGGCGTCGCGGCTGCAGAGGTGCCCAAGTCTCGCCCGCGCCTGAGGGAGGTCCTTCTCCTCCAGGAACCCGGCCATCACCTCGGCCTCGCGCTCCAGGCTGCGTCCGCCGAGCACCGCCCAGGTGGCAACCGCCGTGAGCAGCGTCCGCGCGACGGGCCTGCCCTGCGTCAACCGCTCGGCGACCACTCCGGCCGCTGTCGCCGACCCCACCAGCAGCACCGTGTACGCCGTACCGGCCGCGCGGGTGTCGTCGTACAGGCGGGTCTCGGCGCGTGCGGCGACCTGGCCGAACCCGGCCACCGGGTGGAACCGGCGCGGGTCGCCCAGCAGCCGGTCGGCAGCGAAGCCGAGGAGGAGACCGAGTGTTCTGGACACGCCCGGCAGTCTGCCAGGCCCGGCAAGATCCGCGCGCACTGTCCACAGGTGTGAAGGCGTTGCGGCACTCGGGTGGGTGGTGTGGAAAAGTAACGATCATGGGAATTGCAGACCTCCTCGCCGGCGTCACCGGGCAGGGCGATTTCGGCGTCTGGCTGGGCGGGCTCGACGGCCAGGCGGCGTTCACGCATGACGCCGACCGGACGCACTACTCGGCGAGCACGATGAAGTTGCCGGTGGCGATGGCGATGATGCGCAAGGTCGAGGCGGGTGAGCTCGCGCTCGACCAGCCGGTGACGGTGCACAACGACTTCGCGTCCGCGGCCGAAGGGCGGTTCGGGGTGAACCCGGCCGAGGACGAGGCGCCCGCGACCTGGACGAAACTGGGCGAGCAAGTGCCACTCGGCTGGCTCGCCACCGAGATGATCACCAAGTCCAGCAATCTCGCGACCGATCTGGTGCTCGAGCTCACCGGGGTGGACGCGGCGAACGCGGTACTGGCGGAGTACGGGTCGGGCGCGAGCGTGATCCGCCGCGGCATCGACGACGCGGGTGCCCAGGCGGCGAGGATCAGCAACCTGATGAGCCCGGCGGACCTGGCCGCGGTACTGGTTGCGGTGGGCAATGACAAGGGCGCCTCGGGTGAGTATGTGCGCGACCTGCTGGCCGGCAACAACTGGAACGGCGAGATCCCGGCCGGAGTGCCGGAGGGCACTCGGGTCGAGCACAAGAACGGGTGGGATCTGCGGATCCGGCACGACGGCGGCATCGTCCGGCCGGCGGACGCGGAGCCCTTCGTGCTCGTTGTGTGCACGACCTCGGAGCTGCCCGACCAGGAAGCGCAGAAGTTGATCGCCGCCATCGCGACACAAGCCTGGGACAACCGGCACGACCTGGAGGCTGTCCAGTGAGGATCACCACGCACCTGGTCTCGGCGCCGCTGCACACGCCCTTCGTCACCGCCTTGCGGACGGCCACGCATGCCGACTCGCTGCTGGTCGAGATCAGCGACGGCTCTGTCAGCGGCTGGGGTGAGTGCCCGCAGGTCTGGAAGGTGACCGGCGAGTCGCTCGCCGGAGCCCAGGCCTGCGTCGAAGGTCCGCTCACGACAGCGCTGGGCGACCTCGGACCGGACGACCTCACCGAGGCGCTGCGCCGGGTCCAGGGCGCGGTCCAGGCGAACTTCGGCGCCAAGGCCGCGGTGGACATCGCCCTGCACGACCTGGCCGCCCGCCGTCGAGGTCAGACCCTGCACGGCTTCCTCGGATCCACGGTCAGCGTGGTCCGGACGGACGTGACGCTGTCCGCCGGGGACCCCGAGGCCCTCGCGGCCGCCGGGGTGGCTCGGGTCGCCGACGGGTTCGACGTCCTCAAGGTCAAGGTCGGCACGGGCAACGCCGCGGCCGACTTCGAGCGCGTCCGCCGGATCCGCGAGGCGATCGGGCCCGGCCCGCGGCTGCGCCTGGACGCGAACCAGGGCTGGAACCGCCGCGACGCCGTCGCTGCGATCCGAGCGCTCGAAGACGCCGGCTGCGACATCGAACTCGTCGAACAACCGCTGCCGGCCCCCGATCTGGAGGGCATGGCCTGGGTCACCGACCGGGTCAGTACGCCGATCCTCGCCGACGAGTCTGTGTACGGCGTCCGGGACCTGGTGGCGGTGATCCGGCATGGCGCGGCGGATCTGGTGAACGTCAAGCTCGCCAAGTGCGGCGGACTCGGCCCGGCCCGGACCCTGCTGGAACTGGCCCGCGAGCACGGGCTCGGGTCGATCGTCGGCTCGATGATGGAGAGCCACGTCGGCGTCGGAGCGGCCGCCGCCCTGGTCGCGGCGTACCCGACAACGACGGTCAACGACCTGGACGCGGCGTGGTGGCTGAAGGAGGCTCCGGTGGTGGGCGGGATCCGCTACGAGGGCTCGACGATCCACCTGCCGACGGGCGCTGGAATGGGCGTGACAGGCTTGACCGCATGAAGCTAGTTGCTGCCAAAGTCCCGGTCAGCACCGTGTGGACCTCACCCGATGCGCCGCGTGACATCGATGCCCCTGCGACCGCCGCCCAGCCCGATGTGGCTGCCTGGGCCAAGTCCATGGACACCGAAACCCGCCTCGGCCTGCACGGCCGAACCCTGACCCAACTCCTGTACGCCGAGCCGGTGCTGGTCCGCTCCGAGCGGAACGGCTGGTCCGAGATCCTCGCGCCGTGGCAGCCGTCCTCCGCCGACGACCTCGGGTATCCCGGCTGGGTGCCGTCAAGTCACCTGGGTGAGCTGCCGAGCAGCGCCACCTCGCCGGTGGCCGTCACCGTGCCGTCCGCCGAGTTGTTCGCCGAGCCCGGATCGGGGCATCTGGCCGAACTGTCGTTCGCGACCGTGCTCGCGTCGGTCGAGCAGGCCGACGGGTTCACCCGGGTGGCGCTGCCGGACGGTGGGCTGGGGTGGCTGGCGGATTCGGCGCTGCGTGCTGTCGAGTCGCCGGCGGCGGCCGAGGACCGGATCCGGTTGGGCTCGTTTTTCCTCGGGCTCGAGTACCTGTGGGGCGGGACCTCGACGCACGGGCTGGACTGTTCAGGGCTGATCCACGCGGTGAGCCGGGTGCTCGGTCAGCGGATCCCGCGGGACGCGCACGACCAGGCTGCCGCGCTGGAGCAGATCCCGGTCGACGAGGCCAAGCCGGGAGACCTGTACTTCTTCGGCCGCCCGGGCAAGAAGATCCACCACGTCGGCTTCGTCTCCGCCGAAGGCATGCTGCACGCCTCCGAAACCGGCAAACGCCTGGAGAACGAACCCCTGCCCCCCGAGCGCCGAGAAACCCTGGTAACCGCCGCCCGCTTCTGACCCCGGCGTACGGCCTCTGACAAGGCAAGCGCCCGGTCCCCACGAGAGGCCGGGCGCTTGGTGTTCAGGTGGTCAGGACTTCTTGGAGTCTGATTGCTCGGGTTCCTGGATGCCTTCGATCTCGGCGCGGGTGGCTTCGTCGAGTTCGCCGCCTCCGGCCTGCGCGGCCAGCCTGTGGGAGTCGGTGACCTGCTCGGTCGCCGGGCTCGGGTCCGCAGAACCCTCGTCCGACTCGTCGTCGGCGGGCCGGGGCGGCATGTTGCGGGACTTGCGCAGGCTCAGGACCGTGGTGATGCCGAGCGTGATGATGATGAAGCCGAGCGAGACCCAGATCGGGATCTCCGGCGCCCAGCTGATGTGCTCGCCACCGTTGATGAACGGCAACTCGTTCTCGTGCATCGCGTGCAGCACCAGCTTCACGCCGATGAAGGCGAGCACGACCGACAGGCCGAGCGACAGGTAGACCAGCCGGCGCAGCAGGTCGCCGAGCAGGAAGTACAGCTGGCGCAGACCCATCAGGGCGAACACGTTCGCGGTGAAGACCAGGAAGGGCTCCTGGGTCAGACCGTAGATCGCCGGGATCGAGTCGAGCGCGAACAGCAGGTCGGTGGTGCCGAGCGCGATGATCACGATCGCCATCGGGGTGACGAGTCGCTTGCCGTTCTGCACGACGGTCAGCTTGACGCCGTTGTACTCGTCGGTGGCCTTCAGCCGACGCTTGGCGAACCGGATGACCGCGTTCTCCTTGTAGTCCTCGTCGTCGTTCTCACCCTGCCGGGCCAGGTGGACGGCGGTGTAGACCAGGAACGCGCCGAACAGGTAGAAGACCCAGGAGAACTCGTTGATCGCGGCCGCGCCGACGGCGATGAAGATGCCGCGGAAGAACAGCGCCAGGATGATGCCGACCAGCAGAGCCGTCTGCTGGTACTTCCTCGGCACCTGGAACCTGGCCATGATGATCAGGAAGATGAAGAGGTTGTCGACACTCAGGCTGTACTCCGTCAGCCAGCCGGCGAAGAACTCGCCCGCGTACTGCCCACCGGAGAACACCCACACGCCGAGGCCGAAGATGACCGCCAGCGAGACGTAGAAGACGATCGCTGTGGCGGACTCCTTGGTGCTGGGCTCGTGCGGTCGGCGTCCGATGATGAACACATCGAAGGCCAGCAGGGCGAGCAGCACCCCGACGGTGATGTACCAGACATAGTCGGCAACGTGCACAGGAACCTCCGGAGCTCAGACGACAGTGGACTCCGAAGGTCTCTTCCGCCTGGCTCGATCAGTCGAACCTGGCCGGCGGCACCGGGCGCGAGGGAAAGAACCCCTGACCGTGATGACGATACCGCCGCGAAAGGAATACTCCCCTTCAACTGGACCCATTCTGGCTGGTTGGTGTCCGAGTTTCCAAATCGGGGACGGCGATTCCGCCTGTCGGGATGATCACGTCCAGCGACGGGAATAACCTGTCTGCGTAGTCAGGTTGGGATCGGTGGACGTCTGGACTTCGGCAGTTTCGCCACGATCGTCTCGTATGACGTGTCCACCAGCTCGAGGATCTCGTCGTCGGGCACCGCACCGCCGAGGCGCACGCTGTTCCACCCCGAGCGCCCGATGTAGGCGCTCTTCGTGACGTCCTCGGGATAGCTCCTGACGAGCTCGTCGGCCTCCTCGCGGTTGTTGCCGCACTTGATCCCGACGGACTCACCCCCGCCGAGGAACGCGAAGATCTTGTCCCCGACCTTCGCCACCGTGTCCCCCTCCCACGGCTCGTCCTGCCACGCCCCGGGTTTCCCGAGGCAGTGCTCCAGCAACTCGTCCGCCGTCAGCCTCATGCGCTATTCCCTCCGTGCGTCCCTGTGGTTCACGGCTTCGACATTGTTGCCGTCGGGGTCGCGGACGAAGACGCCGTAGTAGGTCTCGTGGTACTCGGGCCACACGCGTGGCTCGTGCAGGATCTCGGCGTCCAGCTCTCGCGCCACGGCGTAGACCTGGTCCACGGTTGCGCGGTCGGGAGCGGAGAAGGCGATGTGGATCTCTCGCTGCACCCCGCCCTGCGCCTTCCCGAGCCAGAACCTCGGCATCCCGTCCGGCCCGGCCAGCCCGAGCACATCCCCGAAGTCCATCGCCACCGTGACTCCCAGCGGCGCCAGCAACCGCTCGTAGAACGCCCTGCTCGCCGCCAGGTCGTCACACTGCACCGACACGTGATCCAGCATCAGCCTCCCCTTCCGTCCCCCGATCCCTATCACGGACCACGGACAACCGGCTGAGCTTCGCGGTAAATGGCGAGCCCCCACCGACGACGGGTCGGTGAGGGCTCGGGTGCCGGTTGTCGCTCGGCGCCGGGCTACTCCGGCGCCGAGCTGATCGGAGCCGGTGCTACTTGGCGCCGGCGTTGACCATCTGGCGGAGTTCCTTCTTCAGTTCGGAGATCTCGTCGCGGTAGCGGGCGGCGACCTCGAACTGGAGCTCGGCGGCCGCGTTGTGCATCTGGTCGGTGAGTTGCTGGATCAGATCGGCCAGGTCGGACGACGGCAGACCGCCGGCCAGTTCCTTCGCCTTCTCCCCCGCCCTCGCCTTGCCACCACCCGGCACCGGAGCCTTGCCGCGGCTCTGGGTCCGCCCGCTGCCCAGCAGTTCGGCCGTGTCGGCGTCCTCGCGGGCGAGCATGTCGGTGATGTCCGCGATCCGCTTCCGCAGCGGCTGCGGGTCCACTCCGTGCTCGGTGTTGTAGGCGACCTGCTTCGCCCGGCGGCGGTTAGTCTCGTCGATCGCCATCTCCATCGACGGCGTGATCTTGTCCGCATACATGAACACGGCACCCGAGACGTTTCGCGCCGCACGGCCGATCGTCTGGATCAGCGACCGCCCGGACCGCAGGAAGCCCTCCTTGTCCGCGTCGAGGATCGCGACCAGCGACACCTCGGGCAGGTCGAGACCTTCTCGCAGCAGGTTGATGCCGACCAGCACGTCGTACTCGCCCATCCGCAGCTCGCGGAGCAGCTCGACCCGGCGCAGGGTGTCCACCTCGCTGTGCAGGTACCTGGTCCGGATGCCCATCTCGAGCAGGTAGTCGGTCAGGTCCTCGGACATCTTCTTGGTCAGCGTCGTGACGAGCACCCGCTCATCCTTCTCGACCCGGAGCCGGATCTCGTGGATCAGGTCGTCGATCTGCCCCTTGGTCGGCTTCACGATCACCTCGGGGTCGATCAGACCCGTCGGCCGGATGAGCTGCTCGACGAAGCCGTCCGACTTGTCCTGCTCGTACTGCCCCGGGGTGGCGGACAGGTAGACCGTCTGGCCGATCCGCTCCAGGAACTCCTCCCAGCGCAGCGGCCGGTTGTCCATCGCCGACGGCAGCCGGAAGCCGTGCTCCACCAGGGTCCGCTTGCGGGACATGTCGCCCTCGTACATCCCGCCGATCTGCGGCACGGTGACGTGCGACTCGTCGATCACCAGCAGGAAGTCTTCGGGGAAATAGTCGAGCAGACAGTGCGGCGCAGTACCGGCCTCGCGGCCGTCGGTGTGCCGGGAGTAGTTCTCGATCCCGGAGCAGGTGCCGATCTGGCGCATCATCTCGATGTCGTACGTCGTCCGCATCCGCAGCCGCTGTGCCTCCAGCAGCTGTCCGCCGCGCTCCAGCTCGGCCAGCCGCTCGGCCAGCTCGGCCTCGATGCTGTTGATCGCGCGCTCCATCTTCTCGGGCGCGGTCACGTAATGCGTCGCGGCGCCGATGTAGAGCTCGGTCTCCTCGCTCAGCACCTCGCCGGTCAGCGGGTGCAGCGTCATCAGCCGCTCGATCTCGTCGCCGAAGAACTCCACCCGGACGGCCAGCTCCTGGTACACCGGGAAGACCTCAAGCGTGTCGCCGCGGACCCGGAACGTGCCGCGGGTGCCGGCCAGGTCGTTCCGCGCGTACTGCACGCCGACCAGCTTGCGGAGCAGGCCGTCGCGGTCGGTCTCGTCGCCGACCTTCACGTGGATCATCCGGTTCAGGTACTCGTCGGCGGAGCCCAGGCCGTAGATGCAGGACACGGTCGCGACCACGACCACGTCGCGCCGGGTCAGCAGGGACCAGGTCGCGGAGTGCCGGAGCCGCTCCACCTCCTCGTTGATCGAGGAGTCCTTCTCGATGTAGGTGTCCGTCTGCGGGACGTACGCCTCGGGCTGGTAGTAGTCGTAGTACGACACGAAGTACTCGACCGCGTTCTCGGGGAAGAAGTGCCGCAGCTCGTTCGCGAACTGGGCGGCGAGCGTCTTGTTCGGCTGCAGGATCAGCATCGGCCGCTGGATCTTCTCGGCGAGCCACGCGATCGTCGCCGTCTTACCGGTACCGGTCGCGCCCAGCAGCACCACGTCCTGCTCGCCCGCGTTGATCCGGCGCTCGAGCTCGGCGATGGCGGCCGGCTGGTCGCCGGCCGGGTCGAAGTCGGACACCACCTCGAGGGGGGCGACCATACGCTGGAGATCGGTGACCTGTCTCATGCCCTCCACCGTACGGCCCGCCGTCGACAGTTTCCCGTCCCGGCCCTTCCGCCAACGGTGAACGGGCTGGTCAGAAGCTCTTTTCCAGGGTCCGGTTCATGTAGACCAGCTCCGTCACCCGACGGTTGTAGACGCTGACCTCCAGGCCGGCGTCCGACGCGGTGATCGTGCCGGACCCGTCCTGGTACGCCGACACGAACCCCCGGAACGGCACCAGCTTGCCGCTCGTGGACTTCACGTTCGCGGAGTAGCTGAGCCAGTAGCAGGACTTGAGCACCGGGTTGATGCACTTCACCGGGTTGCCCTTGCTGATCCGGACGTCCTGGAACGAGTTGGACTCGATGTCGACCAGGTGCTCGGCGAACGACTTGGCGGAGTCGTACATCTGCGTCTGGCGGACCCAGTAGTAACCATCGATGAACCCGCGCCGGCCTGGGTCCGGCAGCAGGTAGTACTTGCCCGACATGGTCTTGTCGGTACCAGGCTGCCAGCCCTTCGCAGGGGTGAACCAGACGCCGCCGCCCACCTCGACCCCGGTGTCGTACCGGCCCTTGGTGATCTCCGGCTTGGTCGGCGTCGGCGGGGTGTAGAGCGTGCCGATCGGGTCCGGCGTCACGCTGTCACCGGCTACGGGCGGATCCTGCTTCTCGTCGCCACCGCCCGTGACGAGCAGGACCACACCGACCGCGATCAGCAGTACGGCCATCACGGCGCCGCCCATCACGATCCACTGCGTACGGCTGGACTTCGCCGGACGGAACTGCGGCGGCCCCATCGGGCCAGGACCCCAACCACCCTGGGCAGGCGGTTGCTGCGGAGGTCCGTACTGCTGACTCATGAGCGCCCCTCGCGGTGTGTCATGGGATGTAGGCGGGGTGGAACCAACTTCACAGGCTGTCGATGACCGACTGCTTCATCGGGACGACGTCGGCCTCGGCCTTCTGGGCGTAGTCGGAGCGGGTCCGGAAGTCCAGCGCGGTGACGAGGCCGTCCTTGCGCCGGTAGGCCTCCGCCCAGCCCTGGATCTTGATGCCCTTGTCCGTGGAGGTGTAGGAGAGCGCGACGCACTCCACCAAGACGTCCTTCGGGCACGGCAGGTTCCGCACGGCGCCCAGCGCGGTGATGTCCTTCTGGGTCTCGCCCTCGATGATGCCGAGCACATAGGCGTTCGCGGTGACGTTCTGCTTCTGCCGGACCCAGAGGAACGCCCGGGCCTCGCTGTTCGGCGCGTACGTCGCCAACTGCTTGCCCACGGTCTCCTTCGCGACCACGCTCCAGCCGTCGGCCGGTACCACGGACACCCCGAACTGGACCGCGATCGCGTTCGGCGGCGGCGTGTACGTCGAGGCCGGCGGCGTGGTGACCGAGGCGGTCGGCGTCGGCGTGGGATCCGCCGAGTCGTCTCCCCCGGTCAGCAGCACCAGCGCCACCGCCACCAGCGCCACCACGGCGATCCCCGCCACGATCGGGATGAGCAGCGGCGGGACGGCCGGCTTCTTCTTCACCGGTTCGGGCCGGCGCAACGACGGCGACCCCACCTTCTCGCCCCACGGCGAACTGGTCTCCCGCGCAGGCCCCGAACCAACCTGTACTCCGGTATCGCCCGGCGCAGGTGTTCCTCCCGGCGCCGCGGCCAGCCCAGCAACGCCAGGGGCCGCGCCACCTACTTCCGGACCACCCGGCCCAAGTCCCGTCGTACCGGCAGCACCCGCGCTCGCAGTACCGGGGTCGGACCACGGTGAGGCGGGCTTGGGCGGAACCTCGAGGGACCACGGGGACGGTGGTATCTTGGGCTCGGCGGCAGCAGCCGCTGCCGCCGCCTCCGCGTCGTCGGACTCCGTCTTGCGGACCCAGGGATTGCCCGGGCCCTTGTCGCGCTTGCCGCTCACTGGCTCTTGACGACCGACTGCAGCATCGCGGTCGAGTCCTTCTGGATGCTGGCTGCCTTGTCCTTGCGCCCGTACACCCGGATGATCGTCATCACGCCGTCGTTGCGCTCGACCACGCCGACGAACCCGATCACCGGGATACTGCCGTTCTGGCTGGTCGACAGCGCCTCGTAGCTCTGGGTGGTGACGATCTTGACGTCGGTCTTGTCGTCCGGACCCGGCTTGAGCTCCTTCGGCTCGTTCGCCTTGAAGGTGCTCGAGGTGACGGCCTTCTTCTCGATCTCCAGCAGCTTCGGCAGCACCGTGGTGGTCGTCTCGTCCGGGTTCGCCTTGAACGCGTTCACCATGAAGTACGCCTCGCTCTGCTTGAGCAGGTAGACGCCGGTGAACTTGTCCAGGCTCTTGCGCAGGTACCCCGGCTGGGGCTTCACCCAGACGCCCTCGGCGACCTCGATGCCCTCGTCGACGTTCGTGGTCGGCTCGCCACTGGGTTCGGTACTCGGCTCGCCGCTCGGCTGGCTCGTGGGCGCGCTGGTCGGTTCCGGGTTCGGCTGGACGTTGTCGTCGTCACCGCCGCCGAACACCAGCGCCAGTACGACACCGATGACCGCTACAGCGGCAAGACCTCCGCCTGCGAGCAGGAGGATCTTGTTGCCGCCCTTGTCCCGGTTGCCGCCGCCGTACTGCTGGCCGGGGTACTGCTGCTGCCCCGGGTACTGCTGGCCGGGGTACTGCTGCTGCCCCGGGTATTGCTGGCCGGGGTATCCCTGCTGCTGCGGGTAGCCCGGCTGCTGGCCGGGGTACTGCTGCTGGCCCGGGTAGGGCTGCGGCGGAGGCCCCTGCTGGTATGGCGGCTGCCCCGGCTGACCCTGGTACGGCGGTTGGCCCTGCGGAGGCTGGCCCTGGTACGGGGGTTGCTGCGGCTGCTCCTGGTACGGCGGTTGGCCCGGCTGGCCGTAGCCGGGCGGCGGCTGTTGCGGCCGGCCGTAGCCCGGCTGGCCTCCGTACGGCGGCTGTCCTGGCTGGCCGCCCTGGCCGCCCTGGCCGCCCTGGCCGTACGGCGGTTGCTGGTTGCTCATGCCTGCGTCTCCCCAGTGGTTCCGTCGAAGCCGGCCGCCGGCATGCTCCCTTGCATCGCCACCCCGCGCTCGGACTTCGGCACGGAGCGGACCGAGTTGCCACAGGCGGAGCAGAAGTCCGAGTGCGGCAGCAGTGGCATCTCGCAGCGCGAGCAGAACGCCAGCTCGCCGGAGGCGTGGTTCGAGCCGCCGCGCGCGGCGGACTCCAGGGCCGCCTCGAGCAGACCCTTGTGCAGCACGGTGCGGACCAGAATGATCAACGCGCCGAGCAGGAGCAGACCCCAGACCACGCCGAGGATCGCGCCGAGCGTGGAGCCGTGCCCGCCGACGAAGCTGAGCAGGTAGACACCGCCGTGGAACAGCGCGTTCACCACCATCGCCTGGATCAGGCCGGCCACCCAGCGCGGGGTGAACCCGTCGTACTTCTCACCGAGCCCGGAGAACTCCGCGACCGCGAGGCCCGTCGCCGAGCCGTAGATCAGCGGCTTCACGAAGCCCTGCAGCAGGACCACGGAGATCCAGGTGCCGGCGCTGCTGCCCGGACCGGCGAATCCGCCGCTGATCCAGCCCCAGTGCAGCACCAGCGTCTCGAAGCAGGCGAAACCCACGCCCGCCACGACGCCGAAGGTGAACCCGTCCATCAGATCGTCGTACCGCGGCCGCGAGGCCAGGTAGATCGGGCCGATCTGGCGGATCAGCTCCGACACGACCGGGACCAGCAGCATCAGGATCAGCAGGTCACGACCGGCCGGACCTGCCGGGTTGCTGCCGATCGTGTCCGTGCTCAGGCCGATCTTGTCCGACCAGATCCAGGTGAACACCGCGGCCAGGACGCCGGTCAGCACGAACGCCGCGGCGACGACCGGTACCGGCTCGTCCTCCCACAGGTTCACGTCGTACAGGTAGAGGATGTAGACGATCGGAATGGCGAAGGCGGCCACCATGATCGCGACCGGCAGAGCGCCCAGCGCGGCCGTCACCACGGTCAGCAGCAGGGCGAAGCCCAGCGCGACCTTGTAGGTGTACGGCTGGCGGCCGGCGCCTTGCGGCATGATCGTGGAGACGAGTTTGAACGAGGCCACCGGTTCGTCCGGTCTGGCCGCGTACGCCTTCTTGCGCTGAGCATCCCCGGACTGCATGTCGTTGCCACAGTGATGGCAGAAGTGCGACACCTCGGGAACATCAGAGCTACAGCGCGGACATTCCACGCCATCCTCCCAACATTGGACTTGCGGACCGACGCGAGCGCGCGCCGAGGGGTGGTCAGGTCGGCCAGGCCTCAGCCGGACGAACCCGCACAGATTCTCGTACAGGTCGACCCGGATTCATCATTTCTCGCCCGGGGGTCACCCTTTCGTGTCCGGACCGTGCCCTGAATCCGCCGTGTCCGGACCGTGTCCCGCCCGTCCAGACCCCGCTTCCGCCGCCCGCGCCGAGAGCTCCCGCCAGACCTCGTCGACGCGCCCATCCAGGTCCTCGAGACTCCCCGAGTTCTCCACCACCAGATCAGCCACGGCCAGCCGCTCTTCGCGCGACGCCTGACTCGCGATCCTCGCTTTCGCTTCCTCGTCAGCCATCCCGCGCGCACCGGTCAACCGCTCGAGCTGCACCTCCGCCGGTACGTCGACCACCAGCACCAGGTCAAACTTATCCGCCTGCCCGGTCTCCACCAGCAAGGGAATGTCGTGCACCACAACGGCATCGTCAGGCGCCCCGGCCTCGATCTCAGCCGCCCGCGCCCGCACCCGCGGATGAATGATCGCCTCCAGCTTCCGCCGGGCAACCTCATCCCCAAACACAATCCGCCCCACCGCCGGCCGATCCATCTCGCCCTCAGCCGTCAGGACATCCCCAAAGGCCGCCACCACCTCGGCAAGCCCATCAGTGCCCCGCGCAACCACTTCCCGCGCCAGCACATCCGAATCGATCACCAGCGCCCCGCGCTCTCCCAACCGCGAAGACACAGCACTCTTCCCGGCCCCGATCCCACCAGTCAACCCAACTCTCAACACGCCCAGAACCCTAGTCCCCAAACCCGAAGCCCCTCACGTCGTACAGTCGACCGGGTGTTTCCCAACGGTCTGTCAATGCTCTGGGAGTCGGTCGACGCCCGCCAGGCACTCCAGGAGAGGTTCGGCTTCCAGACCTTCAACGCGGCGGTCGAATGGTTGACTGCCGTGCTGGACGAGACCTGGGCAGTCAGAACAGAGACCTGCGACCGCATCGTCATCAGCGACCAGAACGCCATCGCCTGGGTCCACACCGACCACGGACACCTGGTCGTGAAGTGGTCCCGAGCCACAGCCCAGTTCGCGAAGTTCGCCACCACAGCAGAACTGCTCCATGAGCTGCACCAGCAGGGAATCCCAGTAGCCGCTCCACTCACCGCGCTCACCGGCGAGCACCGCGAGATAGTCGACGCCCCTTCCCGCCAGTTATCCGTGACAGTCCAGCCGCACATGGACGGCAACCTGCTCGACATCGCCAACAACCAAGCGGTCTACGAAGCCGGTGTCGCCCTGGCCGATCTCCATGCCGCCCTGGCCGAGCACAAGACCGGCCCTCGAGACGACCCACAGCCAATGCAGCACTTGTTGAATTGGCTGGAGTCAGGAGATCCGGGCTTAGCACCAGAAGCCTCGGCCCGACTCGCCGTCCAGGTCGCCGCCCTGCCACCCCTCGATGTGCAACCACAACTGATCCACAGCGACTACCGCGCCTCCAACATCGTGATGTCAGGCACCGAGGTCATCGCCGTCCTGGACTTCGACGAACTCGCCTGGAACTACTGCGTCCAAGACCTTGCGCAGACGTTAGTCGTCCTCGGCACCCACTTCAAAAACTGGCAACCGACCCCACCCGCGGTACGGCGTACGTTCCTCGCCGGCTACGAGTCGATCCGTCCACTCACGGCCGCCGAACACCAGTGGCTCGAAGCCCTGACGCTCCACCGTGCCATCCAGGCAATCCCACCCGGCGAAGACCCAGCCGGCTGGCGCGACGCCCTCTAAGCACGTACCCAGAGCCCGAGCCCCGCCATCGTCCAGTCGAAGCCGGGGACATAGAACACGAACCTGGGACCTCGCCTCGTAGTACGGGCGAGACCCCCACACCCAGTACGGGGGTGCGGGGGTCTCGGGTACTGCGGGTGGATCAGCCCTGGCCGGTGAGCTTCTCGCGGAGGGCCTGCAGGGCCTCGTCGGAAGCGAGCGCACCCTCGACGGGGACGTCGTCCTTCGGGGCGGCGGCGGAGGAGTACGTGGACGCCTCGCCTGCCTCGACGTCGGCCGTCTTGGCATCTTCGATCTGCTTCTTGTGGGCCTCCCAGCGCGCGTGGGCCTCGGCGTACTGCCGCTCCCACTCCTCACGCTGCTTGTCGAAGCCCTCGAGCCACTCGCCCGTCTCCGGGTCGAAGCCGTCCGGGTAGACGTAGTTGCCCTGGTCGTCGTACGTCGCCGCCATGCCGTACAGCGTGGGGTCGAAGTCGTCGGAGACCGGGTCCAGCCCCTCGTTGGCCTGCTTCAGCGACAGCGAGATCCGGCGACGCTCGAGGTCGATGTCGATGATCTTGACCATCGTGTCGTCGTTGACCTGGACGACCTGCTCCGGGATCTCGACGTGACGCTCGGCCAGCTCGGAGATGTGCACCAGACCCTCGATGCCCTCCTCGACGCGGACGAACGCACCGAACGGAACCAGCTTGGTGACCTTGCCGGGCACGATCTGGCCCATCTGGTGGGTCCGGGCGAACTGCTGCCACGGGTCTTCCTGGGTCGCCTTCAGCGACAGCGAGACGCGCTCGCGGTCCATGTCGACGTCCAGCACCTCGACGGTGACCTCCTGGCCGACCTCGACGACCTCGGTCGGGTGGTCGATGTGCTTCCAGGACAGCTCGGAGACGTGTACCAGACCGTCGACGCCACCCAGGTCCACGAACGCACCGAAGTTGACGATCGAGGAGACGACACCCTTGCGGATCTGGCCCTTCTGCAGCTGGGTGAGGAAGTTCATCCGCACCTCGGACTGCGTCTGCTCCAGCCACGCACGGCGCGACAGGACCACGTTGTTGCGGTTCTTGTCGAGCTCGATGATCTTGGCCTCGATCTCCTGGCCGACGTACGGCTGGAGGTCGCGGACCCGGCGCATCTCGACCAGCGAGGCCGGCAGGAAGCCACGGAGGCCGATGTCCAGGATGAGTCCACCCTTGACGACCTCGATGACGGTGCCGGTGACGACGCCGTCCTCTTCCTTGATCTTCTCGATCGTGCCCCACGCCTTCTCGTACTGAGCGCGCTTCTTGGACAGGATCAGACGGCCTTCCTTGTCCTCCTTCTGGAGAACCAGGGCCTCGACGTGATCTCCGACGTTGACGACCTCGTTCGGGTCGACGTCGTGCTTGATCGACAGCTCGCGCGAGGGGATGACGCCTTCGGTCTTGTAACCGATGTCGAGGAGGACCTCGTCCCGGTCGACCTTGACGATGGTGCCCTCGACGATGTCGCCGTCGTTGAAGTACTTGATGGTCTGATCGATCGCCGCGAGGAAGTCTTCCTCCGACCCGATGTCATTGACCGCTACCTGCGGGGTGGTGCGTACTGCGGGGTCGAGAGGTGCCTCGATGCTGGCCGTCATGTGGTGGGTTGCTCCGTGGGCTGATGGTGTCGTACGGGTGCGCAAGGACCCTTGGATCGCACCCAACCGCTGGATTGCCTGAACAGGACAGATTCACCACCGACTGCTTGCGAGCACGAGCCTGCTCCGTCCGAGGTCGCGCGGGCCCATAGCGCATCTCACAGAATACGTGTATTGACTCGGGCACGGCAACCCGGGGCACCCGGTCCGAACCAGGCACCCGCCGAGGCCTCCCGACGTATCACTGCACTCAATGTACGACGTCCAGGTCGGGTCGGCCGCCCGCGAGGTCCCCCGTGTCGGCGATCCGGGTGAGCAGGGCGTGCGCGGCGGTCGCCACCGGGTTCGCCGGCCGCCTGGCCGCGAGGTCGATCAGAGCCCACAGATCCGCCGCGCGCCCCCGCTCCTCGAGCCGGTCCCCGAGGTCCGGACCGGTCTCCCGTACGACGCCGAGCAACGCCCTCCCGAGCACCGGGTCCTCGCAGAAGCGGAGCAGGTTCCCCAGATCCGTGTACGGCGATCCGGCGTGCGCGAACTCCCAGTCGATCAGCCCGGTGAGCTCGGCGGTGTCCGGGTCGACCAGCAGGTTCTTCGGGTTGAAGTCGCTGTGCACCAGGCAGATCCGGTCCACCCCGGTGTCGGCGAGGTCCTCCGCCCTGTCCAGCACGGAGTACAGGCTTTCCACCTGGTCACGGGTGAGGCCCAGGTCCTCGACGTACCGGTTGAACCACTGGGTCAGTCCGCCCGCGCCGTAGGACTCGATCACCAGGTCGCGGCCGACGAACTCCCCGAAGGTGAGGAAGGGCATGCCGCTGAGCCGGACGAGCAGGTCACCCAACTGCTCGCCCACCTTCTGGCGCTCCTTGTCCCCGGCGGTGTCGAGATACGTCTGCAGGTTGATCCCAGGCAGCCGCTCGGTCAGTACATAAGGAGGCGCCCCGTCGCCGGCCGGGTCGGGCATCGCGTCCAGCACCCGAGGCACCGGGAGCAGTCCCCGGACGAGCCGCAGCAGCGAGACATCCACGGCCGCGCGCTCCGGGTGCCGGGCATAGAGCCGCAGCACGGCGTCCTCCCCGGCCGCACTCACGGCGTAGGTCTCCCCGCCGTAGCCGCCGGTGAGCGGTACCGCGCTGGCAGCGAGAGCCTCGAAGTCATCCATGCCGCCGCATCCTTCCGCACGTCGCCGACAACCATTTCCGCTACCTCAGTTGCGTAAATCAATCCCGACTCCTAAGCTCATTACGAAACCGCGGTAGCGGAAATGAGGAGCGATGGTCGGGCGAGGAAGACCGCGGGACGCCGGCGTCGAGGAGCGGGTGCTGGCCGCCGCGCTCAACGAGATCCGGCAGGGCGGGTACGCCGGGCTCTCGGTCGACCGGGTCGCCGAGCAGGCCGGGGTGGCCAAGACGACGCTCTACCGCCGGTGGCCCAGCAAGGCCGAACTGGTGGTCGCGCTGATCACCAGCCTCCGGGAGGACGTCCCCTTCGAGCCCACCGACGACCCACGACGCGACCTCACCGGCCTCGTCACCGCGGTCGCGACCAACCTCGCGTCCACCCCGCCCGCCTTGATCGCGGACCTGGCCGCGGCCGCCGCCCGCGAACCGCGCGTCGGCGAGAGCGTCAGAGCCCTCTGGGCCGAGCGCCATCGCGACGTGACCGCCGTCGTCGCCAAGGCCCAGGACGCGGGCCTGGTCCTAGACCACGTCTCCCCCGCGGTCCTGGTCGACCAACTCGTCGGCCCGCTGTACTACCGGCTCCTCGTCACCGGCGAGCCGCTCACCCCCGACTACGCGAGGAAGCTCGTCCGCAGCGTCCTCGGACCTGAGGAGTCCCGATGACCACCGCCACCACCAACAAGACCAAGAACAAGAACAAGAAGAGCCCGGTACGCCGTCGTGTGCTCGCCGGCGTCGGCGCCTTCGCCGTCCTGCTCGCCGGGTACTGCGTCTACGCGATCGCGCACACGACCGTGCTCCACACGGAGATCGAGATCGACGCGACGCCGGAGCAGGTCTGGCAGGTGCTCGCCGACCGCGAGGCCTACCCCGAGTGGAACCCGTTCATGGTGTCGTCGACGGGTGAGCTGAAGGTCGGCGCGAGGATCACCAACGTGCTCAAGGACACGAACGGCAAGGAGACGACCTTCAGCCCGGAGTTGCTCGCGGTCGAGCCGGGCAAGGAGCTGCGGTGGATCGGCAAGATCGGTTTCGGCGGCATCTTCGACGGCGAGCACTCGTTCCGGATCGAGCCCCTCGACGGCGGCCGGTCGAAGCTGATCCAGGAGGAGAGGTTCAACGGCGTCGCCGTCCCGTTCACGGTCGGCATGCTGAACGACACGATCAAGCCCCAGTTCCAGGCGATGAACCAGGCCCTCGCAGAACGCGCCGCCGGTTAGGGTGATGCGGTGGTGGAGCCGCGGCGGGTGGAGTTGAGCGAGCCGGAGACCTCGAGGGCCAGCCGGACCTACTGGGACTCGGCCGCCGACGAGTATCTCGAGGAGCACGGCGCGTTCCTCGGCGACGACAAGTTCATCTGGTGCCCCGAGGGTGTGGACGAAGCAACCGCCCAGCTCCTAGGCAAGGTCCGCGGCAAGCGCATCCTCGAGGTCGGCTGTGGCGCCGCCCAGTGCTCCCGGTGGCTCGTCGGCCAAGGCGCGAACACGGTTGCCTTCGACATCTCCGTCGAACAACTCCGCATCGCGCACGAGCTCGACCTCCGCACCGGCACCGCAGTACGGACTGTTGCTGCCGATGCGATGGCCATCCCGTTCAAGGACGGCGCCTTCGACATCGTGTGCTCGGCGTTCGGCGCGCTCCCGTTCGTCGCCGACGCGGAAGCCGCACTCCGGGAGATCGCCCGGACCTTGAAGCCCGGCGGACTACTCGTGTTCTCGGTGACGCACCCGATCCGGTGGAGCATGCCGGACGACCCGACGCCGACCGGCCTGCGGATCACCCAGTCGTACTTCGACCGGACGCCGTACGTCGAGGTGGACGACCACGGCACCGCGATCTACGCCGAGCACCATCGCACCACCGGCGACTGGGTCCGGGCGCTCACCGGCGCCGGCCTGGTCATCGACGATCTGCTCGAACCCGAGTGGCCGGCCGGGCACGACCAGGTCTGGGGTGGGTGGGGACCAGACCGCGGCCGCCTGGTTCCAGGCACCGCGATCTGGTCGGCCCACAAACCCTGAACCGCCACCGACCCTGAACGGGTCAGACGGACTCCGCCGGCTCCGAAGAGTCGTCCGGCTCGGCGGCCCGCCGCGGACGGAGCTGGAAGAACACGACCACGCCCAGCAACAGCAGGCCGATGATCAGCGAGACGAGCGGCACCCAGAAGCCGATCGCGTGCAACTGCGCGGCCTTCGCCTTGTAGCCGCCCTCGTCGACACCGTTCTCCTTGGCGCCCTCGACGTTCTTCTTCACCGTGTCCGCGTCGTACTCGATCTGCACCTGGGTCGCGGTGACCTTCGCCTCGCCGTTGTAGCTGAGCGAGGCGAGTTGCTGCTCCCGGCCCTTGATGATCGCGCCGGTGACCGGCTCGATCCACAGCGTCCGGGTGTTCTGGTAGCTGCGCTGGACCTCGACCGAGTCCATCCCGGGCTCACCGACGAGGTTGCCCGGCACCATCAGCGGGGTGGCCAACGGCAGGTCCTGCTTGGGCACATCCTGCTCGAAGCGGTACACGGTGAGACCGTTGAGTTTGGTCTCTTCCTTGAAGTCGATCGGGTACGCCTTGCGCGTGGTGGTGTCCCAGAACTGGTACCGCTTCTTCTCGGTGCCGAACGGGAACTTCAGCACCAGACCCTGGTGTCCTTTGAAGAACGGGCTGTCCTCCTTGGGCGTCAGCCGGTCCTCCTTCCTCAGCGTGGTGGTGATGTACTCCCCGCTGTTGTCCTTCGAGGCGTCCGGGTTCCAGCGCACCGACTCGCCCGTGGTCGCGTCCAGCACGACCCGTTCCTGCACGAAGCTCAGCGGCGCCTTCGCGGTGTCACTCGCGGACTCGGGGAACTGGTAGTCCTTCTCCGTGTCCGTCACCACGGCGGTGTCGAACACCACCACCTTGCGATTCAGTGCCTTGCTGATCTTCTCGGCCGCGACCACGTCGCCCCGGACGGTCCGGCGCGAGTACAGGTCGACGTTCTTCTTCTCCGCCAGGTCAGCCACGCTGAAGATGGTGGCGTCCTTGCCCACCGACACCGTGTGCGCGACCTGGTCGGAAGGTGCGACGGCGAGCGTCGGATACGCGTAGAACTTCGCCAGCGCGGCAACGCCGACGAAGAAGATGCCCAGCGCGATCACCAGTGCACGACTGCGATTCCCCACAACAACCCCTCCCGGTCTGTCCGCGGGACGCTACCAGCGAGTAGGGACGCTTGAACAGAGAACGGGGGCGACAAAATCCGGCAGTGGCCGAACTGTCATATAGTCCGCCTCCATGAGGGGGATCTGGGGTACAGTCGCGCTGCTTCGCCGACCACCGCACCAGGCCGTGCTGCGAGGCGTGGTGGTTGCTGTCGCCGTCGTGCAGGCTGGGGTGCTCGGCCTGCTGGCGCGACGTGGCTATTGGCTCAGCGACGACCTTGACTTCCTCGTGCAGGGCAGCCGTGGCTTCGCGCCGCGCGAGCTGCTGACCCCCGTGAACGACCACATCGCGCCGGGTCTGCGCTTCGTGTACGCCGGCTTCGCCGAGCTGGCTCCGCTGAACTGGGACGTGACCATCGCGTGGCGGATGATCATGCAGGCCTTGGCGATCACGCTGATGGGCCTCCTGCTGCTCAGGCTTCTCGGCTCCAGCTGGTGGGTTGTCACCGGAACTCTCCTCTACGCGTTGACCCCGCTGAGCATGCCCTCGTTCATGTCGTTGTCCAGCGGCGTGAACAACCTGCCCGCCCACGTCTTCGGTCTGTTGCTGCTGCACGCGACCCTCGACTGGTATTTCGGCCGCCGGCTCCGGGCGATTGCCTACGGCCCCCTTTCGTTGCTGATCTCCTTGGCCTGCTGGGAGAAGTCGGCCCTCATCCTCGTCACTGTCGTCGCCCTGGCGCTCTATCAGCGGACTGAGCCGCTCGGGCCGTGGTTGCGCCGGACGCTGCCGTACGCGGCCGCGCTACTGATGCCAGTAGTTGCCTTTGGCATCGTTTATCTGCAGCACGGCAATCCGTCGGCGGGCAGGCTACCGGAACCGCGGCAGCTGCTCGACCTGGCCGGCCGCGCGTTCGCCGTACCGCTGGGTGCGCTGGTCGGTGGACCGTGGGAGTGGAACGCCTTCGGCACCCCGATGGGCCTGGCGACGCCGCCGGCGGCGGCCTCGGTTCTCGGTGGGCTTGTCGCGGCCTTCCTGCTGCTGACCGCCTGGCGCCGAGATCGGCGAGCTCTGCTGCTGTGGGGATCGGTCGTCGTCTACGTGCTGGTGACCCTGCTGCTGGTGTCCTACGGGCGGTTCAGGTTGTTCGGCGGCATCTTCACCGCGCACTACCACTACTGGTCGGACCTCTCGATCCCGCTGACGTTGGCCGTGGTGCTGACGGCGACCTCCATCCGGCCGCGCATCGTCTTCGCCCGCTTCGTGCCGGTGGCAGCGCTGTGTTGCCTGGTCGCCTGGTTCGCCGGGACTGTGGTGACAGCCACCGGCTTCGCCGAGCAGTGGGCCAAGAACCCCGCCAAGCCGTACTTCGCGACCGTCCGGGGCGAGCTCGATCGGTATGGGCCGACGGCGAACCTGTGGGACACCACGATGCCACCGACGATCGTCAGCCTGCTGTCGCCCGACATCCGGCTCTCATCGATGCTGCGGCTGACCGGCATCCCGTTCCAGTCACAGGCACCCGGCAGCGAGCCGTCCATCGCGGATGACACCGGCCGGTTCCGGCCGGCGACCCTGACTGTGTGGTCGCAGGCCGAACCACCAAAGACCGGCAACACCATCTGCGATCTGCTCGTGCGGGGGACGGAACCCGTGACGCTGCCGCTGCGGTCCACCCCGACCGAAGCTGCCACCGGCAACTGGTACGCCGAGATCAGCTACTTCTCCAACCGGGAGAACCACCTAGTGGTCGAACTGCTCGACGACAACGGCTCCGTCGCCGCGATGCCGGCCGTCACTTGGCCGGCCGCCTTGCCGGGCGACATGTACTTCGGTCCGTCGGACCACATCCGTGCCACCGCGGTGCGGCTGCGTTCGACGGATCCGGGGACGAACCTCTGCCTGGGCCACATCGAGGTCGGACTGCCGGAGGTGAGCAGGTGAGACGAACCAGGTTCCCGGCCCTCGACGGCCTGCGCGCGGTCGGCGCACTCGCGGTCCTCGGCACGCACATTGGCTTCCACAGCGGTGACGCGTTGCACGGCCCGTTCTCGGGGCTGCTGGCCCGGTTGGACGTCGGAGTGGCGATCTTCTTCGCGATCTCCGGGTTCCTGCTCTACCGGCCCTGGGTGGTCGCCTGGTTCGAGGAGACCGAGCCGCCCCTCGTCCTGCCGTACCTGCGCAATCGCGCCCTGCGGATCCTGCCCGCCCTGTGGGTCGTCGTACTGCTCGCCGCTCTCGTCGTACCGCACGACCGGGCAGTGTCGTGGGTGGTGTACCTGCGGCATGCCACGCTGACCCAGATCTACGCGCACGATCCACCTGCGGACGGGCTCACCCAGCTGTGGAGCCTGGCAACGGAGGTCGTGTTCTACCTGTTGCTGCCGATCCTGGCGAAGCTGTTGACCGGCTACGAGCGCCCGACTCGGCGCGGTGTGCGTTGGCGGCTCGCTGTCCTCGCAACGTTCACGCTGCTCGGCCCGGCCTGGATGGCCGGAGTCAACGCCGGCAAGCATGCGATCGCCGGGCTCTGGTTGCCCGGTTACCTCGGCTGGTTCGCAGTCGGTATGGCCCTCGCCCTGTGGCAGGTGGCTCGCAGCAGTGGGCGGCTCGGCCCGTCAGCGCTCGACACGTTGACCAAGCTGCCAGGTACGGTCTGGGCCGCCGCAGTCGCACTCCTCGTGATCGCGAGCACCCCGGTAGCCGGTCCGTTCAGCCTGATAGCGCCGACTCCTGGGCAGGCCTTCACGAAGAGCCTTCTTTACACGGCGATCGCCGCGTGCGTGATCTTGCCCGCGGTCACCCCGACGGCCAGGACGGCCAAGGTCCTGGGTGGACGGGTCGGCCACATCGCCGGAGACATCTCGTACGGCGTGTTCCTCTACCACCTGATCGTGCTCAGCCTGGTCGAGCGACTGATCGGCTTCGAGCTGTTCCACGGCCAGCTCGCGCTCTTGTTCTTCTCTACCCTGGCCGGGTCAGCCGCTCTCGCGGCCGTGAGCTACTACTGCCTGGAGCGGCCGATCATGCGCCGGGGCCGACGGGACAGGAGCTACGACGTCTCGCCGGTAGGCCTGGACAAGAGGGCCAGCGCGCAGCCGAACAGGACAGACGCCTGGACGACACCCGAGGTCAGCCCTGCTCCCCCGGCCGGCCAGGGCTGAACCACTGCGACCAGGGTCCCCGCCAGAACCGCGCCGGCCGTCACCGCGAGCATCGCGATCCGTCGGTCGGACAGGAACCACGAGCACGCTGCTGCGAGCATGACCGCTCCCAGGCCGATCCAGCCGGACATGAACGTGCCTGCGGCCAGGCCCCACACCACCGCAACCCACGGCCTGACTCTGCGTGCCTCCCGGAGCCGGTGGCCCGAGTACCTTGATCCATGGCGGAAAAACACCGCCAGGGCGAGCACGGCCAGCATCGCGACAAGACCGACCAGCAGGCCAGCCCGGTACGTACGGTCGGGCATGAACCGCGCAGTGACGACCTGCTCCGCTCCGGCAGGCAGCAGCCAGCCTTGTTGCCAGCCGCCGATCCGAATCGGCGCCAGCTTGTGCCCGGTGCCGTCGTACGCCACCCAGCCGTCGCTGTAGTTCTGGGCGACTGTCAGTACCGACTGCTCCTCGGCAGCCGGCACCTCGATGGTCAGCTCGGCGGGGTTGGGTCGCCAGACCTCCACGTTCTTCACCGGCGTGACAGCCGCCCTGGCGAGACCTGCCCTGGTCAGCGTGAGCGCCACCGGCACGAAGCCGCCTCCAGCCAGCGCATCGACGTTGTGCCGCCCGGCCTGCAAGGGAACCGCTGTGTGCTCCCCGCAGGTGGTGAACGTCACCGGCCGACGCTGCAGGACGTCTCGCACGGTTGCCTTCACCTCGGTGTCAGCCGGGACTCCGTCCACTCGCAAAGCCGGGCCGAACCCGCAGTACGCGCCGGTGCGGGCGTCCGGATCCAACGCTCTCCGCAGGTCGTCCGCACCCAGGACCCGGATCTCGGAGACGCCGACCGGCGCGGTCCGGGCAGCCCCGCTGGCCGAGTCGAAGTCGATCAGCGGCTTGGCCGAGGTGAAGAAGACCTCGATCGACCTGGCCGCACGGGCGGGGAACCTGACATATCCTTCCGGGTCCACCGTGAGCTCCGCCGGAGCGGCACCGTCTAGCCGGACCGAGACGTTGGCGGGCTGGGACGCGGCCAGGTAGGGATCGGTGAGGAACTGCAACCCCTGAACTTTCCTTGCCCGAGGCAACCTCAGGGTCAGTCGCGGTCGCAGGTCGGCGCTGTTCGCGACCCAGCCCGTGCCGAGATCGCGGTCCACCGCGGTACCGGGACGACCTTCCGGCGCGGCCACGGCGCGGGACGAAGCGGAGGCAGTGATGGCGCCTGGCGTGGCGAGCAGCCGGTCGAGTGCGGTCCCGTCCTTGGGAAGCGCGGTGCCCTGGAGCCGGTAGGACGCCGCCCCGGGCAGGTCCACACTGCGCAGGAGGCCCGTCGGTTCCTCGGAGTCCGAGGCGGCCGCCTGCCGGCACAACGGACGGGTGTCCACGTGCAGGCAGGCCGATCGTCCGATCTCCTGATTCCTGAACACCAGCGCGTCCGGCTGACGGGCCAGCCCCGACGGCACCGCCAGCCGGCTGACCGGGGTGAGACCGGGCACGGTCAGCTCGGCGATCGACACCCCGTTCGGATTCTTGCCATCCGTCACACCGACGCGGATCCGCAGTCGTTTGGTGCGACCGGGCGGCGTGGGGATGTGCTGCGCCTTGTTCGTGCCGACCACCAGGGTCGTCAACGAGCCGGCATCGGTCTCCACCTCCAGCGTCCGTACCGGCTCGGTGGTCGGCGCCGCCAGCGAGAACTGGATCTTCAGACCCTCCACCGAACGCTGCGCCGAGAAGCTGAGCTCGAGCCACTCGCCACTGCTGCGGCCGAACGTGCCCGAGATCCAGCGGCTCGACGGGTCACCGTCGACGGCCGCGAACGGGCCGTTGCCCGGGCCGGTCCACAGCGTGGCGTTGGCGTCGCCCGCGGACGACGACGCCCGTACGTCGACCAGTCCGTCGGCCCACGTCCTCGTAGTACTGAGCGCGGCCGGGTCGACGACGTACCCGAGAGCTCGTCTGCGCAGCGTGCCGGGATCGGAGCCGGTCAGCACGGCCGAATAGTTGTCCGACGCCCGGCCGACGGAGACCTCGCGACGCTGCATGCCGTCCGTCTGGACCAATGGGAGGTCATGGAAGCGACCAGCCGCGTCCGTGCTGGTTACGGCCTCACGGTCCCCACCCAGCGCGGTTAGGACACCCGGCACGTCCTCTGGCGCCCCGCGGACCTCCACCAACTGCGACTGCGGGACCAGGCGGGCCGTCGTCGTCGTGCCGACGTCGTAGATCTCCACGCTGGGGTAGGGCAGCCGGGTACGCCCGTCGAGGGTCACCCCGGGTTGCTCTATGGTGCTGCCCGTGAGCGGGCCGAACGAGGCCACCCGTTTGATGGCGGACTCGGCCAGGCTCTCATGGACCGCGAGAGTCGGACTGACCCGAGCGTCGTACCGGAGATCGTTCCGCACGACGACATACCGGACGCCTGCCCGCGCGAGGGTCTGCTGCAGCGTCCTGTCACCGACACCTGTACCGAGCCGGCGCTCCACCTCGTCCAGCCAGCGCGTAGTACCGGCGGAGCCGAGCGGTACTGCGTCCCGCACGGCCATCGGGCGTTTCAGCAAAGCCTGGAAGGGCTCGTCCTTCGTCGAGCCCCAGGTGAAGTCCGCGAACGACGCAGCCGGTACGACGAGCACGCTGCCGCTCGTCTGCTGACTGTCGAGCCAGCGGGCCGCCGCACGCCAGTGCTCGGGGATCGCCTGGTAGCCCTCGGGCCTCGGTAGCTGCGCGAAGATCGCAGGCGTGGCCACCGACACGACGAGGAAGGCTGCCAACACCGGCACGAGGCGGCGGTGAACACCGCGGGCCGTCGACCAGCTGGTCACGCGGGTGAGGGCGTGAGCCGCAGCAAGCATCAACGGCAGGCGGACGACCAGCTCGAACTTGTGGGTGTTTCGCAAGGCTGCGAGCGGCCCGTCGAGCAGATCCTGCAGCTGTGGCGACAGCGGCGAGCTGACGTGCCCGAGCGTCACCAGGAGTAGGCCGACCACAAGCGACAACTGCAGGAAGCCACGGTGCTTGAGCGACCCCATCGCCAGGCCGACCAGCCCGAGTAGCGCGACAGCGGCCGTCGTGAGGATCAGTGCCGGCTGCGTCACGAACAGCCAGCCCGCGGGCCAGCTCGGACCGCTGGCGGTGGTCAGGAAGTTCAGCCACTGCGACGTGCCGCGGAAAGACTCGAAGACGCTCGCCGTGCCGGTGGTGATGGCGGCGTTCTCGATCCAGTCGAGGAAGGGCGGGCTGTAGCGGCCGAGCAGTACCAGCGGCACCAACCACCAGAACGACACCGCCACCACACAGCCGAACCAGGCGACCGCGAGCTTCAGCGTCGACCTGTCCAGCCGTCGCGTGATCAGCCACAGCGCGGGCAGGATCAGCGTGGCTCCTGTCGCTACCGCGTTCACGCCGCCGACAAGGCCGAAGGCCACTGCGGACCAACCGACTCGCCACCAGCCGGAGCGCGCTCGCGGAGTCACCAGCGGCAGCAACACCCAGGGCGCCATCGCGAGCGGCCAGACCTCGATGGAGGTGATCGCCACCTCACCGAGCATCCGTGGACTCAACGCGTACAGCATCGCCACGACGAAGCGAGCCCAGGGAGCGCCGTACCCGAGAGCGCCGCAGAGCTTCCACACGCCGAGGAAGGCCACGCACAACACCAGTGACCACCACAGCCGCTGCGTGACCCAGCCGGGCACGGACAACGCGTCCAGCAGCCAGTGGAACGGACCCATAGGCAGCAGGTAGCCGTAGGCCTGGTTCTGCAGTTGACCGAAGGCGCCCTGGGGATCCCACAGGTGCAGGGAGCGAGCCAGGAAGGCACCCGGTCCGGCGGTCAGGTCGAGCTTGGTGTCCGGCACGATCTTGCCGGGAGCCTGGTGGAAGCACAGGGCGATCAGGACGAGGCAGCCGAGCACCAGCCTCGTCCGCCAGACCACCCGCTCCCTGTCGGCCGTCTTCATCGGCGCCGGAGCACCAGGACGAGGTTCCAGGTCGCGAACTCCCGCACCCCGGGAACAGCCAGTACGCCGTACGCCCAGCGCGGGTGGTAGCGCGGCAGGGCGGCCACCAGGTCGGCATCGGCGCAGGCTCGGGCCCAGCGGAGTCCGCCGGCCACGGTGATCGGGAAGAGCGATTCGCCGAACTTGTTCTTCGGCGGGTGGCCCTGGCGCCGTTCGTACCGCCGGGCGGCGCGATGGCCGCCGAGGAAGTGCCAGGGGGCTGTCTCGTGACCACCGTGCAGGCCCCACCAGCCCGTGTACGACAGGAAGATCGTCCCGCCGGGCCGGGTGACGCGAACCAGCTCGTCAGCCATCAGCCAGGGATCGGGGACGTGTTCGAGCACGTTCGACGAGAAGCAGATGTCGACCTGGGCGTCCCCGACCGGCAGCGCCATACCGCTGCCGAGGACGGTCCCCTCCACAGGTTCACCTCGGCCACTAAGCTCGCCGAGATCGGAGTCGATCGCGTAGTACGTCGCACCCGCTGCGCGGAAGGCGTCGGCGAAGTACCCGGGCCCGCCGCCGACGTCGAGCATCCGTGCGCCGCGCAGGTCGGCGTACTCGGAGAGTTGGCCGACGGAGTCGTCGGCGAGCGTTCCGTAGAAGAGATCCGGGTCGGTCTGCTCCACGCCGAACGCCTTGAACAGGCGCACGACGCGGCCGACGTCGGCGGTCCACCGGACGGCGGATCGGGGACTCGGAATCGCTGCGGACACAGGCGGACCCTAACCGATTTCGCGAGATCTGGCGGACATCGTTACTCCCTGGTAACCTCGCGGCCTTATCCCCCGGGGGCGGGCCGAAGGCATTGAGTAGAGGGTGGGGCATTGACGGTGCGCGAGCAGACCGTGCTGTTGCTGAACTGGCGGGACACGACGAACCCGGAAGGTGGTGGCTCCGAGCGGTACGTGGAGGAGGTCGCCAGAGGCCTTGCAGAACTGGGTTGGTCGGTCACCATGCTGTGCGCGGCATACCCGGGCAGTCCCCGGGAAGCCCGCCGCCACGGCGTCCGGTATCTCTACAGGGGCAGCAAGGTGACCGTGTACCTGCGCGGCCTGCTGCACACCTGGCTGCACCGCCCGGACCGCGTGGTGGACGTTCAGAACGGCCTCCCATTCTTTACCCGCCTCGTACGTCGTACCGGGGTGGTCGTGCTCGTGCACCACGTCCACCAGGAGCAGTGGCAGGTGGTGTACCCGGGCTGGAAGGGCCGGCTCGGCTGGTGGCTCGAGTCCCGGGCCGCTCCCCGCCTGTACCGCGACTGCCGGTACGTGACGGTGTCCTCGGCCTCACGCGACGAACTAGTCGCACTGGGGGTGGATGCCGCACGCATCGACGTAGTGCACAACGGGACTGATCCGGCGCCTGCCAGGCAGGCTCCGCGGGCCGCACAGCCGACCGTGGTGTGCGTGGGGCGGATCGTGCCGCACAAGCAGATCGAGCACGCTGTCGACGCGATCGCCGAAGCTCGTGAGGTACTGCCCGGGGCCCGGCTGGTTGTGGTCGGCTCTGGTTGGTGGGAGGACTCGTTGCGCGAGTACGTGACCGAGCGCGGGCTGCAGGAGGCTGTGGAGTTCCGGGGGCACGTGAGCGAGGCCGACAAGCACGCGGCGTACGACGAGGCGTGGGTGCTGGCTCTGCCGAGCCTCAAGGAGGGCTGGGGACTCGTGGTGGGCGAGGCGGCCGGGCACGGCGTACCGACGATCGCGTACCGCAGTGCGGGCGGTCCGACCGAGTCGGTGCAGGACGGGCGCACTGGACTCCTGGTGGACGACCCGGCCGAGTTCCGTGCGGCCATCACCTTGCTGCTGCAGGACGAGGCGGTCCGTCGCCGGCTGTCGGCCGAGGCCCTCGCCTGCGCGGGCAACTTCAACTGGTCGACCACCGTGCGAGGCATGGACCGCGTCCTGACCGGCCAGGTGGTCGAAGGCGCGAATGGTCGCCGAGCAGCAGAGAAGCCGGCCCGCGCTGACGCCGGCCGGCCTCTCGAGATCTAGCCCCCTGAGTGCAGGGCTGGTGATCCGGTTACTTGTCCCCGTAGTTGACGATCGGAACGTCCGCCTGCCCCTGTGTCTGGCCGGCAGGTGGCGCCGGGTCGTCCTTGACCGACTGCACGACCCCCACGACGGTGGTGGTGGCAACGGCCAATCCGGCGAGTACTGCGATCGCAGCACCGATCAGTGTTCCCATGAAAGCGTGTCCCCTCCTCGACAAGTAAACCGGATGGTAACAACCGGCCAGTAACTTCGCTAGAGCTTGGAACGGGCCGTTGTCCGCCGGAAGATCGGAGCGAGTATCGCAGCAACCAGGACCGCGCCGGCGGCCGCCCAGGCCGCCAGGACGAGGATGACCGCCCACGGCCGAACCTCTTGTTCCGCAGGTGTTCCGGGAACCCGGTAGATCGTCACCGACGGGCCGCTGAACATTTCGGTGAGCTGCGGGACCAAGTCCCGGGGTGACGGGCCTCCGGCCTCGCGGTCGACCACCAGCCACCCCACGCCCTGCTCCAGAAGGACCGGCGTCGGATCGGCGCCGGTGCGCGCGGCCGCCCTGAGCGCGGTCGCGATCGCCAACGCCCGCGGGTCCTCGCCGGCCAGCCGATGCCCGCCGACGATCAACTCGTCCGGCACGATCGACGGCCTGCTGAAGTACCGCGGCATCGGGTCCAGCACCGGCCTTCGCCCGTTCCACCCCGGCGCCCGGTAGGACTCGAACGGCCACGGGATGAACTCCCCCGGCCGGGTGTCACTCGCCAGCACCTGTCGCGCCTGCGCCCAATCGGCCGGGTAGTCGGACACCTTCATCCCCCCGCCGCCGACCAGCCCGGGCAACGCCGCGATCGGCATCAACGCCGCAGTCGCCCCGACCAACCACTTCAGCGGTACTACGCGCAGCAGCGCGGCCACGGCGGCTCCGAACCCCACGGCCTCGAGCAGCACCAGCGGGCCGAGGTAGCGCTGGCCGTCGCGGAACAACCCGGCGCCCGGGACCACCTCGACCACCCGCGCGAAGGCGTCTGGGAGGACCACGCCCGCCATCGCGATAGCGACGGAGACGACAGCCGCCACGACGAGTGGCACTGCCAAGCGATCCTGGCGCCACCAGATCACCACGCCGATCACGGAGACCAGCAGGATCGCGAAACCGAGCACTAGCGGGACCAGGTCACCGCGACTGGCCGGGACCACATCGGCGTTCCAGACTCCGCCGAGAGTCAGCAGAGTGGGCAGCACTCCCCCGTAGCCCTCGTCACGCGCGGCGAAGGCCGGGACCGCCGCAGGGTCCGACGTCGCGGCCGAGGAGCGTGCCAGCCCGGCGACGAGCCACGGCGCATTCAGGAGAGCCGCGCCCGCCAGTGGCCATACGCGGCCACGTCCGGGCCAGAGGAGGATCAAGGCCGCCACCAGCAGTCCGGTCAACCCGCCCGACGCAGTCAGCGCACACCCTGCCGAAGCCAGGAGGAACCCGGCCCAGCCCTCCCCGCGACGTACCTTCAGCGCCGAACGGACCAGCCACGGCAGCGCGGCGTACCCGAGCAGTAGCGCCCAGGCACCCAGCCGCAGGCGCTCAGCGACGAATGGATTCCAGACGTAGAGCGTCACCGCGGCGCAGCCTGCCAACGGGCCGCCGAGCCGTAGCTCCCTCCAGAGCACAGTCATCCCGAAGCCGGCCAGCAACGGCACGGCGACGAGGACGGCCTTGTCCAGGAACTGACCACCGGCGACCTCGTCGAGCACCGCGACGAGCACATCTGAGGGCACGGCGCGCGGCAGTGCGGTTGTGACTCCGAACAGATCAAGCCGTAGCGTGAGGTCCGGCACGAACACCAGGTCGTAGCCGACCACGTAACCAGGAGCGAGCAGCGGCACGGTGATCAACACGGTGAGCAGTACCGGCCAGGCCCACGGCAAGAACCGGGCCGGCCGGGCGGATCCCCCCTCCACGCCTACCTCCTCGCAGTACTGTTCCAGCGAAACCTACCCGCGATCCGTTGAACCGCCAGCAGAACAGAAGCCGCATGACCTCTGAGACGACGCCCGGCCAGCCCCCCGCGCCGAAACTGACCTTCCTGGGCAGCGCGACCGTGGTAGCGGTCGGCATGGCCATCATGAACGTCGGCGCCTACGGTTTCACCATCTTTGCGGTCCACAAGCTAGCGCCGGAGCAGTTCAGCGCGGTCATCGCTCTGCTCGGCCTGCTCCTGATCGGCAACGTGGTGCCGCTCGGGCTGCAGGCGTCCGGCGCCCGGCGGATCGCCACGCACACCGGTCCGGGCCAGGCCGCGCTGGCCGACTCCTTGCTGAAGGCAGGCCGTCGTGCCGCGCTCGCGCTGACCGCAGTGTGCCTGGTCGCCACTCCGCTTTTGATGTGGCTGCTGCACATCGATTCGCTGATCGCCGTCCTGCTCCTGGCGCCCACTCTCGGCTGCCTCAGCATCATGGGGTCCCAGCTCGGCGTGCTGCAGGGCGGCAAGAACTGGACCGAACTGGCGGCCCTCTACACCGCTGTCGGGGTCGGCCGGTTCCTCTTCGGCGCCGGCGCTCTGGCGATCCACCCCTCCCTCACCTCAGCCATGATCGGGCTGGCGCTCGGCGCCGCGGTACCGCCGCTGCTGGGCACCTTCCTGCTGCGCGGCTCGAGCGGCGGCACGCCGGAGCAGGTGAAGCAGGTACTGCGGGAGGCGGTGCACGGCACGCACACCCTGCTCGCCTTCTTCGCCATCGCCAACGTCGACGTGCTCCTGGCGCGCAGCCTGATGGACGGCCAGCACAGCGGGTACTACGCGGCCGGCGTAATCGTGGCGAAGGCGTGCCTGTTCCTGCCGCAGTTCGTCATCGTGATCGTGTTCCCCTCGTTGGCCAACTCCCCCGGCGACACCCTGCGACTCCGCCGGGCGATCCAGGCGGTGGCCGCGCTCGGGGTCTGCTGCGTGCTCGGCGCACTCCTGCTCCCCGACCTGGTGGTGACGGTGGCCGGTGGCAAGGAGAACTACGCCGCGCTCGGCTCGTACGCCTGGATCTTCGCCCTCGCCGGCTCCTCGTACGCCGTACTGCAACTGGTCGTGTACGCCGCGATCGCGCAGCCGGAGAAGCGTGCGGCGCTGGTGATCTGGATCGGCCTGGCCGCTCTGGTAGTGGCCGCGCTGATCATCCTCGGGCTCGACATCGCCACCGGCATGACCGCGGTCAAGGTGCTCGCCGCGATGACCGCGACCTGCGCTCTGGCGCTGTCGGCCGCCCTGGCTGCCGGACTGCACAAGCAGACGGCCGACAGCGACTGAGGCGGTCTTCTTCGGGCGAGGTCGGCGGCGCGCTCAGGCTGTCACATAGGGTCGCGGTTATGGCGACTCCGGAGTTCATCCTCGAGCTGCGCGAGAAGGTCGGACACGACCTGCTCTGGCTGACCGGCCTCACCGGCGTGATCCTCAACAAGCACGACGAGATCCTGCTGGTACGGCGCGTCGACAATGGCCGGTGGAGCCTGATCGGCGGCATCCTCGAGCCGGGTGAGCAGCCCGCCGTCGGCCTGCTCCGCGAGATCCAGGAAGAGACCGCGGTCGAGGCCGCGATCGACCGCTTGGTCAGCATCGAGTCACTGCCGCCGGCGAGCTACCCGAACGGCGACCAGGTCCAGTTCCTCGACCTGTGCTTCCGGTGCCGCCCGCTCCGGGGCGAACCGCGGGTCAACGACGACGAGTCCCTCGACGTCCGCTGGTGGCCGCTGAGCGACATGCCGGACCTCACGGACCGGGAGCGGGAGTCCATCGCGAACGCCCTCTCCCCCGATCCGCTGCCGATCTACGTGCGGTCCGAAGACTGAGGCCCCTTAGTGGGCGGCCTCGTGCCAGGTGCGGCCGACGCCGACCGAGACGTCGAGCGGCACGGCCATCTCGACGGCGGCGCCCATGTCGCGGCGGACCAGTTCCTCCAGTGCCTCGCGCTCGCCCGGGGCGATCTCGAAGACCAGTTCATCGTGCACCTGCAGGAGCATCCGCGACTTGAGGCCGGAGGAGCGCAGTGACGCGTCCACCTTGAGCATCGCCATCTTGATCACGTCCGCGGCCGATCCCTGGATCGGGGCGTTCAGCGCCATCCGCTCGGCCATCTCGCGCCGCTGGCGGTTGTCACTGGTCAGGTCCGGCAGGTAGCGCCGGCGACCGAGGATGGTCTCGGTATAGCCGCTCTTGCTCGCCTCGCCAACGATGCTGCGCAGGTAGTCGCGGACGCCGCCGAAGCGCTCGAAGTACTCGTCCATCAGGCCCTTGGCCTCGTCCACGCCGATCTTCAGCTGCTGGCTCAGCCCGTACGCCGACAGCCCGTACGCCAGGCCATAGTTCATCGCCTTGATCTTGGCGCGCATCTCCTGCGTCACCTCGGCAGGCTCCACCGAGAAGACCCGCGCGGCGGTCACCGAGTGGAAGTCCATCCCGGAGTTGAAGGCGTCGATCAGGCCCTCGTCCTCCGACACGTGCGCCATGATCCGCATCTCGATCTGGCTGTAGTCGGCTGACATCAGCGCCTCGAACCCTTCGCCGACCATGAACGCCTCGCGGATCCGGCGACCCTCCTCGGTCCGGATCGGGATGTTCTGCAGGTTCGGGTCGGTCGAGCTGAGCCGCCCGGTCGCCGCGATCGTCTGGTTGAACGTGGTGTGGATCCGCGCGTCCGTCGGGCTGATCGTCTTCAGCAGCCCCTCGACGGTCTGCCGCAGCCGGGTCGCGTCCCGGTGCGCGAGCAGGTAGGCCAGGAACGGATGCTCGGTCTTCTCGTACAGCGACTGCAGCGAGTCCGCGTCCGTGGTGTACCCGGTCTTGGTGCGCTTGGTCTTCGGCATCTGCAGCTCGTCGAACAGCACCACCTGCAGCTGCTTGGGCGAGCCGAGGTTGATCTCCTTGCCGATCACCTCGTACGCCGCGGCGGCCGCCTCCCGCACGCCGGTAGCGAACCGTTCTTCGAGCTCCTCCAGGTACGGCCGGTCGACGGCGATCCCGTCCCGCTCCATCCCGGCGATCACGTCGATCAGCGGCAGCTCCACGTCGGCCAGCAGCGCAGTACCGGCCTGCTTCTCCAGCTCGGCGTCGAGGGTGTCGGCGAGGTCGGCGATCGCCCGGGCGCGCAGCATCGTCGCGTCCGCGGCCGGGCCGCCCTCGACGTCGTCGAAGCTGAGCTGGCCGTTGTCGGCCTCCTCGTTGCGCAGTTCCCGCCGCAGGTAACGCACCGTCAGGTCGGCAAGGTCGTACGACCGCTGATCCGGGCGGACCAGGTACGCGCTCAGTTGGGTGTCCGAGGTGAGTCCGGCCAGCGTCCAGCCGCGCTCGAGGAATCCGAGCAGCGGGCCCTTCGCGTCCTGCAGCGCCTTCGGCTGCTCGGGATCCGCGAGCCACGCCTGCCAGGCGGAATCGTCGTCCGGCGTCAGCATTGTCGGGTCGAACCAGGCGGCCGCGCCGGTCGACGTGGCCAGCGCCAGGCCGGTGATCTCGCCGGTCCCCCGGCCCCAGCTGCCCTGCACGGCGACACCGGTCCGCGCGCCCGTGGACACGTGCTCCTTCAGCCAGGCCGCGACCTCGCCGGGCTTCAGCTGGGCACCCTCGAGGTCGAACCCTTCCTCGATGGTCTCCTCGACTTGCTCGTGCTCAGCGACCAGCCGCTCGCGCAGTACGCGGAACTCCAAGCTGTCGAAGAGCGTGTGCACCTTGTCCCGGTCCCACGGGTGCCGGACCAGGTCGTCGACCGCCACGTCCAGGGTCAGGTCGCGGACCAGTTCGTTGATCTGGCGGTTGCGGATCACGTCGGACAGGTGCTCGCGCAGCGACTCACCGGCCTTGCCCTTGATCTCGTTGACCCGGTCGATCACGTCGTTCAGCGAGCCGAACTGGTTCAGCCACTTCGCCGCGGTCTTGTCGCCGACTCCCGGCACTCCGGGCAGGTTGTCGCTCTTCTCCCCAACCAGCGCGGCGAGATCCGGATACAGCCGCGGCGGGATGCCGTACTTCGCCTCGACGGCCGCCGGGTCCATCCGGGCGATCTCGGAGACGCCGCGCTTGGGGTACAGCACGGTGATGTTGTCGTTGATCAGCTGGAACGAGTCGCGATCGCCGCTGCTGATCAGCACCTCGAAGCCCTGCTCGTCGGCCTGGGTGGCCAGGGTCGCGATGATGTCGTCGGCCTCCCACCCGTCGATCTCGGTGGTCGGGATGCGCAGCGCCTCCAGCACCTCCTTGACCAGCGAGACCTGCCCCTTGAACTCGTCCGGTGACTTCGACCGGCCGGCCTTGTACTCCGTGTACTGCTCGGAGCGGAAGGTCTTGCGGGACACGTCGAACGCCACGCAGATGTGCGTCGGCTGCTCGTCGCGCAGCATGTTGATCAGCATCGAGGTGAACCCGTACACCGCGTTGGTGTGCTGACCCGTGGTGGTGGAGAAGTTCTCCACCGGCAGCGCGAAGAACGCCCGGTAGGCGAGCGAGTGCCCGTCCAGCAGCAGGATCCGCGGCCGGCCGGTGCCGCCGCCGGTCACCGTGCCCGGGTCCTTGGTCATCGTCGAGGAGTCTGTTTCAGGAGCCACGTACCGACTCTAGTGGGTCCCGCCGACAGTTCTGACACGCGCACGCTGGGGCTCACGTAGTCTTCCAAACGACATGTCGTGCGACCCCGGAGGAGACCCCTGTGAGTGACGAGAAGGCCGCGGCGGAGCTTCCGGCGGGGATGGCGACCGAGGGCACGCTGCTCGAACTGATGGGCATCGTTGTCACCGAGGCGAGCCCCGAGCGGGTCGTCGCGACGATGCCGGTGAAGGGCAACGTCCAGCCGTACGGGCTGCTGCACGGCGGCGCCTCCTGCGTGCTCGCGGAGAGCCTCGGCTCCATCGGCTCAGCGCTGCACGCCGCCGGCTACGGCAAGGTCGCGGTCGGCGTCGACATCAACGCCACCCACCACCGCGCCGTCCGCGAAGGCGTCGTCACCGGCGTCGCTACCCCGATCTACCTCGGCCGCACGACCACGTCGTACGAGATCGTCATCACCGACGAGCGCGAGAAGCGGGTCTGCACCGCCCGGATCACGTGCCAGCTGATTCAGGTTCCGCCGGGAGCCTGAGCTCCTCCAGCTTCTCGTAGGCCGGATCGTCGAACCCGTTCGCCCCGTACTGCGGACCGTCGTACTGCTGGTCCTCGTACTGCGCCTCGTCGTACTGGGGATCCCCGTACGACGCGTCGGCGTACGACGGGTCCTCGACCAGCGGCGAGCGGGGCAACTGGGCCCGGCGGGCGATCACCGAGCGCCGCGACGAGAGCAGGCCGAGCATGTTCGGCGCGTGCTCCGCGGCCAGGCGACGGCGAACAGTGTGAGTGCTCGCGAATCGCACCATGCCGGCCTGTCCGAGTCCCAACCGCGCAAGGAACCTGTTCGCTTCCCGCGCGACCGGTGGGGCGAGCACCGCCAGGTGCGGGCAATTCCCGTGCTCGGCCCACGACGCGGCCTCCGCCATCAGGGCCTTGCCCAGGCCGTGCCGGCGGGCATGGTCGCTGACGTGCAGGTACTCCACCATCACGGTGGTCTCGTCGTGCAGCGGGCTGAGCGGCGTCTGCCGCAGATAAGCCATCCCGCCCAGCACGCCGTCGATCTCGCCGACGATGAGCCGGCCCGACGGGTCGTCCCGATGTCTCGCCACCGCGGCCCGGGCGGACTCCGCGGACGGCGCCGCCAGCAGCCGGGCCTGGTGCCCGGTACCGGTCGCCAGCTCACGCCAGAGCATCACCAAAGTGTCGGCGTCGTCGGGACGGGCGTCGCGCACCTCGATGACTGGTGCCACGTCGGCCCCTCCTAGATTCTGATCCACCCCCGAGGTGAACAGACGAGCCGATACGCTCATCCCCGCGCAACAGTAGGGCTTCCGGGGTCACTTGCAAAGCAGTGACTCGCCCTGCACACGACCGCCACACCGGCTGACACAGCCGGCGATCGGAGACCAGGGTTTGTTCATCGGAATCGGCACCGTCGTCAACGTCGCGGCGGTCCTCGTCGGCTCGGTACTCGGCGTGCTCGTCGGCCATCGTTTGAGTCATCGGACGCGTGATCTGGTCACCGACGCGCTCGGCCTGGTGACGCTGCTGATCGCGATCACCTCGGCCCTCGCCGTCGGCGACGAGGTGCTCAGCGCGGCGGTCGGCGACAGCGCCCCCGTACTGATCGTGCTGGGCGCGATGCTGATCGGCGGGATCATCGGTTCGATCCTGCGGATCGAGCAGCGGCTGGAGGGATTCGGCGCCTGGATGCAGCACCGGTTCAGCGGAGGCGACAGCGAGAGCACCTTCGTCGAAGGATTCGTCACCGCCTCGATGGTCTTTTGCGTCGGCCCGCTGACGTTCCTGGGCGCGCTGTCCGACGGCCTGGGCCGGGGTGCGGACCAGCTTTTCCTCAAGTCCGTGCTGGACGGTTTCGCGGCAATCGCCTTCGCTGCCTCGCTCGGCTGGGGCGTCGCGGCCTCCGCGATCGTTGTGCTTGTCATCCAGGGATTGATGACGGCGGTCGGCGCTCTGCTGGGCGACGTGCTCCCAGACGCCCACGTAACGGCTCTGGGGGCCACTGGGGGCCTGCTGCTGGTCGGTGTGGCCCTCCGCCTGCTCAAGATCAAGCAGATCGCCGTAGCGGACCTCCTGCCGGCCCTGATCGTCGCTCCCCTGCTGGTCCAACTCCTCGTCGTCATCAGACGCTGACCGCAGGAGTTGTTGCCGCACGCAAGGAGCCTCGGCCGGATTCCAGCCGAGGCTCCTTGCGTTGACGCTGTGGCTCAGTCCTCGCCGAGGTAGGCCTTGCGGACCTCGTCGTTGGTGAGCAGGTCGCGGCCGGTGCCGGACAGCACGATCTTGCCGACCTCCAGCACGTAGCCGAAGTCCGCCCGCTTCAGCGCGGCCTGGGCGTTCTGCTCGACCAGCAGGATCGTGGTGCCCTGCTTCTGCAGTTCGGTGACCGTCGACATGATCCGCTTCATCATGATCGGCGACAGCCCCATCGACGGCTCGTCCAGCATCATCAGCTTGGGCCGGCTCATCATCGCCCGGCCCATCGCCAGCATCTGCTGCTCACCACCGGAGAACGTGCCGGCCGGCTGCTTGCGCCGCTCCCCCAGGATCGGGAACAGCTCGTACGCCGCGTCCAGGTCGGCCCGGACCGCCGAGTGGTCGTTGCGCGCGAACGCCCCGAGCAGCAGATTCTCCTCGACCGAGAGTCGGGGGAAGATCTTCCGGCCCTCCGGGCAGTGCGCCAGCCCCATCGTGACGATGTCGTGGGCCGCCGTCTGTTCGATCCGCTGGCCCTGGAACAGGATCTCGCCGTGGGTCGGCCGGAGCAGCCCGGAGATGGTCCGCAGCGTGGTCGTCTTGCCGGCGCCGTTCGTGCCGATCAGCGAGACGACCTGGCCCTGCTCCACCGAGAAGCTGATCTTCTTGACGGCGACGATCTTGCCGTAGGCAACTTCCAGGTCCTTGATCTCGAGCATGGCGGTCATGACTTGCCCTCCTCGTCGGCCACCGCGGTGTCCTGGACCTGGGCGGCCTCGGCCTCGTCCTCGTCGTCGTCCTCACCGGTGCCGATGTAGGCCTCGATCACCCGCGGGTCGGACTGCACCTCGCCGGGGGTTCCCTCGACCAGCGTCTCCCCGCGGACCAGGCAGAGCACCCGGTCGCACAGGTTGAAGATGAAGCGCATGTCGTGCTCGATCACCACCACCGACAACCCCGAGTCCCGGATCTTGAAGATCAGGTCACTGGCCTGCCGGGTCTCCTGCGGGTTCATCCCTGCCGTCGGCTCGTCCAGCAGGATGAGCTTCGGCTCGGTGGCCAGCGCCCGGGCGATCTCGAGCCGCCGCTGGTCGCCGTACGGCATGTTCCGGGCCAGGTGCTCGGTCGACCGGCCGAGGCCGACGAAGTCCAGCAGCTCCTGCGCCCGGGTCCGGGTGGCCGCCTCCTCGCGCCGGAACTTCGGCCCGCGCAGCACCGACGTGAACGCGCCGGAGGAGGTCCGGCAGTATCGGCCCACCATCACGTTCTCCAGCGCCGTCATGTTGGCGAACAGCCGGATGTTCTGGAACGTCCGCGCCATCCCCGCCTGGACGACCGCCCGCGGCTTCGGCGGCAACGGAGTACCGGCGAAGCGGACCTCACCGGCCGTCGGCTTGTAGAGACCGGTGAGGCAGTTGAAGAAGGTCGTCTTGCCAGCCCCGTTCGGGCCGATCAGACCGACGATCTCGCCCTCGTGGACGCTCAGGTTGACGTCGTTGACCGCCAGCAGACCACCGAATCGCATGGTCACCCCGGAAGCCTCCAGCACCGGTGCGCCGAAGACCGGGGCCGGCGTCGCAGTCGTGTCCGTGACGGTCATTTCGCCTCCTCGACCAGTTCGCTCTCGATGGCCACCGCGAGCTCCTCGTCCTCTTCGTGGAACTCGAGCTGCCGGCGTTTGCTCGCGACCAGACCCTCCGGCCGGAACCGCATCATCAGCACCAGCAGCAGACCGAACAGCAACAGCCGGTACTCCGAGAAGAACCGCAGCTTCTCCGGCAGCAGCTTCAGGATCGTCGCACCCAGCAGGACACCTGCGATGGTACCCATACCGCCCAGCACGATCGCCGCGAGCAGGAACGCCGACTCCAGGAAGATGAACTGGTCAGGGCTGACGGCAACGTCCTGGTGAGCCTTGATGGTGCCGGCCAGACCGGCCAGGAAGGCGCCGACCACGAAGGCCAGGATCTTCAGGCCGAAGACGTTGACGCCCATCGCCTCGGCGGCCTTCTCGTCCTCGCGGATGGCCACCCAGCCACGGCCGATCCGGCTGTCGTTCAGCCGGGCGAAGACCAGGATGACGAAGGCGAGCAGGAGCAGCAGCAGGAAGTAGTAGTTCGCGAACCGGCCCAGCTCGATCCCGGCGACGACGTGCGAGTCGCCGAAGTTGAAGCTGCCGATCTCCAGCTCCGGGATGCCCGGGATGCCGTTCGGGCCGTTGGTCAGCAGCGGGCCGTTGGTGCCGTCCAGGTTGAACATCGTCAACCGGAAGATCTCACCGAAGCCCAGCGTCACGATGGCCAGGTAGTCACCAGAGACCCGCAGGGTCGGCGAACCGATGATGAGACCCAGGGTGGCGGCCGTGCCGGCGCCGAGCAGCATCACGACCAGGAACGGCGGGTGCCAGTCGATCGTCGCGAACGCCGAGGTCGACAGCATCGCGGCCACGTACGCGCCGGAGCCGAGGAAGGCGACATAGCCGAGGTCGAGCAGGCCGGCCAGGCCGACCACGATGTTCAGGCCCATCGCGGTGGCCGCGAAGATCAGAACCTGGGTCGCGATCGACATATTCGCGTCAGAGCCGTTCTGGGTGAACGGGAAGAAGAACGCCACCGCGAAGGCCGCCAGCGTCAGCACCTTCTTGTGCCGCTGCGCGACGTGCCCGAACCACCGCATCACGCCGGTCCGGAAGAGCACCGCGATCACCGCGGTGATGAAGACCAGGCAGAGCACGAACGCCCAGGCGTCCGTCAGGCCTAGCGCGTAGGCCGCGCCGAACAGGACCGCCGCCATCATCAGCGCGATGGCGAGGATCTCGGCCCAGCCGGGCAGCCTCGCCTGACTGAGGTCCCGCAACTGCCGCAACGGCAGCATCCGCGAGCTGACCAGGAGCAGGATCGCGCCGACCGTGCTGATGTAGCCGCCCGGGTTGACGTTGATCAGGCCGTCGGACTCGACCGAGATCGCGATCAGCACCAGCACCATGTACAGCGTCAGCGTGAGGCCGAGCGCCCGCAGGCCGAGGGTGGCGTCGAGCCACTGGCCGAGCGGCTTCTTCAGTGGGCCCTTCTCCACCAGCAGCAGCACCAGACCGAGCACGGCCATGATGATCGCGAGGATCTGCAGCGAGCCCGGGTAGAAGTTGATCGACAGGTCGCCGAGGATCCCGCCGTCGAAGCTCCACGACAGGAACGATCCGATGATCACCAGCGCGACACCGGCCAGGCCGAGCGGCCAGGCCATCGTCTGCGCGCGGGTCGGAGTTGTCAGGTCGTCGCTCATGCGCGGTCCACCACCCTTGCTCCGAGAAGACCCTGCGGCCTGAAGACCAGGACCAGGATCAGGATGACGAATGCCCAGACGTCCTTCCAGGAACCACCACCGAACCGACCGGGGATGTACTGGGTGGCCATCGCCTCCACCACGCCGAGCACCAGGCCACCGACGACGGCGCCCGCGACGTTGCCGATCCCGCCCAGCACCGCGGCCGTGAACGCTTTCAGGCCGGCCAGGAAGCCCATCCGGAAGTCGATGTTGCTGTTCTGCAGGCCCTGCGAGACACCCGCGACCGCGGCCAGCACGGCGCCGAGCGCGAACGCGACAACGATGATCCGGTCGACGTTGATGCCCATCAGCCGGGCGGTGTCAGGATCCTGGGACACCGCCTGCATGCCGCGGCCCAGCCGGGTCCGGTTGATGAAGTACCACAGCAGCGCCGAGCAGATCGCCAGCGCCACGATCGTGAAGATCGCCGACCGCTGGATGGTGACCCCACCGATCTCGAGGGCAGGCCCGGTGACCACGTCGATCTGCGGGAACGGGATCCGCTGCTTCGCGCTGGGCCAGTCCACCTTGGCGATGATGCCCTCGAAGATCAGCCAGGACACCTCGAGCAGGACCGCCGTCACCACGGCGACCACGGCCAGCGGGCGGACCAGTGCGCGGGCACGTTCCGCCCCGCCGGTCAGGCGAGCCGCCAGCAGGCCGATCGCAGTACCGAGCACGAGGCCGCCGACCACGATGCCGGCCGAGACCACGAACGAGAGGTCGCGTTCGGCCAGCCGGACGCCGATCCAGAGCAGCAGTGGGACCGCGGCGGCCGTGAGCAGCGGGGACCGGTCACGCCACTTGGTGATCGGGTGGTTCAGGGGCACGTCCGTCATGCCGGCGCCGACCCAGTAGGCGATGGCGACCGCGATGGCGGCCATCACCGGCACGGTCCAGCCCGGGCGCTCGTAGAACAACCGCATGAACTCCTGCAGGAAGACCGAGATGCCGATCGCGGTGATCAGCGGTGCCAGCCGTGGCGCGTTCCGCAGGGGACGGTACGCGACACGTTCCATCGCCACGGCGGTTCCCACCGAGGCGATCATGGCGCCGATGATCATGATCGGCAGGATCCACACGCTGGTGTCGCCGTTGAAGAACAACAGGTACGTCGTCAGTGCGCCGAACGCACCGATCATGAACACCTCGCCGTGGGCGAAGTTGATGAGCTGCACGATGCCGTAGACGACGGTGTACCCGACCGCGATCAGGGCGTACAGCGATCCGAGAGTCAGCCCGTTCACGAGCTGCTGGAAGAACTGGTCCACGTCGACCTCCCAACTGCCTCAGTTCTGACATGACTCGGGGGTGGGACGGCGTCCCACCCCCGAGTCACGAGGTCGACTACTTGGTCTCGAAGTCCTTGGTCTCCACGGTCGCCCACTTGCCGGAGGCAACCTTGTAGACGGTCAGGACCTTGGAGGTGGTGTCACCGTACTGGTCGAAGGCGACCTTACCGGTGACTCCGTCGAAGCTGACCTTGCCCAGGGCATCGACCGTCGCCTGACGCGCGGACTCGACGTCCTTGGCGTCCTTCAGCGACACCTTCAGGGCGTTGATGATCGAGTTCGCCGCGTCGTAGGAGTAACCGCCGTAGGCCGCGTACGGGTCCTTGTAACCGGCCGCGTTGTAGTCCGCGACGAACTTCTTGGCCGAGTCCAGCGCCTCGACCGGGGCGCCGACCGAGGTGGCCAGGTCGGTCTCGCTGGTCTTGCCGCCCAGCTGGATGTACTTCGGGTCGAAGATGCCGTCGCCACCCATCAGCGGGATGTTCAGGCCGGCGGCCTTCATCTGCTGCGAGAGCGGACCGGCCTGCGGGTACTCACCACCGTAGTAGAGAGCCTGCGGCGCGGACGGCTTGATCGCCGAGATGACGGCCTGGTAGTTCGAGTCGTCCGGGTTGATGGTCTCGGCCGCGGTGATCTGGCCGCCCAGCTTCTTGAACTCCTCGGTGAAGGTGCCGACCAGGCCCTGGCCGTAGGCCTTCTTGTCGTGGATCGTGGCGACCTTGGTGATCTTCGCCGTCTCGTACAGGTACCGGGCAGCGAACGGACCCTGGACCGCGTCCGTGGTGCAGGTACGGAAGTACGTGGGGTACGGCCGCTTCGGGTCGGTCTGCCAGTTGGCGCCCTGGGTCAGGCCGGGACCGGTGTTGGCCGGCGAGACCTGGACGATGTTCTTCGGCGCGAGCACCGGCTGGACCTGCTGGCTGACGCTGGTGTTCAGCGTGCCGACCACGCCGATCACGTTGGCGTCCGAAGACAGCGCGGTGGCGGCGTTCTTGCCGACGTCGGGCTTGGCCTCGTCGTCCTTCGCGTCGACCTCGAGCTTCCAGCCCGGGATCGCGTTCGAGTCGTTGGCCTGCTTCACGGCCAGCTCGACCGAGTGCTGGATGCCCAGACCGAGCGCTGACAGGTCTCCGGACAGAGGCGCGATCACGCCGATCTTCGCGGTCTTCGTCGAGCCCCCGGAGTCCTCGCCTGCGTTGTCGTCGCTGCGTGAACCGCAGGCAGTCAGGGCCAACGACGCAACGATCAGCGACGCGCCGACCCGTACTACGGAACGCTGGTGCACTGTTCCTCCCATGTCTGGATAATCCGAGCAAACCCCCGGACTCCCGCGATTGCCGCGAGCATCCGCAGGTTAGACCTCCGGAAGCACTCCAAGCGAACGGCACACAGCGTGTGTTGTGAGGTCGTTACCCCAGTAAGTAGCAAGGACACAAGTGACAGCTGTACGACGCCGGTGCACGCCCGTACACCCTGAGCGCAGAGTGATTCAGTCGTTACTACCCGCCTCGTCAACGACCAACTCGGCGACCTGGCGCATGGAAACTCTTTTGTCCATGGCGGTTTTCTGGATCCAGCGGAACGAGTCCGGCTCGGACAGCCCGAACTTCGTCTGCAGCACGGACTTCGCGCGATCCACCAGTTTGCGCGTCTCCAGCCGCTCCGCGAGGTCCGCGACCTCACGCTCCAGCTCCGCGAGCTCGACGTACCGGGACGCGGCGATCTCGATCGCGGGCAGCAGATCCGCCTTGGAGAACGGTTTCACCAGATAGGCCATCGCCCCCGCGTCCCGGGCCCGCTCGACCAGTTCACGCTGCGAGAACGCGGTCAGCATCAGCACCGGGGCGATCCGCTCGCCGGCGATCTTCTCCGCCGCGCTGAGCCCGTCCAGCTTGGGCATCTTCACGTCCAGGATGACCAGATCAGGCCGGTGCTCGGTCGCCAGCCGGATGGCCTCCTCCCCGTCTCCCGCCTGCCCGACGACGTCATACCCCTCTTCCGCCAGCATCTCGGCCAGGTCCATCCGGATCAGCGCCTCGTCCTCGGCGATCACCACTCGCTTCGCATTCACCCCGCCACCATATCGATCCCACCCCTCCCGGGCCGGACACGCTCAGCCCTTGACCCCACCCGCTCAGCTCTTAGCACCCACAAACCCATCCAGCGCCTCCACCCCCGCCCGCTGACTCACCGCGACCATGTTTCGGCGTGGTCGCCGCCACGGGATCTCCAGCAGATCCAGGGCAGCTGTCAGGATGCCGATGATGTCCTCGGACTCGTTGGCGAAGACATATCGCAAGTACTCGTAGCGCTTGATCTCCCCGCTCTTCAACTCCCGGGTCGTCCAGTTCGTGACGCGGCAACCATCAGAGTGGAACAAGCCGCGAAGCAACCGGTCGGGATATCGGGCAACTATCTCCTGCTGCCAGTCGGCCAGCTCGATCTTCCGTAGATGCTTCCTGCCTGGCCCGTGCTGCGGGAACAGACATGGCCAGTGCTTCCACCGCACCTCGATCCGCGTCGCCTGGCCTCCACGCTTACACGGGCTGCCCGTCGGCTTGACCAACCGCATGGTGGCGGCGATTTCGTCTGACAGCCCCGAGTACTTCGGATCGTTGGAGATGGAGAGAACATAGACACTTCGGCGGGCCCTGGCGATGTGCCCATCACCCAAGTACCACCCCAACAGGTGCGCGTACGCAGACCCGTTCAGGTCTGCCTCGTCGCAGCGCGGACAAGGAGTCGCCGGATACCCACTACCGAGTCGGGGAAGACCCTGCCGCTGGTAAAGCCGACGCCACTTGCGGATGGTCTTGATCGCCACCCCGTGGATGTCGGCGTTCACACGGTCGCTGACGCCCTGGTCGGACATTCGCAACGCCGACTGGACGGTCTCCTGCGAGCTGAAGCGAGGCATAGCGCCACCTTGACCGTCGCCATCGACAATTTCCGATGGCGTCCGGATTTGCCAGGACCTCAAGAAAATAAGAAGATGTTCGCAGTCAGTGATGTTGTCCGAAGTGCAATGGGCCAGCGCGAAACGCCAGCCCATGGCGAACATCCGGCCAGCCAATGGGCTAGGATCTTCGGCGGAATGCCCTGGTAGCCCAATCGGCAGAGGCCATGCTCTCAAACAGCATCCAGTGTGGGTTCGAGTCCCACCCAGGGCACCCAGAAACGACCGGTTCTGTCGGTTGTGGGTGCGAACCTCCCTTCATGTACGACGGCCCCACGCGGCGGGTGGCACTGGCTGCGATGCCGGTCGGCGAGAGTCTGAAATCCCTGAGCAGCCGCCTCGGCGTCAGCCGCGCCACTCTCCATGAGTGGCGTGACCACCAGCCTTCTTGTCCGTCGCCAAACACCTGGACCTAGGACACCTTCTGGGGACCGGGGTCACGGTATTCGGTGTCCGAGGTCCCCACTGCCTGTCCGAGGTCCCCACTTTCGCGCCGCCCATACCGCAGACCCGAACCTGAACCCGTCCATTACGTCCGAAGAAGTGGCCAAGACGCCTCTGCAGTTCTTCGGACGCAAGCGGCGACTTCGCTGACGTTCCCCCTGGCGGCGGCCGACTGGGAGCGGTCTCGCGCCGCTGCTTGTACGAGCCGATGCGGCGGGGGTGCCGACAGCAGGTCCCGCCACCTGGTGGGGTGACGGGACCGGGTGGGTGCGCGGTCAGGCGCGGTAGGCGGGGGCTGCGCCGGAGATGGCGTCGCCCATGCGGTGGACTCGGAGGGCGTTGGTGGAGCCGGGGATGCTGGGCGGGGAGCCGGCGACGATGACGACCAGGTCGCCCTTCTGGAGCTTGCCCAGTTCGAGGAGGCGCTGGTCTACCTGGCGGACCATCTCGTCGGTGTGGTCGACGGTCGGGACGATGTGGGTCTCGATGCCCCAGACCACGCTCAGCCAGGCGCTCACCGACGGTACCGGGGTGAAGGCGAGGACCGGGATCTCGGTGCGGTAGCGGGCCAGGCGGAGTGCGGTGTCACCGCTCTGGGTGAAGGCGACCAGGTACTTCGCCTCCATCCGCTCGGCCACGTCCGCGGCCGCCTTGGCGATCACGCCGCCCTTGGTGCGCGGCTCCCACTCGATCTCCTTGACCCGGCTCAGCCCGTGCTGCTCGGTGGACGCCACGATCCGGGCCATCGTCTTGACGGTCTCGATCGGGAACCGGCCGACGCTGGTCTCGCCGGACAGCATCACCGCGTCGGCGCCGTCGAGTACCGCGTTGGCCACGTCGGACGCCTCGGCCCGGGTCGGGCGCGGGGCGGAGATCATCGACTCCAGCATCTGGGTGGCGACGATCACCGGCTTCGCGTTCAGCCGGGCCTGGTCGATGATCAGCTTCTGGACCAGCGGGACCTCTTCCAGCGGGAGCTCCACGCCGAGGTCGCCGCGGGCGACCATGAAGCCGTCGAAGGCCTCGATGATCTCGTCCAGGTTGGCGACCGCCTGCGGCTTCTCGATCTTGGCGATCACCGGCACCCGGTGACCTTCCTCGTCCATGATCTTGTGCACCAGCTGGATGTCCGAGGCGTCCCGGACGAAGGACAGCGCGATCATGTCGGCCGGCAGGTGCAGCGCCCAGCGCAGGTCCTCCACGTCCTTCTCGGACAGCGCCGGCACACTGACAGAGACACCGGGCAGGTTGATGCCCTTGTGGTTCGACACCGGCCCGCCGACGGTGACCCGGCAGACCACGTCGGTCGCAGTCACCTCCTCGGCGACCAGGGCGATCCGGCCGTCGTCGATGAGCAGCTGGTCCCCCGGGTTGACGTCGCCCGGAAGGCCGTCGTACGTCGTACCGCAGATGGTGACGTCACCCGGCACCTCCCGGGTGGTGATGGTGAAGCGCTCGCCGTAGGTCAGGGTGACTTTCCCCTCGGCGAACTCCGCCAGCCGGATCTTCGGGCCCTGCAGGTCGACGAGGATACCGACGTTGTGGCCGGTCTCGGCCGCTGCAGTGCGGATCCGCTGATAGATGCGCTCATGCTCGGCGTGGGCGCCGTGGCTCAAATTCAGCCGAGCGACATCCATACCTGCTTGGACGAGTTCCAGGACGCGCTCGGGGGCGGCCGTAGCCGGGCCGAGCGTACAAACGATCTTTGCGCGACGCACGTCACAAAACCCTACTCCTACAAGACCACTCGCCGATTGGTCCGCCCCACTACTGGTCGGTCAACAGTTGGGGTCAAGAAGAGAGCGGCCGGTACGCGCCGACCGTCACCTCGCCGATGAGCTCGGCCGTGACGGTCTGCAGACCGATCGGCTGACCCTCCGAGTAGGTGACCAGCGTGACCTCGCCCGGACGCCGCAAGGTGTATCCGAGAGCGAACGCGTACGCCGCTCCGCCGGTGGTCCCGTTCGTGAAGGTGGTCACCGGCTTGCCGTCCACCACCTTCGTGTCCGGCCCGACCTGACGGTGCAGGTGACCCGACAACAGCAGGGTCGCGCAACCACGGGTGGCGGTGTCCGCGAACGATGCCGGGTCGTGCACAACCATGGTGGAGATCCGCTTGTCCTCAGGTTGTTCGCAGGCCACGTCGGCCAGCCGCGTGGACTGCTCCGCGGTCGTCTCGTCGCCCGGGCTGTCGGCGCTGCCGAGGCCGGTCCGGGTCGGATCGCTGTCGCCAAGGAACCGGATCCCCTCGACCTCGACGGGCTTGCTGTCGAGCACGGTGAACTTGTTCTTCCGCATCGCGTCCTCGATGTGGCCGCCGGCGTCATGGTTGCCCGCGACCGCGACCACCTTGAGGTCCTTGAAGTGCTGCGCCAGCGAGTTGATGCTGAACACCTCCCAGGCCTGCCCCGAGGAAGAGTCGTCACCGGCGTCGATCAGCACCTTCGCCCCGGCCACCTTCGCCACCTCCGCGGCGAACGGGTCCATCCCGATGTTGTCGTGCCGGTCCGAGACGAGCAGCGCGACGGTCTCCCCCGGGTTCGCCTGGTGGATCCGGCCGCCGACCCGGACGACCCGGTCGCGGAGCTGCCCGTAGAAGTCGGTGGACCGCTCGTACGTCTCGACCGCCGTACGGATCACACCGATCCCGCCCGTGGTGGAGAAGCCGGAGGCGACCTCGACCGTCTTCAGGCGTTCGTCGAAGGACAGCTCGGGCAGGAGCGCGGACAGCGGCCGCCACTCGGTCGGGGCGACCTCGGGGGCGCGCATCCGGCCGGGGCCGAAGATCGAGGCGATGGTGATCAGCATCGCGACCAGTACGACGACCGCCCGGTGCTGGACGCGTCGTTCGGAGCTGTGCAGCAGGACGAACAACTCGCGGCGCCGGCGTGGCCCGAGCATCGCCCAGACGGTGGCGACGACGACCGCGGCGAGCAGGCCCGAACCAGCGCCGGCGACCGCGTTGTCGACCGCCATCTCCCGGACCACCTCGCGGATCCGGGCGATCTCACCGTCCGGCTGGCTGGCGATCAGGGCGTCGCGGTTGAGCAGTTCGGTGAGGTTGTCGGCATCCGTCTCCTGGATGTCGATGTTGATGCCGAGGTCCGCGGGCAGGTCGGTCTGCAGCCGCAGGCGCGGGAGGACGGCGCCGAGGTCGAGCGTCGCGTGACTGTCGAAGGTCGGCGAGACGGTCGCGGCGTGCGCGCCGATGGTGACGCGCTCGGAGTCGTTCGCGAAACCGAGCAGACCGATGGTGGTCGAGACGACGAGCCAGAGCAGAACCAACCCGGCCCACGGCGCCGCCTTGCGGAGCCGGGACCTCGTCACCAGGCGTCCAGACACGCGTCCCAACCTAGAGTGCCCGATCAAGCGGACGCACCTCGGCGCGCTGCTGGTCTCGTACTGCGGATCGCTCCTGCCGGACGTGGGTGGGTTGGCCCGGGGCAGCGAGGGGCTCCCGGGCCGGTCGGGTTCTGTTCGGGGTACGTCAGACCACCAGGGGGCGGGCTGTTGGGGGGATGGGGGTGGGGAGGGTGGAGGATCCGGTTAGGTGGGTGTCTACGCCGGCGGCGCAGGAGCGGCCTTCGGCTATGGCCCAGACGATGAGGGACTGGCCTCGGCCGGCGTCGCCGCAGGCGAAGACTCCTTCTACGGACGTCTGGTAGGACTTGTCACGCTTGACGTTGCCCCGCTCGTCCAGGTCGACGCCGAGCTGCTCGAGGAAGCCCTCCCGCTCAGGGCCGAGGAAGCCCATCGCGAGCAGCACGAGCTGCGCCGGGATGGTCCGCTCGCTACCGGGAACCGGGGTGAACCTGCCGTCGACGAGCTCGACCTCGACCAGGTCCAGGCCCGAGACGTTGCCGTCGGCATCGGCCACGAAGTTGTTCGTCGAGACGGCGTAGACCCGCTCGCCGCCCTCCTCGTGCGCCGAGGCGACCCGGTAGATCATCGGGTACGTCGGCCAGGGCTGTCCGGCCGGCCGCTCGTCCGAGGGGCGCGGCATGATCTCCAGCTGGGTGACGCTGCGGGCACCCTGCCGGTGCGCCGTACCCAGGCAGTCGGCGCCGGTGTCACCGCCACCGATGATCACCACATCCTTGCCAGTGGCAACGATCTGGTCCTCGACCGTCTCCCCCAGCGCGACCTTGTTGGACTGGGGCAGGTACTCCATCGCCTGGTGGATGCCGCCGAACTCGCGTCCCGGCACCGGCAGGTCCCGGGCCGCGGTGGCACCGGTCGCGATCACAACGGCGTCGTACCGCTGCTTGAGCTGGGTGCCGGTGACGTCCACGCCGACGTTGACGCCGGAGCGGAAGACGGTGCCCTCTTCCTTCATCTGCTGGATCCGCCGCTCGACCTGCGACTTCTCCATCTTGAACTCGGGAATGCCGAACCGCAGCAGCCCGCCGGGCGCGGAGGCCCGCTCGTACACGGCCACGGTGTGACCCGCCCGGGTCAGCTGCTGCGCGACCGCGAGACCGGCCGGGCCGGAGCCGACCACGGCGATCGTCTTGCCGGTCAGCCACTCCGGCGGCTGGGGCCGGACATCGCCGGACTCCCAGGCCTTGTCGATGATCGCGACCTCGACGTTCTTGATCGTGACCGGCTCCTGGTTGATGCCCAGCACGCAGGCCGGCTCACACGGAGCCGGGCACAGCCGGCCGGTGAACTCCGGGAAGTTGTTCGTCGCGTGCAGCCGTTCGATCGCGCCGGTCCAGTCGTCGCGCCAGACCAGGTCGTTCCACTCCGGGATCAGGTTGCCCAGTGGACAGCCGGAGTGGCAGAACGGGATGCCGCAGTCCATGCAGCGCCCGGCCTGCTTGGTGATGATCGGCAGCAGCGCCTTGCCGGCCCCACCGGGGTAGACCTCTTTCCAGTCCTGCTTGCGTTCCTCCACCGGGCGGCGCTCGGCGACCTCGCGCGGAGTGGTCAGGAATCCCTTCGGGTCAGCCATCAGATGGCCTCCATCATCGCTCGCGTGGTGGCGTCCGCGTCCAGCCCGTCGCGCTCGGCGGCCGCCTTGGCCGCCAGCACCCGGGCGTAGTCGCGGGGCATCACCGTGGTGAACCTGGCGGCCGCGGCGGTCCAGTCGCCGAGCAGCTTGGCCGCCCGCTCCGAACCGGTCTCCTCGTGGTGCCTGCGGACCAGGTCGTGCAACAGCTCGGACTCGTCCTCGGAGAGCGGGAGCAGGTCGACCAGCTCCGGGTTCACCAGGGCGCGGTCCAGGTCGAGCACGTGGGCCACGCCGCCCGACATGCCCGCTGCGAAGTTCCGGCCGACCGCGCCGATCACCACGACGCGACCACCCGTCATGTACTCGCAGGCGTGGTCGCCGACCGACTCGACCACGGCGGTGGCGCCGGAGTTCCGCACGCAGAACCGTTGCCCCGCGCCACCGTTGATGAACAGCTCGCCCGACGTCGCGCCGTACGCGATGACGTTGCCGGCGATGATCTGGTCGGCCGCGTCGAAGCGCGCATGCCGGTCCGGCCGGATCACCACGCGACCGCCCGACAGGCCCTTGCCGACGTAGTCGTTGGCGTCACCCTCCAGCCGGAGGGTCACCCCGCGCGGGACGAAGGCGGCGAACGAGTTGCCGGCCGACCCGGTGAAGGTCAGGTCGATCGTCTCGTCCGGCAGCCCCGCCGCCTTGTACCGCTTGGTGATCTCGTGGCCGAGCATGGTCCCGACGGTCCGGTTCACGTTGCGGATCGGCAGCTGCGCCCGGACCGGCTCGCCGTTCTCGAGCGCGGGCGCGCAGATCCGGATCAGCTCGTTGTCCAGCGCCTTGTCGAGCCCGTGGTCCTGCAGCACCGTCTGGTGCCGCGAAGCACCTTCCGGCAGCGAGGGCACGTGCAGGATCGGCGTCAGGTCGAGCCCGTCGGACTTCCAGTGGTCGACCGCGCGCTGGATGTCGAGTACGTCGGCGTGGCCGATCGCCTCGTCGAGCGACCGGAAACCCAGCTCCGCCAGGTACTCCCGGACCTCCTCGGCGATGAACTCGAAGAAGTTCACCACGAACTCGGGCCTCCCGGAGAACCGCTCACGCAGTACCGGGTTCTGCGTCGCGACGCCGACCGGGCAGGTGTCCAGGTGGCAGACGCGCATCATGATGCAGCCCGAGACCACCAGCGGAGCCGTGGCGAACCCGTACTCCTCCGCGCCGAGCAGCGCCGCGATGACGACGTCCCGGCCGGTCTTGAGCTGACCGTCGGTCTGGACGACGATCCGGTCGCGCAAACCATTCAGCAGCAGGGTCTGCTGGGTCTCGGCAAGGCCGAGCTCCCAGGGACCGCCTGCGTGCTTCAGCGAGGTCAGCGGAGCCGCACCGGTACCGCCGTCGTGGCCGGAGATCAGTACGACGTCCGCGTGCGCCTTGCTGACGCCGGCGGCGATCGTGCCGACCCCGACCTCCGAGACGAGCTTCACGTGAATCCGTGCGGACGGGTTCGCGTTCTTCAGGTCGTGGATCAGCTGGGCCAGGTCCTCGATCGAGTAGATGTCGTGGTGCGGGGGCGGCGAGATCAGGCCGACGCCCGGAGTGGAGTGTCGCGTGTTCGCCACCCACGGGTACACCTTGTTCCCGGGCAGCTGACCGCCCTCGCCGGGCTTCGCGCCCTGCGCCATCTTGATCTGGATGTCGTCGGAGTTCGTCAGGTACTCCGAGGTGACGCCGAACCGGCCGGACGCGACCTGCTTGATCGAGCTGCGCCGGGCCGGGTCGTGCAGCCGGTCGGAGTCCTCGCCGCCCTCACCGGTGTTCGACTTGCCGCCGATCCGGTTCATCGCGATCGCCAGCGTGGTGTGCGCCTCGGCGCTGATCGAGCCGTAGCTCATCGCGCCGGTGGAGAACCGCTTGACGATCGCCGACACCGGCTCGACCTCGTCGAGCGGGATCGGGTCGCGACCGGACTTGAAGCCAAACAGGCCGCGCAGCGTCATCAGCCGCTCGGACTGCTCGTCCACCCGGGCCGTGTACTGCTTGAAGATGTCGTACCGCCCGGTGCGAGTGGAGTGCTGCAGCCGGAACACCGTCTCCGGGTCGAACAGGTGCGGCTCGCCCTCGCGGCGCCACTGGTACTCGCCGCCGATCTCGAGCTTGCGGTGCGCGGCGACGATGCCGTCCGCCGGGTACGCCCGCAGGTGCCGGCGCCGTACCTCCTCGGCGATGACGTCCAGCCCGATCCCGCCGAGCTTGGACGACGTACCGGTGAAATAGGCGTCGACCAGATCCGGCGACAGGCCGTTGGCCTCGAAGATCTGCGCACCGGTGTACGACGCGACGGTGGAGACGCCCATCTTCGACATCACCTTGAGGACGCCCTTGCCGAGCGACTTCACCAGGTTCCGGACGGCCTGCTCGGGCTCGATCCCGGGCAGGTAGGTGCCGCGGCGGCAGAGGTCCTCGACGGACTCCAGCGCCAGGTACGGGTTGACCGCGGCCGCGCCGTAGCCCATCAGCAGGGCGACGTGGTGGACCTCGCGCACGTCTCCCGCCTCGACGACCAGGCCGACCTGCGTGCGGGTCTTCTCCCTCACCAGGTGGTGATGAACCGCGCCGGTCAGCAGCAGCGACGGGATCGGCGCGTTCTCGGCGTTCGAGTGCCGGTCGGACAGCACCAGGATGCGGGCGCCGTCCGCGATGGCCGCGTCGGCCTCCGCGCAGATCTGCTCGAGCCTGGCCTTCAGCGAGGCACCGCCGCCCTCGACCTCGTAGACGCCGCGCAGCACGGTTGTCGCGAGGCCCGGCAGGTCGCCGTCCAGGTTGATGTGGCGCAGCTTGGCCAGCTCGTCGTTGGTGATCACCGGGAACGGCAGTACCACCTGACGGCAGGACGCCGGGCTCGGGTTGAGCAGGTTCGCCTCAGGCCCCAGCGACGACGACAGCGAGGTGACGAGCTCCTCGCGGATCGCGTCCAGCGGCGGGTTGGTGACCTGCGCGAAGAGCTGGGCGAAGTAGTCGAACAGCAGCCGCGGCCGGTCGCTCAGTACGGCGATCGGGGTGTCCGTGCCCATCGAGCCGATCGGCTCGGCACCGGACTTCGCCATCGGGGTGAGCAGCACCCGCAGCTCTTCCTCGGTGTACCCGAACACCTGCTGGCGACGGGTCACCGAAGCATGGCTGTGGACGACGTGCTCGCGCTCGTGCAGATCCTCGAACCGGATCAGGCCCGCGTGCAGCCACTCGTCGTACGGGTGCTCGTCGGCCAGTGCCGCCTTCACCTCCTGGTCGGTGATGATCCGGTGCGCGTCGACGTCGACCAGGAAGATCCGGCCCGGCTCGAGCCTGCCCTTCTGGGTCACGGTCGCCGGGTCGATGTCGAGCACGCCGGCCTCGGACGCCAGTACTACGAGACCGTCCTCGGTCACCCAGTACCGCGAGGGGCGCAGACCGTTCCGGTCGAGTACGGCGCCGACCTTGGTGCCGTCGGAGAACACCACCGAGGCGGGTCCGTCCCACGGCTCCATCAGGGTCGAGTGGAACTCATAGAAAGCGCGCCGCTTCGGGTCCATCGTGGTGGCGTTCTCCCACGCCTCCGGGATCATCATCAGCATCGCGTGCGGCAACGAGCGGCCGCCCAGGTGCAGGAGCTCCAGCACCTCGTCGAACGACGCGGAGTCGGACGCGTCCGGAGTACAGATCGGGTAGATCTGCTCGAGGTCACCCGGGATCAGGTCGCTGGCGAGCAGCGCCTCGCGGGCGCGCATCCAGTTCCGGTTGCCCTGCACGGTGTTGATCTCGCCGTTGTGGGCGATGTACCGGTACGGGTGGGCCAGCGGCCAGGACGGGAAGGTGTTGGTGGAGAACCGCGAGTGCACGACGCCGATCGCCGAGGCGAGGTCCGGGTCGGTCAGCTCGGGGAAGAACTTGTCCAGCTGGTCGGTCGTCAGCATCCCCTTGTAGGTGATGGTGCGGCCCGACAGCGACGGAAAGTAGGTCGCGGTCTCCCGCTCGGCCCGTTTGCGCAGCCGGAAGGCCATCCGCTCCAGCGCCAGCCCCATCACCCGGCCGGCCTTGGCCGCCACGAACAGCTGGCGGAACACCGGCATCACCGAACGCGCGGTGGCCCCGAGCAGCTCGGGGTCGGTCGGCACGTCGCGCCAGCCGACCACCGTCAGGTTCTCCTCGGCGGCGAGCTCCTCGATCCGGGCGACGGCCTTGGCTGCGTCGTCGGCCTCCTCCGGGAGGAAGGCGATACCCGTCGCGTAGCTCCGCGGTACGGGGAGCTCGAAGTCGCACACCTTGCGGTAGAACGCGTCCGGGACCTGCAGCAGGATGCCGGCGCCATCGCCGGAATCGGGCTCGGCGCCGGAGGCACCACGGTGTTCTAGGTTGCGCAGGGCGGTCAAAGCCTTGGCCACGATGTCGTGGCTCGGTTCACCGGTGAGGGTTGCGACGAAGGCGACACCACAGGCGTCGTGCTCGTGGCGTCCGTCGTACAGACCCTCGCTCGGCCTGTGCCCGATTAAAGAGGGGGGGCGACCATACATTCAGGGCTCCCGTCGTCCTACGGTCAACAACTGGCCGCGGGACAACACTGGCCCAAGCCGGGAGTCCCGAGACTACCTCATGACGCCCGACAGATGGACAGCCATTCCACCGTCACAACGCCTTTCACACGCCACCGTCACGCCTCGTGAGCAAGCGCTCACTCGTGATCTACCCATGGTGACAGCAACCGCTTCTCACCGACCAGATACGACCCCGAGAATTCACCCGCGAAGCCTTCTTGAGCGTGGTAGTTCTGGCAGGTGACCTGGGGACCGAAGGACGACTGGCAGCCGCTCGCCTCCGGGACCGGGCAGGCCAACGGTGGCGTCTGGGTCACCGGTGACGGCTGGGTGGTGAAGAGGCTGCTGCCCGGCATCGAGGACGTGCGCCATCACGCGTACTGGCAGCGCCAGGCATTCGTCGCCGAATCCGGCATCGTCGCGCGGACTCCCGGGCTGCGCACGCCGAGGTACCTCCGGGTCGTCCGGGACGCGGAGGGGATCAGTCTGTGGTCCGAGTACGTCGAGAGCGCGGTGGTGGATCCGCTAGCGCTCGCCCGGGCGCTCGGGCGGTTTGCGCAGGCCCGGGTGGTCGAGCCTGCATGGGGTGCTCGCGACGTCCTACGCGACCGTCTGCGCACTGTGGAGCGCCGCGGGGGCTGGACGGCGCTCTCCCGAGTGGTCGACGAGCCTCTGTGGCGGACCGCTCAAGCGTTGTGGGTACGGCGGGACGCGGCGTTGACCGAGTTGGACGCCCTGCCGCGAGTTCCGACGCATGGGGATGCCCACCCGGTGAACCTCTGCGGCAGGCGCGGCGACGACGTGATCGCCTTCGACTGGGAGCAGTTCGGCCTCGGCCCGTCCGGCTTCGACCTCGGCTATCTCCTGCTAGCCACCGACCTGCCGCTCTCCTCTCTCCTGGACGCCCACGGCGCGGACTCCGCAGTACGGCGAGGTGCAGTTCTGACGGCAGCTTTCACCGCGGTCTCGCGAGCAGCCTGGTCCCTCGATCAGGAGGCTCGAGGCGATCACGTCGAGCGAATGGTCTCGGTCGGTGACGTCATCGAAGAGGCCTCCCGCCAGGCGGCATAGAAGGCTGCGACGCTAAATGCCTGGGCCTACCAGGGTGCCGACGAAGTAGGTGAGGGCTGCGGCGATGCCGCCGAGGATTAGTTGGCGGAGGCCGGAGTACCACCAGGAGCGGGTGGTCACGCGGCTGACGACCGCGCCGCAGATGAAGAGCGCGGTGAGGGACATGATCAGCGCGGGCAGCACGTTCGAGGCGCCGAGCAGGTACGGCAGGACCGGGATGATCGCGCCGATCGCGAAGCAGACGAACGACGACGAGGCCGCGACCACCGGGGACGGCAGGTCGTTGGGGTCCAGGCCGAGCTCCTCGCGGACGTGCTCCTCGAGCGCCTGGTCGGGGTTCGCGTGGAACTGCTGGGCGACCTGGCTCGCCAGTTCCGGGTCGAGGCCCTTCGCCTCGTAGGTCTCGGCGAGCTCCAGTTCCTCGTCGCCGGGGTGGCGCTGGATCTCGCGCCGTTCGACCTCGATCTCGGCGCGGGCGAGCTCACGCTGCGAGGCGACCGAGGTGTACTCGCCCGCCGCCATCGAGAAGGCGCCGGCCGCCAGCCCCGCGAGTCCGGCCAGCACGATGAACTGCGATCCGGACTCGGTGCCGCCGTCCATGCCGGCGATCAGCGCGAAGTTCGACACCAGCCCGTCCATCGCCCCGAAGACCGCCGGCCGCAGCCAGCCACCCGTCACGTCGCGATGGGTGTGATCCCCGGAATGCTCCGCGGACACCCCCGGTACGCCGGAAGTCGGCGGTACGCCGGAGGTCGGCGGCGAGGTGGAATCCTCGCCGCCGGCAGCAGGTACAACGGGCTCAGTCACGGGGCCTGTCAGTCGGGGATCCGGCTTCGACTTTGGCGTCCTTGTCGCCGCCGGGGGCGGTGGCGTCCGCGGAAGGCTGGTCCGCGTCAGCCGGGACCTCCTCCTCCTCCGCCGACGAAGGGGCCTCGGTGGCGGTGTCCGCCGGTTCGCCGGCGTCCGCCGCGGTGTCGGAGGGCTTGTCGCCGCCGGCCGCGGGGCCGACCGAGATGTCTTCCTGGCCGGGCCTCAGGCGGAGGCTGATGATGAAGTAGGCGACGGCGAGCACGAACATCACCATCGACACCCACACGTTCAGCCGGAGGCCGGCGAACTCGTTCACCGTGTCGATCCGCAGGTTCTCGATCCACGCGCGGCCCAGGGTGTACCCGGCGACGTACAGGGCGAAGGCACGGCCGTGGCCGAGCTTGTAGCGCCGGTCGACCAGGATCACCAGCGCGATCACGCCGAGGTTCCAGATCGCTTCGTAGAGGAACGTCGGGTGGAAGGTGGCGAAGTCCATGTACCCCGCGGGCCGGTGCTCCGGGGCGATCTCCAGACCCCAGGGCAGGTCCGTCGGTTTCCCGAACAGTTCCTGGTTGAAGTAGTTCCCGAACCGGCCGATCACCTGGGCCAGCGCGATCCCGGGCGCCATCGCGTCGGCGACGGCGAGGAACGGCACCTTGTGCCGGCGGCAGGCGATCCAGGCGCCGAGCGCGCCGAACGCTACCGCGCCCCAGATGCCGAGGCCGCCGTGCCAGATCTTCAGCGCGTCGATCGGGTGCTTGCCCGCGCCGAAGTACAGCTCGGCGTCGGTGATCACGTGGTAGATCCGGGCGCCGACCAGGCCGAACGGCACCGCCCACATGATGATGTCGGCGAGCACCTCGGCCGAGCCGCCGCGGGCGACCCACCGTTTCCGGCCCAGCCAGTAACCGGCGAAGATGCCGAGCAGGATGCAGATGGCGTAGGCACGTAGCGGCAACGGACCGAGGTGCCAGACACCCTGGCTTGGACTGGGGATGAACGCCGGGATGATCACGGCGGGCAGCAGACTAGACATGGCAAGCAGGAACGCTACTCGACCGGCCCCATCGCGACCACCAACACGTGGTCACGATGGGGACTCGGTGCGTCAGTTCGTCGCACCGACGGCCTTCTCCAGGCCCTCAGGAGTGAGCTGGTCGCCACTCAGCATCTTGTCGTTCACGAAGACCGTGGGAGTGCCTTCCACCTTGCGGTCGTTGGCCGCCTGGGCGATCGTGTCCAGCCAGCCCTTGTAGCTGTTGTCGTTGACCGCGGCCTCGAACTTCTGGTCGTCGATGCCGAGCTGCTTGCCCAGGTCGATCAGCTGGTCGGTGGTCCAGGCCTTGGAGAAGTCGCCGTAGATGCCGTCGGCGTAGCTCAGTGCCTTGCCGTTCGCGGCGGCCGCGGAGAACGCGTTGGCCAGCCGGGGCGAGTCATCCGGGCTCACGAAGGCCAGCGGCCAGTAGGTCAAGGTGGCGGTGCCGTCCTCGACCAGCTTGTCGATGGTCGGGCCGGACTCCTCCTCGAAGTCCGCGCAGTGCGGGCAGCGGAAGTCGAGGTACAGGTCGATGTGAGACTTGGCGCCGGCCTTGCCGACCGTGACGCCCTTGCCGCTGGTGCCAGGTCCGGTGATCACGGCGGGTTCGGGCCGGCCGCTCGTGGTCACCTCGACCTTGGAGTGCTTGCGCCAGTAGTCGACACCGACGGCGGCGATGATGGCGAGCACCACCACGACCACGATGACGATGCCGGGCGAGATCCGCCGCTTCTGCTGCAGCAGCGGATTGACCGGGGGCTTGGGCTGGGTCTTGCTCACGACGCGGTTACTCCTGTCGACACGTGCGGATCCGATTCGAGCGCGAACTTGCTGCGCGGGCTGAACCACAGCCACCCCGCGAGCACCAGCAGACCGACGTCCCGCAGGATCTCCTGCAAGTACTTCGTCTGGCCGGGCGCAACCTGACCGCCGCCGCCGAAGCAGCCACAGTCGATCGCCAGACCACGAGCCCAGGCGGAGGACACCGCGGCGATGAACACCACCATGAAAACACCGGCCACCGCCGCGGCGGGCCGGACACCGTAACCGACGATCAACAGCAACCCGATCGCGATCTCCAGGAAAGGCAGCACGAGCCCCACGATGCTGTCGAACCCGGACGGAAGCAGTTCGTACGCCCGGACCGCCTGCGCGGCGACCTCCGGGTCGGTGACTTTGAGTGCCCCGGCCACCAGCATCACGCCACCGAGCACGAGGCGGGCGACCAGCGACACCCACGGGAACCAAGGTTGTTGCTTCACTGGTTCTCCTCGACGAGCTTGCCGAAGTCGTGCGCAAGGTCGCCGATCGCCGCGTTCGACAGCCACAGCACGGTGGCCTTGTCGTTCGCCCCGAAGCCGAGCACCTGGGCGCCGTGGCCCACCTCGTACCCGCCGGAGGGCAGCTTCTTCATGCCCTCCACCGGCACGCCGACATGCTTGGCGATGTCCTTGATCGAGGTCAGGTTGCCGGTCAGCCCGACGAACGACGGGTCGAACCGGTCCAGGTACTTGCGAATCACCGGTCCAGTGTCCCTCGCCGGATCAGTGGTGATGAACAGCAGTTGCACCTGGTCGCGCACCGACTCGTCCAGCTTGGTCAGCGCGGAGGCGACATCGGCCATCACGGTCGGGCAGACGTCCGGGCAGTTCGTGTAGCCGAAGAACACCAGCGTGACCGGCTTCTTCGTCGACGTCACCAGGTTGAACTCGTTGCCCGAGGTGTCGGTCAGCGAGGTGGCCGGTAACGAGTACGGCCGGTCCAGTGTCGCCCCGCGCAACCCGCTCGGATCACCGGCCGGGGTACGGATGATCGCCCCACCGGGGTTGTCGGCTGACTGCTTCGGCGCGCTGCTGCAGCCCGTGAGGGCAAGCAGAGCCACCGCGGCGAAGAAAACGGCCGCGTTCCTGGTTCGACTCACGGCGGTTCTAACGAGCGACGGGGGTGCGGCGTTCCCGCCGGACCCCTTCGGCGAGGCTCTCCGTGAGCGATTTCACTCCCGCCGGGCCGCCCGCGTCGAGCGCCTTCACGAACGCCGAGCCCACGATCACAGCATCCGCGTACGCCGCGACGGCCGCCGCCTGGTCCGCGTTGGAAACGCCGAGTCCGACCCCGACGGGGAGCCCGGTGGCCGCCTTCGTCCGGGCGACCAGCGGCGCGGCCAGGTCCGACGCCTGGTCACGGGCCCCGGTGACGCCCATCACGGCAGTCGCGTAGACGAATCCCCGGCAGGAAGCCGTGGTGAGCCCGATCCGTGCGTCGGTGGAGGACGGCGAGACCAGGAACACCTTGTCCAGCTCGTTCTTGTCGGCGGCGGCGATCCACTCGGCGCCTTCGTTCGGGATCAGGTCGGGCGTGATCAGGCCGGCTCCCCCGGCGGCGGCGAGGTCCACCGCGAACCGATCCACGCCGTACCGCTCGATCGGGTTCCAGTACGTCATCACCAGCACCGGCACGTCGGCGTACGCGGCGACCTTCTCGACGGTGCCGAGCACGTCGCGGATCCGCAGCCCGCCGGCCAGCGCGATCTCGGCGGCGCGCTGGATCGTCACGCCGTCCATCACCGGGTCGCTGTACGGCAGGCCGATCTCGAGCACGTCCACGCCGCCGTCGACCAGCGCCTTGATCGCGTCCACGCCACCGTCGATGGTCGGGTAGCCGGCCGGCAGGTAGCCGACCAGCGCGGCCCGGCCCTCGTCGTTCGCCTTCCGGATCGCGGTGCCCGCGTTGCCCAGTTCGGCGCTCACGTCGCTCATGCCTTGCCGTTCCCGTCGATCAGGCCGAACCACTCGCCGGCCGTGTCCATGTCCTTGTCACCACGACCGGACAGACATACCAGGATGGTTGCCTCAGGCCCCAGTTCCTTGGCGATCTCCAGCGTGCCGGCGATCGCGTGCGCCGACTCGATCGCCGGGATGATGCCCTCGGTGCGGGCCAGCAGCCGCAGCGACTCCATCGCCGCCGCGTCCGTCGCCGGCCGGTACGTCGCCCGGCCGGTCTCCGCCAGCCAGGCGTGCTCCGGGCCGACGCCCGGGTAGTCCAGTCCGGCGGAGATCGAGTGCGACTCGATCGTCTGCCCGTCCTCGTCCTGCAGCAGGTAGGACCTGGCGCCGTGCAGCACGCCGACCTGGCCCGCGGTGATCGTCGCCGCGTGCCGGCCGGTCTCGTAACCGTCGCCACCGGCCTCGATGCCGTACAGCTTCACCTCGGTGTCGGGGACGAAGGCGGCGAACAGGCCGATCGCGTTCGATCCGCCACCGACACAGGCGACGGCCGCGTCGGGGAGCCGGCCGAGCAGCTCGAGCGACTGAGCCCGGGCCTCGTCACCGATCCCCCGGACAAAGTCGCGCACCATGGCTGGGAACGGGTGCCCGCCGGCGGCAGTACCGAGCAGGTAGTGGGTGTTGTCGACGCTGGCGACCCAGTCGCGAAGCGCCTCGTTGATCGCGTCCTTCAGCGTCCGGCTACCGGTCTTGACCGGGATCACCTCGGCGCCGAGCAGCTTCATCCGGGCCACGTTCAGGGCCTGCCGCTCGGTGTCGACCTCGCCCATGTAGACGACGCACTCGAGATCCAGGTAGGCGCACGCGGTCGCCGCGGCGACCCCGTGCTGGCCGGCACCGGTCTCGGCGATCACCCGGGTCTTGCCCATCCGCTTGGTGAGCAGCGCCTGACCGAGCACGTTGCGGATCTTGTGCGCACCCGTGTGGTTCAGGTCCTCGCGCTTCAGCAGCACCCGCGCCCCGACGACGTCCGACAGCCGGGTCGCGTCGTACAGCAGGCTCGGGGTGCCGGCGTACTCGCGCAGCATCCGCTCGAACTCGTCGGTGAAGGTCTTGTCCGCCATCGCCTGCTGCCACGCGGTGGTCAGCTCGTCGAGCGGCGCGATCAGCGCCTCCGGCAGGAACCTGCCGCCGAAGCGGCCGAAGTGCCCGAGCTGGTCGGGCAGCACAGCAGTCATGTTCGCCTTCCAAACCCCTGCTCACACAGGGGTTTCACGTCTCGGTGACGACCCCCTCGGCGGGGGCCGGCACGTCTCAGTGACGCTGCTGGATGGCGGGGTGCGATCCCGCAGCGACGAGATCGGCGACCGAGGCCCGCGGATCGCGGCCGGTCACCAGGGTTTCACCGACGAGGACGACATCGGCCCCGGCGCGCGCGAACTCGATTACATCATGCGGACCACGAACGCCGGACTCCGCCACCCGGACCAGGTTGGTCGGGATCGACGGCGCGACCCGGGCGAAGGTGTTGCGGTCGACCTCGAGGGTCTTCAGGTTGCGGTTGTTGACGCCGATCAACTGAGCCCCCGCGTCCACCGCCCGCAGCGTCTCTTCCTCGTCGTGCACCTCCACCAGTGGGCACAACCCGATGGAGTGAGCCCGCTCGATCAGCGAGACCAGCGCCTCCTGCTCCAGCGCGGCCACCATCAGCAGCACCATGTCGGCGCCGACCGCCCGGGCTTCCCAGAGCTGGTACGAGGACAGGATGAAGTCCTTGCGCAGCACCGGTACGTCGACCCGGCCGCGGACCGCGCGCAGGTCCTCCAGGCTGCCGCCGAAGCGGCGCTGCTCGGTCAGCACGCTGATCGCCGCCGCACCACCCTCCGCGTACTCCGAGGCGAGCGCGGCGGGGTCGGCGATGTCGGCCAGGGCGCCCTTGGACGGGCTGGACCGCTTCACCTCGGCGATGATCGCGATCCCGTCACCGCGGAACACCGGCATCGGGTCCTTGGCGTCGGGCTTGCGCCGGGCTTCCAGCTTGAGGTCGTCCAGGCTGACCCGCGCCTGGCGCTCCGCGAGGTCCTCCCGGACCCCGGCGAGGATGTCGTCAAGCACAGTCATGATTGTGGTCCGTCCGTCAGTGGTGGTCGCTGGACCGTGCACCGAAGCCGAGCAGCTGCATCACCTTGCCGACCAGGCCGCCCGCCACGGCGATCCCGACCGAGATCCAGAACAACACCCAGTTCGGCCCCATCACCATCGCGATGGCTCCGACGGTGAACCCGACCAGCACGATCGTCACGGCGGTCCAGGCCGCCGGAGTGCTGCCGTGCAGGCCGCCTGCGTGAGCTTCTTCGCTCTCGTAGTCCACCGTCTGATCTGCGGTCGTATTGTCCATCGTTGGCGCCACTCCTCTTGTCGTCCCGTCCTATTGTGGCGGTAGCCCCCGACAATCAGATCGTCGGGTCCTCACCGGCGTCGATCGCCTTCCACTGATCGGCCGGTGTAGCGGCCGGATCACGCTCGTACCGCAGCGTCGGGCGCCGCCATCGATGCGCCGTCAGCAGCGCGATCACCCCCGCCGCCAGCAAAGCCACCCCACCCGCCAGAGCAAGCCAGGGCGCCGGTCCGGTGCTGAGAATCACCCGGTCCGTCACCGCTTGACTGAGCTCTGGCCGGAGCCTACCGAGTTCCGCGGCATCCGGTCGCACCTGCAGGGCTACCGCGATCGCGGCAACGCCCATCAGCGCGACCAGCGCGGCCAGGACACGCCGGAGCGCAGTACCGGCGAGCTTGGTGACGATGACGGCCACCACGCCTGCCAGCGCCAGGGTCGCCGGCGCCCGGGTCACGGCGTACCCGTTGAAGTTCACCACCGGACGGCCGCTGCCGGGGTCGGCGATCGACCAGGTCAGGTAGGCCGACAGGCCGAGCAGCACGAGGGCCACCACCGCCAGCAGGTCCACCACTCGTTGTGGGCGCATCAGACCTCGGCGAACGTGCCGGCGACGGCGATGGCGTTCAGGACGGCCGCTGCCTTCGTGCGGCACTCGGCGTCCTCGGAGGCCGGGTCCGAGTCCGCGACGATGCCCGCGCCCGCCTGCACGTATGCCGTCGTACCGCGCAGCACCGCGGTACGGATGGCGATGGCGGTGTCGGCGTCACCGGCGAAGTCGAGGTAACCGACCACGCCGCCGTAGACGCCGCGCCGGGTCACCTCCAGTTTGTCGATGATCTCCATCGCCCGCGGTTTCGGTGCTCCGGACAACGTTCCGGCCGGGAACGCGGCAGTGAGCGCGTCGAAGGCGGTCTTGCCGGCCTGCAGGCGCCCGGTGACCGTCGACTCCAGGTGCATCACGTGGCTGTAGCGGCGGACGTCCATGAAGTCGACCACCTCGACCGTGCCCGGCGCGCAGACCCGGCCGACGTCGTTGCGGCCGAGGTCGACCAGCATCAGGTGCTCGGCACGCTCCTTGGCGTCGGCGCGCAACTCCTCCTCCAGCGCCCGGTCCTCCTCCGGCGTCGCGCCGCGCGGGCGGGTGCCGGCGATCGGATGCAGGATCACCTTGTTGTCGGTGACCTTCACCAGCGCCTCGGGGCTGGACCCGACGATGTCGAAGCCGTCCAGGCGGACCAGGTACATGTACGGGCTGGGGTTCGACCGGCGAAGCACTCGGTAGATGTCGAGCGCGCTCGCCGTCGTCTGCAGTTCGAACCGCTGCGAGACGACGATCTGGAACGCCTCACCCGCGCGGATCTCCTCCTTGGCGGTCTCCACCGCCTCCCGGTACTCCGCGCTGGACCGCTGCCGGTGCGGGTCCGGCTGCGCCTGCCGGTTCGCGTGCACGACGTACGACGGGGTCGGCTGGGCGAGGTCCTTCTCCATCGCGTCCAGCCGGCGGACGGCGTCCGCGTAGGACTCGTCCACCCGCTCGTCGGAGTCGTCCCAGTTGACCGCGTTGGCGATCAGCCAGATCTCACCCGTCTCGTGGTCCAGCGCGGCCAGGTCGGTGGCGAACAGGAAGGTCAGCTCGGGCAGGCCGAGGTCGTCGGTCGTTGTATCTGGCAACTTCTCCAGCCGGCGGACCGCGTCGTACCCGAGGAAGCCGACCATGCCCCCGGTCAGCGGAGGCAGGTCCGGCAGTCGCGGGGTGTGCAGGATCTCCACCGTCTCGCGCAGTGCCTTCAGCGGGTCGCCGGTCTGTGGCAGCCCGACCGGCGGGTTGCCGGTCCAGACGGCCTCACCGTTGCGCTCGGTCAGGGTGGCGGCGCTGCGCACCCCGATGAACGAGTACCGCGACCAGACGCCGCCGTTCTCCGCGGACTCCAGCAGGAAGGTGCCCTCGCGCTCGGCCGCGAGCTTGCCGTAGACGCCGATCGGGGTCTCCGCGTCCGCCAGCAGCCGTCGCGTCACCGGGATGACACGGCGGTCCTTGGCGTACTCGCGGAAGGTCTCGAGGTCGGGAGTGTTCACGCCTTGACCTCGATCTCGCCGTGCTCGAAGCAGCTTCGCGTCCCGGTGTGGCAGGCCGGGCCCTCCTGGTCAACCAGGACCAGCAGGGTGTCGGCGTCGCAATCGACCAGGATCTGCTTGACGTGCTGACGGTTACCGCTCGTCTCACCCTTCACCCAGTACTCCTGGCGGCTGCGCGACCAGAAGGTACTGCGGCCGGACTCGGCGGTCCGGCGGACGGCCTCGGCGTTCATCCAGCCGACCATCAGGACCTCGCGGGTGTCGTACTGCTGCACGACGGCAGGGATCAGCCCGGCCGCGTCGAAGGTCAGCTCCTCGGTATCCACCACCCCATTGTCCCCGATCCCCCGTCACTCCCCGACCGCCCGGGGTCGGGTAGGACGGCTCACGGGCCTGGGTGGGCATTGCTCGCTGACGACAACCCGGGCTCGGGTGGGCATGCGAGACGACGCCTGGCCTGACAAAATGCCGGAATGACGAGTGTCGCCCGGGTGCAGACCCTGTTGCAGAACCATCCCCTGATCGACGGCCACAACGATCTCCCGATCGCCTTCTACGAGCTGTGCGGGTACGACCTCGACGCGTACGACCTGAGCGTCTCGGTGCCCAAGCTGAACACCGACCTGCCCAGGCTCCGGCTCGGCCAGGTCGCGGCCCAGTTCTGGTCGTTGTGGGTGCCGCAGGACGCCGACGCGGTCCGCCGGACGTTCGAGCAGATCGACTTCGTGCACCGGATGGTCGCGCGCTTCCCGGAGGCGCTCCAGCTCGCCGACACCGCGGACGACGTCGACATCGCCTTCAAGGAGCGCCGGATCGCCTCGCTGATGGGGATGGAGGGCGGCCACTCGATCGGCGAGTCGCTCGGCGTCCTGCGGATCATGCGCGAGCTCGGCGTCCGGTACATGACGCTGACGCACAACAACAACGTGTCCTGGGCCGACTCCGCCACCGACGAGCCGGTGCTCGGCGGGATGAACGAGTTCGGCGAGAACGTGGTGAGGGAGATGAACCGGCTCGGCATGCTGGTCGACCTCTCGCACGTCTCCGCGGACACGATGCGGCACGCCCTCCGGGTGACCAGTGCCCCGGTGATCTTCAGCCACTCGTCCGCCCGGGCGGTCTGCGACCACCCGCGCAACGTGCCGGACGACGTACTGCAGACCCTGGCCGGCAACGACGGCGTCTGCATGGTGACGTTCGTGCCGGTCTTCGTATCGCAGGCGTACGTCGACTGGGTGGCGGGTGTCCGCGAACTGGCGGGTGAGCTCGGCCTCGATCCGCTGGTGCCGGCTCAGCAGAAGAAGCTGAAGGAGGCGTACGGCGTACCGAAGCCGAAGATCACCCTCGACGACGTGGTGGCACACGTCGAGCACGTCCGCGAGGTGGCCGGGATCGACCACATCGGACTGGGCGGCGACTACGACGGCTGCCCGGAGTTCCCGGTCGGGCTGCCGGACGTCGCGTCGTACCCGTCGCTCTTCTACGCCCTCGCCGACCGAGGCTGGAGCGACGACGACCTCGCGAAACTTGCCGGAGGCAACATCCTTCGAGTACTGCGCGCCGCCGACGAGGTCGCCGGGTAGGTTTCCGGCTCCGCGTTTCGGACCCTGCGTCTCGGGCTCCGCGTTTCAGGCTTTCCGGAGCTGGGCGCGGGTCTCGGGGAGGGGCTGGAAGCCGGCCGCACGGTAGGTGGCGACGGCGCCGACGTTGAAGCCGGGGGTGCAGACGACGGCGCTGCACGAACCCAGGTCCCGGAGCGCGGCGGCCGCGGCGACGGTGATCGCCTTGCCGTGTCCGGCGCCGCGGAACTGACGGTGCACCCCCAACGGCTCGATCAGCCCCGGCTTGCCGGCTCCGGCCGACCACACGGTGACCGCGGCCACCGGGTCACCTTGGTCGTTCTTCCCGACGAGACACCTGGCCTCGGCGTACGGCGTACCAGCGGCCATCGCGTGCCAGCGTTCGTCGGTGAAGGTGGACCCGTCGAAGGACGCGCGCTGGACCGCGGTCCGCACGTGCGCCTGGTCAGGCCCGATCACCTCGACCGCAAGACCGGGATCCTCGATCGGCTCCGCGAGGTCACGCTCGAGCGGCACCCACGGCTCGTCGGCGTCCCACCCATCCTTGAACAGCAGATCGCGAACCCGCGCACCCTCCGGAGCATCGACGTACACGGTCCCCTCGATCAGTACTCCGCGCGCGGGGTCCGAGCTGTCGTCGACGATCTGCTGGGCGAGCTCCGCGTCGTCGAAAGCGGCCGGCGCCAGCGCGAGCCGCAACATGTCCGGCTCGTCGAGCAGGCCGACCGCGAGGATCTCGTGGTCGCGCCTCCACACCCGCACGGCGTCCGCGGTCCGCTCGGCCCCGAACCGCCAGAACCACCCCAGATCCCCCGGATGCACCTGCACCGCGCCCCCGCCGTACTGCCACTCCCCCAGCTTCCCGGCAACTTCACCCAACCCGCCGACCCCCGCCAACCCCAGTTCGATAGTCATACCCCGATCACACACCACCCCACCGACACCCCGCACCCCACTTTCCGCAAACCGCACGCACATCCCGCCCTCGCCCGACCCCCTCCCCGGCGTCCCACCCACCGGCCCTTCCTTCAGCCCCCCACCGACCC
>NZ_JBHSKE010000078.1:0-18251 GCF_042657745.1 Kribbella qitaiheensis | reverse complement strand
CGGCTGCGTTGGCAAAGGACAGGAGCGCCCGGGACGACCCACGCCAGACTTGACTAGTTCAGTGAAGGAACCCATCCCACTTCAATTCGTAGCGGGATCCGCCGGGCATGGCGTGCTGGCCGGGCAACTGTTCGACGGCCCGGGCCAACTCCAGTCCAACCGGCCCGAGCAGGTCGGGTGCCAGCTTGCCCACCCTGCCAGTGTTGCCCTAGGCAAGCGCTTCGCGCCACCCCACGCACCCGCGAGCACTGGCGGAACATCCGCACCGACAACGAGACCATCGTCTCGGAGGGCGATCTGCCGCTCGGCGTCAGGGCCGCGGCCTACTCGCCGGACGGCCGGGTCATCGCCGTCACCGGAACCCGTGGTGAGGTGCTCACCATCGACGTACGATCGGGCCAGTTCAGGCAGTCGCCGATCCCCGACCGCACCGTCACGGGACTGTCGATCCGCTTCTCCCCGGACGGCTCGCGACTGGTGTCGGGCGCCGCGGACGGCACCATGAGCGTCTGGGACGCACGCACGCTCGAGCAGCTCGGCAGCGTGACCATCGCGGCCGGCACCGGGTCGAAGACCATGGCCCAGGTCTTTGCCGAGGGCAACGACATCGTCGCCATCGCGGCGTCCGACGGTTCGGTGTACCGCTGGGACACCCGCATCGACCATACCCTCGCCTACGCGTGCAGGATGGTCGGGCGCAACTTCACCGCCGAGGAGTGGAAGGACGCGTTCGGCGACCACCCGTACAAGAAGACCTGCCCCTGATCGCGCGCGGGCAGGGTGCGCGGGTGGGACGCAGCGACCACCCGCACTTCCTGGCGATCCAGACGCAGTGTCGCGGATCTCCTGACCGATCACGGACGATGTCCGCCCAACGGGTGAGACAGGCCTCACGCGCGGTCGGGGCACGCCTGAGGCCTGACTACCCCGACGCCTTACCTCGGCGCCTCCAACCCAAGCGGAGAAGCAGAAAGCACGGTCACAAGCACCTCTTGACCGGCCCCGCTCCTTCAGGGATGACCTGGGGTTTGGGTGGAGCCGCCTGTCGGAATCGAACCGACGACCTTCTCACTACGAGGAAGAACTACACCGTCGCATCTGCTCTCAACCAGCGCTTGGCAACACGGCCGCTCCCAGCGAGCGCAAGATCCCCATGCATATCCGTCGTTTGGTGCCCTGCGTCTCGACCACCCAAGGTCGCGCTCACGCCTTGCCGACGCCTCGACCAGACGCTGCACGGGTACCTCGGCTTTGAGCCTGTTCAGCTCTGCGTCGGGATCCTCGCCACGGCCAACTCCTGTCAAGAACGTTACTTCGCTCGCTAGATTAGATCTAGTTTGCTCTGAATCGTCAACGACACCCGAAGGCGGCACCTATGGCTCAGGCACCAGCGACCCCTCTGCACGCACCCGGAAGCGAACCCGCGACCGACGCCAACTTCGCCGCCCGCCTCGCAGCGGCACGCAAGACTCAGGCGCTCACCCAGCAGCAGCTCGCCGACCGCTCCGGCGCCCACGTCACCCAGATCCGCCGCTACGAGGCCGGCACCAGTCAGCCCAGCCTCGACGTCCTCCGCGCCGTCGCCCTCGCGCTCAACATCAGCGCTGACTCACTCCTCTTCGACGACGACGAACGCGGCCCCCAAAGCCCCACGCTGCGGCTCAAGCTCGAAGCCGTCAACCAGTTCACCCCCGAAGAACAAGAACATGTTGCCGCCTTCGTCGAAGGCGCACTACTGCGCCACCACGCCCGTCAAGCATTCAGCGGCCAAGCCAGCTGAGCATCATCACCATGACTCCCGCTCGGCAGGTGCGAGCCGTCTTCGACGACGCCACGATCACCGTCTACCAGGCCTACTCCGCGGCAATCGCCATCCCGGCAGCCGCCAACAACTCCTTCAACGGGACACCCTTCAAGCTCGACCGGATGACCTGGATCAAGCCTTCATTCCTCTGGATGATGTATCGCTCCGGGTGGGCCACCAAGCCCGGGCAAGAATACGTCCTAGCCATCAAGATCACCCGCACCAGATTCGAGGAAGCCCTGTCCCAGGCCTGCCTCAGCCACTTCGACCCCGACGTCTATCCCGACCACGCTTCCTGGGAAGAGCGCAAGCGAACCAGCTCTGTCCGCGTCCAATGGGACCCCGAGCGGAACCTCGCACTCGAGCCCCTCCCGTGGCGCTCACTCCAAGTCGGCCTCAGCGGCGCAGCGGCCCACGACTACGTCAACCGCTGGACCGTCCACATCGACGACATCACACCCCACGTCCACGACATTCACGAGCACATCGCCTCCGGACGGAGCGACATCGGCAGAACCGAGCTCCCGCCGGAACAGCCCTACCCAATACCGCACAACCTCGCACGGATCATCGGTGCGACAGCTGGGAAGTGACGAATCAGGCGCTCGCAGCTGGCTCGACAGACCGCGCCCCTGCGGCTGTCAGCAGCCAGACCAGGGACTCAAGGGGGGCAGGCCAACCATCGACAAGCACCAACACTCTCCTGCCGTCGTAAGCCCACCAGCGCCACGACCGCGTGTGCGAATCGACGGCACCAAGCCAATCTACGAGCGTCCACCCAAGCTCAGCCTCGGCTTGCGCTTTCCCCGCACGGTCAAGCGCACGCCAACGGGCCAGCCACCTCTCCCGCTCATCCGCCGTCTGCGCAGGCGAACATGCCGCGACGAACCACCCAGGCAACCTCTGGACCCACGCCGAATTCTCGGGGTCCAGCCCGTCCTCGCCACCTTCGATCACGGCCCCCATCACCGACCGCGCTCGCTCCACAACCTCGTCAGGACTATCGGCTTCCACAACCAATCCCTCAACAAGACCTGGTGCGGACGAAGATGGAACGCCGACCCCTGGGCGCAGACGCTCCAACTCTTCTCGGCCCGTCAGCATCGGCCACTCCCAGCAATGATCGCGCAGGCCAAGTCCGCGAATTCAGACGACGCAAGGCCAAGTGATCTGTCCGTACGCCTGATGTCGACCTGCTGGATCGGCGCCCCAGCCCCGCCGCGCTGGGGGACGGCGCGCGCGAAGAGCGAATCCGCGTACGACTGCGGAACCTCGAACGACTTCAAGACGGCATCAGCCATGCCCGGCTGAGCCTGCTTCTGCGCCAAGTACTCAAGCGCCCGCGCCCTATCGCCGAAATTCAGGTAGAGCATGGAGTCTCCGTGGATGGAGACATCACCAGCAGTCCCGATCGACAACCGGGTATTCGCCACACCCTCCACACGGTACACCGTTACGTTCTTTGCGGCGTCGTCGGCTAGTTTGGCTGCGGCTTTGTCGGCCAAGGCGATCGCGGTTCTGTCGGCAACTCGTGCTCCGGTGCCGGCGGCTCCTCCGGTGGGGATGAGCATGGGGACGACAATGCGGCCGACGTCGTAGCTGGTGCTCCCCGTATCGGCCACGCCGGTCTTCTCGACCATGCTGTGGTAGATCTGGCTGTCAGTCGGGACACCCGCAGCTTGGCGCAGGCCGTTGAATGGGGTTGCCTGCTGGGCTGTCTCGACGATGCCCTCGGTCCCACCGAGGACGAAGTTGTCGACCGCGGTGTTGAACGAGTCCTTCGAGGCACCAACGATCTTCGGGGTTCCCGGGTTCGATGGGTCTGGCGCGATCGTGCACTCCGGGCACAGCGACAAGTCATAGGCATAGTTGCCGCCGCTGGCGGTCTCTTCGCGGTTCATATGCCCGCTCTGCTCGACGCGGCTGACAGGGTTGCCGCCGCCGAACATGTACCGGTTGGTGTTCCACGGATCCGACCCGAGCGCCATGTCTTGCAGGGCGCCGGCGAACATGTCGCGAGACAGGAACCGGTTCAGACCGGGGTTGTACTCACGGAACCCCATGTCATACGTGCCGGTCGCACCGTCGAAGCGGCTCGAGTTGTACCGATACGGGTTCACCACATCCGCGTCGCTGTTCGGGTTCCCGGTGATGGCGTCATCGCCGGTGGTGCCGACCTTGTCGGTCTGACCGTAGGCGGTGTACCGGTACGTCGACGTGGTGCTGCCCGTCGACGCGTCGGTCAGGGTTTCGACGTCGCCGTGGGGGTTGGTTCCGTAGTACGACTTCTTGGTTGTGGTCGTGTTGACGGGGGTGTCGACCAGCGAGAGGTTCTCGCCCCCTGGACCGTAGGCGTAGGACTTGGAGGTCTTCCAGGTGCCGGCGGTGTCTTTCTCTTCCTCGGCGGCTATCTGGTCGGCCAGGCCGACGAAGGTGTAGCGGGTGCTGATGGACGCCGCGGTGCCGACCTTTTCGGACTGGCTCGAGACCCGGTCGAACGGGTCGTAGATCTGGTTGCGGGTGAAGGTCGGGGTGCCGGCGGTGTCGAACTTCTGCTGCCGGACGAGGCGGTCGTAGCCGTCGTAGGCGTTCTGCTCCACCACCTGCGCACCAACATCGGTGGTGGTGGAACGCCCGAACGGGTCGTAGCGCTGGTTGAGTGTCGTCGCACCGGTGACGGTCTTGATCAGGCGGTTGCGGTCGTAGGTCATCGTCGACACCGTGGCGCCGATGGTTTGCTTGGTGGTGTTGCCGGCCGCGTCGTATTCGTAGGACTCGTTGTCGCCCTTGTCGACACCGGTCTTGCCGACGGCGGCGAGTTGCCGGGCGGGTGTGTAGGTGTAGCTGGATGCCTGATCCAGGTACTGCGACGTACCCGCTTGGAGGACCTTCTCGACGTCTTGGGAGCGGTCGCCGTCGGGGTTGTAGCGCAGCGAGTGTGACGAGACGAGCTGGCCGCCGCTGGTCTTCTCGGTTTGGATCCGGGGCAGGCCGTCCTCGTGGTAGGTGAACGTCGCCAGGTTGCGGTTCGGCTTGGTGACCGTCGAACGCAGACCACGGGGGTCGTAGGTGTAGGACCAGGTGTCCAGCGGACCCGCCGCGGTGGCGCCGGCCTTGACCGTGTCGACCAGATTGCGGACGTCCCAGGTGTAGGCGGTGTAGCGCGTCACACCCACGGTGTTCGCGTCCGGGTCGCGCTGCGCGTTGGTCGACAACACGTTGGAGTCGAGGTCGTAGGTGTAGTCGGTCTTCGCCTTGTTGGTGGAGCCCTTGAGCTCCTGTACCTGCGTGGTGCGGGCCAGGCCGTCGGTGGTGACCTTGAACGTGTCGGTCGCCGCGTTCGGGTTGTTGTCCTTGACCTCGCTCTGCTGACCGTTCAGGTCGTAGTTGTAGGTGAACGACCGCGACGCCACCGGGCTCGTCGACACCAGCTTGATCGCGTCCGCGGCCACCACACCTGCGGTCGCCGGCTTCAAGGTGATGGTCTTGGCGACACCGTTCGGGAACGAGTAGTTGCCGAGGTTGACCCACGGCGTGGCCGCGGTGCAGGCCTTCTGGTCAACCGTCTTCGTGGCCGCGCCGGTGGAGTGGTTGATCGTGTACGTCGCGGCCGTGCTCGCGTCCGTACGCACCGGGCACGAGGCATAGACATCGAACGAGCCTGCGACGTCGGGCAGGACCCGCCAGTTGAAGGTGTCGCTGGCGGCCGGTGTCCCGACCGCGGCGGCCGGGTGAGTGCGGTAGTTCGCCCCCTGGGTGTTGGTACCACCGGTGACGGTGGCCCAGGTGCCGGTCGACGTGGTCTGCCACGCGTCGGCGTTGTCGATCACATCCACCGGCTGCTGCGCCGCCGTGTCCGAACGCGACGCCAGCGCACCGTCCGGGTAGTAACCGAAGGCCTGCGTCCGTTTGGCGTCGTCGCCGGGCACGGTCAGGGTGCGGTTGGTCTGCTGCCCGAGCGGGTTGTATCCGTACGTCGCGGTGATCTGCCACGTATCGGTGGAGGTCTTGATGTCACCGGACCCGTAGTAGGTGAAGTTCGTCCACTGCGACGCCGGTGGAGCCGTGGCGGCGAAGGTCGGTTCGGACTGGGCCTTGATCTCGCCGGTCGGGTAGTACTGGATAAACGTGCTGGACGGCGTCTTGTAGAGAGTGGTCGCGGTGTCGAACGCGCCCTTCTTCTGGACCGGCCGGTTGGTCTTGTCGTACACCGTCTCGGAATACCTGCCACTAGGCCGGGTCTGACGGGTCACGTTGCCGACCTCGTCATAGGTCAGCTTGGTCACCCGCTGCTCCTGGTGCCCTCCGATCGGGGTGTGCGGAACGCTGACCTCGATCGGCTGACCGGCCTCGTCGTACTTGGTCGTCTTCGCGTGCCCGGTCTGGTTAATCTCCGACGTCACCAGGCCGTCGGCGTCGTACACCGTCTTGCTGGTGTAGCCGGCCGCGTCGGTGACCGCGGTCGGCCGGTGGTTCAGGTCGTAGACCGTCTTCGACGTGTAGTCGGTCGCCGGGGAAGCGTTCCGCAGCGGGTCCATCACCGTGACCTGGTTGCCGACCAGGTCGTACTCGAACGTCGTGGTCGGCGTCTTCGTGGATCCGTCCGAATCGACGAACGGCGTCTCGACCTTCAGCACCTGACCGATCCGGTCGAACGTGTACCTCGTGACGAAGTCGTTCGGGTCCGTCGTCGACGCGACGCCCTTCGGCGCGGTCTCGGTGACCTTGCGGCCGAGCACGTCGTAGGTGTAGACGAGCTGCCGCCCGGTGGTGTTGTTGTTGTCCGGCAGCGTCTTGGTCAACAAGTTGTCCGCGGCATCGAACGTCGACACCGACTCCGCACCGTTAGGGGCAGTCTCCTTCGTGACGTTGTCGTTGAGGTCGTACTCCGTCTGGGTGGTGCGGGTCACCGCGGGGGTCTGGGTCGCGTCGTAGGGCGTGGTGACCTTGGCCGGCCGGCCGAACGCGTCGTACTCCGCAGTCGTCAACCGCAGTAACGCGTCCTTGACCTGGACCACGTTGCCGCGGGCGTCATACAGGAACTCGGTCTTGGCCAGTTCAGGATCGGTGATCGACAGCGGATAGCCGCTGGGGTCGTAGTTGGAATCGGCGCCGTACTGCGTCGCGTTGCCCCGCGCGTCGGTGGCCGTGGCGAGGGTGCCGTTGGGGTTGTAGGTGTAGGTCGGCCCGTAGCCGCGGCCGTTCTTGACAGTTTTGATGTTGCCGTTCGCGTCGTAGGTGAACGTGTCAGTGCGACCGGCGGCGCTCTTCTTCGACAGCAGCACGGTCGGCTTCGCGCCAGTGGTCAGCGTCTGGTAGGTCAGCACCACACCCGGCAGACCGTTCTTGACCGCCATCGCGTCCTTCACGATCAGCGGATACCCGGTCTTCGGGTCGTACTCCCACGTCGACACAGCGTCGTTGGGTTCCTGCAGCCGAATCACGTTGTGGTCGCTGTCCCACGCCAGCAACGTGGCCTTGGTACCTCCGGTGGCGTTCTGGTTCGCGTCCAGGATGCTGGTGGTGCGGCCGTACCCGTCCATCCGGTACGTCGTCACCGACGGCGTACCGCCGTTGACGTCGCTGACCGTGGCGATGATGTCCTTGGCGGCCGAACCGTCCGGGTCGGCGTACGAGAACGTGGTGTTGTTGCCGCGGCGGTCGGTGTAGTTCTTCGGCCACGACGCGTACGACGAGTTCTCGGTCGAGGTGTAGTACTGCACCTTCGTCTCGGCGTTCCGCGGGTCCTTCACCGAGATCAGTTTCGTGTTCGAGTTGTTCGAAGCATCCGTGTAAGCGAACTGAAACGCCTTCACCGGCGCGCCCGCCCCGAACGTCGCCGTACCAGGGTCGAAGGCACCGCCGTCCTCGAGCCGGGTCAACTGCGAGGAGGTGTTGTAGTTGAACTTCAGCGCCCGCCCCGAGAGGTCGCGGATCCACACCAGCTTCCTGGCACCCCCGGGCTCGTAGCCCAGCGTCAGAACCTGCCGGTTGCGGGCGTCGGTGACCGTGGTCAACCGGCCGGAGATGTCGTAGGCGAACGACATGGTGTTGCCGTTGCGGTCCACCACCGACGTCTGCCGCCCGGTGTCTTGGTTGAAGTAGAACCGGGTGCCGTCCGGCCGGGTGAACACCCACTGGTGAGCCGCGTCGGCGGTCAGGTCACGCGTCAGGTCCAGGCCGACGCCGGGCGGGCGGGTGTAGGTCAACAGGCTGGCCGTCTCGGTGGCGAGCTTGTAGGTGTGGGTCGTGCCGTCGCCGTCGATGAACGTCATCAGGTTGTTGACACTGCCGCCGGTCGGCACCGAAAGATCACTGCCGAGCCGGGTGAGCGTGGCCGCCTGGACGGAGAACCCGAACCCAGCCCGCGGGTTGGTGCCGTCCATGCTGTTATATGCGAGCCGCACGAACGCCGACGGCCCGATCGACGGGTTCGACAACGCGTCGTAGGACCAGACAGCGTTACCGGAGTACAGGTTCGCCAGCAACTGCGAACCGCCACCGGTCTCCTCGCCCGTGTAGGACAAGAACTTCTCCAGACCCAACTGGTTCGAGCCCGGGTCCTCGACGTAGCGGTTCACACACAGGTACCCGGTGGTGACGACCGCGCAGCCCTGGGACGGCCGCGTGGTGTTCGACGACGGCGGGTTGGTCTTGGAGAACCAGTCATCGCCGGTCGACAGATCCAGGTAGATGTCGTAGGCCAGGCGCTTGGTGCCGGTGTCGGAGTTGATCGGCGTGCGGATCGGCAACTTCAGAGGCACCGACTCACCCGGGGCCAGGGCTTTGCCCAGCGGCACGAAGTTGCGGTCCCCGGACACCGTGATGTCGGTGGTGCTGCCCGGCTCGGTCCACCGGTAGGACAGCTGCAGCCCGGCGGGCCAGGTTTGGTTGGTCGTGTTCGTGACCGTGACCGGCGTGGTGATCGTGGTGCCCGGGACGAACCGCTCCGGCATCTCGTCGGCCCGATAGGTCTCGGCCTCGTTCTTGGCCAGGTGTTCGATCCACAACCTGGGCTGGAACAGTTTGTCGGGCGACTCGCCGTTCGTGATGCTGATCAACTGCTGGCCCGTCGCGCCGGCTGCCTCGTCGCGTGTTCTCAGCAGCAGGCCGTGGTTGTCGCCCGGGTTGTCGACCCACGTCTGCACCTTTGTCAGCAGGCTCGTGTTGCCGACGGTTGGCGCGAACGTCAAGCGCTGCGCGTTGCCGTCGGGGCGGACCGACGCCAGCATCGTCGTGTCGTAGTCACCGCCCGGAGCGGTCCAGTTGATCGTCGAATCGGCCTGATTCCAGGTCGCCTGGTCCTCCTTGAACGGCCGGGTCAACGCGTGCAGGTCGAAGTCCGCGCGCCCGGAGCCGGAGCCGTAGTTCGAGAACAGCTCCACCCGCGCGTCGGTGACCTTCGTGCCCTGCTTGATGGCCGACGTGTCGAACTCGAACACGCCGCGCTCGTCGCCGTAGGTCGGGTGGTTGTTGCCGACCTGCACCCAATACCGGGTGTTGGTGCTGCCACCGTCCGGACGCTGTAGGTTCACCGTCGGCTGGGTCTTGCTCAGCGTGGTGTCGGAGATGCCGCTGGTGATGTCGCCGCTGAAGGACTGCATGATGCGGCCCTCGCGCGGCATCGTGACAGTCTGCACGTTCGACGCGGCCTGGCCGTTCGACGCCCCGTCACCCACCGTGCGGGCCACGACCCAGTAGTTGTACGTCGCCGGGTCGGTCGCAGTCGACGGCTTCGCCGTGTCGTCAGTGAACGATGTCACGTCCGGTGCGACCGTCCCGACCGGCTCCAGCGAGCCCGGAGAGGTCGTCGAGAAGTAGTCACCCACCGGCGAGGCGCAGCCGTTCGCCGGCAGGGCGCGGCAGCCCCGGAAGATCTGGTACTCGACCAGGTCGTCGTCATCGGCCGGCGTCGGATCGACGTACTTGCTCCACGACAACTCCGCACCCGACGCGTTGATCGTCGACGGCGGGTTCAGCGTCACGCCGGGCTCGTCGTAGGTGATCACCAGGTTCGGCCGCGCCGCGGTCTCCCCGCCGAGCGTCGCCTCGCTCGCGGTGTAGTACAGGCCACCGGCCGGCGCCGTCGCCGGGACCTCGTCGACAGCCTTCAGCATCACCCCGAAGTTCGACGCCGGATTGTTCACCCACGACTGCACATAGCTGCCCAGCGCGTACGAGTGCCACCCATCCCGGTCGCCGGCCTGCTTCGTCGCAGTGGAGTACTTCGTCCACAACATCGCATCCGCGACCGGGATCGTCGCCACCCCGGACTGCTCGCGAGTGATCTTCACCCGCGTCGTGTTACCGGGCCGCGCGTGGATCGTGCCCAACGTGTACCAGTCGCCCGCCGCCGTGCCGATCGTCTGGTTCCACGTCACGTTCTGCGTCGTCACCTGACCATCGGCCGTCGCACCGGTCAGCGTCGTCGGCAACTTGCCCCGCACACTCGACGGGAAGTAGTGCCCCTGCACCTGGTAGTCACCCTCGCTCGGCACCCGCGCGTCCCACGTGAACGCATCCGGGCTCGTGCCAGTCGGCGCATACGAGAACGAATCGTTGATCGCATCGTCGTTGTGCTGGTCCTTCCACAGACCCTCATACGACGACGACAACGTGTCCTGATCGTCCACCGTCACCTTGTTGGTGGCATACGTGCCGTTCCACGCCGCGTTCATCGACGACCACGTCGCCGTGGCCTCCGACCAACCCGAAGTGACCTTCACCGCCGCGAACGGCAGCTTCACGTCCGCAGCGAACCCCGCACCGTAATGCATGTTCAGATCAGCGGACCGGATCGTCGTCGTGGTCGGGATCATCGACGTGTCGAACTTCAGCAGACCCCGCCAGGTGTTGTGGCTCAGGTCATCGCCGACCAGGACCGTCGAGTTGGTGCCGTATGTCGCGGTCGGGTTCGCCTCGGAGATCGACGTGTCCTGCGCGGTGCCCGGATCCGGCACGACCACGATCGTCGGATCGATCGCGACCGGGAACACCCGCTCCTTCGCCGCCAGCCAGGCCTGATCCGGCTTGAGCGTGAGCAGCGTCTTGCCGCCCTGCTGGCTGATCGTCTGCGTGATCTTCTCCGAGTATCCCGGCTGGCCGAGCCGGTTCTGCGCCGAGGAGTCGTACATGTTCGGCGCCGGGATCACGTACCTCGGCCGCGTGTCGCCGTTTTTCTTGAAGAAGCCGATCGACCCATCCGGCTGCACCTTCGCGGTCAGACCGTTGGTGCGCAGCTCGAACGCGTACTCGTCCGCGGCATCGGCGGCAGCCGTGAGCACGACTGTCTCCTTCACCCCGGTGCGCGACACGTAGTACCGCACGTCCGCCGTACCGAACACGTCCGCGAACACCACCGACGAGTCCTTCACCAACGGCGTCAACTGCCGCTTCTCACCGACCGCACCAAGGCTGATCGACGCCCCATCCGCCTCGAAACTCAGCAGCCGGTCGCTCGACTTGCCGAACCGCGTCCGGAAGGTGTTCTTCGCGTTCTCGAACGAGTCGTCACCGGTGCCGGCAGTGACCTTGGTGTCGATGTCCTGCCACTTGCCCTTGGAGTCCTTGTAGTGCACCGGCTCCGTGGACAGCTCGACCTGCGTCGTGCCGTCCGACATGCGGTAGCTCGTGGTGGACGCCGTCCGCCGCTCCTCCAGCTCCCGGACACGCACCGGCTTCCCCGTCGCGGCTGCGATGGTCGACGAGGTCTTGGCGACCCGTGCCGGCGCCGGCGGTGCAAGCGGACCGGCAACGGCACGAGGCGCCTGCTGAACAGCGGCCTGCACGGGTTGCGCGACCTGCTGTGCATGCGCGAGAGCGGAAGCGGGGACTCCGAGGGATGCCGAGAGAGACAGGATCAGGGCAGACGTCAGCAACCTGTGGGCGCGGCGCATCGACACTCCAAAGCTGGGCGGGAATCCGGCGCACCCCGAGTACCACCGGCGAAGTCAAGAAGATTTGTACCTGCTGAACACTCACCGTGGCAACTCAGTTGCATGTTGTTGCGACGACGCGCCAGCAGCGACCCGCCGGCCGACCCGACCGTGTTATACAGCCCACGGGAGGCGCGGCCAGGGCTGCGTTGGCCGCTGCGAGGCCGTAGTGGACGTCGGCGGGGGTGTGCAGCCCGATACCGGTGTGGTGGTGGTCATGGTTGTAGATCTGGGTGAACTCGACGATGAACGTCCTGGCGTGCTGCACACCGATCCGAACCGGTCGGGAAACACCGGCGCGTACAAGGTCTTGAACCACGCCTCGGAAAACGGGTTGTCGTTCGACACCCGGGCCGGGAGTGAGACCGGGTGACGCCGAGGTCGGCGAGCAGGGCCGCGACGGTTTTCGAGGTCATCGAGGTGCCCCGGTCGGCGTGCACGACCTGCAGGATCCCGTGGATCGTGAAGACCTCACGCATCATTTCCTCTGCCAGGACGGCGGTTTCGCTGACATGGACAGGCGCGCCGACGACGTACCTGGAGTAGATGTCGATCATCACGTAAGCGTCGTAGTAGACGCCCTTTGCCGGACCGGGCAGCTTCGTAATGTCCCAGGTGAACACCTGCCCCGGACCGGTCGCGATCAGCTCGGGACGGACCCTGGCCGGATGGCGGGCAAGACGGCGGCGGTCTTTCACCTGCGCGTTCGCCGCCAAGATCCGGTACATCGTGGACACCCAGCACAGATACTCACCACGCGCCAGCAGCACGGCATACACCTGCACCGGGGTCCGGTCGACGAACTCGACCGCTCGGCGGCTCCCAGAGTTCATCCCGACGGTGAGAGGCATTGTCGAGCTAGCGGAGGTGCGACAGTCCGAGTGGGATGCCCTGATCACATGTCCATCCTGTTCGGTGTCGCACCACACCTCTCTGCTGTCTTCCAAGCCCTGAGTGGAAGCATTAGCGACTGGGTGATCGAGCAGTGGGGCGGCCCGCTTCCCACGAGCCCGCGCCCAAGTCGGCCGACTCGGCGATCAAGATCGCCAAGCGCTGGAAGTTCCGCCTGGACCTGCTGGAGCTCTTCGCGCGAGCTGCCGCCACCCAAGTCAAGGCACGCCGCCCACCTGGGCAGCCAACCGGATAGGCCCGCTGGCACTTTCCGCGGCTGCGGAGTGGCGGCCGTTCGCGGATCAGCTGCGGGCCGAGATCACGAGGCTGGTGGAGCCCTGGGCCGAGGTGACAGCACCGGACCTGGCCGGTCACGGCGAACGCTCCGACGACCTGGCGCATCACGGCGAGCGCTCCGGTGACCTGGTGTCCGTGGGGTCGGCAGGCCCGGCACGGTCTGTCGGTTGCACGGTTGGTCCAGGACCTCGCCGCGACGATCACCGAGCCAGTTGTTGCCGTCGGCCACTCCATGGTCGGCCAGGGCGTCGCACATCTCGCGGACCAGCACTCGGAGCTCGTCCAGACGATCGTCGTCATCGACTCCGCGTACGGCGCCGACGACGCCGAGATGGCTCGCTGTCCGGCCCCACTCCATGACCTCCGCACCCGCGGCACCGACTTCGGCGTCGAGTTCGTCGACCGTGCTTTCACCGGGGCCGACGGCACCCCGCTGCACCTGGCCGCCCGCACCCAGATGGCCCACACCCCCGGCCCAGTCCTGGCCGACCTCTACGAGTCCATGTACCTGACCCCAACCAGCATCGCCGCGCGCCCGGCTGGCCGCGAGAGCCTTCCTCCCCATCATCACCAAGCCCTGCCTCAGCCTCTACTCCAACGAGTACGCGTGGCCTTCGCCCGCACCATCGCCTGGACCGCCGACTCGGAGATCGAGGTCTGGCCAGGCACCACCCACTACCTTCACCAGCAACACGCAGCACAGTTCTCCGAACTCCTCAAAACATGGGTGTTTCAAACGCATTAGCGGCTTGACAATCCGACTCGGGCAGGTCTCCGTAGGAAGAGGGGGTAGTGGGGAGAGTTCGGCAGATGAATGCTGAGATGGATGGGGATTGGCCGCCGCGGAAGCGATGGATTCGGTACAGCCCGCGGCTCGGCCGGCTGGTGACGACGATTGATCTGTTCGATGCCGAGTTGGAGGCGCTGAAGGAATCGGCGACGCCTCAGGCGGAGAGGGATTGGCGGAATTCGCCGATCATCAAATGTGCGCGGCTCGACGCGCAGCCCGGCTGGGGCGTATCGACGATGGATGGGAATTCCTGCACAGCGCTCAGCGGCAAGCGTTTTACGCCTACTCCGCCCATGAGGTGGACAGTGAGATAGCGGCGCTGAAGCGCGAGAGCGCGTCGAAACTCGGCGGCTGGAGAACCACCGCCGCCGCAGCGAACGTCGCCATTGTCGAAGCGGAGCTCCAGAGGACCGTGCCGCCCAAGGTAGAGCCGCCGGAGCCAGTCGTCGTGGCGGACGGGCAGGCGTCGGAGGCGGCTTATGCTGTGCTGATCACGGTACGGCGACTGCTGGACGAGCACTCGCACAACACCTACCTCCGGTTGCGGTTGATCGGGCAGCGGCTCCTCCTGGCAACGGTCCTGCTGGCGGCGCTTCTCATCGGGCTGGGCTTTGCCGTTGCTGCCGACGTGCTCGGCCCGACGCAGTTCGCCTACATCACTGTCCTGCATGACTTCGGGACCTACTTGATGATCGGGTTTCTCGGCATCCTCGGCGCGCTGCTGAGCTTCGCGCTCGGCGCGTTGCCGTCGGGAACCAGCCGGCGGATCTACGAGTTGGCGTCCGGCCGGTACTCGGCAACCATCGCCCGGGTTCTCACCGGCGCGACGGCTGCCATCGTGGTGGCCATCGCGATCCAGGCAGGCGTCGTCCCGCTGGAGGCGAAGTGGTTGCCAATGTTCGCCATCGCGGCGGGTTTCAGTGAGCGGCTGGTACGGCGCATCGTCGAGTCGCTGAGCGCCGACGCCGAGAAGCCCCGGAGCTCGGCTCCTACGCCAGACAAACCAGCCTGACCCGACTTCGAGGAGTATCGCTGGTTGTCAAGGGCAACGAGCTCGACTGGGCCATCCCACCTCGCCGAGGGCGAACGGCTGCAGGTTGGTCAACGGTTGCCTGCGAGGACAATGAGGCCCTCGAAATCTAGGCCAACCGAGCTGCCTGCGGGCATGGACGCCGTCCTCTGAGTCAAGATCATCGAGGCATTGCGGTCGAGGATGCCCAGTCTCGAACTCGGTGATGCTGCGGGCGCCTCGGCGATTAGTACCTCCAGCTCAAAGTCCATCGATATGACTCCGTGAGGGGAAGGAAGGGGGAAAGCTTTCGTCGTACTGCGGTGCCATGGATCTGCTGGCCGTTGCCTCGAACAAGATCCTGGATGCATCAGGCGTCTCCAGGTGTTCTGGCCACGTGCCGTCCGCCGCCCTGTCGCCCGCTGCTCCTTGTGCAGTCCCACGACCGCGAGCACCTCGCGCGACACGATCTGTTCCTCTATCCGCAACATCCGCGACAGCTTCACGATCCCCGCCCGGCGCAACCGAACCCAATCCGTGGGACCGTCGCAGCATCCGACGATCCGAGCGGACTAGCCGCGCGATCGTTGTCTTGCCGAAGCCGCCCGCCCATGCACCGCCATAGTAATTACCACCGTCGCCGTGCCGCGCCGGCGGCGTAGCGCCTGCACGATCTGCTTCAGTTCCGCCAGCCGGTCGACAACCCATGACTCCGGACGCTGAGATGCAGGCACGACCATAGACAAGCACGCTCGTACCCTCGCTGCGCACCCCACACCAGCAGGGCAGCGACAGCGCCAGCCAGGGTCGCGCCACCAGTCCACCACACGGATGCCGCACAATGGCCGGAAACCATGGCGCCGCACCACCCGTGGCCACATTCGCTGCAACCGTCAGCACTGTCGCAGCCAGCGCCGCGATCACGACAGCCGTTGTCAGCAGCAGCAGCCGCCCTCCCCTCACCACGCGCCGCACACCCCCAACTGAAGATCACCATCTAACCCGACACGCTCAGTCACAGAAGGAGCCTGGGCGCTTATACAGGCCACTTGAATGAGACCGCCCATTGCAGCCAGAGTTCGCCCTGTGACTGAAACTGCGCACCTCTTAACGCACCCTAATCAACGGACATCGGTGAAGGAGTACGGCATACGTTGCAAAGTACAGTCGGGTGAACGCCCAGGTCAGGCGACATTTTGGCAATCAGTGGCAGGTTGTGGCCACTCTGGGCTGCTAATCAGCGGGTTCGGGGTTCGAGTCCCTGGCGGCGCACCAGCATCGAGGCCCAGGCAGACATCGCAATCTGCTCCTGGGCCTTTGTGCTTCCAGCGTGACCTTTACGCGACCTTTCGCCCTCGGACGTCGCCCTCGCACCCCCGCCGCGGCCAGGTGGGCCGCAGCGGCCCGGCAACATCTCGGCACCCACACACACCACTTCAGCCTCGGCCAGGTCGTGACTGTGAGTCACAGCGCCTGCGGCCTCATACCCTCCCCGCGGAGTCTCCGACAGCCGAGACGTTGAGCAGCCACCGACAGCTGACGTTGGGGGCCTGACATGGCGAGAGCACCACTGCCCATCGGTACCTGGGGACGCATTCACACCCGCGTCGAGAAGACCGACGAGAAGGGCCGGCCAACCAGCCACCGCGCACAGGCGAAGTACCGCGACCACGATGGCAAGACCCGGCCCGTGTCTGCGTTCGGCAAGACCAAGACGGCCGCCGAGACCAACCTGCTGAAGAAGCTCAAGGACCGCGCCCGGGCCAGTCAAGCGGGCGAGCTGACCGCAATGCACCGCATCCGGCAGGCGATCGAAATCTGGGAGGAAAAGTTCGCGGAACTCGTCGCCGGAGGTCAGCGGTCTCCGAGCTCACTGGACACCTATCGGCGCTCCATCCGGAACCACGTCCTCCCCGCACTCGGCGAGGTCCGCATCGGTGAAGCCACCACGCCCCGCATCGACAGCGTGATCTCCGAGATCAAGAAGCGCGCCGGCGCCCCGACAGCCCGGACCAGCCGCAGCATCATCTCCGGCGTGATGGGCCTCGCCGTCCGCTACGGCGCCATCACCGTCAACCCTGTGCGAGAAGTCGACCGCATCGAACACGACACCAAGAAGCTCCCCCGAGCCCTGACCGCGGAGGAAGTCCAGCTCCTGAGGAAGCACCTCAGAACCGACGAGCGAGCCGTTCGCGCCGACCTACCGGACCTGGTCACCTTCATGCTCGGAACAGGCGTACGCATCGGCGAAGCCCTGGCCGTTCTCTGGTCCCAAGCCGATCTCGACACCGGCAAGGTCAAGATCACCCACACCGTCGTGCGCATCACAGGCGAAGGACTGCTCCGTAAGACCACCAAATCAAGAGCAGGTCAACGCGAACTCGGCCTACCCGACTGGACACTCGCCATCCTGCGTGCCCGGTTCGCCGCCGGAGCCCGCCTCGACGAACCAATCTTCGCCGACACGCTCGGAGGCTTCCGAGATCCCTCTCACGTCCGCCGCTCCCTACGTGAAGCCCTCGCACCCGTCGGCAGCACCGCCCGCCGCGACCTCGGCCTCTCACTCCGCGCCGCCCGCCGCGAATCAGCCATGACCCGCAAGGACGTAGCCCAGGCGCTCGACTGGCCCCTGACCAAGATCGAACTCATCGAGACCGGCCGCACCAAGGTCGACCGAGAGCTGGCGACCACCCTCCTGCGCGCCTACAACATCCGAGACGACGAAGCCGCAACTCTCCTCGCCCAGGTCGACCAAGCCGCCGCACCAGCACCCTCAGACACCCTCGCCTGGATCACCTCCCACGCCTTCCGCAAAACCACAGCCACCGTCCTCGACAACGACGGCCAAACCGCCCGGCAAATCGCCGACCACCTCGGCCAGGCCCGGGTCTCCATGACCCAAGACACCTACCTAGACCGCAAATCCCCCAACCCCTCCGCCACCCAAGCCCTCCAACGAGCCTTCGAAGACCCCGACCTCCCCTGAGGCCCACACAGCAATCCGCTGCTCCGAAGTACCGAAGAGGTCGAGGATCTTTGCACCGCTCGCCCGCTGCAGTCATCGGCTGCAGTGAATGTGCGTCTGACCTGCGGGTTCATCACCCATCGATGATCAGCATCTCTCATCGCCTGCCAGCCTCCGTCGGGATGACCCGATTCGGGTCGTCGTCGGGGAGCGACTTGTCGTACCAGACCTCGTACAGCCCCGCCAGCGCCAGCGTCGTCGATCCGTCGGCCGGCCGGATCGCGAAGGGCTGCTTGAGCTTCTTGCCCGACAGCGAAACGAGCGCATCAGCTCCGACGACGCCGCGACGCTCGCGCACATCGTCTCCGCGATCATGTTCGTCAGCATGGCCGCGACAATCAACATCGCCAACCCGGTCGACGACATCGTGCAGGAGATCAGAAACCAAGTTCGCGTTCTGCTACATAGGTGATGTCGGCGGCGGGTCACGCAGGTCAAGTCCAGCGGGGTGGTGTAGCGGTTGTGTCGCGTGATCCTCTGGTTGGTTAGGCGCTGAGCGC
>NZ_JBHSKE010000077.1:0-117178 GCF_042657745.1 Kribbella qitaiheensis | reverse complement strand
ATTGCGTGAGCGAGGCCCCGGCCAGCAACCACTCCCACCCGGCGAGCAGTCACTACATACGGTCTAAGAGAGCATGTGCGGGGCGTGGTCAGGCTCGTGTTCCCAGCGCAGGCGGCTCGAACCGAAGCCCGCGGCGTGGACGCCCTCGTGGCCGATCGGCCGGCGGCAGTAATAGTGCGGCGAATAGAGATCGCGGCACGAGTCCCGGTACGTCGTGTAGGCGAACTCGAGGTCCAGCCGGTTGTCACTGCTCATGAATATCGCTCTCGTGACGGTGTGGCCCCCTCCCTCTCAGTATGACAAGAACGTTGTTACCGACGTATTTCATGGCGGCTTCGTAATGCGGCGGGAGCTCGGGCTGGATGGCCCTGCTCCCGCCTGTTGCCCGACGCTGCTACTTGATCATTCCGTGCGGGTCGAGCACGTATTTGCGAGCTGCGCCCTTGTCGAAGTCGGCGTAGCCCTGCGGTGCTTGGTCCAGTGGGATGACCGTGGCGTTCACGTTCTTCGCGATCTGCGTACGGTCGTGCAGGATCGCCATCATCAGCTTGCGGTTGTACCGCATCACCGGACACTGCCCAGTCGTGAACGCCAGGGACTTCGCCCAGCCGAGGCCGAGCCGAATCGACAGCGAACCGGTCTTCGCGGCATCGTCACTCGCGCCGGGGTCTCCGGTGACGTAGAGCCCGGGGATGCCGACCGCACCACCGGCTCGCGTGACTTCCATGACCGTGTTGAGCACGGTCGCCGGCCGCTCCGACCCGGAGTCGCTGCCGTGGCCGTGGGCCTCGAAACCGACCGCGTCGACGGCACAGTCGACCTCCGGTTCACCGAGGATCTGTTCGACCTGGTCCCTCGGTTCACCTGCCGCGACGTCGACCGTCTCGCAGCCGAAGCTGCGGGCCTGCTCCAGCCGTTCCTTCTGCAGGTCGCTGACGATGACGACCGCGGCGCCCAGCAGGAATGCCGAGGTGGCCGCGGCAAGACCGACCGGACCGGCCCCGGCGATGTAGACGGTGGAACCAGTCCCGACGCCGGCGGTGACGCAGCCGTGGTACCCGGTGGGGAAGATGTCCGACAACATCGCCAGGTCGCGGATCTTCGCGAGCGCCTGGTCCTTGTCGGGGAACTTCAGCAGATTCCAGTCGGCGTACGGCACCAGCGCGTACTCCGCCTGGCCACCAACCCAGCCGCCCATGTCGACATACCCGTACGCCGAACCTGGCCGGTCCGGGTTCACGTTCAGGCAGACGCCGGTCTTGCCCTCCTTGCAGTTGATGCATCGTCCACACGCGATGTTGAACGGGACCGACACCAGGTCGCCGACCTTGATGAACTCGACGTCCCGGCCGACCTCCGCCACCTCACCAGTGATCTCATGGCCGAGAGCGAGTCCTGGTGGCGCCGTGGTCCGGCCGCGCACCATGTGCTGGTCGCTGCCACAGATATTGCTGGCGACGACTTTGAGGATCGCGCCGTGCTGGACCTGCCGTCCCACGTTGGCGGGATTGACCCCTGGACCGTCCTTGAGTTCCAGGCTCGGGTAGTCGATCGTCTCGACCGCCACGTCCCCTGGTCCCTTGTAGATAACTGCCCTGTTCGCTGGCACGAGTAATGCTCCTCTCCGCGGAAAGCTCCGTCGCTGAACGCTGTGGAGTCCTGCGATACGGCCTGCTGCGATGTCCGATGGAGCAGCGGCATCACCAACTCATAGATCCGAGTTCGACAGGCCTCGCTGTTTCGATCGCGGACCGCGACCGCGCTGTGGTTGAGCGATGCGGTCATCGCCTGCCCCGTACCAGGTGAGTCCCACACGACGGCGAACCTCTGCATTGCAAAGGTCGGCGCCGTTCCGAGGGATTGATCCCGACGCTAGTCCCGTCCACCGAACCCGTCAACGCGCTGTCGTTCGCTATCCGGGTGTCCGAAACCCCAGTGAGTCCTGACGAATTCTCGAAACGCGTCGAGCGCTCTGGTCAGGTCGCCAGATCCACATCGAGCCTCGAACATCGAGCCAGTGGAACGCCAGTAGATCCAGCTCTGCTCGCTGTCGTCGATCTTGTGCCAGTCGACCACCACGCCCTCGAGCTCGGTGTCTTCGATCCGAACGTCGAGCACCCAACCAGGATTGTCGAGCGGGCTGAGGGCCAGGGAGCGACGGGCTAGGAGCCGCAGGCGTTTTGGCCTGGGTAGTCTTCGCAGAGTTTGAATGAGCCGGCTACTCCGGCGTACAGGCGGAGGTCGTCGAGGCGGCCGGCGAAGGACTTGCCTGTTGTGCGGGCGGCACCGACCACGGTGTTGCCGGCCCGGGGCGGGGCGGCCGTGTAGCGCTCGGACGAGCCGTCGGATGCGCGGAGGTCGACGGTCAGCCCCAGCTCGCCCGCGGGGTCGGACGCGCTGGCCGGCGTGCCGTCGTACGAGCCGGCGAGCAGATGCCAGCCGGCCACCGACTCCCGGTCGACGGTCGCGATCGCCACCGTCTCGGCGGCAGACGCGACGTCGCCGCGGGCGAAGATCCACTGGCTGGTGAACTCGTCGACCGGCTTGTACTCCAGCCGCCAGGTGTCCTTCCCGGTTGTGCCCTGACGAGCGATCACCATCGGCTTGGCCGGATCGCCGATCTTCACCCTGGCCGCGACGGTGAAGCTAGTGCTGCCGTCGACCACGGAACGGTTAAGCGTCAACGACTCACGCGACCGGCCGGTCAGCTCCAGCACCCGCCCGTACTCCGGATCGTCGACGAAAGCGCCGGCCGGGCTGCCGAAGCCCGCGAGGGTGAGATCCGCGCCGCGCACTGCTTCCGTTGTCCGCCAGACGTGATCGGTGCCCTGGGCGGCGTCGTCCAACGGCCAGTACGCCGCGCCGCCGGATGCGATCCGGTCGTTGCCACTCGAGCCGATCCGGGGATCCACGAGATCGGGAATCTCGTCGGCGACGATGACGCGCTGCCAGAGGTTGATCTGGTCGAGCGAACCCGCGAACGAGCCACTGAGCGCACCGGAGTACTTGCCCCGGCCGATCATCAGCGGACCGGCGGCCCGCCACGCGGGGGTCGTCGGGGAGGTCGCCGACTGCTGCAGCCGTCCATTGACGAACAGTTGCAGCCGGCCGGTCACGGCGTCGTACGTGCCGATCAGGTGAGCCCAGGCACCGTTGATCGGAGCTTCCTTGGACGCTGCGCGGTACAGAGTCGGGTTCTTGACGTCCGCGGAGCTGCGGGCGAAGACCCAGCGCCTGGCGGCCGCGTCGTAGAAGAGGGCGAAGGCGTTGCTGTCAGTACCGGTCACCGCGGCGACGACGCCCCGCTTGGTGCTGTTCGTCGGGCGCGCCCAAGCGGAGATGGTGAAGCTCTGGGACGTGTCGACCACCGCATCGCCGGCCTGCGCGAAGTCGTCCACGCCATCGAGCGCCACCGACCCGTTCACTCGGCCCTTGCCGTCGAACGCCGCGCCACCATCGAGGGCGAGGGGATGCGTCAGGCCCGGGCCGTCCGCGGCCGTAGTACCGGTGCCGTCGTCGAAGGCCCATGAACCGACTGGTCCTGGCCGCGGCCCAACGTTGAACAAGAAGGACGCGGTCGTGCTGAACTGGCCGATCTCGTTGATGCTCTGAACGTCGAGCCTGTTCCAGCCCTGGTCCGGCGGCGCGAGCGTGATTGTGACGGTGTTCCCGTCGACGGACTCGGCTCCCGTGCCGATGAAGCCGTACTGGTGCCGGACCACGTCGGGCGAGGTGGCGGTGAAGGTGAACGTCACCGACTCACCCAGTACTGCGGTCTCCGGGCAGACGGTCTGGTCGAGGCAGTTGGTGATCTCGGTGCCGTGGTAGGTCGCGGTGATCACCGGAGGCGTCGGCGGGACCGGCGGGTCGTCCAGCGTGGTCGCGGCGGCCTGGAGGCCTGTTGCTGTTGCGATTGCCAGCGCGACGGCTCCGATAGTTGCCGTTCGCCAATTCGACAGCCAAAGTCGCGGCGTTCCCCACCTGGTCATGCAGCCCTCCCGGACAGAGCCGTCCCAGGCTCCTGCAGCCGGGCGGCCGGATCATCTTTGATGACCTGCGCGGGTGCGTCCAGAGAGATTCCAGAAGTTGCAGCAACGTGCAGAACCTGTAACGCCGAAAGAACTAGCGGCCGAGGAGCTTGTACGTCGCTTCGGTGGCGGTCTTCTGGGGCTTCCACCAGGTCGGGTTCGCGCGGTACCAGTCGATGGTCGCGGCCAGGGCGGTGTCGAAGTCCGGGTACGTCGGGGTCCAGCCGAGTTCGGTGCGCAGTTTGGTGGAGTCGTTGGAGTAGCGCAGGTCGTGGCCGGGCCGGTCGTCGACCAGGAGGTAGTCGTCCGCGGGAAGGTCCATCAGTGTGAGGATCTTCTCGACGATCTGGCGATTGCTGCGTTCGTCGCCCGACCCGATCAGGTAGGTCTCGCCGATCCGGCCGTCGGCGATGATCCGGTGCACCGCGTCGTTGTGGTCGTCGACGTGGGTCCACTCGCGGACGTTCTCGCCGGTGCCGTACAGCTTCGGCTTGTCGCCCACCAGGATGTTGGTGATCTGGCGCGGGATCAGCTTCTCGACGTGCTGGTACGGGCCGTAGTTGTTCGCGCAGTTCGACAGCGTCGCGGCCACGCCGTACGAGCGGACCCACGCGCGCACCAGCATGTCGGAGCTCGCCTTGCTCGCGGAGTACGGACTGGACGGGTCGTACGGCGTCTGCTCGGTGAACTGGTCCTCCGAGTCCAGCGGGAGATCGCCGAACACCTCGTCGGTGGAGATGTGGTGGAACCGCTTCTCGTGCCGGCGGACCGCCTCCAGCAGGGTGAAGGTGCCGACGATGTTGGTCCGGATGAACGGCGACGGGTCGTTCAGCGAGTTGTCCACGTGCGACTCGGCGGCGAAGTGCACCACCAGCTCGGTACCGCGGACGAGGTCGTCGACCAGGTCGGCGTCGCAGATGTCGCCGTGCACGAAGGTGATCCGCTCGGACACCGGATCGAGGTTGCGCCGGTTGCCGGCGTACGTCAGCTTGTCCAGCACGGTGAGCTCGACGTCCTCGTCACGGCGGACCGTGTCGTGCACGAAGTTCGCACCGATGAAGCCGGCTCCCCCGGTCACGAGCATGCGCCGCATGCGGTGAGGATATCCAGTACGGCGGTGACCGTCGCCGCCGGTACGGTGACGCCATGCGCAACGTCCGGGTGGTCTACCGCAAGTACGACGAGAGACTGCACTGGCACCAGTGGATGGAGTACCTGGGCGAGGACCAGTACGGCCTGTGGCTCGGTGCCCGGCCGAACTCCGTGTCGCAGCGTGGTTCCGAGCCCGAGGTGTCCCAGCCGCAGGCCTACGTCCAACTGTTCCCCCGGGATCGCTGGTTCACCGCGCTCTTCAACGACGAGCCGCGGTCGACCGAGATCTACTGCGACGTGACCACACCGGTGGAGTTCAGCGACGACGTCGTCACGATGGTCGATCTCGACCTCGACGTGATCCGGAAGCGCGACGGATTGGTCATCGTGGACGACGAGGACGAGTTCGCCGAGCACCAGGTGCAGTTCGGCTACCCGCCCGAGGTGATCGCGCAGGCCCAGGCGACCTGCGACTGGCTCGTCATCGCGGTCACTGGTGAGGAGCCGTTCCTCACCGTCTACAAGACCTACCTCGACAAGGTCCGCTGACCTTCACGGGTCGCGATGTTTCACGGGACCCGATGGAGGGTCAGCGTCGGGTCGGTCAGGGTGAGCGGAGCCGGCAGGCGGCCGTTCTGACCGGCGTACATGTCGGCGACCGGTGAAACTGTCAGGAAGAGCGACTTCCCGGCCGGAACGTCGACAGCGATGCCGGGCAGTTCGATCGACCGGCGGGCGTGGTGGACGACCCGCTTCTCGCGCAGCGGCATCGTGTTGTTCTGCACGATCTTCGCGTCGAGCGGCGTCGTGCCGACGCTCAGTGCGAAGAAGGCGCCGGAGTCCGGCAGCAGCGTGCTCACCCTGGCCTCCAGCCGCGGAATACCGGCCACGGTGATCGGCCCCTTCGCCACCTCGAGGTTCAGCGGTACGCCGAGGCCAGTGGTCGTCACGATCCGGCCCAACTGGTACCGCTTGTTCGGCGCCAGGCTCCGTTGTGTCAGGCAACGACCATCGGCGGTTGCGAGGTGGTACCGGCCGAAGCCCGACAGGTCGCTGTCCTGCTTCTTGAGGTTGAGCGCCATGAAGCGCTGGGACAGCGCCCCGAAGTTCGGGCTGCCGAGCGCGATCGAGCAGGGATCACCCGGAGTCGCGAAGCCGGGAGGTAGCACGCTCGGCAGCGCGTGCCCGCCGTTGTAGCCGACGAGGAGAGAGCGCGACCGGGCACTGGCGGTGAGCGCCTTGTCGAAGTTCTGCAGCCCCTGGTTCAGGTTGAAGAGGTTGTCGGAGCTGCCCTGACCGATCAGTACCGGGATGTCCAGCTTGCGGCCGTGCTTGACGTGCCAGGCCGGGCCGTTCTTGGCGAAGAACGCGTCCAGGTCGCGGCCGGCCTGTCCGGTCGGCCAGGTGCCTGTGCTGATCAGGGCGACGAAGCTCGCGGACACCGCCGGCGGGAGATGCGTGCCGCCGCCCGCGAAGAGGATGGTCAGCCACATCGTCCGGGCCGCCTCGTCCGGCGCGAGGCTCTGCTTGAGGTCCCACCAGGTGACCTCGGGCGCGAGCGCGTCGAACCGCGTCCTGCCCTTGTCCCGCAACTCGGTGAACGCGCCGGCGAACTGATACCCGCCTCCGTACGAACCGCCGATCGCGCCGATCAGCGGATCGCCCGGCCGCTGCTTGGTCACCCAGTCCAGGCCTGCCACGAAGTCGACCAGCTTGATCACGTCGCGGCCTTCGAGATCCGGGTTCATCACGTGCGCGACGCCCGTACTCTCGCCGAAGCTGCGCTGATCGAAACTCAGTACTCCGTACCCGGCGTCGAGCCAGGACTTGAACGCGGCAGGGTCCTTGGTCCGGCTGCCACCCCAGCCGTGGCTGTGGAAGATCAGCGGCACGGTCTTCCGGGCGGATGCGCCCTCGGGCTGGAACAGCGAGTAGCAGATCCGCACCGGGGTCGCAGTACCGGGCTCTGGGACGCTCGCGACGCAGCCGTTGGTCGTCACGACAGCGCTGCTCGCACCCTGGGCGGTGGCCGGCAGGAGAGTCGCGGAGGCGAGCAAGGTCAGGGCGGCGGTGACTCGGAAGGCGGCGTGGCGGCGGCGCATCTATGACCCCCAGTGATCATGTTGTTCCGGTGCGCACACGCTAGACGACCGCGGGCCGGGAGAACAGATCACGCCCCCACCCGTTCGCGGAGCCCGCGCTCCGCTGTGGGCGAACCAGGTCACGAGCGGGGTCGCCGGGCTGCCAGACTGTGCCGGTGGATATCGCGATCGAGATCGTTGCCCTGGTCGCCGTGGTCGCGGCTGGTGCGGCGCTCGCCCGGCGGATCGGGATCTCGGCTCCCCTGCTCCTGGTCGTCGTCGGCATCGGGCTCTCGTACCTGCCGTTCATTCCGCGGGTCGAGCTGTCCCACGAGGTCGTGCTGGTCGGGTTCCTGCCCCCGCTGCTGTACTCGGCGGCGATCAAGACCAGCCTGGTCGACTTCTCCAAGCACCGCCGGTCGATCGGGCTGCTGTCCGTCGGCCTGGTGGCGTTCACCACCGTGGGCGTGGGCCTGGTCGCGTACTGGTTGTTCAACGTAGGCGCCGAGGCCGATGGTCAGGAACGGCTCCCGCTCTGGGCCGCCTTCGCGATCGGCGCCGTCGTCGCTCCCCCGGACGCGGTCGCCGCCACGGCGATCGCGAAGAAGGTCGGACTCCCCCGCCGGGTGGTGACGATCCTCGAGGGCGAGAGCCTGGTGAACGACGCGACCGCGCTGGTCTGCCTGCGGACCGCGCTCGCGGCCGCCGCGGTGACGCCCACGGTCCTGGAGGTCGGTCTCGACTTCCTCCGCGCGGCCGGCGGCGGCGTACTCATCGGCTTCCTCGTCGCGATCGTGCTGGCCAAGGTCCGCAAACGGTTCACGGATCCGGTGCTCGACACCACGCTCAGCCTGACCGCTCCGTTCATCGCCTACGTCGCGGCCGAGAACCACTACGTGCACGCCTCCGGGGTGCTCGCGGTCGTGGTGACGGGCCTGATCCTCGGCCACAAGGCGCCGGTCATCCAGTCGGCCGCCTCCCGGATCTCCGAACGGACCAACTGGCGGACCATCCAGTTCCTGCTCGAGAACACCGTGTTCCTGCTGATCGGGCTGCAGACCCGCTGGATCCTGGACGACGTCTCGAGGAGCCCGCTGTCGGCCGGGACCATCGCAATGACCACCATCGGGGTCTTCCTGGCAGTCGTCCTGCTCCGGCCGATCTGGGTCTTCCCGACGACCTACCTGTCCCGGCGGATCCTCGGCCGGTCCCGGCCCGGACCGGTGAGCTGGCAGAGCCTGGCGATCATTTCCTGGGCCGGGATGCGCGGCGTGGTCACGCTGGCCGCCGTGTTCATCCTTCCGCAGAGCACGCCGCACCGTGAGGTGCTCGTCTTCATAGCCCTGATCGTGACCGCCGGGACGCTGCTGCTGCAGGGCTCGACGCTGCCCTGGCTGGTCCGCATGATGCGGCTGCCGGGCCCCGATCCCGCCGAGGACGCGCTCCAGGAGGCGGCGGTCCTGCAGGGCGCGCACAAGGCGGGCGAGGAGGAACTCGACCGGATCGCCGGTCCGGACGACCCGCCAGAGGTGATCGACCTGCTCCGGCAGCGCGGTGAGGCCCGGGCCCTAGCGGCCTGGGAGCGGCTCGGACGGCCCGAGACGGAGTACGAAACGCCCAGCGAGGCTTATCGTCGGCTCAGAACCGCGATGCTGCAGGCTGAGCGGGAACACATCCTGAAGGTCCGGGACGAGGGCCTCGTCGCCGACGAGGTGTTGCAACGGGCCCAGATCGCACTCGACATCGAGGAGTCCATCTTGGACCGGGCAGAGGCCGACGACGTCGGCGGACAGTCAGAGGATCTTCGCGTACCGCCGTCGCCGGCCGGCGCCTGTGAGCACTTGGAGAAGGCTCCGATGGTGCTCACCCCCAACACGCCCGAGGGCTGCGAGGAGTGCCTCGTCGACGGCAGCACCTGGGTGCATCTGCGGCTGTGCCTGGGCTGCGGCCACGTCGGCTGCTGCGACTCCTCGCAGGGGCGCCACGCCAGCAAGCACTTCTCGAGCACCCAGCACGCGGTGATGCGGAGCTTCGAGCCGGGTGAGAACTGGCGCTGGTGCTTCGTGGACGAGAAGCTCGGCTGATGGCGGACTGCCTGTTCTGCTCGATCATCGCCGGCTCCACCCCCGCGCACCTCGTGCTCGACACCCCCGAGGTGGTCGGCTTCCTGGACGTCCGTCCGGTGTTCAAGGGCCACACCCTGCTGGTCCCGCGCGAGCACATCGCGACGATGGTGGAGATGCCGGACGAGTTGATCGTCCCGCTGTTCGGCGCCGCCCGATCGGTCGCTGCCGCGGTCCGTACGGCGTACTCCGCGCAGGGGTCGTTCGTTGCCGTGAACAACGTGGTCTCGCAGTCCGTGCCGCACCTGCACGTCCACGTCGTACCGCGGACCAAGGGCGACGGTCTGCGCGGCTTCTTCTGGCCCCGCACCAAGTACGCCGACGACGCCGAGGCCGCGGAGTACGCGACGAAACTCCGCCAGGCACTGGAGGGGTAGGTCTCAGGTCACCGGGCGGTCCAGGCGGGTCTCCAGTCGCTGGAGGGCGCGTTCGACGGCGGCCCGGACGGCCTGGTCGGGGTCGTCCTGCATCTCGACCACAGCCTCGGCATGCTCGAACTCGCCGGCTGCGCCGATAGCCCGTACTGCGGCCGCGCGGACGCGAGGCAGTTCGTGGTCGAGCATCGGCAGGAGTGAGTCGACCAGTTGGCCGAGCTCGCGCTGTGCCGTGATGCGCGCGACGTGCTCGCGGACCCGCCAGGCGGGGTCGTCGGCCGCGACGAGCAACGCGTCGACCACGTCGTCACGCCAGACGTAGAGGAAGGCCCGAGCGGCCCAGACCCGGACCCAGTAGAAGTTGACCGGGTCGAGCGACGCCCAGCCGCCGGCCGACGGCCCCGTGATCCACTTCAGCTTCGGCAGCAGCGGGCCGAACGCCTCCTCCGGCGAGACCTCGCTCGTCAGCAGTGCGACACACCAGTCGATCACCTCGTCGGTCCCGTGCTTCGCGCACGATCCTCGGATCACCTCGCGCGGATGCTCCCGCTCCTGGACGGCCATAGCTCAGTAAAACGCGCCGGTCCGACAGTTTCCGAACATCGACCGAGTGAAGCGACCCGCTCAGGCGATCGACCGGATGATCACGACGATCGAGGAGAGTGCGGCGAGGAGCAGCACCGCCTGGCGGAGACGAGGGCCGTGCAGGCGCCGTTGCAGAGGAACCGCCAGCGCGAAGCCGATGGCCAGGCCCGGGATGAGCGAGGCGCCGTACAGGAGTTGGTGGTGCGTGAGCTGCCCGCCGACGGCGAGGGCGGAGAGGGACACGATCGAGCCGACGAAGAAGAACGCGGCCAGAGTCGCCCGCAGGCGCGGCCCTTGCTCATGCTGCAGCACCACCGCGGCAGGCGGCCCGCCGATCGACGCCGCCGTACCGGACACTCCGGCGACGGCTCCCGCGACAATCAGGCCACGCCGACTCGGCCGCAGCTTGAGACGCCAGGCCGTGAGCGCCACAGCCCCTAGCACCACGACGCCGACCACAGCGCCGATCGCCCGGGCCGGCACCCAGGCGAGCACGAGTACACCTAGCGGAGTGGTCGCGACCCGAGCACCCGTCAGCCAGCCTGCCTGACGCCACGCGACGTGCCGCCACTCGTGCGCCAGCGTCATCGAAGGCATCACCATGCCGAGCACGAGCATGGCCCCCGGCATCAAAGTCGGGTCGAGCAAGGCCACCACCGGCGCGGCCACCAGCGACAGCCCGAGCCCGAGGGTCCCTTGGACCATCGCGGCCACCACGACAGCGAGGCCGCCCAGCAGCAGGATGTGAAGATCCATGCTGCTGGGCGGCCTCTCGGTCGGAATCAGCCCATACGACGTACGCCGTACAGGGGGTTGCTCACTTCACAGGTCAGGCGGCGAGCAGGGAGCGGAGCACGTACTGCAGGATGCCGCCGTTGCGGTAGTAGTCCGCCTCGCCCGGGGTGTCGATGCGCAGGACCGCGTCGAACTCCTTGACCGAGCCGTCCGTGCCGGTGACCTTGACGTGCAGGGTGCGCGGGATCTCGCCGTCGTTCAGCGCCACCACACCGGTGATGTCGAAGGTCTCCTCGCCGGTCAGGCCGAGGGACTCCGCGTTCTCGCCTTCGGGGTACTGCAGCGGCAGGACGCCCATACCGATCAGGTTCGACCGGTGGATCCGCTCGAACGACTCGGTGATGACCGCCTTCGCGCCGAGCAGCGCCGTACCCTTCGCGGCCCAGTCGCGGGACGACCCGGAGCCGTACTCCTTGCCGGCCAGGATCACCAGCGGCGTACCGGCCTCGGCGTACGACTCCGCGGCCTCGTAGATCGACGTGACAGGCGCGTCGTCCTTGGTGAAGTCGCGGGTGAAGCCGCCCTCGGTGCCCGGCGCGATCTGGTTGCGCAGCCGGATGTTGGCGAACGTGCCCCGGATCATCACCTCATGGTTGCCCCGGCGCGAGCCGTACGAGTTGAAATCCTTGCGGTCCACGCCGTGCTCGGCCAGGTACTGGCCGGCCGGGCTGTCGGCCTTGATCGAACCGGCCGGGGAGATGTGGTCCGTGGTGACCGAGTCGCCGAGCTTGGCGAGCACTCGGGCGCCGGCGATGTCGGTGACCGGCGACGGCTCCTTCGCCATACCGTCGAAGTACGGAGGCTTGCGCACGTACGTCGAGTCGGCGTCCCAGTCGAACGTCTTGCCCTCAGGCGTCGGCAGCGACTGCCAGCGCTCGTCACCGGCGAACACGTCGGCGTAGTCCTTGGTGAACATCTCCTTGTTGATCGAGGAGGCGATCACCTTCTCCACCTCGTCCGCGGCCGGCCAGATGTCCTTCAGGAACACGTCGTTGCCGTCCGTGTCCTGGCCCAGCGGATCGGTCTCGAAGTCGAAGTCCATCGTGCCGGCCAGCGCGTAGGCGATCACCAGCGGCGGCGACGCGAGGTAGTTCATCTTCACGTCCGGGTTGATCCGGCCCTCGAAGTTGCGGTTGCCGGACAGCACCGAGACGACGGCCAGGTCGGCTTCCTGCACGCCCGCCGAGACCTCCTCGGGCAGCGGGCCCGAGTTGCCGATGCAGGTGGTGCAGCCGTAGCCGACCAGGTGGAAGCCGAGCTTCTCCAGGTACGGCGTGACGCCGGCCTTCTCGTAGTAGTCGGTGACGACCTTGGAGCCGGGCGCAAGTGACGTCTTGACCCAGGGCTTGCTCGCCAGGCCCTTGTCGACGGCGTTCTTCGCCAGCAGCGCGGCGGCGAGCATCACCGACGGGTTCGAGGTGTTGGTGCAGGAGGTGATGCTGGCGATCACGACATGGCCGTGGTCGAGCTCGACCTCCTGGCCGTTCATGCTGATCTTCGTCTTCTTCGACGGGCGGCCGTTGGCGCCGTGCGGCACGTGCGGTTCGTCGTTGACGTTGCCGTGGCCGTTCGGCGCGTCGCTGGCCGGGAAGCTGCCGATCTCCGACGGGTCGACGTCGAGCTCCTCGGTCGCGTAGTCGGTGAGCGCCCCGCGGAAGGCTTCCTTGGACTCGCTCAGAGCGACCCGGTCCTGCGGCCGCTTCGGGCCGGCGATCGACGGTACGACGGTGGACAGGTCGAGCTCGAGGTACTCCGAGAAACGGGGCTCGACCGACTGGTCGTGCCACAGGCCCTGCTCCTTGGCGTACGCCTCGACCAGCGCGACGTCCTGGTCGGGCCGGCCGGTGAGGCGCAGGTAGTCCAGGGTGACGTCGTCGATCGGGAAGATCGCGCAGGTGGAGCCGAACTCCGGGCTCATGTTGCCGATGGTGGCGCGGTTGGCCAACGGCACCGCCGCGACGCCCTCGCCGTAGAACTCGACGAACTTGCCGACCACACCGTGCTTGCGCAACTGCTGGGTGATGGTCAGGACGACGTCCGTCGCGGTCGCTCCGGGCGGCACCGAGCCGGACAGCTTGAAGCCGACCACCTTCGGGATCAGCATCGAGACGGGCTGGCCGAGCATGGCCGCCTCCGCCTCGATACCGCCGACGCCCCAGCCGAGCACGCCGAGGCCGTTCACCATCGTGGTGTGGCTGTCGGTGCCGACGCAGGTGTCCGGGTAGGCCACGCCGTCGCGGACCATCACTGTGCGCGCCAGGTGCTCGATGTTGACCTGGTGCACGATGCCGGTGCCGGGCGGGACGACCTTGAAGTCGTCGAAGGCGGTCTGGCCCCAGCGCAGGAACTGGTACCGCTCGCCGTTGCGCTGGTATTCGAACTCGACGTTGCGCTCGAACGCGTCCGGGCGACCGAAGACATCGGTGATGACCGAGTGGTCGATGACGAGCTCCGCCGGGGCCAGCGGGTTGATCTTGGCCGGGTCGCCACCGAGCTCGGCGACCGCCTCGCGCATGGTGGCCAGGTCGACGACACACGGCACGCCGGTGAAGTCCTGCATGATCACCCGCGCCGGGGTGAACTGGATCTCGGTCTCGGGGGCCGCGTTCGGGTCCCAGCTGCCGAGCTTGGTGATGTGGTCGGCGGTGATGTTCGCGCCGTCCTCGGTGCGCAACAGGTTCTCGAGCAGCACCTTGAGGGAGTAGGGCAGCGTCTCCGCGCCCTCGATTCCCGCCAACCTGAAGATCTCGTACGACTGTCCGTTGACCTCGAGTGCACCCTTGGCACCGAAGCTGTCGACGCTGGCCATCAACCTGCTCCTCTATCCGGTCCTGTTCCGCTGAAGCACATCCTGCCGAGCCGCCGGCCCGGCCGGGAGATCAGGCTGCCCTAACTGTTCCCGTTCCACAATGTCTCTCGACATCAAGATACACGACATCGAGTCACCAGGTCGCACCCAGTTCACCGCATCACGCCCGCGATCTCCCGACAACCCGCCACGCCCGCCGAATTCGGTTGCCCGGGTACGGCGTGTGCTGCTGGACTGCTGGCCACCTTGAGCCGAACGAAGTACCAACGCCGCCTGGTCACTGCCTTCGTCCGATGGACGTGGATGCGGGCGGCTCTGCACCGCGGCTGGTGGCTGGTCGCCAGCGTCTACCTGGTGGTCGACGCCGGACTGACCGCGTCCGAGCTTGTGCTCATCGGATCCGCGCATGGGTTGTTCGCGCTCGTGAGCGAGGTGCCGGCCGGAGTACTCGCCGACACCATCAGCCGGAAGTGGTCGCTGGTGCTGTCGCAGGTGCTGATGGGTACCGCGATGCTCACCACCGGGCTGGTCACCTCGTTCCCGCTGCTGCTCGGGACGCAGGTGCTGTGGGGGTTGTCGTGGACGTTTGCGAGTGGATCGGACATCGCCTGGATCACTGACGAGCTGGACCAGCCGGATCGGATCTCGGCTGTCCTGTCCCGAGCGGCCCGGGCTCAATTGAGCGGCGCGGCGGTGGGACTCCTCGGGATCGGCGCGCTGGCGTGGGCGACCCGGCGCGACATCGCGATCGTGCTCGCCGGCTCGGCGATGCTGCTGCTGGCGTTCTATGTCGCGTTCCGGTTCACCGAGGAGCGGTTCGTGCCGACCCGCGTCGCGCGGTGGTCGGCATCGTGGGCGATCTTCCGCCGCGGTCTCATGCTGGTACGCCGGAGCCCGGAGATCCTGCGGATCTTCCTGGCCACGTTCCTGATCAACGGGGCTGTCAATGCCGGCGGGCGCCTTGCGCCGAAGCAACTGGTCGAGCTGGGACTACCCGAGCTTGATCCGATCGTCTGGTTCACCGTGCTCGGGTTCGTGGCGCTCGTGGTTGGCGCCGTCGTGCTGCGCGCTGTGGAGAAGCGGCTCGATGGGGAGCACGCGCGCCACTCCTATGGTGTTTCCGCAGCTGTCGGGGCAGTTGGGATGGCGGTGCTCGCGTTCGCGCCGGACGCGGTCAGCGGGAGTTTGGCGCTCGTGGTCGTCTCGGGGATCGCCGCGCCGCTGACCCGGCTGATCGCGACGATCTGGGTCAACGCGCGCACGACGAGCGAAGTACGGGCTACGACGCATTCGTTCCTCGCGCAGGCCGAGTACCTGGGCGCGGTCATCTGCGGGTTGTTGATCGCGTTGGTTGCCGATGTCGGCGGTCTGCCGCTCGCCCTCGCCGGGTCCGCCGCGCTGTACGCCCTGACCGGGGTACTGATGCGGCGGCCGGCGAGGGGCTGATTCAGGAGACTTGCGGGAGGACCTCGGCGGCGATCAGGTCGAGGTGGTCGAGGTCCGCGAGGTCCATGATCTGGACGTACTGCCGCTGCGAACCCGCCTCGGCGAATCGGCCCAGCCGCTCGACGACCTGCGCCGGAGTACCGGCGACGGCGTTCTCGATCAGCTCGTCGGCGTCACGGCCGATCGCCGCGGCCCGCTGCTTCACCTGCGCGTCGTCCTTGCCCACGACAACGGTGTGGGCAGTGGAGAGCGCCAGCGTCTGCGGATCGCGCCCGATCGCCCGGCACGCCTCCTGAACCCGATCGAAGAGCAGCTTCGTCTCCTCGACCGACCGGAAGCCCGCATTGAACTCGGCCGCGTACTTCGCCGCGAGGGCGGGCGTCCGCTTCTTACCCGCGCCACCGACGATGACCGGCGGGTGCGGCTGCTGCACCGGCTTCGGCAGCGCCGGGGAGTCCTTCAGCTGGTAGTGCTCGCCGGCGAAGTCGTACGTCTCCCCCAGCGGCGTGTCCCACAGCCCGGTGATCAGCTCGAGCTGCTCGGTCAGCAGGTCGAACCGCCCCGGCGTGTCCGGGAAGTCGAGCCCGTACGCCGCGTGCTCCGCCTCGTACCAGCCCGCGCCGAGGCCGAGCTCGGCGCGCCCGCCGCTCATCTGGTCCACCTGCGCGACCGAGATCGCCAGCACGCCGGGGTTGCGGAAGGTCGCCGAGCTGACGAGCGTGCCGAGCTTGATCCGGCTCGTCTCACGGGCGAGGCCGGCCAGCGTGATCCACGCGTCGGTCGGACCAGGGAGGCCGTCCTGGTCTCCCATCACCAGGTAGTGGTCGGAACGGAAGAACGCGTCGAAGCCGCACTCCTCCGTCTTGCGCGCGACCGCCAGCAGATCGTCGTACGAGGCGCCTTGCTGCGGTTCGGTGAAGATCCTGAGCAACATGCGGATAACGCTATCTCCTTACGCTTGGCAGGCACCGGGTGGCTCTGACCTGCGGTTATGCGGATGCGACTGGACACGACTGGATGCAACTGGGCACTCATGGCGGACGGAGCAGCCACGGAACAGCGGGAGCCTGACGGAACGGGCACGGAACACGATTCGAGCGTTGTTGACTTGTTGCAACATGGCTCTTACCCTCGGGCCATGGGCCACTACGAACCGAGCGCCACTGCCGCTGAGCTTATCGCCGAGGCGAACGCCGATGCTGCCGCTGCGGTCCGCGAGCTGGAGAACCTCCGCGCCCATCGTGCCGCGTTGGAGGCGAACCCGGATGACCGGGAGGCTCTGGCGTTCCAGGTCGAGCGGTCGGAGAGGATCGTTGCCGAACTGGAGGCGACCGCCGCAGCGAAGTCTCGCGAGGCTGCCCGCATCCAGGCTCAGCTCAAGTCTGTCTCGTAGCGCAGCACGTTCCGCGCCATCGGCGCGATGACCCTGCTGACTTCGACGGGTACGCCGTCGACTGAGAACACTCTGACGATGTCCCACACCGGGCCGGCTGTCTCCATCTGGAGGAGTCGGCGTTCGGTGGTGTTCGGCATGCGCCCCTTGGCTTCGTGGTCTGCGCTGACCTCCGCGCCGTCGGGGATAAGCCCAGCGTCGTACAGCTCGGCGAGGGTGCCGCCCGGGTAGGGCTGAGCCCTCTGGTCTGCCAGCACGGTCCCCTTGGCAAACTTGAGCGGGACGGCGGATCGCTGGATCTCGATCGGCTCACCCTTGAGCCGCTTCACGAGCCGTCGCCGGATGACTTTGCTGCCGGCGCGGATGCCGAGTCGCCGCTGGTCTTCGTCGGTGGCGACCTCTTCGCTGTACTCGGCATCGACGGTGAAGTCGTCCCAGGTGGCGCCGTGGTCGGTGACGAAGGCCGCGGTGTCTTCGCGGATCCCTGCGCGGAGGTCGGCGAGTTGCTTGCGGTATCGGCCGGTGGACATTTCCCGGACGGGTGGCGCTTCGGCGACGGTGGTGGGTTTCCCGTGGGAGCGGACGATGAGGCCTTCGTCGGCGAGTGCCTTCAGCGCGAACCGGACGGTGGACCTGTTGATGCGCGTGGCGGCTTCGATCTTCGGCTCGCTGGGGATGGTGTCGCCGGGCTGGAGGTCGCCGGTGGCGATGGCTTGCCGGATGTGGTCGGCGAGCTGGTCGCGTAGGGGCGGGTGGGGCTTGATGCGCGTGACGACTTGCTCGTTGAGCTTGAGGGCCATGGCGTGAGCGTAGCAACTTGTTGGCTTCTTTGAACATGTTTGGCTTGACTTGTTGACTTGTTGCAACAAGTTGGTGCAGGGTGGGGTCATCGGTAACCAGCCAGCCTCGGAGGACGAGATGAGCACCAAGGACACCCGCCCCGTAAAGCTCACCCGGACGAGCGGCCCGAAGCGGCCGGCGTTCGACAGCAACGGAAACCCGAACCCCCGCAAGGGATCGGGAGCGGTGATCGCTTCACCGCGCACCTGAGGCCACGCAAAACCAACAAGCAACCGAGCATCACCAACTGGGGAGCAGCAGTGCCCGACCCGGACGAAGGGGAGTCAGAGATGAGCGAGCAGGTAGCAGAGCGAGTCGAGCAGCAGGAGCAGAAGCGTCGGGTCCGGGTCTGGTTCGGCCGGTACGTGATCGCGGACTACACCGCGGAGCCGGAGCTGGCCCAGCGGTACGCGAAGGCGATGGCTCGCCGGTTCGCCGGGCTGCGGGTGACGAACGACCCCGTGGGCGACCAGCCTGGCCGGCCGTTGCCGTCGGAGCGCCTCTGGGACAACCCGCCCAACTAGACCGGTCAGGGCGTCGGTGCCGAACCCCACATCCCCTCACCGGCCCGGCGCCCTGGCCTCTCCACGGAGCGCCCCTAGTTCCCCCACAGATCGGGGGGAGGGAACTGGGGGCGCTTCTCGACAGACTGCAAACACCCGAAGAAGGAGAACAGAATGATCGTCATCGAGGCGAAGCACGTAGGCCGCACCGCCAAGACCCTGCTCGCGGGGACGAACAGCCACGGCACGACCGAGATCGCGACGGGCGCGAAGGTCGAGATCCAGGACGTGTTCCTGCCGTTCAGTCACCTCGACGGCCCGGACCGGGCGCAGGTCGTTGTCCGCGACATCGAGCACGGTCGGGTGTGCAGCATGGAGGCTCGGCACCTGCAGCTGTTGACCGACACGGTTGGGCCGTCCGACCGGCCGGTGGTCGCGTCCCACCCGGATGTCACCTGGGGTGAGTTGAAGGACGCGCTCCGGCCGCTCAACGCATTCGCGGATCAGGACGAGATCGCACTGGGTGCCGCGGCTGACGCGGTGCTGGAGCTGCTCGCGGGGAAGGCCTCGGCGTGAGCGACGCGTACGAGCGCGCTGTCGAGCTGTATCACGCTGAGCGCCTCGCGGAGATGCGAGACATGTTCTTCCGCTTCGCACTCAACCGGGTACCGCGGCCGCGGCTCGACGAACTGATCGCCGTGATGGAGGACGAAGACACGGTCGCCTTGCGCGAGAATCTGAGCGCGGCCGAAGCGCCGAGCCTGGATCGTGCCGCGGTCGACAAGGCGCTCCGCAAGGTGATCTCGTTCGCCGACTACGACCTGCACAAGGGGATTGAGTGCGACGAGGAGACCGGCGAAGACACGTATGCCGAGCATGTCGAGCGGTTCATGGCGGCGTACACGGAGGCCCAGGCCGAGCTCAACGGGGCCGAGTCGTGACCGCGCCGGCGGATCACCTGCTCGCTGCCGCTGACCTGCTCGACAAGCGGGCAGGGGAAGCGACCGAGGGGCCGTGGCGCGCGGTCGCGACCGGTGAAGCAGGACGCGCTGATGTGATCAACGACAAGATCGTCAGCACGACGCGCGGGATGGTGGCCGCGGTCGACGTCTCGACCACTGATGGCCGCTACATCGCCTCCCTGGATCCCGAGAAGGGCAAGCTGATCGCCAAGATCCTCCGCGCCGAGGCGGAGCGGCTGACCCGCAGCCCGCGTGCGTTCGGTGGCGCTCCCCTGTTCAAGCCGCAGCCCGACACCCTCGCCCTCGCAGATGCCCTGCTGGCTGGCGGTGAGCAGTCGTGATCCACAACCTGATTGGTCGGGTGCTTCTGGTCGTCGGCATCGCGGGCGTAGTGGCGTACTGCCTCACGGGTCGGAGCGGAGTGCTGCATTGGGTCCTAGGACTTGGAGGCATCCTGCTCGTGTTCATTTCGGCATGGATGGGCCGGATCGTGGAGGTCGACGATGAGTGACCTGAGCGGGCGGTTCGAGCAGTACGTCTCCCCGGCTGCCGTGGCGATCGACCCGGCGGCGTTCGACGAGACGATCGAGAATCACGCCGGGCTGATCCGGCAGTTCCGCCGCGACCGGGCTATCGAGTTGGCGCAGGCAGTGCTTGGCGCCGTCGCCCCGTTGATCGAGGAGGACACGCGGACCCGGATGGTTGAGGCCGCGGCCGCCGCCGTGAAGCGGGAGCTCCACGCGGACTGCGACGCTACGCACCCTGACGCCAGTCACATCCCCTGCATCAAGTCTCCGGGGCATGGCGGCGACCACGTTTCCCGAGGAGGCCGCAACTGGCGAACGGGCGGTGCTTCATGAAACGACCAATAGGTTATGGAAAGTGTTCTTCTCCTAACCAAGCTGGCTGAACCGTTTCAAATATCTAGTCTGATAATGCATATTATCTGCCACTCAGCTTCTTCTCATAAACAAAAACCGGACTTCAAATACGCAGAGAAAGCGAGCATGAAATGAGCAACCAGCACGCCCGCGACATCGTCATCAACACACTGACCGCACGCCACGAGGAACTGCACGACGGCGAGGCAATGCCGCGAGACCACCAGGGCGGAGACAAGATCATCCGCGCGCTGCAAGAGGGAGGATTCCAGATCGTCGCCCACCCCGCGCCCGAGCAGCCCAACGTCGCCGGCGCGCTCGACATCGCCGCCGAGTGCGCCCGGTACGACGGCGGCCACCACAAGCAGTGGGTGTTCGACCAGATGGTCCGCAACCTGACGGGCTGCCCCATGGTGCCGATGGTGAACGAGTCCGCTGTTGGCGGGCCGTACCACTTCATGGGCCTGGGCGAGTCGGAGGCGTATCGCGAATTCCGCGCCGCAAACCCGCACTGGACGGAAGGCATTGCGCCGTGAGCGATCTGGTCCCGGTCTCCTCCCTTGCCGCCGAGGTCGCCCAGTACGGCCCGACGCGGCGCGTGCAGGTGCTGGTCGCGTCCTGGCTCGCCGGGTACGACAGCCCTCACACGCGGCGGGCCTACGCGCGGGACATGAAGATGTGGCTGAAGTTCTGCGAGGAGATCGATCTGGATCCCCTGCTGGCAATCAGGGTGCACCTTGACGCGTGGAGACAGCGGTACTGCGGCTACGAGGCCCGGCATGACCCGAGCGTTGCCCGCCGCCTATCTGGCGTGTCGTCGTGGTACGAGTACCTGGTGCAGGAGGAGGTGCTGGACCGCTCCCCAACGGCGCACGTGAAGCGGCCGAATGTGGACTCGTCCCATTCGACGACGTTCGGCCTCGATGAGCATGAGGCGCGGGCCGTGATCAAGGCGGCCGGCGAGTTCGGCCCGCGCGAGTTGGCGGTCATCTCGGTGCTGATGCTGACGGGGATCCGGGTCAACGAGTTGGTGATGTCGGATGTCGGGGATCTGGGTCACGAGCGTGGTCACTTCACGTTGGATGTGACCCGGAAGCGCGGTGCGCGGCAGCGGATCGTGTTGGTGGCGGGTGCTGTCGCTGCGCTGGAGGCGTACCTGGATGGGCGCACGAGCGGGCCGTTGATCGTGACGAGGCAGGGGCGGATCTCACCGCGGCAGGTGCAGCGGATTGTGAAGCAGGTGGCTGTCGCGGCGAAGGTTCCGCACGGGGAGAAGGTGTCGCCTCACTCGTTGCGGCATGCGTTCGTGACGTTGTCGCTGGATGCTGGCGCGATGGTCGAGGAAGTGCAGGACGCGGTGGGGCACAAGTCGTTGGATACGACGATGCGGTACAAGCGGAACCGGGGCAGGCTGGACAAGTTCCCGGGCTACAAGCTCGCCGCATGGTTGAACGGCGACGACGAGGAGGCATCGTGAGTGACGTGCCGGCGTGCCACACCTGGCCCGTGGCGACCCGCGAGGAGCTTGTCGCGGAGTGGCATCAGGTGCACCGCGCGCCCCCTTCCGATGACGACCTTCTGCGGTTGTGGCAGGACGGCCGCTGCGCGGTGTGCGCTGTTCCGGACTGGGGATCTCTGGTTGAGGACCACGACTGGGACACGGGGCTGACTCGCGGCATGCTCTGTCGGTCGTGCAACGTGAAGGAGGGAAACGCGGGGGACGTGATGCCGTGGACGGCGTTCCGGGAGAACCCGCCAACCCGGATGCTGGGTATGCAGATCGTGTACGTGAATACGTTCGGCGGCCCGACGACTCGCACGCAGGTGCCGGAAGCGGATCTGCGTGCCGCGGCCGGGAAGTTGCACATCCCGTACGTGCAGCAAGGCGGGTACTGCGACGACGAGAGCGCAGATGGCTGATGACCAATCCCCCCGGAACTGTCGGCCCGAAAACTTCGTGCCAGGTTGGGGGGTAATCGCCAAACCTGCACATAGGAGGAGGCATGAGCCGATACAACCTTCCGCCCGGTCGTGGCGGGTACCGCGCGATCGACGCTGGTCAGCCGAAGCCCGGCCAACCTGGCTACCCGCCACCACCGCCGAAGCCGAGCAAGGGTGGGGCCACGACCGCCAAGGACCGCCGGAACCGGTCTACGTTGGCAGGATGAGCGAACCAGTCATTCCTCGGTGAGGTCGAGCTCCACCTCGTAGTGCAACACGTTCCGCTCCCCCGGCGCGATGACCCGTGAAGCTTCCACGGGCCGATCCCCCACCCAGAACACCCGGACCATGTCGAACACGGGTCCGGGTGTTTCCATGCCCAGCGCACGGCGTTCTTCGTCCCGCGGGGTCCGGGCCTTCGCGTCGTGCGTGACCTTCGTGACCTCGAGCCCGAGCGAGTAGAGCTCGGCGATCGTGCCGCCCGGCCACGGCTGCTTGCCGGGGCTGGCGACGGGTGTCTCGCCGGCCAACTCCCACGGGATCGCGGACCGCTGCAACTCGACGGGTTCCCCTTTGGCGTACTTGGTGAACCGGCGGCGAAGAATGTCGGTGCCTTCTGGTACGAGGAGGCGGCGCGCGTCTTCGGCTGTGGCGTGTTCTTTGGCGACGACCATTTCGACGGTGTATTCGGCCCAGGTGATGCCGTGGTCTTCGGTGAACGCGGAGGTGAGCGGGTGGGGTTCGCCGGACTTGAGGCGGCGCAGCTCTTTGGCGTACCGGTCGGCGTTGATGCTGCGCTCGGGTGGCGCTTCGGAGACCTTGGTGCGTGCGCCGTGCCGGACGACGACGAGCCCCTCCCCCGCGAGCAGTTGGACGCTTTTGCGGATGGAGTCGCGGGACATGCCGGTCGCGTTCCTCAGGTCTTGCTCGCTGGGTAGCTCTTCCCCTGGCGCGAGTCGACCGTCGTCGATGGCGTCTCGGATGGCGGCGGCGAGTTGCCTGTGCTTCGCGAGTTGCCCGTGGGGGTCGATCAGCGCAGTGAGGTCGATCGGCATGTGCTCAGCGTAGCGGTCGTCTGTCCCTGTGCTGGTCAAGTCGGCAGTCGAGGAATCGAACCTCGTCCTCCGGTCCCATGACCGGTGCGCTAACCCCTCGCAGTAAGTCTCTCGGCCAACCTGTCCGGACAGTGCCGATGCGATGTGCGAGCAGCTCCCGGTCACCCGGGCCATTACGCCAACTGCCGTACAGCGCTGATCTTACCAGCGACACGCGGGGGGATGTTGACATGTTGCCTCGTACGTACGAGTGACCTACGGTAGGACTTTACGCGCGCGCAGTACGTGCGGGTGCGCGAGAGGAAGAGGTCACGGGATGCGAGTCACAAGGTTCAGCGACGAGGTCGAGACGATGCTCGCGGGAGCAGGCTTCGAGCCGTGCTTCGTCCGCGACCTGTACGACGGCGACGTGATCGCGATCCGTCGCGGCACCGATGACGAGACGCCGACCGAGATGACCGTGACCGAACTGTTCCTGCCCGGCGCTGTCGTCCGCACCGGATACGGCGACGCCCAATGGATCGGGGTCCTCGCGACCGACGGCCGGAAGATCCACTGCACCTATGAGGGCAAGCATCCCGCGTGGAGGCAGCCGCGCACGCAGGAGGACGGCGAGCAGCCCGGCGCCGTTCCGGTCCCGTTCTGGGAGGCGAGCTGATGGCACGCCAGCAGAAGCTCAAGCTGACACTCCGCAACATCGGTAACGGCCGCGAGTGGACCAACCAGCCTCTCACCATCACCGCCGACCCCGAAGACCACGCCGCGATCAAGCCGCGCATCGAGCAGATGGCGCGCGACCTTGACGGGCGCGGCTCCGGCGTTGCCTGGTGGGCGGACCAGTACAAGGTCCACGTCGAGGGCATCAAGGAGCACTGGTGGGACTTCTGGGTCCCGGGCGGTGAGGGTTGATGGCGGCCGACGTCGTGACCCCCTTCGACCGCGGCCTCGAGCCGGTCAGGAAGCCGCACAGGGCTGAGGAGCGCACGAAGAAGCGTCGCGCCGCCTTCATCATCCGGATCGGCCATTCCCGCACCCCCGTCGAGAAGCTCAACGCGGCGGTCGACTACTTCCGGGCGACCGTGATGGACCCCCGCGTCGACCAAGCACAGGTCGGACCGCACACCGACCACCTCGTGCAAACCCTGATCGCCGCCGCTGACCAGCTCGCGAAGACCGTGAGGAGGACCCGATGAGCGCCATGGAACGCCCCCAAGACACGCTCGAGCACGTCGCTACCGTGACGCCGCTCCCGTCCCGCGCCACCCCCGACCCCGCGCCGGCCAAGCCGGTCATCAACACGGCCGCGATCGTCGACTTCGTCTGCCCGCCTGACATCTGGTCGGACGACCGGCCGTCGCTGCGGAAGGTGTGGCTGTACGGCGTCTACGGGCGCTGGACCCACGCGGACGGGTTCGCCCGGTTCGCGGGTGCCGCCTACGCCACTGTCATCGCGCTCCCCCTCCACGCGCTCGCCTACACGGCGCTGTGGATCGTCGAGCGCCCCGCACGTCTCGCCGTGGCCGCTGTGCTCGGCACCTTCATCTACCTCACCCTCCACTGAAAGGAGTTCGTCATGGTCACCCTCACCGCCGCGAGCATCGGTGCCGTCGCCCTGGTCGCTGGCTTGGTGCTGAATCACTACAAGGCGGGCAAGAACGCCGTCCCCTGGCTGATGCTCCTCGCTGGCCTGTCGATCGCCGGTGGCGTCGTCAACCGGATCCTCGACCGCATCGGCGGATCCGCGGCCCGCGCAACGGAGTCCGCGTCGGTCCGCCTGTTCGGCGTTGGGCTTCCGTTCCTGCTCACCGTCGCGATCGGGATCGTCCTCTTCCTGCACATGAAGCCGAAGTCGCGGCCGCCGACACGGTTCACGCCGTGGCTTGCCTTCGTGTTCCCGTCGATCCTGGCCGCGACTGGGTTCGCGAGCATCGTCGCTCTCGCGAATGCAACCGGTACTGAGATCGGCGCGACCACCTGGGACACCTTCTCCGCGATCATCTCGGGGCGCTGACTGATGCGCCGCTTCCTGCTCGGTCTCGGCCTCACCGTGGTGACGGTTGCTGCGGTCGTCGCGTCGTTTTCGACGTTGGCGTCGCTGGCCGTGTTCACCGGGTGGGGTGAGCGGTCGTCGTGGCTGCTGCCGCTGGCGCTGGATGCGTTGGGGATGACTGCTTGTCTGGTGTGGCTGGACCCGACCGCCCCGAAGGAGGCACGTCGTTACGCGGCCTGGATGACCTGGGTTGCTGCTGGCCTGTCCGTCCTGGGGAACGGGGCAGGGCATCTGGCGGCGACGGGGCATCTGTCCCAGGGTCTGCTGCTGGTCGTCCTGGTCGGGTCGGTTCCGCCGGCGGCCCTGACGGTGACGGTTCACCTGATCGTGTCGGTGAAGACCTCGCCCCCGGAGGTCAAGGTCCAGGGCAAGGTCGAGGGCAAGCCCCAGGTCGAGGGCAAGCCTGCCCCGGACGCAGCTCCCGTCCCGGTCAAGAAGGCTGCCCCCGCCCCGGTCAAGGTCACTGCCCCGGCCCTGCCCTCAGGTCAGGGCAAGCCGAGGTCTGCCCCGCAGGTCGAGGGCAGGGCAGAGGGCAAGGTCGATGAGGTCGAACTGCAGAGGGCAAGGCACGCCGACCGTGAGTACAGGGCAAGCCACGAGGGCAAGCCGATCGGACGGGTTGCCCTGAAGGCTGCCCTCGGGATCGGGACAGATAAGGCGCAGGCCCTGCTGGCTGCCCTGAAGAAGGAAGAGGAGGCAGCCTGATGGAGATCCTGGTCGTGGTCGCGATCATGTCCGTGATCGTGAAGCGCGGCGCTGAGGACATCATTCACACGGCGCGCGGCGGGACTCCGCCCCGGTATGCGGCGGCCAGCGCCCGGCGGAAGTCGGGGGCAGCGGGCCGGTACTGGGGGCAACTGTGGGACGACGCGTGGGACGACCTGTCCCAGCGGCATGCGGCGAAGAAGGCAGGACGGTCCTCGTCCCCTGCCCCGGCCTCGGCCTCTCGTCCTCGCGGGGCAGCGACCCAGTTCTTCGCGGGCCTGGGGCAGGACGCGGGCCGGGGCATCCGCCGGTCCTGGGACAGGGGCTGGGTCAGGGCAGACGAGCGCCGCAGGGCAAGGGCGACCCGTCCTCGTCCTGGTCAGGTCACCGTCCCGGGGCAGGTCGTCCCCAATGCGCCGTCCCGTCCTCAGGACGAGGACCGTCCTGCCCCCGACCCGCATGTCGTCCCGACCGAGGACGGGGCAGACCTCCGCTTCGGAGATGACCCGACTGACCCGACCGGAGTCCGGGGCTGCCCCGAGTGCCACGGGACGAGCGTCGTCGACGGCGAGATCTGCCTGTCCTGCCGGGACCGGCAAGAGCAACGCAACCAGCACCACGAAGACCAGACCGCACCGGACTACCCGCCGGACTACGTACCGGACTACGTACCGGACAACCAGACAACCACTCCTCTCGCCAGCACCACCACCCAGGAAGGAACCACCATGACCACCACGATCCCCACCGACACCGAGATCATCGGCCTCGACCCGGCCATCGACTACTGCGGGACGACCGTGCAGGCGTGCAACGCCATGGTCCACTCGCTCGAGCAGACCGAGGCCGCGATCATCGCGGGCGGCGTCAGCGGTGTCGCGACCGCCGCCTTCGCCAACGCGCGCGAGCTCTTCGGCCAGATCGCTTCGATCATGGGCGGCGCCGGCCAGGAGTTCATCGCCCACAAGCGTGTCCAGGAAGCCTACGACGCGACGCCGGGTGCAGGTACGAAGGAGTTCCTCACCGCTGGCCGCTGATCCCGCAGACCAATGGCGCTCCGGTCCGGTTGTCCGGGCCGGGGCGCTTGACATAGGTCCGGTTCCTCGCGTACGCGCACGTGCGCGCGGCCGGGCGTTGGAGCACCAATCGAGGGATCTCAGTCCACCGGACTTCACCGGACCGGACTTCGACAGGAAGGAGCACTCGGATGGGTAGGCGAAAGGAGAGTGAGCGGCTGTTGCATGACCTGGCTGCCGTGGTCGATCGGCCCGGCGGGTATCGGCGGCCACTGACCCGGCAGGAAGCGCGGACGATCCAGGCGGACGCGGCGCGGGCGCGGAAGGAGCGGCGCGCGAGCAGCGCGGTCACGCTGCTCAAGCCGCAGTGGGTGCCGTGGGCGCTCGGCCTGATCGTGTTCGTGCTCGGCGCGGTCACGTGGTTGATGCGTTGGCTGTCGGATGACCCGATGCTGCCGCTGTTCTTCGCGGCGACGGTTGTCGCGCTGATCGCGTGGACCGGATGGATGGCGGGCAAGCGCACGCCGAAGTGGCGGACGAACGTGCACCTCGCCGCGGGGGTCGCGTCGGTGTGGCTCCTGTTCGCCGCGACGCAGGGCCCGTCCTTCGAGGCGCCGCTGGTGTGGATGGTCGGGGTGATCGTGTCGTCCTCGTCCTGGTGGAAGGCGAACCGTCCCAAGCATCCGTTGGCCCCGTCCCGGGCGGCCGTCCCCGTCTCGGTCGACCAGTCGATCCCCGTCCTGTGGGCCGAGAATCTCGGCGCACCTGGTGCTGTCCTGCAGGGCAGCAAGCTGACCGACCAGGACACATCGAGGGCGAACTGCGAGTCGTACACCGTGAACCTTCGTCCCGGGAAGCAGACGATCAGCGGGACGCTGTCCCAGCTCGAGCTGATCGCGGGCGGCCTGTTCACCCCTGTGAAGCAACTCGTCCTCGAGCCGCACCCGGATCACAACCCGAACCACGTGAAGCTCACGGTGGTGCAGCACTCCCCGATCGATCAGACGATGCCGTACTCCGGGGCTCGGATCGTCGGCGACCAGCGGCACATGATCGAGGTCGGCCCGTACGGCGACGGGGATGGATTCGCCAGGTGGCGGATGTGGCAGCCGGGCGAGAAGCCGATGACCGGGTCGTGGCTGTCGGGTCTGATCATCGCCGGTACCGGCATCGGGAAGTCGCGGCTCATGGAGTTGCTCGCGGCGGGCTACATGGCGTCGGGGAACGCGGTCGTGTGGTTCGTGGATCCTCAGGGTGGGGCGTCGTCACCGGACTTGCAGGAGTACGCCGACTGGTACGTCTCCAGCGAGGGCACGGCGAAGATGATGGGTGCGCTAGAGAGGATCGCGGAGGCGCGGGAGAAGCAGAACAGCCAGCGGAAGTGGCAGCGGTTCGACCCGACCCCGGAGCGTCCTGGGATCGTGGTGTTCCTGGATGAGTGCCACATGTCGATCAAGAAGTACGGCAGCAAACTGGAGGAGCTGGCCCGGAAGACACAGAAGGTCGGGATCTCGTTCGTCGGACTGACGCAGGGCGCTGGCCTGACGTCGCTGGGCGATGACATCCTGCGCGCGTCGTTGACGGCGAACCTGATCGTTATGAAGACCGGCAGCAACCAGACGAAGAACCTGCTGCCTGGGCTGCCGGTCGACCCGGAGACGCTGCCGAAGATCGCGGGGTTCGGGTATTCGATCGGCACGGACGGGAGCAGGACGGCGCCGTTCCGGTCGGAGTATCTGGAGTCTCCGGAGGCGTGGTTCAAGCGGTACCCGATGCCGAAGCTTGACGCGTTGTCAGCGGGTGCGGCTGGTGAGGTGTATCAGCTCCGTCAGGAGGCGGCGGTCGAGGAGCAGGAGGCGAACCGGCTGTACGTCGAGCAGTTGGAGAGCGGCACGGTCCAGCCCGAGCGCGCCGAGCCGGACCTGGATGACGAGGGTACCGACGATCAGCCGGCTGCGTTCAAGGTGGTGCAGTTCCCGTCTGCGCCGGTCGCTCAGCAGGACAAGCCGTCGTGGCAGCGGGTGCTGGCGGTGGTGGGGCAGGGCGTGACGCGGACAGCGGAGATTGAGAAGGCGGTCGGGTTGAAGCCGTCGCAGTTGCATGCGGTGCTGAAGAAGCTCGTCGAGGACAAGCACTTGGAGCAGCCGACGCGCGGCGTCTACCAGCTCGCCGGTTCGGCTACTCCCCCGGAGCGCTGAGCCGCTGGAACTGGGGGCGGCTCATGGCAGGTTCGAACCATTTAGAACGCACAAAAACGCCCACCCGGTCAGGGTGGGCAAAGGGGGAACCATGCAGTTCAACAAGAGGCTCGGCCGGATCGTCGCCGTCGTCTGAACAGTCAGCATCGGCCCTCGCTGGGGGCTGGTGTGCTGGCTGCTCAGAGGGAGTCGCCGGATCCAAAGGAGTCACATGAACAAGCTCAAGACCGCAGCCTCGACGGTGTGGGCAAGCCGGGTCGCGCGGACTGCGATCGCCGGTGTCGGTGCAGTGGCGCTGCTCGTCGGCGGTGTGACCGTCGCGAACGCGGCCAGCGACTGCACCAACCTGATGTACCCGCTGTGCCCGCGGTCCGTCGCCAAGACGCAGGTCGTGGATGGTTCGCTGGACGGCGTCGAGATCAAGGATGGGTCGCTGGGGGCGAAGGAGATCGCCCCCGCCGACCGGGAGGCGTTCCTGAAGGACACGAGCACCCCGGACGTGAAGGGCGGCGCGAGGCTGGTTGCCGTTTACAACGAGGTGCCGATCGAGAAGGTCGGCGGTTCGTGGAAGACGAACAAGACGAAGCTGGGCGAGTTCACGCTCCCGGCCGGTACCTGGCTGATCAACACGTCGGCGTTCTTCCGTCGCACGGCGGCGAGCACGGACAACGCAGTGACGCGGCCGCAGTTGGCTCTGCGCGCCGGTGACGTGACCACTGGGTTCGGTTCCGACTACGGCACGGTGATGGGTTCGGCGATCTCGCCGGTGGTCGAGGGTGACCTGACCGGGTCGGATGTCCGGCTGGTGCAGGTGCCGACGGCGAGGACGATCGGTGTGTACGCGTTCGCCTACCAGGACGACCGTGGTTCGTCGGACTCGAACAAGATCGAGGTGCTGCGCGCGATTGTCGCGATCGCGGCTGCGTAGTACCCGTCGGCCGCACAACGCGACGAAGCGCCCCCGCCATGTAGGCGGGGGCGTTCGTGTGTCCGGGGTGCAGCTAGCTGACGAGCGGGACGAGTGCCGACAGGAACCAGTACAGCGCACAGCAGGCGAGTCCGGCTGCGAGGAGGTTCACGCGGGAGGCGACGTTCCCTGCGGCGGCGAGGAAGCAGAGGAACGCGATGCCGTACAGGATGAGCGCGGCGGCGACCATCAGAACCCGCCGCCCGCCAGATCAGCCTTGTTGGCGAGCGCGTCGGCGACCTCCGGGGTTGTCGCGAACGTCTGGTTCACGACGGTGCCCGGTACGACCATCGGCTCCTCATGCAGGCTCGGGGTCTCGGCCGCAGAGTTCGAGGTCCAGTTGAAGAAGCCCAGCACGATCGTCGACAGGAAGATCACGCCGGTCGTCTGGTCGACGGTCAGCTCGAGTCCGTAGCCGGCCATCAATGCGATGGTTGCCTGGACGAGGCCGATCGCGAACGAGAACCCGGTCCGCTTGGTGTAGAGCGCGACGCCGACACCGATCGCGGCGTTGACGCAGGCCATGATCAGCGGGACCAGCGTCTCGGTGAGACCGAACAGTCCCCAGGACAAGGCGAGTCCGAGGACGGCCTGGATCAGGGTGGCGTAGGCGGCCGGGTCGCGGCGCAGGAAGTTGGGCATGGGTCAGATCTCCTTCTGGGCCTTCAGCATGGCGGCGATCGCGGGCTGGACGATGGCGGCGGCCTTGGACGCGGCGGCTGCCTTCGCTACTACGTCGGTTGCGCCGGCTGCCTTACGCGCGGCGTACTCCTGCTCGTAGGCTTCCTGCGCGGCGGCCTTCTCGTCGACCATCATGAGGTCGTAGATCTGGGTCCAGAACGCGTAGCGCTGGATCTCGTCGCTGATCCATTTCTTGTCGGCGTCGTTGAGGGGCATGTCGTCCTCCTTGGGAGGGCTCGGGGTGACGGGCGGCTTGGTGGCCTTCGGCGGTCCGGCCTTGAGGAGCGCGGCGACGTCGGTGCGGAACTTGTTCATCGGGCAACTGCCGGGGTCGGGCTTGCGTCCGGTGTGCTCGCGGTGGCCGATGATCGACAGCGCGGACCAGCCGTGGAAGTGGCAGATCGCAGCTGCCCAGCGGGTCACGGCTGCGTACTGCTTCGCGGTCATCGGCTGTCCGCCGTCGTAACGGACTTCGTTGCCGTAGTAGGCGGCGTTGCCGTCGATGTTGTCCGGGCCGGGCTTGAGTTCGGTCTTGAAGCCCGCGTAGTCCTCGTTGATGACGTGGTTGAGGGTTGCGCTGGACCCCTCGCCGGCGTGGTTGGCGCGGCCCTGGGCGATGAGCCACAGGTCGCCGTCCATGTCGGTGGCCGCGTTGCATAGCGGGCCGGGGAGACCGGGCTTGCCGCGGGTGGCGAGGAAGTCGAGGTAGTCGTCGGACTGCCCGATGTCCGAGCCGGTGTGGTGGATCACCAGGCCGTGCACGTCGCTGAACGGGCCGTGCTCCGGGTCGCGGCCGCGGGTCGTCCATCCCGGCCATTGCTTGTACGGGACGTCCCAGAGCTTCATCGCTGCCAGTACCTGCACAGCGGTCATCGGTTTCGCCATGAGTGGGCTCCCTCGGTCGGGTCTACTTGAGGACGCAGACGAGGATCTTGGCCTGCGTCAACGGGTCGGTCGTGGTGACGGTCAGCTCCTGGAGCTCGCCGCTCATCGAGGCGCACTTGACTGCTGAGGTGTCGGGTCCGGGCTCGCCGGGGTCACCCTTCGCGCCCTTGTCGCCCTGTTCGCCTTTCGGGCCGGGGACCGTGGAGTCTGCGCCGACGCAGCCGTTGTGCTGTGCGCAGTACGCCTTCAGTGAGGTGTCGATCAGGGCGCTGAGGCGTTCGTCGGTGACTGGTGGCGCGTCCTTGCCCGGGTCACCCTTCAAGCCTTTGCCGACACACCGGTCTTCGCCGCAGAACGACGTCACCGCTACGGCCACCAGCGGCTGCAACTCCGCCTCGGTCGGTGTCCTGCCGTCTCGCGGCCGGACGACCTTGGGTGCTGCGACCCGGGCGATCTGGTTCACCTGTGACGGCGTGAGGGTCGGCTCATAGTTGCGGATCGCGGTCGCGACGATCGCCTGGACCTGCGCCGTGGTCAGGCCGGGCGTGCCCGGGTCGCCCTTGTCGCCCTTGGCTCCCTGGTCGCCCTTCTCCCCGACCGGCCGGTCGTCGATGACCTTCGCCTTGCCGCACACATCCCCGAACACCTTCCGGGCTTCGGTCGGGTTCGCGAGGCACGCGGCGCGCATCTGGCCGGCGAGGTCTCCGAGGGTCTGGTCGGAGGTGTTCGCTTTGTCGTTGCGGTCTGCGCCGTAGATGCCGAGCGCGATGATGACGAGCACGATGAGGATCGCGCCGAGGATCATGGTTGCTACCAGCCGCCAACTCCAGCCGCTGTCTGCCCGGTGATCCGGGGTCCCGTTCTCTGCGCCGCCTGGTTCCGGCATCCCTGTCTCGCCGGGCTGTTCTAGGTGGTCGCTACTCATCGAGATGCCGCCTCCTCGGTGGCTTCGATTTGGGCCTGGTCAACGGTGGGTATTCGAGTTCCTCATGTACGTCGACTGGCGGGTCGATCCGCCGGGTCGCGTAGTCGTCGAGGAACTTGTTGACCACGCCGATGGCTAGCCTGCGCCACCATCTGAGGTCTTCGAGCTCGTCGAAGTCGACGAGGTACTGGTCGGCCCTCACCTTGGCCATGGCCAACTGGTGGGCGTTCATGAGTTTGCGTACTTGGAGGATGAAGGCGAACACAGCCCCGATGACTGCGGTGATGCCGGTGGCAACTGCCGCGATCACCCCCGCTTCGGGCAGTTCCATCACTCCTCGTTCGCTGCGGTGCGTGTTGGTGGCGGTGGGAGCGATGCGGGTGCCTGGCGCAGGCTCGGTGTGGTGTTCACAGGGGTGCTCCCGTGGTCTAGGGGGGCATGGGTGGTGCACGGGGGTGCTGGTTATCGGAGCAGCACAGTTAGGACGGTTCCGATGGCAACTAGCGCGACGCCGCCGATTGCGATGGCCTTGGCCACTGGGCTCCAGGCGCTCTCGGTCTTGGAGCGGCGGGCATCCTCGGCGTCCTTCAGGGCGGCGGCTGTGGTGACGACGGTCGCGTCTCTGGAGACCGCCTGGTCGCCTAGTCGCTGCACGGCCAGCTTGAGGTCGTGCAGCTCCTTGGCGACGTCTGCGAGGCTGCCGTTGATGGTCGCGAAGTGCTTGTCGTGGCCGGCCAGTCTGGCGTCGATCTTGCCCGCGACAGTGCCGCGTTCGTATGCCTCTTGAGGGGATTCGTCACCTGTCATGTCTCGTCCTACTCGAAGATCTGGACGGTGAGTGCGGTGTGGGTGGGGTTCATCGCGAAGGTGCCTGCGCCGGACATCACGTGGCGGAGCTTGAAGGTGTGGGACCCAGCGGCGGCGAGGGTGCCGGTCCAGGACTGCGCGACGTTGGCACGGTCGAGCGTGGTGGCACCTGTGAAGTTCGCCTGCGCGGCTTGGTTGGACCCGTCGATGTTCAGCTTCCCGGTCGCTACTCCGGTGCCGCCGGTGTTCGCGCCGAGGTAGAACGACGCGGTCACGGCGTACCGGGCGTTGGCCTTCGCGGTCGAGAAGGTGAGCGTCGCGCCGGTGATGTCGGCCTCGGTGGTCGGCACGGTCACAGCGCCCCCGGTCATGGCCGCCGACAGCACCTGCGTGAGCATCTGGCCGGGGAACGTGTTGGTGGACGCCGTCAGGTCTTTGTTGGTGAGGGCCTGCGTGCCGGTGAGGGTGGCGACGGAGGTAGGCAGGGTGTTCGTGGCGCTGGACAGGTCTTTGTTCGTCAGGGCCTGCGTGTCGGTGGTGGTGACGACGGGGACGCCGTTGGAGGTCGTCGCTCCGGTGCCGACGAGGGCGAGCGGGCCATCCTCTGCGTCGATCGTGTGGCCAGCAAGGGTGATGTAGTCGGAGCCGTCGCCGAGCCGGAGTGTGCTGAACCCGTCGATCTGGGTTTCGGTGGAGAAGAGGTTGAACTTGTCGGAGTCGATCTCAACGGTGCTTTTGGCGGTCGAGTTGTTCGCACCAAGGTCGAGTGTCGCTGGGCTGGCGAGTGCCGTAACGTCCGGCCCTCGAAGCTGCAGGCTCGCTCCGCCTAGTCCGGTCGGAATGATCCTGCCCGGTGCAGTCTCGTCCGGGTTGTTGGTGTAGTACACCGTCTGGTTCGGGTACGTCGGGTCGTTCAGCCCGATCCGTACACCAGTTGCCGCCGTCCGGATCCAAGAGCCGGTGATGGTCAGGCCGTCGATCGCTCCGGCGGAGAGTTCGTTGGCGGTGATCGAGTCGGCGGCCATCTCGTTCGCGGTGATCGTGTTCGCCGCGATCTCGTTCGCCGTCACAGCGTTCGCCGCGATCTTCGGGGTGGTGATCGCGTCGTCCGCGATGTCCGTCTCCGTGATCGGCAGGATCCCGTCGAGCTCCGTCTGCAACGCAGGCAGCGTGACATCGTTGAGGGTGTCGAGCTCGCCCTGCAACACAGCGGCCTGCGCAGCGGCGAGGTCCGCAGCGGCCTGTGCAGCATCGGCCGCAGCCTGAGCGAGGATCGCATCGGCAGCCGCCTGTGCGGCAGCAGCGTCAGCGGCAGCAGCATCGATCGCGGCCTGCGTCGCGTCAGCTTGCGCGGTGTCCGCCGTGGTCTGCGCGACCGCGATCGTCTCGTCCCGCACCGGGACCCAGTTCGTGCCGTCGTAGTACTTCGGCTCGTTCCCGTTCGACGAGTCGTACCACCCCGAGCCCCTCACGGCGAGCGGCTCGACCGCCGACTGGGACAGCGACGGCATCAACTTGATGCGGCGGACCTCGTCCTCAAGCTTCTTCAGCCGCTGCCCGAGATTCGCGTCTGCACGAGGGATAGCCATCAGTCGGTCGTCTCCTCGTCGTAGGGGTTCCACAGGGCAGGGGTGAGGGTGTCGTTGCCGATGTCGAGCGCGACCCCGATCACCCGGATCACCTCGGAATGCCCGTCAGGGTGGCGGGGCGACGGCGACTCGGCACCCGGCGTCTCAGGGCCTGCGACGAACCAGAGCGCGTTGTCGCCCAGCACCCAGTCCCGCCCGTACTGCGGGCCATACGTGAGGGAAACGGCGATGCTTGCCGTCGCCTGCCCGCGAGCCCGCTTCGTGAGCGTCTCCTTCGCGACACCGGTCAGCCCGGCAGCGTCGAGATCGCCGGACGTTTCCACGTCCTCTTCCCACCGGGGCCAGCCCTGCGACGTGATGCCCTGCGTGTCGCGGGCCGGCGCGGACCCGCCACCGTTGGAATCAACCGCGCGGATGTGGTTCGCGCCGTGCCCCTCGGTGTAGTCGTCGGTCACGTTGTACTTGTTGATGCAGCCCGGGTAGTCGAACCGGATGTTCGGGCTGCCGGCCCAGCCGAGGCGCGGCCGGGCGAGGAACACGTGCTCGACGGCGAGGCGCGCTTCGGTCTTCCAGCGGGTGACGATCCGCCACTCGGGGCCGCCCTCCATGTCGGACAGATCCTTCAGGCAGGCGAGCACCTTCTTGCGTTCCGCGTCGAGGTACTTGACCGCGCGCACCGTCGGGCAGTCCGTGTCGAGGATGAACCCCAGACCCTCGGGCGCGGCGTCGGCGAGTAGGTCCGCGATGATCTGGTCGTCGGTGTCGCCAGGCCCGCCGAGATACGTGTGGGTGCCGACGTCCCTGCGGCCGAAGTACGAGCCGACGGTCGCACAGTTCAAGGTCGCCTCGGCGTCGGAGCCTGCGTCGCGGGCGGTGACGATCCCGGCCCACAGAATGTCCGACGTCGAGTCGCCCGCGTACTCGCGCTCCACCACGATCAACGTCCGGCCGGGGGTGGTGACGCCGATGAAGTCGCCGCCGTCCCTCAGCACCGCCGCCTGGTCGCACGCGAACACCGTGGTGCCGACGTCGCTGATCCGGTCCGGCAATGCGCCGGTCGGCTTCAACGGCAACTGGGCAACCTTGTTCCCGGTGCGCAGGTCGCACGCCCAGAACCGGTACTCGGCTGCCGGGAGGGGAGGGGTGGCGGTCACAGCGGCACAACGACGAGCTGCCGATAGAGGATCGTGATGTTTCCACCGACCTCGGTCGCGTACATCACGCGAGCGTTGTAGGAGTTCCCCGGCGTCAGACCGCTGACCAGCTTGAAAGTGCCCGAGTCCAGCTTGAGAGGGACACCGGACGTGACGGTGCCGCCGAGCACGATGCCGTCGTTGTTGTTCGCGGTCCCGCCGGACACGACCGAGCCGGAGCCGAGAGACGCCCCGGTCTTGATCTCGGAATCGACCCAGACGGCTTTGTCGTTGATGCTGGACAGGATGCAGGCCTTCATGTGAACCATCACCGCGCCGGACGGAGGAGCCGTGAAGGCCACAGCGCACGGGGTGCTGCCCGGGATCCAGGTCGCGCCAGAGTATGCGGCTTCGTCCGCAGTCTCGTCGTCCCTGACTGTGGCGAGTCCGTTCGGGAGCGTCACCCACGCTGTGCCGTTGTAGTACTCCATGACGCCGGTAGACCGGTTGAAGATCGCGGTCCCGGGGCGCGGGCTGCTCGGTCTGGATGAGACTTCTAGGATGCCGCCGGCGGACGCGTACCCGATGAGGGCCGGGTTGATGGTCCACACCGGGTTGCCGCCACCGGAGGCCGGTACAGCGAACGTGCCGAGCCTGACGCCTTGCCCGGCGAACGCGGGCGCGGTGGGTGATCCTGCGGCGGTGCCTGCGGTGTAGACGATGTCGGCGCCGCGGAGGCTGGAGGCGTCGGCTTCGTGGTCGTAGACCTTCACGTCGATCGCGTCGACCCGCGGCAGGGTCGCGTGGGCGGCGCTGATCGTCTTGGCGAGCTCGGCCGCACCGGCGGGGAACGCGGCGCGGTAGACGCCGGTCGACGCGGACGGCTGGACGGCGACGGTCAGCGGGGCGATGGTGACGGAGAACCCGGTGTTGGAGACCGCTCCGCCGCGGACGCCGCTGATGACGAGGTCGTTGCTGGCACGGAGGAACAGGCTCGTCTCGGCCTGCCGCCACTCGGCCGCGGTGAGCTCGGGGCCACCTGACACTCCGTCGTATGTGATGCCAATCAGGTCACGCATCAGGTCTCCCTACTGGAACGAATCAGCCCACTCGAGGAGGGCGGTGCCGGTGCCTGAGGCGGCGCGGAAGGCGATCGGGTTGGTGCCGGGCTTGATGCCCCAGGTGCCGCCGCCGCCGGTCGAGACCTTCCCGGTGCGCAGCGCGGTGCCCTGCAGTAGCGCGACGAGCGGGGCCTTCAGGTACAGGACGACGTACTCGCCGTCGGCGAGCGTGTCGTTGTACTGGATCCACTGGCCGGTCGCCGTGTTCGTGATGCGCGGCGTACCAAGTGGCCCAGTGAAGGTGAGGACGGTGGGCGCGGTCTCGTTGCCGTCGTTGACCGCGTCGCCGTCTCCGGTGATGGTGGAGCCGGTGAAGCGGAGCGGGAACCGCATCGGGAACTGCATGCCGCCCGTCACCGAAGGCAGGTTCAGGGTGAGGGTCTTCGCTACGCCGTACCTGAGCGGGTCCGGGCAGCGGAGTTCGGCCTGCCACGTCACCTGCGTGTCCGTGTCGTCGACCCTGGAGACGTCCCCCGCCCGTTGCGCACGGACCGTCAGCGGGATCCCGTCGACCACTGTCAGGTCGAACAGGTCCAGGGAGAGCGCCGCCTGCAGCGTGTGCTCGGCCTGCTGACGCAACAGGATCGTCGGTGCCTCGATCCGGCCCGACAGCTGAAGCGTGCGTGCCTGCAGTTTCGGGTTCGGCGCCGGCGACTCACCGTGTGCGCCTTCCCGCGACTGGCCGCCGCCCTTCGATCCGGGCGACCCCCAGCCGTCGAGGGACGCGCACGTCATGACGACGCCGTCCGCGTTGGGGCCGGTGTTGAGGCTGATGCCGGTGGAGAAGGTGAACTCGTTCTCGTCGGGGAACGGCATCAGTAACCCCTGTTCATGAGTTCGGCCTTCGCGTTGGCGCGCTGTGCGATCAGGTCGGCCTCGTCCATCGAGGTTCCGTTGAAGGTGATGTGCTGGTGGTTGTGGATCTCCCGCACCACCCGGGGCGCTGCGCCGCCTCCGCCTGCGAGGCTGCCGACGTACCGGTTCGGGTCGGCGGTCGGGGCGGTGATGAACTCCTGCCGGTTCCGGGTGCCGTCGGCGAACGACTGGACCAGGCCCATGCCGAACTCGTTGGCGACCTGGCCGAGGATCTGCGTCGACCGGTCACGCTTCGACGGGGCAAGCGGGATGAACGCTTCTCCCCCGGTCTCCTGCTCGGCCCACTGGACGAGCCCGGCGCCCTTGCCTGCGGCCACCATCGCCTGCGACGGGAGCTTCCCGTCCGCGTAGGACGGGAACCCGCCAGGGTGGAACCCGCCGTCGGCCTTCGGGACACCTTTGCCGGATGCGACCAGGCCGCGGTCGATCGTCGTCTCGATCATGTTCCGGTACGTGTTGACGGTGACGTTGACAGTCCTGCTCGGCGGCAAGCCGTTCAGCAGCCGGTTCACCTCGGCGATACCGTCCTGCGCGTTCTTGATGTCGGCCTTGAGCTTGGCCGACCGTGCCTTGGTGACGCCCTTCGGGTTGTCCAGCTCCTTCTTGGCCGCGGCGATCTTGTCCTCGAGATCCTTCTTGTTCGCGTTCAGCTTCGCGGTGCGCGTCACGTTCGGGATCTTGAAGAGATCGTCTGCCAGTCCTTCGGCGACCTTCCTGTTCTTCCCCATCTGGACGGCATGGTCGATCCACGACTTCTTCCCAGCCTCCATGGTTCTCGCGGCCACGACTTCGCCCTGGTTGCTGTTCCGCTGCGCCTCGACCTTCGAGTTCGTCGAGGCGACGAGATCGTCCAAGGCACGCTGGTTGTTGCGGCCCTTCTCGGTGGAGATGTCGAGGTTCTTCCCGTTCTCCTTCACCGAAGCGGTCGCCCGGTCGACGGCTTCCTCGTAGCCGATCGACGCACCCGACAGGGTCAGCAGCAGACCCGAGTTCCGGAACAGCGCGTCGTTCGATTTCTGGGTGGCGAGCGCCTGGCGTTCGAACTTCGTCCCCAGCGTCTCGACCTTCGGCGCCGTGCCATCGGCCGCTGCACCGACACCCATCGCCGCCAGTTCCGCCGCGCTGAGTCCCTGCGTCCACAGCTGCGTCGTCTCCGCGGTGATCGCCACAGACTCGTTCGCCTTGTCCGATGACCCCTTGAACAGACCGAGGCCCTTGGTGACGCCGGACAGCGGGTTGATCGAGTCCTTCACGAACCCGACGAACTTGCCGATGTTCGAGTTCGCGTCACCGAGCGCCAGATCCACCAGCGACAGGCCACCGGTGAACCGCTCGAACGCGCCGTTGATGTTGTTCAGCTGCGTCACGAGGTCGAGCCCGTTCTTAGTCAGGCGCCCCATGCCGTCGACCAGATCGGCCAGCCCGTCCGGGTTCTTCTCCACTGACTCGGCCAGATCCTGCAGGCCCTGCGACACGTTACGCAGAGCGGACTGCATCGCCGGACCCAGGGACCGCAGGACGGCCTGGAACGCCTCCGACAGCGGGCGTACGGCCGGCTGGAGCTCCTCCAGAGCGGCGCCGACCTCGTCCACGAACTCGGACACCACCGGCGCGGTCTCCTTGAACGCGGCCTGCAATGAGGGCTTGAACTTGCCGAACACGCGGTCAGCGACGTCCGCAGCGTGGATCAGGGTCGCCTCGTACGGCTTGGAGAACAGCCGCATGTCCGCGCCCATCCCGGCGAGCGTCGTCTGCCACTTCTTGCCGACCGCTTCGGACTTCGCGGCGAACAGGATGCCGAGCCCGGCGAGCCCCGCGCCGAAACCGGCGACGAGGCCAGAGGCAGCGATCGCACCCACCGCGGGCAGCGCAACCGCGACAGCGGCAGTTAGGGCAGCGATCAGCAGCGGCCCCAGGACCGGGGTCTTGAGCGCGCCGAGGAAACCGGACCCGAAAACAGACCCGCCCGACTTGCCGATCTCGGCGAACAGGCCGCCGCCTTCACCCCTGAGCCACTTCTTGAACCCTGACCCGAACGACTTGCCGGACTCGTCGCCGGACTTGGGGAAACGCTTCTTCGTCTCCTTGTCGAACGACTCGGACGCTTCCGCGCCAGCCTTCGCGAACTCGCTGGAAGCGGTCTTCCTGGCCTTCGCGCCCGCCGTGGACATCGCCTTGTCGGCGGTGTCGGCGAGCTTGCCGAGTTCGTCGGACGCTCGCTTGGTGCCGGCGGCGACCTCATCACCGAGCGCCTTGCCGCCCGTTGCGGTCTTCTTCAGGGTCACGTCGGCTTTGGTGGCCGCACCCTCAAGCTTCTTGACCGCAGCGACGGCCTTGACGCCGATGTCGGAGACGAAGTCGGAGATGTCGGCTTCGAGCCGTACCCGCACGCTGCGATCAACCATGGCGCACCTTCCGGCTCAGGGGTTCGGTACTGCGGTGGCTCTCCACAGCCGACCGGCCGGGGCTGCCTGCTTGCGGGCGTCGCTGTCGTTCGCGCCGTGGTCTTTCTTGGCTTGGGTGTAGGCGACGGTTTCGCAGCGGTTGCATTCGTCGTAGGTGACGTGCCACGACACGTGCTCGGTGTCGGTCGTCTGGTCGAGCGGGCCGCCGCACTTCGGGCACTCGTTCGCCTTCACCTGCGCCAGGGCGGTCAGGTGGTCCCGGTCGTTGTCGTCGAACTCGGGTTCGGGCTGCGTGTAGAGCAGCCTGCCGTCGTTGTCGTAGTAGTAGAACGTGCGGGGCTCCCAGCCGAGGAGGCGGCGCAGGGAGACCCCGTGGGCTATCGCCTGCTCGAGCTGCTGCCGCTTCGCCGGCGACTGCGCGAGTTGGCGTCGGAGAAAGGGACACTCAACGCCCTGTCATTGACCGACATGGCGGCCTGGCAGGCGATGATCCGTTCACCGTTGGACAGGGTGCCGAGGAGTTCGGGGATGTCCATGTCGACGATGTTGCCGTCGGCATCCTGGACCTTCGTCGCGGATGCGAACATCAGCGCGTCGGGGAAGGTCTGGTTGTTGCGGTCGTCCTGCGCGTCGATCTCATTGCCTTCGCGCGGCGGGTGCTTCTTGAGGAGCTCGTCGTAGTCGTTGGCCTTCATCGCGGTGAAGGTGACGGTGACGGACGCGGCGTCGACGGCGGCCTCGGCGTCGGTGACTGCCTTCTCGGCGGCCTTCTTCCGCTTGGTGAGGTCGGGGTCGATTGCGACGGTGCCGCCAGCGCGCCTGTCGGCGGTGGCCTCGGCCAGCGCGATCTCGGCTTCGATGCCGGCGAGATCCTGTTCGGCGAGGGCGAGGGTCATCGACAAGGGCGCGGACAGGCAGATGTCCATGCGGCGCGTCGCGCGGCCGCCCTTCGGTGACTTCCGGTCCTGCAGCAACGCCTGCAGTGCTTCGTGATCGGGCATGGGGCACTCCTGGGCTCGGGGTGGTACAGGGCTCGGTGGGCTCGGCGCAGAGAGAAGGGGGCGGCTGACCCGAGCCCGGTATCAGCCGCCCCCGCATGTGGGACGGATCAGGTCAGCGCGATCTGCTTGCGGACGATCCCGGTCACCGCGACCGCCTGGACGATCCGGATCTTCGCGAACTCGTCGTTCTCGTCCAGCGGGACCTTGTTCTGCGCGCCGAAGATGATCGGCCACACGTCGACCTTCTGCGCCGCCGCGAAGTCGACCGTCTCGGCATCCAGGCCGTACCGGACCACGAGGAACCCGGCGACGTTCTGCTGGAAGATCTCCATCGCCTTGTTGCCCGGGGCTGCGGCAGCGGCCTGCGGGTCGGCGATGTAGATCAGGTCGTCGATCGACGACTTCTCCCGACCCAGCACCTCGAACGTCTGCTTCGACCCGACGCGCCGGTCGTCGCCGCGGGCCTGCTCACCGGACGGCTTGAAGTTGCCCGCGGTCAGAAAGAAGCTGATGTCGAGCGAGCCGGCGGCGTTGACCTCGACGGTGGTGGGCGCGGTGACGACGGCGATCGTGGGGACGTAGGACACCTTGAGGTTGCCTTCGGCCTTCACGCCGGTGGGGATGGTGACGACCATGTCAGGACTCCTTCGAGGTGGCCTTGGGGCCGGTGGTGGGCTTGTCGGCCGGGTACTTCGGCGGCAGGAGGTCGCCGTGCACGTCGACTGCCGGCTCGTCGAGGACGGTGAGTCCCTCGTAGACGCCGTAGGTGGAGTACTCGTGCTTGGTGACGTTGTCGCGGACGCGTACGGGTTCGGGCATGGCTGGGCTCCTAGACGTGGAGTCGGTAGAGGATTGACCCGGAGGTCCGGGAGGGGACGACGTCGGTTTCGGTGCGGATGGTGACGTCGTCGAGTACTTCCTTGAGCCGGGCTCCACCGGTGGGGCGTTTGCCCGTGAGTGCGGCGCGGATCTTGTCGAGCGCCCACAGGGCGCGGGTCTTGTCGCCGCCGACGAACAGGATCCGGCAGCCCCACCTGAGTTCGGTTGGTGCGTCGTTGAGGCGGTCCCCGAAGGCGTTGCCGCCGCTGGGGAAGAACACGGCGTAGGGGTGGACGCGGCCGTCCGGGTCGAGCGGCGGGTCCGTGGGGAGTTCGGTGTCGTACACGTTGAGGTGCTCGATCGCCTGCAGGAGCGCGTATGTGGCGTCGGCGACCGGCGTCACCGTGGGCAGCGGCGTCACAGGATCTTCTCCGCGACCTTGCCCAGCGCAGCCTCGAACGCGGGGACATGCTTCTCGAACGCGGGACCCATGTACGGCTGGGCAGCCATGCGACTCGTGCCCCCCTCTACGAAACCTCCGTAGCTGGCCGTCGGCCCGCACTCGCCTGACAGGCCGTCGATGTCGCTGGAGATCGAGCTCTCCAGGTTGCCGGTGTCGACGGGCGCGTTGATCTTGGCGTCTGCCTCGATGTCCAGCACCGACTTCTTCACCACGAGCGGCGCGGTCTTGGCGACCTTCGCTGCGCCCTTCTCGAGATCGCGCTCCAGGTCCCGCAGTTCGGAGACGTCGAAGTGCATCAGGCCTCCAGGGAATCGGTGCAGATCAGATCCCGCTCGAACAGGAGCGAGCCGCGTTCGACGCTGGTGACTCGCAGCCCGCGTCCGACGAAGCTCGGATCGTCAGCCGTGTCGACGGTTCCTACGTCGTCCACCTGGAGGTCGATCGCCTCGACCTCGAGCGAGACCCGGTAGCGGCGGAGCGAGATGTTCTGTGCGCCTGCCTCGACGACCCGGTCGTCGGTGAGCGCCTGGATTCGGCAGGTCCCGGAGTAGACTGTGGTCATCGGCTGCGTCGTCGTGCCCGTTTCGGGATCGAACACCGGTGCGCCGGAGAGCCGTTTGAACGTGATCGTCGCTGTGCGGGTCGTGGCGAGGACGGGCCGGTGGCGCGCCTCCCAGCCGGCCGGGATGACCCGGGAGCCGGGGAACGGCATCAGTACCAGCCCTCGGTGAGCTCAGCCCTGCACCGGTAAGGCTCGTACTCGACGATCTCGAAGCCGGACGCCTCGCTGTCGCCTTCACCTTGGTCGGCTTGCCGGCGCAACTCGGCCGCCTGGGCGCGCAGTGCAGCGGCGACAGCGGGCCCGTCAGTGGAGAGATCCTGGGTGCGGATCTTCTTGGAGACCATCGCCTCGTTGCCGGCGATCGCATCCAACGCCTGGGCGGCGGCGCGCTTCACGGAGTCGCCGTTCATGGCGAGGAACCGGGCGATCTGCTGCGTCGAGAAGATCCGGTTGCCAGGGTCGGTGTCGGCGATCAGGAGCCGCACGTCGCCCTGGTCTTCGGACGGGGGCGGTGCAGGGTCGGCGTCGGCGGTGTCCCATTGGGTGCCTGCGCCGGTGCCGGTGACGGTCCAGCCGATGTACCAGGTCCCTGCTGCGGTGAGCGGGACCTGCACGGTCCATGTCGCGCCGCCGCCGGATGGGGTCGGGGTGGCGGGTGTCTCGGTCCCGTCGGGTGCCCGGACTGTGACGGTCGCGGCGGTTGTGCCGTCGTGCGGGTCGACGGTGAGGCTGAACAGGGCGATATCGCCGACGTCATACGCCATGACTCACCTCCAGTTGGCTCGATGGGGCGTTCGACGGGACGAGGTGAGGCTTGGGGTTCGGTGTGAGGCCGCTGGACGGGGTGTTGGTTGCCGTCAGCACCGGCTGTACTGCGGGCCCGTGGGATCCGGCCTTGGCGAGCGTGCCGTTGCCGCTGAACTGTGCGACGCCTCGGTGCGCGGGCGCTCCGGTCGCGGCGAGGCTCCCTGAGCCGACCAGGCTCAAGGTGCCGAGGGTGGCGGGTGTCCCGCTCGAGGCGAGCGCGCCTGCGCCGGCGAGGTTGATCGCGCCGGCGTAGTTGTCTCCGTGGGACAGGAGGAGCAGTCCACCGCCGGACAGCGACAGGTTGCCGGGAAGCATTGGCTGTCCGGCGGCGGTCAGTGAACCGGCCCCGGAGAGGCCAGCGGTTCCGGTGTGGCCGGGGGTGCCGGTCGCGGTGAGCGATCCCGCCCCGGAGAGCGCGGCGCTACCGGCGGTTGTGACGGTGGCGATGCCGGTCAGGGTGCCGCTGCCGGTGAGGGCTGCGGTGCGCGCGACGGCTGGGCTGCCTGCCGCTGCGAGCGTCCCGGCGCCGGAGAGGCTCCGGCTGCCGCTCACTGCAGGGCTGCCAGCGTTCGCGAGGGTGCCGTTGCCTGACAGGGCTCGGCTGCCGGTGACCGCAGGCGTGCCCGCGTTGGTGAGGGTGCCACTGCCGGACAGTGCGACGTTGCCGGAGAACGACGCGCCGGAGGAAACCGGCGTACCCATCAGCGTGGTGATGGTCGCCGCGTCGAGTGCGGTGTCGTAGTACCGCACGTCGTCGAGGATCGTCTCAGCCCCGAGGGTGTCCATCAGGTGGCTGCCGGTACCGCTGGTGTGGGGAGTCCCCGTCAGCGCGGTACTGGCGACCTGAGTTCCATTGATGAACAGCTTGACATTCGCGCCGTCCCAGGTCCCGGCGACATGCCACCAGCCGTTGATGGCAGGTTGGGCGACACTAGGGGTCTGAGGCGTACCGCCTGAGTTCCTGCACCGGAATCCCACATTGCCGGACAGGCCGAGCAGGATGCCCCGGTTGCCTGATCCGCCGGACTTGATCTCCCCGAACCACCCGATGACCGAGTTGTCGGTCCGGAAGACCCAACCCATGAGGGTGCAGTTCGCGGTCTGCAATCCGGTGATCGACGGGCCGGCCGAGTCGGCCGCGGGCGAGGTCTGTGTGATGCCCTTGCTGGTGTGCCCGGACGCCGATCGGGACAGTGAGCCGCCGAAGACCGTGTCCCTGCCGTTGCCGGAAGCATCGAGGATGTTGCCGCTGGCCTCATCGAAACTGTAGGCGTAGAGCAGCGCCATACCGCACCCCCGACAGGCGTTCGGTGAATCAGGTCTGGGTGTAGGTCAGGGTCAGCGCGTAGGTGCCTTGCGACGCGAACGCCTGCGATGTCACAGCGGCACCGTCGAGGTAGTTCCCTGCAGTGATCGCGTCATGGACCCCGGCGCCGACGATCGTCGTACCGGTGGGCACGTCGAACGTGACGGTCGCGGTCATGACACCGTTCGTCGGCGAGCCCCACGTGATCGCCTTGCGGGCGTAGGCCGGGGAACCGCCGGACGGCTCGGTGCCTGCAGTGCCGCCGGGTGCCGTGGTGTAGAGAGCGGCGTGGGTAGCTCCGCCGCCCGCTGCCCCATACGCGGTGGCCAGCCGGTTCTTCTGTGTCGCTGTCTGGATCGTCACGGCGAGGCTCCTCGCATGTTGCAGGGGTGTGGTGTCGGGGCGCAGGACGCGCCATTGCAGGGAGGTTAGGAAGGGGCCCGGTGCGAGCCCAGCCTTTGACCCGGCCAGGGCCTCCCCGGCACGCCTTCCCACGGTTCTGTGATGGTGGTGCTGCACCGGTTCTCCGCGGGTTGACGCCCCGACACCCAGCTACTGGCCCGTGACCTTCTTGCGGGTCGCGGCCTTCTTGGCCGGCGCCTTGGGCGTCGGCTTCTCGTCCGGAGCAACCCCAGGCTCCGGGTCGGCGGGCGGCTCCGGAGCGAGAGCCCCGACCAGCTTCCGGAGCAGAGTGTTCTGCTCGTCGAGCTGGCCGGAGATCTGCGCCATGAGCCTCTGCTCAGTCGTGATCAGGGGCAGTTGAGTCATCAGGCGTCACGCGCCCGGCGACGCCCACGTGCCCTTCGGGTCGGCCGTGGCCGCACCGATGACGTGACGCACCCGGTACTGCACGTCGTCGATGTCGAAGGAGCCCTCGGTCGGGGCGACCTCGCCGCCGCCGACACGCGAACCGCCGTCCGACTTGATGCGCAGGTCCGGCACCTCGTGGCCACGGAGGAACCCGAGGCCCACCGAGAAGCGGGTACCGGCGTTCGGGTCGGGCAGCAGGTACCAGGCGGTGGCGTTGGTGAGCCACCGGTTGGTGACCAGACGAACCGCCCCAGCGAGGATGTTCGTGGTGATCATCGTGCGGTTCGTGGTGGCGTCCACGTAGCGCAGCTCGGTCGCGTTGAGGATCTTCTGCGCCGTGATCTGCAGCGCGGGCGGAACCACCAGGACCACGGACGACACCAGGACCGGCAGGCCCTCGGAGTCGCGGACGTTGCTCAGCGCGGTGATGGCCGTGGTGAGCGACTCCACGCTGAGCGCCGAGGTCGTGCCGGAGGCCATGAGGTTGCCGTTGCCGGACGTGAAGAACGCCGGGTTCGGGGCACCCGCGACCTCGATGGCGCCGGTCGCGAGGTAGTCCTCGGTGTTGCGGGCGGCCTGGGCCAGCCGGTTCGGCAGGTCCTTGAACGCGTCGAGGTCGTCGTTGACGAACGTCTCCCACGACAGGGAGATGCGCGCACCGCGCTTGCCGACGCGCAGGGTGTAGGGCGTCTCGGTCACCGGGCGGGCCGGGTACTCGGTCAGCTCCGCCACCTCGGGCAGGATCGCCCGGCCGCCGAGGATGTCGTGCAGGGTCGCGACCTTGAAGTCCTTCAGGACGCGGCGGGCCGCGAACTGCGACCACACCTGCGGCTCGACCTCGTAGGCCTGCAGCAGCGCGTGGTCCATGACGGCGCCGAACAGGCCGGCGAAGTCACTGGTGGACATGGCCTCTTCGAGCTCCAGCATCGCGCGCCGGGACCCGTCGAAGACACGGCCCATGAGGACCGCGCCCTCGTGGAGCCGTTCGTTGGAGTAGCGGCCACGGAGGCGCCGCCCGGACGACTCGGCGACCGTGTCGTTCGCGGCCTGTCCGGAGACAACCTCGACCGGGTCGATGGTGATGGTCATGGTGTATCTCCTTCTCAGGCCGCGGGGCCGTTGGCGTTGCCCACGAGGCGGACAGGGATGACGGCGGCACCGGCGGTCTTGACGGCCAGCGCGTGACCGAACAGCCGGTTGCCGGTCGAGGTGATGACGAGGGCGCCCGCACCGGTGATGTAGATCGGGGTGCCGACGGCGGTGATGCCGGTGACCGACAGGTTGAACACTCCGGCCAGGGCGACGGACGCGGTGCCGTCAGCGTCGCGGGTGGTCTGCGCTACGCCGACCAGTTCGCCGACGACGACGGGGGCGCCGGACACGACGCCGGATGCGACGGGCAGGTCGATCCAGTCGCCCCTCTTGAAGACCTCATTGGTGGCCATGGGTCACGCCCCCTTCCGGTTGATGCCGAACACGTTGGAGACCGTGTCGGTGACGACGGCCGCCTCGACGACCTTCTTGTCCTTGGCCTCACCGAGGCCGCGGACGGAGCCGACGTTCTCGGCGATGGACGCGAGGTAGGTCTCCTCGGCCTTGCGGGCCTCGTCGACCTTCGCGCCGAACGCGTCGGTGTCGAGCCGTCCGTCTTCGCCGAGGGTGATGTCGCGCATCGCCTCGTTGACGATCTTGTCGACGATCGGCGACGCGAGTTCGCTGTTCGCGTCCTTGACCCGGGTCGAACCGAACTCGCGGGCGTAGTCGCGGGCTTCGGCGATCTTCAGGTCGGTCTCGGCCTTGTCGGCGCGAGCCTTCTCGGTGGCGAGCTCAGACTCGAGCATCGGCACCCGGCCGGCGTCCGCTTCGAGCTGGCGCATCCGGGTCTCCTTGACGGTGACCGTGGCGCCCTCCTCGATTTCGGGCATGGTGTGCTCCTTGATGGTGGTGGACTGCCCGGCCGGGTGGACCGGGACGATGGGGGTGGTGGTTTCCGCGACGGCAGCGGCAGTGGGCTCGCCGTCGATGGGGACGTAGGTGCGCTTGACGCGGACCTGGACCGGGTCGCCGGTCAGTTCGACGGCTCCGTCGGTCTCCGTGTACGTCTGGGAGAAGGTGCCGGGGTCTTCGCCGCCCCAGCGGTCCCAGTAGACGACCGTGTCGTCGTAGTCCTCGACCCACACGTCGACACCTTCGGAGGCGTGCGCGTCACGGACTGCGTTGCGGAACTTGTCGCGGCGATCCGAGTCCAGCTCGCCCGCCTCTTCGACCTGCGCCTTGCGGGCGGACTCGAGGATGACTCCTCCACGTCCCGCATGGGTCACGATGTCGACCGAGTTGAAGGTGTCGGGGAAGATCTCCTTGACCACCCAGACCCTCTTGCCAGCGACCTCGCCAACCTCACCCTCAGCGGATGCGCGGACAGAGACGCCGACAGCGGAGCGGAACGTGTCGTTCTCGAGGACGGTCTTCCCGAGGCCAGCGGGCTTGATGGCCGCGACGAGCGCACTGCCGTTCCAACTGGCGTCCTCGGTGAGTACCGCAGCCAGATCTTTCACGGACCGGGCGGGGCGCTCCTCGTCCTCAGTGGCGGTCGGGTGGTCAAAGTAGACATGCGTCCCCTTCGGCCACACCTTCGCCTTCGCGGCAGCCTCGAGCACCTGCGGCGAGTACCACCCAGAGCTGCCAAGCCCAGGACTAATAACCTGGATCTTGTAGCTGCCGTCGGCTTTGGCCTCGGTGACTTTGCCGAGCGTGCCGTCCTCAGTGAGGCTCTTGCGGGACATGCGTGACCTCCCTGGGTCGGGCGTCGTGGGGTTTTGGTGGTGGATCAGGAAGCGAGCGGCGACGTGACGTAGCTCGGGCGCCAGTCCGGGTTCTGCTTGCGGACGGCCCAGTTGTCCATCGGGTAGTCGCCGCGCTTCCATGCCTCGTACCGGCCGGCGCCGAGGATGCTGCGCTGCGTCTTCTCGTCCTGCTGCGCGAACCACTCCCCCGCGTCAGGCGTGACCGGGCCGGGTTCGTCCATGTCCTCGAAGCCAAGCTCGGCCCATGTCTTCGTGCGGGGCATCCGGCTGCAGCGGCACTGCTGGTGTCCCTGCGGCCCTGGCTCGCTCAACGGGTGTTCGGTACCGGACATGCCAAGGCAGGCCGGGCAGGTACGGGGCGAGAGGTCAGTGAGCCAGACCCAGCCGCCGAGCACGTCGGCGTTGGCCTCCTGGGACACCTTGGCGGCCGCTCTGTGCGCGTCTAGCGTCTCGGTGCGGCTGATGACGAGCGCCCGGGTGAGTCCCCCGTTAAACCCACCCTCGGCGTTCTTGATCATGCGGGCCGCGGTCTGCCTCGGGTTCGATCCCGACGCGATCCCGCGGACCAGTTCGCGCCGGATGACCGCGTCAGCCTCGGCGGAGATCGGCCACAGTTGCGACGTGATCCGTTCCGTGGAGCGCTTCACGATCGCGGCGATCTGCTCCGGGTCGACACGGTCCCAGCCGGCCAGGTTGTCGAGCTGATCCTTGGGGACTTGAGACCCGATGATCGCGGCCTGCGCCTCCCCGGCTTCCCGGACGACCTTGGGCAGGTCGGTGGTGATTGTGATCCCGGCAGCCTCGATGAGCGCCACTAGCGCCCGCGACACCGCATCGAGCGCCTGCTGCAGCCGTGACGCCCGGAGTGCCTGCGCCTGGGTGACGGTGCCCTCGTCGGCGTCGATGATCAGCCTTGCGATCGCCAACTCGAGGTCACCTGCGACGAGGTCCCACGCATCGACCCAGGCCTTGGTGAGGGCCCGGTCGTGCTGGTTGGTGATGGTGAGGAGGTCGGCGCGGAGCTTCGCGGTGAGGCGCAGGGTCGTCTTGGTGACGGCCATCAGGCACTGATGCCGTCTTCGAACAGGTCGAGCGTCGACACCTGACCTTCGACCTGCTTGGCGGGCTTCTTCGCCTTGGTGGGCTTGACCTGCATCGCCTTCGCGATCTGGCCGGGGTCGTTGGTCCGCCATGTCGCTAGGCGGCAGTAGTCGGCGGACATGTCGACGTGGATTCCTTGGCGGCCGAGCGCCTTCGCCACGAGGGCAGTCGTGCCGGTCCCACCGAACGGGTCGAGCACAACGCCCCCGAGCGGAGACCAACCCTTGATGATGCGGCGGGGCCACTCCATCGGGAACGCAGCGAAGTGATCGATGCCCAGCTCGGCAGGGACCCTGAGCGGCTGGGTCGGCACAGTCCAGACCGACCCGGGGAGCTTGCCGAGCGGGTTTGCCTCTGAGATGGTCCGAGGTCCGCCACCAACGACCGTCCGCTCCCGCTGCGAGCCGTAGGTGGACTGGTCGCGCCCTCCGCTTTGGGGCAGATACGCCTCGCGGATCTCGTCTACGGCGCTGTAGTACCGGGGCGAGCGGGTGAAGTGGAACCAGGTCTCGTGGCTGCGGCGCACCCGGTCAGTCACCGACTCCGGCAAGCCGTTGGGCTTGGACCAGATCACCTCCGCCCGCAGGATCAGACCGAGGTCGTCGATGCAGCGCAGCGCGTACCGCCACGGCACGCCGATGAGGGACTTGGTCGGGGCGCCTGCGACGATCCGAGTCTTGGCGTGCTCCTCCTGCATCTGCCGACCCTTGGTGTTCGGGTTCGTGAAGCCCGCGAGTGTCGACTTGTCGGAGTAGCCGCCACCGCCGCTGCTGCCTGCGTACCGATCGCCGAGGTTGACCCAGATCGACCCGGACGGCTTCAGCACCCGCACCATCTCGCGGGTAGCAGCGATCAGCGCATCCACGAACTCGGCCGGTGTCGCCTCGGCGCCGATCTGGCCGTCGTAGTGCTCGCCTGCGTCTTGGTACGACCGCAGCCCGAAGTAGGGCGGAGAGGTCACGACGAGATCGACCGACTCGTCCGCCAGTGGCAGTGCGAGTGCGTTGCCGCGGATGATGCGAGCGCTTCCTACATCGCGTCGATCCACGTCTCCACCTCCCGCTCGGTCCAGGTCTTGTTGATGCGCTGATCGGCCCGCGCGACATCAGCGCGCGGGGTCGGCAGGGGCTTCCAGTGGGGGCACTCGCCGCAGTAGCAGGTGGCGAGGCAGTACCGGCCAGGGGCTAGCGTCACTGCGCGAGATCGGTCGAGTCGGACTCTGGGTCCGGAGCGCCGTTCAGCGCGGCAGCCGGGTCCTGACCGCGCCGGAACGCGTCCGCCGCCGCCTGCCCGGCAGAGGCGCGCCGGTCAATAAACGTCCCGTCCTCGTCCGTGACTTCGTTGAGGATCTCGTCGGCGTTGTCGACCTTCAGCGCGCCGAGCAGGGTCCGCAGCGTGACGAGCGGCGGGAGCAGCCCGGTCGTGTCGGCCTCCACGATCGCCTTGACGAGCGTGTCGATCGGCATGGATGAGAACTCGGGCCATGAGATGTCCACGGTGCGGTCGTCGTTGTCGGGCAGTTCGACGAGGACACGGTTGCCTTCACGCTTCACCGACCCGTCCAGTTCGCCCTGCGGCGCCCGGACAGCCCAGTCGATGACGTGGTTGATGATGTCCGTCTGGAACTCCGACCACAGGTTGCGGCGCATCCAGAACCCGAGCTCGGTCGGCTGGTCCAGCGTCTCCGCAACCGCCCGCGCACCGTTCACGCCGGGGTCGCCGAGCAGCATCGTCACCGGCAGCTCGAGCGCAGTCGCAGCCATCGCAGCCAGCGGCCGGCCGGAATCCGCGTCGATCGTCGCACCGGTCTTCGGGATCGCCTCAAGCGTCTCGTCGCCCGTGTTCACCACGGTCGCGCCGACACCATCCGGGTTACCCGAACCGACAGACGTACCAGCACGGGACGCGATCTTCGCCGCTACCTGCTTCACCTTGTCGCCGCGAGTCTTCTTCTGCCACGCGAACCGGGCCAGCGCCTTCATCAGCACCGACCACTGCTCAAGGAACTCTTTGTAAGAGCGGGCCCAGGCGATAGCGGCGAACGCGTCCGGGATGCCGCGCATCGACCCGGACGGCCGGTTCACGGCCAGCATCCGGATTGGGGAGTCCCACAGGACTGGGTAGCCGTCGATGAAGCGGGGCCGGTCGATGCCTCGCGGTTCGTAGCCGAGCGCAGGGTAGAACGAGGTCAATGTCTGCTCGATCAGGCGGCCGGCGGTGACGGTCTTCGCCGTGTACTCGCGCCGGTAGTACCAGTGGGAGACCTGGTCTTCGGGGTCGGAGATGATCTCGGTGATCTCGTCGACCGGCACCCACCGGACCTGCACGCGCCCGGTCAACGGGTTCGTGAACAGGGCAGCAGCAGCCTCGCCGTCGGTGCCGAGCGACCGCTCCATCTCCTCACGGGCCTGCGACCCGGAGAACGTCTTCTTGTTGCTGGGGTCGTCGAGGAACGCCTGCACGACAGCGTTGACATCCTGCCCATCGTCGGACTGGTCCCGAACGGTGATCGTGACGCCCTGACCCCACACGTACGCGGCACGGAGGCCGAGGCCGCGCTTGATCAGCGGGTTCGCGATGTTCATCACGCGGCACAGGTCCCGGATCCGGCGCCGGCCAGCGGCCGACAGGTCCCTGTTCGCGTCCATCGAGAGGCGTTCCCAGCCGCGGTCCTCGAACGCAAGCTCCAGGTCGGCGAGGGACTCCTTCACGACTTCGAGTTCGTTGCTGCGGGCAGCGAGCTGGTCGGAGAGGTGCACGACACGCAGGTCAGCGGTCTCGCTGATCGCGTCGTCGAGCGTCGGCTGAGTCCAGTCCATGGGCATCGACATGCGGGCACCTCCTCCGGGCTAGTACGGGCTGATGGCGTGGCCGACGGTGTCGAGTTCGTCGAACTCGTCGGGTTCTTCGAGGTCTTGGCCGGCGAGGAGCGGCGCGAGGATCAGGCGGTTCAGCGCCTGCGACAGGGCGTCAACGCGGTCATCGTTGGCGGCGTTAGGAAAGGCGGCCGCTTCCTCGATCAGGCCACCGACCCAGGGCGCGAGCTCAGGGATCGGAAGGTGCACGTTGCCTGCCTCAACGAGCGGTGACACAGCGGACGCGCGCGCCACCTTCGACCCGTGGGGTTCTTCGGGGACGATCCCGGGCACGACCAGCCGGAGCGAGTTGATGACCGCGGTGCCGTTCGCCTTGTCCTCGACGAGCTTCAGCACGGCCTGTGGCCACTTCGCTGCGAGCTCACGGAACTGCTGGCAGGTGGTGACGAAGTCCATCCGGTCGTGCACCTGGTCGAGGAGGAACGCTTCGGCGCCGCGGCGCATCCAGACCTGGCCGACGACATAGTCGCTCGACTTGGTGTCTTTGAACGCCATGTCCCACGACATGATGAGTTCGTCGTAGTGGGTGACGATGTGGGATCCGTCGCGGCGGACCAGCCAGGGTGCTTCGCTGTAGCGGCGCTCGCCTGCTTCGCCGTCCCACCACTGCCGCTTGAACGCGCCACCCTCGACGGGCGACGGGCGGCCTTGGTACAGCGCTTCCCAGTCGCGGGAGCCGGCCTGGATCTTGATCTGCTCCCACTCTTCGTCGGAGCGGGGTTCGCCGGTGCGTTCGTTGGTGCGGGCGGACTGCATGTACTCGCCGGGCTCACGGCCAAGCGGGTCGGTCTCGCCCTCGTTCGGGTCATGGTCAGCCTGCGCGGGGATGTTGATGACCCGCCACCGGTGGCCGTCCTCACGGCCGAGGAGCCAGCCGGCCAGGTCTTGCTCATGCCACCTGGTGAGGATCAGCACGACGGGCGCACCGGGTGCGAGGCGGGTCGATCCGGTCGAGGTCCAGAAGTCTTTGGCGCGCTGCCGGTACCGTTCCGACTCGGCCTGCTCCCTGTTGGACAGCGGGTCGTCGATGAACAGCCAGTCAGCCGGGCGACCAGTGATGCCGCCCGCGAGGCCGATCGACCGGACTCCCCCGCGCTTGCCTGCGATCTGCCACGACGACACGGCCCCGTTGTCGGGTGCGATGCGCAGGCCGAGGTCGAGGGTGCCGTCCTGGCCTTGGTTGCTGGTGATCATCTGGCGGATCTCGCGGCCGAACGTCTCGGCGAGGTCGGCGCCGTAGGACACGACTGCGATGCGCCGGTCAGGGTTGCGGATGAGCGCCCACAGCGGCCCGATCTTGGTGACTCGGGTCGACTTACCTTCCTGGGGCGGCATCGAGATGATCAGCCGGTCGCAGCGTCCCTCTTCGACATCCACGAGCGCCGCGTCGATCAGGTCGAGCGCGGGGGTCTGGATGGTGTGGGGGTCGATCGCTCTGGCCAGCTCGCCGGGGGTGGCGAACTCCTGCTCCGGTTCGGCCGGCTCGTCGAACATGCGCGCGGCGAACTCGAATGCTGAGGCGACGGCCATCGTTCACCTCCGGGTGCGGCAGGACTCCCAGGTCTCGACGAGCGGGTACAGCCGGGGCGGCTTCGGCTTCCAGGGCCACCACCAGGCGCGGTCGATGCGGGAGTGTCTGGCCATGGGTGCCGCCTTGGGCTCGGTGGCTTGCTCCCGGTCCCTTCCGCTTCGCGTGCGCGTGTCAGGCCCGGGGCGTCGGGGGAATGCGAGGGCCCCGGCTCTCAGGTGGGAAGCCGGGGCCTTCGCTGTGGTCAACCGCGGGGTCGAGTCCGCGGGACCGGCCGCGCCTATGGGGACGGCGCGGATGTTCTGTGGGCCGCTCTGTCAAGCGTCACGAGACAATGTGTCAAGCAACAGTGGACATAGTGCGCCGCGACAAGAATTACACGGCGCTTGATTCTGATGCAAGTAGCCCTCTGTCATGGGCGCGCCGCATGATGTCTTCCAGGTCGTACAGAGCGTGACGGGTGACGGGGTGCGTGCCGACGCGGCGGACGTAGCCGCGGTGCGCCCATGACCGGATCAGGTCCACGGTGACGACTGTCTTCGGGTCGCTGGCGAATGGCATCGCGACGTAGGCGAGGTAGGCGGCTGCGAGCGCGGCTGGGACGTGGCGTGGGTTGTCGGGCTGGAAGTCGTTGCGGCGGCCGAACGTCGGCTCGATCACTTCGCTCATGCGTGTCCCCGTTTGTGCTGGCCCGGTGGGGCTGGTGTCATGGGTGGTGGTGAGTACCCCTGCGTGACACCGTTGCGAGCGCCCGGCCGGCCAGTCGGGCGCTCGCTCGCGTTACCGGAGGTCGCTTGGCGGCCGTACTTCTCCGCTGCAGGAGCGGCGGGAGCACGCCAGTCGTGGCGGGGCGATGCCCTCGGAGGGGTGCATTTCGGAGCCGCACTCGGGACAGTGGGCGGTGGCGTCGCGCAGCCACTGCGCCACCTGCTCAACCCTGATCGGGTCGTACTTGGCTTCAGGCGTCATTGCGCGATCCTCCAGCGGTCGTCGAAGTCGGGGTGGCCCGACCAGCGCTCAGCGAGCGACATGACCGCCAGCCGCAGGGCACGCTTCGCGGAGGGCGATGCGGACGGTTCGACGTACAGCGCCATGAGCTTCCGGAACACCTCGCAGTCCTTACGCACGTACCCGGCGTACCGGTACGCCATCGGCTGATCCATGGCCCGCTCCGGCACCTGGTCGGCGACAGGCTCTGTCTCGGCCTCGCGGATCCGGTCCAGCACGAAGCGGGACAGGTCGTCGACCGGATCGGGCCGGGGTTCGAGCTTGGCGCGGAAGTCGTCGACCCCGGCGCCGCTGCCGGGCATGCTGTACGTGCTACGCCTGCGGGTCACGGCAATGCGCCCGCAAACTTGGCGTCGTGTTCGATGTAGTACAGGCACCGGCTGCACGTAACCTGCTCGATCGTGTCCGCGAACGGGTGACCGTGCCCGACGTGCATCCAGCGCCCGTCGCCTGCCGCCTCCCACTCGCGCGGCAGGCCCTTGGTCTTGAAGCTCGCGTGGACTGGCCGGTCGTCGCTCATGTGTCCATTCTCCGTCCCGTGTACAGCATCGCCTGGTGCACGGTCGCGCCTGCCCGGACCCCTTCGATCACCAGCAGGTCAGCGACCCACGCGACACCCCACTTGGTCGGCTCGGTCGCGATCTCATACAGCGCACCGTCCCCGGCCTGGAACCGCATCCCCTGCTCGACGCTCTCCGACGCGAGGTAGAAGACGCCCGGCTTGGAGCGGTGCGCGAGGATCGGGTCGGTCATCGCTTCCTCCCCTTCGCGGCGACACGCGCCTTCAGCTTCGGATCCGCCTTGGCCTTCTTGCGGATGTTCTTCACCGCGTGCATCGTGCGGCCGAGCTTGAGCGCGGCCTCTCGAGCGGTCAGGTCGGGGCGGGTCGCGATCTCCAGGTCGGCGCTCGTCCACTCCTCGCGATGCTTGCCTGCCACCTCCCGGGTTGCGGAGTTGTTCCGCGCCCGCATCTGGCTGTCCTTGGCGTAGTGCGCCTCGGTGCAGTCGCCGCAGCGGCACCCGTGGAAGCCGTAGGTGTTCGCTGTGCCGTGCTGGATCGGGCGGCCCTGCTTGTCGCGGACGTTCCCTGCGCAGCCGGCGAGGCCACACGTGCACTCACAGGTCGTCCCCAGTCGATCCCCCATGCATGCCATTCTGCCTTGGCTCGGGTCACGGCCTCCACTCCTCGCGGTGTAGTCCCGCGTCCTTGCGGACCTTCTCGGCTGCATCTGCTGCCGCATGTGCACCGGCCACCTTGGCGGCGATACCGGCGTACTTCTCGACCCGCGCGACATACACGGCATGCACCCGCTCGGCGAGCCCAGCGTCCATGTCCTCGACCACCGGACTCTTCAGGTGCACGTCCGGAAGATCTCCCGATGTCCAGCTCGTTTCGAGGACCTCTGACCCGGTCACCACAGGGTTGATCCCCCACCAGTCGATGACCCCGGCCGCGATGGTGATCCGGCGGTCAGACCGGATCTCCTTCGGGTCGATGCCGTTGACGCGGAACCATTCGAGCAGCGCCTCGTAGTCGGGCATGCTGAGCGAGTCCCAGATTTCCGCGTTCGCGCCGATGGTCACGGTGGTTGTCACGATGCTGCCTTCCTGATGCCGGTGGTGGTTCCATCATCGCGGAACAGGGAGCCAACGATCAGCCCCAACTCGCGCAGCCCTTCGTCGGCCCGGTGGTGTGTCCCGCACGTCAGGCAGGTCACGCCGTGTCCTTCGCGGTCCATGACAAGGGCTCCCCCGCAGAGCACCTGCACCGGCACACCCGGCTTGTCGGTGAGCTTCGCGCACTTCCCGACCGGCCGGGCACGGTAGTCGCCGACGGTGTCTGCGAGCTGCCGGTTCAGGTCTTTCAGTTCGGTGTACAGGTCGCCGGCCCATGCCTGTTCGGTGCAGTAGGCGAGATTGGCGAGGATCATCTTGCACTCGGCCGCGACAGTCGGTGCGATGGGCTGGTAGGCGTGGCAGCGGCACGTTTTCGCGGTGCAGGCGACGACGCTGTTGGGTTGGTGGCCGAGGGCAAGGTGGCCGCAGGTGCAGTGTCTCGGCTGGTTGCGCTGTTCACGGACGAGTTCGGCCCAGCCGTGGAGGAGGGCGAGGGCACCGAAGCCGGGCCGCTGGTCGAGGAGGTCGACCACTTCGAGCCGCATCGGGGCCGGGGCGTCGGGTTGCTTGGTGCGCGCGTTCTCGGGGTTGCCGGGGACTGTGCCGTGGCCTTTGACCCAGAGCAGGAGCCCGAACAGGGTTGGCAGGTCGCGGAGCCATCCGTCGAGTTTGGTCAGGCAGGAGCGCCTCTTGTCGGTGTCGTCGCTGCACAGGTACTGGCCGGGTTGGCACAGGACCGGTCCCCGCGCGTCGCCTGTGCCCTGCTGGCAGCCGTTGAGGCACTCGGACGGGGGAACGGCCACATGGGCGGCTGCGGACCGCGGATCGGTGGTGGGGCGTTCGGCTCGTACCTGCCGCCACTCGTCGCTGCTGAGCGCCTCTGTGCCGTTCAGAGGTGTTTGCGTGCCCGTGGACGCAGAGCCGATCCGATCGCTCACGGGGCCATACAGAGCATTCGAGCCACTGAACTCGGAACGATCATCAATCATGAGGCGGTCTCCTCGGTGAAATCCAGCGCTGCCTGCTGCAGGCGTGTCCGCAGTGAGAGGTCGAGGTAGTCGGCGTTGAGGTCGATGCCGACGTATTTGCGGCCGTGGCGTTGGGCAACCATGCCGGTGGTGCCGGAGCCGCTGAACGGGTCGAGCACCGTCCCGCCCGGCTTGCAGCCCGCGAGGATGCACCGCTCCGCCAGTTCGGGAGGCATGACCGCGAAGTGCGCCTCGCTGAACGGCCGGGTCGCGATAGTCCACACGTCTCCCGGGTTCCGGCCGTCTGCGTGGTAGCTGTTGTCGGCCGTGAGTCCGCGGTGTTCATCGAATGCCGCCGCTTTGGCCTCCGCACCGCGGAGCTTCCCGACGCCGCTGCGGTGCCGCTCATCGCCATGCGGCTCGCGGATCGCATCGAGGTCGAACCAATACCGGCGCGACTTGCTGAACAGGAGCACGCTCTCGTAGCGCGTGGAGAGCCGGTCCGTGACTGACTCCGGCATCGCGTTCGGCTTGTGCCACACGACCGCGTTGCGGAGGATCCAGCCGTCATCCTGTAGCGCGAACGCCACACGCCACGGAATTCCGAGCAGGTTCTTCTCGGCGATCGCGTGCCGGATGGCCCCCGACCGGTCGCGGGTGTCGTCGTCACCATTCAGGCCCCGGCGACCGCTGTCCCGTTGCGACGCCCACCGGACGCTGTAGGAGTCCCCGAGGTTGAGCCACAGTGTGCCGTCGTCGGCGAGCACGCGGCGCACCTCGGCGAACAGGGCGCGCATCGTCTCGACGTACTCGGCGGGCGACGCCTCCAGCCCGTACTGCCCCGGCTCGCCGTAGTCGCGCAGCCCAAAGTAAGGCGGCGAGGTGACGCAGCTGTTCACGGACCCATCGGGCAGGGTGCGCAGGATGTCGAGCGCGTCGCCGTGGTGCAGCGTCACCTGATCGTCGGCGTAGTGAACGCTCACGCGGAGTCCCCCTTAGTGCCGTGCTTGATCGCGCAGTCCAGGCAGTCCCGGACGTGCCCCATGTCGTTATGGCGGCGGGTGCAGCAGCAGCACTCGGTCTGGGTGGTCCGGTTGCCGATGTGGTCGCCCACTGGATGGCCGCACCCGTCGCCGAGTTGGGTGCTCTTGCAAACCACGGTGTCTGTCATCGGTTGGCTCCTTGGCGCTCGCATGCGGTCAGCGGGCAGACTCCAGCGGGTGCGCCGTCATGGCCTCGCATGCAGTGCCACCGGTTCACGTTCTGGTCGGCGCAGTCTCGGAGGGGCCCGCAGAGGATGATGAGCCCATCGCGGGATTCGGGCGTCTCGGTCATGCAGCCCCTCCCGTTTCGAGTTCAGCCATCGCGGCCACCACCGGAGCCATATGCCGCAACACCACCTGCGCCGCAACCGACCCCGGCGCCACGTCATGCCCCAACTCCCCCAACACGGCCACCAGGATCCCGTGCAGCAACGTCCCCTGCTGCTCCGCCAACCGGACCCGCCGCTCATCCACACCAGCCTTCAACGCCGCCGTGGAGTACTTCTCCAACCGGTTCGACGCATCCACCAACATCACGTAAGCGATGTTCGGCTTCGCCTCCTCCGTCGTGCCGGTGTCCTGGCCGCCGTCCTTGATGCGCGTCACGCCCCAGGTCAGCTCGTGCTCCTCCAGGAGCTGCACCCGGTGCCGCCAGTAGTCGACCTCGCCGGCCGTCCAGTGCACCAACTCGAGCAGCGCGTCCGCGGGGTGGATGTCGCGGCGGCCACCGAACAGGACCACGTCACGGCGGGCCTGCGTCGCGACTGCCGCGGTCTTGTGGTTCTGGGTGGAGCCGCCGTGCAACTTGCACTTTCCCAGGCCGGGATGGTCCGTGCCCCAGCCCGCAGGCCGGGTGCAGTCGCCCTCCCCTTGCCGCTTCTTGCCGCCGCAGATCTCGTAGCGCTTGTCACGTCCTGTGGGACCGGCTGGAGTTGTCATGTCGTCGGTCGTCATGAGGCCGCCCCTGCAGGCATCGGAACGACCTTCAGGCCAGCCGCAGTCTCTCGGACGACACCGAGGGCGCGGTCCCTGAGCTTCTTGCGCCCGTTCTTGGTGTGCCGCCACCAGCGCCACAGGTAGTAGGCGGCGAGGGCGCCCGTCACGGATCCGGCGATTGCGTGGCCGCGTCCGGCGTTGATGACGGCGACGACGAGATAGCAGGCGCCGATGGTGCCCATCCACCGGGATTTGAGGTGCCGGTCGGCGAGGAGTTCGGCGCGGCAGGAGCAGAAGAGGCGTCGGGGTAGGCCGAGGATCTCGACGATGGAGAGCGTGAACGCGACGGCCCAGAACACTTGGCCGATGAGGAAGGCGAGGCTCATGCCTTGCCCCCGATCTCGCGGGCTTTGTTGGCTGCCCAGCGCAGGTCGTCTGCTGCGTCGTAGTCGCTCCGGGCCTCGGCCTCGAGTGCCACCGCGATCTCTTCGGCGATCTGTCGGCGCAGGGCAGGCAGGGCGGCGGTGAGAGCGGCGCGGGCAGTCGCGTACATGTCCTCGCCGGGGCTGCAGTGGAGGATGTTGTGCCCATCCTCGTAGAAGGCGTTGGTCACGGCCTCGATCGCTGCGATGGGGATGTTCAGCGCGGGCTGCTCGGGCGCGTTCCCTTCGCCGGTGAGGTCGAGGGTGCCGGTGTGGTGCGGGCCGGCGGGCTGGGTGGCGAGGCTGCGCTGCGTGCAGGTGGCGAGCCGCTCCTGGAACTCGGCCAGCGAGATGGGGTCGGTCCAGTCCCGCCCGTCGCGGCCTCTCCAGCCGTCAGCGTCGAGGATCTGGACGCCTTCGATCTGGCACCACTCCTCGGCCGTCTTGAGCACCTCGGCCGTGTCGGTTTTGGTCTCGTTTTCGTTGCTCACTGGCTTCTCCTCGCGTGCGTTACGGACCTGTGCTTTTTGATCAACGGTCATTCGAGCGGACCCCCAAAACCTGTACAAAAAGACCACGATCACTGGGGGGGTTTTCCCTTATAGGTCTGGTCGGTGTGACTGACGGTGTACGTACGGCGTGACTAACGCCGTTTGTCACGGTGGTTGTCACGGGGTCTGTCACGCCGTTTGTCACGGCGTGACATCGGCTAGTCATAGGGGTCCGAGTCGCCGTACGGATCGCCCTCCGCTGCGGCCCGTGCACGCTCCTCGGCGGCGGTCTCCTCGGCTTCCAGCCGCTCGCGCTCCCGCCTCGCCCGGGACTTCCGCTGCCGCTCGGCGCCCTCCTTCTTCTCCTTCTCCCACCAGGCCCGCGACTTGTTCCAGTCGAGGTAGTCGTGGATCCTCTGGCCGTCGTCGTGCTGGACCCACAGGCCGGCCTTGATCAGCTCGGTGACATGGGCCTGCTTGAACCTGGGCACGAGCCGCGGGATGCGTTCGGGCGGGATCGCCCCGTCGGTCTTGTGTTTCGCGGCGTAGCACATGGCGGAGACGTGGAGCCGGAAGGCGCCATCGGACAGCCCGTCGACTTTGGGGTGGTCGGCGAAGTTGTCGTCCATGTTCAGGTAGGGCATCAGGCGCTCCTCGCGTCTTGGTGGTGCTCGGCGGTCAGGCGCTGACGCCGTCTTCGAAGTTGAGGCCGATCTGGATCGGCTTGGAGAGTCGGTTGACGATGAGCGGGAGGTAGTCGGCTTCCCGCTCGATCGCGATGCATTGGAAGCCTTCGATGACGCAGGCCTCGGCGGTGGTGCCGCTGCCGGCGAAGGGCTCGAGGACGGTGCCGCCGGGTGGGGTGACGAGGCGTACGAGCCACCGCATCAGGTCGAGCGGCTTCACCGTGGGGTGGGCTGTCTCGCCGTCTCTGGGGCGTTCGGAGGTGGGGGCTTTGGCCTCGTAGTGGAAGGTCGGGAAGAAGCGGGACGCGCCGCCCTGATCGTCGTACTCGGCACCCGTGGCGGTCATGCCCCAGCCCTCACCAGCAGCAGCGCCACGCGGGCTGCCGATGCGAGAGACGGTCAACCCGGTCTGCTTGTCGAGTTCGGCGGCCTGCGACTCGTCCAGTACGACGTTCGTCGGCCACCGACCCGCGCTCGTGTGTCTCTCTGAGCGCGCCCCAAATCCCATGATGTCGCCGTCCTTCTCGGACGTGCCACACATGCGGCGGGCACCGGACTCAACACGCGCGGCGTCGATGTTGAGTGCCCCGGTGCCGTGCTCCAGGACGTTGCCCGCGACCGTCAGCGGGCCGCCCTTGACGTACTCGGGGAGGCCGTCAGGCCAGACGCAAGTCCCGTCCGCCAGTCTGTCGATGCGGACAGTCGCCCATGAGCCGGTAAGCCCAGTTGCAATTCCAGCAAAGGACTCGATAGTCGGGCGGGAATCCCTCACGCTTGACCTGCTGGTAGACCTTTCCCCAGGTCGCCTTTCGGTGTGCGGTTCCTCCGCCGTCGATGTGGTCGAGCGTGAGGAAGTCGGGCGTCCGCTCGTCGCAGCAGGCGCAGGCCCCGCCGTAGGCACTGAGGATTTCGGCGCGGAGTTCTGCGGCCTTGCGTCGGTTGTAGGCCCTGACGTGCTCGCGGTTGGCCTCTCGCCATGCGGAGTGATCGTCGCGGAATCTCTGACGGTTTGCTGCCTTGACTTCGCCGTCTCGCTTCCGTCTGCAGGGGCGGCAGATGTTGCCGCCGTTGACTGCGCTCGGGTTGAAGACGAACTGGTCGAACGGTCGCGTGTCGCCGCACCGTTTGCAGGTCTTCTCGTCCACCGGATCTCCCCCTGGATGCCCTTATTTCTAAGGCCAAATTCTACCATTTGGAGGACGTTTGTCGGAGTTGACGCGAGCGGCTTGCGGCCGACGACGATCGGCTCGAACGCGGGGCGGTTACCCCTTGCGGCTGCGTCCCGGGGTGAGGGCTGCGTGCTTGCGGTAGCAGGCTCGATCGCAGAAAGCGCGAGGGTGGAGCGCGAGCTGAGAACGCCAGCGGCGAACAGGTTGTCCGCAGCCGTGACAAGCGACCTCAATGAGTCCGGTTCGGGGATGCTCGTCGCCGTGACGCTTTGCATGATCCTCGACAGACAGGACGACAAGGTTCTGAGGTCGGTTGTCCTGCTTGTCGCCGTTGACGTGGTGGACGTGCTCGTCGCTTCGGAGAGTTCGGCCCAGCACGCCTGCCATGACGTGACGGTGCTCAAGAGCGTCTCGGCCGTCCACTCGGACGCTGACGTAGCCGTCGCTGCGGATGAACCGGCCGCCGGACCAGTTGCCGTTCTCCTCTCGCTTACGCCCTCGTGCGGGGTTGCTGCACTTGCGGGAGCAGAAGCGGTCCTCGCCTCGTGCGAGTCGTGACGGGTAGGTGCTGAATTCCTTGCCGCACCGTTCACATTTGGTCTGCACGAGTCCTCCAAGGCGGATAGCTGTGAGCCTATCCTAGCAAGAATTGCCTTGTCGGAGTGCGGTTTCATGGCGCAAACCACTGGTTCGTGAGCGGGTTTCAACGCGGTGCCCCAGCCCTGCCACTGCTGGGCGGCGTCGGTGGCTGGTGCGGTGAGCACTGCGTCGTTGCCACTCATGGCGAGGGTGTAGTCGTCGGCCGCGTAGGTCGTTCCTTTGAACTTCGCCGCCGAGACGTTCTCGCGCGGCGCGGAGCCGTCCGGCCTTCGCTTCGTTCCTACGATCTCCCGCTCAGCACCGGCGGCCTTGTCGATCGCCTTGGACACGTCGAGGGACTTCGGGAACCCCGAGCCGTACAGCCACGCGATGCTGTCGCGGATCTCGAACCCGGCGTCCTCAACGGCTGACGCGAGGCGGTGCCAGGTGCGGGAGCCACCGAACGCGAGCATGTAGCCGCCCGGCTTGAGGACCCGGAGGCACTCGGTCGACCACTCCTCGCACCACTCCTGGAAGGTGTGTAGCGCGCGGTACTCCGGTGACGTGCGAGAGGTGCGGCCGAACACGTTGTCGCGGCCAGCGTCGGCGGCGTTGAGCGAGCGCCGGAACCCATCGGCTCCATCCCACTCGCGGCCCATGAACTCGAGCCCGTAGGGCGGGTCTGTGACGACGGCGTCAACGCTGGCAGCAGGGAGTTCGCGGAGTACGTCGAGGCAGTCGCCGTGGTGCAGGGTCACCGAGTCGTCGCGGTAGTGGACGGTCATGCTGACTCCCGCTTCGGGTCTTGTGGGATGTGGACGTCCTTGACGTCTCGCGGCAGCGCGAACATGCCTGCGGTGGCCCGCTCAAGGGCTTCCGCTCGGGCTTCTGCACGCGCCTCGGCGATGCGGCCGTCGGCGTGCATCTGGTCGCGGTCGTCGTCGCCTTGCGCAGCGGAGATGAAGGCATGGTCGCGGCCGCCGCGGTTCGTCGGAACGGATTGGCAGATGGAGCGGGCCTTGCCGCAGATGTCGCACTTGTACTCGTCGGGGACGTTGCCGCCGCCGTACCGCTTCCCGCCCTGCTGGTGCTTGGCGCGGATCATCTCCGCGCCCTTCATTGCCAGCATCACGGGGTACTGGTTCGAGCGGTTGCGGGCGATCTCGGTGCACGCCTCGGCGACGTCCACGAGTGAGCAGCCCTGGAGTTTCTCGAGGGCGGCCCGGACGGGTACCGGCTGCCAGTCGTCGCGGATCGAGATGAGGAAGGTGGCCAGGCCGCGGAGCTCGCCGGGGCTCATGCTCTCGCTCACGCTGCGGCTCCCCGTCCCGGCTTCCGTGCCTGCTGGATTTCTTCGGCGAGGCTGGCGACGGTGGCCATGGCCGCGGTCTCGTCGCCTGCCCGGTAGGCGGCGATGGCGTCGTCCATGTCCCGCTTTGCCCGCTTGGCGAGGTCTCCTCCGCGGGCCCCGACTGAGTGGAGTGCCTGCTCGAGCGGCTCGTTGCCGTAGATGGCGTTGCGGAGGGTGAGGGTGCGCCACCCGCCGGGGAGGTCTGCGTGGGTGCTCATGCGGCGCTCCTCTGGGCCATGACCAGGCCCTTCTTGGCGAACTGGACCGTCTCGGGTGCCCGGGTGCTGCGCTGCGTCAGTTCGGCTGCGAGCTCCTGTCGGCGGCGCTCCTGCTCGGCTGGGTCGTCTGCGGGTACGGCGATCGGAGGGGCGGGCGGCCTGACGGGGTGGCTGTACCTGTCGGCCCTGATCCCGGTGTGCTCCTCGATGCGACCCTCGGACCATCCCGCTGCGCGCATCCGGCGGACCACTTCGGCTCGTTCGGCCTTGGTGAGCGTGGTGATGATCTGTTCGTCGCGTCGCCCGTCGCGAACAGCGCGGATGACCATCGCCTCGTCTATCTCGTTGCGGCTCCGGTAGGTCTGCTTCTGCATCCCGAGCGGTCGCGCCTTCGGGTCGTCGATGGTGTCGTCATCCCAGGCCAGGGGTGACGGCCAGCCCCAGGCTTCGGCGAGGCGGCGGGTCTTCTCGGACGGACCGGGCGTCATGCTCAGGGCGTTGTAGACGGCGACGACTCGCTTGGCGCTGTCGACGTGGACGGATTTCGTGGAGGCCAGGTTGAGGTTGTGGAGTGTCTTGCCCACGCCGAGCCAGTTCTCGAGGTCGCGGTATCGCCAGCCGATCCGCATGAGGGCGCGGATGCGGCGCTGGGTGCCGGTTGCGTCGATGTGGCAGTAGATGGAGCGGGGCCCGCGGCGGCGCTGCTTGGCGCCACGGCGGTATGCGGAGTGGGCGGCGCGGCAGGGCGCGCAGCTCGGGACGCGGAGCTTCATGTGGGCGGTGTAACCGGCGTTGGTGCCGTGGCGCGGGTCGTCGTGCCTCATGACGCCGCCCGCCTTCCATGGGACCCGCCGCGGGGCCGGACCGGTTCGTTGTTGTTGCGGAGCGCGGTCTGGATCGCGGTCGTGGAGACGCCGAATGCGTCGGCGCACTCCTGGAGGGTCGCGCCGCGCCGGTACCGGAGGCACACCTGCTTCTGCTGCGCGTCGTCGAGCACGCGGGTCGTGTTGCGGACCTTGGCGGGGACGGCGTTGGCGAGGGTGTTCGTGTCGTCGTACTCGCCGTCGATGGCGTAGGAGTGGACGCGGTCTTTCCCTCGGCCGCCACCTTCGACGACCTGCACCTTCCCCTTGTGCCACACACCGGCGTCCACCTGGCCGCCGCGTGCGACGTACTGCTCGGTGAGCTCGGTCCACGGGAGGCCTTCGGGTTTGCGGTTCCCGCGGTGCTGGACGGGGCGGGTGGGGAGGTCGAACCAGTCGCCTCCGCCGGCGTTCTGGGTGATGGTCATGCGACATCACCGATCGCGGCCAGCCCGGCTTCAGTCAGGGTGACGGTGGATCCCCAGGAGCCCTCCAGTCGGTCCGGACGATGCCAGTTCGGCATCTTGACGTCCTCGCCGTACTCGATCAACCCGGCCGTATGCAGCGTGCGGAGCGTTCGTCCGTTGACGTGAGAGTGGCGCTCATAGCGGCCCATCATCGTCATCACCCACAGCGCGTACCGGCCGCGCGCGGCGTCGACTACCCAGCACGGGCCGCCGGGAGGCGCCTCCCTGAACTGCATGATCTTCAACAGGTTCTTCTGGGTGGCACTGAGCGTCGTGGTGGTCATGCCGCCACCGCCTGCTGCTGCTTCGTCCTGCGATACAGGCGCACTGGCGCCCGGTTGGCGGTCTCGCCGGTCGATGCCTCGTACCGGTTGGCGACGGGCCGCAGGTAGCCCTGGTTGACGGCTTGGGAGAACAGTCCGCCGCGGGACTTCTCCGGGATGTCGGCCGCCGCGAGGAGGTCGCGGAGGACGTTGCTGGAGACGTGGTGGCCGGCGGGGACCGTGTCGAGGACGCGGAGGAAGTCGGTCCAGTGTTGCGGGTTCATGGCGTTGCGTGGCATGTGAATCAGCCCCCTTCAGGCGGCAGTGGTTGGAGTGGCGGTGATGACGAGCCACATGGCCGGCGTGCGGTCGGGCAGTGACGGCGGGTGGATGCGCGGCGCGGACCAGTCGAGGTGGCTCGGGTCGTCGTCCGGGATCACTTGCGCGTCGCGGAGGCCGTCGATGGCGGGCTTGAGTGTGGCAACGAGGTTGTCGGCGTCGCGGCGTACTGCGGTCTTGGGCCGGTAGTGGAGCCGGACGTGGATGGCCTGCTGGGGCGGGATGTTGGCGGCGCGGGCGAGGGTGGTGACGTCGGCGCGGATCATGGCGGCTTTGGCAGACTTGGCTCGCCGGGCGCCGATGGTCTGGCCGCGGTCATTGAGGGACAGGGGCGGCTTCTCGTAGGGGAGGTCGAGGGTCCACATCACCTGGTCGCTCCCTTCAGGTTGCTGAGGCTGGTGGTGACGGCGTCGTCTTGCCGGTAGGTCTTGGCCGGCTGGTCGCTGAGCCATTTCCGTGCGAGCCATGCGCCGATGGGGAGGCCGAGGGTGATGCCTCCGAGTGCTCCGCCGGCGAGGCTGAGTGCGGCTTGCGCGCGGGTCATCGCTGGGCCTCCTCGGCGAGGTATTGCTCGAGCTTCTTGATGCCGCGGGCGGCTTGGTAGCTGATGAGCCGGTTGCGCTCTTCGGCCTGTCGCTTGGCTGCTTGGAGGCGTTCGGCCATGCCGAAGGTGAGCGGGATCGACTTGTCGGGGTCGCTCATACGAACCACACCCCGAGGAAGGCGCCGCGCGCCTTGTTGCCTTCGGGCTTCTCGTCGGTGCTCGCTGGGAAGAGGTCGAACGCGTGGCCGTTGCCGCAGAGGCAGTTTCCTCGGACGGCAGGGACGTTCCGGAACCAGCCGACCATCGCCTCGGGGGCGTGGTAGGACGCTCCCCAGATGGTGGTGGGCTCGTCGCGGTAGTCCTCCCAGGTGCGTCCGCTGTACGGGTCCCAATCCCCCTCGGCAGCGAGGTCGAGCATGAGTTGGTCGAGGTCGACCTCGTGATTGAGGACGACGAGCGGGCCGGAGTCCTCGATCGACTCGATGCGGCGGACGCCTTCGGGGAGTGCGGTCGTGGTGCTCACGCGGTCACCTGCTCGGCGTTGATGGCCCACTGCAGGCGGCCGACGAGGCAGGTGCAGCCCGGTTCGCCCCCGAGGGTGAACGAGATGCAGCCGTTGAAGTGGATGGCGTCGGCGATGCGTTCGGCGACGGCGGCGCGGAGGTCCTGCTCGGGGGTGAGGTCGTCTGCGCCGTGGAAGGTGGCGGCGAGCTTGGAGTTGGTCATGCGACGCCGCCAGCCTCGGTCGCCATGCGGATGACAGCCGTCAGGTTGAGCTTCCCGTCGACCGCCTCGTCGATCGCGTCCCGACGGAACTGCGTGGCCACCTCGGCCTTCACGGTGGCCTCGTCGCGGAACACGCCAGCAGCGAGCAGGGCGTCGGCCAGGTAGTCAGCCGGGGCGGGCGACTGCCGGTACTGGGCTTCCTTGATCACCTCGGTGACGCGCTCCTGGCTGGCGATCGGGGCGGACTCGGCCGGGTGGTCGTTGAGCAGGGATCGGAGAACATCCACCCCGACGCGGGCCGGAACTGGCCGAGTCCCCTCCTCGCGGCGCATCGCCTCGCGCCGGTCGGCCTTGACGCACATGTCTTCCAGGACTTCCCGCAGCCCGGTCATCAGTTGGCCGCCTTGCAGGCGTCGCGGGAGGTCTTGTACGTGGCGAGCGCGGCGGTCAACTGCTTGTTGAGCGCGTCCATCTTCACGTTCGCGGCGGTGATGCCGTCGGCGTCGAGGTTCGACGCGGCGTCCATGGCCTCGCCTAGGATCCCGAACCCTTCCCCTGCGGTGGCGATGACCGTGTCGGCGTCGGTGAGGGCGGTGGTGCAGATCGCGGGGGTGACCTCGGTGGTGACGGTCGTCTCGACCGGGGTCGGGGTGACGACCGGGTGGGTGGAGGCGTAGGTCGCGGTCTCGGTGGCGTTCTGGTCGTTCCAGGCGACGGCGGTGAGTGCGCCGACTACGGCCAGGGTGCCGACGATGGCGGCGGTGGTGATCTTCTTCATGGGCTCGGTTCCTTGTCAGTTCGTGTTGGTGGTGGGCTGGTCGGCCCAGGTGATTCGGACGGTCGCCATCGCGGGCTTCGCGGCGGTGCCGGCCGGGACGTACTCGGTCGGGACCGTGGTCGTCACCGTGTGCAGGTCGCGCGGATCGTGCGGCTTCTGGGAGCAGCGGAGGTTGTGGTACGGCTCGCCGGGGAAGCAGATCCGCGCGAGGCACCGGCGGGACAGCTCCGCCTTCGTTGGCACGGTCGCGGCCTTGGTCACGACGTGGCCAAGCAGTCAGGGCACTCACTGATCGGCAGGTCGTTGCCGTGACCATGGACCGGGCAGTGATGCTGCGGACCTTCGTACGTCTCGGGCGAGAATCCTCCCGGGTAGCAGTTGCACTGCTTCGCCTGCTGCGCGAGGGACAGCGGACAGCGGTCGGGGTTGTGATGCGCGCCGGTCGCCGTGTAGTCGAAGTCCGTTCGCCCGGCCGGGCAGGTGCAGGTGTCGGTCATGCCGCACCGCCCGACTGCCACGCCTTGTCTGCCTCGGCAGCCGCCGCGTCCGGGACGATCTCCGCGTCGATGACCTCGCCCGTTGCCGTGTCGGTCGCGCCGGCCTCGGTGCGGATGAGCTGGTCGAGCTTGTCGATGACCTTCGACGCCTCGTCCTTCGACAGTTCGTTGCGGGATGCAACGTCGCGGCCGATGATGGACATGACGTAGTCGAGGGCTTCCTTGCGCTCGGTGATCCCGGCGGTCTTCATCTGGACGCCGAGCTTCTTGATCTGCGCATCGGTGATGGTGCCGCGCTCGGGCTTGTCCTGGACGATCTCCGCGTCCGGGATGTCCCCCGCCGTCGGCGTCGGGTTCTCGTGCGAGACCGGGTTCGCCCCGTTCAGGATCGGACCCTCCGGCGCCGGGTAGTCCTGCGTTGGCTGGCCCGCGGCCTCCCGCAGGGTCATGCCCGGCCGGTGGGCGGGACGTTCGTCGCGGACCTGCTCAACGACGATCTCGCCGTCACCATCGACCTCGGCGCCCAACTCCTCCGGGGTGTAGTGCATCCCCGACAGGGCCTCTTCGCAGGCGTCGCGGGCAACCTCGGAGATCGCGCGGGCCTTCAGCATCGCGGCCGGGTACTTCTTCCACACGTCCTTCCCGACCAGCCCCGCAGCCTTCGCCCGGTCGAGCGTCCACTCCGACTCGAACGTGAACTCCGGGTCGTCACTCCGGACGATCTGCGCGACAGCCCGCTGGTCGTTGCCCGTCACCCGCAGCCGGTGGCCGGCGCGACGGACCAGCGCCGAGATCAGCGCCGCCGACGCGGACGGCTTGCCCTCGATGACGTGGATGCCGGTGATCGCCGCCATCGGCGGGAGCTGCAGCATCTCGGCGTACTCGATCGCGAACAGGAGGTTCGCGGGCTGCTTCTGGTACTGCCGCGGCAGGAGCGCTGACGACGCGAGGTGCTGGGCGTAGTCGACCTTGTCGGCGAGGCTGCCCATCCGGACAGCGGGCAGGTTCATGGTGGGCTCGGTGGTGGTCATGATGCGATTCCCCTCGGTTGCTTCGTGAGGCCACGCGCTGCCTCGATCCACGGCGTTCCGCCGTTGCGGGCCTTGCGGGTGGCGATGTGCTTCTTGCCGACGACAGCGCGGCGGCCAGTGCCGGTCGCGTCAGCGACGAGCGCCTTCACGTGCTGCGCCCGCACCTCCGCCGCCTCCAGGTCGATCAGCGCCTCGGTGAAGTCCCGCGCCAAGTCGGCCGAGATCTCCACGTCGAGCGTCCGGTCGATCTCCGGGTGCAGCTTCCGCACCGACTGATACGTCGAGTCGTGCCCATCCAGCGCGGGCGGCGTACCAGCCTCGATGCTGGCCAGGAACGCGGCGGCCCGCTCGATCGCGAACGCGGCGTCGTCCTCGTCGTACTCGACGACAAACTCCTTCATGTCCAGGTACGGGCCGAGGACCGCGAAGTGGGTGACCTCTCGGCCAGTGATGGCCATCCCCCACATCGCCTGCGCCCGGTACCAAACCGGGACCTGGTCCGTGCCCGACTGCCCCCACTCGTCGCCGCGGGCATCCGTCTTCACCTCGAGCACAGCGCCCGTACCGACCAGCCCATCCGGGTTCGTCACCATCCACGGCTGCTCGACGCTGGCCCAGGTGCCGGCCGGGTAGACGACGTCCCACTCCGGGTGCTGGTCGCGGAACCAGGCGACGATGCCGGGCTCGAGGTAGTGGCCTCGGGCCATGACGTCGGTCTGCGCTTCGGGCTCCTCGTTGCCCGCCATCAACTGCCACAGGGTGTAGGGCGAGGTCCACGGCGAGAGGCCGAGGACAGCGCTGACCTTGCTGGCGGTCATGACCTTCAGCCACTCGGGGCTGCCGGGGATGAGGTCGGGGATCTGCTGGGCGGTCATGACGCCTCCTCGAACCGTTCGGGGTCGCACGGCGGCTCGGGCGGGACGTCGGACAGATTGGGCTCGTCTTCGCTCGGGTCGTACATATGCAGCAGGCAGTCCGGGGAGATCCCCAGACCGGGGCATGCGCAGCGGCGCTTGGTGGTCATGAGAAGACCTCCGGCTCTTGCTTCCAGCAGTCCGGGCACACGGGCTGTGGGCGGCCGTCGACGAGGAGGAGCTTCGGTTCCGCGTCCTTGGTGTCGAACACGTCGCCGCAGAGCGCGCAGTCCTCTTCGGGCTTGCAGTGCGGGCAGTCGGCCCACTTGTCGCCGTGGCATTCCTGTCCGCCTCGGCTGCCGCACTGGCCGCAGTTGACGGTGTAGACGGTCCACTCGCTGCCGGTGGTCTGCTCGGTGGTGGTGCTCACGACTTGCCCCCGCCCAGTCCGGCGCGGAGCTCGCGGAGCCTGGTGATGAGCAGTTCGTTCTGCTGCATCAGTGCGACGGCGATCGCGGCAGTGAGCAAGTCCAGGAAGGCGGCGGCCTTCTGTTCCGGTGTTGCCCGAACCCAGGCGGCGATGTCTTCGATGTTCTCGTCGTCGGTGTACGGCTCGATGGCGCTCATGAGGCCACGTCCTGCCGGTCGGTGATCCACTTCCGGCACGCGCGGAGGGTCTTCGCCTTGAACATCGGGCCCATGTGTCCGGGGCTGAACACGCCCCAGAACGCGCCGCGCTTCTCGACCGAGTAGCCGTCGACCCTCCACAGTCCAGCTCGGACTTGCCTCATGCCGTGGCCTCCGGGTCCTGGTCGATGAGACGGATTCGGCCGTCCTTTGCGAGCGCTTCGAGGTGCCGCTGGGCGTACTCGCTCGGCGTCTCCCCCGGGATCAGTGCGTTGTTCGCGATCGCCTGGAGGACAGAGACGGCGTAGCCAGCGGTCTCGTGGTAGCGGCCAGCGACTGCGAGGTACTTGGTGCTCACAGCGCACCCCGCTCGTACTCGGCGTTGCCGGAGACGTTGAGGACCTCGATGACGGTCGCGCCCGGGTTCCCCTCAAGCGCTGCCTCGGCGGCGGCCTCTTCGGTCTCGGCGGCGAACCACTCGGTCAACGGCAGGTCGGAGCGGGCGGGCTGCCGGTAGGTGACTGCGTACGCGTCCCACTCCGTGACGGGGATGGGGCGGTGCTCGATCGGCTCGGACGGGAAGCTGTCGACGACCGGGGTGCACACGGCGCACCAGATCGACGGCGACGGCAGCGCCGGGTTCTCGAGGCAGCGGAGGCAAGTGAAGCCGTCCGGGACGATCTCCAGGGACTCCGCCGGGGCGAGCCGGGCTTCGTGGTCGGTCTCGTCGGCGGTGAGGGTGTCGAACATGTCCCGGGCGCCCTGGATGTTCAGCGCGAGGGCGACGGAGGCGACGGCGATGAGAGAGGCGATGCCGAGGATCCAGGCGAGGGTGCTCATCAGCGCACCAATGTGAAGTGGATGCCGGCGCCGACGACGGAGAGGAACAGCAGCACTTCTGCTGCGGTCCAGATCGCGGTGGTGAGGTGCTTCATGGGTAGACTCCCCTGCTAGTTCTGGAACCCGGGCCTCGTCTGCTTGCTGGCGGTGAGGTGCCGGGTTTCGGCTTTCTGGGTCAGGACGCGACTGCGTGGTCGCGGAGGTACTTGTCGAGCTCGGTTCGCGATACGCGGTAGTTCGGGCGGCGCGAGGCGGCGATGTTGACGGCGGCGAGTTCGCCACGCCGGATGAGTCGGCGGATGTGTTCGGCGGACGCCGCCAGTTCCTCGGCGATCTGGTCGACGGTGAGCAGCGGCGCGTGCCTGCCGTTCTCGCCACTCACGCTGCACTCCTCCGCTTCGCGGTTTGTCCAGTGTTACTGGACAGTCTGGCCACGAAAAGGTCGTCGATGCCGACACCGAGGTACTCCGCGATGCGGGCGGCCCGGTCGGGCTGGACGCTCTTGATCTCGCCTCGCAGGATGCGGCCGAGGTACGAGTGCGAAGCCTTGGGTCCCCACACTGCTTCTGCGAGTTCTCGGTGGGTGACTTCCTGGATGACCATCAGCTTCACGATCTTCTTCGGATCGAGCACCTTCATGTACAGCTCCGGAAGCTTGGCGCGGGTGGGTCGGCTCACTGTATCTCCTGGCGGGTCATGGTGTCCAGTGACACTCCTCAGAGTGTGTGGGCACGGTGTCCAGAAGTCAACCGGGTTGGCTCAAAGAATCCGCAGGCCGCAGGTGGGGCGTGCGTTTCGGCACTTCAACCGGCCGATACATTGGTGCCCAAGGGGCTGTGCAGTGTCGGTGCCCAGCCTGTTAGGTGAAGTGCGCCTGCTGGGTGAGCATGTTGCTCACGGGGTCGTAGAAGGGTCGAGCTATGGGTCGGTTGTGGGACCTCATCCAGACGCACATCGACAACGCGCCGTATCCGCCGTCGGAGAGACAGGTGGCGGCGAAGCTGGGGGTCTCGCCGAACGCGTTGCGGTTCTGGCGGGAGCCGAAGAAGCTGCCGTCGAGGGAGAACCTTCAGGCGATCGCGGACCTGGTGGGCGTGCGCTACTCGGTGGTCTTGGATGCGGCGCTGTTTGACACGGGGTACCACGAGAACGCGGCGGTCACACCTCTTCGTCGCCGCCCGGCTGCCACAGTCGAGGCGGAGCTGCAGGCGGCCGAACAGGACCTAGCCGAGTTGCCGAGGGTGGCCGGCGCGGAGGGTAAGCGGGCGGAGCTTCAGGCCATCGTGGACAGGCTGAAGGCAGAGCTGAGTTCGTCACGCCGCGCAACCCCTTCGGCCGATTCCGTAGCCAAATCGTGACCTGATGACCTGTAGCGATCCCCTCCGTTGTATCGATCAACTAGGCACAGACACCGGCCGTCCGATCTCACTCGGAAGCCACCGAAGAACCCGTCCGACCGGCGCCTGGCGTAAATACTTAACGGGCGACATGGGGAAAGGTGACGAGGTGGCGAGAAGAATCTGTCTCGGAAGACAACGACGTACTCAACTGCCGCTGTATGCCCTGGGGGGGTACGTCCTGTCAGGAGTGCTGCTGTGCACGGGAGGTGCACAGCCGTTCGGAACGATGTTGCGCGCGCCGCTGATGATCAGTGCGATCTTCGCGCTCATTGCCGGCGGGCTGGTGCATCTCCTCGACAAGAGCGAGCGGCACAACGCGGCGATGCTCGAGAAGATCGAGAACTCGGTCGGCGACGTGTGGGATGCGGGCAAGCGGTCCGGCAAGCGGGAGCGGGCCTTGGAGGATTCGGTGCCGCCGCCGCTGGCCGTGGTGCACGATCTGAGTCCGCGGTGAGCGATTCTGCGGGACTCCCGGCTGGTGCTATCAGCCGGGAGGCCCTGCAGTGGAGACGGTGGGGGCTTAGGTCTTTGACGCTAACAGGGGCGCTCGTATTTCTGTTGGCCTTGTCGGATTGTGTGGGTGACGAATCGGCGACAACCTCACAGTCGCCGAAGGTCGTGTTCTACGGCGAGGGCACCGGGACGAGCGGGGCCGCGGTGACGATGAAGACGGAGACTGGCGGCACGATCCAGCTGGACGTCTCGTTGCCGATTAGGAACGCCGAGACTGGTGAGCTCGGCATGATGTCAGAGCGGTTCAAGCGCGGCGACTTCCTGTACATCTCGGCGCAGAACAAGGGGGAGGCCGGGTCGATCACGTGCCGCATCGAGGTCAACGGCAAGGTGATCGACGAGGCCACCTCGAGCGGCGCGTACAAGATAGCGAGCTGCCAGGGGAAGGTGCCGTAGATGGGGCACGTCAAGGATCTGTGGACGAAGCCTGGTCCGAACGGCCGTCGTGTCCGTTCGGATCGCTACGGTCAGGGGAAGCGTTGGCTTGCCCGCTGGGTCGATCCGACGGGCCGGGAAGAGAGCCGCGCGTTCAAGTCGAAGGACGCGGCGCAGGACCACATCGCCCGGATGGACATCTCGGTCCGCGACGGCAGTTACCTGGATCCTCGCAGCGGGCGTCAGACGTTCCGTGAGTACGCGGAGAAGTGGCGTGCCGACCAACTGCATCACCGCGTCGCGACCGCCACGCAGACCGAGTCTCGACTGAGGCTCCACGCCTACCCGGTGTTCGGCGACAAGCCGATCAGCATGATCAGCCGGCGGGACATCCAGGACGCGATCAACCTCGCGACGAAGAAGCTCGACGCGTCCACGGTCGACACCTTCTATGGCCGCCTGGTAGCGGTCTTCTCCTCGGCGGTCCTCGACCGGGTGATCCGGGATTCGCCGTGCGTGAAGATCAGCCTGCCGGAGATCACGAAGCCGCCTGTCGTGGTGCTGGGGCCTGATCAGGTGAGCAAGATCCGGCTGGCGATGCCCGAGAGGTACGCGGCGGCTGTGACCGTGGCCGCGGCGTCTGGCCTGCGCCCTGGCGAGCTGTTCGGGCTGACGGTCGACCGGCTCGAGGGGTCGTGCGACAACGTGGTCCTGGTGGTGGACCGGCAGCAGGCGCGCAAGGCGGGGACGTGGGGGCCGCCGAAGACGGCGACGAGCAACCGGCGGGTGGAGCTCGGGCTGTTCGCGTCCCGGGCGCTGTGGGCGCATCTGAATCGGTTCGGCGAAGGCTGGCATGGGCACGTGTTCACGACGCGGCGCCAGACCGAGGTGAGCAAGACGACTCAGGGTCAGGTCTGGGGTGGCGCGATCGGGGGCATGAACCTGCCGGATCGGTCTGGTTGGCATGCGCTGAGGCATCACCATGCGTCGGTGTTGATCCGCGCCGGCCTGTCGGTGCCTGCGGTCGCGGACCGGTTGGGCCACAAGAACCAGAAGGAAACCTACGACACGTACGTGCACCTGTGGCCTGACGACAAGGACCGGATCGTCGCCGCGGTGGATGCTGCTCTGGCTGGGCTCTGACGGAACAGGGCCGGAACGGGCTGGTGTTTCCGCAGGTCAGAGGGGGTGCGGTCTGTTCCTGAGCAACATGCGGAAAACGCTATCTCGCCGTCGTGTACAACTTCTCCAGGTATGACGGCTGCCAATCCGGGCCGCGGTCGTTCAGCCGCCGGACCAGCCCGAGTACGTCGAGCCGCGGCTCCACCGGGTTGTCCCACCAGTCGGGCACCTGGTCGTACCACCTGTCGATCCGCACGGTCCGCCCGGCCGCGTCGATGCGCGCGAACAGCCAGCCGCCCTGCTCCCCCTGCGACTCGGCCAGCCACAGTTCCCCGAGCAACGCACTGAGCCGCTCAACCCCGTACTGCGGGTCGTCGACCTCCGGCGGCTCGAGATCGAACCGGTAAGACGGCGCGGCCGGATCCAGCACCTGCACCTGGATCGTGAACCCGGACGGCACGATCTTCGTCCGAGCCCGGCACCACTCCCGCAACGCCTTCAACGCCTCGGACTCCTTGGGCCGCGGGCGAGGCCGCTCGTACTCAGCCCGCATGGCCTCCTCGATGGACCCAGGCTCAGCCTCGACCTCAGCCGCCTCGCCCCCGACGATGCCAAGGCCCGGGATTTCCACCGCCGAACTGGCCGGCGGCGCCACCAACTCCTCCTGCCGCTCGGCAGCCGGCGACTGGTCCGGGAATGCCTCAACCTCGACCTCAGCATCAGGCGCCCCCGCAACGCCAAACTGCGGACCGACCGCATGACCCGCCGCCTGCTGCTCCGGGCCACTCGCCCAAGCAGAGTTCGCGTCAGCCTCCGCGGCCTCCTCCGGAGCTACCGCCCAGGCGGAGTCCGCCTCAGCCTCCCGCGTCTGCTCCGCGTCTACCGCCCGGGCGTGGTCCGCCTCGGCCTCCAGCGCCTGGTGGGCGGTGGCTTCCTGGCGCCAGGCCTCAACCTGCGCTTCAGCTTCACCGGTCGGCTGGTCGTCGGCGCCGGGTGCGAAGTCTTCGATCGGCCTGAACGGCTGCCGCTCCGCAGTGTCATCCAGCGCAGACCGCTGCCAGCGAGAACCTGGCTCCTCCGATCCCAAGCCGGCTTCCTCCACCGACGCGTCCACCTGCCGAGCATCCGGCTGCCGCGCATCCAACTGTCGAGCAATCGGCTGTGCGCGATCGGGCTCTGCCTCGCCCGCGTCCTCCGCGGCAAGGTCCGCAGCGTCGTCCTGGATGGCTTCGAGCGGGGCTGTCACCTCGACGTCGGACTGCTCACCCCATCCACCATCAGCCTGCTCTCGGGGCGCGACCGCCTCCGGAACGACGGCCTCCGGCACGGCGGCTTCCGGCGTGACGGGCGGCTGCTGGTCTGGTTGCTTGGTTCTGCCGGGCTCGTGGAACGGGCGCGGGCCGATCTGAATGGGTGCAGCGAGGGCGCTGAGTGCGGCCAACTGGTCGGCGTTGTAGCCGGTCATCGGTCGCAGGTTGTCCAGGTTGAACGGTTCCTCGACGTCCGCCTGAGGAGCCTCTGGCTGACCCTCAGCGGCCTGCTGAGCCGTACTCGACGCGTCGGCCAGGTGATCGGACGCGGAAGGGGCGTCGGCCGCGTACGCGGCGTTGGTCCGAGAGGGATCGTCGATCGCCTCGGCGGCCGGGTCCTGGGTGGCGGCGGCCGGGTCCTGGGTGGCGGGTGACGTGGGAGTCGGGCCGGGAGACGGGGCCGTGGTGGGAGGCGGGAGGTCGGCGAGCTGGTCGGCGGTCCAGTCGGCGTCGCCGAGGATCTCGTCGTGGAAGAGTTGGCCGTCCAGCTCGTAGGCGTACTCCCCCGGCTTCAGGTCTTCGGGCGTGATGCTGCTGAAGCCGTTGGGCGGGAGGTCGCGGATGGTGGGGCCGTCCGCGGGGGCGAAGGGCGACGGGCCGGAGGCGTAGTACTCGTCTTCTTCTGGGTCGCTGGAGTTCGAGTCGGCGTCGAGGACCGCGGCGATCTCGGCCGTCGGCTCGTCTTCGGTGCTGTTCTCGACCGACTCGTCGCTGGAGGCAGGCTCGCCAACGGAAGACTCATCAGCGGAAGGCTCGACCTCGATCGGGGCGACGAGGAGGTGTCCCTCCGTCGGCGGCTCCTCGGCCTGTTGCTGGGCGGCCAGGTAGGCGGCGACGTCCTCGACCCATTCGCCGTTGATCCACGCACCGCCGACCCACTCGCGCTCGGTCGGCGGCTGCCCACGCGTCGGTTGCTGAACAGGTTGCTCGTCACTCGCCTGCTGCGAGGCCGCAACCTGCTCGTCGTCTCCCGAATCCGGTAGTACGTCGAAGGCGTCTGTAGGTCCGTCGAAGTCCGGCTGATCCTCATCCGCATCCGGCAGTACGTCGAACGCGTCCGTCGGTCCGTCGAAGTCCGGCTGGTCGTCTTCCGCATCCGGCAGTACGTCGAAGGCGTCTGTCGGTCCGTCGTAGTCCGGCTGGTCGGACACGTAGTCCGGCTGGTCGGGGATGTGTTCCGCTTCGGCGGCGGGTACCGGATCGATGACGCCTGTGTCGTCGTCCGGGGTGGCGGACGGCTGCCCGTCCTCGATGGCGGCTGGCAGCCCGTAGTCGGTGGCGGCGGATGGGGCGGTGCCGTCCTCGACGATCGGGGTGGCTGCCGTGTCGTCGATGAAAGGGTTGAATTCGCTGGTCGCGTCGTCGGCAGCAGACCAGACCGACGGCTCGGAATGCACCTGCTGGTCCGGTTCGGGAGGCTGCTCCCGGGCGTTCCAGTCCTGCGGCGCGTCACGCCGTACGTCGGGCGTGTAGGTCGCCGCGGCGGGAGCATCGGCGAAGAGGCTCGCGTAGAAGTCCTCGCCCTCGCCTTCACCACCGACGCGCGGCGGCTCCGAGGATGGCAGCGGACCAAGTGTTGCCGGCGTGCTCAGTGCATAGGGGGTCGGCTGGGAGCGCGGCGGCTCGGCCGGCGGTTGAGGGCGCGGCGGCTCCGGAGTCTCCGGTTCCGGGCCGACCAGGCCGAGACGGGCAAGAGCCTCGCCGTCGTCGTCATCCCGCTTCTTGCGCCGGAATCTCCGCTTGCGCCCAGTGACCCCGTACTCGTCCCCACGAGCCGCTTGAGCCTCCACCCCATACTGCGACTCAGCCTCGTACTGCGACTCGGCGGGCGGCGGAGGCGGCGCATACGTCGGCTCCGGCCTGTACGGCGGCTCGGGGGCGAACGGCGACTCCGCCCGGAACGACGGCTCCGCGGTCAGCGGCGGCTCGGGCGCGAACCGCTCGGCGCCTCCGATGACCAGGTTCGCGTCGTCGCCGATCGGCTGACCCGTGAACGGACTGATCCCCGGCGGGACGACAAAGAGCTCCTCGTCCTCCTCGTCGTCATCCGCCTCATACAGGCCCGCATCGGCCTCATACCGAGCCGCGTCCGGCTCGTACCGGCCTGCATCCGCCTCATACGGAGGCACGGCCGGTTCATACCGGCCCTCGGACGGCTCGAACCGCGGCTCCGCCTGAGCCTCAGGGGCCGCAGGCTGTTCAACCGGCGCAGAAGCAACCGGAGGAGCCGCAGCAGCAGGAGCGGCAGCCTGGCCCGCAGCACCGACCACAGGATCCGCAGCGTTCCCAGTGAACTGCTGGGCCGCCACCAGCGCCGCCCGCAGATCCGGCTTCTGCGGCGACCGCGGCCCGATCCCGAGCCGGTCGAACAACTCCTGCAGCGCGTGCGGCGTCAGCCCGGTAGACCCCGCAGCACGAATCAGCCGGACCCCGATCGGCAGCAACTCATCGAGCCCGCCGAGGTAGTCGGCCCATTCCGCGGCCCACTCGATCATCTCGCGCGCGGCTTCCTCGTCCGAGGTCACCCACTCCGCGATCGGCAGGAACCCGTCGTCCAGCGGCTGCCACGGATCCCCCGGATACGAGGCGCGAGCCCACGTCCCGTTGAAGCTCCCGTACACGAATCCCAGCTGCCCCGCCGCGATCCGCCGCTTGACCTCAGGTTGCCCGATCCAGTCCGGCGACCCGGCCAGCAGGTCCGCATCGGCCGTCCGGCTGTGCTGGGTGTGGAACCCGAACAGCACCGCCCGGCCGCCCTCGAGCCGGACCATGCGCAGGTCGCTGCCGGTCTCGTCCTGGTGGTACCAGCCGTTCTCGTCGGCGTACCAGCGGCGGTCGAAGCCCGTCGCATGGGCGACCGCAGCCAGCGCGCACCAGCGGGCGCGCAGCTCCTCCGGGTCGTCCAGGTCGACGAGCGGCATCGGGTCTCCTGCTCAGGTGCCATCCAGCTCAGGCGGCCCCAGCTGAGGGCCCGCTCCGGCTCCGGGGGTCAGATCCAGGCCAGAACGGTACCCGAGACGCCCACGACCCACCTAGTCAGGTCGCGGCTCGAGCACAGCCACGCACTCTATGTGATGCGTCATCCCGAACAAATCGAACGCCCGCAACGAACTGACGCCGTAGCCGAGCTCCCCGAAGGTCTTCAGGTCCCGGGCGAGCGCGGCCGGGTCGCAGGCGACGTATGCGACCTTGCGGGGCGACAGCGCCGCGATGCGGCGTACGACGGCCTTGCCCGCGCCGGTGCGAGGCGGGTCGAGGACCACCAGGTCGACCGACTCCAGCCCTTGCCCGGCAGCGTTGTTCAGCACCTTGTCGACGTCGCCCTGCTCCAGCGTCACCGCGGGCAGATCGTGCAGGTTCCGCCGCGCGTTCTTCACGGCGTCCCGGTCCCCCTCGACAGCCAGTACGGCGCACCCCGCCTCAGCCAGGAACGCCGCGAACAGCCCGACCCCGGAGTACAGGTCCAGCGCGGTCTCCCCCGCCGCAGGCTCGAGCCCGGCCAGTACTGCGTCCACCAGCATCGACGGAGCCGCCGGGTGGACCTGCCAGAAGCCACCGGCCTCGACTCGGAACCGCCGGTCGCGCACCACCTCGACGACCCGCCCGGCCGAGTTCTCGTCGGTCAGGACGGCGGTCTTGCCCTCCGACGACACCACCGCCTGAACCGAAGAGGCCCCTGGCCACCGCTGGTCGAGCACCGGCGGGGTGTCCGGGTGCGCGATCAGGCACCGGTCGATCGGAACCAGGTCGTGCGAGCGGTGTGCGAACATCCCGGGCCGGCCGCCGACCACGGCGTACCGCATCCGGGTCCGCCAGCCGAGCCCGTCGTCGCCGGGTGACTCCATCACGACGTTGCGCTCGATGCCGCCGATCCGCCGCAGCGTGTCCGACACGACGGTCGCCTTCAGCCGGCGCTGCTCGACGATGTTCGCGTGCTGGAAGTCGCAGCCGCCGCAGCGCCCCGGTCCGGCGTACGGGCAGGGCGGCTCGATCCGGTGCGGCGACGGGGTGAGGACCTGTACGGCGTCCGCCCGCAGGTACTTCGCGTTCTGCTCGGTCACCCGGGCGTGCACGAGCTCCCCCGGCAACGCGTGCCGGACGAACACCACCTGGCCCTCGTAGCGCGCGACACAGTGCCCGCCGTGCGCTACCGGTCCCACCTCGAGCTCGAGTAGCGTCCCGACGATCTCTTCTGCCGTCACCGGTCTCCTGAACTCTTGCGCGCGCCGCGCCGTACCTGGCCGGCTACGCGTTCTTCACGGTCCTGCCGCTCCTCAGCCGCCTGCGAAGAGATCAGCTGGTACGGAACGGACGTAACCATCACACCAGGTGTGAACAAGAGCCGGCCCTTGAGCCGCAGCGCGCTCTGGTTGTGCAGGATGTGCTCCCACCAGTGTCCGACCACGTACTCGGGGATGTAGACCATCACTACGTCCCGCGGCGACTGGCGCCGGATGTCGCGGACGTACTGCAGGATCGGCCGGGTGATCTCCCGGTACGGCGAGGCCAGCCGCTTGAGCGGTACGGGGATGTCCCGGCGATCCCACTCGGCCTGCAGCAGCTCCGACTCGTCGCGGTCGACATCGACCGTCACTGCCTCGAGCATGTACGGCCGGGCCGCCTTGGCGAAGGCCAGCGCCCGCAGGGTCGGCTTGTGCAGCTTGGAGACCAGCACGATCGCGTGCACCCGGGCCGGCAGCATCAACTTGTCGCCGGCGTCGACAGCCATCTCGCGGCCGACCGTGTCGTAGTGCTTGCGGATCCCCTTCATCAACACGAACAGCACGGCCATCGCGATGATCGCGATATAGGCGCCGTGGGTGAACTTGGTGACCAGCACGATCACCAACACGATGCCCGTCAGCGTCAGGCCGACCGCGTTGATGCTCCGCGACCGCATCATCTGCCGGCGCTTGGCCGCGTCGGTCTCCGTCTTCAGGTGCCGGGTCCAGTGGCGGATCATGCCGAACTGGCTGAGTGTGAACGAGACGAACACCCCGACGATGTACAGCTGGATCAGCTTCGTCACCTCGGCGTCGAACGCGATGATCAGGCCGATCGCGCAGAGCGCCAGCAGGATGATGCCGTTGCTGTACGCGAGCCGGTCGCCCCGGGTGTGCAACTGCCGGGGCAGGTACCCGTCCTTGGCCAGGATGGAGGCCAGCACCGGGAAGCCGTTGAACGCGGTGTTCGCGGCCAGCACCAGGATCAGCATGGTCGCGCCGATCACCAGGTAGAACCCGGGCGGGAAGTTGGAGAAGACCGAGTCGCCGATCTGGCCGATCACCGTCTTCTGGTTGTAGCTGTCGCCGACCGGTTCGCCGTTGAGGAGGAGCTGGGTCGCGGGATCCTCGGCATACCGGAGCCTGATCTTGTCCGCGAGGAAGATGATGCTCATCAGCATCGTGATGGCGATCGTGCCGAGCAGCAGCAGCGTGGTCGCCGCGTTCTTGCTCTTCGGCTTGCGGAACGCCGGTACGCCGTTGCTGATCGCCTCGACACCGGTCAGCGCGGCACACCCGGACGAGAAGGCCCGGGCCAGCAGGAAGGCCGCCGCGAGCCCACTGAACACCTCGTGCCCGGGTTCGGGCTGGATGTCGAACTGGGCGCTGTCGGCCAGCGGCAGGTTCCCGGCGGTGAGCCGGATGATGCCCCAGATCGCCATCCCGATGATGGACGCCATGAAGATGTACGTCGGGATCGCGAACAGCGCGCCCGACTCCCGGACGCCGCGCAGGTTCAACGCCGTCAGGATCACCACCAGCCCCACCGCCAGCGGGACCTCGTGGCCCGCCAGGAACGGCAGGGCGGACTTCGCGTTCTGCACGCCCGAGGAGATCGACACCGCGACGGTGAGCACGTAGTCGACCATCAGCGCGCTGGCCACGGTGAGGCCGGCGTTCGGGCCGATGTTGACCGTGGCGACCTCGTAGTCGCCGCCGCCGGAGGGGTACGCGTGCACGTTCTGCCGGTACGACGCGACCACGACGAGCATCACGAACGCGACCAGCAGGCCGATCTTCCAGGAGAACGAGTAGGCCGCCAGACCGGCCAGGGACAGCGTCAGGAAGATCTCGTCCGGGGCGTAGGCGACCGACGACAGAGCGTCACTGGCGAACACCGGGAGTGCGATCTTCTTCGGAAGCAGCGTCTCGCCGAGCTGCGTACTGCGCAGCTTGCGTCCGATGAGGATGCGTTTGCCGATATCGCCTAGAGCGGGAGTCACACCGGTGATGTTAGAGGGATGTGAGGGCCGGTGTAGCGTCTATCCCTGCCGAACCCGATGCCAGCGGCCCCTGTGAGAGGGGCAAGGAGTGATCACGGAGTGCACGTCGTCATCATGGGCTGCGGCCGCGTCGGGTCGACGCTCGCCCGCACGCTCGAGAAACGCGGCCACACGGTCGCCATCATCGACCAGTCCGCCGACTCCTTCCGCCGTCTGAGCCCCAACTTCTCCGGCCGCACCATCACCGGTATGGGCTTCGACCGTGAGGTGCTGATCGAGGCCGGGATCGAGGACGCCGAAGCCTTCGCGGCGGTCTCGAACGGCGACAACTCCAACATCCTCGCCGCCCGGGTGGCGCGGGAGAACTTCGGCGTCGGCAACGTCGTCGCCCGGATCTACGACCCCGGCCGCGCCGAGGTCTACCAGCGGCTCGGCATCCCCACCGTCGGCACGGTGAAGTGGACCGTCGACCAGATGATCCGGCGGTTGCTGCCGAGCGGTTCGGAGCCCGAGTGGCGCGATCCGTCCGGCACCGTCCGGCTGGCCGAGGTGCACGTGCACTCCGGCTGGGTCGGCCGGCTCGCCCTCGACATCGACAAGGCCACCGGTGCCCGGGTCGCGTTCCTGACCCGGCTCGGCGAAGGTCTGCTGCCGAAGGCCGACACGGTCATCCAGGAGGGTGACCTGGTCCACGTCGTCATGCTGGAGCGCGACGCCGAAGCGATCGAGTCCCAGCTAGGTACCAAGCCTGAGGAGCTGTGATGCGGGTAGCCATCGCCGGCGCGGGGAACGTCGGGCGATCGATCGCGGCGGAACTGCTGGAGAACGGCCACGAGGTCCTGCTGATCGACAAGGACCCGCGCGCGATCAAGGCCGAGTCCGTACCGCGCGCGGAGTGGTTGCTCGCCGACGCCTGCGAACTGTCATCGCTGGAGGAGGCCGCGCTGCAGCGGTGCCAGGTGGCGATCGCGAGCACCGGTGACGACAAGACCAATCTGGTCGTGTCGCTGCTGGCCAAGACCGAGTTCGGCGTACCGCGGACCGTTGCCCGGGTCAACCACCCGCGGAACGAGTGGATGTTCAACGAGGCCTGGGGCGTGGACGTGTCCGTCTCCACCCCGCGGATCATGTCCGCGCTGGTCGAGGAAGCCGTGTCCGTCGGCGACCTGGTCCGCCTGTTCACCTTCCGTCAGGGCGACGCGAACCTCGTCGAGCTCACCCTGCCGGAGGACTCCCCGATGATCGGCCTCCGCGTCGGCGACATCGACTGGCCGATCGACACTGCCCTGGTCACCATCATCCGCGAAGGCCGCGTCCTCCGCCCCGACCCCGACGGCACCCTCGAACTCAACGACGAACTCCTCTTCGTAGCCGCCGACGAAACCGAAGAACAACTGGAAGACATGCTCTCCCCCCACCACCACCGCCCCCAGTAACCCCGCCGGGCGCCCTACTCAGGGCACGGCTGTACCGAACGACAGGAAGAGGTCGCTCGCGACACCAACCTCCGCACCTGCCGAGGTGGTCGAGGCGCACAGAGCACGCAGTACGTCCTGTCGTTCCGTACGCCGCGGCGCAGGGGATTTGGAGGACGTGCTGGGTGAGGGAGAACCGCCACCCAGCACGACCGAAGGGTTACTTCAGGCCGAAGGCCCTGGTGATCTGCTGGTTGATGCTGGCTCCTGAGCCGTCTTCCGCGTGGGTCCGCAGGGTGACGAAGGAGGCCGAGCGGGGAGCGTCGAGCCGGGCGGTCCAGCCGTCCGGCGTTTGCTTCAGAGAAGCCCGCAGCCAGGTCTTGCCGTCGTCGTACGAAACGTCGACCGATGGCTGCCGCAGCCCGTTCGTCGACGAGTCGACCGACCACATCGGGGAGATGGTCAGGTCGTCGCGGCGACCGGCTCGGCCCGCCGCGTCGGTGTCGACCGAGTAGTCGAGCTGGATCAGCGACACCGGAGCCGCCTCGGCGACGGCACCCGAGTTGAAGCCCCACTCGGTCCGCGTCGCGGTCGAGTACGGGTTCGGGAAGGTGCCGCGGGTGTTGTCCACCACCAGCCGGTACGGCAGGCGCTCGGGCTTGAGGCCGGACACGTTCAGCTGATCGCGGTCGGCCTCGGACACCAGCGTCGAGCCCTGGAAGAGGCTCACCTTCTGGGTGAGGTCGAAGTTGCCGAACGCCGTGCCGTAGTGGTCGCCGCCGGATCCCCAGCCGGGCGCGACGATGGCGAGACCATCCTCGAGCCGCACCGGCGAGAGACCCTTGCTCAGCCGCGGACGCTGGATCGGCCCGAACCAGTCAACGGCCGTACGACTACCGGCCCGATAGGCGGTCCAGCCCGCGTCGGCCTGCTGGAGCTCCCGCACGATCTCCGCGTGTCCCTGGTACGGCACGCCCGCGGTGACCCACTCGGTCCGCTCGCCCTGCGCCGCCGTCCCCCAGGTGTTCATTGAGGACTCCCAGTCGACGTTCCACACGTCGTACCGGTTCTCTGTCACCTGGCCCTGGCGGAAGTTCCGGTACGAGAGGTCGAGCCGGGCCAGGTCACGCGAGCCCGGCCGGTACGACGGGTCAACCGGCACGTGGTCCGAGAAGTGCGACACGTCGTACTGGTAGGCCATGGCCGGGTTCGAATCCACGGTCAGCGTGCGCTTGCCGTGCTGCAGCTGGGAGATCAGCTGCTCGCCCTCGTCGTGCGTCACGGTCGCGACCGTGATCGGCGGCGGGTTGGGTGCCCAGATCGAGTCGCCCCACGGCGACAGTTTGCCGATGCCGTCGTTCACCACCACCAGCAGCTTGGCGCCGGCGGCCGCAGCAGCAGTTGCCTGGTCCTGCAGCGAGACGCTGTCGTTGCGCCGTACTACGACCGCCTTGCCCCGCTCGTCGACCGTCTTGCTCGCGGCCGGGCCGCCGTCTCCGGCGAACACAGCGTCGAGCTGCTGCTTCCCCTTAGGCAGCGGAGTCGCCGCCTGACGGACCCTCAGGTCAGGGAACGACAGGGACGAAGCGGCCAGCGTCAGAGCGGGCTGCTCCATCCGCCAGCGAGCGCCGGCGGTGAAGGTGCCGTCGGTGACCTTTGCCGTGGGCAACACCCAAGCGCTGTCGTAGCTGGGATCCGGCCAGCGGGACGATCCGACCGAGAAGTCCCGGCCGAAGTCGCGATAGGTGTTCACCCGCACCTCACCCAGGCTGGTCGCCTGCGGAGTCACCACCTTCAGCTGCCGGGCCTTGCGCGCGTCGTACGTGACCGTCCGGTCCTTGTCGAGGTGGATGTCGAGCAGCGTCAGTACTGCGAGGCCTCGCGACGACGGCCCGTTCGCACCTTCCACGTCCGCGGTCAGCCAGGTCGTGTAGTCGCCGGGCGGAAGGCGAAGCTCGGTGCCGCCCTCTTCGACGGTGAACTGGCCGTACGAGCCCCGGCCGATCAGGATCGCGTCACCGGCCAGCGGGCGGCCGCTGCGGTCCTTGGCGTTCAGGGTGAGCTGGTAGCGCTCGCCTTCCCGGCCGATACCGATCATCGTGCTCAACTGCAGGCCGTTGGCGCCGGTAGCGATCAGGCGGCCGGACAGCTGCTTGTCCACCGGTGCCACCTCCACCTTGGCGGTCAGAGTGACGTCCGCCGTCCCGTGCGCGGGGACGGTGACCTTCGGCGTCGACAGCGTGAACAGGCCCGCCGGGGCGTCGTTCACCTGGGTGGACAGATCCAGTACGACCGGCGCATCACCGGTGTTCGTGTAGGTGACCACGCGGTCCACGGACTTGCCGGCCGCGACGGGCCAGCCGTAGAAGCCGGAGTACGCGCTCGACGTGGCGAACACTGACGACTTGCTGGTCGCGGCGATGTCCAGGCGCCCGTTGCCACCCTGGTACGGGATGTACTGCGGCGTCGGCTTCGCAGTACTCACGATCGCGTTCTTGAGCTGCTGCCCGGTCCAGTCCGGGTGCTGCGCGGCCAGCAGGGCCACGGCTCCGGCGACGTGCGGCGTCGCCATCGAAGTACCGCTCATCAGCTGGTAGGAGCCGGTGCCTTCGGCCGCGTACTGCGATCGCGCGGCGAGGATGTCGACGCCAGGGGCGGTGATGTCTGGCTTCAACCCGCCGTCGCCCACCCGCGGGCCCCAACTGGAGAAGTCGGCGAGCTTGTCGGCGCCGTCCACGGCACCCACGGTCAACGCCGACTCGGCGATTCCGGGCGCTGTCGCGGTGTAGTACCCGGGTCCGTAGTTGCCAGCGGCAACCGTGAAGAGGGCTCCGGTCTCGGCGGACAGCTCGTTCAGCGACTGGCTGATCGGGTCGGTGCCGTCGGTCGGCCCACCGCCGAGGCTCATGCTGACGACCTTGGCGTGCTGGTCGCGCGCGGCCCACTCCATCCCGGCGATGATCCAGGACTCCTGGCCGCTGCCCTCGTTGTCGAGCACCTTGCCGATGTGCAGCCGGGCGCCCGGCGCGACGCCGCGCTCGACTCCGCCCGACGCGTCACCCGTGCCGGCGATGGTGGACGCGACGTGGGTGCCGTGTCCCTGCCGGTCGGTGACGTCCACGCCCGGTACGAAGCTGGTCGACGCGGTCACCCGGTCGTCGAGGTCCGGGTGCTCCAGGTCGACGCCGGTGTCCAGTACTGCGACGTCCACGCCCTCGCCGGTGTTGCCGCCACGCCAGACCTCCGGCGCGCCGATCTGCGCCGTACTGTCGGCGAGGTCGGCCTTGAACTTGCCGTCCAACCAGACCTTGGCGATACCGCCGGTGAAGGTGGCCGCGCCGGTCGAGCGGGCGGTGCTCCCGGCTGTCAGTGAACGCCAGAAGTCCGCGGTGTCGTTGGTGGTGAGGGCGGCGCCCTGGATGCTGCTCAGGGCACGCTGCTTGCGGGCGCCGTCCGGCACGGCCTGCTGCCGCGAACGGGTGGCGGCGTCCGTGTAGGTGACGATCAACGGGAGGTCGCCGCGGTAGCCGTCGGCGAGCAACCGGGTCACGTTGAAGAGGTCCTCGTCCAGCAACTTCGCGGCGAGGTACCGGCTCGCGGATCGCGGGTAGACGTAGGTGTCGTCTCCCTTGACCCGCAGATCGTGGTCAGCCAGGCGGCCATCCGGGCCTGTCACGGTGTAGTTCTTCTTGCCGTCGGCGCCGACGGTGACCTTGACCTGGTCCCCGGTGATCAAGGTGATGGTCTGCGGTGCGGCCTGGCCTGCCGATACGTCGTACGAGCCGGGCGAAGCGGGTGGGGGCGACGCGGCGGCGGAACCGCCGGTCACGGACGCGGCAACGGCCAGGACTGCCGCCGAGATGGCAGTCAGCCTCCGACCGCGGCCAGAGCGTGGTGTCACGAATGCCTCACAGAGTGTCTACGAATGGTCGCGAAATCGTAGGCTTCCTTCACACCCGCAACTAACACTTTCCCCTGACCACTTTGGCCACGTCACTCTTGCGACATCGGTGGTACACCCCCACACCGCCGCGAGGTAGTCAGCCGGTCGGCTCGCCTAGGAGGTGGTCAGGCGGCCCGGCTGGCCTCACCAGAAGTCCACTCCGCGCCGCTACACCAGCACCGTGTACCGAGCGACAGGAAGACGTCGCCCGCGACGAAAGCCTCCACACCTACCCAGGCGGTTGAGCCGCACAGACAACGCAGTACCACCTGTCACTCCGTACGCCGCTCGCGTGGGAGGTACTACTTCTTGTTGCCTCGGAGGAGGTGGGTCACGTGGTCTCGGGCTTCGTCCCACTTGTCGGGTGGGAGGGAGCCTCGGAGGACTGCGTAGGCGAGCCAGAGGGCCAGGGCGTAGAGGGGGAGGCCCATGCCTACCTTTGCGATGCCGAGGGCGTTGAGGCTGCCGGTGAGGTAGAGCGGGACCTGGACGACCAGGCGGATGGCGAAGAGGCCGACGAAGACGAGGGTGGCTCGGCTGAAACCCTTGAGCATGGCTGGGTCTTTGCGCCAGGCCGTGCCGGTCTGGGTGATGACTCCGTAGAGCACGCCGAACAGCGGCCAGCGGAAGAGGACCGTCAGCAGGTAGAGGAGGCCGTACCCGAGGTTGATCAGGAGGCCGGGGAGGTAGACGTCTTCGGCTCGGCCGCTGCGGTTCGCCACCCAGGCGGAGATGAGGACGCCGACGAAGCCGCCCGCCACATTGCGGAGGGGCTGCCTGCGGACCAGCCGGAGCAGCGCGACCGCGGCGCCGGAGACGACGGCGACGAGCAGGGCCAGCTTCAGGTTGTGGTCACTGGCGCCGTAGACGATCAGGAACGCGATCCACGGCAGGCCGATGTCGAGCAGCGCGCCCCAGCCACCGAGCGCCTGGAAGAAGTCCTTGTCCGTGGTCGCCGGCTTCGCGTCTGTCTTCGCGGACTCGGCCTCATCGGCAGCGGTCTCAGCTGCAGCACCCGAGGCAGCAGCATCGGAGGTAGCAGGGCCCGAGGTATGAGGCGAACCGTCGCCGGTCGAAGAAGAGACGTCAGCCTCAGGGCCCATCGCCTCGGCGGCTTCGAACTCGGGCTTGAGGATCTCGACGAGCTTCTCGTTCAGGTCCTCGTCGAGCTGGTCGCGGCGGCTGCCCTGGGTCTGGTCAGCCATGCGCGGCCGTCGGACGGAGCTCGTACTTCGGGTTGAACATCACCCGGTCCCCGTCCACGACACCGATCCGCCCGGACGCGATCAGCTCCGATCCGGGGTGGATGCCGGCGATCTTGCGCCGGCCGAGCCAGATCAGCTTGACCGTGCCGGTGCCGTCGTACAGCTCGCCCTCCAGGGCCGGTACGCCGCCCCGCGGGCTGAAGGTGATCGTGCGCAGCGTGCCGTACAGCGTCACCATCTCCCGGTCGTGACAACCGGTGATGGACCGCGCGCCACAGTCGTGCGCGTAGTCCTGGAGCACCTCGGCGTCCTGCTGGTCGCGGTCACCGGCCAGCCCCTTGAACGCGCGCTTCCACATCCCCGCGGGTTTCTCGCTACCCATGAGCACAGTCTAATCCGCCTGCGAACGTGCTGAACCGGTATCCGGACATCTCCGTCAGGCCTCTTCCTCGGCGGCCGGCTCGGCGCCCGGGGGCAGCCGCAGGGCCAGCGATTCGCGCGGTGCCATCGGCTCGCTGCCGCGGACCACGATGACGTTGCGCAGCGACTGCTCCATCGGCGGCGCGGCGTCGGGCTCGACCGCCGCACGGCCGAGCACGGTGGCGCGCAGCAGCCAGCGCGGGCCGTCGATACCGATCACTCGGGAGGTCTGGCTGAAGATCTGGCCGTCCGGGTCCTCGACCGGGACCACCAGCACGAGCTCGGTACCGAACGGGCCGTCGGTCTCCGACGCGGTGCCGCCCATCCGGGTCGCCTCGGCGGCGATCTCGCGGCGTACCTCGGTCCAGATGCCGGAGGTCTTCGGCGCGGCGAAGGCGCGCAGCTCGAGCGCGGAGTCTTCCAGCACCAGCAGGATCGCCTGCACGTCACCGCTCTGCTCGTCGACCTGCAGCCGCAGCTCCATGCCCGGCATGCCGGTGATCACCAGCGCACCCAGATCGATCCGGTCCTCGGCCTCCAGCTCCGAGTCATCCACCTCGCTGGAGTCGAACGGACCCGCGCTGCGGCCCTCCGGCGTACCGGCTTCCTCGGCGCCCTCATCTTCGACAGGGGCCTCGACCACGTCGTCGCTGCCGGCCGGGCCGGTCGCTTCGGTGTCGTCGTTCTTGGCCTTGCGGCGGAAGATCACTGCTCTTGCCTACTTCCTCGTTCGTCAGTCATGGCTACCGGGCCGGCAGATTTCAGCCGCCGTAGTCTCGCGTATTCCGCAGGTCAACGGAGTGCACCTGATCAGCGTGTCACACCACCGAAACCGCCGGTCGAGCCGTATCCACCCTCGCCGCGGGCCGAGCCGGGCAGCCTGTCCACCTCGACGAACCGGGCCTTCTCGACCCGCTGGATCACCAGCTGCGCGATCCGGTCGCCGCGGCGCAGCGTGACCTCGGCGGCGGTGTCCAGGTTGATCAGGCAGACCTTGATCTCGCCACGGTATCCCGCGTCCACCGTGCCGGGCGCGTTGACGAGTGTGATGCCGTGTTTCGCGGCCAGACCCGAGCGCGGGTGGACGAAAGCGGCGTACCCGTCCTGCAGCGCGATGGCGATCCCGGTGCCGAGCACGGCCCGCTCCCCCGGCTTCAGGGTCACGTCGCTGGTCGCGAGCAGGTCGGCGCCTGCGTCGCCAGGATGCGCGTACGCCGGGACTGGCAGATCCGGGTCGAGCCGCTGGATCAGTACCTCGGTCATGGGTTCACCTCGTAGTCGTGGACCTTCTCAGCGGTCATGTCGGTGCCGTGCTCGATGAAATGCTCCGGCGGCACTACAACGAACACAGCTGTCGCCCGTAACGCCACACTTCCCTCGGGACCACCCAGCCGCCCGACGGCCTTCGCGTACATCCGGCGTCCCTCGAAGCCGAGGCACTCCGCCCGCAGCGACAGCGTGGCTCCCACCGGCACCGGCCGGATGTAGTCGGTCTCGAGCCGCCCGGTAACCATCGGCCGGCGCAGTAACCAGGACAGCCCACCAAGAGCCTCGTCCAGTGCCATCGCCAGTACGCCGCCATGCGCGAGGCCGGGTGCTCCCTGATGCTCCGCGGTCACGGTGAACTCACCAGTGATGGTGACGCCAGGCCCGGCCGTCGACACCAGCCGCAGCCCGGTCGGGTGGGACGGCCCGCAGGCCACACAGTTCTCGTAGTGCGACGGCAGCACCGTGCCCGGCCCGGGAGCGTCGGGGTGCCGCTCCGGTGGTTCCAGGTCGCGCTTCGGCGTCGCCGTACGCGTCGGGGGCTCGATCACGAGAGGCGACCCTACCGACGGACTCCGACAGGCCGCGTGCCAGGCTGGTCCTGTGGGTGACGCACGGGTTGACGCAGGGGCCGGTTACCGGGAGCGGCTGAGCGTGCCGGTTCGCTGGTGGATCATCGCGGCCGCCGCTGTCCTGACGCTCTGGGTCATCACCGCGGTGCCGGCCGGCAACGTCGCCGGCTTCGCGGTCGCCGGAGTCGCGGCGGTCCTCCTACTAGTGCTGTTCATCAGGTACGGCGGTGCCGTGGTCGAGGTGGACGCCCAGAAACTCCGGGCCGGCCGGGCCTCGATCGAGCGGACCTACCTGGGCGAGGCGGAGCCCCTGACCGGTGAGGCTGCCCGCAACGCCTTCGGACGCGACTGTGACCCGGCGGCTTATCTAGTACTGCGGAGCTACTTGCCCGGGGCGGTCCGGGTGAAGCTCACAGATCCGCGGGACCCAGCGCCGTACTGGCTGATCGCCACGAGGAACCCGGAGCGGCTGGCAGCAGCTCTGACGGCCGACAGCGTGGCAAGATCCTGAGTACCGGGGATCAGTAGCTAGGAGGCTGTTGTGGTGGGAGCCAAGATCGGCTGGAAGCTCGTACTGATGGCATTCACAACCGTGGTGTCGATGGTTGCCCACAGGGCGGTCACCACGGCCTGGAAGCTGGGCTCCGGCGGCGAGCCGCCGAAGGGCAATAAGGCCGGCTACGTCGAGGTGGTCACCTGGGCCGTGGCCAGCGGAGCCGCCGCGGCCGTCGCCAAGCGGTTCGCCGAGGACAGGGCAGCGCAGTACTGGCTGAAGTCCACCGGCACCCTCCCGCCCGGCTACGAAGAGAAGGACCCGCTCACCAAGGCCCTGGACACGCCCTAGACGAGGCCGAACTCCTGCTGGAGTGCCTGCGCGACCGGTCCACTCGGCCGGCCGCGGAGCTCGCCGTCGACGTAGACGTCCACGAGGTCGTCGTAGACGGCTACCAACCCGGCCAGGTCCCGTGCGTCCGACAGCGGGTCCGGGTAGCTCCACATGAGGTTCTTGCGGCCGCCGGCCGAGTAGTAGATCGCCCGGCCCTTGTAAGCGCATGTCGTCCGCAGCTCGCTCGGCTCCAGCTCCGCGACGATGTCCTCGCGCGGCAGGTAGAAGCGCGTCGGCAGGCTGGTCTCGAACACGAATGTCGGCCGCGAGCTCTCCGCCAGCACCACCCCGTCCAGCTCGATCCGGACCGCTCGGGAGCTCGGCCGGATGTCAACCCGGTGATAAGGCTCCCGAGGGTGCGAGAGGACGGGCTGGTCCTCTTCCAGCCACTCGTCGAAGGCGTTGAAGTCCAGTACTACGTACTCCGCCAACTCCGGGTCGTCCGGCCGGAACCCGGCGCCGGCCAACCGGTCGTCCCCCACCAGCAGGTCCATGCTGTGCCCGTCACTGGAGTGCGCGGCGAACGGGATGCCGGGGTGCAGGATGCCGTCCGGCGCCGGCACGGCCTCGCCCGAGGAGTGGGCCAGGTCGACGCTCAGATCAGCCAAAGGTACGGCGTACGAGGGGACCACGCGCAGGGGTTCCCAGACCAGCGCGGCCCGGGTGGTGTCGGCGATCACGCGTCCGCCGTGCCGGACCCGGATCCGCATCTCGGTCGGCTCGTAGCGCAACAAGGACAATCCTTCGGACCACAGGTCCCGCATCTTCGTACTCATACTGCGAGATTAGGAGCTGAGCGGCCTCGCGGACATCGGTAGCACCCGCTCCCGATTGCCTATCTTTCGGTCCGGAGTCTGCTGGAGCCGGACAAAGATGGGCAAACATAACGACGGGACCGGCCCCTCGAGGGGGACGGTCCCGTATACCGGTACGGACTCAGCCGAGCAGGGCGAGAGTGCTGTCGTTCTCAGGCAGCGCAGTCGCGGCAGATCAGCTGGCCGTTCTTGGTGTTCGCGAGCTGGCTACGGTGGTGAACCAGGAAGCAGCTCGAACAGGTGAACTCGTCGGCCTGGCGCGGGAGCACCCGCACCGCCAGCTCTTCGTGGCTCAGGTCGGCACCGGGCAGCTCGAAGCTCTCGGCGGCCTCGGCCTCGTCCTCGTCGACCTTGCCGGAGTTCTTGTCGTGACGGCGAGTCTTCAGTTCCTCGATCGACTCCTCGCTGGAGTCCTCGTCCGTCTTGCGCGGGGCGTCGTAATCAGTCGCCATGGTGTTTCCCTGCCCTCTTCGTACCCGTGGTGTTGCCTGCTGAGCCCTTGAACGGGTAAAGCGGCCGAGAAATTCCGTGCCGGAACTCCTGGTCCCCCGAAACCCTTGACAGACAGGCTGGCAGCGGCATCGACACCGCCCCCGAGGCAGGGATTGTGCCCTATGAAGGGCCCTTCGCGCGCGTCGGGGTCCACCTTCTGGCCCGCGTGTCGCAGATTGAGACAGGACCGAACAGCCGAATGCTCGTTACTGCGTACTACGCGCACTAACGAGCAGTTTCAGGATCTGAGTGGATTCGCCGCCGCGAGGGCATCGTGCAGCGGCCCGAACACCGCGGGGGTCGCGGCGATCGACATCTCGGGCGAAACCGGCTCTCCGTGCAGTCCGCCGACGGTCGCGCCCGCCTCGGCGGCGATCAGCGCGCCGGCTCCGTAGTCCCACGGGTTGAGCCCGCGCTCGTACACCGCGTCCAGCCGGCCGCAGGCGACGTAGCACAGGTCGATCGCGCCGACCCCGATCCGCCGGATGTCGCGGACCTTGGTGATCAGGTGTTGCACGACCTCGGCCTGGACCTCGCGCCGGGTCGCGTCGTACCCGAAGCCGGTGCCGACCAGGGCCTTGCTCAGGTCCGGGCATTCCGAGACCCGGATCGGCCTGCCGTCCGCGAACGCCCCGCCGCCCAGCGTCGCGGTGAACACCTCGCCCTTCGGGGCGTCGACGACGACCCCGGCCACGGTCCGGCCGTCGTACTCGACAGCGATCGAGACGGCGTACGTCGGGAGGTCGTACAGGTAGTTCACGGTGCCGTCGATCGGGTCGACCACCCAGCGCACGCCGCTCGAGCCGTTGACGTCGTCGCCCTCCTCGCCGAGGAACGAGTCGTCCGGCCGGGCCTCCAGCACCCGGGCCCGGATCAGCTCCTCGGACTCCCGGTCCACCGCGGTGACGATGTCGGTCACGGTGCTCTTCGTGTCGGCCACCGTGATCGTGCCGCGGCGGCGCTCCACGATCAGGCGGGCCGCCTCGGTGGCCACCTCGACGGCCAGCTTCAGCAGGTCCTGGGGGTTCTCGGAGCTCATGCAGATTCCTTAGGTGCCGGTGCGGCGGTCGTGGCCTGTGCGGCGTCGGTGGTGGGTGAGCCCGGGGCGGCGGGACGGCGAGGGGCTGGACAGCAGTCGGGCAGGCAGTCGTCCCAGCCCGGACCGAGCTTGCCGACACAGGGGCGCTCCGGCTGCTCGCCACGCTCGGCGGCGGCCCGCTCCAGCACCAGGTCCCGCAGCATCGTCACGAACCGCGGGTCGGTGCCGGGAGTGGCCGCGCGAGCCATCGGGAGGTGCAGCTTCTCCGCAGTGGCAGCCGCCTCGGTGTCGAGGTCGTAGATGACCTCCATGTGGTCGCTGACGAACCCGATCGGCACGACCGCGACACCGGGAACGCCCTCGGTCGCGAGGTACTCCAGGTGGTCGTTGACGTCCGGCTCGAGCCACGGCACCTGCGGCGGGCCCGAGCGGGAGCAGTAGACGAGGTCCGTCCGGCGCTCGACCCCTGTACGCCGCTGCAGCTCGGCGGTGATCTCCGCGGCCACGTCCTCGTGCCAGCTGGTGTAGCCGTTGCCGTCCGGACCACTGGTGGCGTTCATGGTGGTCGGGATGGAGTGCGTGACGTAGGCGATCGCGGATCCCTCCGGCAGGCCGCTCAGCGCCTCGGCCGTGGACTCCACGAACGACCCGACGAAGCCGGGGTGGTTCGCGTAGTGGCGCAGCTTGTCGATCACCGGAGAGCCCTCGACCTGCGCGGCCGCGTCGGCCAGATTCTCTCGGTACTGCCGGCAGCCCGAGTACGACGGGTAGGCCGACGTCACGATCACCACAGCCCGCCGTACTCCGTCCGCGGTCATCTCGCGCAAGGTGTCGGTCAGGTATGGCGCCCAGTTGCGGTTGCCCCAGTAGAGCGGCAGGTCGAGGCCGAGCTCGTCGAAGGAGGACCGCAGCGCGGCCAGCAGTTCGCGGTTCTGGTCGTTGATCGGGCTCTTGCCGCCGAACGAGTAGTAGTGCTCGCCCACTTCCTTCAGCCGGTCGTCCGGGATCCCCCGGCCGCGGGTCACGTTCTGCAGGAAGGGCAGTACGTCCTCGGGCTTCTCCGGACCGCCGAAGGAGAGCAGCAGGACAGCGTCGTACGGGTTTGGATCTGGCGACACGTCGACGGGCATACAACGATGTTCTCAGGCCGGGCAGATACGGTGTGCACGGTCCCCCATGCTGAAGCCCTACGTACACCTGATGCGCCGTCCCGGTGCCGGCGCCTTCTTCGCCGCCGGGATCGTCGGCCGTATGCCGATCTCGATGATCGGTCTGGGCATCGTCATCCTGATCGCCCAGGAGAAGGGCTCCTACGGCCTGGCCGGCGCGGTCTCGGGCGTCGCGGTGGTCGCCGGAGCGCTGACGGGTCCGATCCAGGGGCGGCTCGTCGACCGGTTCGGCCAGCGGCGGCTGCTGCTCGTCGGGACTGTGCTGTGCACGATCGGGCTGGCCGGCCTGCTGTTCGCCGTCAACGCGGACGCGCCGGCCTGGGTGCTCTACCTGGTCTCGTTCGTTGCCGGCGGCACCCGTCCGCAGGTCGGCTCGTTCGTCCGGGCCCGCTGGACCCATCTGCTCGGCCGGGGCCGCGCGCTGCAGACCGCCTTCGCGCTCGAGGCGGTCGGCGACGAGGTCGTCTTCATCGTCGGCCCGGTCCTGGTCGCCGTCCTCGCCAACCAGGTCAGCCCGTACGCCGCACTCGGCGCGGCGGGGGCTCTCGGGTTGGCCGGCGGGATCTGGCTGGCCCTGCTCAAGGCGTCCGACCCACCTGGGCGCGGGAGGTCCGACGGTGCCGAGAGGGCGCCGCTGCCATGGCTCTCGCTGTTGCTGCTGAGCCTCATTGGCCTGGGCCTCGGGGCCACGCTGGGCAGCGCCGAGGTGGTCACGATCGCCTTCACCGCGGAGGTCGGGCAGCCGGAGATGTCGGGCGTCGTACTGGCGGTCTGGGCGTTCGGGAGTCTGCTCTCGGGGCTCTGGTACGGGTCGGTGCACTGGCGCGCGCCGGTCGAACGCCGGCTGCTGATCGGCACGATCGCCCTGGCCATCACGCTGTCGCCACTCCCCTGGGTCGGCAACATCGTCATGCTCGCCATCGTGCTCTTCGGCGCGGGTATGACGATCGCGCCGACGATGGTCGCGGTGACGGCGTGCGTGGAGGAATGGGTGCCGCCGCAACGGCTGACCGAGGCGATCACCTGGACCGTCACCGGCATACTCCTCGGTGTTGCCCCCGGCAACGCGGCGGCCGGTCACGCGGTCGACCGCTGGGGCGCCTCGACGGCGTACTGGGTCCCGGTCACCATCGGCATCGCCTGCGCCCTGGTCGCCAGCGTCTCCGTCACCTTCGCCCGGCCCCGCACCCGCTTCGCCCACAACTGATCCCACCCGAAGGCGCTTGACCGTGCCCGACGGACCGCGGCCTGGAGCGAGACTTGAGTCTCCAGTGAGGGGAGACGGGAGGGTGTGGTCGTGAGCGACGACGAGCTGTACTCGATCGGGGAACTGGCGCGGCGGACCGGGGTATCGGTCAAGACGATCCGGTTCTACTCCGACCGCGGGCTCGTGCCGCCGACCGACCGCAGCCCCGCCGGCTACCGCCGCTACGACCTCGCTGCCGTCGCCCGTCTCGACCTGATCCGCACGCTGCGCGAACTGGGACTCGACCTGACCACGGTCCGCCGGGTCCTGGATCACGAGATCGCGCTCTCCGACGTCGCCGCGGCACACGCCGAGGCGCTCACGGTGCAGATCCGGACGCTGCGGTTGCGCCGGGCGATCCTCACCGCGGTGTCCGAGCGGGGCTCCACTCCGGAGGAGCTGAACCTGATGCACCGACTGGCCCGACTGTCCGAAGCCGAACGCGACCGGTTGATCGGGGACTTCCTCGACACCGTGTTCGGTGATGACCCCGACTTCGCCGCGATCCGACGCACACTGACCGCCGAGCTCCCCGACCACCCCACGACCGTCCAGCTCGAGGCCTGGGTGGAACTGGCCGAACTCTCCGAGGACCCCGGCTTCCGTTCCGCAGTACGGCAGATGGCTGAGGACTACAAGGCGGGTCGTGGGCGCGTGCCGCTGCGGCCGGACCTCGTCGCCAGGATTCGCCAGCAGGTTGATCCCGCAGTTCGGGCCGGGATCGACCCGCGCTCCCCCGAGGCCGACGCCGTACTGCGCAGCCTGACGGCTGAATACGCGGCCGCGGTGGGATCGCCTGATGACGATCACCTCCGAGCCCGTCTCGCTGAACTCCTGCAGACTGCGAACGACCCGCGCTGGGCGCGGTACCTGACTCTGCTGGCGACCATCAACGGCTGGGCCGCTCCGGAGCCACTCGCGCCGATCTACGACTGGACGATCGAGGCGTTACTGCGTGCGGGGTAGCGGGGCGTTCCAGCCGCGGCGGATGGCGAGCAGCCGGATGACGAAGCAGACGGCGGCTGCGGCGATCGCGATCCAGGGAGCCGTGTAGCCGGCGGCATGCGCGGCGACCACGATGGTCGCGCCCAGGAAGGCCGGGGTCGCATAGATCTCGCTCCGCAGGACCACCGGAACGCGGCCGGACAGGAGGTCGCGGATCACTCCGCCACCGATGCCGGCGATGGTCCCGACCATGGCGGCCGACAGCGGCGGCAGCCCGTGGTCGAGGGCTACGCGCGCACCGGTCACACAGAAGAGCGCGAGCCCGGCCGCGTCGAAGACGTTCACCAGCCGCTCGACCCGCCCGATCCCGGGATGCAGGAAGAAGGTGAGCAGCCCGGCCGCCACCGGTACGACGAGATACCGCCAGTCGACCAGCGCGGCCGGCGGGGTCGCACCGATCAGCACATCCCGGATGAACCCGCCACCGAGCCCGGTCACCAGCGCCAGAACCAGGATGCCGAACACGTCCAGCTTCTTCCGTACGCCGACCAGCGCGCCGGTGATCCCGAAGACGAAGATGCCGACCAGGTCGAGCACACGCAGGGCCACGTCTCCACTCACCCTGGCACCGTAACCGGGCGACCCGCCGCACCCCGGCAGCACCGCCGAAAACAAGGCGCACCAGTGGATCGCAGGGCACTAGGGTTCGCGGCATGACCGGTGCCTCCGATGTCGACTACACCGCCACCTCGGCCAGGCCGCCGTGGAGCGCTCTCCCGGAATCTCTGCGGGAGGCGCTGGCCGTTGCCCTGGGCACCGAGATCGCGGAGGCGGGACCTTCGGTCGGCTCGGGCTTCACCGGTGGATTCGCCGCGCCGCTCCTGCTGGCCGACGGCCGCCGGGTGTTCGCGAAGGCGTCGGGCGACTCGAACCACGCCTACACGGCGTACCGGCGGGAGGCGGAGATCGTGCCGCAACTGCCGTCCGCAGTACGGGTTCCGAAGATCGTCGCGACGGCGGACGCGACCGACGACGGCACCAACTGGTTCGCGGTCGCCTCGGAGCGCATCGAGGCGAGGATGCCGGGTCAGCCCTGGGCCGCCGAGGACTTCCGCACGGTCACCGAGACCTGCGAGGTGATGGCGGCCGCCCTCACCCCGAGCCCGCTCGCCGACCTGGAGCTCCTCACCGACGATCTGGGACTCACCACCCGGCTGGCGGCCGCGATCCTGGCCGGCACCGAGCCGATGCCAGGCGGCTTCCAGCCTTGGCTGGGCGACAAGCTGCAGGAACTGCAGGATCTGGTGGACCTCTACCCCACCGCCCTCGCGGACACGTCGGCCGTCCACGGCGACATCCGTCCGGACAACCTTCTGATGGACGGCGACGGCCAGTGCTGGACGGTCGACTGGAACTGGCTCTCGCTAGGGCCGCCGTGGTTCGACTGGGTCGGCCTGCTTCCGCTCGCTCACCGGGACGGCATCGACACCCTTGCCGCGGTCAAGGCGAGCCCACTGACGGCCGACGTACCGGCCGACGACCTCGACTGTTCGGCTGCCGTCATCGCCGTCTACATGCTCGACAAGATCGATGCCCCGCCGCCGCCCGGCTGCACTCCCGAGCTCCGGCACCACCAGCGCCTCTACGCCTGGTGGTTTCTCGAGTGGCTCGCTGTACGGCGCAACTGGAGCTGAGGAACTAACTTGGAGGGTATGAGCAAAGGGCCCACCACCAGGTTCAAGGTCGAGGTACAGGACGGCACACGGACGTCGCGGCGCGAGGACGTCGTGGTGACCGAGGAGCCGCTCGAGCTGCGGTTGGAGTGGCCCGGGCGGCCGCCGGAGCCACTGGTGGTGACGATGCGGACCCCCGGCTCGGACTTCGAGCTGGCCGCCGGGTTCTGCCTCGGCGAGGGCTTCGCCGTACGGCCCGGCGCGATCTCGACGGTCGCCTACTGCACGGACGTGAAGCTCACCCGCGAGCAGCAGTTCAACACGGTCACCGTCACCTTCGACGGACCGCCCGACCGCGAACCACCCCAGCGGTACGGCGTCACCTCCGCCGCCTGCGGGGTGTGCGGCCAGCAGAGCCTCGACGAGCTCGCCGAGCGGGACTACGACCCGGTGGATCCGGTGGAGGTCCCGCTCGACGTCGTACTGCGGTTGCCTGATCTGCTGCGGGAGGTCCAGCCGACGTTCGGGCGGACCGGTGGGCTGCACGCGGCGGGGCTGTTCACCCCGGCCGGAGAGAAGGTGGTGGTCCGGGAAGACGTCGGCCGGCACAACGCGGTCGACAAGGTGGTCGGCTGGACCGTGCTCAACCAGCGCAGCCGGAAGGGTCTCGTGATGGTCGTGAGCGGCCGGATGGGGTACGAGATCATCCAGAAGGCGGTGGCCGCGGGCCTCGGCATGATCGTGGCCGTCGGTGCGCCGTCCAGCCTCGCCGTCGACCTGGCCCGCAAGTTCGACGTCACCCTGGCCGGCTTCACCCGCGGCGAACGCTGTGTGATCTACAGCACACCGGAACGCGTCCTGCGCTGACCCATCCGGCCAGGCCTCGGCTCCGAACTTCCTCCGACCAGTTTCGCCGAACGGGAGGATCCGGCCTTGTGAGCGAGGAGTCGACGGCCCTACCGTGGCCCGTCATGGTCGACCCGGAAGCCGGTACGCCGGCTGATCTGATGGCGCGCGTCGCCCGCGGTGACTCGGCCGCGTTCGCGCAGCTCTATGACCTGATGGCGCCCCGCGTCTACGGCCTGATCCGGCGGGTGCTGCGCAATCCGGCCCTGTCGGAGGAGGTGACCCAGGAGGTGATGGTCGAGGTCTGGCGCACCGCCACCCGGTACGACGCCTCCCGTGGCTCGCTCACCTCGTGGATCCTCACCATGGCGCACCGCCGGGCGATCGACCGGGTCCGCTCCGAGCAGTCGTCCACCGACCGCGAGCAGGCGGTCGCGGCGGCCAGCTCGACCACGGAGTACGACGAGGTCTCCGAGACGGTGACCACGAACCTCGAGGTCGAACAGGTCCGGCACTGTCTGTCCTCGCTGACCGAGCTGCAGCGGGAGTCGGTGACGCTCGCCTACTACGGCGGATACTCGTACCGGGAAGTGGCGGAGTTGCTCGACGCCAAGCTCGCGACGATCAAAGCGCGGATGCGCGACGGCCTGATCCGGCTGCGCGACTGCCTGGGAGTGACGGGGAGGTGAGGGCCATGACGACACCGGAAGTGCACGCGCTCACCGGACCCTACGTACTGAATGCACTGCCCGAGGACGAGCGGGTCGGTTTCGAGGCGCACCTCGCCGACTGCCGGTCCTGCAGCGCGGAGGTGGCAGAGCTCCGCGAGGCCGCCAACAAACTCGGTACCGCGGTCGCCACCGAGCCACCACCCGCCCTGAGGACGCGAGTGCTCGCCGAGATCGCCACCACCCGGCAACTCCACCCGCTCGTCAAGCAGGAGGAGCCTGTCGTCCCGGAGGCCCCGACGGTCAAGAAGGGCTTCAGCCGCAGGTCGTTCTTCGGCCTGGCCGCGGCAGGTCTCGCCGTCGCCGGCGCCGGTGGGATTGCCATCGACCAGTACCGCGACAACTCGCGGACCACGAAGGAGAACGAGCAGCTCGCGGCCCTGCTGGCCGAGTCGGACGCGCAGACGGTGCGCGGCGACGTCAAGGGCGGCGGCAGCGCGACAGTGGTCATGTCGCCGAGCAAGGACCGCGCGATCGTCCTCCTGCACGGCCTCCAGAAGTTGCCCAACGGCAAGATCTACCAGCTCTGGCTGATGGACAAGTCCCGCACCATGCACTCCGCCGGCCTGGCCAGCGGCCGGGCTACGGACCAGGCCAAACTCATCCAGGGCGGCGTAGCCGACAAGATCTACTTCGGCCTCACCGTCGAGAACACCCCCGGCTCGGCCACCCCCACCCTCCCCCCAGCCGCCCTCATCGCCATGGCCTGACCTCACGAGCGCCGACGGGGCCGGCGCGGCGCACCTCTCCGCCCGAACCCCGTCGGTACCTCCCGACTCCGCGCCCGGTGCCCGCCTAGAGTCGATCTGTGGACCACGCCCTCCGCGCCGAGCTGATCCGCCGCGCTGAAGCCGACAGCGCGGCGGTGACGGCTTTCCTGGCAGCAGCCGAGACCTACCGCGACCTGCCCATTCTGAGGTCTGGGGCTCGGCCGGTCAGTCCGTGGCCGTACACGTTGCTCGAGTGGACGCCGGCGGAGACCGCGCCTGGGCCGGTACGGCGGGTGGTCGAGGTCGTGCACGGAAACGTGGCGTGGTTGCGGGAGGTTGTGCAGGAGCGTGGGTGGCCGGGGCGGTCGGTGGTCGGCATGGATGGCGTCGACGCCGCCTGGTTGATCGTGCAGCATGCCGGGTCCGGAGTACCGACACTGGGGACGGCCGAGAACCTTACGTTTCAGGCGGCGATGGTGCCGTTGTTGAGGACGGCCGTTGAAGTGGGTGAGGCTCATCCTCGGCAGCTGGCGCAGGTGGTGGACTCGCTGTGCGAGCGGCGGGATGAGAGGCCGCAGTACGCCGTGCTGATGTCCGCCTATTCCATCCAGGATGGTCGAGCGGTGTTTCCGGCCGGATTCGATCACGTGGGGATCGAGCGGCGGCGGGTGGAGCTCGGGCTGATCTCGCTGGCAGAGGAAGCCCGGCGGCGAGCGGAGGGCGAACGGATTCTTCCGACCACCGGACACGCGCCGGAACCCTGGCCGGAGACCTAGGACCGCCACCAGGGCTGCTGGTGGCGGTCCGCGCGGTCAGAGCCTTTCGGGGGAATCGGCCAGCAGGGCGTCGATCTCGGCCCTGGTCGAGTCTGGCAACGGGCCGCTGGCGATCGCGGCCGCGTGCTCGGCCACCTGCTCCGGAGTACGAGCTCCGGGCAACGGGATGATCACCGGGTCCAGCGCCCAGACATAGGCGAGCGCACCCTGGACGAGCGTCCTGCCGTCGGTGGTCAGGAGCTCCCGGACCGCCTCCAGGCGATGGAGCCAGTCCGCCATCGCGTCGTCGTCGAAGTAGGTCCACCACGGCGTGTCCCGCCGTACGTCGTTCTCGGCCGGGCGGTTCGACAGGTCGTACTTGCCGGACAGCAGGCCCATCGCGAGCGGCGTCCGGGCGAGCACCGCGAAGTCCTGCTCGTGAGCTGCGGTGAGCACCTCGGCGCGGTGACCGAAGACGTTGATCTGCGTCTGCACGCTGACGGCGTCCGCCGACTTGCCGAAGGTCGCGATCATCGCCGGGTCGTCGACACTCGTGCCGAAGTCCTTGACCTTGCCCTCGGCAACGAGTTGCTCCAGCGTCGCGACCACGTCCTCGGCCGGCGTGTCCACCCCGCCGTGCAACTGGTACAGATCGAGCGCCTCGACGCCGAGCCGGCGCAGACTCCCTTCGCACGCGTCCCGGACGACGGCCGGTGTCACCTCCTGCGAGCCGGATTCGCGGGTCGTCTCGTCGAACCGATTGCCGAACTTCGTCGCCACCACGATCTCGGCCCGCACGCTCTCCGGCAGTTGAGCCAGGGCTTTGCCGACCACCCGCTCACTGTGGCCGGCGCCGTACACATCAGCAGTGTCCAGCAGCCGGATCCCAGCGTCGACCGCGGTGTGGATCATCCGGATGCTGACCTCGTCGTCAACCTCACCCCAGCCGGCCGGCCGCCCGTTGGACTCGAACGGTCCTCCGATCGCCCAGCACCCGACTCCCAGCGCGCTGGTACTGCGTCCGTTCCGTCCGAGCCGGCGTCCTGTCGTTGCTGCCATCATCTACTCCTCCATCCGCGGGCATGCGAAACCACGGCAGCACGCAAGCCCGTGTGCCTGATCGTCGGTTGTCATTTCGGTGTCGCGAGGCGGCGGTGGTGCCGTCCCCGGCGACTCTCACTACCCTGCTACCTGGAGTGGACTCCAGGTCAACCCCATTTCCCCGAGCCTCGTCAGCTGCGCGTGATCAGGCCTCGAGCTTGATGAAGGTTGCCTTGGGGACGTGTTCGTAGCGTTCGGGCATGCAGGTCAGGATGATCACCTGGCCGTGGTCGCCGGCGCGGCCGAGGAGGGCGCCCATGTCACGGAGCCGGCCCTTGTCGGACCAGCCGAGGGCGTCGTCGAAGATCACCGGCACGCTGCTGTCGCCGGTGCTCACCAGGTGGCTGATCGCGAGCCGGGTGATGATCGCCAACTGCTCCTGCGCCCCGGTGGACAACGCCTCCACCCGCAGCCGGGCGCCGTCCAGCTCGCGCTCGGCGACGGCCAGGTCGTCGTCCAGCCAGACCCGGAAGCTCGGCCCGTAGACGCTCCGCCCGAGCGCCTCGATCCTGTTCTGCAACGGCTCGGAGTACTTCGTCTGCGCCTCGGCCCGGTGACGCCCGAGCGTCTCGTAGACCCGCCTGGCCGCGTCGGCCCGCCGCTTCAGCGACTCGTGCTCGGCCCGGATCGCGGCCAGGTCGAGCTCGGCGGTGTCCCGCCGGGTCGCGAGCCCGTCCCGCCCCGACTGCTCCAGTCGGCCCTCGGTCGTCCGCAACGAGTCGCGCAGGACGTCGCGTTCCCCCTGCAGCCGGGTCGCGACCGCCAGCGCATCGGCCAACTCCCCCGCGACCTCGTCGGCTCCGGCGGCATCCACCTGCTCCTGAACCGCCGTCAGCTCATCGAGCACCGACTCGACCTCTGCCGTCGCCTCGACCTCGGCGCTGTCGACGTCCTCGTCAGCCAGCACCGCCCGAGCCGCCTCCAGGCCATCGATGGCAGCGGTCAGCCGCTCCCCCGCCAGCTCGGCCCGAGCCCGCGCCTGCTGCGCCTCCGAACGATCCTCGTCCGCTGCCTTGCGCGCCTGGGCCGCCGCGAACTCCGCGTCCGCCAGCAGCCGCTCCACCTCGGCCAGCCCGTCCCGGGCGTCCTCCAGCCGACGCTGCGCGGTCGCGAGCTCGCCGACATCCATCGGCGCGGGCACCTCGAAGTCCTCGAAATCGAAGGCGTTCTCGTCCGGCTCGAACTGCTCGAACAACGACATCTGCCCCGGCACGGCTTCGATCGCGGGCTGCTTGCTCTCGCGCTCCTCGGCCGGCTCCTCGCCCTCGACGATCCCGAGCCGCGCCGCCAGCAAGGCGATCCGCTCCGCCGGGTCGCCGCCCGCGGTCAGGGATCGCTCGGTACGCCGGGCCTCCTGAAGCTCCGCCGACGCCAGATCGCCCTTGCGCAACAACTCCCGCGCCGCTGGCAGATCCTTGACCCGCGCCTTCTTCAGCAGATCCTTCTCGCGCCGAACCGCCTCATCCACCCGAGCCCGCAGTGTCGCGGCCTCACCGCCCGCGCGGACCTTGACCTCCACCTGCCCCGGTACGCCGACCACCAGCTCGCCCGACACCAGCAGTTCGATCTCGGCGTCTTCTCCGAGAGAGCCCGGCACCTTCTTGCCCGAGCCGGCGTCCAGCCCGGTGCCCGACAACTCGACCGCCTCGGCGCCGACCCGTCGTACCAGGACTTCCGGTACTCCGGCTGCGAGGGCCGCGCGGGCCTCGACCACCTTGGCGCGGGAGTCCTCGAGCTCGGCGACGATCGCGTCGTCGACCTTGATGCCGTCGAGCACGGTGCTTGCCGTCGCGATGCGAGCCCGTACGTCGATCAGCTCCTCCTGCTGACCCGTCAACCGATCGAGCTCGGCGCGATCCATCAGCAGCGAGACGAGTCGCTCCGCATCCTGGACCTGCGCGCGCCGCTCGTCCTTCAGCTCGACGACCTCGGCCAGCGCAGCCTCCGCCGCGTGCACCGTCTCCGTTGCCTTGCGCGCGACCGTCTCGGCATCGGTACGCCGCTCGGCCAGCTCCGCGTCGGCCTTGGTGAACCGCTCGACGTCGGCGAGCAGGCGCTCCCGCTCGAGGCGGGTGCGGGTGTGGTTCTCGAGCCGGGCCCGGGCCGTCTCCGCGCGGCTCCTGATCGAGTCCCGGCGGAGCAGGATCTCGTCGGTCGCCTTCTTGCGTTCGCGCAGGTCCTCGACCGACTTGAGGTGATCACCGAGCCGGCTCGACAGGTCGTCCAGATCGAGCGCGAGACGCTCGGCGCGGCGGATGTCGGCGACCACTTCGTCCATCGCCTTCAACGCCTGCTCGGCGGCGAGCTCGGCCGTCGCCACCACGGCGGCGGACTTCGCGTACTCGCCGTGCGGGCGACCACCTCTCGTCCAATAGCGGAGGTACTCGTGCTCCACCGCGGTGACCAGGGGCATGGACGCGCCGTCGACCGGCGTACCGGATTCCGCTGTCACCGCGGTGATCAAGGGCTCCGCATCGGCCGGCGTCGGCAGCACGAGGGACTGGCCCTGGCCGACCATCAACGTCTGCCAGAGCACGGGATCGACGTTCTCGGCGAACAGCCGCTCGGCCTCGTTGTGGGCCTCGCGGCCGGTCCAGGTCTGGCGCCGGCCGTCCGGGTCGACGATGGACAGCTCGGTGGACCGGTTCTTCAGCCAGCGCTTGGTGTAGGCGAGTTCGAGACCACCCAGCGTCAGCTCGACCGTCACCTCGGGGGCGACGTCCTGGCCGACCGGCTGGATGTCGCGGATCCGGGTCGACTTCGAGTCGTCCGGGAAGTCGAAGACCAGCGCGAACGCCTCGACCAGGCTGGACTTGCCGACCTCGTTGTCGCCGACCACCACGGTGGTCCCGATCGCGGGCAGATCGACGGTACGGTCCTTGACGCCACGGAAGTTCCGCAGCGTCAGACTGTGCAGCCTCATCCCGCGTCCCGCGCCAGTCTGTGCATCAAGGTGAGGGCCGCTCCGGCGCCGTCGTCACCACCGGCCAGCGCCTGGCGCAACTCCTCCATCGCCGCTCGCGCGGGACCGCTCAACTGCAACGCGTCCAGGTCGGCCGCGTCGGGAGCGGGCCGGACCGTCCAGAACTTGGCCCATCGCTCGACACTCGCGAAGACCTCGCCCTGCGCGTCGACCATCGCGTCCAGCCTGCTCAGCAGCGGCAACGGCAACGACCCGTCGGCGGCCAGCCGCACGTAGGTCCGCTCCTTCTCCGGGAGCTCGGCGAACCAGTCCTCCAACGCCGTCAACGACTCCTCGTCGTACAGCTCCGCGTGGTGCTCGACCATGTGCCAGGCGCCGACGCGAATCGATTCCACCTCGATCTCGTCGGAGGTCAGCGTCACCTTCAGCACGTTGCCCGGGTGGGTTTCCTCGGGTGCGGTGACCTCCTGCGTGCCCGAGAACCAGATCCGGTCCGTCACCTCGGTGGTGGAATGCCGGTCGCCCAGACCGATGTAGTGCAGCCGCCCGTCGGTCACTGCCGCCTCGAGAGCCGCCTGGTCGATGGTCGGTACGTCGGACATCCCGCCGCTGAGGCTGGTCAGCTGCCCGTGCGCGAGCAGGATCCTCTTCGTACCCTGCGGGGCCGGCGACAGGTCGGCGTACCCGGGGGCGGCGGGATCGGACACCGGTCGCCGCGAGCGCCATGGGGCGCCGACGATCTCGACGCCCGGCACGATCTCCAGCGGCAGCGTGTCGGTCACGACCTTCACGTGCTCGGGCGCGTGGCCGAGCCACTGCGACGACGTCCAGAGCGAGCCCGGCTCGAGCGCGTCGTGGTTGCCCGGCAGCAGCACCACCGGCACCTCGATCCGCTTCAGCGCCTCACAGGCCCGCAGGATCGTCTGCCGCTCCACCTGGTTGTGCTCGAACACGTCGCCGGTGACCACCACGAAGGCCGCGCCCGTCTGCTTCGCCACCTCGCCGATCCGCATGACGGCGTCCAGTCGCGCCTGGGCCCACCGGGCCTGACCGTCCGGCCCCAGGAACCGGCGCATCATGCCCAGCTGCCAGTCGGAACTGTGCAGGAAGGTGATCGAGTCGTTCATCGCGGTGAGAACGCTAACCCGCCCCACCGACAACCACCCAACCAACACACCCACAACCCCCGGGATGCCCGCCATCCGAACACATTTTCGGACTCACGGCGGTGAAATGGGGTTGAGGGTGAACCGGACGGCCGCAAGGATCGCGGGTATGGACCTCTATCTCGAGACCGCGCGGCTGGTGCTGCGGCGCTTCACCGCGGGGGATGTCGAGGTGCTGGTGGAGCTGGATTCCGATCTCGAGGTGATGCGGTACCTGACCGGTCAGCCGACGCCCCGCGACGAGATCGAGCAGAAGGTGCTGCCGGGCATCCTCGCGACGTACGAGACACATCCCGGACGCGGTACCTTCGCGGCGCACGAGAAATCGAGCGGCGCCTTCATCGGGTGGTTCGGGTTGCAGCCGACCGGCAAGCCGGGGGTGGCCGGCGTCGGTTACCGGCTGAAGCGATCTGCCTGGGGCAAGGGCTACGCGACCGAAGGCACCCGCGCACTGATCGACAAGGCGTTCACCGACCTCGACCTCGAGCGGGTCGTCGCCGACACGATGGCCGTCAACACGAAGTCCCGGCGGGTGATGGTGAAGTCGGGGCTCCGGTTCGTCCGCGTCTTCCACGTGCACTTCGACGACCCACTCCCCGGCACGGAACACGGCGAGGTCGAGTACGCCGTCGACCGCGCGACCTGGACCGTGCGACCTGGACCGTGCGACCTGGAAGGCGGCCTGCTGAGATGATGCGGTGTGCCTGACGACCAACGCCCGTACGCCGTACTGGACATCGACGCGACCTTGTCCGACACCAGCCAGCGGGTCCACTTCCTGCAGAAGCGCCCGAAGGACTGGGGGTCGTTCTTCGCGCACGCCAAGGACGACGCGGTGCTCGACGAGGGCCTGGCGGTCGCCACCACGCTGGCGGCGGAGCACGAGATCGTCTACCTGACCGGGCGGCCCGAGCGGCTCCGGCGGGACACCGTGAAGTGGTTCGAGGACAACGGCTTCCCCGAGGGCAAGTTGCTGATGCGCGGCAACAACGACCGCCGCCCCTCGGCCGTGATGAAGCTGGCCCGGCTGCGGACGCTCGCGCAGGAGCGGCGGATCGCAGTACTGGTGGATGACGACGTCAAGGTCTGCGACGCGGCCGAGAAGGCCGGGTACCCGGTGATGAGGGCGGACTGGGGGCTCGATGCCGAGACCCAGCCCACCCTCTTCGAGGCCCAGGAGTCCGAGGGCCGGACCTGACCTGACTACTTGCTGAGGCCGAGGATCAGCGTGTTCGGGTACGGCGGGTAGGGCGGCAGGTAGAAGTTCTGCACCTTCGAGCCGTGCAGGAACGCGTTGCGCGCATAGATCAGCGGCACCACCGGCGAATCGGTCAGGATCTGCTTGTCCAGCGCGGCCCACTGACCCGCCGCCTTGGTCCGGTCGGACTCGCCCGTCGCCGTCGCGATCGCGGCGTCCACCTTCGGGTTCGAGTAGCGCGACAGGTTGAACCCGCCGTTGCCGATCTCCGACGACGCGAACAGCGGCTGGATGTTGCCGAGCGCGCTCGGGAAGTCCGGCAGCCAAGTCGACACCGTCAGGTCGTAGTCGCCCTTCGGTCCGGTGATCAGGTCAGTCAGCGCCTCCGCCTCGAGCGGCTTGATGGTGACGTTGATGCCGGCCCGCTTGAGACCCTGCTGGATCGCCTGCGCCACGCCGAGGCCGGTCTCGTTGTCGGCCACCAGCAGCAGGTTGAGGTTGCTCACCCCGGCCGCCGCGAGCATCGACTTCGCCTTCGCCGGGTCACCCTGTGGTGGCGCGGGGAACAGGTCGAACTTGGTGAATCCCGGCATGCCCGGGGTGATCAGCGTGGTGGCCAGCTCACCGCCGAACTCCGGACCGCCCTCGGCGACCTGGACCGCCTGCTTGTCGACGGCGTACTGGATCGCCTTGCGGACCTCGGGGTTGGCCAGCGCCGGGCGCTTGTTGTTCATCGCGAGGTACTGCAGCGCGCCGGACGGCGAGGTGGCCACCCGGGCCTTCACCGCCGGGTTGCCGGTGACCGTCGGGATCAGCGCGGCCGGGACCGACGTACCGGTGGTGGCGGAGAACTTGTCGTCGCCGGCATCGGCGATCAGCCGCTGGTTGATCACGTCGCCCTGCAGGCCCATGTCCAACACGATCGAGTCAGGCAGCCCGGTCCGCGCCGGGTCGGTCGCCTTGTCCCAGGTCGGGTTGCGCTCCAGCTCGAGCTTCGAGCCGGGCGAGTACGTCTTCACCTGGTAGGGGCCGCTGGCAACGGGCTTCTCGCCGTAGTGTGCCGGGTCGGTGTCGGCCTTCTTCGGCACCGGCGAGAAGGCCGGCATGCTGACGATCCACGGCCAGTCGCCGAACGGCTTGTTCAGCTTGAAGACGATGGTGGACTCGTCCGGCGTCTCGATCGAGGGCAGCTCGCCGCCCTTGTACGGACCGGTGTACTTCTCGGCGCCGGCCAGCAGCGACTTGTGGTAGCCGAGGCCGCCGGACAGCTCGGGCGCGAAGGACCGCTCCACGCCGTACTTAATGTCGGCGGCGACGATCGGCGAGCCGTCGGCGTACTTCAGGCCGGGCTTGAGCTTGTACGTCCAGGTCTTGCCGGCGTCGGTCACCTGGCCGGTGTCGGTGGCCAGGTCCGGGACGAGTTCGGCCGCCTTGTCCGGCGAGGTCTTCCACGAGGTCAGGCCGCGAAGCACCAGGTGGATCGTGCTGGTGCCGAGGTTCTGGCTCTTCGCCGGGTCGAGGCTGATCTCCTTGCTCGTGGTGAGCAGGTGCAGGACACCGCCGGCCTCGGTGGCGGAGGTAGCGCCGCCACCGGGGGTGGCCGACTTGTCGTTGGCGTTGCAGGCGGTGATCGCCAGCAACAGTGCGGCCGCGACCGCGACCGCTCGGGTGGTGCGTTTCATTGTGTCCTTTCAGACAGTGGGGGGCTCGAGAGATCAGAGGGTGATTCCGGGAAGTAGCAGGCGACCCTGTGCTCGCCACCTGCGACGGGTTCCAGCACCGGCCGGACCGTCGCGCAGACGTCCTGGGCCTTGTAACAGCGGGTGCGGAACGGGCATCCGGAGGGCGGATCGATGGGGGTCGGCACGTCGCCGGTCAGCACGATCCGGTCGCGCTTGGCGCCCGGTTCAGGCACCGGTACTGCGGACAGCAGCGCGCGGGTGTACGGATGGGCGGGAGCCGAGTACACCTCGGACGCCGGCCCCTCCTCCACGATTGTACCGAGGTACATCACGGCGAGCCGGTCCGCGACCTGGCGGACCACCGCGAGGTCGTGCGCGACCAGCACGTACGACAGCCCGAGCTCGTCGCGCAGATCGGCGAGCAGGTTCAGCACCTGCGCCTGGACGGACACGTCGAGCGCGGACACCGGCTCGTCGCAGACCAGCAGGTCGGGCTTCACCGCCAGCGCGCGGGCGATCCCGATCCGCTGCCGCTGACCGCCCGAGAACTCGTGCGGATAGCGCTCCAGGTGTTCCTCTGACAGGCCGACCTGCCGCAGCAGTTCGACCAGTTGCGCGCGGGTCGGACGCATCCCCTGGGCGCGGAACGGCGTGGTAAGGATGGTGCCCACGGGCTGCCTCGGGTTCAGCGAGGCCTGCGGGTCCTGGAACACCATCTGGATCTTGCGACGGACCGGCCGGAGCTTGCGACCGCGGACCCGGGTGACGTCCTTGCCGCCGATCTCGACCGTGCCGGCCGTCGGGTCCAGGAGCCGCGTCGACACCCTGGCCAGGGTGGATTTGCCCGAACCTGACTCACCGACCAGCCCGACGGTCTCGCCCCGGCGTACGACGAAGTTGACGCCGTCCACCGCCTTGACCGCACGGGCCTTTCGCCAGGGGGCGCCGCGCAGACCGAAGTACTTCTTCACGTCCTTGAGGTGGAGCAGTTCGTCCGTGCTCACAGCATCACCTCCGGTCGGCGACCGAGGTGGCAGGCGGCCTCGTGGTATCCCTCGCCCGGTCGCGGAGTCAGCTCCGGACGCTCGGTGATGCAGCGCTCTCCGACCAGGTGGGTGTACGCGCAGCGCGGCTGGAACGGGCAGCCGGTGGTGATCGAGCCGGGCGAGGGCGGACTGCCCGGGATCGTGGCGAGCCTGGGCCGCGGCGGCAAGTCCACCCGCGGCATCGCGCCGAGCAACCCGAGGCTGTACGGATGAGCCGCGCGGTGGAACAGGTCCTTCACGGAACCACGCTCGGCCGCACGTCCGGCGTACATGACCAGTACGTCGTCCGCGACCTCGGCGACCACTCCGAGATCGTGCGAGATCAGCACCAGAGCGGTCCCGAACTCCGCCTGCACGTCCTCCAGCAGCCGCATGATCTGGGCCTGCACGGTGACGTCGAGGGCGGTGGTCGGCTCGTCGGCGATCAGCACCTTCGGGTCGTTCACCAGAGCCATAGCAATCACGACCCGCTGCCGCATTCCCCCGGAGAACTCGTGCGGGTACGCCTTGGCGCGCTGCTCCGCGGACGGGATGCCGACCAGGTCGAGCATCCGCACCGCGCGCTTGAGCGCCTCCTTCTTGGAGACGTCGTGGTGCAGGCGGTACGCCTCGGCGACCTGCCAGCCGACCGAGTAGTACGGGTTGAGCGCCGAGAGCGCGTCCTGGAAGACCAGCGCGATGTCGTTGCCGCGGATCCTGCGGAGCTCCTCGCTCGACAGGCCGATCAGTTCGCGGCCGTCGAGCAGCACCTCGCCCGTCACGTCGGCGTTGGGCGGCAGCAGGCCCATCACCGCGGCCGAACTGACACTCTTGCCGGAGCCGGACTCGCCGACGATCGCGAGCGTCTTGCCCGGTGCGACGGAGAAGTCGATCCCGGAGACGGCCGGGACCAGGCCTCCTTCGGTCTTGAAGGTGACGTGCAGATCGGCGACCTCGAGAACGGGTCTCGGTGATCCGTTGTAGTGGGTCGCGGCTTGGTTGTTCGCGGTCTGGTCAGGCATGGCCCACCCTCGGGTCGAGTACACCGTGCACCACGTCCACCACCAGATTCGCGAGGATCACCAGGAAGGCCGAGAACAGCGTCACGCCGACCACCACCGCCACGTCCAGCTGACCGACGGCGCTGATCAGCAACTCGCCCAAGCCCTGCATGCTGAACACCTTCTCCGTCAGGATCGCACCGCCCAACAGGGCGCCGAGATCCAGGCCGAAGATGGTCACGATCGGTACCAGCACGCCGCGCAGTCCGTGGACCGCCACCACCCGGCGCTCGCCCGCGCCTTTGGCCCGGGCGGTGGTGATGTGGTCGAGGTTCATCTCCTCGAGCATCTGCGCCCGGGTCAGCCGGATGTACGCCGCGGCCTGGATCGCGGCCAGCACCAGCCACGGGGTGATCAGGTGCCAGGCCCAGTCGACCGGGCTCTCGGTCAGCGGCACGTATCCGTTGACCGGGACCATGTTGAGCCAGAACCCGAACACCAGGATCGCCAGCAGCCCGAGCAGGAACGACGGGGTCGCGATGCCGATGAGCGCGAACCCGACGGCCAGCCGGTCGAAGAGCTTGCCGCGTTTGAGCGCCGCGCCGACACCGAGCGTGACCCCGAGAAGCAGCCACAGCACCGCGGCCCCGATCGCGATCGACAGGGTGACAGGGAGCCGGTCGACGATCAGGGTGGTGACGGGACGAGCCAGCGGGAAGGAGTACCCGAAGCAGGGCGCGTTGCACTGGACCGCCGCGGCTCCCTCGCCGAAGGTCCGGCCTGCGAAGATCCCCTTCAGGAAGGCGAGGTACTGCTGGATCACGCTCTGGTCGAGCTGCATGAAGTGCCGCGCCTGCGCCAGCCGGTCCGGAGTACAGGGCTTGCCACAGGCCAGTCTCGCCGGGTCGGCCGGGAGCGCGTAGAAGATCAGGTAGACGGCGAGGCTGAGCGCGAGCATGACCAGCACGGTCGCGAACAGCCTGCGGAGTACGAACCACAGCAGGTCGGGCATCAGTTCGCCCTCCGCAGCCGTACGTCGAAGGCATCGCGGACGCCGTCGCCGAGCAGGGTGAAGCCGAGCACCGCCAGGAAGAGCATCATGCCCGGGAAGACCATGAACCACGGGTCTGTGCCGGTGTAGACCCACACGATCGAGTCGGAGATCGAGCGGCCGAGACTCGGGGTCGGCGGTGGCACTCCGACACCCAGGAACGACAGCGCCGCCTCGGCGCCGATGTACCCCGGGATCGCCATCGTCGCGATCACCAGCACCGGGCCGAGCAGGTTCGGCAGCAGTTCACGGGTGATCACGTGCCAGCCGCTGGACCCGACCGACCGAGCCGCCTCGACGAACTCCCTGGTGGCCAGCGACCTGGCCTGCCCCCGGATCAGCCGCGCGAGACCGGCCCAGCCGAACACGCTCAGCACCAGGATCAGCAGCAACCAGCGCGGGAACTCCGCCGGCACGATGATGCCCAGGGCAATCATGAAGACGAGTTGCGGGAACCCGAAGAGGAAGTCGAGCAGCCGGGACATCACCCCGTCGTACCAGCCGCCGAAGTACGCGGCACTGATCCCGACCAGCGTGCCGACCACCGTGGTGATCAAGGTGGCGACGATCGCGATCGCCAGCGACGTCCGCAGGCCGAGCACGACGATCGAGAACAGGTCCCGGCCGGTCAGCGGCTCGACCCCGAACCAGTGGTCCGCACTGACCCCGCCGAGCGCACCCTTCGGCGCTCCGCCCTTGGCCGGATCGAGCAGATCGATGTGGTACGTATAGGCATCCTGACCGGACAGCTTGACCAGCAACGGCGCGGCAACCGCGATCACGATCAACGCGGCCACCAGCCACGCGCCGAACCGGGCGCTGCGATCCCGGCGGACCCGGCGCAGGGCCTGCCGGGTCGGTGAGACGGTCGCGACGACCGAGGAACTCACGAGCACTCCTGACAACGATGGACTCGACTCCAGCCGAATGACGGTAGGCCAGAGTCTTCCACCATCCAGGCCCCATCTTGAATGATGAGAATGTCAACCATCCCAGTCGGGTTTAGGTGTATTCCACCCCACCCGCTCCCCCCGTCGCCGCTGCCATCCACCCCCGGTCGCTCTCCTTCGCCGTAGCTCGCCAAACGGGTGATCCTCCCGGGCAAAGCCACGTCCTCGTGGCGCTGGTGAGACCTGGCGCAGATGCCCGCCCTGTCGACGCCGAAAGGCTCGGGAAACCTGGTCGGCTGACTGTGTGTCGCCACCGCCGACCCTGCTGGGCACGCCCCAAAGGGACAGACCCAAGCCGGCATGTGACCAATCGCCGGCCAACCGTTGCCCGCCGATCGAGAAGGCTGCCAACGCCGAGCAGCGGCAGCGTGCGGTTGACGAGGTTGGTGACGCCGGAACGAAGTGGCGGCCTGATGATGACAGCGAGCGGACAACCGCGGCTGCCCGGTGCGACCACGGCGTACTCCGCCGCACGGTCCTCGCCGCGGCACGGTGCGGCCGCGGCGTACTCCGCCGCACGGTGCTCGCCGCGAACTTCGCGGCATGGTGCTGCGCTGCGCTGCAGCCCTCAGGCCCGGAGTCACTTTCGGCGGGGTTCGCCTGCGACGGCTCGGTCAGTCAAGTGCGGTTGCCACCGAGGTCCTCGCCAGGCTGGTGGGCAGGCGAATCGTCGGCGGAGTGAATGTCCGTCCTCCCGGAAGGCTGGTCCACGTCGTTCCATGGGTCGACCCTGTGGCAGCGCCTCGGCAGTAACCCGCGCTGGTTCGCCGCCCCCAACCTCAAACCCGAGGCTGCATCACCAACCTCAAGCCGAGGATGCATCACCAACCCCACCTCAAGCCGAGGCTGGATCACAGACCTCCGGCCTTGAGCCGAGCGCCTCGATCCTCCAGCCAGCCGCGTCCGAGGCCTCGCTTGTCGGCTGCGCGCTCCTCCCGGTCATCGGTGGTGGTGACCGGTGCCAGATTGTTGGCGTGGTGCAGCGCCCTGTGACCTGGGGTCGGGGTCGCCGGGTGGGTCGGTGCATCTGCCAGATCCCGGATGGGTCGGTCCGGGATCTGCCCATGGTCGAGCTGTGCGGCGGCGCCATTCACGGCGGTGCCGGGTTGTTGGCGTGGTGCAGCACCCTGTGACCTGGGGTCGGGTCGCCGGGTGGATCGGTGTGTTTGCCGGTGCCTGGTTCGGGTGGGTCGGTGTCGGCCCAGGGGTCGAACTGCGCGGCCGGGTTGTCCGCGGTGGCGGCGCCATTCACGGTGGTGGTGGTGTGTGCCGGGATGTTGGCGCGGTTCCGGGCATGGCCGGACGCCGCGGTGCCGCCGTGGCTGGTGGTGGGTGTGCGGTAGCGGGTTC
>NZ_JBHSKE010000076.1:0-57661 GCF_042657745.1 Kribbella qitaiheensis | reverse complement strand
TTGGCGCCGAGCACGATCGGGATGATCTGCGCCTCGCACGCCAGCCGCCGGATCGCGCCGGCGGACAGTCCTTCGCCGTGGACCAGGGTCCCGACCGCGTGGGCGCCTGCGTCGGTGAGGTCTTTGAGGTCGATGGTGATCGTGATGTGCGCCTTCGGGCCGTGCCCGGCCACCGCCCTAGCACCCGTCGCGGCGGCACCAGTCTGGCCGGAGCGACCGGTCGCGTCTGGAGTGCCGGTGCCGTGTGGCGATCCGGCGGCCTCGGCACTGTCGAGGGTCGCCCCGGCCAGGTCGGCGGGATCGGCTGTGTCGGCTGGGCCGGTGGCGGTGGTGATGGCGTTGGAGGCGACGTTGAGGACGTCGGTGAGGGCGTCGGCGCGGCGCTTGTCCGGTGAGCGCGGGTCCAACTCGCCGGTGACGGTCTTGCGCGGCTTCGAGCCCTCCAGGATCAGGGCCTGGAACAGTTCGGCGTTGTCGTTGGCCAGGTAACCGCTGAACTTCACCCCCCGGTCGGCGGGCCTCAGCCGCAACTCTTCCCGGGCGTAGGCCTTGTCCTCCTCCGGCGCCGGGCCGTCGGCGTCGAGCAGGTCGCGGACCCGGCGGGCGGCCTTGCGCAGTTCGGAGGGGTTGAAGTGGCGCCCCAAGGCGACGAGTTGTTCCTCGGCGACAGTCAGGTCCTCGACCGCGACGGTCTTGGGGACGCCTTCCAGTTCGGCCACGATCGCCGCGGCCTGCGCCGGAGACAACACCACTGCATCGGCTTCGGCTCCCACGCCCGGCTCGCTGTCCGGATCGTCTTGAGTGGCGTCGGCCGGATCCCCGACGCCGGTGGCTGGCAGGGCGTTGGTGACGGCGGGGTACTTCTTGAGCGCTTTGGCCAGGGCCAGGTCACGCTTGATCACGCCTGGGTCGAGGCGGTGGCGGAAGGCGAGCAGGCGGGCGGTGTCGCCGGCGCCGAGGGTGGCGGCGTGGCCGGTGGCGTCGTAGGCGGCCAGGACCTGCAGGCGGTAGGTCTGTAGGCGGGAGATCTCGGCGTGGAGCGCGTCGAGAGTCGCCAGCAGTTCGCTGTCGCTCATCGACCATGCCGGCCGCTCGCCCAAGATCTCCATACCCCAGACTCTAGATGGCGCCTCGGACAGTTTCTGGTCCGGAAGGCCCTTATTTGTAAGGGATTCCAAAGATTGACCGAAACTCGACGCAGGCATCGGATCCGGTCAGGTTGTCCACAACCCCACCGAACCTGTGGAGTCGCCGCCGGGTGAACGAAGGCCGCGTCGAACGCGCGAGGATGCAGATGCAGCTGGCCGGCGGTGGGATCTCCGGTGCACACCACGCCGACCACCTCTACGAGCTTGCTCGCGTCCCCGACCGACTGCGACGATCAGCCGCCGAACAAGCGCTGCCATAACGAGCGCCTGACGCTTGCCGGCTGGTCCGGCTCGGCTGGTCGTGTGTTTGCCGACGGGCGGTCGAGGCGCCATTGCTCGACGAGGGCCTCCTCGTCGACCGTGCCGACCGGGATGACCGCTCCGGTGGCGTCGCGGATCTGGATCAGGATGCGCTTGTTCAGATCCTGCAGATAGTCCCGGACCTCGCTCTCGCGGCGCACCTTGCGCAGCTTCTCCGGGAGCTGTTCCTTCTCCTTGCGCAACTGCACCGACACAGGCAGCAGCGCGTCGGTCTCGATCTGCTCCCGGCGGATGAGGTCCTTCACCCACCAGTCCGGGTCGTGCGCCTCAGCCAGCTTCGGGATCGGCTTGCCCGCACCGGGGAGATTGTCGAACTCACCCCGGTTCTGGGCCTGCTTGATCTGCGCCTCGACCCAGTCCTCGGTCTTCATCCCGGGCGGTTTGCGCTCCGTCATCTGTACGCCCTCCCAGTCACTGCGACATGGTTGCTGTACACCGCCGATCAGGCGACCGCCGTTCCCGGCGGACCACCATTCTACCGTTTGTGAATGCAATCACAAGATCAGCCGGGAGGAATTCTCCGCTGCGGCCAGAGCTCAGGCATCGGGATCGGCAGCCGCCACATCGGTAGGCCGCCCTCCACCAGGCCGTTGCGGATCGCGACGTACCGGAGCAGCCGCAGCGGGCCGGCGATCAGGATGAAGGCGAGCGGCAGCTCCACCAGGAGCGCGGTGAGCAGGGCCTGGACCAGGTCGGCGCCCCGCTGGCTGGTCAGGACGTCGAACCACGCGTCGCAGACGAGCAGGACACCCGAGGCGAAGGCGGTCGGCAAGAGCAACAGCCGTCGCCGCCAGCCGAAAACCGCGGTCGCGACAAGCATCGCCAGCAGGATCACGTCGAACCCGACCCAGGTGGCGACCCAGTTCCGCGCCTCGTAGTGGCTGGGCAGGGTGATCGCCAGGTAGACGATCCACGGGATCAGCGCGGCCACACAGGCCAGCATCAGCGCCAGCCGCCATCTGCGGATCCGTTCCATGGTCCGCGGCGCCGGCAAAAACCCCGCCGGCACCGGGGCCAGCCGCAGGATGAGCTCCCGCCGCTGCGCTGGAGTCATCGCCGCGATCTCTTCATCGGACAGCCGCAAACCGCTCACACTTCATGCTCACACGCCCCACCAACCAATCCCCGCCACCGCCCCGCCGTACCGCGTTCGCCGTGCCGGGGTGCTCCACGGGAGAGGCGGAAGGGGATGTCACGCAGGGCGGGGCTGGGGTGGGGCGGGGATGCGTGCGCGGCGTGGGGGCGGGGATGCGTGCGCGGCGTGGGGGCGGGATGCGTGCGCGGCGTGGGGGCGGGGATGCGTGCGCGGCGTGGGGGCGGGGATGCGTGCGCGGCGTGGGGGCGGGGATGCGTGCGCGGCGTGGGGGCGGGGATGCGTGCGCGGCGTGGGGGCGGGGATGCGTACGCGGGATGGGAGTGGAGATGCGCGCGGGGTGGGGGTGGAGGTTCTGTTGGGTGGGGCGGCCACTGGGGGAGAGGCGGCTGCGTGGGTGGGGCGGCTGCTGGGTGGGGCGGCGCGCGGGTGGGTTGGCAGGGGTGGGGTGGATGGCGGAGGCTGGCTGGACCGTAGTTCTGAGTGAGAGGACCCACCTGTGTCGTCTGCCATCTTGTCCGTCGTCGCCGGAGAGCAGGTCCCGGATCCGGTCCGCACCACGCCGTCCACCAACCCGGCGAACACCGCCGACGTGGTCGGCACCATCGGGGTCGCCGGGCCGGACGTGTTCGTCCAGGCCGCCCGGGCCGCACGGGAGGCGCAGGCCGGTTGGGCGGCGCTTCCGGCCCCGCAGCGCGGTCAGGTGATCGCGAACGTCGGCCGGCTGATGACGGCGAACAAGGACCGGCTGGCCGCGCTCGTCACCCGCGAGATCGGCAAACCGCTGGCGGAGGCGCTCGGCGAGGTGCAGGAGATCATCGACACCTGCGACTTCTTCATCGGCGAGGGCCGCCGGCTCTACGGTCAGACGGTGCCGTCGGAGATGCCCGACAAGCAACTGTTCACCTTCCGCCGTCCGGTCGGTGCCGTCGCGGTGATCTCGGCCGGCAACTTCCCGGTCGCGGTGCCCTCCTGGTACATCGTGCCTGCCCTGCTCTGCGGTAACACCGTGGTCTGGAAGCCGGCGGAGTACTCCGCGGTGGTGTCCGACGCGTTCTACCAGATCTTCGCGCACTCCGGCGTACCGGCGGGCGTCTTCAACCTCGTGTACGCCGACGGGCCCGACACGTTCGCGGGGCTCGAGCAGGCGCTGGCGGCCGGGCTGATCGACAAGGTCGGATTCACCGGGTCGAGCGAGGTCGGCAGCCGGATCGGCGAGCTCTGCGGCCGCCACCTGCAGACCCCGTGCCTCGAGCTCGGCGGCAAGAACCCGATGGTGATCACCGAGGACGCCGACCTCGACCTGGCCGTCGAAGGCGCCCTGTTCTCCGGCTTCGGTACTGCGGGTCAGCGGTGCACGTCGCTGGGAACGGTGATCGTGCATGAGTCGGTGCACGACGAGTTCGTCCGGCGGTTCAGCGCGGCGGTGGCCTCGGCGGCGATGGGCGACCCGACCCAGGACGTGTTGTTCGGGCCGCTGCTGGACGAGAAATTCGCGGCCGGCTTCGAGAAGTCGCTCGGCTGGATCGCGGCGCACCACACCGTGATCGGCACGACCGGCCGGGTCTCCGCGGACAACCCGCGCGACGGTTTCGTCGGCGACCCCGCGGTCGGCCTGTTCTACCACCCGGTGATCGTGGACGGCGTCCGGTCCGACGACGAGCTGTTCCTGAACGAGACCTTCGGCCCGGTCGTCGGGATCACCAGCTACGCCACCCTCGACGAGGCGATTGCCCTCGGCAACAAGCCGGGGTACGGGCTGTCCAGCTCGATCTACACGACCGACCCGAACAAGGCGTTCCGGTTCGCGCAAGGGATCTCGGCCGGCATGGTCAGCGTGAACAACTCGACCTCCGGCGCCGAGGCACACCTGCCGTTCGGCGGGAATGGCAAGTCCGGCAACGGTTCGCGGCAGAGCGGCATCTGGGTGCTCGACCAGTTCACCCGCTGGCAGTCGATGAACTGGGACTACTCGGGCAAGCTGCAGAAGGCGCAGATGGACACCGTCACGGTCGAGGCGGACTACACCTTCCTCTTGCCGTGACGCTCCCCGAGCGCGCCGAAGTGGTGATCGTCGGCGGCGGGGTGATGGGTACGAGTATCGCCTTCCACCTCGCCGAGGCCGGCGTCACCGACATCCTGCTGCTGGAGCGGAACGAGCTCGGTTCGGGTTCGACCTCCAAGGCGGCCGGCGGTGTCCGGGCCAACTTCTCGGACGAGCTCAACATCGCGCTCGGCGCTCGCAGCCTGGAGGCGTTCGCTCGCTTCGGTGAACGCCCCGGGCAGGAGATCGACCTGCACCGGGTCGGCTACCTGTTCCTGCTGTCGTCCGACGAACAGGTGACGCTGTTCGAGGAGAGCACCCGGCTGCAGAACGCGGCCGGGCAACCGACCCGGATGCTGGAGGTCTCCGAGGCGATCCGGCTCGCCCCGCTGCTGGCTCCCGACGGGCTGATCGCCGCCTGCTTCTCACCGAACGACGGGCACTGTACGCCGGAGTCCGTCGTGCTGGGATATGCCACGGCTGCGCGGAAACTCGGCGCGACGCTGGTCACCGGCTGCGAGGTCACCGGAATCGATGCCGTTGGCAACGAGATCCGCGGGGTCCGGACGCGGCGCGGCCGGGTCGCTACGTCGACGGTGATCTGCGCGGCCGGAGCCTGGTCGGCACCGCTCGCGGCGATGGCCGGGGTCGAGCTGCCGGTGACGCCACTGCGCCGGCAGATCGTGGTGACCGAGGCGATCCCCGAGCTGCCCCGCGACCTGCCGATGACGATCGACTTCAGCAGCACGTTCTACTTCCACCGCGAAGGCCCGGGCCTGCTGGTCGGCCTGTCCGACCCGGAGGAGGAACCCGGCTTCCACCTCGCTCCCACCGAAGCCTGGCTTCCTCGCCTCACCGCCGCGATGGAACAGCGTGCTCCTTCGCTGCTGGACGTCGGCCTGGCGAGCGGTTGGGCCGGCCTCTACGAGAACACCCCGGATCACAACGCCCTGATCGGCGAGGCCGACAGCATCAGCCGCTTCCTCTACGCCACAGGCTTTTCCGGCCACGGTTTCCTTCAGGGCCCCGCCATCGGCGAGATCCTCCGGGACCTCTACCTGCGCCGGGCGCCCTTCATCGACATCTCCCCCTTGGACGCCAACCGCTTCCGTACCTCGACCCTCCGAGCCGAGCAGAACATCGTCTGATCACTGACCTGCTTGATCGTCGGTTCGAGGCTCCAACCGCTCCCCGACGCGGTAGTCCAGCAGCACGAGCCGATCGTCGAGGACGGTGGTGTCGACCAGGTCCAGGGTGACGTCGGGCAGGTCGGCGAAGACCGGTCCCTCACCGCTGGTGCCGTGGATCGTCGGGAAGACCATGATCCGGAGCCGGTCGACCAGGTCGAGCCGGAAGAGGCTGCGGATCAGGGACGGGCTGCCGATGGTGCGCATCGGGAGACCGTCGTCCATCGCCTTCAACGCGGGCACGGCGGTCTCGACCGGCTCGTCGATGATCGTGGTGTTCGCCCAGCTCAGCGGTGGGGTCAGCGTCTTCGAGAAGACGAGCTTCGGAAGCTCCGCCATCCGGTCGAAGCTGGGGTCGGCATCGGTCGCGACGATCTCGGACATCTCCCGGTACGTCGTCGCTCCCATCAGCATGACGTGGTCCCGGGCAAGCTGCCCGTTGACCCAGTCGTACAGGCCGGGAGCACCGTAGCCCCAGTACGGCGCCGGCTGCGGCCCACCACCGCCGTACCCGTCGACGGTGCTGAACAGGTCGACACTCAACTCACGCATTGTCAGGCCTCCTTGGCCAGTCGGGTCACCAGGTCGTCGAGCTTCGCCATCGAGGCACGGATCCCGGTCTCCATGTCGCCGCGCACGTAACCGTCGCGCTCCTCGACCGTCTGGAACACCGTGTTCTGGCGCAGCGTCGTCGTCCCGTCGTGTTCTTCGAAGGTGATCGTGTTCAGGTAGACGTGCCCGGGCCGCTCGCTGAACTCGTAGGTCTGCACGATCCGCTCGGGCGTCGGCGTCCCGTGGTACAGGCCATGGAAGACGTAGCCCCTGCCGTCCGCGTCGTAGTGCGTCCAGCGCCAGCGGCCGCCGTGCCGTACGTCGAGCTGGTTGACGGTCAGGGTCAACGAGTCCGGGCCGAGCCAGCGGGCCAGCAACTCCGGCTCGGTGTAGGCCCGGAAGAGCAGTTCGCGCGGCGCGGCGAACTCCCGCGTGATGATGACCTGCGGCAGGCCCGGTTCGGCGATCACCTTCATGATTCGTCCTTCAGTACGTCGAGCAGTCCGTCGAGCCGGTCGTAGCTCGCCGACCAGCAGGCGCGGTAATCCATCAGCCAGCCGACCGCCTCGCGCAACGGCTCCGCCTCCAGGTGACTCAGCCGCGCGGTGGCGCGCCGGCTCCGGGAGATCAGGCCGGCCTGCTCGAGCACCTTCAGGTGCCGGGAGATGGCCGGCTGGGAGACGCTGAACGGCGCGGCCAGCTCGGCGACGGTCGCGTCCCCGTCCGTCAGCCGGCGCAGGATCGCCCGCCGGGTCGGATCGGCGAGGGCGCTGAACACCTCACTGAGCTGGTCGACAGCCATTCATAACCTCTTTGTTCTGAAACAGATTGGTTATAGATTGCTGGGACGGCCCGCGACTGTCAAGGCCCGGAGCGGTTCGAGGTCCAAAAGGCCAGAAGCTCCGGACGCGGGACGCGCCGGAGCTTCTTGCTCACTGTGGCTGTTTGTTGTGACCGCGGTTCTGACGGTCAGGGACGGTTGCGGGGCGGGTCGGACGGCCAGTTGTCCGGATCGCACCACTTCGCGTCCAAGTCGTGCTTGGCGCAGTACTCCGCGAGGATCTCCTCGCGGGTCGGCGGACGCGACGGCGTCGGAGTCGGGCGCACGGTCCGGGTCGAGGTCCTGGTGGGCGTCGGCTGGCGCTCCTCCGTCGCCTCGACCTTCCGCGTCGTCCTGGTCGGCGTAGGCGTCGGCTTGACCGTCGTCTTCTGCACCGACGGCGGCGGCGGCGAGGGCACGGCGGTGGTCTTCGGCGGCACCGTCGGAGTGGCCGTGACCGACGGCGTTGAACTGCTGTCGTCGAGCACCGGAGCCGCCTGGTTCTTCGGGTCGTCCCCGCCGAACAGGCCGATCGCGGAGATCGCCCAGAGGTTCACCGCGAGGAACAGCACCAGGCCGCCGGCACCGGCGGCGACCACCCGCTGCGAGGGGCCGCCGTACCGGCCGACGGGTCCGCGGACCGCGTTGCCTTTGCCGTCGACCCAGAACTTCCAGTCGTCAGGGGCGGGCGGCCAGGAGGGATCGGGGCGCCAGGTCTTCGGCGGCATCCAGCTACGGCGGGGCGGCGTCGGCCAGCTCGGCGGTACTACGAACCGCTTCACGAATCCTCCACGTCGCCGACGAAAGCCCGACCCAGGCTAATGGATCGGCCGGGTGCATCAACAGGCTGGGCAGGTCAGCCTCACGGGCAAGATCGACCGGCCCGCACGGAGCCCAACGAGTCAAGGGATGCAAAAGCTACTCCCGCTTCGGCGTGTCGCCCTCAGCTCCGGCGATTCGCCGCCCGGACGGCATCGGCCGACGCCAGCTCACCCCGCTCCTCGAGCGAGGCGATCACTCCGTCGACATCGGCGTCCGACCGGTTCTGGCTCAGCTTCGCCTTCGCCTCGATCCGGCTGATGACGAGCTCGAGCCCGACGATCGCGCGCAGCTGACCGGCGACGAAGGCGGCCGGCGCGTCATCCACCGACCACTGTTGCTCGAAGGCCGCTTCGTGCTTGGTCGTCAACCGGCGAACGACATCCTCGATCCAGGCGGGATCGTCATGGACGACGAGTTGTCCGTAAACGTGGGCGGTCACGTAGTTCCAGGTCGGTACGACGCGGCCGTGTTCGGCCTTCGCCACATAGGCCGACGGGCTGATGTAAACGTCCGGACCCGCCACGATGGCCAGCGATTCGCCGAGCGCGGGAGCCTTCCACTGCTCGTTGTTCCGAGCGACGTGCCCGAGCAACGCGCCATGCTCACCGACGGTCCGGTCGTAAATGAAGGGAAGTAACGTCGCGAGCAAGCCATCGGCTGTGTTCGTGACCAGGTTCCCCGCCCCGTGATTCACGAGCAGATCCCGTACTACGCCATCGCCGGCCGCAAAGTGCTTCGGTACGTACATGTCCGCCATTCTCGCCGCCGACCGCGGTGAGCGTCAGGGGCGGGGCGGACCGCTCGTGTCGCGGACGTGCAGAGTCATCGGCAGGTAGAGCGGGTCCTCGTCGTAGCCGTTGACCAGTAGCCGCTCGAGGATCTCGCCGGCCCGGCGGTCGAGTTCGTCGCGCGGGACCGACACCGTGGTGAGGTTCGAGTGCGCGACCCGGTCGAGCGAGATGTCGTCGAAGCCGATCACCGAGACCTCCCCAGGCACCTCGACGCCCTGTTCACGCAGCTTCGACAACGCCCCGAACGCGACGAGGTCGTTGTAGGTCAGGATCGCGGTCACGCCGGATTCCAGCACTCCGGCGACAACGTCGTACCCGGCCCGGCTGGTGGCTCCGCAGTCGACGACGGTCACCTCGAGACCGAACGCGCGGGCGGCCCCGAAGGCGCGGATGCGCTCGGCGTTCGCCCAGGAGGCGGACGGGCCACTCAGGTACGCCGCGCGCCGGTGCCCGAGCTGGGCGAGATGCCCGCACACCTGGGTCATTCCGCTGTGGAAGTCGACCGAGATCGACGGTACTGCGAACCCCGGGACGACCCGGTTGAACAGGACCATCGGGTGCTTGCGCGAGACCAGTTCGGCCAACTCGGCGCGCGGCATCCGTGGCGAGCAGAGCAGCACACCATCGCAACAGCGCATCAGGTCCTCGACCAGGTCGTGCTCGACGGCGGGATCCTCGTCGGATTCCATCACCATCATCCGGCGGCCGTGCGCCCGGGAGACGGCAGAGACCGCCTTGAGCACCTCGGGGAAGTACGGATTCGCGAGGTCCGGCACGAGCACGCCGATCGTTCCCCATTCACCCCGGGCAAGTCCCTGGGCGGCCGCGTTCGGGCGGTAGCCGAGATCGCGGACGGCGTCGTGCACCCGGTCGACGAGCGACGAGTCGACCTTCGCGGTGCCGTTCAGGACGCGGGACACGGTCGCCGCGGAGACGCCGGCCGCCGTACTGACGTCGTTGATCGTGACGCGAGGGGACCGACCCGGCCGGTTCTGCACGCACTCCTCCCAATCCTCAGAAAGCGTTTGCACAGCGTGGCGCAAACCCGGCCCGGCCGCAAGATTCCGCGACTGAGTAGGCGATCGGGAGCCTTGAGCGAGCCTTGAAATCGCTTTCAGGCGAGCTCTTGCCGGAGCTCCGATCGGCGGCTAAGGTCACTTGGCAAGCGCTTACCGACCCGTCATCAGTGAGGTGCCGCCGATGCAGTTGGACCGTCTTTCCTCCTTCCCCGTGACCGCCTTCGACGCCGACGGCGCGCTCGCGCTCGGCCCGTACCGCGAGCACCTGCGCCACCAGATCGACGCCGGCCCGGCCGCGATCTTCGCTTGCTGCGGGACCGGGGAGTTCTTCTCGCTCACTCTCGACGAGTACGCCGCCGCGGTGCGCGCCGCAGTACAGGAGGCCGCGGGCGCATTGCCGGTGTTCGCGGGCACCGGCTACGGCACTGCGATGGCCAGGCAGTTCGCGGCGGCCGCGCGGGAAGCCGGCGCGGACGGGCTTCTGGTATTGCCGCCGTACCTGATCAAGCCCTCGCAGCAGGGGTTGCTCGACCACTTCCGCGGACTCGCCGCGACCGCGGGGCTGCCGTTGATCGCGTACCAGCGCGACAACGCGATCTTCACCGCGGACAGCGTCGCCGAACTCGCCCGGATCCCGGGAGTGGTCGGCTTCAAGGACGGCCTGGGCGATCTCGATCTTCTCCAGCGGATGATGGCGGTGGCCCCCGATTTCACCTATTTCAACGGGCTGCCGACGGCTGAGGTGACGGCTCGCTCGTACGCCGCGATCGGAGTACGGGCGTATTCGTCGGCGGTGCACTGCTTCGCGCCCGAGATCGCGCACGCCTACGAGGCCGGGCTGGACGAGTTGCTGCCGGAGTTCTACCTGCCGCTGGTGAAGTTGCGGGACAAGGGTGCGGGCTATGCCGTCTCGCTGGTGAAGGCAGCCGTCCGGAAGCGCTGGACCGACGTCGGCTCCGTCCGGTCGCCGCTCACCGACCCGCTGCCGGAGCACCTGGAGGAACTGGATCAGATCCTCGAGAACGGCCTGACCCTCGTCCGGAAGGAAACCGCATGATCACCGAGGTCGTCATCACCCCGATCGCGATGAAGGATCCGCCGCTGCGCAACATCCAGGGCATCCACCAGCCGTACGCGCTGCGCTCGATCTTGCAGGTCTCGACCGATGACGGGCTTACCGGTCTGGGCGAGACGTACGGCGACTTGGCGATCCTGTCAGCGCTGCGCAAGGTGGCGCCGCGGCTGACCGGCCTGGATCCGTTCGACCTGAACGGGCTCGAGCGGATCGTCCGCGAGACTTTCGGCGCAACGGCAGGCCGGGCCACCCACGGCCTGGTCGGTGAGGCAAGTGACGAGAAGACCCTGGCCACGGTGCTCTCCGCCTTCGAGGTCGCCTGCTGGGACCTGCAGGGTCGTGCCCTCGGACGGCCGGTGGTGGACCTGCTCGGCGGCAAGGTCCGCGACACCGTTCCGTACAGCGGGTATCTGTTCTTCAAGCCGGCTGTTCACAACCCAGACCCGGGGTACGAACCGGACCGCTGGGGCGAGGCTATGGATGCCGAGGGCATCGTTGCTCAGGCACGCCAGATGGTCAACGGCTACGGCTTCAAGTCGCTCAAGCTCAAGGGCGGTGTGCTCCCGCCGTCCGAGGAGGCCGACGCCATCCTCGCGCTCCGCGACGCCTTCCCCGATCATCCGTTGCGCCTCGACCCCAATGCCGGCTGGACGGTGGAGAGCAGCATTGCCGTGGGCAAGAAGCTCGACGGCGTGCTCGAGTACCTCGAGGACCCGACCGGCGGGATCGACGGGATGGCCGCGGTGGCCCGTGAGGTGTCGATGCCGCTGGCAACCAATATGTGCGTGACCGCCTTCAGCCACATCTCACCGGCAGTGAAGGCCGATGCCGTCCAGGTGGTGCTCTCGGACCACCACTTCTGGGGTGGGCTGCGTCGCTCGCGCGAACTCGCGGCGATCTGCCGGACCTTCGGGATCGGCCTGTCGATGCACTCGAACTCACACCTCGGCATCAGCCTGGCGGCCATGACCCACCTGGCCGGCGCCACTCCCGAGCTCACCTACGACTGCGACACGCACTACCCGTACCTCGTCGAGGACGTAGTGCAGGAAGGGGTGCTGGAGTTCGCCGACGGGGCTGTGCGGGTGCCGTCGACGCCTGGGCTCGGTGTCGAGTTGGACCTGGACTCGCTCGCCAGGTTGGCCGAGCAGTACGAGAAGTGCGGGTTCGACACCCGGGACGACATCACGCCGATGCGGGCGGTGCAGCCGGGCTGGGATCCGGTGATCCCGCGATGGTGAGGCACGGCGCCTTCGCTTACACCTGGGACCTGATCGGCGATCCGGCAGCGGCTGCTCGCTTCGCCGATCTCGGCGTCGACACGGTCACCCTCCAGGCGGCGTACCACTCCGTGCGGGCCACCACTGCCTGGCATCCCGCCCATCGGGTCGTGCACGCCGAGCACGCGGCGGCGTACTTCCGGATCCGGCCGGAGCGCTGGCGTGGCGCCCGACTGCGACCTGTCGCCCCGACGTGGGCTGTCGACGACGAGGACCGCTTCGGTACGGCGACCTCGGCGCTGGCCGCCGTCGGGCTGCGGTCCGAGGCCTGGGTGGTTCTCACCCACTCGTCGCTGCTCGGGCGGTCCGCGCCGGATCTAACGGTGCGGAACGCCTTCGGTGAACGCTTCGGCTATGCGTTGTGTCCGGCGCAACCAGACGTGCGGGAGTACGCGCTGACGCTGGTGCGGGAGATCATCGAGCTCTACGACATCCCTGCTCTAGTGCTGGAGGCGTGTGGCTGGCTCGGCTTCGAACACCTGAGCCAGCATGAGAAGACCTCCGGCGCGGATCTGACGGCTTGTGCGCGCGATCTGCTGTCCATCTGCCTGTGTCAGGCCTGTTCCCGGTCTTTGGCTGAGTGGGGTGTCGATGTCGCCAGGCTGTCCGCGGACATCCGTGCGACGGTCGACCGGGAGCTTCAGGACGGCGTGCCGGCAGGGCTGAGCTTGATCGAGGCCTTGGGCGAGGAACGGGCTCAGGCCCTCTATGACCATCGGACTGCGGTGATCACCGGACTGTTGGCGGAGGCCACCGCATTGGCCGACGGGCGAGAGGTGTTGCTGATGGCAACTGATGACGAGCGGGTGACCGGTCCTGATGTCGGGGTCGACCTGGCTGGCTTCGAGACCGCTCCGGCCGCATTCGTGCTGAAGTCATGGGACGACGAGGAGGCCGCGATCGGCCGGGTAAAGGCCGCGGCGGCGCGCACCGCCGTACCGTTGGTCGCCAATGTCAACGCTCTGGGTGAGCGTCCGGAGGAGCTGACCGCGCTCGCGGCGCGACTGGTCGCGGCAGGTGCGTCGGAACTGCGGTACTACCATGCCGGCTTGGCCTCACCGGCGCGGTTGGCGGCGATCCGGGCCGCCGTTCAGGAGGTGGTCTGATGCTGAACGGCCTCTACGTGATGGACCTTGCCCGCTTCCCTGACGTGTACGGCGAGGACGAGCGGGCCGCACTCGAGAAGAACCTGCAGATTCTGGTTCCTCCGCTGACGCCGTCCGAGCTCACGCCGGAACTGCTCGGAGACGTCGAGGTGCTCGTCACGGCCTGGGGTGGTCCGCGGTTGACTGCCGAACTGCTGGCTGCCGCACCTCGGCTGGCGTTGGTGCTCTACGGAGCCGGGTCGGTGCGTTCGATCGTCACGCCGGAGTCCTGGGCTCGGGGCGTGCGGGTGACCGCGGCCAACTCGGTGATCGCTGCGTCCGTTGCCGAGTTCACGCTCGCGCAGGTGCTGTATGCGTTGAAGCACGGTTGGCGTTATGTGCTCGGCGCCCGGGCGTTGGGCGAATCGCTGCCGCGGGCAACCAATGAACCGGGTGCGAACGGATCAGTTATCGGGTTGATGTCGCTCGGTGCTACTGGTCAGGCGACCGCCCGACTGCTGGCCCGGCACGACCTCGTCCTGCAGGCCTACGACCCGTACGTCGATCCTGCTCTCGCGGCTTCGCTCGGGGTCCGGCTGGTGTCGCTCGAAGAGTTGTTCGCCACCTCCGATGTGGTGTCGCTGCACGCTCCTGTGCTCGCGGAGACCCGCCAGATCGTCAGCACTTCCCTGCTGTCGGCCATGAAGAACGACGCGACGCTGATCAACACGGCTCGTGGCGCGCTGATCGACGAAGAGGCACTGGTGACTGTGCTGGGCGAGCGCCCGGATCTGTTCGCAATACTGGATGTCACCGATCCTGAGCCGCCGTTGCCGGGGTCGCCGCTCTTCTCGCTGCCGAACGTGGTGGTGACGCCGCATCTGGCCGGCACGCTGAACACCGAGCGCCGCCGGCAAGGCCGCCTGATGGCGTCGGAGCTCGCCCGGTACGTCGCGGGTGAGCCGTTGGAGCACGAGGTTTTCAAGGCCGGACAGGCGCGATCGGCATGAGCGTGACCTTGGTGATAGTGCCACCTCAGCGCGAGAGCACTGCGGATTGGCCCGCGCGGCTGATGTCCGCCGTACCGGGGCTGACGGTGGCTCGCCCCGCGGTGGAGGACGCGGCTGAGGCGTTGCGCGAGGCGGACGCGGCGTACGGAGTACTGCCGGCTACAACCTGACCGTCTCCCACACTTGACCCCCACCCCTGGCCCTCCTTTGCCCGGCCGCCGGAGGTCGTTGCCTTCGACCGCCGGGTATTGGGGGTCACGAGCAACGCGGCGTGATCAGATCACGGTGTCGAGCAGGCGGCTCAGGTCTGCCCCGAACGGCCGGTCCGCCTCGATCGCCGGTACGACGTGCGCCACCGAGCCGAGGAAGTCCCGCAGCCCTTGCGGCACAGGCCTTTTCGACAATGCGAAGGCCTGGTACACCGCGAGCAATTCGCAGGCGGCGACCTCACGCGTCAGCCGCACCGCCTCACCCAGCACGCCGACGGCCTCCCATGAGAAGCTCTGCACATCCTCTTGCCCGTTGGAGGTCTCGAGCGTACCGATTGCCGAAGGCAACGCCAGTCGGCGCAAGTAATGGATGGTGGCAACGGCTCGTTTGTGCACGGTCACCAGCCCGGCCTGCGGACCAGGATCGTGCGCCAACTGTGCAGGTAGTCCCGTGACGGCGGGATCGAGCAGCCGATGGATCCGCGCCGTCGACACCTCGGCCGCATGAGTCAGCGCCGCGACCAGTTGATCGCAGTGCGCGGCCAGGTTGATGCCGTGGAACCCCGCTGTTCCGATGAAGGTTCCCCCAAGAAATGCGGGCGAATCCGTCACGCCGACCAGCGCCCGCTCCACTGCCTCGTCGAGACGCGCGACCGATCGCCTGACATGCGAGATGACTTGTCCCGCGACTCGGAACGACACCGGTGCTTGCAGTGACCGCGGCTCATCCTCCGGCCCGGCGAGCCGCAGAATCCGCTCCAGCTCCGCCGTCAGCAGCTCGTCTCCCCTGCCACACAAGGGGTTGTACGGATCGCGGTTCGCGCCGATCACCGCGATAGAGCCTGCGGCAACCAAACTCAGATGGTCCGCGAGCCGTTGCGCGCGACCAACCTGCAGCCACGCTCTACCGGTCGCGCCGGGAATCCCGGCGAGCAGCGAGATCCCTTCCTTCGGACCGAGCTCGAACGACGGCAACACACCCTCAGCCGGGCTGATCGTTCCGGTCGCGGGGATGACCGAGCCGATGCCGACCAGCGGGCCGAACGCGTGGGCCAGCGGGATGATCTCGCCGGCCGAGCCCGCGCCACCGACCGGGATCGCGGGCACCAGACCGCTGTTGAGCAGGGCCACCAGCTGCAAGCAGAGCTCTGGTGAGACACCCGCATCGCCGGTCAGGAACGTCCTCAGTCGCGCGACAACGACGGCGCGGGCCTCGTCGGGCGGCAACCAGGGCGGTCCGCCCGCCGCTCGCCCGAGCAAGAGATTGCGTTGATGGACTCGCTGCTCCTCGTCGGTGAGCCGACGCTTGCTCATGGCGCCCATCCCGGTGTTCACGCCGTAGACGGGGTCACCGGTGCGCAGAGCATCGAGTACGGCGGACCGGGTAGTGGCGAGGCGGTCGAGCAGGCTGCGAGAGAGCTCCAGCGGCTCGGTATCGATCAGTTGGCGGGGGCCGAGGTCTTCGGCGCGGTCGATCAGCATGTCAGTGGAATCTCAGCATCGTGCCGACGTCCGCGGCCTCGGCCCGCCTGAGGATCAGGTGCGCGATGGCGACGTCGAGCAGGGACAATCCGCGGTGCCAGAAGAGGATGCGCTCGGCATCCTTCTCCCGCCCCGGCTTCTGGCCGGCGACGATCTGGCCGAGCTCGGCGTACAGGGTCTCGGGCGAGAGGCGGCCGGTATCGACGTGCCGGCGGAGTGCGCCGAACCGCCCGGACTGCGCCTCGCGCCAGTCGTCGACGACCACCTTGTCCATCACGTCCAGCAGATCCAGTTCGACCGCGCTCACTGTGCCGTACGGGACGACGAAAGCGCCGGGGCGGACGGCCGCAGTACGCAGGAGTGGTTCGGGTTCGGTCAGCCGGGTCGCTTCGACGATCACATCGGCACCGTCGAAGGCCTCCTCCGCGGTGGCGACCACCCGGACCGGCGTGGACAACTCCGCGGACAGTTCTGCCGCGAACTTCTCCCGGGACTCGGGCCGGCGCGACGTCACCCGGATCTCGTCGAGGTCGAAGAGGTCGTCGAGCATGGTGACGTTCCACCACGCCGTACCGCGAGCGCCGGCGTGCGCGAGGATCTTGCTGTCCGGGCGGGCGAGGTATCGGGCGCCGACCGTCGTCATCGCGCCGGTGCGCGCCGCGGTGATCATGGTCGCGTCCAGGACGGCCAGCGGTACGCCGGTGGTCGGGTCGAACAAGGTCGCCATCGCGAGCTCGCTCGGCAGCCCGAGCTGGTAGTTCGGCACGAAGTCGCCGACCACCTTCACACCGCTGACGCCGTTCTCGCCGAGTCGGTTCAGGTGGCCGCGCAGGATGTTGAAATGCCCGATCCCGCCGTTGTCCGGCATCAGGTGCACCCGTGGCTCGAAGCTGGTCTCGCCCTCACCATGGTCCCGCACCGCCTCCTCGACCGCGTCGACGAGCTCCGTCCGGGTCAGCCCGAGCGAATCGATCTCCGGTCCTGACAAGAATCGCAGCCAGATCCCGTCCCTGTCCGCCATCCAGTTTCTTCCTCTCGTCGGCCTGGTCGTCGTTCCGGGTCGTCCTTTGCATGGTGTCAGGGTGGTCCGGCGAGGCTCCGGAGTGTCTCAGCGTCTGACCAATGAGCCTGGTTCGTGCGCTATTTTCAGGCCATGCGGTCGAAAAACGGTGCGGGTGGTCGAGTGTCGTTCATCCAGGCGGCCCGGCGGCGGCAGATCATCGCGGCCGCGATCGAGACCGTGACCGCCGTCGGCTACGGACAGGCCTCGCTGGCCCGGATCGCCGAGCACGCGGACATCAGCAAGAGCGTCATCTCGTACCACTTCGCGAACAAGGACGATCTGCTCGAACAGGTCGTCGTCCAGGTGATCGACGACTGGGCCGCGTTCATGAAGCCGTACCTGGACGCCGAGACGACCTCCGCCGGCCGGCTGGCGGCGTACATCCGCTCCCGGATCGCCTACATGCGCGACAACCAGACCCGGCTGGTCGCGGTGGCGGAGATCATCGTCAACCACCGCGCCCCGGACGGAAAGCCGGTCTTCGCCGAGCGCGACGCGGTTCCCGTCGCCGATCTGGTCGCAACCTTGCGCGCGGGTCAGCAGGCCGGCGAGTTCCGCGCCTTCGACCCGATCGTGCTCGCGATGACGATCACCCAGGCCATCGACGGTGCGCTGACCTACTGGGCGGAGCACCCGGGCACCGACCTCGCGGCGTACGGGGACGAACTGGTCACCCTGTTCGGCCTCGCCACCGAGAAGACGAGGGGCAAGCCATGAGCACCGACTCATCCACCCGGACCGTGATCGGCCACTCGACCGCCGACAAGGTGGTGCTGTACGGCGGGCTCCCGCTGGCCGGGCTCGCGCTCGGGTTCTTCCTGCCGCGGATCGCCGACTGGGCGGTCGACCAGCGGTGGGTGCCGTTCCCAGCGCCGCTCGAACTGATTGCGAAGGGCGACAGTTGGTGGGTGGTCGCGCTGCTCACCGTGATCGGCGTGGTCGCGGGCATCTTCCTGGCCGCGGCGGCGCTCGAGGACACGCTCAAGGTGACGGTGACGAATACCGAGGTCGAGTTCCTGAAGAACCAGAAGACGACCCGGGTACCGCGGAACCAGGTGGCGGTGGCGTTCCTGGACGGTAAGGAGATCGTGCTGCAGGACTCCCGGTCGCGCGAACTGGCCCGCGAGCGGCACGACCAACTGAAGTCAGAGGCCAAGGCGATCCCTGCCGCGTTCCGAGCGCACGGCTATCCGTGGTCGGAGTCGGGCGATCCGTACGCGGACCAGTTCCGCCGCTGGGTGGAGGACGACCCTGAACTCCCGGCCGCGGTCAACGCCGTCCTGAAAGCACGCTCGAAGGCCTTCGCCCTGGGCGACAAGGGCAAGCACGACGTCCGCGAACTCCGCGAAGAGATCGCCAAACTCGGCTACACGGTCCGCGAGGAGGACAAACGCCAGTACTGGCGCCCGACCTCCCTCTGACCCGCCACCCCGGTACGCCGTACGCCGGTGGTCGCTGTCTCGGTCTGTGGGCGGGCGCGCGGTGAAGGTGAAGCGTTTGCCGGGAGTGGGCAGGATGGAGGTGTGATCACGGTTGAGCAGGCGAAACGACTACGCAAAGCCGGGGCTCTCTGGGTACCGGGAGCTGGGGACCGGTTCGTGGTACCGGACCGCGACATGGACGCGGACGTGTTCGTGGTCAGCGACATGACCGTCGAGGTGCACGACTACCCCGGCGGCAAGGTGATCGGATTCAACGGCACCACCGAGTGGGCGCTCGACAGCATCGAACAGCGAGAAGTCATCTGGCTCCCCCGCGAAGACCAGCTCCGCAACCTCCTCGGCACCCACTTCCAGGCCCTGGAAGCAACGCCAGGCGGCTACACGATCCGCCTCACAGACGACAGCACCTTCCCGGCCACGGACGCCGAACACGCCTACGCCAACGCCCTCCTCCACCTCCTCAACGGCTGACCCCAGAACCACACGTCACTGCGGCCGGGCGGCGGGCTGGGCAGTGGAGCTTCGGATCACCAACTGAGTCGCCAACTCCGTGTGGCAGGCGGCCGGTGGTTCGCCGTCGCGCAGGCGGAGCAGTGTTCGGAAGGCGAAGGCGCCCATTTCCTGCAGGGGTTGGCGGACCGTGGTCAGCGGCGGAGTCGACGATTCGGCGAGATAGGTGTCGTCGAAGCCTACGACGCTCAGGTCCGCCGGTACGGCGAGCCCGCGTTGCCGGGCGGCCTCGATCACTCCGATGGCGATCGGGTCGTTCCCCGCGATGACGGCGGTGGGTGGGTCGTCCAGCTCGAGCAGGCGTTGCCCTTCGGCGAGACCGGTCGGGGTTATGAACAGACCGTTCGACACCAGGTCCGGGTCAACCGGCAGGCGGGCATTGCTCATCGCGGCAAGGTAGCCGTGCAGCCGGGCTTGTCCGCAGGTCGAGGTCGCCGGACCGCCGACAAAGGCGATTCTGCGATGGCCCAGACCGAGCAGATACTCGGTCGCATCGACGCCCCCGGTCGCGTTCGTCGACCCGACAGTGGCCACCTCGACCGACGGAAGGCTCAGCGTGTCGATCGCCACCAGCGGCACCCGGGCCCTGTCGAGGGCAGTGATCTGAGCGTCCGTCAACTCGCAGGCAGCCACGATGATGCCTTCGTGTCCGGCGGCGCGGAGTCGCCTGGTCCAGGTCTGTGGCGTCGAACCGGCCACATCCTGGAGAAGCGCGACAACGACGTCCACCTCCTGCAGGTTCGCCGCCTTGGTGACGCCACGCAGCAACTCGGAGGTGTACGGGGACAGCAGGTCGTCGCAGACCAGATTGACGGTGTGAACCCTGCTGCGCCCCTGGTTCTTCTGCGGCGGGACATATCCACAGTCCGCCAGGGCCTGCTCGACCCGCATCCGGGTCGCGGCTGCCACATCCGGGCGCCCGTGCAGGACCTTCGACACCGTCGGCGTCGATACACCGGCCGCCGCGGCAACCATCGCCAGAGTTGCCCGCCCACCAACGGCCGCCTTCGACACGATGACCTCCTGACCAGGATTCTCCTACAGACCTCCGACAGATTGCGTGAACGTCCCTCGCTCACGGGCGTGGGGTGCAGGTGTCTGGAGGCTGCGCGGGGGTGGGGCTGGTGTGGAGGTGGCGTGGGTCGGTGTGGAGGTGGAGTGGGCACGGGAGGTGATCTCAACGGCAGCGGCCGGCCGGGATTGGGTGAGGCCCCTCAGCTCTTACCCATACCTGGCCGGCCGGACCGGTGGCACGTCCTCCTCTTCTGTTGAACTCGATTCGCGGGAACTACCTGGGTGGGCGTCCTCCCCGTGGGTGGACGCGGTCAGTGGGTCAACGCTGCGCGGAGTTCGGTGGCGCGGTGGGCGATGCGGTCGCGCGACTCCGCGGTGAAACGGTCCAGCGGGAGGTCAAGGATCGCGGTGGCCTGGAGGTTGGTGATCTCCAGCAGTTCGCGCAGGCTGCGGATGGAGCTCTCGCGGTCCGGGGAGGTGGCGATCACGTCGAGGACCTCGGCGCGGTGGTCGACGGCCGCGAGGATGCCGTCGTAGATCTCCAGTTGGGTGAAGGCCGAGCGGTCCGGCTCGGCGTGAGCTGGTTCGGCCATCTTCGGCGCACCGCGGACCACCTGACGCCACAGGGCCGGTACGACGTGGCGGTGGCGGGTGGATCGCCGGATGGTCGGCTGGGCATATGTGGTCATCAGTTGCGCTCCTGATTCGGTGGTGGGTCAGTCGGCCTTGGCGACCGCGTGTGATTCGCGGGCCGGGCATCGCTTGCCCGGCGTGGTGAGAGCCTCGAAGTGCCAGGGCTCGTTGTCGTAGCGGCGGCAGACGCCGTAGCGCCAGCCGTTCTTGTTCAGCCAGACCATCGCCGTCTGCGGGCCGATGTCGACCGCCTTGCCCTGGACGTGGGCGGACTGCTCGGGCGGCAGCACCCAGCGGGTGGCCGCCTTGTACGAGCCGTACTTCACGATGGCCTCCCGCAGCAGTCGATTCTGCTTGGCGACGCTGCGCCGCGCCGACGTGATGCTGATCCGTACTCCGTCGGCCTTCGCCGCGGTGATCGCCTTCCTCAGGCGCGTCCGCAGCTTCGGCGACAGCCCGTCGATGTCCTCCTCGCTGTAGCCGGACGAGGACCGGGTCGGCGTCTTGGTCGGGGTCTTCGTCGGCTTCGGCGACCGGGTCGGCGTCTTGGAGGGCTTCCCCGGAGGCGGCGTGCTCTTGCTGACCTCGACCACGGGCGGCGGCGAACCACCGGGCCCGCTCGCGACCACCGGCTGCTTGTCGGCGGAGGTGTCGAAGCCGATCAGGTCGACGAGCTGGGCATGCCACATCACGAGAGACGCGACCACGACCAGGCCAGTCACGGACAGCAACCAGGCTCGCACCGGGACGGTGCGGCGGGGCGGCAGGTGGTTGCTCATGGGGTACAGCCTCTCGGGTCGGCGGGGTTCGCCACATCGGTCCCAGGGACCGTCTCGGACGGCCAGAAGTCGGACCTGGGTAGGGGGTCGGACGCCTCGCCTCCTCCGAAAGTTGGAGAGACGGCCCGTTCGGGCGCAGGAGCCGCTCATTCTCACACGCGACTACGCTGAGCAAGTGCAGAGTCAAGCAGATTCGCCGACGGGGCGCTGAGGGTGTGGGCCTTCTGGCGCCGGATGCCGTCTGCGCAGCAGGATCTGCTGCTGGCGGCACTCATCGGCATCGTCTGGTTCTCCGGCCTGGCGCTGATCAACAACAGCGGCCTGCGCCCGGCGAACCCGAGCGTCTCCGTCGTCACCGGGATCTTCCTGGTCCTGACCGTGGCCCTGGTCCGGACCATCCCCCGGACCACGCTCGTCGGGGTCTCACTGCTCTATCCCCTGCTGTACGCGTCGGCGGGGACCGGGCTGGCTGAGCAGCTCGGCCTGACGATCTTCCGGGCGCCCGCGATCAGCGACGCCGCCCTGCAGTCCGAGCTCCATCTCGTGCCGCTGCTGGTGGTCGGCTACCTGGCGGCCTCGAGCGGAGTCCGCCGGCTGACCTGTCTCTTCTTCACCATGGGCAGCCTGGCGGCCCTGATGATCGGCCTGCCCACCGTCGTCGCGATCGTGCTGAGCTACAGCCCTCCGAACATCACCCGGTACGGCGAGCGCTACCGGAACCTGCCCACCGACATCTCCAGCCTTTACAGCTACATCGACGTCTCCTTGTTCGTCTTCGCCGAAGCGTTGATCTGCGGCATGGTGCTGCTCGGCGCGAACTCGCTGCGGCACCGCAAGACCCTGCTGGTGCTGGAGCAGCGCAACGCCGCCCTGGTCCGGCTGCGCGCGATCGAGGCCGAGCGGATCGCCAACGCCGAGCGGACCAGGATCGCCCGTGACCTGCACGACGTGGTCTCGCACCACATGAGCGCGGTGGTGATCAGAGCCCAGGCCGCGGACCGCGTCGCGGACCAGAATCCGGCCGCGTTGCGCGAGGCCGTCCGCTGGATCGCTGCCAGCGGCAAGGAAGCGCTGACCGCGATGCGGGAGACGGTGCGCGTGCTGAACAACGCGACGCCACCCGGCATCGGCACGGAGACAGCCCCGGTACCAGGGCTGGCCGACGTCGCGCGGATGGGTGACCGGTTGAAGGCGGTCGGCGTGGACGTGACGATGACCCTGCCCACGCGCACCCGGCAACTCACCTCCGCCACGGATCTGACCGCGGTACGGATCATCCAGGAGGCGTTGACCAACGTGATGGTGCACGCGAAGGCGACCGCGGCGCATGTCAGTTGGCAGAGCGGGGCGCAGGGAGAACTGCTGACGATCGACGACAACGGCAGCGGTGGACCGCCGCCGGTGAACGTGCTGGAGACAGCGCGGCGCAGCGAGAGCGGCCGCGGCAACGGACTGATCGGAATGCGCGAGCGCGCGCACGCGAGCGGCGGCACCTTGACCGTCGCCGCCGGACCACTGGGTGGATGGAGAGTGCAGGCATGGTTGCCGCCGCAGAGGTGACGGAACAGATCCGGGTCCTGGTGGCCGACGACCAGGGCGTGATCCGGATGGGACTAGCGATGATCCTCGACCACGAGCCCGACCTGACCACGGTCGCGCAGGCGGGCGACGGCGAGGAGGCGCTCCGGCTGATCGAGCAGTACGACCCGGATGTCGTGCTGATGGACATCCGGATGCCGGTGATGGACGGGCTGGTCGCCACCGAGCGGATCACCGCCGCGGCCAAGGAGTCCGGCAGCAACCGGCCCGCGGTACTGGTGCTGACGACCTTCGACGACGAGGCCTATGTACTGAGTGCGGTCCGCGCCGGGGCGTCGGGATTTCTGTTGAAGGATACCGATCCGGATCTGCTGGTGTCGGCCGTGCGGGCTGTGCACCGCGGGGATTCGCTCGTCGATCCGGCTTCCACCCGGGTGCTGCTCGAGCGTTGCGTCGAGCTGGAACGGCAGGTCGGCAACGGGCCTGCGGAGGCACCGCCGCCGGCCGCCGGGCGGTGGACCGGACCGCTCGCGCAGTTGAGCGAACGCGAGCGGGAGATCCTTGTCTGGATGGCGCGCGGGCTGTCGAACCGCGACCTCGCCGCAAAGCTCTTCGTCAGCGAGACAACGGTGAAGACCCACGTCAGCAGCGTGCTGTCGAAGCTCGGGCTGTCCAGCCGGGTCCAGGCCGTCGTCGTCGCCTACGAGGCCGGCGTCGTCCGCCCGGGCGAGGCCGAGGTCCGCTGGGAAGGCTGATCGACGGTACTGCGAAATCGGCCACGCCTGACACCGGACGCGCTCACCAACAGGTGGGCTGATTCAGCGGTTCACGAGGAGATAGACCGTCGTGGTCGCGACGGCGACGACGAGAACGACGGTGGCGAGCTGGGTGCGGACCGACGCCTGGCGGCGGCGGGGTAGGAAGTCTCCGGTCATGGTTCAAGCTTGCGGCCGGGACAGCTTTCCGACATCGGCCTCGAGGACGGTCTTGGCATGACCCGGGTCGTCATTGGGAGGGCTGCTTCTCATCCCCAGGGATGAGAGGACCACCGATTGTTGCCCTAGGCCCCTGTTCCGTACTGACCGTGATCGCTCCGCAGAGTCAGCCGGGCGCGTCCTGGTCGGTCGACGCCAGGTAGGCGGCGGCGACCTTCTTGGGGACGCACATCCGCCAGGCGTCGAGGACGAGTTCGCGGAGTTCGTCGACGTCGATGGCGTCGAGGTGCACCCGGATCCACTGGTACCGCTCGTCCGACGGAATGGGCCGGAAGAACTTGTCCGGCTGGGCGGCGATCATCGCGTCCCGCTCCTCCCGCGGGAAACCGATCCCCATCGACAATTCGTCCGGTGCGACCGCGAGATAGACGATCTGGCCGACCCGGAACTTGATCCGGTCCCGGACCAGCACCTCATAACTGCGCGGCAATCCCTCAGTCGCCGCCCGGATATCCTCGAGATCGACCACCGCAGTCAGCCTCCCAAACGGTTCCGGATGTCACAGCCGGATCGCGGCGACCTTACCTCCCGTCAACGACAGGTCCTGTCAGTGTTCCCCGATCTTCCCCGTGCTCACGGCCCGGCCCGTGGCGGGGAACGCCTGCGCGGGCCGGCCGGTCTCGTCGTAGGAGACGAAGGTATTCACGTGCCGGCCGCACATGGTCGTGTGGAGGACCACGAGATCGCGGTCGGCGACGACGTGCTCGACCTCCCAGCACACGTCGGCAAAGGCTTCCCGCAACCAGCAGGCCGTCGCGTAGAAGGCCGCCTGGCCGCGGCGCCCCCGGGCGGCCGGTGGTTCGGCGCTCGCCAGGCGGTTCGTCGCCTCGGGGTGGATCACCGCCTCGAAGTCCGGCCAGTGAACCGTTCGCCATCATCAGGATGGCGCTGGTGCCGAGCGTAGGTGTTGGTTCCTTGCCGTCGTTGGATGAGCCGGTTGAGGCGGAGGCGGGCTCGTTGACCGTCACCGTCGCCATAGCCCTGGCTGTCCCGTGCCATGACACCCACGCCAGCCGCACACTCGGCGGTCGGAGGCGAAGCCTCACTGGTGCTGTGGGGGTTCGCTGCCTCCTGTGGGGGGTTCGCCCACTGTTCTGACAGTGGGCGAACCCCCACGGCACGGGCGGAGCACACTCTGCGGCTGCGCGGGCGAGGTGTCGCGCCCTCGGGGGGTGTGCTGGTGCTGTGGGGGTTCGCTGCCTCCTCTGGGGGTTCGCGCCTCCTCTGGGGGTTACCCCACTGTTCTGACAGTGGGCGAACCCCCACGGCACGGGCGGAGCACACTGTGCGGTTGCGCGGGCGAGGTGTCGCGCCCTCCGAGAGTGTGCTGGTGCTGTGGGGTTCGCTGCCTCCTCTGGGGGTTCGCGCCTCCTCTGGGGGTTACCCCACTGTTCCTTCGGCTGCAGCGTGGTGGACGTCATCGGAAGGGCCGTTCCATGCAGAGGTTCCGGCGGATGTCGTGAGCATCACTTTCCCCCCGTTTCCAGGCGGCACATCGGTGCCGGACTGCCTATTTCTGCCGCCGGAACTGCCCACGCCGTCGGTTCTAGCGGCCGGGACGTCGTACCGTATTCGGATGCCCGAAAAGCTGGTCAGTGCCGTCGAAGGAGCTGAGGTGGTGTTCCGCCTCGGCGATCCGGAGCATGCCCTGCCCGGCGTTCGGCTGTGGGAGGAGCTCGGCCTGGCCGCCGAGTTGCTGGAGTTCAAGCCGGTCGACTACGGCTGGGAGTTGCGGCTGCCGCGGCCGTCGGTGCACCGGATGGAGTACCTGTTCGACATCCCCGAGGCCGGTATGCGGACCGACCCGACCAACCCACGGGTGGTCGGCGGCGCCTTCGGCGGGCACTCCTGGCTGCCCCTGCCCGGGTACGTCGAGCCCGCCTGGGTCTCGGTCGAGCCGATCGCGTCGAGCCTGACCCCGCTGCCGGTGAACCCGACGCCGGTCGGACCGGTGGACGTGCAGATCTGGGCGCCGGACGGGATCGCGCCAGCCTTCGAGCTGCCGTTGCTGCTGGCCCATGACGGCCCGGAGTTCGCGTTGTACGCCGGCCTGACGCACTACGCCGGCGCGATGGTTGCCGAGGGCACCTTGCCGCCGTTCCGGCTCGCGCTGATCCGCCCGGGCTCGAGGAACCTCTGGTACGCCGCCAACCCGCAGTACGCGGAGACTCTGACGGGTCAGGTGCTGCCGGCGGTCACCGCGCAGTGCAAGAGCAGGCTGCCGATCCTGATGGGCGCGAGCCTCGGTGCGCTCGCCGCCCTGTACGCCGAGTGGAACCACCCCGGCACGTTCGCCGGGCTCTTCCTGCAGTCCGGGTCGTTCTTCGCGCTCGAGACGGATCCGCAGGAGGCGAAGTTCGAGTACTACGCCGAGGTGACCGGCTTCGTCCAGCAGGTGCTGAAGGCAACGGAGTCGCCGTCCCAGCCGGCCATCGCCATGACTGCGGGAACTCCTGAGGAGAACGTCCACAACAACCGGGTGATGGCCGCCCGCCTGACCGAGCTCGGCCTCGACGTTGCGTTCGACGAGTCCCCCGACATGCACAACTTCACCGCCTGGCGCGATGTTCTCGACCCCTGCCTGACCGGATTGCTGAACCGCGTCTGGGCTTAGTGTCGACCGGGTGCTCAGGACACTCGGTGGATTTGCCGCCTTCGGCCTCTTCTGGGGTGCGTGGGGCGCGATCCTTCCCGCGGTCAAGTCGGAAGCAGGGGTCAGCGACGGGCAACTCGGAGCCGCGCTGCTGATGGTCGGCCTCGGCGCGCTCGTCTCGATGCGGCTCACCGGCTACCTGATCGACCGGTATGGCGGTGTCGTGCTGCCGGTGGCCGTCTTCCTCTTCGCCCTGTGTGGAGTCCTGCCTGCTCTGGCAGACTCGGTGGTCACTCTCGCAGCGGCCCTGTTCGTGCTGGGAGCCACCTCGGGCGCGACCGATGTCGCGATCAACGCGGCCGGATCGACCGCGGAGGCGACCACTGGCAAGCCCCTGATGAACCTGGGCCACGGGCTGTTCTCGATCGCGGTAGTCCTAGCCAGCCTCGGTACTGCGGGCCTGCGCGCGACCGGTTCGGGCGCACTGCCGGTCCTGGGCGGCGCCTTCGTGCTGATCGCGCTCCTGGTCGTGCTGGTTCTGGCGCCTGGCTCCCGCACTGCCACTGAACGGGTGGTGAGAGAGAAGGCGAAGCGCAGGTTCGAGCCGACTCTGCTGGTGTTCGGCGTTCTCTGCGCGCTCTCCTTCGTCGTGGAGAACGCCTGGCAGAGCTGGGGCGCCGTACACCTCGACACGACGTACAACGCGGCCCCTGCCCTCGCCTCGAGCGCTCCGGCGATCTTCGCGGCGGCAGCAGCCACCGGAAGGATCAGCGGTAACGCACTGCTCGAACGAGTCCGGCCGGCTCAGTTGCTCGTCGTCGGAGGAGCTGTAGCCGCTCTGGGGACAGTCATGGCCGCTGCGGCCGGTAACGCGTGGCTGGCGCTCGTCGGGATCGGAATAGCCGGCCTCGGTACGTCGGTCTGCGCGCCGACCATCATCGGTATGGCCGGGTCGTGGGCCGGACCCGAGCGCCGGGCGCCGGAGCTATCTCCACCGTCACCACCATCGCCTATCTGGGCTTCCTCCTCGGCCCAGGCGCGGTGGGCGCCGCCTCCAGCGCCGGGTCGTTGCCCGTGGCCCTCGGTGGTGTCGCAGCCCTGGCTGTGCTCGTCGCGGTCCTCGGGCCGGTGGCGGGACGCGCACAGACGAGGCAAACAACATGAAGACATGCGAGGGTGGCCGCGGGACACTAGGACAGGGGTGAGGCCGGATGGAGCGTGAGCAGGTCGAACTGGAGGCTCCCGGGCTGGACCGGCCCGGCACGCTGATCCGCTATGGCCACTACGGCCGTCCGGTCCTGGTGTTCCCCAGTGAGCAGGGCCGTGCCTGGGACTACGAGAACAACGGCATGGTCGGCGCCGTCGCCGACCTGATCGACGCCGGCCGGGTCAAGCTGTACTGCGTCGACTCCTATGACCACCAGAGCTGGTCCGACCGCAGCATCCCGCTGGAGGACCGGGCCCGTCACCACGGGCGCTACGAGTCGTGGATCCTCAACCAGGTTGTCCCGGCAATCGGCAGCGACACCCCGGGCGCCTCCGACATCATCACGACCGGCTGCAGCCTCGGTGCCTTCCACGCGCTCAACTTCGCGCTCAAGCGCGCAGACCTGTTCCCGATCGCGATCTGCCAGTCCGGCAACTACGACGCGTCCGCCTGGCATGCCTGGGGCGAGCGCGGCGACGCGATGTACTTCAACAACCCGGCGGACTACCTGCCGAACCTGGACGGCGACCACCTGGAGTGGCTGCGCAGCCGCGTCTTCCTGCTGCTCACGGTCGGCCAGGGCGACTGGGAGACCAACCCGACCGGTTCCCTGCCGTCCGCCCGCGCCACGGCCGCAGTACTGGCTGCCAAGGGCATCCCGCACGAGCTGGACCTCTGGGGACACGATGTAGCTCACGACTGGCCCTGGTGGCGCAAGCAGCTTGCCCACCACCTTCCCCGCTTCTGTTAGGAGTCCCACCGTGGCTGACCGCTCACAGCATCTGATCGGGTTGTTGCTCGGCGCCGAGGAGGACTGGCCGCAGGCGTTCGAGGCGCTGCTGCGGCAGGTCGGCCCGGTCAAGGACGACACCGGCACCACGCACGAGTTCGGCACCGAGCGACTCACCATCGAGCCGTTCGACCTGAACGACCCGGTCCGGGTCGGCCTGGTGATCGACCGGCTGGCGTACTGGTACTACCACCCGCGCGAGTGGCTGAAGAAGGCCGCGCTGATGAACGGCACCTACCTGCTCAACTCGCCGTTCACCTTCCAGGCGATGGAGAAGCACAGCGCGTACTGCGCGATGCTCCGGCTCGGCCTGAAGATCCCGCGGACCGTGCTGGTGCCGTACAAGAACCCGGTGGACAACGTGCGCTGGGCGTACACGTCGGCGAAGTACAACAAGTCGTTCGATCTGGACGCGATCGCCGACGACCTCGGCTACCCGATGTACATGAAGCCGTTCGACGGCGGCGGCTGGCGCGGGGTGTCCCGGATCAACAACCGCGACGACCTGCACCAGGCCTACGACGAGTCCGGCGAGATGCTGATGCACCTGCAGGCCACGGTCGAGTACGAGAAGTTCGCCCGGGCGTTGTCGATCGGCGCCGAGACGATGGTGATGGACTTCCAGCCGGACGAGCCGATGCACAACCGGTACGCCGTCTCGCACGACTTCCTCAGCCCGTCCGCCGGTCATCAGGCGGTCGCGATCAGCCGGATCGTGAACGCCTTCTTCGGCTGGGAGTTCAACTCCTGCGAGATGCTGGTGAACGGCGATTCGGTGCACCCGATCGACTACGCGAACGCCTGCCCCGACGTCGCGGTGACCTCGCTGCACTACTACTTCCCCTGGGCGATCGGCGCACTGGTGAAGTGGTCGATCTTCTCCCTGGCCACCGGCCGCCGAACGAAGGTCGACCTGCACATGGAGCGGTACTTCGCGGTCGCGGACGACGAGTCCCTCGACTACGACGCCAAGCTGGAGGCCTACCTGGCCCTGGCCGACGAGTACTTCGAGACCGCCAGGTATCAGGAGTGGTGCGCCACCAACCTGCCGAACTTCGACGAGCAACTCGTCGCCTGGGTCTCGAGCCCGGACTTCGACCGCATCCTCTCCGAGACGGTCGCGGCCACCTACCCGGCCCACGAACAGGACAAGTTCCTCGCCCACTTCCGCGGCCTCACCGGCCTCTGGGTCACCGACCAGTCGAAGTAGGCGAGTCAGAGGAGTACGGCGACGAGGGCGGCGGCGATCACCAGTTGGAGGGTGGCTGAGAAGGCGCGGAGCTGAGGGCGTTTGGAGCTGAGCCAGGCGAGGTGGGGCCAGGCTCGGCCGGTGAGGGCGACGGCTACGGCGAACAGGCCGAGGCCGATCAGCCAGAGCCACGGCGGGAACTCCTGCCAGTCGACCGTGGTCCGGGCGAAGAGCAGGAAGAGGACGCCGGCCGCCAGCACGATCAGGAGGTCGAGGCGGTCGCGGAGCCGCTTCGTGGAGAGCTGCCAGATCGCGAGCAGCGGGTAGGCGAACACCAGCGCCAGCAGGATGACGTCCCTCATGACGCCGCCAGCAGTTCCTGGGCGAAGTCGTCGACGTCGGCGGCGACATCGGACAACACCACCACCGCCCGTTTGCGTTCCAGGTCGAGGCCGACGAAGGAGCGGTAGCCGCCGGTGCCGCCGTTGTGCCAGACCATCGCGTGGTCGGTACCGCGGAGCGGGCTGGTGATCCAGAACAGGCCGATCTTGTCGCCGTCCTCGAAGTCCCGTTTGGGCGCCAGCGCCTCGACGCCGATACCCCGCAGTCGTGACTGCACCAGCAACGCAAGGTCTCCCGAGCTCGACACCACGCCGCCGGCCGGGGCGTAGCCGTCCTGGATCCACGGCGCTTCTTTCCGGCCACCCGAGCTGTAGCCCTCGGGTGCCGCGCCGGCGTCGGTGGTTGGCACGGTGGTCTCCTGCATCTGCAACGGGTCGAGGAGCCGCTCCCGCAGCAGCTGCGGGTAGCTCTTGCCGGCCTTGCGCGCGAGTGCCTGCCCCACCAGCGCTCCACCGAGATTCGAGTACTCCGGTTGGCCGCGTCCGCCGGTTCCCGCCGACTGTGCCTGCGCGAGCAGATCGTCGACGTCGTACGGGTAGGGATTGCCCGCACTCAGACTGGCCACGAACGACCGCACGGTGACGAAGGGATTCGTCGAGGTTCGCGGTAGGCCGGAATAATGCGTCGCCAGGTCCTCCAGCGTCACGCCGGCGGTCTCGGTATCTCCCAGCGGCAGCAACGATCCGACCTCCTGGTCGAGCTTCACCTCACCACGCCGGACCGAGTCGGCCAGTAGCAGCCCGGTCATCGCCTTGCTGACCGAGCCGATCTCGAAGCGGCTGTGCTCGTTCGCTCCGCGCCCGGCGAACGCCATCGAGTTGTCCCCGATCACCGCGATGGCCAGGCGATGGCCCGGACCCTCGTAGTGCTCGTCGATGAACTTCTGCAGGGTCAGGTCGCCCGTTCGCGCGGAGTCCAGCTGCAGCGTCCGGGGCCGGATCAACCAGCCTCCGGCCAGCACGGCCACCGCTACCAGGACGGCGATCAGTTTCATGCTTACCTCTCCAGGGCCACCAGGATCGCCAGCAGGGCGACGACTCTGGTCGGGGGTACGGCGAAGCTGCCCCGACTCGGACTGTGCAACCAGCCCTCGGCGGTCAACTGCCGTAGATGGTGGTAGATCTGCCCGCTCGTGCCAAGACCTTCGACCGCACTGAGTGCACTGACCGTGGTCCGGCCGTGCACGATCTCCCGCAGCAGCGTCAGCCGCACCGGGTTACCCAGCGCCGCCAGAGCCGAAGCCCGCTGAGACCAGTCCGCCTCCAGCACTTCGGGCGTCGCGCGGCCGTACTGCCAATCGATCTGCCGGTCATTCGGCAGGGTCACGCTGCCGGTGTAGAGCACGGCACCCGGTGGCGGCACCCGTTCCTTCAGCGCCGCCAGCGCGAAGAAGGCCTCGGGATCGAGGCCGGCCGGCAGTACCTCCCCGTTCTCGGGCCGAAGGCGTGGCCCGGCCGCGGACTCCAGAGCGGTGATCCGCCGCTCCAGGTCCTCGAGCCGGTTATCCACAGCTTCTTCCACATTGTGGATAGTACGTAGTTACGTAGCTATTGCAAACACAGAAGCTCTCTAAAGTAGGCGGGTGCGCGATGACGAGGTGCCGGGCTGGTGGCAGCGGTTGGGGTTGAGCGGACTCGTGGACGTGCACGTCCACTTCCTGCCGGACTCCGTGATGAACGCCGTCTGGTCGTACTTCGACCAGGCTGAGGAGCACTACGGCGTCACCTGGCCGGTGACGTACAGGACGCCGATGGCCGACCGGCTCGCCACGCTCGAGGCGTTGGGCGTCCGGGCCTTCCCTGCGCTGGTGTACCCGCACAAGCCGGACATGGCCGCTTGGCTGAACAGCTGGGCCCGGGAGTTCGCTGCGCAGACACCCGGCTGCGTCCCGAGCGGGACGTTCTACCCGGAGCCGGGCGCCTCGCAGTACGTGAAGGAGGCGTTGGAGCTCGGGACGCGGATCTTCAAGGTGCACGTCCAGGTCGGGGGCTACGACCCGCGCGACGAGGAGCTCGACGCGGTATGGGGTCAGCTGGCCGAGGCCGGAGTACCGGTGGTGGTGCACTGCGGATCCGGTCCGGTCCCCGGCCGTCATACCGGCCCCGGGCCGATAGGCGAGGTACTACGGAAGCACCCGCGCCTGACCGCGGTGATCGCGCACCTGGGGATGCCGGAGTACGCCGAGCACCTGGCGCTGGCCGAGACCTACCCCAACGTGCACCTGGACACCACGATGGCCTGCACGCCTTTCACCGAGGCGATGGCGCCGATGCCGCGTGACCTGCTCCCGCGCTACGCGGCCCTGCAGGACCGGGTGGTACTCGGCTCGGACTTCCCGAACATCCCGTACGAGTATGCGGTACAGCTCGAGTCGCTGGAACGGCTGGAACTGGGTGACGAGTGGTTGCGAGCCGTCTGCTGGGAGAACGGAGTACGGCTACTCGGCCGGTAGCTGCGCGGCGAACCACGCCAGGGTGAGTCCGGTGAGGATCGCGTCCCGGTCGAGGTCCAGATTGACCAGCTGGGCGTTCCAGGCGAGCAGTGCGGTGCTCAGGACCAGCGCGGACACCCGCTGACCCTCGTTGATCGCGGTGAGGTTCTCGTTGAACCAGCGCACCTCGGCCAGCTCCGACGCGTCGAGCCCGCGCTGCTCGGCCCGTGCTTCGGTGACCTCCGTGTACGCCGGGGTCGCGCTGACGCCGAAACGGTCGTCGCCGACCTGGTAGTCGTCGTACCCGAGGCGGCGCATGAGCTCGTCCCAGCCGGCCGCGCTGCGCTGGCTCGGTGAACCTTCGGGCGGTCCGGCCAGAGCGGTCCAGGCGATCGAGGGGATGACCAGATGGAAGGTGCCCTGCGCCTCATACGGCACCGCGGAGTCGAGGACGTCCATCACGCCACTGGGCCAGGCGTGGGTGAGCAGGACCGGCCGGGCGTCGGGGTCGGCCGAGCGCAGGTGCAGGAAGTGCACGAACTGGCCGGCGATCTCGGTGGTGTAGTGGTCGTAGGTGTTCAGCCGGGCCTCGTGCTCGCGCCAGTCGAAGCCGTTGAGCCAGTAGTCGAGCAGATCGTCGGAGTACACAGCGGGCACGATCCGGTCCAGGCCGGCCGCGATGTAGTCGCCACCGTCCCGGAACGCGCGCAGCCGCTGGTACAGCGCGTCGAGATCCCCCTGCGGCACGCGCAACCGCAGTTCGCGGATCTCCGCCGTCTGCTCAATCCCCACGCATCGACCTCGCACTCTCCCCCGCCTCGACCCCCGGCACGCCGACCGCGCCGTCTCCCAGCATGACGCCTCACACCGACGGTTTGTTCTGGGTCTAAGGCAATCAGTCGGCCATTTGCAGGTTGTTGCAACGAACAAAGCTTGCGAACCCTCTCACCAGGTGACGAACGGCACGGGCCCCGGGTTACGCGGTCGGCTTGGCAGCAAGCTGACATCTGGTCTGCGCCGGAGTCGACCCAGAGTCCGCCGAGGCCTGTCCGACGCGAGGCACGGACCATTGCTGGCGCTCATTCCAACGTTGTACCGTCGTCTGCGACCGCATCCCTCCACCTCTCGGGAGTCCTCGATGCCCAGCACCTCGCCCAGCTCGCAACCCCGCTCCGAGCATCCGCGGCCGCAGTTCGTCCGGCCCGACTGGCTCTGCCTGAACGGCGAGTGGCAGTTCGAGATCGACCGGTCCGACTCCGGGCTGGAGCGTGGCGTGGCCGATCGCGAGCTGCAGCAGCGGATCGTCGTGCCGTTCTCGCCCGAGACCGAACTGTCCGGCATCGCGAACGTCGACTTCCTCGAGGCTGTCTGGTACCGGACGACGGTGACGATCCCGGCCGGCTGGTCCGGCAACCACGCGATCCTGCACTTCCAGGCCGTCGACCACGACGCCACCGTCTGGGTCAACGGCGTCGAGGTGGTCCGGCACCGCGGCGGCTTCACCCCGTTCAGCGCCGACCTGTCGGGCGTCGCGTCGCCCGGCGAGGAGGCCACGATCGTGGTCCGCGCCCGCGACAGCCGGTACGGCGTACAGGCCCGCGGCAAGCAGACCACCAAGTACTTCAACTCCGGCTGCCACTACACCCGGACCACGGGCATCTGGCAGACCGTCTGGCTCGAGGCCGTGCCCGAGGTCCACCTGCTGCGGCCGCGGATCACCCCGGACGTGGCCGGCTCGGCGTTCCACGTCTCCGTGCCGATCTCGGCGAACAAGCCAGGCTGGAAAGTCAGGGCCATCGTCTCCGACCAGGCCGGCGAGGTCGCCACTGCCGAGGTCCGCGCGGACCTGGATCTCGCGCCACGCCTGGTGCTGCCCATCCCCGCCGACCGCGTCCGCCTGTGGGACACGACGGACCCGCACCTGTACGGCGTACGGCTGGAACTGGTGGATACCGACGGTGCCGTTGTGGATGGGGCCGACAGTTATGCCGGGCTGCGGTCCGTGTCGATCAACGGCCAGGCCGTGCTGATCAACGGCAAGCACGTGTTCCAGCGGCTTGTGCTGGACCAGGGCTACTGGCCGGAGAGCCTGATGACGGCTCCTTCGGAGGAGGCGCTGGTCGCGGACATCGAGCTCAGCCTGGCCGCCGGGTTCAACGGGGCACGGCTGCACCAGAAGGTCTTCGAGGAGCGGTACCTGTACCACGCGGACCGGCTGGGCTACCTGGTCTGGGGCGAGTTCGGCGACTGGGGCGGGAATGTTGCCGAGGGCACCCAGGAGAACAACCAGCAGCCGACCGCGTCGTACGTGACCCAGTGGCTGGAAGCGGTCGAGCGCGACTACAACCACCCGTCCATCATCGGCTGGTGCCCGCTGAACGAGACGCACCAGTTGCTGCACGACCGGATCACCCAGCTGGACGACGTGACCCGGGCGATGTTCCTGGCCACCAAGGCGGCGGACGTGACCCGGCCGGTGCTCGACGCGTCGGGCTACTCGCACCGGGTGCCGGAGACGGACATCTGGGACTCGCACAACTACGAGCAGGACCCGGTCGAGTTCGGCAAGCAGATGGCCGGCCTCGCCGACGGTACGCCGTACGGGAACACGGGTGGTTCGGAGGACCGGCCGATCTCGCAGGCCTACAACGGGCAGCCGTACTTCTGCAGCGAGTTCGGCGGCATCTGGTGGAACCCGGAAGCGGCCGCGGCGGCAGCCGGCAACAACACGAACGAGTCATGGGGCTACGGCCAGCGGGTCAAGGACGAGGGCGACTTCTACGAGCGCTTCACCGGGCTGGTCGACGTACTGCTCGACAACCCCCTGATGTTCGGCTACTGCTACACCCAGCTGACCGACGTCTTCCAGGAAGAGAACGGCATCTACCGCTTCGACCGCAGCACCAAGCTGGACGTGCCTCGCATCCAGAGCATCCAGACGCGAGCCGCGGCGTACGAGAAGGACTGAGTCGCTAGAGGGTCCCGGTCGCCCACTGCAGGCCTAGGCTGCTGAGGGCGACCGAGATCCAGAGGATCGCGCCCAGCAGGACCGGGCGGAAGCCCGCGGCTCGGAGTTCGGCCGGGCGGAGCGAGAGGCCGATCGCGACCAGGGCCGAGGTGATCAGGAAAGTGCCGAGCAGGGAGAGGTTCTCCTGCCAGCCGTCGGGGACCAGGCCCGCGCTGCGTAGCCCCGCGGCGGCGATGAAGCCGATCAGGAACAGCGGGACCATCCGGCGCCACGGCAGCCGCTTCGGCGCACCCGCGCCCACCGACGACGCCGCGGCCGCCCGGGCTTCGCGGCGGGTCTTGAGGATCACCAGGCCGAGCACGATCGGGACCAGCATCAGCGATCGGGTCAGCTTGACGACGAGCGCCTGATCCCCCGCCTCCTGGCTGTACGCGTAGCCGGCGGCGACCACCGATGAGGTGTCGTTGATGGCGGTTCCGGCCCAGAGACCGAAGGACTCGGCGCTCAGCCCGAGCAAGTGGCCGAGCGGCGGGAACAGCAGCACGGCGGCCACATTGAAGGTGAAGATCGTGGCCAACGCATAGGCCACCGAGGACCGCTTCGCCCCGATCGCGGCGGTCGCTGCGGCGATTGCCGAGGCGCCGCAGATCGCAGTACCGACTCCGATCAGGGTCTGGGTGTCGCCCCGCACACCCAGCAGGCGGCCGAACAGCCACGCGCCGCCGAGAGCCACCGTCAGCGTGCCGAGCATGACCGGCAGCGAGCTACCGCCGACGCGGACCACCTGCTGCAACGACAAGCCGGTACCGAGTACGACGATCGACAACTGCAGGAGATTCTTCGAGGCGAAGTCGTAGCCGGGGCGGCAGGCATCCGCTCGCAGCGGTCGGATGAGCAGGCCGGCGAGCACGCCCAGCACGATCCCGAAGACAGGACCGCCGATCACGGGAACCAGGCGGCCGAGCGGAACAGCCACGGCGGCGAGCGCCAGAACGATCAGCAGACCTGGCACCCGACCGAGAAGGCGTTCAGTGAAGCTCGGAGCCTGGTCCACTTGCGCCGTGACAGCAGAGGAGGGCACGCCCGGTGACCTAATCTCTGTGTGCAGCATGCGCCGGAACCCCCTCGAGACGTAAATGTGCGTACATTTAAGTTAAGAGATGACCGGACATTTGGCAAGGCGGGCAGGATCCGACACGACGCAAGGACCCCGGATGAGCGAGCGCAAGCTGGACCGCACCGGTGGACAGCCGCTGTGGAAGCAGTTGCAGCAGGAACTGGTACGCCGCTTGCGCGCGGGCGAGTTCGACGACGTCTTCCCCGGGGAGCTCGCGCTGGTCGAGGAGTACGAGGTCAGCCGGCACACCGTCCGGCAGGCGCTCGGCAAGCTCCGGGCCGACGGCCTGATCGTCGCGGAGCGCGGACGGCAGCCGCGGGTCGCCACCTCGCCGGAGATCCGCCAGCCGATGGGAGCGCTGTACAGCCTCTTCTCCTCGGTGGAGGCGTCGGGCCTGACGCAACACAGCGTCGTACGGTCGCTGGACGTGCGGGCGGACGGGGTGATCGCGACCCGGCTGGATCTGGAGGCTTCGAGCCCGCTGGTCTATTTGGAGCGAGTGCGGTTCGCGGGAGACGAGCCGCTGGCGCTCGACCGGGTCTGGTTGCCAGCGTCGCTCGCCGAGGGCCTGCTGGACGCGGACTTCAGTCACACCAGCCTCTACAACGAGTTGGCCGAGCGAACTGGTCTCCGGCTCGACTACGGGCGCGAGGACATCCGCGCGGTGAACCCGACCCCGGCGGAACGCGCGTTGCTGCACTGCCCGGCGGACGCCGCCGCCTTCTCCATCAACCGGCTCGGGCACGCGCAGGGACGCAAGATCGAGTGGCGGCACACGATCGTGCGCGGCGACCGGTTCGCCTTGGCCGCCGAGTTCTCCGCGCACGAGGGTTATCGCCTCGCGCCCGCGTCGGCCGGCACCGCGCTTTCCTAGCCCTCGCACTCCCAGGAAAAGGGCAGCCTTCTTCGCCTTGGTCGCGCGATGGAGAGTAGTAAGTGCCGGCAGCTCGATCGATCCGCCGGCGGCAAGCGAACTAGGAGAAGCAACAGATGACCACCACTCTTCCCGGCGGCACCCTCACGCTCGCGGACGACCTCACCATCAGCCGGATGGGCTACGGCGCCATGCAACTGGCCGGCCCCGGCGTCTTCGGCCCACCGAAGGACCACGCCCAGGCTCTCGCTGTACTGCGCGCGGCGGTCGAGCTCGGCATCACCCATATCGACACCAGCGACTTCTACGGACCAGCTGTCACGAACGAGCTGATCAAGGAAGCCCTGCACCCATACCCCACCGACCTGCGCATCGTCACCAAGGTGGGCGCCCGGCGCGGTGACGACGGCAGCTGGATTCCTTCGCTGGATCCTCGCGATTTGCGGGCGCAGGTTCGCGAGAACCTCGAGCACCTCGGCCTGGAGACGCTGGACGTCGTCAACCTCCGCGCGCCGGGACACGAAGAGACCTCTGACGTGTCCATCGCGGAGCAGTTCAGCGCGCTCGCCGAACTGCAGCAGGAGGGCCTGATCAGGCACCTCGGCCTGAGCGGCGTCTCCGACACTCAGCTGACCGAGGCGCTGACCATCGCGCCGATCGTCACCGTGCAGAACCTCTACAACCTGGCCAACCGCCAGGACGACGCGCTCGTGGAGCGCTGCGCCGCGGAGAACATCGCTTTCGCGCCGTTCTTCCCGCTCGGCGGCTTCACGCCGCTGCAGTCCGAGACGCTGACGAAGGTCGCGACCCGGGTGAACGCGTCGGCGCAGCAGGTCGCCCTCGCGTGGCTGTTGCAGCGCTCGGCGGCAATCGTGCTGATCCCCGGCACCTCCTCGGTCGAGCACCTCCGGGAGAACGTCGCCGCGGCCGAGCTGGTGCTGCCCGAGGACGCCGTCGCCGAGCTCGACACCATCGGCCGCTGAGGACGCTCAGCTCAGAGGGTGGTGGATTGCAGGTGGTCGACCACGACGAAGGCAGAGCCGGCGGCGGTGGCTGAGGCGCGAAGCTTGGTGAGGCCGCCCCAGTCGACCGCCGGCTTGTCCAGCGGCTGGTCGAAGTCGTCCCAGTGCGTGGCGATGACGGTCTTCACCGGCTTGATCGTCTGCAGCAGCCGGTCCGTGACTCCCGGCTCGCCGCCCGGTGCCGCCAGCACCACGTCCACCTGCAGGTCCTTCAGAGCGACCGGGTCGAAACCCGCAGTACTGAGGCTGAGGATGCGCAGGCCGCCGATGGTGATCACGTAGGCGAGCGTGCCGCCCTCGACCAGGTCGTCGATCGTCCGCGGCTTGGGCGGTACTGCGCCGGGCCGGGTGCCGGGATAGGCGAACTGGTGCCGCGTCCCGCCACACGAATGCAGCGACCTGAACACCTCGATCGTGAATCCCTCGAAGGGCAGGTACTCGCCGCCCGTCACCTGGGACAGCTGGTCCGCCGGTGCGCGCAGCGCCCGCAGCAGGTTGAGGTGGGTCTCGTTGCCGAGCACAGTCGCCTTGGTCTTGCGGGCGATGTACGGCACGTCTGGCAGGTGGTCGTAGTGCCCGTGGTGCACGAGGATCGCGTCCGCGGTGGTCACGTAGCGGTCGATCACCGACGGCTTGCTGATGATCTTCGTCTTCGGATCTGCGCCTTCCGCCGTGTAGGTGCCGGTGCGGAATCTGGTCAGCCATGGATCGGTCAGCACCACCTTGCCGCCACTGCGGAACTGCCAGGCGTGGTTGCCCCACCAGGTGAACTCGACCGGCTGCCGCCCGGGCCTCTCTGCTGTTGGTACGGCATCGGCTGAGCCGGCTGCGCGTAGACCGACGGCTCCGGCAGCGCCGACCGCCGCCGCCGTTGCTCCCGCGAGCATTCCTCGTCGACTCAAGGCCATGTCGTCTCCCCTCGTCCGGTACGCCGGTCGCGCGACCGGCCTGGTCGCCCAGTCAAGGTGAAGCGCACTCGCCATGTCGAATATGCTCTTACATATGAGCCGATCCTCTGGTGATATCGCCGCAGGTCAGCGGGGTCCTGCGCTGTGCTGACCGAGCGATACCTGCAGATCTTCGTGGCGCTCGCCGACGAGCAGCACTTCGGCGACGCGGCCCGGGTCATCGGGATCACCCAGCCTCCGCTGTCCCAGGGACTCCGCCGGCTGGAGGCTCTGGTCGGCGCCAAGCTGTTCGAGCGGGGGCCTGGCCAGGTGGAGCTCACTCCTGCCGGCAAGGCCCTGCTCCCCCACGCTCGGCGGGCCCTGAACGCGATCGACGAGTTCCACCACGCCGCGAGCGCGCAGGACCCCGAAGGCGTGGAGATCCGCCTCGGACTCGCCCCCGAGGTGCCCGCTTCCGTCGGCGCAGCGGTGGCAGCCGCCTGCAGTGGAGCGGTACGTGGTAGGAGGGTGTCCGTGGTCTCTGCGCCGACCAGCTCGCTGGTGCAGCAGGTATCAGCCGGGCGGCTAGGGCTGGCCGCAGTACTGCATCCGGCTGTGCTCGACGGGCTCGAGGCTGGGCCGGTCACGTTGATGCCGACCTGGGCCCTCGTGCCTTCTGCGCTCTATCCGGACGACGGGGCTGCACTGCCGCTTGGCGGGCTGCATGGGCTGCCGATAGCCGTTCGGCCGCGTGCGGAGGCTCCTGCAGCTCGCGACCTCTTCCTGGACACGCTTGCCCTGCACCGACCGGGTGGCGGCACAGTGATCGTCACCGACGAGCGCGCCGGCCTGGCGATGGCTGCTGCCGGCCAAGCGATCGTCGTGACGCCCGACCCATCCCTGGCCGCTGCAGGAGTCGGCAGGCACCCCCTGATCGACAACCCGCTGCCCGTGCGGCTACGACTCGTCTGGCCACAGTCCCGTACTCCGAACGCGTTGCCGGCCGAGGTCATGGCGCAGCTCAGCCAGGCTTTGGAGACGCCGTGAACGCCCGGATCCGCGCGGTCTTCGACGACGCGGGTGCGCGGGGCTGGCTGCATGCGATCTCGCTGGACCGCCCGGAGGACAGCGTCGAACTGGACGCGGACGTGGTTGTGCCGATCGCGTCGGTCTACAAGTTGCCGCTGCTCGCCGCGTTCTGCCGGCTGGTCGACACTGGCGAGCTAGACCCGAGCGAGCAGCTCACGCTCTCGCCCGAGTCCCGCATTCCCGGGCCGACCGGGCTGTCGATCCTGGCCGATCCGGTCACCATGTCGTTGCGCGATCTGGCCGTCACGATGATGACCGTGTCCGACAACGCGTCCGCGGACGCCCTGCTGAACAAGGTCGGGCCCGACCGGCTGGCGGAGCTCCTGCAGTCCTTCGGGTTGGAGCACACCCGGGTACGGCGAGGGGCCGCGGGCAACCTCGTCGAACTCGTCCGGCGGACCGGGGCGAGTGACCCGGACGCGGCGTTCGCAGTACTGGCTGACAACGATCGGACGGATCCGGCAGGGGTGTATGACGCGGCCAATCTGTCGGCCGGATCTGCTCGGGACATGACGTTGCTGTTACGGGAGGTGTGGAGCGGGGGGTTGTTGTCGGAGGGGCAGACGGCGTTCGTGCGGAAGGCGATGGAGCAGCAGGTGTTCACGCAGCGGATCGCGGCGGGCTTCCCACATGACGGGGTGCGGATCGCGGGGAAGACGGGGACGTTCGGAGCCTTGCGGCACGAGGTCGCCGTGGTGACGTTGCCGGGCGGCGACGCCTACGCGGTGGCCGTCTTCACACACGCGGCCCGAGGTGATCGACGGCTTCCCCGCGTCGACGCCGCCATCGGCGAGGCCGCACGGCTGGCCGTCGACCACCTCCGCTGATGATTTGGTCTCAGTCCTCGACCACCGCGTAGGCCTCGATCTCGAGGAGGGCGTCGGGGCTGAAGAGGGCGACCACCTGGACCGCAGTACTGGCCGGTGGGTTGGCTGTGTCGATGTACGCGTCGCGGGCGGTGCGGACGGCGGGCAGGATGGCGATGTCGGTGACGTAGAAGTTCAGCTTCACCACGTCCGCGAAGGTCGCGCCAGCGGCGGTCAGGCAGCGCTCGAGGTTCGCGAAGACCTGCTGGGCTTGGGCCGCCGGGTCCCCGACACCGACGAACCTGCCGTCAGCGTCGAGCGAGACCTGGCCGGCGATCGCGACCCAGCGGCCGGGCCCGGTCGCGACATGGCTATAACCGTTGCCCGGGGCAACACCCTCGGGCGCCGGATGGGAGATCGGACTCACAACACACCTCCAGTGATCAGACCCCCATCTTCCCCCGCCGCCAGTCCACCTTTGCCTTCAAGAGCGGTGGAGCTGTTCTTATGACTGCATGACGGCTGAGTGGAACACCGGGAGCCTCGACCTGGACGCCTACTTGCGACGGATCCAGCATCCACGCGTCGTTGCGTCCGTCGAAGCGCTGCACAGCCTGCACACCACGTACGCCGACGGCCGGACCACCCGGCGCGCAGTACACGATGACGAAGTGGGCGCGATGCTCGCCGATGAGCTCGACGACGTACTCATCGGCGAGGAGCTGGACCGACTCCGGCTGGTACTCGGTCAGCGGTAGGCGTCTCAGTGCGGAAGCTCTCGCCGAGCTGCGACCCGAGCCCGAAGTAGTGGCGGAAGTTGTAGATCAACGGCGACCAGGCGTCCGGATCGACGTACGAGGTGCCCGGTACGACGACGCGGTGGTCGGCGTGAACCCGGAGGACCTTCGCCTGCACGAGCAGGAAGTTGCCCTCAGCATCTAGTTCGGCACGGACGGCACGTGCCTCGAACTGCAACGGGCACTCGGCGACGCGCGGCGGACGGACCAGCTCGGACTCCACCGGCGTCAGCCCGGCCGCTTCGAACTTGGCCGGCTCGTGGCGGAACCTCTCCTGCTTGTGCTCGGGAACGGGGTCACGCCCGGTCAGGCCGGCGATTCGCTCGACCGAGTCCCAGAGCTCTGGAGAAGGGAAGTTGATCACCAGTTCCGGCCGCCGTTGCAGGTTGTGCGCCGTCTGGCCGTCTCGACCGAACCCCAGCACCACCACATCCCCGAGGGCCCACGCGGACGACATGGGCGCGAGGTTGAAGGTGCCGTCGCCGTTCTCGGTGGAGATCAGCTCGACCGGCGTTCCGACGTACAGGATGGACGGTTCGATCGTCAGGTGCGTCATGCTTGCGACGCTAGGAGCTGGTTGCTTCGGCCGGCGCCGAACTGACCGCGAGGCAGGATGGGGTTGTGAACACGTCCACCGAAGGGCAAGAACTGGCCGCCTGGGCCAAGATGCTCGCGGATACCACCCGGGCGACCGTGTGCCTCGCGCTGCTGGACGGACGCGCCTGGACGGCGACCGAACTCGCCAAGCTGGCAGGAGTTTCCCGGCCGACGATCAGCGAGCACCTCAACATGCTGGTCGACGGCGGACTGCTGTCCGAAGTACGGCAGGGCCGGCATCGCTACGTGAAACTGGCCGGTCCGGAGACCGCCGAACTGCTCGAAGGACTGGCTGCGCTGGCGCCCCGGCGTACGGAGATCGCGAACAGCCTCTCGGCGGCGAGCAAGCGGGACGCGTTCGCGCGGGCTCGCACCTGCTACGACCACTTCGCGGGGAAACTCGGGGTCGCGTTGACCGACGCGATGACGGAGCGCGGCCTGATCGACTGGTCCGACGGCGTCGCGCTCACTCCCGAAGGCGCCCGCTGGCTGGACGATCTGGGCATCGTGGTCGAGTCGCGGCACGGGCGGCCCGCAGTACGGTCTTGTCTGGATGTGACCGAGCGACGGCCGCATCTGGCCGGTGCCGTCGGCGCCGCTTTGTGCACACACGCTTTGCAGCAAGGCTGGGTGACACGTATCACTGGTGGACGCGCACTCAAGGTCACCGGTTCGGTGGAAACTTTCGGCCTGTCTGTTGGAGTGGTGCGAGAACTACTCTCCAGATCGTGAGACCGATGGCAGAGAACACGCTTCGGACGCGCAATTGTCGGTGAAACCGCTTAGCCTTCGGCCATGACTGAGTTCGAGCCCGACACCGAGCTGGTGTCCCGTCTCTCGCTGCCCAGCCACGTGATCGTCCTCGCGGACGGCCAGTGGCGGCCTGCGTGGCTGATCGGCCGCGAGCACGAGGAGACAGGATGGACCGGCATGGTGCAGTACGAGGGCGACGACGGTATCGAGCGAACCGAACGGCTGCCCGCCGACCGGATCGCGCTGCCGGAGTCGGACCGACCGACTGAGCGAGCGTCGTAAGGAAACCACGGCGTAGGAGGAAGAACTGCGAGAAGGCCCCCGGAGACTCTCCGGGGGCCTTCTCGCGTAACGACTGGAGTCGGGGCGCCTCAGGGCGACAGACGAGAACCCCGTCCCAGGCCCTTCGGGCGGTTGGCCTGGGACGGGATCCTCAGTGGCGTTACACACGGTGTATCGCTCGTCACTGCCCCGGCGTTACAGATTCGCGGAGATTTCCTTGCCCAGGAGAGTTTCCGGGGCGGCTCAGGAGAGTTTCCGGGTGGCGATCAGCCGCTGCGCGACGTCGCGCAGCTTGACGTTGGTGTCCTGGGAGTAGCGACGCAGTACGGCGAACGCCTGCTCGTCGGTCAGGTCGAACCGCTCCATCAGGATGCCCTGCGCCTGCCCGATCAGCTTGCGCGCCTCGATCGCCTGCCACAGGGTCGACTCGCTGCGCGCGTTCGCGACCGCCACCGCCGCGTGGTCCGCGAAGACCTGCGCGATGGCCTGGTCCGCGGCGGTGAACCGTTGCTCGGCCTTGTCGTAGAGGTTCAGCGCACCGATCGTCGTCGTCGGCGTGCGGAGCCGGACACTCAGGACACTGCGCAGTCCGACGCTCGCGACCTCGGCGGACCAGGCCGGCCACCGGGCATCGCTCGCAGCGTCGGCGCAGACCACGCTCTCCTCGTCGTGAATCGCGGCGTAACTGGGGCCTTCCCCCGTCTCGACCTGCAGCCGGTCGGCCTCCTCGACCAGCGCATCTGTCGACGCGGCGGACTCCAGCCGACCGCCTCGGTGCACCAGCACGACACTGGCGTGCTGGGTGCCGATCGTCGACTGGACGTAGTCGAGGAACCGCTCCGCGGTCCGCTCGACATCGGGTTGCTCGTGCAGGGCCAGCGCCATCTGAGCCAGTTCCTGGGCGAACTTGTCCTTCACTCGGCAGTCACCGGGAAGGGCAGGGGAGTTCTCACCGTCGGTGCATCCTCGCGGGTCGGTACCGTCTAGCGGGTGGCATGCTGCGCCACCGGCTGACTTCCCAACCGGGAGAACCATACCCCGGCCGCCGGGAGATACGCGCGGTCCCGGCGCACGTCTCTGAACGCCGGGACCTGGAGTGGCCAACCTCTCGAGCGACCGGACGCTCCTGACCCTCAGGTGCCCCTTGAATCCCCGGCCAATCAGGTTTTCCGCTCCTGTCTGCTCAGATTTTCTGTCGCTGTGCGATCAGATTTGCTCGTGTCCCTCTGGAAGTGCTCTTGTCCCTCTAGAAGTGCACGGCGAGCAGGATCCGGCCGGACTCGGAGCCGCGGATGTCGAGAGTCTTGATCTCGTTGCGGTGCAGCTTGGTCGTCGTGGCCGGCTTGACGGTCGTGCCGGGCGCCGCGGTCCAGCTGGCCAGCAGCGTGGCCTTGCCCGCCTGGTCCGTGACGTACAACTCGTAGCCCCGTGCCCGCTCGCTCGGGGTGGCGAGCTGCTCGTACCGGCAGCTGATCTCGATGGTCGTCCCCCACGGCTCGTCCACCAGCCGAGCGTCCGCGGACAACCTGCTCGAGACCGTCTGCGCGAGCACCACGGTCTCCCCCGGCGGCCCGTCTCCGGTCAACTGTCCGGCCACGATCGCGCCGGTGACGGCCGCCGTGGCGGCGACGCCCGCCACCACAGCGGCGTACAGGTGTCTCTTCCTGCGCCGGTCGCGTTGCACCCCGCGGACCAGCTTCGGCAACAGGTTCGGCGGGGTGGCGGTGATCGTGGCGAGCGCCCGGTCGTCCGGCAGCATCGCCAGAGTCCCGGGTACGCCGGCCAGCGACGCCACCTCCGCCGAACAGTCAGGACAGCTGTGCAGATGCTCCTCGTAGTCCCGCCGGTCCTTCGCCGACAGGGCCCCGAGCAGGTACGCCGCGTCCCACTCCCGGTACGGGTCGCTCATTCCTTCGTCACCCCCCTCTCCTGCAGCGCGAGCCTCAACGCCCGCAACCCGTAGTGCAACCGCGATTTCACCGTTCCGGCTGGGATGTCGAGCTCCGCGGCGATGTCGGTGACCGTACGGCGTCCGTAGTACGCGCGCACGATCACCTGCCGATGGTCGTCCGACAACTGCGCCAGCGAATCTGCCACCAGCCACGCATCCAGTACTGCGTTCGCGTGGTCGGCGCTCGGTCTTTCCGGCAGGTCGTCACTGGCCACCTCCCGGGTGACGCGGGCACTGCGCCGGTCGTCGATGACGAGGTTGCGCGCCACCGTGAAGAGCCAGGCCCGCGCCCCCTCGCCCTCGGTCAGGATCTGCGGGCGCCGCCACGCCCGCAGCAGGGTCTCCTGAACGACGTCCTCGGCGAACCGGTCGTCCCCGGTCAGCCGGACCACGAACCGCCACAGCGAAGGCGCGTGCACGTCGTGCAACTCGCGCAGCAGCGCCGCCCGGTCGTCGGCCATCGGCACTCCCTCGCTCGCGTACGGGTCATCATCCTGGGCCCTGATCCTGGTCACTGATCCTGGTCACTGGACAGGGTCACTGCGGTCGGTCACTGCGGCCGGTCACTCGGTCACCGGCTCGAGCTGCCGCGACTCCTGGGCTTTGAACACCGGGAGCCGCTCGAGTGCCCACGCGCCGGATCCGAGGAACGCGATCAGCAGGAACGCGAACGAGAACAGGGCAGCCTTCTCCCCACCGTTCTGCACCGGCAGCAAGGCGCCCGCCTGGTGCACAGTGAAGTAGGCGTAGGCCATCGAGCCCGAGCTGAGCAGAGCGGCGTACCGGGTCCCCAGCCCGACCATGACGAACAGACCACCGACCAACTGGATCGCCGACGCCCACCAACTCGGCCAGACGAAAGCCTGCACCTTCTCGTCCCCGAACACCCCGAACAGGGCGGCGGCCCCATGGGTGGCGAACAAGAACCCCACGACGATCCGGAAGACAGCCAGTACCTGGTCCTGCCAGCGCTCCAGCAAAGTCATAGCTCACTCCTCAGGTGAACGGACGGATTCGCGCACCACCGGCAGAGGTCGGCCACCGGCAATGCCCTCACCTCTCCAGAACTGGCGAGGCGCCCATCCGGTTCAACCCCGAGTGATGCTCCGATCACCGTCCGAAACCAGTCGGCACACTGGTCTACCGACCAGCAGGTCGCTTAGCGCCCCACCCCCAAGACCTGACACACTGTTCCCCACACCCAGGGCCTCTAGCTCAATTGGCAGAGCAGCGGACTTTTAATCCGCGGGTTGTCGGTTCGAGTCCGACGGGGCCTACCGGTGAGAAGTGGCCTCTGACCTGCACAAACAGGTCAGGGGCCACCACCGTCTCAAGGCTCTCGTCCTGTTCGTGGGATCAAACGTGGTGCGAATCGCCTAAGATCAGGCCCCATGGGGAGACCGCACGCGTGCACAGAAGCGAGCCAAAGGGAGCATCGAAGAGCTGCCCAGCGGCGCCCTCCGAGTCTCCGTGTACGCAGGGATCGACCCAGTGACCAAGAAGCGTCACTACCTACGGGAGACCATCCCGGCCGGCACGCCGAACGCCTCCAAGGAGGCAGACAAGGCCGTCCGCAGGCTGCAGAACCAGGTGGATGAGCGCAGGCAACCTCGCACCAGTGCCACCGTCAATCAGCTTCTCGATCGGTACTTCCTCGAAGCCGATCTTGAGTTCAGCACACTTGACACCTACCGCGGCTACGCCGAAAAGCACATCCGCCCCCTCCTCGGCTCCCAGAAGGTCGGCTCTCTCGACGCCGGCGTCATGGATTCGCTGTACGTCGAGCTCCGTCGCTGCCGCGACCACTGCAAGCGCAACAGGGGGCTCGTCGATCATCGGACGGCGCGCGAGCACGAGTGCGACGGCCGGTGCCTGCCGCACGAATGCCGACCTCTGTCCTCCTCGACAATCCGCCAGATCCACTTCGTCTTGTACGGCGCTCTTCGGCGCGCAATCCGGTGGAAGTGGGTCACGACCAATCCCATCGCCGGCGCCGAACCGCCGGCCGCGCCGAAGTCGAATCCACGACCACCGACTCCCGAGCACGCCGCACGTATCATCAACGAGGCATTCAAGGACCCCGACTGGGGCGCACTCATATGGCTAACCATGGTGACCGGCCAGAGGCGAGGCGAGCTCTGCGCCATCCGGTGGGCTCACAACGACCTCGACAACGGCGTTCTACACCTCGAGAAGGCAATCGGCCAGCGCGGCAAGAAGAAGTGGGAGAAGGACACCAAGGCCCACCAGGACCGCCGAATAACGCTCGACCCCGACACAGTGGAGCTCCTCCGCGACCACAAGGCTCGCTGCGCCACGCGGGCGGCTGCGCTCCACGCCAAGCTGAAGGACGACGCCTTCGTGTTCTCGTTGGCGCCAGACGGCTCCACGCACCTCGTGCCGGACTCTGTCACACAGCGGTACGGAAACCTGGCACGGCGGCTGGAGATCAAGACGACGATCCATAAGCTGCGGCACTACTCCGCAACCGAGCTCATAGCCGCGGGCGTCAACATCCGAACCGTGGCAGGGCGCCTGGGTCATGGCGGCGGCGGAACCACCACGTTGCGGGCTTACACTGCCTGGGTTTCCGAGGCCGACCAGCGAGCGGCAGGAAGCCTCGCTGCGCGAATGCCGAGTCGTCCAGGCGCCTCGCCTGCCGTCGCATTCACCGACCTGGATCCCTCAAGTCCGTACGAACGAATCGCCGTCAGCCTCCGGAGCCAGATCCTCGACGGCGAGTTCCAGGTCGGCCTGCCCATCCCTTCCGTGAAGCAGCTGGCAGCTGAACACGGCTGCTCGGTGTCGACCGTCCAACGCGCCGTCAAGCTGCTGAACGACTGGGGGCTGGTGGAACTGAACAGCGGCCGCCGAACGCTCGTGAAGCATATATCCGCAGCCGTCGCGCCAACCGTCACCAGCACGGCGCAGATCGCACCAGCCACAGCTGGGCAAAGTGCCGGCCAGCCGCAGCCGCTTGACCTCGAACTGCAACTCCTTGGGAAGTCCATCGCCAAGTTCAGAGCCGAGGCGGACCCAGGAAGCACCACGGACCTTCGGCAACTGCTGGTCGGAGCGATCCGGCGACGCGGTGGGGACATCGCAGACATAGGCGACTACGAGTTGACCGTACGCCTCGCCGGAAACGTCGACCTCATGACGACGTTTGTGGCCACAAAGTAAGACCGGTACCACCGGAACCTCCAGCCTGCTGCGCGGCATGGTGGCCGTGACACGCACCCTTCCGCTTACCACCACCGCGCGTTCAGGCCGCGGCAATCACCACAGCAGGCGACTTCAGGCTGCAGGAGTCAACCGACCAGCCTCATCAGCCCACTCTGCCAACGCTGTCTGACTCGATTTCGCAGCGCGGTTGGCACCACGAGACTGGGCTACCAGATGTCGAGGCTCGGATGCACGAGCCAGCGATTATGAGAGCCAACAGTTCCTTCGGCATTCGCTCAGCACAGCCTGGGGTTTACGGCAGATGCAGCTACCGCGACAGGAGGGTCGTAGGCTCCTGTTGTGGACCTGCGGGGTAGGACTGTCCTCATCACCGGCTCATCGTCTGGGATTGGTGCGGCTACGGCCCGGGCGATGTGCCGGCGTGGGGCTCAAGTCCTGCTGGTGGCACGCAGCGAGGACAAGCTCGAGGCGCTAGTCCGCGAGCTGGGCAACAGCGCGGCTGCGTATCCGTGTGATGCCAGTGACCATCGGGCAGTGGCCGTGATGGCCGATCGCGTGCAAGCGGAGCACGGGGTGCCTGATGTGACCGTGAATAGTGCCGGTGCTGGGCGGTGGCTGTCGATCGAAGACACCGATCCCGAGGAATTCCTCGAGATGGCGGCGGCGCCCTACATGGCGGCGTTCCTTATTACCCGAGCTTTCGTTGAGGGGATGCTGGCTCGCGGTTCGGGCTGGGTGGTGAATGTCGACAGCCCCGCTTCGCAGATCCCGTGGCCTGGTGCGGTGGGCTACATCAGCGCTCGCGGGGCGATGCGCGGATTTGATGCAGGTCTGCGCGCCGACCTGCGGCAGAGCGGCATCGGCGTGACGCACATGGTGCTGGCCAAGGTCTCCAGCGAGTACTTCCTGCACAACCCAGGGTCTGAAGAGCGGATACCGGCTGTCGCGCGTCTCGTCCCGACCTTGACGCCTGAGCAGGCGGCTGAGGCAATCTGCCGGGCGGTGGAACATGGACGCCGTGAGGTCGTCGTGCCATCCATGCTGCGAGTGTTCTACTTGAGCGAGCGCTTCATGCCTCGGCTGACTGAGTGGATTGCATGGCGCACGGGGGCACGCCGCAAGGCGTCCCGGTCCCGCGGGTCGTGAACGGATCGGGCACGAGCGAGGAGTGATTCTTCGGCGCACGAGGCCTTGGCGACTGATCATGCGGCTGACCTGAGCTGGAGCAATCGGGAACTGGTGACGGGAATCGAACCGCACTGTCACCTTGGGAATCCATACACCACTCTGCTGGACGCCACTGACGCCCCATCCGTCACGCGCTGGTTCCTTCTGAACGCGGAATCCGAATCTTCGGTCACAAACCGTGCCCCCTGCGGTCAGTTGACGCCGAGCGCTCGAAGCGTCTCCTCGTCGGCACCGCGGAGTAGCTCCCGAAGGTCCACCTCGAGCACGCGACACAGTGCAACGGCATCTGCCAGGGTGACTCGCCGAGTGCCGGCCTCTAGGGCTCCGACAGTGGGCCTGGACCATCCCAGCTCGGTGGCCAGATCCTCCTGCCGCTCCCGCCGCCTGGCCGGAGCGCGCGAACATTGGCCGCTACCAGCGCATCAATCTCCTCAGGTGACACAGCGGCATCCTTCCCGCTATTGCCTCCAGCGTCATGTCGTGATAACCAGCCTGCGGCACGTCTTGTGTACTTGTCACTCCTTGCACTTACTTCTCGGTTGATTTACTGTCTTGAAGGCAGGAAACCTGACGCGAAGAAGTCACGAGAATGGACTGGGCGTGCCAATCACGACGCATCGTGATCAATCCCCGAGCGGCTACTGGAAGGTCCAACTCTGGCTGGGGACGCACCTGATCGAGGAGCACGTCGCGCCAACGGAGCTGGCCCAGCGGTACGCCGATGTCATTCGCCTGCGGATAGCCGGGCTGCCGGATCGCCAGCTTAGGTGCGAGCCGTTGACCGTGAACGAGCTTGCCTACCCCGGCACCCGACCGTATGACCCTCGCGACTGATGGACAGGCTCAAGCCAGCCGCTCGGGTGCGCTCGCCCGAGTACGGCACGGGCACGATCGAGTCAGTGGCGGGCAACAGGATCGTCATCTACTGGGACAAGTCTATGCCGGACTCGACGACCCACCGGCTGGACCATCACCGGTCGTTCGTCGAAACCCTGGACCTGCTCGACGAGCCGGACGGGTTGCCTCAATCACTCCTTTGAACTTGGGTCTAGGGCATGGCTTAATCTGTCGAACCCAGACCTCGCACAAGCCCAAGCAAGTCGAACGCCCGGCCGACACCTTCATGTCGGCCCGGGCTCACCTCTACCACCTCGCCCGCAGCGGAAGTGGAGCGCCAATCAGGGGCAGGCCAGCCTGGTCATCTCGTCCGCCGAGTTCGTCAGCCAGGTTGCCGTCGGCCCCTTCCGTGGCAGAAGGCGTCCAGGTAGCGCGCCGCATGACTGAGACGGAGCTGAATGAGACGTACCGCACCTGGCTTACACCTCGACCACCGTCTTCGGTTGGACCTTTGAGAGCGGCTTGTTCGGTCCCGGCAGCCTCATCTCGGCGACTGCCCCCTCCGCCACGCGTGGCGCTTCGCCGGCCGCGGCACGGCGCGGAGCTCAGCGGACAGCGACACAACGAACGGCACGTTGCGCCGGACCATGATCAGGTTGGCGCCGCGGTCCTTGCGGCCGATCACCAACGACGCCGCACAGACAGTGAGGTATCAATTCCTCAGACGTCAGGACTCAAGCACCGAACAAGGGACCATGAGAGCCTCCGACAGGAGATCAGGAGCCAACTTGAGCGCAGGTCTCCTTCTTTGGTCTGCGCTGGCCAACTGCCGACAACCTTGTTGGACCCAACTTCATGCCACGACGCATGCCACGGCGGCTCGTCGAGCCCGCTAACAGCCGCTCCGTCGCGGTTGAGGGCTCGGTGTCGACACGCGGCGATAGCGGCGAACGGCTTGGCCGACAAGGTGATCCTGCCCGTGACTCATGCTTGGTGGTCTCGTCGGCTGTCGGCAGTCAGGGGCCACAGATTGCCAGATTGCATCAGCTGAAAGCGAAGGTTTGGCGATTCGAGACCGCCCCTGACTAACTTTACTGAACCGCCTGTCTTAGTCGAACCCACGACCTTCTCATTACGAGGAGGACTTACAGCGTCGCTTAGGCTCTCTGCCAGCGGTTTTGCCAACACGCCCGCCCGCGCCCCGAATTTCCCCAGGGCTACCCGTCACTTCGCACCACGATCAGCACCACGACTGACCACCTACCGATGCAGGGCGCCGCATCCATGGCTGGCCCCGCGTGGCGCTCCTGCGCCGCCACTGCGACAAGATGCAAATCCCTGGATCGGCTGCTCGGCCTGTGGCTACCGCGCCGAGATGAACGATGCCCAAAGCAACCATCACACTAGGAGCGCCGAGACCAATGGACTACGCGTCCGCCATCCCGCGCGTGCTCGCCGGCCGCCCTGCCGCGGGTCTTGGTCTAGCTCTTCCACAAGACCATCTGGGTGCAGCGGAACAACGCGATCGTCCGGTCGGAGGTCTCGTCGGTCACGATCGCGTCCCAGACGTGGGTGGTCCGGCCGAGGTGGACGGGCTTGGCCTCGCACAGCACGGCGCCATCGCGCGTAGTACCAAGGAAGTTGCTCTTGAGCTCGATCGTGGTGAAGCCGGCGGATCCCTCCGGGAGATTGACGACCGAGCCGTAGCCGCACAGCGAGTCCGCGATCGTAACGACTGTTCCGGCGTGCAGGTAGCCGTTCGGCGCGAGCAGCTCGGTGCGGATAGGGGTACGGCAACGAATGCTCTGCGGCTCCGCCGAGACAATCTCGATCCCGAGGTAACCCGGCAGGTACCCGGCTCCGAACCGGTTGAACGACGCGGCACTGTAGTCGTCGAGCCGCACGTACGGCGTATGCTTCTCACCCATAGCCAAGGCAGCCTACGGCACAGCTACGTCAGCAGATCTTTCCGCGAGCGGCCACGGCGGCGGACCGCTCGCGCCGCGGCGCGCATTTCACGACCGAACAGTCAGCCTGCCGACCATCCGCGGAGTTGCTTGCAAGCACCCGGGCAACCGGCTGGCGGCTATGTTCGGGCGTTCCGCTCCGACAGCGGCTGATCCGTGCGTTCGCCGGGTCCTTCAGGTGGTCGCCAGGCTTCTAGACTCTTGCGGATCAGTTGGCGGACAGCTGTCGCGGATCTGTTGGCGGATCACAGCCACAGCCCGTCCGGCGAACTGATGACCTTCTCATTACGAGGAAGAACGACAGCGTCGCATCTGCCCTCTACCAGCGCTCTTAGCAACACGGCCGCCCCCAGCAAGCGCGAGATTCCCCATGCGTAGCCGTCGTTTCGTGCCACGAGTCATGCCATGCATCTGGACCACCCTAGGTCGCGGCTCACGCCTGGTCAGGCGCACCGGGCGCGGGCCTTCTGATCCGTAGGAGCCTGCACGTGTGCGCGGCCCCCATCGCCGTCCGAGTCGGCCATCGCGCGACTGGCAGCTGCGTGCTCGCCGTGCGGGGTCGTTGGGGTCAGATTGGGGTCACTCACCTTGCAAAGGCGGTTGTGGCGCTCCCGCTCGTCTGAGCGCCAGATCCCTAAGCGTGGGCTCAGCCGGTTCGGCCCTGTGAGTGACCGGTCGAGCCCGCTACTGCACTCTCGTTGGGGCACGCCGGGGGCACCACTACATCCCTTCGTGCGACACACTCGGGGGGCTGCTAGTCAACAGAACACATGGCTTGCACCATGGCATGATGCACACAGAGAGCCTTTGAGGAGACACATATGAGCTACCCGACACCGCTTGCCGCCACTCTGAGTGGCGCAACCTTGCGGCAGCTCAACTATTGGCGCAAGAACACGCCTGGAAAGGGAGTGCTCTTCGCGCCAGAGCATGGCACTCGGCCCCGAGCCCTGTACTCGTACCGCGACATCGTTGCGCTGCGGATGTTCGTACGACTGCGCGGAGACCTGTCACTGCAGAAGGTACGTCGGGTGGTCGCATCGCTGGAGCAGATCTACCCCGCAACGCACCTGTCGGCACACAAGGTCAAGGCACTGCCTGGCGGGGCTAGTGCTGTGTGGGTGACTCCCGAAGGCGAATATGTCGACGTTCTCAAGCACCCTGGACAGGGAACCCTCAAGGTTGTGATGGAAGATCTGTTCAGCGCGTTCACCACTGCTGATGGTCGACGCGTCCCGAACCTTGGGGAGCCGGCGACTGGCGTCACTATCGATCCCGAGGTACGTGGTGGGTATCCGGTCATCGAGGGCACCCGGATCCCATTCCACGTCGTGGCGGGGCTCCGCGCAGACGGAATGCCTGCGGAGGAGATCGCCGAGCTGTACCCGTCAGTGTCTGCATCTGACGTCGAAGGCGCTGTGGAGCTGGCCCACCTAATCGACCAGACCACCAAGCGCAGCTCAACGGCAGCGTAAGGCATCGCGAGGATGAGGCTGCTCCTCGATGAGGACGTGCCCGAACCTCTGCTGCCGCTCATCCGCCACCTCCTCCGAAGACGAGACCCGAAGCATGTTATCGAGAATGTCGCGTCCCTCGGCTGGAAGGGAAAGAAGGATCAGCCGCTCTATCGAGACGCAGCGGAACGACAGTTCGACGCGATCCTTACGAATGACATCAGCCAGTTCAGCGATCCTGACGAGTGCCGAGCGATCCAACGCTCCGGCCTCCACCACATCAGCTATGAGCTTGACGACCGGCCTAGATGGGCTGGCCCTCGCGTCGGCCGCCATCTGTGCGGCGATCCGCCCGATCATCGCAGAACTCGAAGCCGCGCCCACTCAGCGGATCGTCCGCATTCACCGTGTGGCTAGCTCGCGTCGTCGCTTCGACATCTCCAATCCGGCCACAAATCCACCCAGCAAGTACTGGTAACGCCGACCGCCCCAACGCCTCTTGGAGATTCAAAGTTGCCGCAGACCTGTCCACGCCGGTCCACCCGAGGCTTGCACCCAACCCGGTCTGAGCCTGAACCCGGCCAGCTCGCGCCTGGTTGTCCACCCCGATCCACACCGTTTGTTAGCAAACCCGTTAGCAAGTCTGGACCAGCCCAGGCAAACAAAATTGGGCGACGCAACGCGGCAGATGCGGCGGATCCTTCCAGGCGGTCTACTCTGAACGACGGCGATTTGAGCACCGTTATGTGACCGCACCCGAGGCGGTCCACGCTCGGCGAAGGGACGCGATGTCGAACTCCAACGGCTGTCAGTACGGCGTGGACTCCGGCCTGCGTCGGGACCGCACGAAGGGATCCCCGTGCATCTGCAATACGGGGTCCGTCACTGGCTTGAAGGCGAGTTCGGGTGGCGCACCCCCGGCGGGATGAACGAGTCGGTGATGGCTCGTGTCGGTGTTGCCTGTCAGATCCCATTGCGTTCGACGTACGAACTCGGTGGCGTCTCGAATCAGATCCTTGACCAGTGCCTAGCTGATCCGGACATATTCCTCGATGTGCTGGATGCCACCTTGGAACAAACACGAGGAGCACCTGCGAGCGAACTGCGGCGGATTCTCGATGCGGGCTCATCCGCCTGGACGGTCGCTCCCGACAACTTGTCACTGCAGACCAGGGTCGACCCGACCGCTCAGTCCTCAATGGCAGTCGCCACCGCGTCTGCGGACGCCGCAAGCACCGAGCTAAACGAGGCGTGGTCCAAGGGTCTACGGCCGGAATCCGAACCCGTCCGACGGTTGGGATCACGCAATCAAGGCAGTCGAGACTCTTCTGGGTCCGATCGTGATTCCGGCTAACCCGAAGGCGACACTCGGCTCCATGCTCAGCGCCCTTGAAGCCAAGCCAAGCAAGTGGACCTTGGGCCTAGACAGCAGCGGTTCGACTGGCGGCGTAGAGACTTTGACCGCTGCGCTACGACTCATCTGGCCGAATCCCGACCGTCATGGTGGCGGCCAGAACCGGGCACCGCGCCTGGAAGAGGCTGTCGGAGTTGTACAGCTCGCAGTGACAATCGTCCACTGGTGCCGAGACGGGCTCCTGGTCGCAAACCCGTGACGGCTTGAGGTCGCCTCCACCAATTCCGACCCTGCGTCTTCCCGTCTGCCGTTCCAGTGCGGTGAGCACTCCGGTGTGCTCCGGACCAACGTCGAACTCCCAGTTGGCGGCGTGAGTGCGAAGCGCGGCAAAGAACTCTGCCTCGGCCTCACTTCGGGGCGCCGAACCTTCGAACCAGGACACGCGCCGAATGACACCGCCAACGTCCGAGCGCACTCAACGCGGCAGATGAGTGCGTTCGTCCCTACGGTTGCGCCACGGACCAGGACCGTACTTCTGCGATTGTCGAAGACATCATCGAGGCGCTCGCTCATGGTGAGGTCGCCGATTCAGTGGACGCGTTCTCGATCGAGCGTCGCGACGACGGATCGGCTCTTGAGGTCGACCTGGGTGAACCCGATCGCGTCTACATCGTCTCGGTGACGAGTTTCGAGCGCGTCGACTAACACGCAATGCGGCAGATGCGCGCGTTACCCCGGCTGTGCTGCCTTGGTTCACGTGGTGGGGAGGGAGGTGCAGCCGCGGAATGGTCCTGTGCCCCCGCGGTGCCCCCGAGCCGCTCGGTGTTCCAGTCAGGTATGCGATGCAGCATGGTGCTGATGACGGTTCTGGCTTCCATGCGGGCAAGGGCGGCATCGAGGCAGAAGTGCACCCCACGGCCGAAGGCGACATGGCGGTCCGTCCCAGCGACGAAGAGGCCTCTGTGAGCGATCGGTACGACGGTCCGCAAACGGTTCGGGCTGGACCTCGATCGGACCCGGACGGGTGATCGTGCGGATGACCGTCGACGGGGCGCCGCGCCTTCAGCCGGCGTCGCCCGTGCTACCGGCGGACGCGTCACCCTGTTCGACGGTGCTCGAGATAGTGCGGCTACTGCCGGTCGCATGGGTGATCTCGACCCGGCGTGGCTGACTCCGCGGCGACGCCGGGATGGTCACGTGCAGGACACCGTCGGCGTAGTCTGCGGTGAGGTTCTGCGAGTCCACGCCCTCGCCGAGGGAGAGTCGCCGGGCGAACGACCCCTGGGATCGCTCGGCGACAATGACCTGCTGGCTCTCACGATAGGGCGGGGTGCGCTCGGCCTGGATCGTCAAGGCGCCGGAGTCGACGGTCACCTCGATGCTGACAGGGTCGACGCCGGGCAGGTCGGCCTCGATGTGGTAGCTGCCGTCCTCGCCGCGGTAGACGTCCAGCGGCATCGCGAGAGGCGCGCGCGTCCCGCTCGCGGCCATCGACATGAGCCGGTCGAGCTCCCGGGCAGGGTCATGGAAGGGCTCAAACCTGAACACTGACATCGCTGGCCCCTCCTCGTGAGGTGTCGGCTCGGGGACCACATACCGCCTCGGGCGACGCTGTCTCTCTCGGGACATAATAGTCCTCTTGGGACTCCGCATTCATGTCTCTCGGCCTCGGATGTCAGGAACGGCGAGGCTCTGTGCAGCACCTCGACAACCCAAGAGCAGGCGGAGTCCCCCTCAAGCACCACCTCCGGCGCCGGACGGCATCTCCTAGGGCAGAACCGACGTATCGTTGGCGGACCGGAACGCCTCCAGTTGCTCACCGTCCCTACACACGCCCGCGCTTCTACCGGATCTCGGCATGAGCGCGCGTTGCGCACCTGTGGTCTGCAAGGCTTCGGGCATGCCCGAACCACTCGTTATCCGCATGGAAGATCTCCGCGGTCAAGTCCAGCGGGGTGGTGTAGCGGTTGTGTCGCGTGATCCTCTGGTTGGTTAGGCGCTGAGCGC
>NZ_JBHSKE010000075.1:0-219931 GCF_042657745.1 Kribbella qitaiheensis | reverse complement strand
AGCCACCTCGGGTGCATCGGCAACCCATCTAAAGCCACCGACACCAGCCATGCTGCACCAGTGAGCGCCTTCGGCGTCCCTTCGGGATCGGAACAAGTTCCGACTCTTGACCCACCCCATCCCGACCAGGGAAGGACGCAGCTACGCGGATCCCGCGGGGAGGTCTGAGCCGGGTTGGGGTGGTGTTTTCGGGGGTGGCGTGTACCGAGCGACAGGTGGTACTTGGATGGTCGCAGAGGTCGCAGGCGTGGGTCGCACGTCGGGGTGGCGTGTGCGGCGACTACTACCTGTCGGTCAGTACGCCAGCCGCCCCGAGGGAGGGATTTCACCCCGGTGGGTGGTGATTTCGTCTGGGTGGGTGGTGGTTGTGCCGATTCGGGGACTGGCGCTGGCGGGTTGTTCGACCGTTGCCGGGTTGTTCGTCCACCTGAGGGTTGTATGCCGGTTGGTCGGCGGCGTGTGGCTCGCTTCGGGGTCCGCTGGATGGTTGTGCGACCACTCGCGGCTTGCTAGGCGCCAGCGGCCGAACAAGCCGTCATCGGGCGCCCGCATTGGCCGCCGGGGAGCCGGTGGCGGCGTGGTTGTGGGGATCAGGGTGTCCGAGGTGCAGGTTGTGCTCCGGGTGAGTGTCCGGGTCGCCGGGATCTGCTCAGGTGGTGCACAAAGTGCCGGGTTTAGGGAGTCCCGCTGCCATGCCGGGCAGGGCGACCTCCCGAGCGTCTGGGCCAGGAATTCCCTGGCATCGTCGCCACACCCCCCAGCGGCTCCGGGATAGCTGCGTCCTTCCCTGGTCGGGGTGGTTTGGGTCAAGAGTCGGAACTTGTTCCGATCCCGAAGGGACGCCAAAGGCGCTCTTGACGCACACCGGCCCGACTAGCACCATCACGCAGCCCGGAGACGCAACCACCCGAACCCGTGCTGGCGGAATCCACCCGAGCTCGTGCCGGCCGGATCAGCCGGGGGCGGCGTACCGGCGTACGGGTGGGGGCGGGGTGGGAAGTTAGGGTGAGCGCCTTATGTCTGATCTTCGTGACTTTCCTGATGTGTCGTACTCCGGGGTCCACCACGGGCCGCTCCAGGCGGGGGAGTGGATCACTCTTTCGGACCCGAAGGGGCGGCGGCACTCGGTGTTCCTGGAGCGGGGGAAGATCTTCCACACGACCAAGGGTGGGATCGCCCACGACGACCTGATCGACGGGCCGGACGCGGTGGTGATCCGGTCGGCGGGGAACGTTGAGTATCTGGCGCTGCGGCCGCTGATGGCCGACTACTCGGTGTCGATGCCGCGGGGGGCCGCGGTGATCTACCCGAAGGACACCGCGCAGATCGTCACCATGGCGGACATCTTCCCGGGGGCGAAGGTGGTGGAGGCCGGGGCCGGGTCGGGTGCACTGACGACCGCGCTGTTGCGGGCCGTCGGCATCCATGGGGAGGTCATCTCGTATGAACGGCGCGAGGACTTCGCCGAGGTGGCCCGCAAGAACGTGACGGGGTTCTTCGGCGGGGAGCACCCGGCCTGGCGGCTCGAGGTCGGGGACCTGGTGGAGTCGCTGGACGAGACGGACGTGGATCGCGTCGTACTGGACATGCTGGCCCCCTGGGAGTGCGTTGACGCCGCCGCGGGTGCCTTGGTGCCGGGTGGGGTGTTCTGCGCTTACGTCGCCACCACGACCCAGTTGAGCCGGTTCGTCGAAACGTTGCGGGCGCACGGTGAGTTCACCGAGCCGCGGGCCTGGGAGTCGCTGGTCCGGGACTGGCACGTCGAGGGGCTCGCCGTACGGCCCGGCCACCGGATGCAGGGGCACACCGCGTTCCTGGTCACCGCCCGGCGGATGGCGCCGGGGGTGAAGGCGCCCCGGAAGAAGCGGCGTCCGGCCCCCGGAGCGTACGGCGACGACTATTCCGGGCCGCGCCGGTCCGATTCGGTCGGGGACACGCCGACGGCAACCGATTCATCCGCAACCGACACGTGATGGGATTCAGCTTGCTCAGTGAGGTTTTCTGGGTAAGGTCCATAGGGTCGAGCCCCACATGGTGAGGTGATGATCGTGGCTGGAGACGAGAGTCCTACCGCGGCAGAGCTGCGTAATCAGGTCCGGTACCTGGAAGCCGAGGTCGCAGCGTTGCGGCGTCGGCTGTTGGAGCACCCGGCGGACAGCCGGTCGCTCGAGAGCAGACTGTCGGAAACCCAAGCGTCCTTGGCGAGCGTGACCGCGCAGAACGAGCGGTTGGCGGAAACGCTGCGCGAGGCCCGAGAGAAGATCATCGCCCTCAAGGAGGAAGTCGACCGGCTGGCCCAACCGCCGTCCGGTTTCGGTACCTTCCTGGGCCGCAACGACGACGACACGCTGGACGTGTTCACCGGGGGACGCAAGCTCCGGGTCGCGGCGAGCCCCTCAGTCGACCTGGACGCGCTGAAGCTCGGCCAGGAACTGATGCTGAACGAGGCGCTGAACGTGGTCGAGGCCTGTGATTTCGAGGTCGTCGGCGACGTGGTGATGCTGAAGGAACTGCTGGCCGACGGCGAGCGGGCACTGGTCATCGCGCAGGCGGACGAGGAGCGGGTCGTACGGCTCGCGTCGCCGCTGCTCGACCAGCCCCTGCGGGCCGGCGACTCGCTGCTGCTGGAGCCCCGCTCCGGCTATGTCTACGAACGGATCCCGAAGTCCGAGGTCGAGGAGCTGATCCTCGAAGAGGTGCCGGACATCGACTACACCCAGATCGGCGGCCTGTTCGGCCAGATCGAGCAGATCCGGGACGCGGTCGAGCTGCCGTACCTGCACAAGGACCTGTTCCTGGAACACGAGCTGAAGCCGCCGAAGGGCGTCCTGCTGTACGGCCCGCCGGGCTGTGGCAAGACGCTGATCGCCAAGGCGGTGGCGAACTCGCTGGCCAAGAAGGTGGCCGAGAAGACCGGTGTCGAGGGCAGGTCGTTCTTCCTCAACATCAAGGGTCCCGAGCTGCTGAACAAGTACGTCGGCGAGACCGAGCGGCACATCCGGCTGGTCTTCCAGCGGGCCCGGGAGAAGGCCTCCGAGGGCATGCCGGTGATCGTGTTCTTCGACGAGATGGACTCGCTGTTCCGCACCCGCGGCTCCGGTGTCTCCTCCGACGTCGAGAACACCATCGTCCCGCAGTTGCTGAGCGAGATCGACGGCGTCGAGGGTCTGGAGAACGTGATCGTCATCGGTGCCTCGAACCGTGAGGACATGATCGACCCGGCGATCCTGCGGCCCGGACGGCTGGACGTGAAGATCAAGATCGAGCGTCCGGACGCCGAGGGTGCCCGCGACATCTTCTCGAAGTACCTGACCACGACGCTCCCGTTGCACGCCGACGACCTCGGCGAGTTCTCCGGCGACAAGTCGGAGACCGTGAACGGGATGATCCAACGGGTCGTCGAGCGGATGTACACCGAGACCGACGAGAACCGCTTCCTGGAGGTCACCTACGCCAACGGTGACAAGGAGGTCCTGTACTTCAAGGACTTCAACTCCGGCGCGATGATCCAGAACATCGTCGACCGGGCCAAGAAGATGGCGATCAAGGCCTACCTGGACGAGAACCAGAAGGGTCTGCGGGTGCAGCACCTGCTGCAGGCGTGCGTCGACGAGTTCAAGGAGAACGAGGACCTGCCGAACACGACCAACCCGGACGACTGGGCCCGGATCTCCGGCAAGAAGGGCGAGCGGATCGTCTTCATCCGTACGCTCGTCTCCGGCAAGCAGGGCACCGAGCCCGGCCGCTCCATCGACACGGCCACCAACACCGGGCAGTACCTGTAACACCTGCCCATCACGCGACGCCACAACCACCCCGGTCCGCACGGACCGGGGTGGTTGTGGCGTTGTCAGCCCAGGCGGAGTACGCGGTGGCGCGGGCGGCTGTCGGGTGCACGCTGAGGCGCGGCTCAGGGGGTTGGACCGGGGTCTTCCCTGATCCGTCGGAGGGGGAAGCTGTCGTACCTTCCTGGGTATGGCGACGGACGAGATTCGCAAGGACCTGCGCGCCGCGGTGGCCGCGCGGCAGGAGTTGGGGCCGGACTACGAGCCCGAGATCATCGACGCGTTCCTGGAGAAGATCGACGCCCGGATCGCCCAACGCCCTGTCGCCGCGCCGGAGCCGGTCAGGACCGGGCCGCCGAGCAAGGAGAACGACCCCGGCGGCCTCGCCCTCGCGATCGTCTCCGTCGTGGCCGGTATCCCGATCACCGCCATCGCCGGCGAGATGGAAGGCACTTTCGCCGTCATCATCTGCTGGGGCGGCCTGGTCGGCATCAACCTCGCCCGCTCCATCTCCCGCTTCATCGCCCGCCAGCCGTAGTCCCGCCGGCAGTAGCCCGCCAGCAGGTCGCCAGAGCGGCTCACAGGCGCGCCAGGATGCCCTCCAGACCGCTCTCCACGTCTTCCGGCAGGTCGAGCAGCAGCCCGCGGTGTACCTCGTACCAAGGCCCGAGCTGGTGCCAGTCGTGCGCCCTGCTGCGGAGCTCCGGGGTGACGTCATAGGCCTCGCTGACGCCCTCGGCAATGGCCTCTGGTGCGCCCTTGAGCAGCCAGCACAAGTCCAGCGCGGGATCGCCGATCTCAGCATCGGTCCAGTCGATGATCCCGGTGATTCGCCCGTCAGCGACAAGCAGGTGGTCCGACCCGAGATCTGCGTGCACCAAAGCCGTCCGGACTCGGCCGACCCGCTCCAGCAGCGCCATGCCGGCGGCCTGCGCTGACTGCGGCAGCAGCGGCACAACCTGCGCCCGGGCCTCGTCGAGGAACACCGTCTTCTCCGCGGCCGCCGTCTCCGCGTCCACCGCGCCATGGGCGACGGCCTCCGCCGGATCCACCTCGTGGAGCGCTCTCAGGAATGAGCCGAGCTCGCGGCCCAGCGCAGTACTGCCTGCTTCTAGTGGGTCTCCGACGAGTAGACGATGGCGTACGCCGTACTCGGTGGGCTCGGGGACCGGCACGGGCAGGGGGAGTTGTGGGGCGAGCCAGGGGAGGAGGCGGGTCTCGGCGAGCAGGCGCGGGCGGACCTCCTCTCGGCGTGGTTCGCGGTGCAGCCAGTCGCCCTCCAGCCAGGCGCGGCTATCCCAGCCGTTGTCCTCGATCCTCATGCGAGGCTGCGGACGAGTGGACCGAGCAGGGCGGCGGTGTCCGGCATGAACGGCCACTCGGGGTCGTCCAGCCGCGCTACGAGCTCCGCGGGGGACATCCAGTCGCCCCACTCGACCTCCTCCGGCTGGTGCTTCACCGGGCCGTCCCAGACGCATGTGTAGAGGTAAGCGTGGTAGCTGGTGAACTCGTCCGCGTAGTCGCCCTCCGGCAGTTGCGTGAGCTCGACGCCGGTGATCCCCAGCTCTTCGGCCAGCTCGCGCACGACGGCGTCGTACGGGTCCTCACCGGCCGCCACGACGCCGCCGGCCGCGAAGTCGTACCGTCCTGGGTAGACGTCCTTGGTGGGCGTCCGGCGGTGCACGTAGATGTCACCGGCCGTGTTCCGGACCAGTACTCCGGTCGCACCGTGGCGCAGGTTGTCGCGCCGCATGACGGAACGTGGCGCGGATCCGCACACCCGGCCGTCGCTGTCGAGCAGTGCCACTTGTTCGTCCATTCGGGCAGTCTCACAGGTAACCCTGTGGACACGGCAACACCTTTAGTCGGCGTGACCGCGTAGGCTCGATCGCATGAGTGTTCGGCGGATTATGGGGACCGAGACCGAGTTCGGCATCTCAGTTCCAGGCCAGCCCGGGGCCAACCCGATGCTGACCTCCAGCCAGGTGGTGAACGGTTATGCCCAGACGCAGCCGCTGGCGCGCAAGACGAGGTGGGACTTCGACGAGGAGCACCCGCTGCGGGACGCGCGCGGCTTCGATCTGAGCCGGGAGGTGGCGGATTCGAGCCAGCTCACCGACGAGGAGACCGGGTTGGCGAACGTCATCCTCACCAACGGCGCCCGGCTGTACGTCGACCACGCCCACCCGGAGTACTCCGCACCCGAGTGTACGAACCCGCGCGACGTGGTGGTGTGGGACAAGGCCGGCGAGCTGGTGATCATGGAGGGCGCGCGCCAGGCCCGGCAGATCCCCGGCGCTCCGCCGCTGAACCTCTACAAGAACAACACGGACAACAAGGGCGCGTCGTACGGGTCGCACGAGAACTACCTGATGCGCCGGTCCACGCCGTTCGCGTCGATCGTGCGGCACCTGACGCCGTTCTTCGTCAGCCGCCAGGTGGTCACCGGCGCCGGCCGGGTCGGGATCGGCCAGGACGGCAACGCGCACGGCTTCCAGATCAGCCAGCGGGCCGACTACTTCGAGGTCGAGGTCGGGCTGGAGACGACGCTGAAGCGCCCGATCATCAACACCCGCGACGAGCCGCACGCGAATCCGGACCGCTACCGCCGGCTGCACGTCATCATCGGCGACGCGAACCTGGCCGAGATCTCCATCTACCTGAAGGTCGGTACGACGTCGCTGGTGCTGGCGATGATCGAGGACGGCTGGCTGACCGACGACCTGAGCGTGGACCGCCCGGTCACCGCGCTGCACGAGGTCAGCCACGACCCGACCTGCACGCACCTGATGACGCTGAAGGACGGCCGCAAGCTGACCGCGGTCCAGTTGCAGACGGAGTACCTCGAGCAGGCCCGCAAGTACGTCGAGGACAAGTACGGCGACGACGCGGACCGGCAGACCAAGGACGTCCTGTACCGCTGGGAGCAGGTGCTCGACCAGCTCGCCACCGACCCGATGAAGCTCGCCGACCAGCTCGACTGGGTCGCCAAGCTGAAGTTGCTGCAGTCCTACCGCGACCGCGACGGACTGGAGTGGGACGACCCGAAGCTGCACCTGGTCGACCTGCAGTACGCCGATCTTCGTCCGGACAAAGGGCTGTACTACAAGCTGGTCAAGGCCGGCCGGATGCAGCGCCTGGTCAGCGACGAGGAGATCCGGATGGCCGTCTCGCACCCGCCGACGGACACCCGCGCCTACTTCCGCGGCCGCTGCATGCAGCAGTACGCCGGGCAGGTGGCGGCGGCCTCGTGGGACTCGGTGATCTTCGACCTGCCGGGCCGGGAGTCGCTCCAGCGGATTCCCACGCTGGACCCGCTGCGCGGTACGAAAGCACATGTCGGAGCGCTGCTGGACCAGTGCGACACCGCGAGTGACCTGGTTCGCACCATTACTGGGGGCGCCGCCGGGTAGGGTCGCCATATAGATGTCACAGTGAGGGTCGGTTGGGCGGCCCTCCTGGGCGGCGGTTCTAGGAGGTGTGTGCCATGGCGAAGGACGGCGGACAGCAGCACAAGCAGACGAAGCGCTCGTCGACCGAGGAAGAGGTCACCGAGGCCAAGTCGAGCGAGGACGTCGCTGAGCGCAAGGAACGGCTCGACGACGACGTCGACTCGATCCTCGACGAGATCGACGAGGTGCTCGAGGAGAACGCGGAAGAGTTCGTCCGCGGCTTCGTGCAAAAGGGTGGGGAGTGAACCGCTAGATGACATTCGATGCCTCCGGCCGGTTGCCGGAAGCCTTCCTGACCCCAGGTGGCTCGTCCTTCATGGACTTCCTGGCCGGGCACGCGCCCGACCTGTTGCCCGGACGACGCTCCCTGGGGACAGGTGACCTGTCCAAGGACGTCCCGCACGGCACCACGATCGTCGCCGCCACCTTCGACGGCGGCGTCGTGATGGCCGGCGACCGGCGCGCGACGATGGGCAACATCATCGCTCAGCGGGACATCGAGAAGGTGTTCCCCGCCGACGAGTACTCGTGCGTCGGGATCGCCGGCAGCGCCGGGCTCGCGGTGGAGATGGTGCGGCTGTTCCAGGTCGAGCTGGAGCACTACGAGAAGCTCGAGGGCACCACGCTCAGCCTGGACGGCAAGTCCAACCGGCTGAGCGCGCTGATCCGCGGCAATCTCGCGTTGGCGATGCAGGGCCTGGCCGTGGTGCCGCTGTTCGCGGGCTACGACCACGACCTGAAGGGCGGCCGGATCTTCTCCTACGACCCGACCGGCGGACGGTACGAGGAGACTGCCTTCCACAGCGTCGGCTCGGGCTCGCTGTTCGCCCGCGGCGCGCTGAAGAAGCTTTACCGGGACGGCATGTCGGCGACCGACTGCGTGACGGCGACGATCCAGGCGCTGTACGACGCGGCCGACGACGACTCCGCGACCGGTGGGCCGGACATGGCCCGGCGGATCTTCCCGGTGATCGGCGTGGTCACCTCGGACGGCTACCAGCGGATGCCCGAGGAGGAGGTCGGCGCGATCGTCGACTCCATCGTCGCCGCCCGGCGGCAGCGTCCGGACGGCCCGGCCGCACCGCTGACCTGAGCCCGCCCGCGCCTCGATAAGAAGGATTTCCATGAGCGTTCCGTTCTACGTCTCACCCGAACAGCTGATGCGGGACCGGGCCGACTTCGCCCGCAAGGGCATCGCCAAGGGCCGCAGCGCGATCGCCCTGCAGTACGCCGACGGCATCCTGTTCGTCGCGGAGAACCGGTCTCCCGCGTTGCACAAGGTGGCCGAGATCTACGACCGGATGGCGTTCGCCGCCGTCGGCCGGTACAACGAGTTCGAGAACCTGCGGATCGCCGGCGTGCGGCTGGCGGACATGCGCGGGTACTCCTACGACCGCCGTGACGTCACCGGCCGGGCGCTGGCGAACGCCTACGCCCAGACGCTCGGCGCGATCTTCTCCTCCGGCGGCGAGAAGCCGCTCGAGGTGGAGATCCTGGTCGCCGAGATCGGCTCCACCGCCGCCGAGGACCAGATCTACCGCCTCACGTACGACGGTTCGATCGCCGACGTCCGGGGATACGCCGTGATGGGCGGCCCGGCCGAGCAGGTGGCGGACTACGTGGGCGAGCACTACTCGGAGGGCATCTCGCTCGCGGGCGCGCTCCGGCTCGCGGTGGACGCCCTCGGCCACGACGGCACCGAGACCCGGCAGCTCGAGCCGGACCAGATCGAGGTCGCCGTCCTGGACCGGACCCGCACCCAGGTGCGCAAGTTCAAGCGGATCTCGGAGGAGACGCTGGCCCGGATCCTGTCCGAGTCCAGGCCCGACACCTCCCCGTCCGAGCCGGCCGTGCACGCGGAGACGGCGGAGACGGTGAACGGCGGCACCTACGAGAGCGACTCCTCGTCCGCCGACGACGCCCCGGTGGCGCCGCCCGAGGACGACGCTCCGATCGCGCCGCCCGAGGACCCGGACACCGACCGCCCTCTGTGAGCAACCACGAATCGTCCGCCGCGGGAACACCTCCCGCGGCGGACGACGCTCTTTCTCGCCCCCGCGCTGACGAGCGACCCAGGGCTGACGGCCGGTTGCCGGAGGCGCAGGCCGATGGTCGCCGGCCGGGGGATCCGGAGCCTTGGGTGCTCCTGGACGAGAAGCCTGGGTCCGAAGGGTTCCTGACGGTCCGGCTGCGGCGCTACCGGTTACCAGACGGCCGGGAGGTGGACTGGGATGTCTTCGGCCCGAAGCTCTCGGCCGGGATCACCGCGGGTATCACCGTGCTGCCGCTTACCCCGGAAGGCCGGATCGTCACCGTGCGCATGTTCCGAGCCGGCCCTGACCAGATCGTCACCAACCTCCCGGGTGGTCTGATCGACCCCGGCGAGGAGCCGGCCGCCGCCGGTCGCCGGGAGTTGGAAGAGGAGACCGGCTATACCTGCGAGTCGATCGAGGTGGTCGGCTGGCATTGGTCGTCGGCCTCGTCGGTGTACCGCAAGTACGTCGCGATCGCCCGCGGCTGCCGGCCGGACGGCGTGCAGCACCTGGACGAGACCGAGGACTGCGTCCCGGTGGAACTCACCGTCGAAGAGTTCCGCCGCGAACTCCGCACGCCCGGCGCAATGACCGGCACCGACGCGGCCTACCTGACCCTCGACCACGCAGGCCTTCTCTGACCAGCGACCCGCACGTCGCGGGACTCGTCGGCGCGGCTTAATCCGTTTGCCGGGAGTGATCCAGAGCCCGAGGATGTTCGCGTGCTGATAGATCATTGGCCGCTCCGAGGCCTCCGGCTGACCACCGAACGGCTCGTACTCCGCCTCCCCGACGAGCAGGAGTTGTCGGCGCTCGCCGATCTCGCCGCCGAAGGTGTCCACAAAGCAGGCGAACGGCCCTTCCTGACCCCGTGGACCGATCTACCTCCCGCCGAGCGAGCGCGGTACGTGCTCCAGGGACACTGGAGTTCCCTCGGCAGCTGGACTCCAGACGATTGGGATCTCAACCTGGGCGCGTTCCAAGATGACCAGCCGGTCGGTCTCGTGACGCTCGGGTCCCGAGAGTTCGCCACCCTCCGCGAGGTGAAGACCTCGTCATGGCTGGGCCTGGCCCACCACGGCCAAGGCCTCGGCACCGAAGCCCGTACTGCGCTGTTGCACCTCGCGTTCGAGGGACTCGGCGCGGAAGCGGCTCTCTCGGAGGTCTTCCAGGACAACGTCGGGTCCCAGGGCGTGTCCCGAAAGCTCGGCTACCTCCCGGACGGCATCTCCCGCGACGTCCTGCACGGCGAGGTCGTGATCTCGGATCGCCTCCGGCTGACCCGCGAGAACTGGCAGCAGGTCGACCGCCGGCCGGTTGAGATCTCCGGATTGGACAGCTGCCGCGAGTTCTTCCTCGGCGCGGACGAGGCCGGGGGAGCGGCGCGGTAAACTTCACCACGGACCGCTACTGGCGTTGAGGTGGTGTACCACCGGGGAACGGTCCGTCGGCGAATCCGTCGACCAGCAGCCGCGCGCCTGGGCCACCGACCTGTTCGTCGACGCCCGAAGGAGCGCGCCATGACCTCTCCCAGCAACCACACCCTCACGTTCTCGAACCCGGACGACGCCAAGGCCGCGCCCCGCGAAGCCGCTCGGCTGATGGTGGGGACGGACCTCGCCGCGGAGATGGTGGCGAAGGCCGCCGACCGCGCGAAGGCGTTGAAGGACGCGACCGGCGTCGAGGCCTGCCTGGCGACCGTGCTGGTCGGGGACGACCCGGCGTCGGCGACGTACGTCCGGATGAAGCAGAACCGCAGCAAAAAGGCGGGAATCGGCTCGCTCAGCGTAGTCCTGCCGGCCGAGACCACCACCGAGGAACTCGTCGCCGAACTGCAGAAGCTCTCCGACGACCCCAAGGTGCACGGGATCCTGCTGCAGCACCCAGTACCGGCTCACATCGACGAGCGTGCCGCGTTCGAGGCGATCGACCCGGCCAAGGACGTCGACGGGGTCACGATGCACTCGTTCGCGGCGATGGCTTTCGGTGAGCCCGGGTTCCGCTCGTGCACGCCGGGTGGGATCATCCGCCTGCTCGAGGCGTACGACGTACCGCTGGCCGGCGCGCACGCGGTCGTCATCGGCCGCAGCCCGATCCTCGGCAAGCCGGTGGGGATGTTGCTCCTGGCATCGAACGCGACGGTCACCTACACCCACTCGAAGACTCGCGACCTGGCAGAGATCGTGAAGACCGCCGACATCGTGGTCGCCGCGGTGGGCAAGGCGAACTTCGTCCGCGGCAGCTGGGTGAAGCCCGGCGCGGTCGTCATCGACGCCGGCTACAACGAGAACAACACCGGCGACGTCCACTTCGAAGAAGCCAGCCAGGTAGCCAGCCTCATCACCCCCGTCCCCGGCGGCGTAGGCCCCATGACCATTTCTCTTCTCCTGGAACAAACCGTGGACGCGGCCGAGGCGCAGACCACCTAGCAGTAACCCTGATCGGTCGAGCCGCCGCCTGAGGCCGCCGCTGAGTGGGGGTTGGGGTGCGGAATGCGAGACGGCTGTCCGTCTGGTGGCGGGGCTGTCCTAGGGTTGAGGTAGGTCGGGACTACGAACTAGGAGGCAGGCGCTGTGGCGGTACGGGCGATCCGGGGGGCCACTCAGCTCGAGGTGGATGAGCGGGAGCATCTGCTCGAGCGGACCGCGGAGCTGGTCCGGGCGGTACTCGAGGCGAACGATCTCGATTCCGCGGACCTGATCAGCATCCTGTTCACCGTCACGCCGGACCTGCACTCGGAGTTCCCGGCGGTGGCCGGCCGGCAGATCGGGCTGACGGACGTCCCGTTGATGTGCATGCAGGAGATCGACGTACCGCACGCGCTGCCGCGGGTGGTCCGGATGATGGTGCACGCGGAGACGTCGCGCTCGCGGGAGAAGATCCAGCACATCTACCTGCACGGCGCCGTCAGCCTGCGCCCGGACCTGACCGGCGCCCAGTGAAGGCCCCAGTGAAGGCCGCAGTGGTGGTCGCCCGATGACGGAGCTGCGCGGTCCGGTCCGGATCGTCGGCACCGGCCTGATCGGTACGTCGATCGGCCTGGCGCTCGGGCGGCTCGGCGTGGTGGTCGAGCTGGTGGACGCCGACCCGGACAACGCGCTGATGGCGGAGCGGATCGGCGCCGGTTCGCGGCTGGTCCAGATCGAGCCGCAGCTGGTGGTCGTCGCAGTACCGCCTGACCATGTCGGCGCCGTGATCGCCGAGCAGTTGCGCCAGACCGACGCGGTGATCACCGACGCGGCGAGCGTGAAGTCGAAGCCGCTCACCGACGCGTCCGCCCTCACCGACGACCTCAGCCGCTACGTCGGCAGTCATCCGATGGCCGGTTCCGAGCGCTCCGGCCCGCTAGCCGGCCGCGCGGATCTTTTCGACGGCGCGACCTGGGCGATCACCCCGCACGAGACCAGCGACCCCAAGGCCGTCGACCTCGTACGCCGTCTCGCCGAGGCGGCCGGGGCTCGTACGGTCGAGCTGTCCGTGGAGGACCACGACCTAGCCGTCGCCAGGGTGTCCCACCTGCCGCACCTGATGTCCGCGTTGGCGGCCGGCACCCTCGTCGACGCACCGAACTCCCACCTCGAGCTCTCCGGCCAGGGCGTCCGCGACGTCACCAGGATCGCGGCCGGCGACCCCCGGCTGTGGACCCAGATCGTGTCCGCGAACTCGACCGCCCTCACCGGCCTGCTGGAGCGGATCCGCGACGAGCTCGACCGGGTGCTCGTTGCCCTGGGCAAGGAGGAGGCGGGCGAGGAGCTCGCCTCGATCCTCGGCCAGGGCGTGTCCGGCGCGGTCCGGGTCCCCGGCAAGCACGGCGCCCCGCACATCGAGCTGGTCCCGGTGCTCGTCACCATTCCCGACCGGCCCGGCCAGCTGGCCCGGCTGTTCGCGGATGCGGCCGAGTCCGGCGCCAACGTCGAGGACTTGCGGATCGACCACAGCCCGGGTCGCCCGGTGGGTGAGGTCGAGCTGGCGGTCAAACCGGCCTCGGTGGATCAGCTGGTCCGGGTACTGACCGAACGTGGCTGGTCCGTTCACCGGTAACCTTCGGCCCATGATCATCGCTGTTGACGGCCCGAGCGGTTCCGGCAAGTCGAGTACCGCCCGCGGTGTCGCGACCAAGCTGGGGCTGCGCTACCTCGACACCGGAGCGATGTACCGGGCGGTGACCTGGTCGGCGCTGGAACACGGCCTCGACCTGGACGACACCGCCGCGGTCGCCGAGCGTGCCCGGGCGCTGGTGCTGTCGGTCAGCACGGATCCGCAGCGGGCCCAGTTCGCGGCCGACGGCACCGACGTGACGGAGGCGATCCGGGACCCGCGGATCAGCGCCAGCGTCAGCAAGATCGCCACCAACTTGGACGTGCGCAAGGAGCTGATCCGCCGCCAGCGCGAGATCATCGCGCAGTCCCAGCCGACCGGCGGGGCGGTGGTCGAGGGCCGTGACATCGCGACCGTGGTCGCTCCACAGGCCGAGCTGAAGGTGCTGCTGACCGCCGACCAGGACGCCCGGATGGCCCGCCGCAAGGCCGAACTGGCCGATGCGGTCACCGCGGAGCAGTTGCGCGACCAGATTGTCCGCCGCGACGCCGACGACGCCACCGTTTCGCAGTTCCTGGTGGCCTCCGACGGCGCCGTCGAGATCGATTCGACCCCTCTGTCCCTGGAGGAGGTCGTCGACGTGATCTGCCGGCTCGCGAAGGAGGCTGAGGCCGCGCCGCGCGACCAGGAGTCATGACCGCCGAACTGACCGGGCACCAGGACCTGCCCCGCACAGACGACCTTCCCCCGCTGCCGCACCGGCTCGGCAGCGTGATGCGCCATTTGGTCGGGCCGTACTTCCGCCGGCGCTACCAGGTGACCGTGCACCACGAGGGCAACTTCCCCCGGACCGGCCCGGTACTGCTCGCCCCCAACCACCTCGGCCTGCTGGACGGACCGCTGCTGGGTTCCACCGCCCCGAGGATGCTCCACCAGCTCGGCAAGATCGAGGCCTTCGCCGGTCTCCAGGGGTTCCTCCTGCAACGTGCCGGGCAGATTCCCGTCGACCGTTCGACGTACGACGTCTGGGCCATCCGCCGGTCTATCCAGGTACTGCGGGACGGCCGCGTGCTGAGCGTTTACCCCGAAGGCACCAGGGGGCCGGGCGACTTCCGCCGGATCCGGACCGGGGTCGCCTACCTGGCCATGGTGACCGGGGCCCCGATCCTGCCCGTGGCGCTGCTGGGGACCCGGCTGCCGGGTGGGAACGTGGAGCACTTCCCGCCCAGGGGGAGCCGGGTGGACGTGGTGTATGGCGAGAGCTTCGCCGTGGACCGCGTACCCTTTCCTCGGAGGCACTCCGACGTTCGCGCGGTTGCCGACCAGATCGGCGAGGTGTTGCGGGCGCATGTCCGGGCGGCCGTCGAAGCCACCGGCCACCCACTCCCGGGTAAGCCAGACCAGAAGGATCCTGATGAGTGACCTGCCCACCGGCTACGGCGATGCCTTCGCCGAGACGACCCACGACCGCGAGGACCGGGGCCCTGTCCCCGTGCTGGCGATCGTCGGCCGGCCGAACGTCGGCAAGTCCACGTTGGTGAACCGGATCATCGGCCGCCGCGAGGCTGTGGTCGAGGACACACCCGGCGTCACCCGCGACCGGGTCCCGTACGACGCGAACTGGTCCGGGCGCGAGTTCACCGTGGTCGACACGGGTGGCTGGGACCCCGACGCCGTCGGCATGGCCGCGCTGGTCGCCGCTCAGGCCGAGGTGGCGATCAACGCCGCGGACGCCGTGCTGTTCGTCGTGGACGCCACCGTCGGGATCACCGACGCCGACGAGGCCGTGGTACGGGTGTTGCGCAAGTCCGGCAAGCCGGTCGTGCTGGCCGCCAACAAGGTCGACGACCAGCGTGTCGAGGCCGAGGCGATGAACCTGTGGAGCCTGGGCATCGGGGAGCCGTTCCCGGTGTCGGCGATGCACGGCCGCGGTACCGGCGACATGCTGGACGCCGTCCTGGCCGCTCTGCCGGAGGCACCGCGCGAGCGGGATGCCGAGACCGGGGGACCGCGCCGGGTCGCGATCGTCGGCAAGCCGAACGTCGGCAAGTCCTCGCTGCTGAACAAGGTGGCCAAAGAGGACCGCGTCGTCGTCAGCGACGTCTCCGGGACGACGGTCGACCCGGTGGACGAGTTCATCACGCTGGGCGGGAAGCCCTGGCGGTTCATCGACACCGCCGGCATCCGCCGCAAGGTGAAGAACGTCCAGGGCCACGAGTACTACGCCAGCCTGCGCACCAACAGCGCGATCGAGCGTGCAGAGGTGGTCGTCGTGGTGATCGACGCCTCCGAGCCGATGAGCGAGCAGGATCTGCGGATCATGAACTCGGTCGAGGAAGCCGGCAAGGCGCTGGTGATCGCCTACAACAAGTGGGACATGGTCGACGAGGACCGGCGCTACTACCTGGAGCGCGAGATCGACCGCGACCTGGTCCAGTTCCGCTGGGCGCCGCGGGTGAACATCAGCGCGCTGACCGGCCGGCACATGGAGAAGCTCGTGCCCGCCATCGAGGCCGCGCTGGACGGCTGGCAGACCCGCGTCCCGACCGGCCAGCTGAACGCGTTCCTCGGCCGCCTGGTCGCTGCGCACCCGCACCCGGTGCGCAGCGGCAAGCAGCCGAAGATCCTGTTCGGCACCCAGGCGACCACGATGCCCCCGACCTTCGCGATCTTCACCTCCGGCGCGTTCGAGCCGTCGTACCAACGCTTCATCGAACGCCGGCTGCGCGAGGACTTCGGCTTCGTCGGCAGCCCGGTGCACGTCCAGATCCGCCCGCGGAAGAAGAAAGAGAAGCGCTGACCGGCTTCTCGTTGCCGTAAGCAACGGTGTGGCCGCGGCCCTGCTCACCAGGTCGCGGCCCGGTCCGACGGGCCCCGGAACAGGGTCCGCACGTCCATCGAGACACCCGCGACCCGTGGTGAGAAACGCCCCGGGAATGGGGTAAGGTTTACCCGCTCGCTCCTGAGGAGCAAGTGTTCGGGCTGTGGCGTAGTTTGGTAACGCGTTCGGCTGGGGGCCGAAAGATCGCAGGTTCAAATCCTGTCAGCCCGACCCCTACGAGGGCACCGACCAGGTCGGTGCCCTTCGTGTTTTCCGGAGTTCTCCTGCCCTCCCCACCGGGGTCGAGCGAGCGGGCGTCACCAGCTGCGGGCAGGAAGTTCGGCGCCAGAGTGCTGCCAGCGCTTGATTGCGGGGTAATGATGTAATCAGGAGGCAGCGTGATGATGGATGACGACGTACTGGACGCCTACTCCCGGGTGGTCTCGGGAGTGGCGGAGCATTTGATCCCGAGGGTGGCGAGCCTGCGGGTGCAGGGGCGGCGCGGTGACTCGTCCGGGTCGGCCGTGGTGCTCACGGGAGACGGGCACCTGCTCACGAACGCACACGTGGTCGGCGACGGCAGCGGCGCGACCGCCGAGTTCGCGGACGGTACGACGGCGCAGGCGCGCGTGGCCGGGGTGGACCGGTTGTCCGACCTGGCGGTACTGCGAGCCGACCGGGAGATCCCGGATCCACCGGAGTACGGGGACGCGGATCGGCTGAAGGTCGGGAACCTGGTGGTTGCCGTGGGCAATCCGCTCGGCCTGGCGGGCAGTGTCACAGCGGGTGTGGTGAGCGCTCTCGGGCGTTCTCTGCCGGTCCGCCTGGGAACGGCGAGCAGGATCATCGAGGACGTGATCCAGACCGACGCGGCGCTGAACCCGGGCAACTCGGGCGGAGCACTTGCCGATGGCAATGGCCGGGTGATCGGCATCAACACCGCGGTCGCGGGCATCGGCCTCGGTCTCGCGGTACCGATGAATCCGACGACGCGGCGCATCATCTACTCGCTGCTGCACGACGGCCGCGTCCGCCGCGCGTACCTCGGCCTGGTGACAACCCCGGCACCGCTCCGCCCACAACTGGCCGAGCGCTTCGGCCAGCGATCCGCCCTGCGAGTAGTCGAGGTGATCTCAGGCAGCCCCGCCGCCCTGGCCGGCCTACGCCAGGGTGACCTGGTCCTGGCCGTCGACGGCACCCCGCTCCGGGACGCCCAATCCCTCCAACGCCAGCTGTTCGCTGACGCCATCGGCCGCCGAACAGAAATCACGGCAGTTCGCAACGGCGCCCTAGTAGACGTAGTAGCCCACCCCGCCGAACTGACCGACTGAACCCCTAACCCTCAACCAAACCCTCAACCAGGCAATTGCTTCCACTGCCCGACGAGGGGCGCCCGCAGGAGTACGCAGGTACCGGGCTGCAGGGGAGCGCCCGGAAAGGTGAAGTCGCGGGTCACCTCCTCGAACCCGAACCTCTGGTGGAGGTCGAGGATCGCGCCGTTGGCGAGGTTCGCGAAGTAGAAGATGGAGTCGGCGCGCTCGGCCGTCCACCGCATCCGCGCGAGCGTGAGCAGCTCGCCGATCCCGTGCCGCCGCCACCCTGGCGCGACGATCAGCCCGATCAGGAAATACCCACTCGGCGCTGTATCGGCTGGATGCTCAGGCAACCGCTCATGCCGAATCACCCCGCCATAACCGACCACCTGCTCGTCCGCCCCGGACCCCGCGCAGGCAACAGCGACGTACCGCTCCGGATCCTCGAGATCAACCCGCAGTCGCTCGACGCGCTCCTCGGCCGGCCCACCGGTCCGCGACACGATCAACTCCGCGCAGATGGCGAGATCAGCAGCCCGCCCACCCCGCACCGAGATCACGTCGTTCGCAGGGCGGCGAGAAGCCTCAGGGTCATAAGCGGCGAATCCATTCACACCCGAAGCCTAGGGTCCCGGTCGTACTTCGAGCGGGCCACCGCGCTGATCACCGGAGGTCGGTCGATCAGCGTCGACGGGTCTACCAGCCGCGGGCGCGCCACTCCGGGAGGCTGGGGCGTTCGGCCCCGAGGCAGGTGTCGGCACCGTGGCCGGGGTAGACCCAGGTCTCGTCCGGGAGCCGGTCGAAGAGCTTGGTCTCCACGTCGTTCAGCAGCGACAGGAAGTTCTCGGCGTCACCGCGAGTGTTGCCGACACCACCCGGGAACAGGGAGTCGCCGGTGAACACATGCGGCGGCCCGGTCGGGTCGTCGTACAGCAGGGCGATCGAGCCAGGCGTGTGGCCGACGAGATGGATCACCTCGAGTCCGATCCGGCCGAAGTGGATGCGGTCGCCGTCCTCGACGGGCTCGTCGGTCGGCACCTCGATGCCCTCGGCGTCGTACTGCCCGGCGAGGGTCTGGGCGCTGGTCCGCGCGACGACCTCGGCGAGGGCCTGCCAGTGGTCGCCGTGCCGGTGCGTGGTGATCACCTTGCTGATGCCCTCGGAGCCGATCACGTTCAGCAGGGTGTCCGCGTCGTTGGCGGCGTCGATCAGCACCTGCTCGTCGGTGAGCCGGCAGCGCAACAGGTACGCGTTGTTGTCCATCGGGCCCACGGCGACCTTGGTGATCATCAGTTGCGCGAGCTCGTGCGTCTGCGCGGGGCCACCGACATGGACGTTGCCGTGATACTCCGTCATGCGTTCTCCCATAGCTCGTGTCATCCCCAGGGCGGCGGTTCCGGCAGCGTGCCCTCGAGCGTGAGGGTGCTCCCGTCGGTCCGGCCGAGCGCCCAGCCCAGCAGCGCCGCGGTGTCGCCAGTGACGATCCTTGCACCGGCGGGCCGCTCAGGCGACGACCAGGTCGAGTCCGAGCTCCGCAGTACTGCGTTGAAGTCGTCGGGCCACCGGGTGGTCACGTAGGTCAGCAGCACCTCGCGGGACTCGGCCGGTACGTCGTCGAAGGTGTAGCCGAGGCCCAGGTCGACGTGGTGCACCTCCAGTTCGTTGAGGCGAGCCACCACGATCTGGTCCGCGGTACGGGTCGTCCCGCTGGGCCAGGTGACCTCCGCGGCCCAGGCCTCGGCCGGCAGATCCTCGAACCGCTCCAGCAGCCGGGCTTCGGCCGCCTGGATATCCTGGAGCTGTACTGCGATCGGCCGCGCGGCGCCTGCCTCGATGTCGGACTCGCGGGCCTCCACGGACACGTACATCGGCTTGCGCACACCGGTGAGAGCCCAGTCACACAGATTCACCAGGGCGTCGGCGTTGCGGGCGACATGGCTGAGCACGTGCCCGAGAGTCCAGCGGGGCAGCAGCGACGGGCGCAGTACGTCGGCGTCCGTCAGCCGGGCGGAGGTGGCCAGGAGTCTCCGGTTAGCGGACGGTAACTCTTGCAGCAGCCGGCTCGTTTGCAGGGGTGCGACCATGGTCGAAGACTATCGAATATGCTTTCGAAGAGGCTGTACCTCGGCCGCCGGAGACTTCGCGGAAGTTTTTGTCGGAGGACCTCGTTAGCATGATCGGGCATGTCCCCGGAGCGTGTCGGGAAGCCTGTTGATGGGCACCCGGAGCGTCCCACGAAACCCTCGAGAACGGCTGAGAGTGAGCTTGTGTCTGATCGTCTGATCGTGCGTGGAGCGCGTGAGCACAACCTGAAGGACGTCTCGCTCGACCTGCCACGCGACGCCATGATCGTCTTCACCGGGCTGTCCGGGTCCGGCAAGTCCAGCCTGGCCTTCGACACGATCTTCGCTGAGGGCCAGCGGCGCTACGTCGAGTCGCTGTCGGCGTATGCGCGCCAGTTCCTCGGCCAGATGGACAAACCGGACGTCGACTTCATCGAGGGCCTGTCGCCCGCGGTCTCGATCGACCAGAAGTCCACCTCGAAGAACCCGCGCTCGACGGTCGGCACGATCACCGAGGTCTACGACTACCTCCGGCTGCTGTTCGCCCGCGCGGGCCGGCCGCACTGTCCCGAGTGCGGGGAGCCGATCAGCCGGCAGACCCCGCAGCAGATCGTGGACCGCGTCCTCGACCTGGACGAGGGCACCCGATTCCAGGTGCTCGCGCCGGTCATCCGCGGCCGCAAGGGGGAGTACCTCGACCTCTTCCGGCAGCTGACCGGTCAGGGCTTCTCCCGCGCCCGGGTGGACGGCGAGACCATCCAGCTGACCGAGCCGCCGAAGCTGGACAAGCAGAAGAAGCACACCATCGACGTCGTGGTCGACCGGCTCGCGGTCAAGGGTTCCGCGAAGCAGCGGCTGACCGACTCGGTGGAGACCGCGCTCGGCCTGTCCGGCGGCATCGTCACGCTGGACTTCGTCGACCTGCCGGACGACGACCCGCACCGCGAGCGCCGGTTCTCCGAGAAGCTCGCCTGCCCGAACGACCATCCCCTGGCGATCGACGAGCTGGAGCCGCGCTCGTTCTCGTTCAACTCGCCGTACGGCGCCTGCCCGGTCTGCTCCGGGCTCGGCACCCGGATGGAGGTGGATCCGGAGCTGCTGGTCCCGGACCCGTCGAAGTCCCTCGACGAGGGCGCGATCCAACCCTGGTCGGGCCAGAACGTCTCGCAGTACTTCGAGCGGCTGCTCGGCGCGCTCGCCAAGGACCTCAAGATCAAGACGAGTACGCCGTTCGGCGAACTCCCGGCCAAGGCGAAGAAGTCGCTGCTGACCGGGCACGACCGCCAGGTGCACGTCTCGTACAAGAACCGCTACGGCCGCGAGCGCTCGTACTACACCACCTTCGAAGGGGTGATCCCGTACGTCGAGCGGCGGCACGCGGAGTCGTCCAGCGACACCAGCCGGGAGCGCTTCGAGGGCTACATGCGCGAGGTCCCGTGCCTCGCGTGCAACGGCGCCCGGCTGAAGCCGATCTCGCTCGCGGTCACGATGGGCGGCAAGAACATCGCCGAGGTGAGCGCGATGTCGATCGACGAGGTGCACGCGTTCCTCGCCGACATGGAGTTGAGCCCGCGGGAGAAGCAGATCGCGGAGCGGGTGGTCAAGGAGATCGGCGAGCGGCTGCGGTTCCTGCTCGACGTGGGCCTGGACTACCTGGCGCTGAACCGGCCGGCCGGCTCGCTGTCCGGCGGTGAGGCGCAGCGGATCCGGCTCGCGACGCAGATCGGCTCCGGCCTGGTCGGCGTGCTCTACGTGCTGGACGAGCCGTCGATCGGTCTGCACCAGCGGGACAACCGCCGGCTGATCGACACCCTGGTCCGGCTGAAGGACCTGGGTAACACGCTGATCGTGGTCGAGCACGACGAGGACACCATCGACCACGCCGACTGGGTGGTCGACATCGGCCCGGGTGCCGGTGAGCACGGCGGCCAGGTTGTCGTCTCCGGCACGGTCGAGGACCTGCGCAACCACCCGGACTCGATCACCGGCGCCTACATCTCCGGCCGTCGCGAGATCCCGATCCCGCCGGTGCGCCGGCCGTTGACGGAGGGCCGCGAGCTCACCGTGTACGGCGCGCGCGAGCACAACCTGCAGGACATCGACGTGACGATCCCGCTCGGGGTCTTCGTCGCGGTCACCGGTGTGTCCGGCTCGGGCAAGTCGACGCTCGTGAACGACATCCTCTACACGTCGCTCGCGCGGCAGATCTACGGCGCCCGGACGATCCCCGGCCGGCACACGAAGATCTCCGGCATGGAGCTCGTCGACAAGGTGATCCACGTCGACCAGTCACCGATCGGACGGACGCCGAGGTCGAACCCGGCGACGTACACGGGAGTCTGGGACCACGTCCGCAAGCTGTTCGCGGAGACGCCGGAGGCGAAGGTCCGGGGTTACCAGCAGGGCCGGTTCTCGTTCAACGTCAAGGGCGGCCGCTGCGAGGCCTGCTCGGGTGACGGCACGCTGAAGATCGAGATGAACTTCCTGCCCGACGTCTACGTGCCCTGCGAGGTGTGCCACGGCGCCCGGTACAACCGGGAGACGCTCGAGGTGCACTACAAGGGCAAGACGGTCGCGGACATCCTGGACATGCCGATCGAGGAGGCCGCCGACTTCTTCGCGGCGATCCCGGCGATCGCCCGGCACCTGACCACGCTGAACGAGGTCGGTCTCGGGTATGTGCGGCTCGGACAGCCCGCACCGACCCTGTCCGGCGGTGAGGCGCAGCGGGTCAAGCTGGCATCGGAGCTGCAGAAGCGGTCGACCGGGCGCACGGTCTACGTGCTGGACGAGCCGACCACCGGTCTGCACTTCGAGGACATCCGCAAGCTGCTGGGCGTGCTCGGCAGCCTGGTGGACAAGGGCAACTCGGTGCTCGTCATCGAGCACAACCTCGACGTGATCAAGACCGCGGACTGGATCGTCGACCTCGGTCCCGACGGCGGCCGCCGTGGTGGCACGCTCGTCGCGGAAGGGACCCCGGAGGACGTCGCAGCGAACCCGAACTCCTACACGGGTGAGTTCCTCGCGGAGATCCTGCACGGTCGTGCCGCGAAGCCGAGCGCCAAGAAGCTCGCGGCCGCTGCGAAGTCCGGCGATACTACGACGACCGCTCAGGAGACCGCGAACGGCGCTGCGACGAAGACGGCCAATGGTGCTGCCAAGAAGGCGGCCAACGGTGCGGTGAAGAAGGTCGCGACCGGGGCTGCGAAGAAGGTGGCGACGAAGACCGCGGCCAAGAAGGCGCCGGCGAAGAAGACCGCCGCCAAGCGAGTGGCGCGCTAGCAGTACAAGGACCCCACGCGCTCGCAGTACAACGATCAACCGTCGGCCAGGAGTGTCACCCTCCTGGCCGACGTTGCATCCGTGCTGGCGTTGCTGTTGTGCGCCCGGTCGCGGCTGTACCCGCTGGCCGCGGAGGTGCTGGGGCTGTTCGCCGCGGCGGGAGTTGTGGTCGCCGCGCTGGTCCAGGAACTGTCCCAGCAGTCGGTGGGTGGCACACTTGTCGCAGGCGGACTACTCGTGGTGGTGGCGATAGTCGGAGCCTTCGGCCTGAGCTGGACGCCGCAGGACCACGTGCAGGTCCGGCTCGGCCAGGTCCTGGACCAGCTCCAGGTGCTGGCCGTGGTGGCGCTGATCCCGCTGGTACTCGGAGCATTCGGGGTGTTCAGCGATCTGCTCGATGTCTTCTGATCGGATGGTATGACCGGGTCCAACTGGCGGGCGGAGCTGATGAACCGCCTCGACGACGGGTCTGCGGCGGCTGAGAACGCCGCCGCGCCATCCGGTGCCGCCTCCGCCCCTGCTGTGGGTGGAGAGGAGGGTGCGCCTGGTCTGGAGCAGTACCCGCCGCCGACGATGCCGGCGGTGCCCGCGCCTGCCGGCAGTGGGTGGGGTGCGCCGGTGCCGCCGCAGGAGCAGCAGCCCGAGTACGTGCAGCCGCAGTACAACCAGGCGCCCTATCAACCGCCGCCGCAGAACTACCCGCCGCAGAACTACCCGGTGCCGGAGCAGCAGAACTACCAGCAGGAGAGCTATCCGCCTCCGCAGCAGGCTTATCCGCCGCCTCAGGGCTACCCGCCGCAGGAGTACGTGCAGCCGGGGTATGAGCAGCAGTACCCGCCGCAGTATGACCAGGGGTATCAGCAGCAGCCGCAGTACGACCCGGCCCAGCAGTATCAGCAGGCGCCGCAGTACCCGCAGTATCAGCAACCGCCGGTGCAGCAGTACGAGCAGCCGCCGTACGGGCCGGTGCCGCAGGTGCCACCGGCGCCGTACCAGCAGCAGTACACGCAACCGCCGACGCAGCAGATGCCGCCGCAGGAGGCGAGCTCGTGGGACAACCCGGCGCCTGACGGGGGACCGGACGCGCATGCCTACGCCCCGGCGTACCAAGACCCGCTCGCCGGGCCGTTGCCGGTGGCAACTGGGTCGGTCGGGCTGCAGCACGAGGACCGGACCGGCTCGGGCGGCTTCCTGCGCCGGATCGGCAGGTTCGCCGCGGAGGCGGCCTACATCGCCGGCGCCTCGGGCCGGATGCAACGCGACGTGGAGAACATCGCGATCATCCGCCGCCCGATCGGGATCGGCCGGATGATCGGCGTGATCGGCCCGGTGCCGCTGAGCGGGACGTCGATCGTCACCGCGCTGCTCGCCGACGCGCTCGCCTCGCAGCGGACCGACATCGTGCTGGCCGTCGACGCGTTCCCGCGCGAGGGCAAGCTGACCCACCGGCTCGACCAGGGTCTCGCGAACACCCCGAACTCGCGGATCCAGCTGGCCCGCTCGAGCCCACCGCCGACGCGATCAGCGAAGTGCTTGCCGCCCGCAACGTCGGCGGAGCGAACCAGATCCCGCTGTCGCTCGTCGACTGCCCGGCGGGCCTGTTCGAGGAGGCGACCGGGTACGTCGCCGGCGCGGCCCACTCCGTCGCGCTGGTGGTCCCGTCGTCCCGCGAGGGTGCGCGGCCCAGCATCGATCTGCTCGACCAGTTGACCACGGACGTCAGCAGATGCTGGTGCAGAAGGGCCTGGTGATCATCGCCGAGGGCCAGCCGAACGACCCGGAGCCGGTGCGCTGGCTGCAGTCGGCGGTGTCCGACCGCGGCCTCGGCTACGTCGTCCTCCCGTACGACGAGCATCTCGGCCACGCCTGGCCGCTGCGTCCCGAGCAGCTCGAACCGGCCACCCGCCGGGCCGTGCTCGAGTTCGCCGCCCGCCTGGTGGAGCGTGCCACCCGCTGACTTTCGAGCGATTTCGGCACCGTGATGAACCGTTGTGCCGATCCGCTCGTTCGTCGAAGTATGGCCTGGTTTGGTCAGGCCGGGTAGAAAATAAAGAAGCAGAACGTTCAACTACTTTTCTCAGCAAGCTCTTGGAGGTCCAGATTCATGAGCGACGACAGAACGGCCGAACTCGCCAAGGCGATCGACACACTGCGTGACCGGCGGGCGGTGCTCCGGGGTGCCGCAGTGGCCGGTCTCGCCGGCGTCAGTGTGCCGCTTCTCGCCGCGTGCGGTGGCGGCAACGATGCGAGCAGCACACCGTCGAGCACCGGCTCCAGCTCGGCCCCGACCTCGGCTCCGACGTCGGCACCGTCTTCGGCGCCTTCCTCGGCCGGTACTCCGAGCAGTGGTGGTGGGGGAGCGGTGCTCGGTCCGGTGTCGGACGTCCCGGTGAACGGCGGGATGGTCTTCCAGGACGCGAAGGTCGTGGTCACGCAGCCGACGTCCGGCCAGTACAAGGGGTTCACGGCGGTCTGCACACACGCCGGCTGCCTCGTCCGGACGGTGGAGGACAACACCATCACCTGCCCGTGCCATGGCAGCAAGTACAACGCCACCGACGGCAGTGTCATCAGCGGTCCGGCGCCGGCGCCGCTCGCCGCGGTCCCGGTGGCGGTCGACGGCAAGAACATCGTCGCCTCCGCCTGATAGACGGTCCTCTGATCGGCTGTGGGGGACGGTCGAGGACATGCGGAAGGCCCGGTCAGGTGGCCGGGCCTTCCGCTTCAGCTAGAGGTACTCCGCCGGATCAGCTCTGGGTCGGGTCCACCGCGCCGACGAAGAGCAGCTTGTTCGGCGAGCCGGTGCCCGGGTCACCGACCTTGTCCGGAGTCGCCGCGCCGACCAGCGCGGTCGCCACGTCCGCCGGCGTCGCGTCGGGGTGCGCGCTCAGGTAGAGGGCGATGCCACCCGCCACGTGCGGGGTCGCCATCGACGTACCGCTCATCTTGGCCGTCGAGTCCGGCGCGGTGATGCCGACCGACTCCACGTCGACGCCCGGCGCGAAAAGGTCGACGCAGGTGCCCCAGTTGGAGAAGGTCGCCTTGGCGTCCTGGTCGTCGGTCGCCCCGACGGTGATCGCGGACGGCTCCTTGGACGGCGAGCCACCGCAGGCGTCCGAGCTGTCGTTGCCGGCAGCAACCGCGTAGGTGACACCGGAGTCGACGGAGGCCTTCACCGCGGCGTCCAGCGCCTCGTCGGCGCCACCGCCGAGGCTCATGTTCGCGACGGCCGGCTTCTTCGCGTTGGCCGTCACCCATTCGATGCCCGCGACAACACTCTCGGTCGAACCGGAGCCGCTGCAGTCGAGCACCCGGACACCGAAGACCTTCGCGCCCTTGGCCAGACCGAAGTTCGTGCCCGCGATGGTGCCCGCGACGTGGCTGCCGTGGCCCATGCAGTCGACGCCGTTCTGCCCGTCGCCGACGGTATCGGTGCCGACCGAGGCGCGGCCGCCGAAGTCGTTGTGAGCGGCATAGATGCCGGTGTCGATGACGTACACGTTGACGTTGTCGGCCGTTGCCGAGGGCTCGAACTTCTGGTCCAGCGGCAGGTCGCGCTGGTCGGTGCGGTCCAGGCCCCACGGCGGGTTGTCCTGGTTCGCGGTGAACTTCTGGTTCTGCTGGACGAACGCGACCCGCGAGTCAGCGGCCATCTTCTGGGCGTGCTCCGGCGTCATGCTCGCAGAGAATCCCTTGATGCTCGCGCTGAACTGCTTGCGCACCTTCGCGTCGTACGACGTCGCGAGGCTCTGCGTGGTGGCGCGGGTCGCCGCGGGCGAGCGATTGCCGGAGAGGACGACCACATAGCTGCCGGGGATCGCGGTCGGGCTGTCCGCGCCGCGAACGGTGGCGGTGGCGCTGGTGGGGGCTGTCTGGCTGGCGTCGCTGCCGGCCGCGGTGGCGACCAGACCGGTGACGGCGAGTGCGGCCGCGGCGGTCGCACCGATCGCGGTCCGCAACCGACGTGGTGTTGTCACTGGGGACATGGGCGGAACTCCCTCGAGTCAAGCGCGGGCCCGTTGCCTCACGCTCAGGTCCTGCGCATCTACCCTGAGCTACAAGTTACGGAGGGCGCCCATCCCAATCAGGGTCAGACCGGCCTTATGGGACAAGCCGCAACACGATCTCCGCGCGATCGCAACCATGAGCTCTCCACCACCGTGCCGACAGCCGGCCGGCCGGTGCCGCGGAAGGGCTGTCGGCGGGGCGAACTAGGCTGGTTCGGTGGCTGATCCTTCCTCCTATCGCCCTGCTCCGGGGTCGATTCCCGATTCCCCCGGCGTGTACCGCTTCAGCGATGCGTCCGGACGGGTGATCTACGTCGGCAAGGCGAAGAATTTGCGCGCCCGGCTGTCGTCGTACTTCCAGGATCTGGTCAACCTGCACCCGCGGACCCAGTCGATGGTGACGACCGCGGCGAAGGTCGACTGGACGGTGGTGGCCAACGAGGTCGAGTCGCTGCAACTGGAGTACTCCTGGATCAAGGAGTACGACCCGCGCTTCAACGTGAAGTACCGCGACGACAAGTCCTACCCGTGGCTGGCAATCACGTTGAACGAGGAGTACCCGCGGGTGATGGTCGGCCGCGGCCAGAAGAAGAAGGGCGTCCGGTACTTCGGTCCGTACAGCCACGCCTGGGCGATCCGCGAGACGGTCGACCTGCTGCTCCGCGTGTTCCCGATGCGCTCGTGCAGCAAGGGCGTCTTCAACCGGCACCGCCAGATCGGCCGGCCCTGCCTGCTCGGCTACATCGGCAAGTGCGCCGCGCCGTGCACCGGCCAGGTCAGCCAGGAGGAGCACCGCAAGATCGTCGAGGACTTCTCGGCCTTCCTGTCCGGCCAGACCGCGACGTACGTGCGCCGCCTGGAGCGGGAGATGAAGGCGGCGGCGATCGAGCTCGAGTACGAGAAGGCCGCCAAGATCCGCGACGACCTCAGTGCCCTGGACAAGGCGCTGGCGAAGAACGCGGTGGTTCTCGGCGACGGCACCGACACGGACGTGATCGCGTTGTCGGAGGACCCGCTGGAGGTCGCGGTACAGATCTTCTACGTGCGCGGCGGGCGGATTCGCGGTCAGCGCGGCTGGATCGCCGACAAGGCGGACGGTGACGCGACCACGGCCGACCTGGTCGAGCGGTTCATCCAGCAGACGTATGCGGGGGAGACCTCGGACGCCATCCCGCGGGAGATCCTGGTGCCGACCGTGCCCGAGGGGGAGGAAGCCCTGATCCAGTGGCTCTCCGAGCTCCGGGGTTCGCGGGTGGCGATCCGGGTTCCGCAGCGCGGTGACAAGAAGGACCTGATGGCGACCGTCGAGCGCAACGCGCTGCAGACGCTGACCATGCACAAGACCAAGCGGGCCAGCGACCTGACCACCCGCAACCTGGCGCTCGAGGAGATCCAGGCGGCGCTCGATCTGCCCGAGGCGCCGCTGCGGATGGAGTGCTACGACGTCTCGAACCTGCAGGGCACCGAGGTGGTCGCCTCGATGGTCGTTTTCGAGGACGGCCTGCCGCGCAAGAGCGAGTACCGGCGGTTCGTGATCAAGGGCGTCGAGGGCCAGAACGACGTCGCGTCGATCGCCGAGGTGCTGACCCGGCGGTTCAAGCGGCTGCTGGAGGACCGCGCGGACATCCCGGAGGGGGAGGACCCGACGGCGTACCTGGTCGATCCGGAGACCGGCCGGGCGAAGAAGTTCGCCTACACGCCGGGCCTGGTCGTCGTCGACGGTGGCCCGCCGCAGGTCGCGGCGGCCCGCCAGGCGATGGACGAGCTGGGCCTCGGCGACATCCCGGTCTGCGGTCTGGCCAAGCGGCTCGAGGAGGTCTGGCTGCCCGACGACGAGGACCCGGTCATCTTCTCCCGTACTTCGGAAGGCCTGTACCTGCTGCAGCGGCTGCGCGACGAAGCCCACCGGTTCGCCATCACCCACCACCGCAACCGGCGGTCCAAGTCGATGGTCGAGAGCGTGCTGGACGATGTCGCCGGGCTCGGCGAGGTCCGCCGCAAGACGCTGCTGAAACACTTCGGCTCGTTGAAGAAGTTGCGCCAGGCGAGTGTCGACGAGGTCGCCGAGCTGCCCGGTTTCGGGCGCCGGACCGCCGAGTCCGTAGTACTGGCAGTGAACTCCGCGGCAACGAAGGCCGACACGTCCCGCGCACCGTCGGTCAACACCGCCACGGGCGAGATACTGGACGACGACGGGCCGGAGCTTGCCGGTCTGCCCGACGGGGACCTGAACGGGGAGATTTGAGAACTGATGGACGAGTCGAGCGGCAACCTCATTATCGTGTCCGGAATGTCCGGCGCGGGACGGAGTTCGGTCGCGGACGTGCTGGAGGATCTCGGCTGGTTCGTGGTCGACAACCTGCCGCCGATGTTCCTGACCACGATCGTCGAGCAGGTCGTCGGGACCGGCGCCTCGCCCCGGCTGGCGATCGTCGTGGACGTCCGGACCGGGATGTTCTTCGACGAGCTCGGCTCGGCGATCCAGGACCTGCGGACCAAGGGGTACCGGCCGGTCACACTGTTCCTGGAGGCCTCCGACGACGTGATCGTGCGGCGGCAGGAGAGCGTCCGGAGGCCGCACCCGCTGCAGGGTGAGGGCCGGCTGCTGACCGGGATCCAGCGCGAGCGCGAGCTGCTCGGTGACATCCGGGCCGGCGCGGACATGGTGATCGACACCTCCAGCCTGAACATCCACCAGCTCGCGGCGAAGATCGTGAACGCCTTCGGCGAGGAGGAGAACGCCGAGCTGCGCGCGACCGTGGTCTCCTTCGGGTTCAAGTACGGCATCCCGGTGGACGCCGACGTGGTGGCGGACATGCGCTTCGTGCCGAACCCGTACTGGCAGCCCGACCTGCGCCCGATGACGGGCCAGGACAAACCTGTGTCAGACTTCGTGCTCGGTCATCCGCTGGCCCAGCAGTTCCTGCAGAACTACGTGGACGTGCTGGACACCCTGCGGACCGGCTATCTGAACGAGGGCAAGCGGTTCGTCACGGTCGCGATCGGCTGCACCGGTGGGAAGCACCGGAGCGTCGCGATGGCCGAGGAGATCGCTCGCAGGCTGCGGGAGAAGGGGTCACCCACCTTGGTCGTGCACAGGGATCTGGGGCGGGAGTGACGGCGTAGTGTCGCGATCGCCCCGCGTTGTCGCACTGGGTGGTGGGCATGGTCTCGCCGCCTCCTTGTCCGCGCTCCGGCAGGTCACCGACCAGCTGACGGCGGTCGTGACGGTCGCCGACAACGGCGGCTCCTCCGGCCGGTTGCGCAGCGAGCTCGGCGTGCTGCCACCGGGGGACCTCCGGATGGCGCTGGCCGCGTTGTGCCGCGACGACGAGTGGGGCCGCACCTGGGCGGACGTGCTGCAGCACCGCTTCCGCAGCGACGGCGCCCTGCACGACCACGCGGTGGGCAACCTGCTCATCGTGGCCCTGTGGGAGTTGCTCGGCGAGGCCGTCGACGGACTCGACTGGGTGGCCAGACTGCTCGGCGCTCAGGGCCGCGTACTGCCGATGTCCGCCGTACCGCTGGACATCACCGCGCGCGTGCTCGGGCTGGATCCCGCGCATCCCGAGGCGATCACCGAGATCCGCGGCCAGACCGAGGTGGCGACCACCGAGGGACACGTGGTGGACGTCGCGCTCGACCCGGCCGACCCGCCGGCCTGCCCGGAGGCGCTGGTCGCCATCGCGGAGGCCGACTGGGTCGTCGTTGGTCCAGGGTCGTGGTTCACCTCCGTGATCCCGAACCTGCTCGTCCCGGCGTTGTCCCGCGGCCTGCAGGAGACGAACGCCCGCCGGCTGCTGACGTTGAACCTGGGAGAGCAGAAGGGCGAGACCGCCGGGTTCTCGCCGGAGACCCACCTCGAAGTACTGGCCGCGCACGCACCCGACCTGCGGATCGACGTCGTGCTGGCGGATGAGGGCCACGTGCCGGACCCGGCGTCGCTGCAACGTACTGCGGACTCGCTCGGCGCACACCTGGTGATCGCCGACATCGCCGACGACGAACGCCACCTGCACCACGACCCCGGCAAACTCGCCAAGATCTACCGCGAGATCTTCGAGTGACTCACTTCGGGTAGACCGGTTGCCGGTCGGCGTTGTACCCCTCCCAGGGGTTGTAGACGTTCGAGTCGAACCGGGCGAGCTCCCGCCCGTTCACGTCGTAGTAGATCGCCCAGATCGGCTTGTCGCGTACGTCGGTGGGCGTCAGCTCGGCGTACCAGAGCAGGAAGCCGTTCTGCACCGTCGCCGGACTGACGATGCCGTCGATCTCGAAGTCGACGGCGGCGACGTTCTTCGGCACGGTGCCTTCCGCGCCGTCGCGGTCGGTCCAAACCTCGAAGGCCTGCTGCCATTTCAGGTCTTCGCGCAGGTAGTTGTCGCCAGGGGCGCCGGTGCCGGCGTTGTGCTGGCAGAACGCCCAGCTCTTGCGGTCGGGAGACAGCAGGATCGCCCGGAACCAGGCGCCCTTCGCTTGGCTGACGGCGACCTTCCAGCCGGTGATCGACCCAGTGCCACCCCCGGCCTTGCGACTGCCGCGCTGCCACTGCTTGTCCTGCGGCTCGCAGCGCTTGATGATCTGCGCGTCGGTGAGGCTGCTGGGCGGCGGCTGGAGCGGCAGCAGCTCCCCGATAGCCGGGGGACTGGCCGGCTGGACACCGTTGACGGGGTTGCCGTCCGACCAGGTGGTGACGCCGGCGACGACGGCCCCGGCCGTGATCGCGCCGGCCGCAACCACGCCTGCCCGGCGCAGTCGCAGGCTGCGCCGGCCCCGGCGTACGACGTCGTCGATGGAGTGGTGCAGCGGCCGGTCGGTGTCGTCGGCGGCACCGGCCAGCAGGTCCTTGATCTCGGGTGTCATGACAAGACCTCTTCCCGGTCGTCGACGGGCTCTTCCAGCTCTGGGCGGTTCAGCACTTCGCGGAGAGTGGCGAGGCCGCGTGAGCTCTGGCTCTTGACGGCTCCGACGCCGATGCCGAGCACGCTCGCGGTTTCCTCGAGGCTGAGGTCCGCGTAGTACCGCAACACCACGCAGGCGCGCTGCCGAGGTGGCAGTTCCGCCAGCGCCTGGATCACCAGCAGGCGGTCGTCGATCGTGCCGGCCGGGTCCGCCAGAGGTTGTTCCACGGGCTGGTCGACGACATGCTCGCGTCGCCACGGTCGCTTCGCCTGGTCGAGCACGACCGACACGACGGCCTTGTGGGCATAGGTGTTGAGGCCCGCCCGGTGGTCCAGCCGGTGCCACGCCTTGTACACGCGGACCAGTGCGTCCTGGGCTGCGTCCTCGGCCCGGTGCCAGTCGCCGCACATCAGATACGCCGTACGGCGTAACCGGCGTACGACCGCGGTCGCGAACTCGGTGAAGTCCACCTCGTCCCGTCTTCGCATCGGCCGCTCCTCTCGATTGTCGGGGAAGGAACGACGCCGGCCACCGGAAAGGTTGCTGCCGCGAATTCTGCGGCCCACCCATCACCTGCGTGAGGTCAGCCGTAACGGGGTAGGGGTGCGGGCAGTTGGACCAGTGGTGACGCGAGGGTCTTTGACAGCAGTGGGAGGATTCCCTACATGGCGATGACAGCACAGGTGAAGTCCGAGCTGACCAGCATCCAGGTCACCAAACCCTGTTGCCGCAAGGCCGAGGTGTCCTCCGTCCTGCGCTTCGCGGGCGGCCTGCACCTCGTGTCCGGCCGGATCGTGGTGGAGGCCGAGCTCGACAGCGGTGCCGCCGCCCGCCGGTTGCGCAAGGACATCGCCGAGATCTTCGGACACCCGTCGGACGTCGTGGTGATCTCCCCGTCCGGTATCCGGAAGCAGACCAAGTACGTCGTCCGCGTGGTCCGCGACGGCGACGCTCTGGCGCGGCAGACAGGCCTCGTGGACAACCGCGGACGCCCAGTCCGCGGTCTTCCGCCGGCGGTCGTGTCAGGCGCCTCCTGCGACGCCGTGGCGGCCTGGCGCGGGGCCTTCCTGGCGCACGGCTCGCTGACGGAGCCGGGCCGCTCCTCGTCCCTCGAGGTGACCTGCCCCGGTCCGGAGGCAGCGCTGGCCCTGGTAGGTGCTGCCCGTCGCCTCGGGATCGGCTCCAAGGCCCGTGAGGTCCGCAACGTGGACCGGGTGGTGATCCGCGACGGCGACGCGATCGGTGCCCTGCTGACCCGCCTCGGCGCGCACGAGTCCGTGCTCGCTTGGGAGGAGCGGCGGATGCGTCGCGAGGTCCGCGCCACCGCGAACCGGCTCGCGAACTTCGACGACGCCAACCTGCGCCGGTCCGCCCGTGCGGCCGTGGCCGCCGGTGCCCGGGTCGAGCGGGCCCTGGAGATCCTCGGTGACGACGTCCCGGACCACCTGCAGGTGGCGGGCAAGCTGCGGCTGGAGCACAAGCAGGCCAGCCTCGAGGAGCTCGGCCAGCTGCACGAGCCGGCCCTCACCAAGGACGCCGTCGCGGGCCGGATCCGCCGCCTGCTGGCGATGGCCGACAAGCGCGCCGCCGACCTCAACATCCCGAACACCGAGGCCAACCTCACCCCCGACATGCTCGACCCCGCCTGACCCTGGCGGCCTGACCCCTGGCGGAACGCAACGTCCGAAGTACCGAGGCCTATGGCCCACAGTCGTTCGGACGTTGCGACCGTGTGGGTGGGTGGTGGTCTGATGTGGACGGTACCAGTGGGTCGAGTGGGCTGTTGGGCTAGTGTTTCGGGCATAGCGGCAGTGCTCAAAAGCTAGTTCTGAGGAGACGCAGTCCCGTGACCGTTCGCGTAGGTATCAACGGCTTCGGCCGGATCGGCCGTAACTTCTTCCGCGCCGTGCAGGCGGCCGGTGCCGACATCGAGGTCGTCGCCGTCAACGACTTGACCGACAACCAGACCCTGGCCCACTTGCTGAAGTACGACTCGATCCTGGGCCGTTTCCCCGGCGATGTGTCCGCGACCGACACCGACATCAGCGTCGGCGGCCAGACCTTCAAGGCGTTCGCCGAGCGCGACCCCGCGAACCTGAAGTGGTCTGACGTGGGCGCCGACGTGGTGATCGAGTCCACCGGATTCTTCACCGACGCCACCAAGGCCAAGACGCACGCCGACAACGGCGCCAAGAAGGTCATCATCTCCGCCCCGGCGAAGAACGAGGACCTGACCGTGGTGATGGGCGTCAACCACCAGCTGTACGACGCCGACAAGCACACGGTCATCTCGAACGCGTCCTGCACCACGAACTGCATCGCCCCGCTCGCCAAGGTCCTGAACGACGCGTTCACGATCGAGCGGGGTCTGATGACCACGATCCACGCGTACACCCAGGACCAGAACCTGCAGGACGGCCCGCACAAGGACCTGCGCCGCGCCCGCGCCGCCGCGCTGAACATCGTGCCGACCTCGACCGGTGCCGCGAAGGCGATCGGTCTGGTGCTGCCGGAGCTGAAGGGCAAGCTGGACGGCTACGCGCTGCGCGTTCCGGTCCCGACCGGCTCGGCCACCGACCTGACCGTCACCGTCGGCCGCGAGGTCACGGTCGACGAGGTCAAGGACGCCTACAGGGCGGCGGCCGCCGAGGGCGCGCTGAAGGGCTACTTGACCTACACCGAGGACGAGATCGTCTCGACCGACATCGTCACCGACCCGGCGTCCTGCATCTTCGACTCCGGCCTGACCAAGGTGATCGGCAACCAGGTCAAGGTCGTCGGCTGGTACGACAACGAGTGGGGCTACTCGAACCGCCTCGTCGACCTGGTCAACCACGTCGGCGCCTCGCTCTGACGGCTCCCCATTCGCCTTGCGTCCGAAGAACTGTGGCCTAGGGCGCACGGTTCTTCGGACGTTGGCGCCCCGACGAAGCAGCACTGCGTTGAAGGAAGCTGAACTGTGAAGACGATCGAAGACCTCGGGGACGTGGCCGGCCTGCGGGTACTGGTGCGCTCCGACCTGAACGTGCCGATCGACGGCGAGAAGATCGGCGACGACGGCCGCATCCGGGCCAGCGTGCCGACCCTGGTGAAGCTGGCCAAGGCCGGCGCCAAGGTGATCGTGACCGCCCACCTCGGCCGCCCCAAGGGCAAGCCGAACCCCGAGTTCACCCTCGCTCCGGTCGCCAAGCGGCTCGGTGAGTTGCTGGAGCCGGAGGGCATCAAGGTGCACTTCGCCACCGACGTGACCGGCGACTCCGCGCAGGAGGCCGTCCAGGAGCTGGACGAGGGCGAGGTCCTGCTGCTCGAGAACGTCCGGTACGACCCGCGCGAGGAGAGCAAGGACGAGGCCGAGCGGACCGCGCTGGCCGAGGAGCTCGCCGGCCTGGCCGACCTGTTCGTCAGCGATGGCTTCGGCGTCGTGCACCGCAAGCAGGCCAGCGTGTACGACGTGGCCCGGCAGCTCCCGCACGCGGCCGGCGGCCTGGTGCTCGCTGAGGTCGAGGTACTGAAGAAGCTGACCGAGGACCCGGCCCGCCCGTACGTCGTCGTCCTGGGTGGCGCGAAGGTGTCCGACAAGCTCGCGGTGATCGATAACCTGCTCGCCAAGGCGGACAAGCTGCTGATCGGTGGCGGCATGGTCTTCACCTTCCTCAAGGCCCAGGGCCACGAGGTCGGCAAGAGCCTGCTCGAGGAGGACCAGCTCGACACCGTGAAGGGCTACCTGGAGAGCGCGAAGGCCAAGGGTGTCGAGATCGTGCTGCCGACCGACATCGTGGTCGCGCCCGAGTTCAAGGCCGACTCTCCCGCCACGGTCGTCGCCGCGGACGCGATCCCGGCCGACCAGCTCGGCCTCGACATCGGCCCGGACTCCGGCAAGGCCTTCGCCGCGGAGATCTCGTCGGCCAGGACGGTCTTCTGGAACGGCCCGATGGGTGTCTTCGAAATGGAGGCGTTCGCCGGTGGAACCAAGGCCGTCGCGCAGGCGTTGACCGAGGTGGACGGGCTCAGTGTGGTCGGCGGTGGCGACTCCGCCGCCGCGGTACGGCAGCTGGGCTTCGCCGACGACCAGTTCGGGCACATCTCCACCGGTGGTGGCGCGTCGCTCGAATACCTGGAGGGCAAAGAGCTCCCGGGTCTTGCTGTGCTGGAAGAGGACTGACACCTGATGGCTGATAACGCTGCCCGTACGCCGTTGATGGCGGGCAACTGGAAGATGAACGTCAACCACGTGGAAGCCGTGCACCTGCTGCAGAAGCTGAGCTGGACGCTGCAGGACAAGAAGCACGACTTCGAGCGGGTCGAGGTGGCGGTGCTGCCGCCGTTCACCGACATCCGCAGCGTGCAGACGCTCGTCGACGGTGACCGGATGAAGATCGTGTACGGCGCGCAGGACGTGTCGCAGTACGACGCGGGCGCGTACACCGGGGACATCTCGGCGGCCATGCTCACCAAGCTCGGCTGCACCTACGTGCTGGCCGGGCACTCCGAGCGCCGCCAGTACCACCACGAGGACGACGCCTTGGTGAACGCGAAGGCCACCAAGGCGCTCGCGGCCGGGCTGGTCCCGATCATCTGCGTCGGCGAGGGTCTCGACGTCCGCAAGGCCGACGGGCACGTCGACCACTGCCTGGGCCAGGTCGATGGTGCGCTGGCCGGGCTGAAGCCGGACGACGTCCGCAAGATCGTCATCGCGTACGAACCGGTCTGGGCGATCGGCACCGGCGAGGTGGCCACTCCCGAGGACGCGCAGGAGGTCTGCGCCGCGATCCGGGGCCGGCTGGAGGAGATCTCACCCGCGGTGGCCGACTCGGTACGCATTCTTTACGGGGGGTCGGTGAAGATGAGCAGCGCAAGTGGCATCATGGCCCAGCCGGATGTCGACGGCTGCCTGGTGGGTGGAGCTAGCCTGCAGGTGGACGAGTTCGCCGGTATCTGCCGTTACCTGGACCTTCAGTTAGGCTACTCCTCGTGATTCTCGCTTTTTCGATCGTCGTCATCATCTGCAGCCTGATCCTCACGCTGCTCGTGCTGCTGCACAAAGGCCGCGGTGGCGGTCTTTCGGATCTGTTCGGTGGCGGTGTGTCGTCCAGCCTGGGCGGCTCCTCGGTCGCCGAGCGGAACCTGGACCGGATCACGATCGGCGTCGGCCTGATCTGGTTCGCTGCTATCGTCGCGCTCGGCCTGCTTTACAAGCTCGGCTGAGAGGGGAGTAGCTCCCGTGGCAGGTGGTGCCAGCGCAATTCGTGGCAGCCGGGTCGGTGCCGGACCGATGGGTGAGGCGGAGCGCGGCGACACCGCGCCCCGGCAGCGCATCGTGTTCTTCTGTGCCAATGGGCACGAGACGGCGACGGTGTTCGCGGTCGAGGCAGCCATCCCGGAGGCGTGGGACTGTCCGAGGTGTGGTCTACCGACCAGCACCGACGTCAACAACCCTCCGCCGCCCCCGAAGATCGAGCCGTACAAGACCCATCTCGCCTACGTCAAGGAACGCCGCAGTGAGCAGGAAGCGGCCGAGATCCTCGACGAGGCACTCCAGAAGCTCCGCGCCCGCCGCGCTCGCGGCGAAGTGATCTTCTGAGTTCCACCAGGACGAACGCACGCCCGGGCCGGTCCGCAAGGACCACCCGGGCGTCCGCGTTCCAGCACTCTGCGTACTAGTCCTTCGTCGCTGAGGCGTTCTTCGCGAACAGCTGGTTGAGTTCGGCCTGGGGGATCTGGTCGGCGGCGAAGCCCAGGGTCCCCTGAGTCAGCAGTTCCTGGGCGCTGCGCCGGATGAAGCCGAGTGCCGCCCGGGCGATGCTGCCGCCGAGGCTGATCCGGGTGACGCCGATCCCGAACACGTCCTGCGCGGTCAGCGTGGAGCTGCCGAGACCGAGGACGACGTTCAGCGGCCCGTCGATCTCCTTCACCAGCGTCTCGAGCGTGCCCAGGTCGTTGACGCCGGGGACGAAGAGGCAGTCGGCGCCGGCCTCGCGGAACAGGTTGGCGCGACGGATCGAGTCCGCCAGGGGAGTGGGCTGCTTCAGTAGTTGCCCATCCGTACGGGCAGTGAGCACGAAGTCAGCTCCACCCGTCTCTCGGGCGGCCACGATCCGCTCGACCGACAGCGCCTCGTCGTACAGTTCCCGGCCGTCGAAATCCTCGATGTTGCCGCCTGCGAGCCCTGCGTCGAGCGCGAGCCGGATGGTCGACGCCACCTGCTCCGGACGTTCGCCGTACCCGTCCTCGAGGTCGCCGTTCACGGGGACCGAGCTAGCGTCCGCGATCTGCCGGATCCGCTCGAACATCACCTCCCTGGACACCGACGGCGCCCCGTCGGGAAGGCTGTGGTCACCGACGCCGAGGGAGAAGGCGATCCCGGCACTGGTGGTCGCGATCGCGGAGAACCCGGCCTCGGCGAGCAGGACCGCGCTCCCGGCGTCCCAGGCGTTCGGCATCACGAAGGATCCGTCGTGCAGCTCACGAAAGGTCGTCATACCGCCATCCTGACAGCGAAACACTTCGGCCACCGCCGAAGCACCCCGCGACGCCAGAGAGCGGGAAGGATCAGGTGCGGGGTGCCCGGATCTCGTGGGGAATGTCGCCTGCCGCCGCCTCGTCGAGGAGCCAGAGGGTGCGGTTCAGGCCTTTCACCCCGGCGGCGGGGATCTGCAGCGGTCCGGTGCCGGACAGGGCGAGCCGTACCGCCTTCGCCTTGTCGTCGCCGGCGACCACGAACCACACCTCGTGCGCGCGGTTCAGTGCCGGGAAGCTGAGCGAGATCCGGATTGGCGGCGGCTTCGGCGCTCCGTGTACGGCGACCGACGACCGCTCCACCTCCTGCAGTGCGGGGTGCTCGGGAAACAGCGACGCGACATGCCCGTCCGGCCCGACGCCCAGCATCAGGACGTCGAACGTGGGCACGCCGTCACGATCACCGGGACCGGCTGCCGCGGCGAGGGTCGCGGCGTACTCGTCCGCGGCCGCCTCGGGACCTTGGCCGGTGTCGGCCGGCATCGGGTGCACGAGTGCGGGATCCACGTCGACGTGCGAGAGCAACGCGTCCCAGGCTTGGGTCTCGTTGCGCTCCGGGTCTCCTTCGGGCAGGAAGCGCTCGTCGCCCCACCAGAACTCGACCCGGCGCCAGTCGATCGCGCTGCGGGCAGGGGATTCCGCCACGGCCCGGTAGACCACCGCGGCGACGCGGCCGCCGGTCAGGACGACCTGCGCGACCTCGCCGCTGCTCTGCACGTCCACCAGGCGGGTGATGAGCCTGGCCGCGACGGCGTGGGCGAGGCCCTCGGCGTCGCGGTTGACCAGGATCGACGGTGAACTCATGAGCGGCCGGCCACCCTCTTGCTCGTGCCCTTCTTCGCAACTGCCGCCTTCTTCGCAGCTGGCGCCTTCTTGGCAGTGGTCGCCTTCTTGGCCGCGGCAGCCGCTTTCTTCGCGACGGACTTACGAGCAGTCGTCTTCTTCGCGGCGGAACGGCCCTTGCCGGCCGCCTTCGCCTCGAGTCGCGGCGAGGCAGCCTTGCCGGCGACGCGCGAAGTACGGGCTGCTGCCTTCTCGGCGGCGCTCTGCGTGGACCGGCGATCGGCCGCGCCGACCGTCTTGGCCTCGGCTGGCATGTTCTCCCGCTCGACCATGCACGCCAGCGACTGCGCGTACACATCGTCCGGGTCCATCCGCCGCAGTTCCTCGCTCAGCAACTCCGACGTCACCCGCCGCTTCAGCGCCACCGGCCGGTCAGGCTGCCCGGGGATGCTGAACGTCGCCACCGCACCGTCCGGCCGCGTCAGCGCGATCGGCCCGGCGGGCGTGAACATCCGTACCGCGGTGATGCCCGGGCCGCGGGAGGTCCGCTGCTCCACGGGAACACCGAGGCGGCACTGGAGCCAGGCTGCCATCAGATCCGCGCTGGCGTTGCCCCGGGCGGAAACCACCTCGGCGCCGCTGACCTTTGTCGGGTACTGGTCGAGGGCCGCGGCCATCAGCGCACGCCACGGGGTCAAGCGCGTCCAGGCGAAGTCCGTGTCGCCCGGCACATAGCTCTCGGCCCGGGCGACGAACGCCTCACGGGCCTTGCGCGTCTCGGCGGCGTCGGTGACCCTCCGACGGCCGAGACTGCCCAGCGGGTCCGCTGCAGGCGCCTTGGGACCGCCACCCGGCCACCAGACGATGACGGGGGAGTCGGGCAGCAGCAGCGGGATGACGACGGACTCCGGCACCTTGGCGAGCTCGCCGTGCAACCGCAGCAGCACGGCCTCGCCGGGAATTCCCTCGCCGACCCGGACCTCGGCATCCAGACCACCGGTACCGCGACCCGGTCGCAGGATCGCCACCAGGACTCGGGACGGGTGCTCGCGGCCTGCCTCGTTCGCCGCCTTCATCGCGTCATGGTGCGACGCCTCGTCGACGACGACCACGACAGTGCCGACCATGCCCATGGCCGGGGAACCGGCGCTGCGCCGGGCCTTCAGCAACGCCGAGGCGATCTCGCTCGACGTCGTGCTGGTCAGGTCGATGATCATGGCCGCCTCCAGGAGCGTCCGTCACGAGCGAGCATCTCGTCGGCGGACTTCGGACCCCAACTGCCGGACGAGTACGGCTCCGGCTGGCTGTGCTTGGACCAGTACTCGATCACCGGGTCGAGGATCTTCCAGCCGAGCTCCACCTCGGTGTGCTGCGGGAACAGCGGTGGATCGCCGAGCAGCACGTCCAGGATCAACCGCTCGTAGGCCTCGGGGGAGGACTCGGTGAAGGACCCGCCGTAGGCGAAGTCCATGTTCACGTCGCGGATCTCCATCATCGTGCCGGGTACCTTCGCGCCAAAGCGCAGCGTCATCCCCTCGTCCGGCTGGATCCGCATCACCAGGGCGTTCTGGCCGAGTTCCTCGGTCTCCGTCTTGGTGAACGGCAGGTGCGGCGCGCGCTTGAACATCACGGCCACCTCGGTGACGCGACGGCCGAGCCGCTTGCCGGTGCGCAGGTAGAACGGCACGCCCGCCCAGCGACGGGTGTCCACGTCCACCCGCATCGCGGCGTACGTCTCCGTGTTCGAGTCCTGCGGGATGCCGTCCTCCTGCAGGTAGCCCTTCACCTTGACGCCGCCCGCCCAGCCGGCGGCGTACTGGCCGCGAGCGGTGTGCAGGTCCAGGCGCTCCGGCAGCTTGACCGCCGCCAGCACCTTCTTCTTCTCCTGCCGCAGCGACCAGGCGTCGAAGCTCACCGGCTCCTCCATCGCGGTCAGCGCGAGCAGCTGGAGAAGGTGGTTCTGGATCACGTCCCGGGCAGCGCCGATACCGTCGTAGTACCCGGCGCGGCCACCGATGCCGATGTCCTCGGCCATGGTGATCTGCACGTGGTCCACGTAGTTGCTGTTCCAGACAGGCTCGAACATCGAGTTGGCGAACCGGACCGCCAGCATGTTCTGGACGGTCTCCTTGCCCAGGTAGTGGTCGATCCGGAAGACCGCCTGGGGCGGGAACACCGACTCGACCACGTGGTTCAGCTCGCGAGCGCTCGTCAGGTCGTGGCCGAACGGCTTCTCGATCACCACGCGGCGCCAGGAACCCGGCCGCTCCTTGGTCAGCCCGTGCTCGGCCAGCTGCCGCACGACCTCCGGGAACAGGCCGGGCGGGATCGAGAGGTAGAAGGCGTGGTTGCCACCGGTGCCCCGGCTGACGTCGAGCTCCTCGACGGTCTCCCGCAGCCGCTCGAACGCGGCGTCGTCGGTCAGGTCTCCCGGGACGAACCGGAAGCCCTCGGCGAGCTGCTGCCAGACCTCCTCCCGGAACGGCGTCCGCGCGTGCTCCTTGACCGAGTCGTGCACGATCTGCGCGAAGTCCTGGTTGGAGAAGTCCCGCCGGGCGAACCCGACCAGCGCGAACCCGGGCGGCAACAGGCCCCGGTTGGCCAGGTCGTACACGGCCGGCATCAGCTTCTTGCGGGCCAGGTCGCCGGTGACACCGAAGATCACCAGGCTGCAGGGCCCGGCGATCCGGGGGAGCCGCTTGTCCTGGGGATCCCGGAGCGGGTTCACCGGCCGGTTTGTCTGCTCCTCATCGAGTTCCGCGGTCATGTGCCGCCGTCCTCCGACTTGTCGTGGGCGTCGAGTAGCGAGATGAGCTGGTGTACGCCGGCCGCGGGGTCGGTCAGGTGCAACCGCAGTACCGGCCGTCCGCGCTCGGCCAGCACGTTCGCGTCACCCGCTGCCTGGGCCGAGATCAGCGTGCCGAAGGTGAACGGCCGGTCCGGGATCTCGACATCGCCCGTCTCGGTGCTGGTGACCTGCAGGAAGACGCCCTGCGGGTGGCCGCCCTTGTGGTACTGGCCGGTGGAGTGCAGGAAGCGCGGGCCCCAGCCGAAGGTGACCGGCCGGTCGGTCCGCGCGGCCAGGGCCGGCCGGATCGCCATCAGGTTCTCGTCGCGCTCGGAGTCGAGGTACGCCATCACGGCGACGTAGCCGTCGTCGGCGAGCTGGCTCAGCAGCGAGTCGAGCGCGCCCTGAACCGTGTCGACGCCGTCGAGCAGGCCCTCGGTGGCACGGACCTCGACGGCGCCGTCGGTGAAGGCCGCCGGCTCAGGCTCGGGCTGCGCGTCCAGCAGACCGCGCGCGGCCTTCTTGGCGCTCTCCACATCGGGCTGGTCGAACGGGTTGATCCCGAGCAGGTAGCCCGCGACTGCTGTGGCCGTCTCCCACAGCAGCAGCTGCCCACCGAGCGACCCGGACGTCAGACCGGTCGGTACTTCGTTGTTGGTCGCCTTGTCCGCGAGAAGTGCGTGCACGATGTCGGGCAGGCTTTTGTGCAGCTCAGGGGCGTGCTCACCCTTGACCGCGACCGGCAGCACACCAGTGCCGTTCTTGCCGGTGCTCTCCGCGATCAGCTGCTCGGCCCAGTCGGGGAACCCGACGATGTCCGAGCCGTGCGCCGCGAGGATCGCCTTGTCCCGGCCCTCACTGGCAGCCAGTACTGCGCCCAGCACGAGCGCCGGGTTGTCCGCGGAGTCGGCCTGGAGCGACGGCGCGGCCTCGGCAGCCTGGTCGAGCAGTTCGGCGACATCGGCGCCGGCGAGTGCCGACGGGACGAGGCCGAAGGCGGTCAGCGCGCTGTAGCGGCCACCGACATTCGGGTCGGCCAGGAAGGTCTTCCGGTAGCCCTCGTCCTCGGAGAGCTTCTGGAACGGCGAGCCGGGGTCGGTGACGACGACGATCCGTGAGGAGGCGTCGATCCCGGCGTCGGTGAACGCCTTGACGAAGACCCGGCGCTGGCTGTCGGTCTCGACCGTGCCGCCGGACTTGCTGGAGACGACGACCACCGTGCGCTGCAGGTCGCCGGCCAGGGCCCGCGCGATCACGCTCGGGTTGGTGGAGTCCAGCACCACGAGGTCGACGCCCGCGGTGCGGGTGATCACCTCGGGAGCCAGGGACGAGCCACCCATGCCGCAGAGCACGATCCGGTCCAGGCCCTCGGACCGCAGGTCGGCCTGCAGCGCCTCGATCTCGGCCAGCAGCGGCCGCGAGGTCTCGTGCAGGTCGACCCAGTTCAGCCTGATCGACGACTCCGGCTCGGCCTCCGGACCCCAGATGGTGGCGTCCTTGGCGGCGATCCGGGAGGCGATCTTCTCCGACACCAGCCGGTCGATCGTCGCGGCCCAGTCACCGTTCTCGGTACGGACAGCGGGAGTGGTCACTTGGCCGATCCCTGCTTCAGCGCCGCCGTCACGGTGTTCTGCAGCTCTGACCAGGACGCGTCGAACTTGGCCACGCCCTCGTCCTCGAGGATCTGCACCACCGCGTCATAGGAGATGCCCAGCTTCTCCAGGTCCTCGATCACCTTGCGGGACTCGTCGTAGCGGCCGCGGACGGCGTCGTCCGTGACGTCGCCGTGGTCGGCGACCGCCTCCATGGTTGCCTGCGGCATCGTGTTCACCACGCCCGAGGTGACCAGTTCCTCGACGTACATGGTGTCCTTATACGCGGGGTCCTTGACGCCGGTGGAGGCCCACAGCGGGCGCTGCGGCTTGGCGCCGGCGATCTCGAGCTCGCGCCAGCGGTCGGAGGCGAAGATCTCCTCGTAGGCCTCGAAGGCCAGCCGTGCGTTGGCGATCGCCGCCTTGCCCCTCAGCGCCTTCGCCTCGTCGGTGCCGATGGCGTCCAGCCGCTTGTCGATCTCGGTGTCGAACCGGCTGACGAAGAAGGAGGCGACGCTGCCCAGCTTCGTCACGTCGTGACCGTTCTCGACCGCTTTCTCCATGCCGGACAGGAAGGCGGCGGCGACGGCCTTGTAGCGCTCCAGCGAGAAGATCAGGGTGACGTTCACGCTGACGCCGGCGGCCAGGGTCGCGGTGATGGCCGGCAGCCCCTCCTTGGTGGCCGGGATCTTGACGAAGACGTTCTCCCGGCCGACGGCCTTCCACAGCTCCTCGGCCTGGGCGATCGTCCTCGCGGTGTCGCGGGCCAGGCCGGGCTCGACCTCGATCGAGACCCGGCCGTCCACGCCGTCGGTGTCGTCGTACACCGGCTTGAACAGATCGGCGGCGTCACGCACGTCGTCGGTGGTGATCACCCGGATCGCCTGGTCGGTCGAGACACCCTCGCGGCCCAGCCGGGTGACCTGCTCGGCGTACGCGTCCGCGTCGGAGATCGCCTTGGCGAAGATCGTCGGGTTCGTGGTCACCCCGCTGACGTACTGGTCCTGGATCAGCGCGGCCAGGCTGCCACTGACCAGGCGCTGCCTGGAGAGGTCGTCGAGCCAGATGGACACGCCGGCATCGGCGAGTGCTTTCAAGCGATCGTTCATGTCCGAAGCCTCCGAAATGTTCTGTTGTGGATTGTTCAGTTGCGTTCGTTGGTGGCGTCGGCATCCGGGTCGGCGCTCACCGCGGGGTCGTCACCGGGACCCAGCGGACCGGCGGGCCGTCGGCCGGCCGGTACTCCGGAGCCGCCGAGCTCGGCGGCTGCGGCGATGCTGTCCTTCGCGGCCTGGACGACGGCCTCGGCGGTGATGCCGAACTCCGTGTACAGCCGCTGGTAGTCAGCCGAAGCCCCGTAGTGCTCCAGGCTCACGCTCCGTCCGGCGTCGCCGACGATCTCGCGCCAGGTCAGCGCGATACCGGCCTCGACCGAGACCCGGGCACGGACCTGCGGCGGGATGACGGAGTCGCGGTACGCGTCGTCCTGCTCGTCGAACCATTCGCGCGACACCATCGACACGACGCGGGCCTTGATGCCCTGCTCGGCCAGCGTGTTGCGGGCCTCGACGGCGAGCTGGAGCTCGGAGCCGGTGCCGATCAGGACGACGTCGGGGGTGCCTTCGGTGTCGAGCAGGGTGTACCCGCCCTTGGCCACGTTCTCCGTGGTCGCGAAGCCGTCGGTACCGCGCGGGAAGGTCGGCACGTTCTGCCGGGTCAACGCCAGACCGGCCGGGCGGTCCTTGTGCTGGAGGATCGCGGCCCACGCGGCGGCGGTCTCGTTGGCGTCACCCGGGCGGACCACGTCGAGGCCCGGGATCGCCCGCAACGCGGCCAGGTGCTCCACCGGCTGGTGGGTCGGGCCGTCCTCGCCGAGGCCGATCGAGTCGTGGGTCCAGACGTATGTGACCGGAAGCTTCATCAGCGCGGCCAGCCGGACCGCGGGGCGCATGTAGTCGCTGAAGACCAGGAACGTGCCGCCGTACGGACGGGTGCCGCCGTGCAGCGCGATGCCGTTCAGGATCGAGCCCATGGCGTGCTCGCGGATGCCGAAATGCAGGACCCGGCCGTACTCGTTGCCCTGGAACTCCTTGGTGGCGTGCTCGGCCGGGATGAACGACGGCTCACCCTTCGGGGTGGTGTTGTTCGAGCCGGCCAGGTCGGCCGAACCGCCCCAGAGCTCGGGCAATTCCGGCGCCAGCTTGGTCAGCACCTCGCCGGAGGCGGCCCGGGTGGCGACACCCTTGGCATTCGCGTCCCAGCTCGGCAGCGCGTCCTTCCAGCCGGCCGGCAGGTCGCGCCGCGACAGCCGGTCGAACAGCTCCGCCCGCTGCGGGGAGGACTGCTTCCAGGCCTCGAACTTCCCGGCCCACTCGTCCTCCAGCGCCTTGCCGCGCTCGAGGGCGAGCCGGCTGTGCTCGACCACCTCGTCGGCGACCTCGAAGTCCTTCGCCGGGTCGAAGCCGAGGATGACCTTGGTCGCGGCGACCTCGTCGGCGCCGATCGCGGAGCCGTGGATCTTGCCGGTGTTCTGCTTGTTCGGGGCGGGCCAGCCGATGATGGTGCGCAGCCGGATGAAGCTGGGCTTGTCGGTGACCGCGTTGCCCGCCTCGATGGCGTCGTACAGGGCCTGGACGTCCTCCTCGTACCCCGTGCCGCCGTTGGTCCAGTCGACGGCGCGGACGTCCCAGCCGTACGCCGCGTAACGGGCGGCCACGTCCTCGGAGAACGCGATGTTGGTGTCGTCCTCGATCGAGATCTTGTTGTCGTCGTAGATCAGCGTCAGGTTGCCCAGCTTCTGGTGGGCGGCCAGCGAGGAGGCCTCGGAGGAGACGCCCTCCTCCAGGTCGCCGTCGGACGCGATCACGTAGACGTGGTGGTCGAAGAGGCTCTCGCCCTTCGGCGTCTCCGGGTCGAACAGGCCGCGCTCGCGGCGCGCCGCCATCGCCATGCCGACCGCGTTGCCGACGCCCTGGCCGAGCGGACCGGTGGTGGTCTCGACACCCTTGGTGTGGCCGTGCTCCGGGTGACCCGGGGTCAGGCTGCCCCAGACGCGCAGGGACTTCAGGTCGTCCAGCTCGAGGCCGTAGCCGGCCAGGTAGAGCTGGATGTACAAGGTGAGGCTGGAATGGCCCGCGGACAGCACGAACCGGTCGCGACCGGTCCACGACGGGTCCGCCGGGTTGTGCCGCATCACCTTCTGGAACAGCAGGTAGGCCGCCGGGGCCAGGCTCATCGCGGTACCGGGGTGGCCGTTCCCGACCTTCTCCACCGCGTCCATCGCGAGGACCCGCACGGTGTCGACCGCACGCTTGTCGAGCTCGGTCCAGTCAAGCTTGGGGCTGGTCTTCTCCGTCACGCCGGCGGCGCTCCTCTCGATGGCTTCGAACACGTCCAGGTTGGCGTCCGAGGGCCGGCCGGACCAGCTGGTCCCACGCCGATCGCGCCCCCGCGCGTCACCGTGAGCGAGCCTACTCGCCCGGTCGCTCTCTGCCTTCCATACCTCGCAAACCCTGCGGGGCCCGCTCTTGTTCCCGGCTCGGCCCGGGCGTCCCGCACATCACATCGGTTCCCCTCCGGTCGGTGTCCATGCCTCTTGTTCCACGCGCGGATTACCGCTGTCCGACGGTCGCGTTACCAGGGCCGCACGGTTGTCCGTCGAGCCGGCCCGACACCCCGGTACGGGTGGGTGCGTGGGGCTCCTACGGGGCGTCGTAGACTGTCGAACCGTCAGCGCCGGTCCCCGGCGTCAACCCACTCAGTTCGAGGTGTTCGTGACGGCCGTCGATCCGCGTCCAGCCGCGACGACGTCGTACCCGGCGCCGCACCCGGCAGACCCAGCCCTCGAGGTGACCGGTCCGTCGGTACGCGACGTGATCAAGGCGTACGTCGGTCTGACCAAGCCGCGCATCATCGAGCTCCTGCTGATCACCACCGTGCCGGTGATGTTCCTGGCCGCGGGCGGGGTGCCCGGGCTCGGGGTGGTCGCCGCGACCCTGGTCGGCGGGATCCTGGCCGCCGGCAGCGCGAACACGATCAACTGCGTGCTCGACCGCGACATCGACGAGCAGATGCGCCGGACCAGACGCCGCCCGCTGCCCAGGCACGCGGTCAGCCCACGCTCGGCGACGATCTTCGGCATCGCGCTCGGCATCCTGGCCACGCTCGAGCTCGGACTGCTGGTCAACTGGCTGTCGTCGTTCCTGGCGCTGGCCGCTAACGCGTTCTACGTCTTCGGCTACACGATGGTGCTGAAGCGCCGGACCGTGCAGAACATCGTCTGGGGCGGGATCGCCGGCTGCTTCCCGACCCTGATCGGCTGGACCTCGGTGACGGGTGAGCTGGCCTGGACCCCGCTGGTGCTGTTCGCCGTGGTGTTCTTCTGGACGCCGCCGCACACCTGGGCGCTGGCGATGCGGTACCGCGAGGACTACGCCTCGGTGGACGTGCCGATGCTCCCGGTGGTCGCCACCCCGGTCGCCACGGCCCGGCAGATCCTGGCCTACAGCATCGTCATGGTGATCACCTCGATCGCGCTCTGGCCCGTCGGCGGCACCGGCTGGGTGTACCCGCTGGCGGCCGTGATCCTGGGCGTCGTCTTCCTCCGCGAGGCCTTCGCCCTGCTGGCCCGGGCGAACACCGGCGCCGAGGGCGCGGCCCTGCGTCCGATGCGCCTGTTCCACTTCTCCAACATCTACCTGGCGCTGCTCTTCATCGCCGCGGCCATCGATCCGCTGCTGCGCTGACCCGTCGACCGGATCCGTTGCCTGATCGGGCCCGATTTTGGTTGCCTCCGACGCCTGAACGGCGACGATTCGTTGCCCAAGGCATCGAACTCCGTATGCACTGAGGGTGCGTGAGACCGCACAAACCGTTGCGGTACAAGGATTTCGCCGTCGGTACACGAGTGGTGGCGGGGAGTCCTCCCGTTGACCTCAGCCACTTGGAGTGTTGCGATGTGGTGTCCGTGGGGGACGGCTCCACCCTGGGGGGACGGGGAACGAGGGGGGTAACAGTGGGGGTAAGAACAGCACGTCTGGCCGCGTTGTCGGCGGTTGCGTTGATCGGTTCCGTCCTGGTGGTCGCCGGTCCGGCGGAGGCGACCGGCAAGCACAGCAGCAGCCTGAAACCTGTCGTCACCAACCTGGTCTCGCCGCGCGGCGTCGCGACGTTCGGCGGGAAGATCATCTACAGCGTCGGCGACGGCTCGGTGTATGAGGCCTGGGCGAACGGCAAGCGGATCCGCAAGCTTGGCCAGGTGCCGGGCGGCTTCGCACCGGCCATCGACACCAACAAGTGGGGTACGACGTACGCACTGACCGGTGCGGGAGGTGAACCGGGTCAGCCGCTGCCGCCAGGCGGCGCGACGCTCTACCGGCTGCGGCCGGGCAAGTCGCCGGTGAAGGTCGCGGACATCGGCAAGTACCAGCTGACGGATCCGGATCCGTACAACCTGGCCGACAGCCCGACCGAGTCCAACCCGTTCGGCGTCGCGGCGCTGAAGGACGGCACGGTCCTGGTGTCCGATGCCGCGAACAACGACCTGCTCAGGGTCTGGCCGAACGGCCACATCAAGACGGTCGCGCGGTTGAAGCCGCGCACGGTCAAGGTCCCGACCGGTCTGCCGCCCGGCTCCCCGCCGGCCGGTAGCTCGATCCCGAGCGAGGCGGTCGCGACGTCCGTCACAGTCGGCTCGGACGGCTACTGGTACGTCGGCGAGCTCCGGGGCTTCCCGGCAACGCCCGGCACGTCCCAGATCTGGCGGATCAAGCCCGGCTCGCACGGCGCCGTGTGCGACCCCGCGAAGCCGTACAAGGGCAAGTGCCAGCGGTACGCCGACGGGTACACCTCGATCGTCGACCTGGCCGGTGGACCGCGCGGCACGCTGGCGGTCGTCGAGCTGGCGAAGATCAGCTGGCTCAAGTTCGAGCTGGGTGGTGGAAACCCGGTGCTCGGTTCGCTGTTCCTTCAGTACCCGGGTAAGCACCACAAGGCCGGCTTCAAGAAGGAACTGGCCAAGAACAAGCTGCTCCTGCCCGGTGGGACGGCGATCAGCAGGTCGGGCGACATCTACGTCTCGTCGCCGCTCTTCGGACCTGGTGCCATCTACAAGGTGAAGCACTGAGACAACCCGGAGCGTCCGGCTTTCTCACCGGGCCGGGTGCTCCGGGTCTTTCATGCCGTCTGGGGCTCAGGTGGCCGGCGTACCGCGTTCGCCGTACACGGCGGTGACCAGGGCGATCAGGACCGCGGCGAAGAACATGTGGATGAGCACCAGCCCCCACGGCAGCCCCGTGAAGTACTGCGTGAAGCCGACGGCGCCCTGCAGCAACTCCATCGCCAGCAACCAGGCTGCGAGCTTCCGCAAGGTGCGGGAAGTCGCGGTGACCCGGGTGGCGATCACCAGCGCGATGGTGATGCCCAGCAGGCCGAACACGATGTCTGCGTGCAACTGGCTGATCAGCGTTTCGTTCAGCCCGTTCCGCCCGGTCTCGGGGTCACCTGAGTGCGGACCGGAGCCGGTGACCAGCGTGCCGAGGGCAACAGTCAGCCAGACCGCGACCACGGCGGCGGTCGCCAGCGCCCGGACCACCGGGGGAGTGTGCGGGTAGGGGCTCGTCCGCGACCGGCGCATCATCGACACGTTCAGCGTGATGATGATCGGTGACACCAGGAAATGCGCGGAGACGATCCACGGGTTCAGCCCGGTGAGCACGCTGACCCCGCCGATCACCGCCTGCAGCGGGATGCCCAGCGCGGCGGCGGTCGCCAGCCGGCGCAGGTCGGTCCGCTTCGGCCGGTACCGCATCACCACCAGCCAGGTGATGATCGCGATCACCGCCACCACGAATCCGAGCAGCCGGTTGCCGAACTCGATCGCCCCGTGGATGCCGAGCGCGCTGTGCGGCACGTAGGAGGAGTCGGTGCACTGCGGCCAGGTCGGGCAACCCAGCCCCGAGCCGGTCAGCCGGACCAGACCGCCGGTCACGACGATGCCGATGTTCGCCACCACCGAGGCCCAGCCCCAGCGGCGGACGACGTCCAGGCTCGGCTCTGGCACCAGTCGCCAGAATCCGGTGACGGGCTCGGTCTCGCGGGTCGGAATCTCCGTGGTCACCGGCACACTCTAGAGAAGGCTCTGCTCAGTCCCACCGGAAGGTCCGGGACACCAGGTATCCGAGGACTCCCGCCCAGAGCGCCAGGGACAACGCGGCGGCCCATGGCACGACCCCTTCCAGCGTCGAGTTCGCCAGCCCGTTGGCCAGCGCCGCACTCGGCAGCAGCCGTACTACGCTCTGCATGCCGTCGGGATATTCCTCGACCGGCGTGATGATCGCTCCGCCGACCAGGAGCAGCAGGTAGAGCAGGTTCGCCGCGGCCAGGGTCGCCTCGGCCCGCAGTACCCCGGCCATCAGCAGGCCGAGCGAGGCGAAGGCGGCGGTGCCGCACAGCACCATCAGGATCACGCCGAAGACAGCGGCAGCCCCACCGACCGGCTGCCAGCCGAGGGCGAACCCGGCGCCGATCAGCACGGCCAGCTGGATGAGCTGGATCGCGAGGACCGAGCCGATCTTCCCGGCGAGCAAGCCGGTGCGGGACAGGGGAGACGCGCCCAGGCGTTTGATCACGCCGTACCGCCGCTCGAAGCCGGTCGCGATCGCCAGCGAGGTGAACGAGCTCGACAGTACGGCCAGCGCGAGTACACGGGGCACCGCCAGGTCCACGGCGGGCCCGTCGCCGAGCGGGAGCCGATCACCCAGGCCCGTGCCGCCGAGTAGGAGCAGCAGGCCGAGGGGGATGACCAGTGCGAGCAGTAGCTGCTCCCCGTTGCGGAGGAGCAGGCGGAACTCCATCACCGCGTGGGAGAACACCTTCCGCGGCCAAGGAGCCGAGCCAGGCCGCGGGGCGTACGTAGTACTCATCTCTTCTCCCGGGCGGGCGGCGCGGTCAGCGCCAGGTAGACGTCCTCGAGCGACTTGGCGCCGTGCTCGGTCAGTACGTCGGGGCTGCCGGAGGCGATCAGCTTGCCGGCGGACACTACGTGCACCTGATCAGACAACTGCTCGGCCTCGTCCATCGCGTGGGTGGTCAGCACCACGGTGACCCCGTCGTCGCGCAGGTCGCGGATCAATTGCCAGATCTCCCGGCGGCCGTGCGGGTCCAGCCCGGTGGTGGGCTCGTCCAGGAACGCAACCTCCGGGCGGCCGACGATCGCCAGCGCCAGCGACAGCCGCTGCTTCTGCCCACCCGACAGCCGGCGGTACGGCGTCCGTCCGCAGCTGCCGAGGTCGAGCCGTTCGACCAGCGGGTCGAGTTCCAGTGGGTGCGCGTGGAGCGAGGCGACGTAGCGGAGCATCTCCAGGGCGCGGACGCCGGACCAGGCGCCGCCTTCCTGCAGCATCACCCCGATCCGGGGCATCAGCGCGTCGTGGTCCGCGATCGGGTCCAGCCCGAGCACCCGGACCTGGCCAGAGTCGGGCCGCCGGAACCCCTCGCAGGTCTCCATCGTGGTGGTCTTGCCCGCCCCGTTGGGGCCGAGCACGGACGTCACTGTTCCGCCGGTTACGGTGAGAGTGAGGCCGTCCACCGCGGTCTTCTCGCCGTACCGGACGACGAGGTTGTCGATCTCCACCGCGACTGGCACGTACAGAGTCTAAGTGGGCCCTCCGAGGCCCCCTCCGGCGCCTGCGTCGCCCGGACGTGACGCTCCTCACGGTCGCCCCTGGACTCAGGCGAGAGGCTGGGAAGCGGTTAGGGGAGCCTTATTTGAAGGGTCCGGGGAATTAGGTGACACTGATGTTGTGAAAACTCCCGCGCAGAGCAGCCGTGTGCCTTCGGGCATCGCTGTGGCTCGGGACGAGTCCACCCGGGACCGGGTCGCCCGCTCGATCCTGACCAACGGGCCGTCCAGCGCCGCGGTGCTGGCCGAGCGGCTCGAGCTCACCCCGGCGGCGGTCCGCCGGCACCTCGACCATCTGCTCGAAGAGGGTCTGGTCGAGAGCCGCGAGGAGCGCGTCTACGGTCCCCGCGGCCGTGGCCGTCCCGCCAAGGTGTTCGTGCTGACCGACACCGGCCGGCACGCGTTCCACCAGGCCTACGACGACCTGGCCGCCACGGCGCTGCGCTTCATCGCGGAGGCCGGTGGCGACGACGCCGTCGTGGCGTTCGCCCGGCAACGGGTGGGCGAGCTGGAGAAGCGGTACCGGGCGCTGGTGGACTTGGCGCCCGAGGGCAAGGAGGCGGAGGTGCTCGCGCAGGCGCTGACCGTGGACGGTTACGCCGCCTCCACCCAGCAGGCCGGTGCCGGCGAGCAGTTGTGCCAGCACCACTGCCCGGTCGCGCACGTGGCCGAGCAGTTCCCCCAGTTGTGCGAGGCCGAGACCGAGGTCTTCTCCCGGCTGCTCGGCAAGCACGTCCAGAGACTGGCCACCATCGCCCACGGCGACGGTGTCTGTACGACGCACATTCCCGGCCCCCAGCCGGTTTCCCCTGTATCCGACGGCGAATCTGCGAGGACTGCACGATGACGCAAACCGCTCACCCCGAGCTCGACGGGCTCGGCACGTACAAGTTCGGCTGGTCCGACAGTGACGCTGCCGGTTCCGTCGCGAAGCGCGGCCTCAGCACCGAGGTGGTGCAGGGCATCTCGACGCTGAAGAACGAGCCGGAGTGGATGCTGGACCTGCGGCTGAAGGGCCTGAAGCTCTTCGACCGCAAGCCGATGCCGTCGTGGGGCGCCGATCTGTCCGGGATCGACTTCGACAACATCAAGTACTTCGTCCGCTCCACCGAGAAGCAGGCGACCAGCTGGGACGAGCTGCCCGAGGACATCAAGAACACCTACGACAAGCTTGGCATCCCCGAGGCGGAGAAGCAGCGCCTGGTCGCCGGCGTCGCCGCGCAGTACGAGTCGGAGGTCGTCTACCACCAGATCCGCGAGGACCTGGAGGAGCAGGGCGTCATCTTCCTCGACACCGACACCGGCCTGAAGGAGCACCCGGAGCTCTTCCAGGAGTACTTCGGCTCCGTCATCCCGGTCGGCGACAACAAGTTCGCCGCGCTGAACACGGCGGTCTGGTCCGGCGGCTCGTTCATCTACGTGCCCAAGGGCGTCAAGGTGGACATCCCGCTGCAGGCCTACTTCCGGATCAACACCGAGAACATGGGCCAGTTCGAGCGGACCCTGATCATCGTCGACGAGGACGCCTACGTGCACTACGTCGAGGGCTGTACCGCGCCGATCTACAAGTCGGACTCGCTGCACTCCGCGGTGGTCGAGATCATCGTGAAGAAGGGCGCCCGCTGCCGCTACACGACGATCCAGAACTGGTCGAACAACGTCTACAACCTGGTCACCAAGCGCGCCACCTGCGAAGAGGGCGCGACGATGGAGTGGATCGACGGCAACATCGGTTCCAAGGTGACGATGAAGTACCCGGCCGTCTACCTGATGGGCGAGCACGCCAAGGGCGAGACCCTGTCGGTCGCGTTCGCGGGCGAGGGCCAGCACCAGGACGCCGGGTCGAAGATGGTGCACAACGCGCCGTACACCTCCAGCTCGATCGTGTCGAAGTCCGTCGCCCGCGGTGGCGGCCGGACGTCGTACCGGGGGCTCGTCGAGGTGGCGCCGGGTGCGCACCACAGCAAGTCCACGGTGCGCTGCGACGCGCTGCTGGTCGACACCATCAGCCGCTCGGACACCTACCCGTACGTCGACGTCCGCGAGGACGACGTGGCGATGGGGCACGAGGCGACCGTCTCCAAGGTCAGCGATGACCAGCTCTTCTACCTGATGAGCCGCGGGATGGCCGAGGACGAGGCGATGGCGATGATCGTCCGCGGCTTCATCGAGCCGATCGCCCGCGAGCTCCCGATGGAGTACGCGCTGGAACTGAACCGACTGATCGAGCTGCAGATGGAAGGGGCCGTCGGCTGATGTCAGCCACCGAAACCCTGGTTGCGACCGGCAATCAGGGCCACTCTCACGGGCCAGGATCGCCGGTGCCGTTGCAGGCCCGCAGCGAGCGCACGACGTCGTACGACGTAGCCGACTTCCCGGTGCCCAACGGGCGCGAGGAGGAGTGGCGCTTCACTCCGGTGAAGGCGCTCAAGGCCCTGTTCGCCGACGAGGCCGGTACCGAGACCGTCAAGGTCGACGCGCACGGCCCCGAAGGCGTCGTGATCGAGACGATCGCCGCCGACTCGGTGCAGGCCGGCACCCCGCAGGACCGGATCGCGGCCGTCGCGTGGAAGCACGCCGGTGAAGCGCTGGCGGTGCGGATCCCGAACGACGCCGAGCTGACCGAGCCGGTGCACGTCAACATCGCGGGCCTCGGCGGCCGCGGCTTCGGCCACCTGGTGGTCGAGGCCGGCCGGCACAGCCGCGGCACCGTGATCATCGACCACACCGGCGCGGGCGAGTACGCCGCGAACCTGGAGATCGTCGTCGGTGACGGCGCCGAGCTCCGGGTCGTCTCGATCCAGCAGGGCGACGGGGACTCGATCCACGTCGGTCAGCACGACGCGGTGATCGGCCGCGACGCCAAGCTCAACCACGTCGCCGTCACGCTCGGCGGCAAGGTCGTCCGACTCTCCACCAACGTCCGGTACGCCGGGCCCGGTGGCGACGCGGAGCTCCTCGGCGTGTACTTCGCCGAGTCGGGTCAGCACCAGGAGAACCGGCTCTTCGTCGACCACGAGGCGATCAACTGCAAGAGCAACGTGGTCTACAAGGGCGCGCTCGCGGGTGACGCCGCTCGCTCGGTGTGGATCGGCGACGTGCTGATCCGGGCCGCGGCCGAGGGCACCAACACCTTCGAGCTGAACCGGAACCTGATCCTGACCGACGGGGCGCGCGCCGACTCGGTGCCGAACCTGGAGATCGAGACCGGCGAGATCGAGGGCGCCGGGCACGCCTCGGCGACCGGCCGGTTCGACGATGAGCAGCTGTTCTACCTGCAGGCCCGCGGCATCCCGGAGGACGAGGCCCGCCGCCTGGTGGTGTCCGGGTTCTTCAACGACATCATCGGCCGGATCGGCGTCCCCGAGGTCACCGACCACCTGCACGAGGTGATCGAGGAGAAGCTGGCCAGGACGGCAGCGCTGACCGTGGCGACGACGGCCGAGGCGAACAAGGCCTGATGAGCGACAGCTTCGAACGCGCCTGCTCGGTCGCCGACATCCCCGACGAGGGAGTCGTCGCGGCCGAGGTCGGCGGTGTCGAGGTCGCGGTCGTGAAGAGCGGCGGTGAGGTCTTCGCGGTGCGGGACGAGTGCTCGCACGCGCAGATCCAGCTGTCCGAGGGCGATGTCGGCAACTGCGAGATCGAGTGCTGGCTGCACGGCTCGCGGTTCGACCTGCGCACAGGTGAGCCGACGAGCCTGCCCGCGTACGACCCGGTGCCGGTGTACCCGGTCCGACTCGAAGGCGACGACGTGCTGGTCGACGTCAAGAACCCCCTGAATCAAGCTTCCTGAGCAGACGGAGATAGAAGAAACCCATGGCGACACTCGAGATCCGCGACCTGCACGTGTCGGTCGACACCGAGAACGGCCCGAAGGAGATCCTGCGCGGCGTCGACCTGACCATCGCCGGTGGTCAGACGCACGCGATCATGGGCCCGAACGGTTCCGGCAAGTCCACGCTGGCGTACTCGATCGCCGGCCACCCGAAGTACAACGTCACCAGCGGCACCGTGACGCTGGACGGCGAGGACGTGCTCGACATGAAGGTCGACGAGCGCGCCCGGGCCGGCCTGTTCCTGGCCATGCAGTACCCGGTCGAGGTGCCCGGCGTGTCCGTGTCGAACTTCCTCCGCACCGCCAAGACCGCGATCGACGGCGAGGCGCCGAAGCTGCGCACCTGGGTGAAGGACGTCAACAAGGCGCTGTCCGACCTGGACATGGACCCCGACTTCGGCACCCGGAACGTGAACGAGGGCTTCTCCGGTGGTGAGAAGAAGCGGCACGAGATCGTCCAGCTGGAGTTGCTCGACCCGAAGATCGCGATCCTCGACGAAACCGACTCCGGCCTCGACATCGACGCGCTGAAGATCGTCTCCACCGGCGTCAACCGGTTCGCCGAGAAGGGTGACAAGGGTGTTCTGCTGATCACCCACTACACCCGGATCCTGCGCTACATCAAGCCGGACTTCGTGCACGTGTTCGTCGACGGCCGGGTCGCCGAAGAAGGCGGTCACGAGCTCGCCGACGAGTTGGAGGCCAGCGGCTACGAGCGCTTCCTGAAGACGGGCGCGAAGGCATGACCGGCGCCCGGACCTTCAGCAGTCCCCTGGACCTGCAGTCAGTCCGGGCGGACTTCCCGATCCTGTCCCGTGAACTCTCGGGCGGGCTCCCGCTGGTCTACCTGGACTCGGCCAACTCGTCGCAGAAGCCGCGCCAGGTGGTGAAGGCGATCGAGGAGCACTACCTGGTGCACAACGCCAACGTCGCCCGGGCAATGCACCAGCTCGGCGCGGAGGCGACTGCGGCGTACGAGGGCGGCCGGGACAAGGTCGCGGCCTTCATCGGCGCGCCGAACCGGGACGAGATCGTCTTCACCAAGAACGCCTCCGAGGCGCTCAACCTGGCCGCGCACACGCTCGGCGCTGCACTGAAGCCGGGGGACGAGGTGCTCATCACGGAGATGGAGCACCACAGCAACATCGTCCCGTGGCAGCTCGCCTGTGAGCGCACCGGCGCCACGCTGCGCTGGTTCGGTGTCACCGACGAGGGCCGGCTCGACCTGAGCAACATCGAGGAGCTCATCAACGAGCACACCAAGGTCGTCTCGCTGACCTGGGTGTCGAACGCGCTCGGCACGATCAACCCGATCACCGACATCGCGGCCAAGGCGCACGCCGTCGGAGCGGTCGTCGTGGTCGACGCCTCGCAGGCGGTGCCGCAGTTCCCGGTCGACGTGTCGACGCTGGGGGTGGACCTGCTGGCCTTCACCGGGCACAAGGCTGTCGGCCCGACCGGCATCGGCGTGCTCTGGGGCCGGTACGACCTGCTCGCGCAGCTGCCGCCGTTCCTCGGTGGTGGCGAGATGATCGAGGTCGTCCGGATGACCGGCTCGACCTACGCGCCGCCGCCGGCCCGCTTCGAGGCCGGGACGCCGCCGATCGCCCAGGCGGTCGGACTCGGTGCGGCGCTGGACTACCTGGCCGGCATCGGGATGGACAAGATAGCGGCGCACGAGCAGGCCGTCACGGCGTACGCGCTGGAGGGTCTGAAGACCGTGCCGGGGCTGACCGTCCTCGGTCCGACCGAAGCCGTCGAGCGGGGCGGCGCCGTGAGCTTCGAGCTCGACGGGGTTCACCCGCACGACGTGGCGACCGTGCTGGACACGCGCGGCATCGCAGTACGGGCCGGGCACCACTGTGCGCGGCCGGTGCACGAGCGGTTCGGCGTACAGTCCTCGACACGGGCGTCTTTCTACCTGTACACGACGCCCGAGGAGATCGACGCGCTCGTCGACGGCCTTGGCTTCGTCCGTTCATTCTTCAAGGTGGCTTGACGTCTTATGCAGCTGGACTCGCTGTACCAGGAGATCATCCTGGACCACTACCGCACCCCGCACCACGCGGGACTGGCGGACCCGTACGACGTGGAGGTGCACCACGTGAACCCGTCCTGCGGGGACGAGGTCACCCTTCGCGTCGAGCTCGACGGCGACACGGTCACCGGTGTGACGCACCAGAGCGTCGGCTGCTCGATCAGCCAGGCGGCCACCTCGGTGATGAGCGACCTGGTGATCGGCAAGCCGGTCGCCGAGGGCATGGCGACGTACGAGAAGTTCCTGGAACTGATGCAGGGCCGGGGGAATGTCGAACCGGACGAAGAGGTTCTGGAAGACGGCGTCGCCTTCGCGGGTGTCGCGCAGTTCCCGGCCAGGGTGAAGTGTGCCCTGCTGGGCTGGTCGGCCTGGCGCGACGCCACCGCCCAGGCGCTGGCCAAGGCTGAGACATCGGCGACGAAAGAAGGAGTGAGCAATGTCTGACCAGACCGAAGAGAAGATCGAGCTGCCCGAGGTCGACCTCGAAGCGGCCGCCAAGCCGGCTGGTTCGACGGTTGCCGTCGAGGACGTCACCGAGGCGCTGAAGGATGTCGTCGACCCCGAGCTCGGCATCAACGTGGTGGACCTGGGCCTGATCTACGGCGTGACCGTGGACGACACCACCACCGCGATCATCGACATGACGCTGACGTCCGCGGCCTGCCCGCTGACCGACGTGATCGAGGACCAGACCCGGATGGCGCTGGACGGCCTGGTGAACGACTTCCGGATCAACTGGGTCTGGATGCCGCCGTGGGGCCCGGAAAAGATCACCGACGACGGTCGTGACCAGCTCCGCGCGCTGGGCTTCAACGTTTAGGTCCCAGCGACTGCGGCAACTGGTGCTGTGATAGCCCGGGTCAGGTGGCCCGGGCTTTCGCCTGCCCGCCGCTCCTGGGCCCGCTGAAGTGCCGTCGTGGGTTAGCGTCGGCAGGTGACCCGAATCGTCTCCGTCGCCCCCGCCCGGCTCGAACGCTGGCTGACCGGCTTCACCGAGCGCCATGGCGTCACCTCGTACGACGTGACGCCGTCGCGGCTGACCGCCGCCGCGGAGGACGGCTCGCGCGCCGACATCGACGTACCTTTCGGGCCGCTCGAAGACCTCACTCCGGCAGGCCTGGTCGCGCATGTGCTGGCCGACCGTCGCCTGGGACTTCTCCTGGTACGCCGGGGCGGCTACGGCGCGGGTGTCTTCGAAGGCTCCGCGCTGGTGAACTCCAAGGTCGGCTCGCGCCACGTCCAGGGGACGACCAAGGCCGGCGGCTGGTCGCAGCAGCGGTTTGCGCGCCGCCGGGACAACCAGGCCCGCGAAGCGTTCGCCGCGGCCACCGAGGTCGCCGTACGGATCCTCGCACCGGCGCGACTCGACGTACTGGTGTGCGGAGGAGACCGCAAAGCGATCGACACCGTGCTCGAGGACCCGCGGCTGAAGGAACTCGTGCCGCTGGTCCGGCCACCCTTTCTGGGGGTGGCCGATCCCAAGCAGAAGGTGCTCGAGCAGGCCGGCGTGGACGCACGCGCGGTGCGGATCCAGCTGACCGACCCGCCGGAGCAGTAGGCCGGGCGGGTCAGTTCTCGCCGTACAGCGCCCGGAAGGCGTCCAGTTGGTCGCTGTAGAACTCGCGGTCCTCGGTCAGCTTCGCCCGGGTGAAAAGCTGCGGGTCCTGCTGCTGGGTCCGCATCCCGAGCTCGGTCCAGAAGCCATCGTCCGGTACCACGTCGGCGCCCTCGGGCAGGAACTTCAGCGCCTCGTCCATCCCGTCCCGGGCGAACTCCCAGTTGAGCTCCACCTTCTGGCGGTTCTGCCCGGGCTGCCCGGTGTACTCGATGTCCGCGTCGAGCGCCCGGCGCGCCCAGACGGAGGCGAGCTGCACCCAGGCGCCGGCGTCCAGCAGCAGCGAGTTGCCCAGGCCGAACCGTACGCCGACCCGCCGGGCCTCGTCCTCGGTCCGCTTGAGGACCTGGAGCTCGCCGGCTCCCGAGCTGACCGTCCAGGCGTCCTCGTCCTCGGTCACCGTGACCGCCGGCGGCTCGGTGGCGTCCGGCGCGTCGTCCGCGGCGGCCAGCACGCTCAGGTAGATCTCCGCCTCGGCCAGGGTCCTTGCGGTCAGCATCAATTCGCTCCTGTGTCCCGGTAGCTGTCTCTGACGACGAGCAGTCGCTCCAACCGGAACCTACCGGGTTCGGCGTTCCGGACGTCACGGCCCTCGTCGGTCCAGAACGCGTCATCGGGCACCGTGAGCGTGCCGGGCGGGATGAACTTGACCACTTCCTCGACAGCCGCCCGGGCGATGCTCAGCACGTAGGCCGCCTCGGCCTGGTCGTCCGGAACCGACCCGGCCGCGCTGTCGGCGACCTGCATCCACTGTCCGGCATCGAGCAGCTCGGACGGTTCCGGTCCGCCGAAGTTCGGGAACGGCGCGAAGGTCTCGCGCTCCGGCATGCCGAACAGGTACTCGCGCTCCGCCTCGCAGCCCGGGCAGACGCCGGAGTAGCTGATCACCAGCTCGCCGTCCTCGTCCGTCAGGCCCTGCTCCCACGGTGTGTCGGCCGAGCCGCAGTCCGGGCAGGGATGGAGCTCGAGATAGAGCACTGCCTCGTCGTCGGTCCGCGCAATGGCGTACTTCGGGTCGTACTCGCTCACTGAACCGCCAATCCGCTGCCGGTCTTCGCCGTGGCGGCGCGCCCGATCGGTTGCTTGGCGCCATCGCCGGCCTGGGTCCCGGTGGTCTGGCGGCCCGGCCGGGAGTGGTCCAGGTCGGTCAGGGTCGAGGCCGGGATGCCCTTGTCCTCCAGGGCTCTCACCACGGTGCCGGAGAAGCGGCCGTTGTGGTTGCCCTGGGCGTACAGGTCGCGCAGGTTGACCTTGCCCTCGGACAGCAGAGCCAGCTGCGGGTGCAGGGTTGCGAAGGCCCGGGCGAAGCCGTCCTCGGCGCTGTTGGTCCTGCCGGTCATGGTGCCGTTCGGCATCGCGCGGTATGTCTCCTGGTCGCCGTTCTCGCGGTGCATGGTCAGCGCGACCACGACACCTTCCTTGCGGGCCTGGGCGAGTGCCTCGACCATCGGCCGGTACGGTTGGCGAACCTCGCGGCCCTGGTCGTCGGTGATCAGCTCATGGCCGGTGACGCGTACCTCCTGCGACTTCTTGGTGGCAGCCGCGAGTCTGGCCGGGTCCCAGCCGTCGAAGGGCGGCAGCCCGGCCTCCTGCCGCGCCTGGATCTCCTGGAACTCGTGCCGGAACATGCTCAGGGTGGCGATGCCGGTGGCCGCCCGGGGGATCGACTTCTCCTGGTCGACCTTCGGCTGGTTGTGCCGGTCGAACTTCATCCGCCGCACGTCGACGTGAAAGTCGACCAGCACCTCGACGACCACCTCGTTGCCGGACTCGGCCACGCTGGTCTCGTCGCGGTTGCCGGCGCTGTCGGAGTCCTTCGCCGTCACCTGGTCGCCGGTGGACATGCCGACCTTGATGTCGGAGTTCGCCTCCTTGCCACCGATGGTCCGGCTCGTCGGCAGTACTTCGGTGCTCTCCGTCGCGGTCTGGGTCTGGTCCTGCTCACGGGCGATCTTGCCCTGCTGGAACCGCTTGTCCGGGTCGTGCAGCAGTCGCAGGCCGGATACCTCGGCACGGATCCGCATTGAGACCGCCCGCGACCCGTGGCCCGGCACCGGAAGGGGAGGCGTCCAGGGACTGCCCGCGCCGTCCGAACGCTCGAAGGCGGCTCGCCGCGACGCCGCGGACAGTTGCTTGCGGATCGACGGCTTGTGCAGCTCGACCCCGGCCGAGGTGAGGAACTTCCGGTCGGCCAGTCCGGTGCAGGCGCTCTTGACCAGCACGTCCTGATCCTTCAGGTCCTCGTCCTCCAAGGCTCTCTCGACGTCGATCCGCTCGCCGTCCTGCAGCAGCTCGATGCCGCGCAGGAGGTAGGTGTTCGGCAGGGTCACCGGGCGGTGGTCACGGGCGATGTCCGGGACCGGCGGCGGATTGATGTCCGCCGTCGGGACCAGCAGGGTCAGCGTGCCGGTCGCCTCCCGGCGGTGCGGCGGTTGCTTGTTCTTCTCCTGGTTCCGCAGCCGGTCCGTGGCCCGCTGCACGATGCCCTTGGTCGCGTCGCCCTCGGCGGGCAACTCGTCCACATCGATGATCAGCCGCACCTTCCGCTGGACCCGCGTGGTGTCCTCCCACAGTGCGCGGCTCATCGCCGTGTTCTGGCTGACGCTGGTGCCGGTCGTCGAGGTGGTGAGCTCGGTGTTCAGACCAAGCGAGCCGGTACCGGCGTCGGTCAGGTCGCCGCCGAGATTGCCGCTGTACCCGACGGTCGTGGTGGCACTCCGGCCTTCCTCGATGTAGTCGTAGCCCTGGATGATGTTGAAGGCGTTCTCGGTCTGCTTCTTCTCGTCCGGCTCCTGCCCGTCCGGCGTCGTCTCAGGGGTGGCCTTCGCCCCCACCTTCGCGGCCGCGTCCGGATCGGCGTCGATCGTCGGCGGGCCCTCGTAGACGAGCCGCGCCCGGACCCGAAGGTTCCGGGCGGTCGCCACGGCCGGCGTACCGGGGGCGTTCAGCGGTTGCGAGGCGAACGGGTAGTCCATCGTGAACCCGGCCGGGTCGAGCAGTTCGTCCATGTGTCCGCGGTACCGCAGGTCGGCCAGCTCACTGCGCAGGGCCGCCGTGACGGCCGGGTCCTGGAGCGCGTCGGGAACGCGCTCGCCGATCGCGGCCAGCACCTCGCGGTGCGGGTCGGTCTCGTTGCCGTCGCTGTCCACGAACTCGTGCTGGTCGACCACCGCGGCGCCCATGGTCGTGTCGTAGTGCTGGTGCGTGGTGATCTCGGTACGGCTGGCCGCCACCGTCTCGGCGTCGGCCGCGACCTGGTCGAACTTGGCCGGCGTGGAGGCCGGCTTGTCCAGCGCCGCGGTTTCCCGCAACTTGGCCATCAGCCGCTCGTCGGTGTGCGACACCGCGAGTTCGCCGGTCGCCCCGACCTTCTCGGCCTGGTAGCGCCGCAGCATCATCACCGTCGTACTGCGGTCCAGGCTGAGGTTGCCGTCGAGCAGCCGCTCGGTGGCGTCGGTGACCTTCGACAGCGGCAGGTCCAGCTTCTTCTGGCCGTACAGCTTGAGGGCATCGCGCTCCGGCATCGTCATCAGGATCGCGCCGTTGTCCAGCTCGACCTTCTCCGGCTCGGCCAGCCCGGCGGCCCTGATCTCCGCGTCCAGGATCAGGTCGCCGACGAACTGGTAGTGCTGGCCGTCCTTGATGTTCAGCCGCTCGACGCCGTTGATCGCGGTCTGGGTGCTCGAGGCCGAGCGGCTCCCGGACCGGGAGAGGCCGGCCGAGCCGTTCCAGCCGTCACCGTCGGCCTCGGCCATCCCACTGCCGCCGCCGATGCCGGCGCTGTTGCCGGTCGAGCTGGAGGCGGTGAAACTGGAGCTGCCGAGCGTCAGGTTGATGTCGCCGATCACCTGGTGCCCGCTGCCGACGTACCGGAGGTTCTCGACGCGGGCCCGCAGACTCACGCTCGCCTGCCGCGGCGCGAGGCCGCGCTGCGCCGTCGCCTCCGTCAGGTTGGAAGGCGAGCCGCTGACGGCGAACCTGGTCGCGTACTCCGAGGTGAGCATCTCGCGGTGCGCGCTCAGGTTCCGCACCGACATGAACGCGGCGAGGTGGTGGAGTGCGGCGGAGTCGGCGCGGGCCGCGGCCGGCAGGGCCGCGGTGAGCCGGTTCAGCGCGTTGCCGGTGTCGAGGTGCTGCCAGGTCGCGGTCTGCAGCAGCGCGGGATTCACCCGGCCGGCGATCGCCATGCCCTCTTCCTCGCCCCGGTCGCAGAACTCGCTGTCGAGCGTCAGCCGGGAGGAGCCCTCGACCTCGACGATCGGGTCGGAGTCGCGGCCGGCGTGGATCTCGCGGACGGTAATCGTGTGCGGGACTTCGAAGTCCGCGAGCGGCGCGCTGCTCTCGGTCAGGGTCACGCCGTTGACGGTGCTGCCGGTCGCCCAGCCGAAGTACCGGCCGAGAGCCGACCGGCCGTAGCTCGGCCCGACGTCGGGAGTGCTGCCCGCGTGGCCCTGGCCGGGCTTGTTGCTGAACCCGAACTTGGCCGACCAGGGCAGGCCCTTCGACCGGCCGCGCGACCGGACGGTCGTGTTCGAGCCGATGTGCAGGTTCGTCGCGGTCTGGGAGTTGTTGATCCCGAGCAGCCGGTGCCGCTTGGTGTGCTGGGTGAGGTCGATCCGGAAGCTGCGCTCCTGCGGTGGTCGGCCGGTGTGATGCTTGGTCAGCGCGAACACGATGCCGCCCTGGGCAGCCTGGTCGTACCCGGTCTCGAGCCGGTGCCGGGACAGGTGCTGGCCGACCCGTTCGAGGTTCTTCAGCTGACTCGCGACGAGCGCCGGGTCCTTGCCGACGAGCTCGCTCATCCGCGGCCGGAACCTGGCGTCCAGCGGCGGCACCATACCTTCGTCGCTGAGGTGCCGGACGAACGCCTTGAAGGCCGGGTCGGCACCCTCGAAGTCCTGGACCAGCGCCGGTCCCGCGCCGCGGAGCTGGCCCGGGCCCGAGCCCATCGAGGTCGGCAGGCCGATCTTCTCGGTCGTCGGCTGCGCGTCGCCCCGGAGGAGGACCCGGCCGTCCATCCCGGTCTGCGGCTGCCCGTCGGGACCGCGGACCAGCGCCTTCTCGGGCACCGGCAGGCCGTACCGGAAGGCGTCGTTCTCGGGCAGGCGCAGGACGGCGTCGCCCTCGCCCTCGACCGGGAAGGACTCGTCCTTGTCGATCTTGTGGATGGTGAGCTTGTGGACCAGCCGGACCTTCATCCCGACGGTCTGCTCGGTCCGCTGCACGCTCGGGTGGATCGCCACGTCGCTGGTGCTGAGGCTGTCCTTGCGGGACACGCTGCGCCCGGCCTTGACGTTCGGGCCGAAGTCCCACTGGCTCGAGCCGAGGTCCTGCGTCGCCGTACCGGGGTAGCCGACGTTGGCCGAGAACGAGCCGGAGCCGCCGAACGACTGGCTGCCGGAGGCGCCGGAGAAGCCGACCCGGAGCCGCTCGATCTTGTGCTCTGCCGAGCTGTCGCTGAGCAGCTCGGCGGACTCCATCACGACCCTGGTCTCGAGCTGGGCGTAGGCGACCGGCCTGCCCTGGTGGGTGATCAGGCGGCCGATGCCACCGGGACGGGTCGCTTCGTCGAGCCGGCTCGGACCGTCCTCCATCACCAGCCCCCGGAGTTGGTCGTGCCCGACCCGGTCCAGGCCGCCGAGTCTCGCGCGCAGGCCGGCGACCGCCTTGTCGGACAGGTCGTTGAGGCCGTCGACCCGGGACACCACGTACTCCGGAAGCCGCTCCTCCCGCTTGTCGGTGACGCCGGAGGTGTCGAGCCGCACGGTGTCCTTCGGCGGCGGCACGGTGTATGAGTGGCCGATGCCGATCTCGAGCCGGTCGTTGTCGTGCAGCTCACCGGTGTCGACGACGCGAGGCTCGGACCACTCGCCGACGGCCGACGTCCGCATCTGGAGGGACCAGCTCGGGGTGTCCGACCGGTACCGCAGGATCTCCCCGTTGAGCACTTCCACCCCGCCGCCGAGCCCGTACTCCGTGGCGGTGCCCGACACCGAGTGGCTCTGCCCGACGGCGAATTCCAGCCCGGGCGAGACGATATGTGAGACGGCCTTCAGGGCGCTCGAGTCGGGGAGCACGGCGGTCGCCGTCTTGAGGCTCGCACCGCCGCTGTAGCCGACGGTTTCCGTGGCCGTGGTCGAGACGTTGTAACCACCCTGGTCGATCTGACCGAGCTGACCCTCGTCGAAGTCGACCGGGGAGTCCAGCACCTCCCGCAGCTCACCAGGCTGCAGGCGGAGCTTGAACTGGGTGAGCTCGGACGCGTCCGCGCGAGCGTCGTTGCCGACCGTCAGTACGACGCCGTCCGGGGACAGCAGTCCGCGGGTCTCGGCCCGGAGTCGGCGGTGCAGCACCTCAGGGGTGAAGAGGTTCGGGTTGCCCTGGGCGATAAGGGGCTTGTTGAGCTCCTCGGTCAGCGCAGTGAGGTGGGGGAGCCGGCCCGACGTCAACGCCGTCTGCAGCACGTCCGGCGACGGCAGGGTCGCCTTGACGCCCTCGCTGTACGCCGTCACGCGCTCGCCCGCGGTCTGGGCGAGCGCAGCCACGTCCGGGCCCGGCTGGTCGCCGCTGGCGTCCAGCTCATCGAGCCGAGTCAGCAGAGCCTGATAGGCCTCTCCAGCTTCGTTGGCCTGCTTCGCCGCAGCCTCGCAGCTCTCGGCGATGACCGTGTGGCGCCCGGCCTTGACGGTGGCCAGGTCCGCGGCCACCCGCAGCTTGCGCCCGCGCTCCGGCGCCGCGGAGTCCTTGCGGCCCTCTTCGGTCTCGGCCTTCTCGATGGTCTTCGTCGCCAGCTCGGTGGCGGCAGTCGAACTCGTCCGTCGCGCACCGGCTCGCTTTTCGAGGTCGGCTGCCGCCTTCTGAAGCCCTTCGAGCTGCGCCACGACCTGCCCGCGCAGGTGCGCCGGAGTGTTCGCGGCGACCGGCAGCGCGGTCGGCTCCGGTGCGATGACGTGGCGAGCCTCCGGCGTCCACGGAAACGCCGGAACGGGCTGTCGCTTCTTCTGCAGCGCTGCCGACAAGCCGTGCAGGTCCTGCTCGATCTCGGCTGTCCGCTGCACGTCGGGAGTGGCCTTGAGCTGCTCCTCCCGCCAGTTCCGGCTCAGCATCCGCCACTCGTCGTACTGCGCTGTCGTGGCGTCGCCGCGGCCGCGGAAGTTGTCGAAGGCCGACCTGAACCTCCCGAGGACGTTCTTCGGAACCGCGTCGCGTGCCTCGACCTTCAGCAGGGTGCGGCTGACCTGGTTGGTCCAGACCCGGGCCAACTGGGCGTCCGCGAGGCGGGGGGAGAGTCCGATGACGTGCGGGTCGGACATGCTGCCCGCGCGGAGCGTCGTCTGCGCGAGCAGGCCCTTCGGCGGCTCGGCCACCTGAACCCGGAAGTGCTGCGCTCCGTGGTTCGCGGTGGTGACCACTCCGACCTGGGGACGGCCGACGACCTGCATGGGTGCGACCAGCCCGCCGGAGATGTCACCCGGCTGAACCCGGAGGAGCCCGGCCAATGCCTCCGGCTCGGTGAGGTTCTGCTCAGTCGCGGCTCGGCCGCCGGCGATGAGGCCGGCCGCGGCCGGGGTACCGACCGTGTGCTGGCCCTTGGCCCGGTGTTTGCCGCCGACAACCTTGCGGTGGCGGCGCCGTACCGGGGTGGCGGCGGTGCGGTTGAGATGGGTGAGGACCTGTGCCTCGCGCTCGATCTCCGCCGCGGCCAGCCGGGTGGTGGCGACCAGCGGCGGCCGCTGCTGAGCCCGCTCGGCGGCGCGCTCGGTCGCCAGGCGTCGAGCAGCTGAGGCGGTGGTGAGCTCGTTGCCCTCCAGTACTCCGCGAAGCATCGTCTGCGCCTCGGCCTGCGTCTGCGCCGGCAACTCCGGTACGTCGAGCAGCCGGTCCAGCGCGACGGTGGCGCCGTCGACAGGGGAGTTGCCGCCGCGGGCCTGGTCGATCTCGGCACCGAGCAGCGCGACCGCTTCGGCCAGCAGTCGCTCGTCCGCGAGTTGCTGCGACGAGGGCTCCGACAGCCGCGTGTCCAGCCGCTCCATCGCCTCACGGGACAGCACGTCGCCACGGGAGTTGGTCAGCCGGACCCGACCGTCCGCCAGAGCGAGAGCGTCGGGCGCGACAACGCCGAGCGCGACGTCCAGAGCGGCGCGCGCCCGGGCCTGCGCCTGCGCGCGGGCAGCAACCTCCGCCGGATCCACGGCGGGCTCCACCGGCGTGCTCACTCGCCGCGCCCTGGGTGGGCCGCCATTGCCCGGTGTGGGTGGCCCGGGGGAGTGCGGCCCGCCTGCGGTGGGGGCTGAGTCGTCTTGTTCGGCAACCGGCTGCCCTCGATCCTCATACGATCAGTCTGACGGCATTGTGACCGCAAAGTAACGTTCTGGGTTCCATTGGGCAACCAAGTAACGATCTCGATCCGGATTCGGTTGCTCATTGACATTTCATCCATCCGCAACCTGGCCGACGCCGATTGTTGCCTACCGCACCGATCGGATGGACACGTAGCGCATCCCGGGACCGGCCGTGTCAGGCTTGGCTCGCTCCAGGGAGCAACATCTTCGAAGAGGGTGAGCCGGTGAACCAGCAGCTGTCCCCGTCGGAGTGGACCGTGTCCGAGGCGAGGAGCCTGACCGCCCAGTTGCGCCAGGTGGCGACCACCGGCGCGGAGTACGACGGCATCGAGCTGTTCACCGCGCTGTGCGACTACCTGGACCAGTTGTACGGCGGGTCCGGGTTCGACGCCTTGCTGCCCGAACCGGACCGGGGGGCGATGGCCGGGCTGATCCAGGGGATCCGCGGTCGCGCCGCGACGGGATCGGTCGTGCTCGACGACCACGGAGTACCGGTAGATCTTTCAACTACGGAAGGCGATCCGGCGTACGACACGCTGGTCCGGCTGGATCAGCCGGTGAACGCGGCGGTGACCCTGGCCCAGGGCCGGCGTCTCGCGGCGGAGCTCGGGGAGTCCGAAGGGTGGCAGCGCGAACTCGGTCGCGCGCTCCATGGGCTGTACACCTATCTAGACCGGTTGTACGGCGGATCGGGGGCCTTTACCGAGCTGCTGACCCCCGAGGAGCGGGTTCTGGTCGCCCAGCGGACACCGAAGCGATAACGGGTGGACCTGACGGCCCGGATGGCACCCCGTGGCCATTACGGTAGGGCCCGTGAGTTTCTCGTCCTCCACGCGCCCCTCGGCCTCCGGCGCCCGTGGTTCAGCCAAGGCCCCGGGCGCGAACCGACTTCCCGCCAGCCGTGAACGCCGTCCCGCGCTGGCCGCCCTCGCGGTCATCCTGATCCTGCTCGGCGCCGCCGGCTCGGCGTTGATCGCGTTGCGCAGCGGTGACCGGCAGGACTTCGTCGCGATCGACGCGCAGAGCCTGCCGCCCGGCCACAAGATCACCAAGGGCGATCTGGCCCGCGGTGACCTGGCCGGCGCCACCGGCCAACTCGTGCTGTGGTCGGACCTCGACCGGGTCCTCGACCACTACACGACGTCCTGGCTCTACAAGGGGCAGTTCGTCACGCCGGAGAGCGTCACGAAGGACACGAAGCCACTGATCCCGGCGGCGGGCGCCCTCGTGGGTGTCAGCTTGGAGGCTGGGCGGGCCCCGTCAGAACCGATCACCCCGGGCGACATCGTGCAGGTGGTCCAGGTGCCGGCCGCGAACCAGGCCGGTGGGGTGTCTTCGGTGCTGGTCGCCGCGGCCGAGGTCACCAGCAGCGCGGGTGCGATCACCGACTCGAAGACGAACGCGAACACCACGCTGAACGTGACGATCCTGGTGTCGACGACCAAGTCCAGGGCGGTGGCGGCGGCCGCCGCGGCGAAGACGCTGGTGCTCGTGAAGTTGTCCCCGGCAACAGAGCCGGACGTGCCCCGCACCGACGGAGCCGGTTGATGGCACTGGTCGCATTGGCGAGCGCGAAGGGCTCGCCCGGGGTGACGACTGCCAGTCTCGTGCTCGGCGCGCTCTGGCCACGGCCGGTGCTACTGGCCGAGTGCGACCCGGCGGGCAGCGACGTGGCGATCCGGATGACCGCCCCCGGTGGCCAGCCGCTGAACTCCGACCGCGGGCTGGTCAGCCTGGCGGCCGCGGGCCGCAAGGGTCTCGGCGACGACGTGATCATGGCGCACAGCCAGCAGCTCGACGGCGGCCTCGACGTGATGATCGGTGTCCGCTCGCCTGAGCAGATCGGCGGCATGGGCGGGCTCTGGGAGCCGCTCGGGATCTCGTTCAACCAGATGTTCAGCGCCGACGTGATCGCCGACTGCGGCCGGATCGGTCCCGCGTCGCCGCAGGTACCCGTGGTGCAGGCGGCCCGTCTGGTCGTGCTGGTCTGTACCGCGACCGGCTCGTCCGTCGCGCACCTGCGCGAGCGGTTGGCCTCCCTGGTCCACCACGTGGACGCGCAGCTCGGTGTGGTCGTGGTCGCGGACCCCAAGCGGCGCGACGGCGTGAAGCAGGTGTGGTCGGTGCTCGACGCGATGTCTGTCCGCGTGCAGCACCGCTGGCACCTCGCCTACGACCCGGTCGGCGCCGCGTTCTTCGACGGCCGCGGCCAGGGCCGCCTGGACCGTACGCCGCTGATCCGCACGGCGACCGACATCGCCGCGGAGATGGCGTCGCTCGTCTCGATGCCGACCCAGCACGACTTCGACATGGCGCAGGCCGCCTTCCCGCTGGGAGACACCCCGAACAGCCCGCAAGCGGACTGGGAGGGTGGTCAGTGATCACTGATCAGGAGCTGGTCCGCAAGCTCCGGGTGCAGGTCGCCGAACGGCTGAACGAGCAGCGCCGCCGCGACCAGGTGAACGGCGTCCCGCCGATGAGCGCGGAGGACGAGCGGGAGTACGCCCGCTCCCTGATCGTCCAGGTGCTCGAGGACCACGCCCGGTTCGAGCTGGCCGAGGGGCGGACGCCGCCCACTCCTGAGGACGACGCGCAGATCGCCGGCGCGATCCACTCCGCGCTGTTCGGCGTCGGCCGGCTGCAGCCGCTGATCGACGACCCCGAGGTCGAGAACATCGACATCAACGGGTGCGACCAGGTCTTCGTCCAGTACGGCGACGGCCGCGAGGAGCGCCCCGGTCCGGTGGCCGACAACGACGAGGAACTCGTCGAGCTGATCCAGGTGCTCGCCGCGCACGCGGGGCTGACGAGCCGTCCGTTCGACTCGGCCAACCCGCAGCTGGACCTCCGGCTGCCGGACGGCTCGCGGCTGTCCGCCGTCATGGGCGTCACCTCGCGCCCCGCGGTCTCGATCCGTCGCGCCCGGCTGGGCCGCGTCTTCCTGGAGGATCTGGTTGCCAACGGCACCATGTCCGCGGACATCGCCTCCTTCCTGCGGGCGGCGGTCGCGGCCCGCAAGAACGTGATGATCGCGGGCGCCACCAACTCAGGCAAGACGACGATGCTGCGGGCGCTCGCGAACGAGATCCAGCCGCACGAGCGGCTGATCACGGTCGAGCGCTCGCTCGAGCTCGGCCTGGGAGAGTTCAAGGAGCTGCACCCGAATGTGGTCGCGTTCGAGGAGCGGCTGCCGAACTCCGAGGGCGTCGGCGAGGTGAGCATGGCCGACCTGGTCCGCCGCTCGCTGCGGATGAACCCCAGCCGCGTCATCGTCGGTGAGGTGCTGGGCGACGAGATCGTCACGATGCTGAACGCGATGAGCCAGGGCAACGACGGCTCGCTGTCGACGATCCACTCGAACAGCTCGATGGAGGTGTTCAACCGGATCAGCACCTACGCGATCCAGGCGTCGGAGCGGTTGCCGATGGAGGCCACCCAGATGCTGATCGCGGGTGCGCTGGACTTCGTCGTGTTCGTCCGCAAGCACAACGACTACCAGCACGGCGGCACCCTCAGCCGGTACATCGAGAGCGTCCGCGAGGTGACCGGCTGGGACGGCCGGGTGCTGTCCGGCGAGGTGTTCGCCCCGGGAGCAGACGGCCGCGCCGCCGCGCACGCGCCGATCGCCTGCATGGACGAGCTCGAACACTTCGGCTACCAGCCGCTGGTGCACGGACGTTGGGCGTGAGGTGAGGCGATGAACGACCGGACCCTGATGGCACTGCTGTGCGGAGCCGTGGTCGGTGGCGGCTTGCTGCTGCTGGTCATCGCCATCCGCGGCACCGCGCCGAAGGAGGCGACACCGTCGCTGTTCAAGCGCGGCAGCAGCGTGGAGAGCCGCAAGCAGCTGATCCGGCTGGGCACCGGTCTCGGGGTCGGCCTGGTGGTGCTGGTGGTGACCCGCTGGCTCGTGCTCGCGGCCGCGCTCGGTTTGCTCGCCGCCCTGGCCGACCGCTTCTTCGGCGGCACCGGTGAGGAGCGCCGCGCGATCGAACGGCTCGAGGCACTCGCCACCTGGACCGAGGCGCTGCGCGACACCATCGCCGGCGCGGTCGGCCTGGAGCAGGCGATCCCCGCGACCGCCCTCAACGCCGCTCCGGCGATCAAACCCGGACTGAACCTGCTGGTCGACCGGCTGCGCATCCGCGAACCGTTGCCCTCGGCACTGATGCGCTTCGCGGACGATCTGGACGACCCTTCCGCGGACCTGATCGTCGCCGCCCTGGTGCTGAACGCCCGGCTGCGCGGACCCGGCCTGCGTGAGGTGCTCAGCGCCCTGGCCGACTCCGCCCGCGAAGAGCTCGACGTACGCCGGAAGGTCGCCGCCGAGCGTAGGTCGACCCGGCGCAGCGTCCAGGTCGTCGTGGCGATCACCCTGCTGGTGGCCGCCGCGCTGATCCTGTTCAACCCGACCTACGTCGCGCCGTACACGAGTTTCATCGGGCAGTTCGTGCTGTTCATCGTGATCGCCCTGTACGCCGTGGGGCTGGTCTGGCTGCGCAAGCTCGCCAAGATCGAGGTGCCCGACCGGTTCCTGATCCGCAGTACCGACAAGCGGGCCGCCCGGGCCGGCGACGACCGGATGGAGGTGGTGGGCGGATGACCTGGGCATTCATCGCAGGTGGTCTGGTCGGACTGGGCGTGTACGTGCTGGTCCGGATGTTCATCAGGCCCTCGGCCAACGTGCTGTCGACGATCGCGCGGATCGACGCGGGTCGCTCGGGCTACACCAGCAGAGCCACCGCGAGCGCCGCGGGCGAACGGGTACTGGGCGGCGTCGACCGCGCCCGGGAGACGCTCGGCCAGCGGCTCGAGGCGGAGGCCAACGCGCGCGGCTGGACCTTCGGGCGGTTGCGCCGCGATCTCGCGGTGATGAACCAGCCGTTCGCGACCATGCTCGCGACCAAGGTGTTCTTCGCCCTTGGCGCGTTGGTCTTCATCCCGTTCGTGCTGTTCCTGTTCGCGTTCATCGGTTTCCCCGCGCCGGGCGCGACACCGGCGATCGTGACGCTGGCCGCGATGGCGTTCGCGTTCTTCCTGCCCGACCTGGCGTTGCGGCAGGAGGCGGAGGCCCGGCGGCGCGACTTCCGCCACGTGGTCGGCAGCTTCCTGGACCTGGTCGCGATGAACCTGGCCGGTGGGCGCGGTCTGCCCGAGGCGCTGATGACGGCATCGACGATCGGTGACCACTGGGCGATGGCCCGGATCCGGCAGGCACTGGCCAACGCGCGGCTGATCGGCATCACGCCGTGGGACGCGATGGCGCGGCTGGGGGAGGACCTCGGCGTCGAGGAACTGCGCGACCTCGCCTCGGCGCTGGCGCTGGCCGGTGACGAGGGTGCGAAGATCCGCGCGTCGCTGCTCGCGCGAGCGGCCTCGCTGCGGCGCAAGGAGCTAGCCGACGTGGAAGGCAAGGCAGGGGAACGTTCCCAGTCCATGCTGGTCGCCCAGCTGGTCATGTGTGCTGCGTTCATGCTCTTCCTCGGTTACCCTGCGGGCGCGGCGATCCTGAGCAGTTAGCGTTTGCGGCCGTCGGGGAAACAAGGGATCCAGCAAGTATTTCTGTCCGTCGTACCGGGCATGCTGAGCCTGAATCGGGCTCGGTGACCGAACACTGGGAAGGCAAACCGGATGAACGTGGAAACGCAGTTCGTGCGCGCGATGGTCGGCTACGCGCTGGCGCGGGCCCACAACCAGCGGGCCAAGGCGCGCAGCGGCCGCAACGAGCTCGGCGCCTCCGCCCTGGAGTGGGCCATCATCTCGGCCATTCTCGTCGCCGCCGCACTGGCGATCGGCCTGGTGGTCCGGGGCGTGATCGACAAGCGCACGGGCGAGATCCAGAACGGCTGATTCGTTGTCGCAGCGACGCCTACCGCAGCGACGTACCGCGCAGGGGAACCCGTCACGACGGAGCCCTGCGCAGCAGCGGCCTTCGCGGCAAGGGTTCTGGTTGCGGAGGCGGTCGGAGCGGGGAGCAACCTCGCTGGAGCTGGCGATCCTCGCGCCGTCGATCCTGGCGCTGATCTTCATCTCGATCCAGACCGCGCTGTGGCTGTACGGGCGGTCGGTGGCGTTGAACGCCGCGCAGGAAGGCGTCTCGCGATTGAGGCTCGTCCAGCCGCCGCTGTACACCACTGCGATCGGCGAAGGAGTCCGGGCCGACATCGAGGCGTACGCGCAGCAGCTCGGCGGCAACAGCCTCGGCAACGCGAAAGTGGCGATGCCGGCCTACAACAACCCTGAAGGCATGGTGTCGTTCACCGTCACCGGCGACACCGTGTCGCTGGTCCCGGGCCTGAAGCTGACAGTGAGCCGGACCGCCACCGGCCCGATCGAAGAATTCGAAGCCGACGACAAATGAGTGAGGCATGACCATCCTGGGGAAGCGCTACTCGCGCGCCGAGCGCAGCCTGCGGCACCACCGCACGCCCGCCCGGCGCGTTGCCTCCGCGCGCTCTCCCCGCAAACGGCTGCGTGGGGAGCGGGGGACGATGGCGTTGGAGATGGTGATTCTCGCGCCCATCCTGCTGATCCTGTTCATGTTCCTGCTGGCGTGCGGGCGCTACTTCCAAACATCGTCGCTGCTGGAGAACGCGGCGCGCGACGGCGCCCGGTCGGCCAGTCAGACCCGTTCGCTCGCCGCCGCCCAGGGCCAGGTCGACGAGGCGGTCACGCGGACGATGGACCAGGCGGTCAAGTCCTGCAAGGACAGCGCGGGCGGCACCATCACCACCGCGTTCGCCGCGGGGTCGCCGCTCTCGGTCGAGGTCACCTGCACGATCAACTACCGCGATCTCGGCCTGCTCGGCATCGGTGGCGACACCACGATCACCAAGAAGTTCAGCTCGTCGGTCGACCCGTACCGGGGGGTGCGCGATGGCAGCCAACCCTGACCGCCGCCGTGGGCGGGTGCTGGGCCGGGTCCGGGAGTTCGTCCGGGTGGATGCTCCCGGCAACCATCGTGGCGCGCTCAGTCCCGCCGTCGCGATCCTCGCGGTGATGATCTTCACCCTGGCCGGCCTCGTCATCGACGGCGGCCGCCAGCTCGGCGCCAAGTCCCGCGCGGTCGGCTACGCCCAGGAGGCCGCCCGCGTCGGCGCCGCCACGATCCAGCTCAACTCCGACGAGGCGAAGATCGACGTCGCCAAAGCCGGTACGGCGATCGCCGCGTTCTGCGCCCAGGTGAGCTCCAACGACCCCGCGGTCACCAAGTGCGCCGCCACCAAGGTGACCGACGAACTCGTCGACATCTCGGTGGAGATCAACAACAAGACCACCTTCCTCGGCATGGTCGGCAAGCCGAGCCTGCTGGCGAAGGGCACCGGCCAGGCGCACGCGGAGCAAGGCGTGAAGAAGGCCGACGACAGCCCGAAGATCCCACCGATCATCGTCGGCACCACGAACGACCTCCCCGGCGTCCCCGTGACGAACACCGCCGTCCCGCCGACGCTCGACATCCCGTGCCCCGAATGGACGATCGGCTCGCCCACCCCGGTCTGGACGATCTCGTTCCCCCTCCCGCCCACCTGCACCCCGAGCATCACCCCGAGTCCGGACCCCACGGACACCTCCCCGAGTCCGGACCCCACGGACACCACTCCGGGGACGCCACCGACCGGCGGTGGCGCACCGAGCGGCGCGGGCCTCCCGAAGAATTCCGTCCCACCGGGCCTGGGCTGATGCGCCCGTTCCCGTCGCACTCAGAAGGAGCAGCACCCGTGCGAGACCCAGCCTCTCTCGGCCGAAGCGCCCGAGGCGCCCGCGCCCGCCGTCGCGGCGTACAGGCGTCGGCCGTTCTCTTCGCGGCGGCTCTTCTCCTGACGGGGTGCGGTGGACCTGAACAGAACAAGGGCGGATTGCCTGTTGGTGTTGACGATGGCGGCTCCACGAGCCCGTCCGGCACGCCCACGGCAACCACGTCGGCGACGACCGCAGTACCGACCGAGCCGACCAAGACGGCGGTTCCACGGAGGGCGGCGCAAGTGACCGTGGTTCCGGGGAACTTCGCCGACAACCCCGCCGTCCAAGGCCTCGTGAAAAATTACCCGGTCTACTTCCGCGCGCTGGTCGCCCGGGACTCGAACATCATCAAGGACTCGTTCCCGGCGTTCTTCTACGCCGACACGTCCCTGGGGATCAACGAGGCCAAGGCGAACGGCTGGGTGATGAAGCCACCCGGCAGCGTCGTTGTCGTCGGCATCGAACAGCAGAAGTACGGCGTGACGCGGGTGAAGACCTGCCGGTCGCAGAGTACGCAGTACTGGAATCCGAAGGCGAAGGCGTGGACCCTCGTCACGCCGAAGGGGTCGCCCCAGGCCCTCGACATGATCGAGACCGGGCTGGGCTGGACGATGTACCGGGTGGCCCCGACCGGCAGGATCAACTGCTCGAGGGTGCGATATCCGGCCTAGAGCAGAACACGAATCGTGATTCGTCGGAGGTGGTCGGGGCACCATTTGGCGGGCATGATGGCCCCTGGTCGAAGGTAACCTGCGGGGACGACGAGACTACGGAGTGAGGATGCGCAACCGGGTAGGTCGTGGGCTGATCGCGCTCAGTGCTGTGTTCGCGCTGCTGATGGCAGTGCCCGCCTCGACCGCAATGGCCGCGGACGGTGAGACCACGCAGGTCGGCAATCGTTCTTGCAGCATGTACGTCAACTCGACCGGCTTCGGGGCGTACTGCAGCTCCGGACACGAGTACGCCGGTACCGGCGTCCCCATCCCGACCTGGCGTCAGCGCCTCAACGGCAACATCTTCATCCCGTGCCGGGACTTCCCGGTCCCGGCCGGTATCGAGCTGCCGGCGCCGCCCGAAGGCAAGACCTGGGTGTTGCGCCTGACCCTGGTCGACTACAACCTGAACCGGAATGACGGCGGCAAGAACGTCCACATCGAGCAGACGATCGTGCCTGTGTCCGGAGCCGAGCAGGAGCAGTGCCCGAACAAGGGCTACATGGACGTGTTCTGGCGGAAGTTCAACAACACCTACCCGGCGCCGGCTCTCCAGGTGAAGCCGACCTACACGCCGCGGGTGAACGTGCCGGCGTACTTCTCCCTCACGCGTGACAGCTCGTTCATGCAGAGGAACGAGATCGGCAACAATCCGTACAGCGCCTACTGGTACGGCAACCGCAACCTGACGATGCGGGCCATGGTCACCAAGATGACGGTGGATCCCGGGGACGGCACGCCCCCGTTCACGTGTCTGATGGGAACCGGACGGGCCGACGCCGACTACGACGGCTACGACGAGACAGCTGATCCGTTCCACCAGATGAGCACGTGCAAGCACAAGTACACGCGGTCGAGCGCGAACCAGCCCGACGGGATGTACACGGTGAAGCTCACCATCACGTGGGAGGTCTCCTACTGGGTGGGTCCGCCGAGCTGGCAGCGACTCGGTGATGCCGACGTGCACGCGGTGCAGCGGCTGCCAGTGCAGGAAGTGCAGGCTATCGGTGGGTAAGGGTGGGGCGATGGAGGGACGACGATGGTGAAGACCAGTGATCCGCTGCGGTCCGCGCGGTTGCCGCAGCGGAAGGGCGGTGGCGCGGCCGACCGGCTGAAGGGTTTCGTGTCGCTGCTGGCGATCCTCGCGATCGTCGGCGGGGTGCCGTACGTCCTGCTGACCTTCTTCGGTACGCCGTGGCCGGACGAGATGCCGACCCGCGACGTGTTGTTCAGCGAGCTCAGCGCCGAGACCGTGCTCGGCATCATCGGGTTCTTCATCTGGGTCGCCTGGCTGCACTTCGTCATCTGCCTGATCGCCGAGGCGGTCGCGGAGGCCCGCGGCCACGGGTTGTCGCCACGGATCCCGCTCGGCGGCGGTTCGCAGACACTGGCCCGTCGGCTCGTCTCCGGTGTCGTGCTGATCGCGGGTGCCGCCAGTGTGACGCTGCCGGTCGCCAACGCCGTCACGACCAGCGTCGCCACGCCGACCTCGGTGAGTGTGGCCCAGGGCAACGACAACAGCTCCCGCGACTCGTTCCTCCAGACCGAACCCCGCAGCAAGGTCGTCATCGGGGGCGGCACGACCACCACGCACACCGGCGTACGGACCAACAACGACCAGGCCGGTCAGGTGGTCAAGTACACCGAGGTTCGGCCGCCGCACGGGCGGAACTATGACTGCCTGTGGGACATCGCCGAGCGGTACCTGGGCGAGGGGCGTCGGTACAAGGAGATCTACGACCTCAACAAGAACAAGCTGCAGCCGGACGGCCGTCGGCTCACCAATCCCGACCTGATCATGCCGGGCTGGCAGGTCCGCCTGCCCGCCGACGCCAAGGGCCCGGGGGTGCACACGGTTCGCGTCGCGATCGACCCGGGCACTACGAACCCAGGCGCGACGAAGACCTCTCCCACCACGAAGCACTCGGCGACGCCCAAGGCCCTCCCGAAGGCGACCGAGAACCGGACCGCGGAGCAGGGCGGCGGCACCGACGAGGGCAGCCGCTGGTTCGAGGAGCAGGGCGTCGAGAAGCCGTCGTCGATCGCGATCGGCAGTGCCGCGAACGACCCGACCGCCAAGAACGCCAAGCCGGGCGACCCGGGCATCGACTCGGTCGCCCCGCACAACCCCGGTACTACGGAGTCGCAGCCGGGTGATCCCGCCGCCGGCGGCACCAAGGTGCCCGAGGTCGTTCCGGTCGCCGCCGACGGTGGAATCAACGCGACGGAGGCCGGGATCTACGGCTTCGGCGCCACCTTGCTGGCTGCCGGACTCGCCCTGGCGCTGAAGCGTCGTCGCGGCTGGGCCCAGGGCCCTGGTCCGAAGGCGGCCGGACATCGCCAGACCGAGGTCGGCCTGCGCCTCGCGGCCGACGTACCGACCGCTCAGTTCGTCGACAATGCGCTGAGGCAGCTCGGGGCGATCATGGTCGAGCAGGACCGCTCGATGCCGACGGTCGTCGCCGCACTGGTGAGCGACCGGGCCCTGACGCTCGTGCTGGAGCCGGGGGAGTCCCACGCCCCGCCGCCACCGCCGTGGCAGGTCATCGCCGGCGGTAGCCGCTGGGTCCTTCGCCGGGCCTATGCCCCGGAGGGCGAGGTCGACGCGCCCGCGCCGTACCCGACGCTCGTCACGCTCGGCCAGAACGCGGACGGTGCGACGGTGCTCGTCGATCTGGACACCGCGGACGGCATCGTCAGCTTCGGCGGCGTCACCAACGCCTCGCGGGACGTCGTCGGCTCGCTTGCCGTCGAGCTCGCCACGAACCTGTGGTCCGAGGGCGCTCACGTCAGCATGGTCGGCTTCGGTGACGACCTGTCCTCGCTGGCGCCGAGCCGGCTGAGCTACTGGGTGAGGCTGGAAGACGCCCTGCACGAGGTGACCCGCCGTACGGACGCGCAGGTGCAGGCCTGTGGCCGGCGCGACGCCGACTCGGTCGCCGAGGCCCGGATGGTGTTCCCGGACCCGATGCTGTGGGGTGCGGAGATCATCTTCGTGTCGGCCCCGCCGTCGCAGGAAGAGGAAGAGCGGCTCGCGCGGCTGGCGTCGGATCCGAAGCGCTGCGTCGCGGTGGTCGTCGTCGGCGACGTGATGAGCTCGCCTTGGCGGTTCGTCGTGGACGAGAAGAACCAGGCGGTCTGCCGGCTGCTCGGTCTCGAGGTCGAGGCCCACAGCATCAACCCGGCGCAGTTCGCCGACCTGGTCGGGCTGTTCGAGCTGGCCGAGACCGAGGCGTCGGACAAGCGCCGGGCGGAGCAGGACATGCCGGCGTACGAGTACTCCTCGATGGACCTCAGCCAGCCGGCACCGGTCGAGGTGGACCTGCTCGGCCCGGTCGAGGTGGACGCGCGCGGCGCGATCGACGACGGCCGGATCTCGCTGTCGACCGAGATCGTCGCGTTCCTGGCCAGCCAGGACTACGGGGTCCACCCGAACGTGCTGGCCGGGGCGATCTGGCCGCGCGGCATCAGCGAGGAGCTGCGCAACGCGGCGCTGGAGCACACCCGCAACTGGGTCGGTGTCGACGCGATGTACTCCGACGAGTCCGGCCGGTGGATGCTGAACCGCAGCATCGTCCGGGTCGACTGGGACGTGTTCCGCACGCTGGCCAAGCAGGCGTCGATGATGGACGACCCGCGTGGTCCGCTGTCGACGGCGCTGAGCCTGGTGCACGGCCAGTCCTGGGCCAACCTGCCGGCCGGGCGCTACTCCTGGCTTGCCGCCTCCGGGATCGAACGGAAGATGGCTGAGGCTGTCGTGGACGCGTCACTGCAGCTGGCAGAGGCGAGCCTGCGCCACAACGACGGCAACATGGCCCGTACGGCGCTGCAGACCGGGCTGAGCTTCTCCCCGGCCTCCGAGGACCTCTGGCGGGCCACGCTGCGACTGGCGGCCCACTTCGGCTCCAGCGGCGACGTCACGAACGTAGCGGCCCAGATGTACGCAGCCCTCGCCAAGAACGGCGGCCCTCGCGGCCCCGAGGCGGAGACCGACGCCCTCGTCGACGAACTCCTCCCCGGCTACCACCGCCCAGCCGCCGTAGCCTGACAAACCCCGAGCGCCCGCCATCCATCTCCCGGGCGCTTCGTCGTGCCGAGGTTGACTCTCAGTGATCTCAGAGGGATCTGGCTGACCAGGTGTCGCAGCTGGTCATGTCGCCGGAGTCGAGGCCGGTCTTGAACCACCTCATGCGCTGCTCGGCGGTGCCATGGCTGAAACTCTCGGGGTTCACCTGCCCCTGCGTCTTCTCCTGGATCCGGTCGTCACCGACGGCCGCGGCGGCGTCGAGGCCGCGTGCGATGTCGTCCTCGGTCAGGCCGGTGATGAAGGTCTTGCCGCTCCTGTCCGGGACCGTCGTGGCGTGGTTGGTCCAGATGCCGGCCAGGCAGTCGGCCTGTAGCTCCGACCGCACCGAGTCGGAGGTAGGGCCTTCACGGCTCTTGATCCGGCCGAGGATGCCGTACAGGTTCTGGATGTGGTGCCCGTACTCGTGCGCAACGACGTACGCTTCCGCGAAGTCGCCGCCCTTGGCGCCCAGGTCGGTCTGCAGCGTCTCGAAGAAGCCCAGCTCCAGATAGACGCGCTTGTCCGGTGGGCAGTAGAACGGCCCGACCGCGGCGGTCGCGGGGCCGCAACCGGTGTTGACCGAGTTGCTGAAGACGCGCATGGGCGCCCGGGTGTACTTCTTGCCGCGTCGAGGCAGTTCGGAGGCCCAGAAGCTCTCGATCGAGTTCTGGTAGAAGACGAACCGGCAGTCCTTGTTCGCGGCGAGATCCTTGCCGGTCTCGCAGGAGCTCAGGTTGCCCGGGGCTGTGTTCTGAGCGGCCGGCTCGTCGGTGCCGCCTCCGCCCGGGAGGCCGCCGTTCAGCAGCAGGATGACCACCAGCAGGATGATGCCGCCGATGCCGCCGCCCACCGGGATCATCCCGCCGGGGAGCAGCCCACCGCCGCCGCCAGCGCTGCCACGGGTGTCTTCGACACCGCTGGTGTCCAAGTCGGCGTCTGGGTTGAATTTCACAGCACATACACTAGACCGCGCTGCGGGTACAGGCCGTCTTGTGACGTGGCGTCGCCGACCCGCCCTTTTTGTTGCTCAACCCGCCGACCCTGAGGACCCCGCTCCGCCATGATCACTGTCTCCAACCTCGAGGTACGCGTCGGTGCCAGGCAACTGCTCGCGCCCGCATCCTTCCGGGTCGGCCCCGGGGACAAGGTCGGTCTGGTGGGGCGGAACGGCGCCGGCAAGACGACCTTGACCAAGATCCTGGCTGGTGAGGGGCTGCCCGCGTCCGGCTCGGTCACCTCGTCGGGCGAGATCGGCTACCTCCCGCAGGATCCCCGCACCGGCGACCTCGAGATGCTGGCTCGGGACCGGATCCTGGCCGCCCGGGGACTGGACGAGGTGGTCCGGCGGATGCGCAACGCCGAGAAGTCGATGGCCAGCGCCGATGAGAAGACCCGCGAGAAGGGCATGCGCCGGTACGAGCGGGCCGAATCGGATCTGCACGCCGCCGGCGGCTACGCGGCCGAGTCCGAGGCGGCCCGGATCGCGGCGAACCTCGGTCTGCCCGATCGGGTGCTGGGGCAACCACTGGGCACCCTGTCCGGTGGTCAGCGGCGCCGGGTCGAGCTGGCCCGGATCCTGTTCGCGCAGGCCGAGACGCTGCTGCTGGACGAGCCGACCAACCACCTGGACGCCGACTCGATCGTCTGGCTGCGGGACTTCCTCAAGGGCTATCCCGGTGGCGTGATCATGATCAGCCACGACGTGAACCTGCTGGAGGAGACCGTCACCCGGGTCTTCCACCTGGACGCGAACCGGGCCGAGATCGACGTGTACAACGTCGGCTGGAAGGCGTACCTGACGCAGCGCGAGACCGACGAGCGGCGCCGCAAGCGCGAGCGGGCGAACGCGGAGAAGAAGGCGTCGCAACTGGTCGACCAGGCGAACAAGATGCGTGCCAAGGCGACCAAGGCGACCGCCGCCCAGCAGATGCTGAAGCGCGCCGAGAAGCTGATGGCGTCCCTCGAGGACGAGCGCGCCTCGGACCGCGTGGCGAAGATCGCCTTCCCGACGCCCGCTCCATGTGGCAAGACGCCGCTGATGGCGAAGGAACTGTCGAAGTCCTATGGCTCCCTGGAGATCTTCACCGACGTGGACCTGGCGATCGACCGCGGCTCGCGGGTCGTAGTACTGGGCCTGAACGGTGCCGGCAAGACCACCCTGCTCCGGGTGCTGTCGGGAATCGAGAAGTCGGACACCGGCGAGGTGATCGACGGGCACGGGCTCAAGCTCGGGTACTACGCGCAGGAGCACGAGACGCTCGACGTGAACCGGACCGTGCTGGAGAACATGAAGACAGCCGCTCCGGACCTGAACGAGACGCAGGCCCGGTCGGTGCTCGGGTCGTTCCTGTTCACTGGCGACGACTCCGACAAGCCGGCCCGGGTTCTCTCCGGTGGTGAGAAGACGCGGCTCGCGCTGGCGACGCTGGTCGTCTCCGCCGCGAACGTGTTGCTCCTCGACGAGCCCACCAACAACCTCGACCCTGCTTCCCGCACCGAGGTGCTGAACGCGATCCGCTCGTACGCCGGCGCGATCGTGCTGGTGACCCACGACGAGGGCGCCGTGGAGGCGCTGGAACCCGAACGGGTCCTGCTGCTCCCGGACGGTGTCGAGGACCTGTGGACCAACGACTACGCCGACCTCGTCTCGCTCGCCTGAGGGCTTTCCACAGGTGACGATGGCCGCACGGAAAGTGGTGGCCGGTCGCGTATGTTCACTGACATGACGGATCTTGGACTGCGGTTGACGGTGGACGGGCCGGTGGCCCGGGTGGTGCTGGACCGGCCGGAGGTGCGCAACGCGCAGACTCCCGCGATGTGGCGAGCGCTGGCGGATTTCGGTACGGCGTTGCCTGCCGACGTCCGGGTGGTCGTGGTGTCGGGGGAGGGGCCCTCGTTCTCTGCCGGGCTGGATCGCAAGCTGATCATGGGCGAACCGGTGGACGGTGAGGAGCCGCTGCTCAGCTTGGGCGCGAATCCCGCGGCAGAGGTGCACGAGGCCATCGCGGGGTTCCAGGCCGGGTTCTCCTGGCTCCGGCGGCCGGAGATCGTGAGTATCGCGGCCGTCCAGGGGCATGCGGTGGGTGCGGGGTTCCAGTTGGCGCTGGCGTGCGACCTGCGGGTGGTCACGCCGGACGCGAAGTTCAGCATGCGGGAGCCCGCGCTGGGGCTGGTGCCGGACCTGGGTGGGACGCAGCCGCTGGTGCAACTAGTCGGGTACTCACGAGCGTTGGAGATCTGCGCGACGTCGCGTTGGGTGGAGGCGGACGAGGCACTGCAGTTGGGGTTGGCCAATATCGTGGTGCCGGCCGAGGAGTTGGCGGACACGGTGAAGGACCTGTCCGAGGCTCTGCTCACTCCGTTGGTAGGTGCCGTCCGGGAGACGAAGGCGCTGCTGCTCGGGGCGGCGGACTGCTCTTACGTGGAGCAGTTGAAGGCCGAGCGGGAGGCTCAGGCACGGCGGCTGAGCGAACTGCTGGCGGCCTTCGGGTAGGCCAACTGGTGCTCTCTGTGGGCCTGCTTGACCGCGGTCCGTCCGGCTTTGTCGGAGGGTGGCGGGAAGATCTGGCTGACCTCAAGTGTTGTCAAGGTTGACGAGTTGATTGCGGGGAGGGGACTGGATGTCTTCAGGGATGCGGATGGGCGGCGGTGGCGGCGGCGCCATGAGTTGGCGACGGCAGGACGCGTCGGTGGTCGATCGCAAGCTGGCCAAAGGCACGCTGAAGCGGATCCTCCGGTTCGCCAAGCCGTTCAAGTGGCACATCTCGATCTTCTTGCTGCTGGTGGTGATCTCGGCGTTCCTGGTGATCGCCTCGCCGCTGCTGTTCAAGAAGATCGTCGACGACGGGATCTCGAAGGGGAACGCCGGTCTGGTGACCGCGCTGGCCCTGGTCGTGGCCCTGCTCGCGGTGGTCGAGGCGGCACTCGGACTGATGCAGCGCTGGTTCTCCGCGCGGATCGGTGAGGGCCTGATCTACGACCTGCGGACCAAGGTGTTCGCGCACGTCCAGCAGATGCCGGTCGCCTTCTTCACCCGCACCCAGACGGGCGCCCTCGTCTCCCGCCTCAACACCGACGTGATCGGTGCCCAGCAGGCCTTCACCTCGACGCTGTCGGGCGTCGTCTCGAACGTCATCAGCCTGATCCTCGTGGTCGGCGCGATGTTGCTGCTGAGCTGGCAGTTGACCGTGGTCGCGATCCTGCTGCTGCCGGTCTTCCTGCTTCCGGCGCGCTATCTGGGCCGGCGGCTCGCAGCGATGACCCGCGAGCAGATGCAGCTCAACGCCGACATGTCCACCGCGATGACCGAGCGGTTCAGCGTCGGCGGTGCGTTGCTCGTGACGCTGTTCGGCACACCCGATGTCGAGAACCGCGAGTTCGGTGAGCGCTCCGGCCGGGTCCGCGACCTGGGCATCCGGATCGCGATGCTGGGCCGTGTATTCTTCACCGCGCTCACCCTGGTTGCCGCCCTGGCGACTGCCCTCGTGTATGGCGTCGGCGGCAACCTGGCCGTCCGGGAGACCTTGACGATCGGAACTCTGCTCGCGCTGGTCGCGTTGCTTGGCCGGCTCTACGGTCCGCTGACCGCGCTCTCCAACGTCCGCGTCGACGTGATGACCGCGCTGGTCTCCTTCGAGCGCGTCTTCGAGGTGCTCGACCTGGAGCCGATGATCAAGGACGCCCCGGGCGCCCGCGACCTTCCGCCGAACGCTTCCACCGTGACGTTCGACCACGTGTCGTTCGGCTACCCCACCGCTGAGCAGGTCTCCCTGGCGAGCCTGGAGTCCGTCGCGGTGCTGGACAAGCGAGCCTCCTCCCAGGTGCTCCAGGACATCACCTTCTCGGTGGAACCGGGCCAGATGGTTGCCCTGGTCGGCCCTTCCGGCGCCGGCAAGACCACCATCACCAACCTGGTCGCCCGGCTCTACGACGTCACGGGTGGCGCCGTACGGATCGGTGGTCAGGACGTCCGCGAAGTGACCCTGCAGTCGCTGCACGACACGATCGGGTACGTCACGCAGGACGCCCACATGTTCCACGACACGATCCGGGCGAACCTGGCCTACGCCAAGCCCGACGGCACGGACGAGGAGATGATCGAGGCGCTCCGCTCCGCGCAGGTATGGGACCTGGTCTCCTCCTTGCCGGACGGCCTCGAGACCGTCGTGGGCGACCGCGGCCACCGCCTCTCCGGCGGAGAACGCCAGCGCCTGGCCATCGCCCGGCTGCTCCTGAAGGCGCCGCGCATCGTCGTACTGGACGAGGCGACGGCTCACCTGGACTCGGAGTCCGAGGTCGCGGTACAGCGGGCGCTCGACACCGCCCTGGAAGGCCGCACCTCGCTGGTCATCGCGCACCGCCTGTCGACGGTCCGCAGCGCCGACCAGATCCTGGTGGTTGACCACGGCAACATCGTCGAGCGGGGCACGCACGACCAGCTCCTCGCACTGGGCGGCGAGTACGCGGACCTCTACCACACCCAGTTCAAGGAGTCCGGCACAGCCGCAGGCGTCTAGCCCTGCGGCTGGCGGCGCATAGACACCGCCTATCACGGGCACCGTTACCCATAGGGGTAGCTTTGTAGTGACGTGAGGGGAGGCCGCCATGCTCAAGTTCGCCCTGGTCCTGGGCGCCGGCTACGGCGCCTACAAGCTCGCCTACCACTCCGAGGACGGCACCCACTACGGCAAAGTAGGCGAACAAGGCCTCCGAGCCACCCTCTCCCTACTCTTCGCCGCCCTAGCCGCCGGCCTAACCTACGCCTTCCTGATCCTCCACTAGCCCGCTCGCCGGGCGGATCAACCTCCCGGCCAGGCAGGTGGTGAGTCGGCAGTGGTCCGTGCCGGGCGCCGACGTGGTTTCTGCGAGCTTGCTCGCGTACCCGGCCAGGCAGGTGGGTGCTGCGGGCAACGGCTTGTACCTGGCACTCCCAGCGGGGTCAGTGGGTGGATGCCGGGATTTATGGGTGTGGAGTGCGGGTTACGTGCCGGCCTGCTGTTCGTCGTGTTCTAGGAGGTGGAGGACGGGGACGCCCAGGTGGCGGCGGGCTGAGTTCGTCCAGTCGAGGTGGAAGAACTCGGCGACGATGTGCGGCCTGGTGAGGATGATGACCTCCTGGCCGCCGACCTTCGACACAGTCTCGGTGAGGGCGTCGATCGGGCGTTCGTGGGAGATCCCGCCCTCGGCCTGCTGACCGAGATCGCGCAGCCTCTGGATGCTCCGCCCGGTGCAGTCCTTCGCCTCGCTGTCGATCGCCTTCTGCGCCTCGGCGAGATCCTCGCGCTGGTCGACGATCCCCGGCCCGTACAGGTCCGCGGTACCGAGCGCGCTGATCGATGCCTCGACGCCTGCTTCGGCGTTGTGGCACGGCACGAGCACGTGGTACTTGACCTGCTCCGGCATGGCATGGTGCAGCTCGACGACGCGCTTGGCGTCTGGCTCGGTCAGTTCCTGCTCCACGAGCAGTACGACGTCATACATCTCGGTACCTCCGTTTCCTACCAGTCGGTATGCCTCCATCATGCCCCCGCGACGGGCAGAATGGCGGCATGCAGCTACCCGTGATGCCTCCGGTCAAGCCGATGCTGGCCAAGCCGGTCAAGCAGATCCCGGAGGGGAACGTCAGCTTCGAGCCGAAATGGGACGGCTTCCGCTCCATCATCTTCCGAGACGGCGACGATGTGGAGATCGGCAGCCGCAACGAGAAGCCGATGACGCGCTACTTTCCCGAACTGGTCGAGGCGATCAAGGCCAACCTGCCCGAGCGCTGCGTGATCGACGGCGAGATCGTGCTCGTCGGCGAAACCGGCGACCGGCTGGACTTCGAGATGCTGCAGCAGCGGATCCACCCTGCCGCGTCCCGGGTGAAGATGCTCTCCGAGACGGTCCCGGCACGCTTCGTCGCGTTCGACCTGCTCGCGCTCGGCGACACCGACTACACCGATCGTCCGTTCTCGGAGCGCCGCGCCGCCCTGGAGAAGGCGCTGGCCCCGGCGAAGGCGCCGATCCACCTCACCCGTACGACGACCGACAACGCCACCGCGACCGAGTGGTTCCACCAGTTCGAGGGTGCCGGGCTGGACGGGGTGATCGCCAAGCCGCTGGACGGGTTGTACGAGCCGGACAAGCGGACCATGTTCAAGATCAAGCACGAGCGCACCGCCGACTGTGTGGTCGCGGGATACCGCCTGCACAAGAGCGGCCCGAACCGGATCGGCTCGCTGCTGCTCGGCCTGTACAACTCTGAGGGCGTGCTCGCCAGCGTCGGCGTGATCGGCGCGTTCCCGTTGGCGCGCCGCGAGGAACTCTTCGAGGAGATGCAGGAACTCGTCACCGACTTCGACGACCACCCGTGGGCCTGGGCGAAGCAGGAGGAGGGCAACCGCACCCCCCGCAACGCTGAAGGCAGCCGCTGGCAGGCGGGCAAGGATCTGTCCTTCACCCCGCTCCGACCCGAGCGCGTCGTCGAGGTCCGATACGACCACATGGAAGGCGTCCGCTTCCGCCACACCGCCCAGTTCGTCCGCTGGCGCGAGGACCGCACCCCCGAGTCGTGCACCTACGAACAACTCGAGGAACCTGTCAAGTTCGACCTCGCAGACGTCCTCTCCGCCAAACCCTGACCACTCGTCGGGTCAGCCCGGCGCCTGCCCTGATGCGACTTCCCGGTACGTCGGACGTTCGGGCGGCGGCGGTACGGCGTACGGGTCGGTTGATGACTGGCTGTGCTGGACAGTGAACCTGGGGGGAGCTGACAATCCAGGCATGACATCGACGCGGCTCGAGTTCGGGCGCCCGTCGGATGCCGAACGGGATCGGGCGCTGGCGATCCTCCGCGACGGCGCCGGCTCCGGGCGTCTCTCGCACGACACCTTCATCCGCCGGATGAACTTCGTACTGCGCGCGCAGAGCCGCCGTGAACTCGCCGACGTCACCAACGACCTCCCACGAGACGAACTCCGCGTCGTCCAGCTCCTCCGTCAGCTGGTGGCTCGCCTTCCCCGCCTGACCACGCGAGCCCCAGCGGTGCAACTCCCCGGCCTGGTCCTGCCACCGCCCGGTTCACGTACGGTACGAATCGGCCGCGGCCCCGGCGCAACCCTCCGCCTGGCGGACCTGTCCGTCTCCCGCTTCCACGCCGAACTCCGCCACGTCGACGACGGCTGGCTGGTCCGCGACCTGGGTTCCATGAACGGCACCCACCTCAACGGCCTCCGCCTCACCACCCCCACCCAAGTCCGCCCAGGCGACCACCTCCGCTTCGGCTCAGTCGCCTACCAACTCACCTACCCGGGCCTGCGCTAGTCGTCGTCGCGACGCTTCGTCCGGCTGGAAGATCCTCGAGCGATGCAGGTCGACCTCTATCGCCTAGCGCTCCAGGTCCGAGTTCTTGTCCTGAGACTGCACCGACTTGTGGGACTCCGACGCCACGGCGGGCTTGGCGGCAACCTCGCCGGGTGGCGCGATCCCGTCCAGCGCGACCTTCGCCGATCGGCTGGTCTGGAGGCTGGGGTGGGTACCGCGCTGATCGGCTGGTACCGCCTCGTTGAGGTTCTGGGCGAACCCTTTGAGGTCCTCCTGGACCGCCATCTTGTCGATCAGGTCGGGGATCGAGTTCGGCGCCCGGTCGGTTCGCGAGACCACCTCGTTCATTGCGGCGACAACCTCGGCGGGGTCGTCGTCGAGCAAGCGGTTGAGGAACGCCGACACCTTCTCGACGTGCATGGCGTGCTTTCCGCTGTTCGGCGGGTCGAAGTCCTTCACGTTCTCGGTCACCAGGACGACCGAGTTCGAGTGGACGGCGGCAGCCAGTACGTGTTGGTCCTTGGCGTCGGCCCGCATCTCGTGAATCAGATGCTCGTATCCCGAGGTCATCGCAGGCGGGAAGGCTCTGTTCATCGTGGCCAGCCGCTTGTCGATGGCGGCCTCAGGGAGGCCGGGCGGGCAGTTCCTGCGAACTTCGTCGAGCACTTCCTGACTCCAGCGAGGCTCGAACTGCTCGCGGTAGGCGAGGGTGAGCAAGATGTCCGCGGTCAGCTGACCGCGGAGGACGTTCGCGTCGAGGAATGCCCTGCGTCTGATGGCCATCTGAGCTCAGCCGTCCGACCGGGAGCCGTCGGTGCCGTCCTCATCCCACAAGGGTTCGCTCAGCAGTTCATCGAGAGCAGCGCCGGACTGTGCTTTGAGGCGCTTCTTCAGCTCGACGGCGTCCGCGAGCAGCACCCAGTCGACGTACTGCGTGGAGCGGAACGGAATCTCACCAGCCGCGACGTACGAGCGGAAGTCGTCTCTGGCCATATCGATCGCGTCGGCGGCCTCGTCGACCGGCAACTCGATCCGATAAGGCGTGACCTTCACCGCCAGCCCATGCGCAAGGAGTTCCTCGACGAACGCCTTCGCCTCAGCATCAGTGGTCGAGTCCGGCTGAAAGATCTGTGGTCGGCTCGGCTTGTCGTCCATGCCGGGATTCTAGGCGTCGGTGATGTCAGGGCGGCGTTGGTTGTCCACAAGGCGTAGGACAGTCGGGTGGGCGGCCGGGTGGGTGTGCCACCAGGGGCGGGCGGCGGCGTTCTCGGCGATGGCCTCGGTGTAGACGTCGATGAAGGCCTGGTGGATGAGGTCGATCTCCTCCTGCGGGGTTGAGTCGGCTCGCCAGCGGAGGGCGCGACGCCAGAGGAGTGGCTGACCGGCCAGGGGCAGGACGATGGTGCGGGGGACCGGGCGGACGGTTGGGGCACAGAGGCTGATGCCCCGGCCGGCGCCGATCAGTTGCTCGATCTCCGACGTGTCCAGGTTGGCGTAGCGGAATTCGGGAGTGAAACCGACCGCCTCGCACGCGTCGCGCAGATAGGCGAGATCGCCGTCCTCCTTGCCCGCGGGCGGGCAGATCCAGATCTCCTCGGCCAGGTCCGCAAGGTCGATCTCGGTTGCGCCGGCCAGCCGGTGGTCTTCGGGCAACGCGATCGCGAACGGCTCCGGCCACACCATCGTCTGCTCGCGGATACCCGGCGGGCACGGCGGTGAGTGCGCGTCGTCGCAGCGACCGAGCATCACCACGTCGACCACGTCCGCGGCCAGGAGATCAGTCAGTACTGCGCACGACGGGTCCACCTGCGTGGTGATCTCCCGGCCAGGCAACAGTTCCTCGAGCCGGGACAACCAGCCGCCGAACATGACCGTCCGGACGGAGCCGAGCCGCAGTACTGCGGAACCGCTCGTATAACGCCGGCTGGATCCGACCAGGTCATCCATGTCCGCGAGCATCGCCCGGGCCCGGCCGAGAACGTGTTTGCCCAGGGGAGTCGCCATCACGCCGTACGAGCCTCGCTCGAAGAGGGCACCGCCGATGGCGTCCTCGATGCGATGGAGCTGGGCGGTGAGGGAGGGTTGGGAGACTCCGAGCGCTGCGGCGGCCTTGGAGACGCTACCGGTGTCGGCGACGCGGCAGACGACCCGCAAGTGGCGCAGTTCCAGCTCCATAGCGGTGAGGTTATGCCCTGCTGGGATACGACAGCCACAACTCGCAGGTGCCAATCTCTTCGAACAGAGGACGCCGGGAGTTCATCCGCCTGCCCAACGGAACTCGGTGGGCGCCGAGCCACAGCAAGGCGCACCGCCAGGCCTCCTCGCCCCTGCCATCCGCCGGCCGGTCTGCAACCCCCGGCCGGTGGCGGGGTTCCCCCCTCCACTGAGGAAGTGTCCCGTGAAGAGCACGGCCCAGCGCACCGCCGACCGCCTGGTCCAGGGCCGCGCCGTCGAGCTGAAGGCGAGCCCCGGTGACCAGTTCGTCCGTCAGCAGGACGTCAGTACGCCGTGGGGTCTGCAGTACGTGTCCTACCAGCGCACGTACTACGACCTGTCCGGGCCCGGTCCTGTCCCATGCGTCCGTCGGTGGGCCAGGGGAGTCGTACTGGTCAGGGGATCAGGACGACCTTGCCGACGGTCTCGCGGTTCTCCAGGGCTCGGTGGGCGTCGGCGGCCTTCGCCAGCGGGAAGCGGGTGACCAGTGGCACCCAGCGACCCTCCACCGACTCCTGGAGCGCTGCTGTCTCCAGTGCGCGAAGCTTGCGCATCAGCTTGGGGCCGATCGCCCAGGTCGCGGTGAGGCCGCGGTTCATCAGGTCCTCGGTCGTCACCTGGACAGGACCGCCGCCAGACCAGCCGAACATCAGGATCCGTCCTCCGACTCCCAGCAACTCGAACGTCTTCTGGCCGTTCTCCCCGCCTACACCGTCCAGGACCACCGTGAGCTCCCGCTCGCCCAGGTGATCCTTGACCTCGGTGGGCCAGTCACCAGCGGTGTAGTCGACCGCGTACTGCGCGCCGAGGTCTCGCACCTGCCTGACCTTCTCCGGGCCACCGGCGAGCCCTATGACGGTGGCTCCGACGTTGCGCGCGCTCTGGACGAAGAGGCTGCCCAACCCACCCGCAGCAGCAGTCACCAGTACTACGTCGTCCTCGCCGAGCGCGGCTTGCTCCAGGATGCCTGCAGCGGTTCTGCCGGTTCCGATCGTGGCAACCGCTGTCGCACCGTCGAGGTGGTCCGGGATCTCGTGCAGGGACTTCACCTTCGCCACGGCCTGCTCGGCGTACCCGCCGGGGACAGGGCCGAGGTGCACCACGACGCGCTTGCCGAGCCACGCCTGATCCACGTCGGGCCCGACGGCGTCGACGGTGCCGGCGACCTCGCGGCCGGGGATCGTGGGCAGCTCCGGGGGAGCGACCGGGCCGCCGCCCGCAGTACCGGCGCGGAGTGCGGTGTCCAGCAGATGCACCCCGGCGGCCTCGACCGCGATCCGCACCTGTCCGGCGCCGGGGACAGGGTCGGGAACCTCCTCGTATGACAGGTTCTCGGCGGGACCGAACTCGTGCAACCGCACCGCGTGCATCAGACCTCCTGCTTGATCATCGTGTCCGTAGGATGCTCGTCACGCTAGGACCTCAACGTCTGTTGAGGTCAAACCTGTCGTGAGCCATCCCCACTTCCTTACGTTGTGTACTAAAGTGCGGACGGGAGGGAGTTGCCGTGGCGAAGATCTTGAAAGGTGCGACAGCGCAGGAGACGCACAGCGCGATCCTGGACCTGATCCGGTCGAGCGGTGTGGTGACCAGGGTCGACCTGGCGGACCGGTCGGGGCTGACCGGCGCCTCGATCTCCCGGGTGGTGAAGCAACTGCTGGCCGACGGCCTGATCATCGAGACCGGGCTGGGCGACCCCACGGGCGGCAAACGGGCCACCCTGTTGCAGTTCAACCCGCGCGCCCGGCACGCGGTGGGCATCTCGATCGACACTCCGAGCACCACCTACGTCGTGACGGACATGAACGGCCGGGTGATCGAGCAATTGTCCGCCAAGGGCACCGGCCGTGACACCCCGGCGACCGTGATCAAGCGGCTGACCGCCGAGCTCGAGGACCTGATCGTCAAGACCAACATCGAGCCCGCGACGCTCGTCGGGGTAGGAGTCGCACTGGCCGGCCGGCAGGGCGGGGGAGACCGGCTGCTGCGGGCGAACGCGAGCAAGTACGCGTGGGAGCCGTTCGCCGTCCGCGACACCCTGAGCGCTGCGATCGACCACCCGATCGTGGTGGAGAACGACTCGACCTGCGCGGCGATCGGCGAATTCTGGGCCGGCCGGATCCCGTCGGCCAACGACTTCGCCACCGTCTACATGGCGGCCGGCTTCGGGCTCGGCCTGGTCACCAACGGAGATGTGTACCGCGGCTCGTCGTCGAACGTCGGGGAGATCGGGCACATGGTGCTCGACGTGAACGGCCCGGACTGCTGGTGTGGCGGCCGCGGCTGCCTGGAGAGTCTGGCCGCGCCGGCGAGGGTGGTGAGCCTGGCGGAGCAGGACAAGGCCCTGACGACCGATCTCGGCCTGCGCGGCAGGCGTTCGGCGATCCGGTCGGACTTCGCCAGGATCGCCCGGGCGGCGGCGTCCGGGGACCCGAGATGTCTCGCCTTGATCGAAGAGTCGGCGACCTACCTGGCCAAGGCGCTGCTGTCGATCACCAACCTGCTGGACCTGGATCAGATCATCCTGGCTGGCCCGGGATTCAGCGAGGCGGGCGAGATCTACGTCCGGGTGGCGTCCGCCGAGATCAACCGGCTGTCGTTCGTCCGGGCGATGCATCCGACCCGGGTGGAGTTGTCGAAGCTCGGCCCCAGCGCAGCGGCCCTCGGCGCCGCCTCACTCGTCCTGCACAGCCAACTGACACCCCACCAGACCTCCAACCGAGGAGCCCTCAGCGGCTGAGAGTGCGATCAACGCCGACAGGCCCTCAGCGGTTGACGATCCACCGCTGAGGGCCGGCCTCGGCTAGGACTCGAGGAAGTCGCGGAGCCAGCGTGCGCTGTTCTTGAGCTTGCGTTCCTGCGTGTTGTAGTCGACGTGGATCAGCCCGAAGCGCCGGCTGAAACCCCACGACCATTCGAAGTTGTCGATCAGCGTCCAGGCGAAGTAGCCCTTCAGGGGAAGGCCTTCCTCGACGACCTGCCGCGTCACCTCGAGGTGCTGTTCGAGGTACTGCTGCCGCTCGGTGTCCTCGATCCGCCCGTCCTCGGTCACCTCGTCCGGGTACGCGGACCCGTTCTCCGTGACGTACAGCGGCAACGTCGGTGCGAGGTCGTTGATCATCTTCAGCGTGTCCCGCAGCCCGCCCGGCTCGATCGGCCAGCCCATCTGCGTCTTGTCCAGCCCGGTGTCGACGGTGACGAGATTCTCGCTGCCCGGCAGGGTGCTCGGCGTGCCCGGAGCGGCGATCGGCCCGTCCGGCGCGGCCACGGTCTGCGGGCAGTAGTAGTTCACCCCGATGAAGTCCAGCGGCGCCGAGATCACCGGCAGATCAGCGTCGTACTGCGCGAACCACTCCGTCGTACCGGTGTCTTCCAGCACATCCGCCGGGTACTTCCCGAGCAGCAGCGGATCCAGGAACATCCGGTTCCGCAGGCCGTCGGCGCGCCGGGCGGCATCGCGATCGGCCTCGGACTCCGACGCCGCGTGCACCGGCGCCGGGTTGAGCGCGATCCCCACAGTCGTCTCGGGCGAGCGGATCGCCTGGAGCGCCAGTCCGTGCCCGAGCATCAGGTGATGCACGGCTTTCAGCGCGTCGGCCCCCTCGGTACGCCCGGGAGCGTGTTCTCCGTTCCCGTAGCCGAGGAACGCCGAGCACCACGGCTCGTTCAGCGTCATCCAGTGCTTGATCACGTCGGAGAGAGCGGCGTGAGTGATCGCCGCGTAGTCCCGGAACCGCTCCGCCGTGTCGCGGACGAGCCACCCGCCGGCATCCTCCAGCGGCTGCGGCAGATCCCAGTGATAGAGCGTCGCGTACGGCGTGACGCCGTTCTCCAGGCACGTCTCGGCCAGGCGACGGTAGAAGTCGAGACCGGCCGGATTGGTGGCTCCGCTGCCCGTCGGGATCACGCGAGGCCACGCGATGGAGAACCGGTACGCCTTCAAGCCGAGGTCGGCGAGCAGCCGGATGTCCTCGGCGTACCGGTGGTAGTGGTCGTCGGCGACGTCACCGGTCTCGCCGTCCGCGATCCGGCCCGGCGTGTGCGCGAAGGTGTCCCAGATGCTCGGCCCGCGGCCGTCCTCGGAGACCGCTCCCTCGACCTGGTACGACGCGGTGGCCGCGCCCCAGACGAAGCCGTCCGGAAAGTTCGTCATGGTGTCTCCTCCAGCCAGTACTGCTTGTCGGGCATCAGTTCGGCGAGCCGGTCCCGCAGGTCGGCCGGGATCTCCGTCTCCAGGGACGCGATCAGCTGGTCCACCCGCGCGGGCTTGCTGAACCCGATCACCGTGGCGCTGATGCGGGGGTCATTCACGGAATGCTGCAGGGCGGCGGTGACCAGGTCGATGCCGTGGTCGCTGCATGCCTTGTCCATCTCCGCGACTGCCTCGAGCAGGGCCGTCGGCGCCTCGCGGTAGCCGTACTTGGCCAGGCCGCCGGACGGGTTCGCCAGGATGCCGCCGCCGTAGATCGCGGCGTTCACCACCGCGATCCCCTCGGAGACTGCTCTCTCGATCAGCGTGCCCGCACTGTGGTCGACCAGGCTCCACCGGTTGTGCACCAGCACGACCTCGAAGCCGCCGAGGTCGAGGTACCGGGACAGCTCCTTCGTGTTGCCACCGGCCAGGCCGACGTGGCCGATCTCGCCCTCGTCCCGGAGCATCATCAACGTGTCGACCGCGTCCCGCATGCCGTCGAAGTCGTGGAACTCGGGGTCGTGCAGATACACCAGCGGCAACTGGTCGAGCCCGAGCCGCTGCTTGCTCTCGGCAACACTCGCGCGGACCCGGGCGCCGGAGTAGTCCTTGCCGTCGGCGTCCACCTTGGTGGCGACCAGGAAGTCGTCCGGCAGACCACCGTGCTCGGAGATCGCCTGGCCGATCCGGAGCTCGCTCTCCCCGTCGCCGTACCCGTTCGAGGTGTCGATCCACCGCAGCGGGCTGTCGAGCACTCGCCGTATGACGGTGACCGCCTCGGCCCGGGTGACGTCGTACCCGAAGACCTCGGGCATGCCGGCCAGCAGCGCTCCACCGGCGCAGACGGCGGACACGGTCAGGCCGGTGGATCCCAGTGGCCGGAGCCAGTCGTCGGTGGACGGACTCGTCATGCGCACCCCTCGCTATCGCCCTGCTGCCGCTGTCGTGCGACGCTCATACGGTAGGCCTGACGGAGAAGGCGAACCCGTCCGGGTCGACGTAAACGGTGGTGCCGTCGGGGGCGGTGCCCTCGGTCAGGTTCGGCGGCGGGTCGCCGGCGAGCTCGGCGTACGCGAAGCCGGCGACGTCGAGCTGCGGCGCGCGCGACGACTTCTCCGCGTTGTAGGTGAAGACCTCGATCACGGTGTCGCCGGACTTGAGGTAGCCGATGCTGAAGCCGCGGGGGTCGTGCGGCTGCTCGATCGTGCCGATGAAGGAGAAGCCGAAGTTGTCCCGGTAGTACTTGTCCGTAGTCAGGCGGTCCTCGATCGTGACGGCGACGTGGTCGAACCGCGGCCGCCCGGGAACGCCGAGAGCGCGCTCCGCGGCCACCCCGTCCGCGTCCAGCACCTCGGCGTACTGCAGGTCGCCCTGGATCATCTCCAGCAGGGTGCCGTCCGGGTCGTAGAAGAAGCAGATCCGGACCTTGCCCTCGGCATCGAGCGGGTCCAGCTTGAACTCGACCCCACCCGCCTTGAGCACGTTCGCGCGCTCGTCGAGCCGGTCGACCTTGAAGCCGAGGTGCCGGAAGCCCTTCTGCAGGTCGTCGCCCACCCAGGTGCTCTGGTCCCGGCCCGCGGCGACCGCCCGGAGCTCGATGGTCGCCGTCACCGCGTCCAGGACAGCGCTTTGCGGCGTCGCCTCGCCGACCAGCCGGAGCTCGAGGAACTTCGTGTAGTACTCCACCGAGCGCTGCACGTCGGTGCAGTTGACGACGAGGATCTTGATGGGCATGGGTTCTCCGTTTCACTCAGGGGGAGCGGGGGTCAGCTCTTGACGGCGCCGAGCATCATCCCGGCGACGAACTGCCGCTGCATCCGGACGTAGACCACGACGACAGGGATGACGGACAGGGTGAGGCCGGCGGTGAGGGCCGGCCAGTCGGTCGAGTACTGGCCCATCAGGCTGAACAGGACGGGTTGCAGGGGGAGCGAGTCGGTGTTGCGCAAGACGGTGTTCGCGATCAGGAACTCGTTCCAGGTCTGCAGGAACTGGAAGATCACCACGGTGGCGATCCCGGGCCGGGTCAGCGGCAGAATCACCCGGCGGAAGATGGTGAACTCGCTCCCGCCGTCGACCCGGGCCGCCTCGATGAGCTCGTCCGGCAAGGTCTGGAAGAACGCCCGCATCAGGAACATCGCGAATGGCGCCGAGCCCGAGATGTACAAGATCAGCAGGCCGACCTGGGTGTCCAGCAGCCCGAACGCCTTGAGCTGCAGGTAGAGCGGGATGATCAGCGCCGTCGACGGCATCATCAGCGTCAGCAGCAACAACACGAACAGCGTGTTGCGGAACGGGAAGTCCAGCTTCGCGAAGGCGTAGCCGCTCAGGGTGGCGAAGACGAGTACGCCGATCACCGTGACCGAGGTGATCCAGAGGCTGTTCCAGAAGTGCAGCGGGAACTGGATCGACGTCCACGCGGTCGAGTAGCCGGCGAAGGTGAACTTCCGCGGGAAGAACGTGCCGCCGAAGATCGTGTTCGCCTCGCGCATCGAGGTGAGCAGCATCCACACGAACGGGAAGGCCAGGAACACGCAGAACGGCAGCAGCACGAACGTCGCGAAGCTCTTGCCGAGCGGGAACCTGAACGGCTTGCGGCCCACCGGCTCGGTCGGCGTCGCGGTACGGATGGTTTCGGTCGTCATCGGTCCGCCCTCCTGGTCAGCCAGAGCTGGGCGATGACGGCGATCGTGCAGAGCACCATCGTCACCACGCTGAACGCGCTTGCGTAGCCGAGCTGCGGGATCGACCCGGAGGTCGACCCGAACGCCAGCGAGTAAAGATAGGTGCCCAGTACTTCGCTGCCGTGGTTGGGGCCGCCGCCCGTCATCACGAAGATGATGTCGAAGGCCTTGAACCCGTTCAGCAGCCCGAGACTGACCACCAGCCCGGTCACCACCCGCAGGCTGGGTACGGTGACGTTCCAGAACTGCTGGGACTTGTTCGCGCCGTCCACCTCGGCCGCCTCGTACAGGCTCGGATCGATGCCCTGGATACCGGCGAAGAAGATCAGCATGTTGAAGCCGAGGCCGCCCCAGATCGACACCACGATGATGGCCGGCAGCACCGTCTTCTGGTCGGCCAGCCACGGATGCTGCAGGGAGTCCAGCCCGATCGCGCCGAGGATCTGGTTGAGGGTGCCGATGTTCGGGTCGTAGATCAGCTTCCAGAGCACACCGGACACGACGAACGAGACGATCCCCGGGATGAACAGGATCGTCCGCACCACCACGCCGACGTGCTTCCAGACCGAGTTGACCAGCACCGCGATGAACAGGCCGAGGAAGGTCAGCACCACGGTGGTGACGGCGGTGTAGACCAGCGTCACGATCATCGCCCGGCGCGCCACCGGGTCGCCGAGCATCCGGCTGTAGTTGTCGACGCCGATGAACCGCGGCGCCCCGAATCCGCCCCAGGCGGTCAGGCTCAGGTACGCCGTGTAGACGATCGGCCAGAGCACGAAGCCCACGAACAACGCGAACGTGGGCAACACGAACAGATACCCCGCCACCCGCTGCGACTTCCGCAGCGGCGACCCGAAGCGGTAGTGCCTGGTACTCCGGGGCGCCGGTGCGGGGGAGCTCGGGCGAGCGGTCAAGGTGGTCGCCACCGAATCAGCCGCCCTTCGCGTTCAGCACGGCCTGCTGCATCTCCTTCGCGACGGCCTCGGGCTGCCCGGTGCCGTCGAAGATCTTCGACAGCGGGTCGCCGGCCGCGACCGAGCCCGGCCCGAAGGGGATGTGCGGGCACCCGTCGCCGTCGAGCAGCCAGGAGGTCATCTGCTTCATCACCGGCAGCTCGATCCGGTTCGCGGCGCTCTTCGTGGCCGGCATCGAGTTCGAGTCGTTCATGGTGGGGGAGTACTGGTCCGCGGAGTACAGGAACTTCAGGAACTCCAGCGCGGCGTCCTTGTTCTTGCTCGTCTCCGAGACCGCCCAGCCGGCGCCGGCCTGGTTCGCGCACCAGTGCCGCTTGCCCGCCGCGATGGCCGGCGTCTTCATCACCTTGTAGCTCTTCGCGAAGGCCGCCGGAGCGTCCTTGGACAGGCCCTGCGGGGTCCACGAGCCGTTGAACAGCATCGCGGACTTGCCGGTGTAGAAGATCTGCGGGACCTGGTCGCCGCTGGTGCCCGTGGTACCGGGCTGGAAGACGCCGCCCTTGACGATCTTCTGGTTCAGCTCGAGCGCCTGGACGACCTTGGGATCGGTGTAAGTGAGGCCGTCCTGGAGCTGGTCGAGCTTGAGGTAGAAGGTCGGGTCGTCGGCGACCTGGGTGAGCAACGGCAGGAAGAAGTCCAGCGAGCTGGTCGTCGGGTTGCAGCTGAGCGCCACCGGGTGCTTGCCGATGGCACGGATCTTCGCCGCCGCCGCGATCAGGTCGTCCCAGGTCTCGATCTCGTCCTCGCCGACCCCGGCCTGCTTCAGCATGTCGGGGTTGTAGAACAGGCCGAACGTCTGCGCCATCCAGCCCACCGCGAACTGCTTGCCGTCCAGGGTGTACTCCTGGTTGGCGGAGTCGAAGAAGTCCTTCAGGAAGTCGTCACCGAGATCCTTCTTCAGGTCCGCGGAGATGCCGCCGGTGCCGTAGGTCAGCGCCCGCGTGTGCGGAGCGAAGATCTCCGGTACGTCGCCGCCCGCGACCGCGGCCTGCAGCGCAGGCAGGTACTGGTCGGGGGTGCCGAAGATCCGGTTCTCGATCTTGATGTTGCTGTTGGCCGCCTCGAACTTCTCGATCAGTTTGGGGAACTGATCCTCCTGGTCGCTGTACCAGGACCACATCCGGACGACGGCCTTGCCGCCGCTCGTCGTACCTCCACTGCTGTCGCTGCCGCCGCACGCCGCGAGCACCGGGCCGAGCCCGAGAGCGGCGGCCCCGCCGAGCGCTCCCTTGAGCAGGCTGCGCCGTCGAAACGGTGTGGCGGACAGGGTTGGGACTTGCCGATCACCCATGCTGACTCCTCGGTCATTCCAGCCGGCTGTGGACCCCGATAACAACTTCCTAACTGAAAGTAAGAAAGCGGTCAAGGTCGCAGCGTTGTTTCCGTCTTGTTTCCAAGCCCTGTCCCACTCCTCGGCGACCTCGGGGCAGCGGACTCGTAGGGTGTGGGGGTGCCGATTCGTCTGAGTGAGCGCCGGCCGGAGGTCAGTCCGGATCGGTTGCTGTCGGAGTGCGTACCGCCGCCGCGGTTCTCCGACGTGCGGTTCGGGACGTACCGGCCGGATCCCTCCGAGCCGAGCCAGTCGGAGGCCCTCGCGGTACTGCGGGAACGCGGCGCGATGCTCGCCGAGCCGCGGCGAGAGCGTTCTCTGTGGTCCCGCCTGCGCGGCGCGCGCGCCGAGCCCACCGGGAAGCCAGGGATCTACCTGGACGGCGGGTTCGGAGTGGGCAAGACGCACCTGCTGGCGTCGTTGTGGCACGAGTCGTCAGGGCCGAAGATGTACTGCACTTTCGTCGAGCTGACGAACCTGGTCGGCGCGCTGGGGATGCGCCCGGCGGTCGAGGCACTCTCGGCGTACCGGTTGATCTGCATCGACGAGTTCGAGCTCGACGATCCCGGCGACACTGTGCTGATCTCGCGCCTGCTCGGGCAGTTGGTGGAGGCCGGTGTCCAACTGGCGGCAACCTCCAACACGCTGCCTGACAAGCTCGGTGAGGGGCGGTTCCAGGCGATCGACTTCCTCCGCGAGATCCAGGGCCTCGCCGGGCACTTCGACGTACGACGGATCGATGGGCCCGACTACCGACATCGCGGGCTGCCGGTGGCTCCTGAGCCGCTGTCCGACGAACGGGTCGAGCAGGTGACCGCGGAACGGCCCGGGGCCTCGTGTGACCACTTCGTGGATCTCTACCGGCAGCTCGCGGAGTTGCACCCGAGCAAGTACGGCGCGCTGCTGGACGGGGTCGAGGCGGTGGGGATCACCGACATCCGCGAGCTGACCGACGAGAACGTCGCCCTCCGGCTGGTCGTGCTGGCCGACCGGATGTACGACCGGGACATCCCGCTGCTGGCCGGGGGAGTGCCGCTCGACCGGATGTTCTCGCCCGACATGCTGAAGGGCGGCTACCGCAAGAAGTACCTGCGCGCTGTCTCCCGCCTGATCGCGCTGGCTCGCGAAGGGGCCGACCAGCCGAACTGAGTGTTCCTACTCAAGACCGCTGGACCGCGGCGATGGTTCGCTGGTCGGGTGTCGAACCAGCTGCAGAGAGTTGCCCCCAGCGCCGCGGTCGGGCTGTTCGGCCTCGGGCTCGCGTTGCTCGGGGCCGGCCGCTTCGTGCAGTTGGACGACAGCTCCGGCTTCGGCAGCGAGGAATGGATCATGCCGCTGGGCGTGCTCGCACTGCTCGCGGCGCTCGCCAGTGTGATTGTTGCGGCACAGGACTCCAAGGCTCGTCTCTGGCTCGGTGCAGTCCTCGCAGTACTGGTCGCGCTCCTGGTGTGGAAGACGAGCACCAACGTCGGGTTCCGGTTCATCTGGGCGGGCAGCGAGAGGGAGCTGATCATGCTTCAGGTCGGCCTCGGCCTGCTGGCGCTCGTCCTGCTCGCCACCGGCTTCCAGCAGAAGAGGTCGAGCGAGGTCGATCGCAGGGGAGGGGGCGGCCGTTGGATGGTGCGCGGCGCGGTCTATCTGTGCGGCTGTGCACTGGCCACGTACGTCGCTGCCATCGCCGGCATCGCTCACTTTGAGGCGGTCGAGTGCAGGGACCCCGCCGAAATGTGCGAGCTCGCCGGTCTGGAAGGACTCGTGTGGGGCGTGATCGCCCTGCCCGCCAGCATCGTCGTCGCGCTGGCGATCGAGCTGGTGCTGTGGAGGCGCCGGCGGCAGCGCGTGTCGTAGTACCCGGCCAACCTGCCCCGATCGGGGACCCGGATACGGCAGGATGGGGGGATGGCGAAGCACAAGGGGTCGGACGAGGCGGGGTCAGGGAAGCTGCTGGACGAGCTGCGGGTGCCACCCGGACCGGTCGACCTGAGCAAGTGGGACAGCCGCGCGACCACCGGATTCTCCGGCTCGAAGGACGAGGGCAAGGTCGCCCTCGACGAGCTCGGGCCCAAGGTCTCGGACTACCAGGAACGCCTGTACGCCGAGGGCCGCAAGGAGGGCGAGCGGAGCATCCTCCTGGTCCTGCAGGGCATGGACACGGCCGGCAAGGGCGGCGTCATCCGGCACGGCGCCGGGCTGATGGATCCCCAGGGGCTGCGGATCACATCGTTCAAGGCGCCGACCCCGGCCGAGAAGCGGCGCGGGTTCCTCTGGCGGATCAAGCAGGCTCTGCCCGAGGCGGGTTACATCGGGATCTTCGACCGATCGCACTACGAGGACGTGCTGATCGCCCGGGTTCGCAATCTGGTCGCGCCGCCGGTCTGGAACCGCCGCTACGAGCAGATCAACGACTTCGAGGCCGAGCTCGCGGAATCGGGTATCACGGTGGTGAAGTGCTTCCTGCACATCTCCGCCGACGAGCAGAAGGCCCGCCTGGAGGCCCGGCTGGACGACCTGACGAAGCACTGGAAGTACAACCCGGCCGACGTCGACGAGCGTGAACTCTGGCCCGTCTACAGCGAGGCCTACCAAGCCGCGCTGGAGAACTGCAACACTTCCGAGGCGCCGTGGTACGTCATCCCCAGCGACCGAAAGTGGTACCGCAACTGGGCCGTCACCACCCTGCTCCTGGAGACCCTCCAGAACCTCGACCCCCAATGGCCCAAGGCGGACTTCGACGTGAACGGCGAGAAGGCCCGCCTCGCCGCCACCTGACCCAGTTGCAGCCGGGGCTCCCAGAGCCCACCAGTCGGCCGGTATGCCGTACCGGGTGGTCGCGGCCGCTAGTCGTCGGGGTCGATGTCGTGGGCGCGGAGTTTCTGGCGCAGACGGGTGATCTCCCCGTGCAGGCGTTCGTTCTCATCGAGGATGGCGTCGAGCTCGCCGATGAGGTGGCGTCTGCGGCCATGAATCATCCACGTGCCGCTGTGCTGGGCGCCTTCGGTGAGGAAGCCCTGGACCGCGGCCGCGGCGCGCTTGCGTTGCTCGATCGCCAAGCGCACCTGCCGTTTGAGCAGCGCCAGGTCGGCCCCGCCCTTCACGATCGCCTGTGCCGCGAGCCCTTCGCCCTCCCGGATCAGCCCGAGCAGCAGGTGCTCCGTACCGATGTGGTCGCTGCCGAGCTTGAGCGACTCCTTGTGGCTCAGCTCCATCACCTTCTTCGCGCGCGGCGTGAACGGCACGAACCCGCACGACTCGTCCTCGCCCCGCCCGACCGTCTCCTCGACGAACTTGCGCACCGCCGGCGCAGTGATCCCGCAGCCGGCCAGCACTTGCGCGGCAATTCCGACGTTCTCCTCCAGCAGCCCGAGCAGCAGGTGCTCGGTGCCGATGTAGTGATGGTGGAGTTCCCTCGCTTGTTCCTGCGCAAGTACGACGACCTGCCTGGCCGCATCGCTGAACTTCTCGAACATGACGATCTCCTCCCGGGTGGGCCCTTGCAGCCCGAAGGACGCGAAGGCGAGTGGGCTGGTCAGCCGCGCTCGCAACAGCTCGGCGACGGCCGAGGGTGAGGCTTCGCCGGCCCGGATCCGATCCAGCAGGTCGTCGAGCTCCCCGACGGGTTCCAACCGCAGGTCGCACCCGTTCAACGCGGCTAGCTGCAACGTCACCGCGACGCTGACCCGGCGGTTCCAGCCGCTGAAAGGACATCCTCGAATCAGCCCCGACAAGAGCATCGCCGCCGCGTCGACCACGTCGTCCAGCTCCACGACCTCCCGCAGTACGGCGTCCACCACGTCCAGCTCCGTACGGCGGATCGCCGCGGCCGGGTCACACTCGAGCACCCGGGCCGCGACGGCCAGCACGTCGTACAGGTCGAGGTGTTTCATCAGTCGTCTTCGCGGAGGCGGCGCAGTGAGCGCTCGTGCCGGGCGAGGTTCTCCTCCAGCAGCCGGCTGAATCGCTGGTCGCCGCGACGCTGGTCGACCAGGGACGCGATCGCCTCGCGCGCCACATCCGATACCGAGCGTCCCTCGACCTCAGCCACCGTCTGCAGCCGCTCGGCCAGCTCCGGATCCAGCCGCAACAGGATGTTCTTCGTGCCCGCGTCCTTGGCCATAGATATCAAGATATCACGCTAGCTCCAGCGTCGGAGGTGACAGCGGGGGAGAACGCGAGAACCCCGCCGGGTCGCGTGCCGGCGGGGTTCTGCGGGTTGGTGGTGCTGGTCAGGCGGTGCGAACCAGTACCGGGCGGAGCAGGGTGGGTCGCGGGGCCGGGGCCAGGGTGAGGAGGTCCAGGCCGGCTACGCCGTAGCGGAGCAGGACCAGGCGGGCTACCTCGGCGCTTACCCCGAGCGGGCGCGACACCGCGACCGCTCCCGCCTTGCGAGCCGTCTGCTCGGCGCGGTCCGGCAACACGCCCGGCGCCAGGAAGAACGAGCCGACAGCGACGTGACGACGCCCCTCGAGCCTCCATTGGAGAACGGCCTCGGCCGGGCTCGGCGACGCCGCGGTCGTGAAGGCAGCAGTCACCGGCAGCTTGTGCCGCTGACCCCAGAGCCGCGCGAGCCGGGTGACGGCCGCGTTCGCCTGGGTGTCGCTGGAACCGGCGCACGCGAGCACCAGCGCATCCAGTTCGCGAACCCGCCCGTCCTTCAGTTCAGCCCGCATCCGCCGGTCGAGCACGTCCAGCAGGGAGTCGTCGTACCCGAGCACGTCGGAGGCGATGATCCGCAGGTCCGGGAAGCGGCTGCGCGCCTCGTCGACCACGGCCGGTACGTCGACCCGGGCGTGGAAGGCGGTGGACAGCAGCAGCGGCAGGATCACGATCTCCTCGACGCCTTCGGCGCTGAGCTTGTCGATCACCTGGTACGGCGCGGGCGGGCAGTGGTCGAGGAAGGAGGCTTCGATCCGCAGGTCGTCACGCATCTCGCGCAGGCAGCTGACCAGCGAGTGGACGGTGGCGGCCGAACGCGGATCGCGGCTGCCGTGGGCGAGGATCACGAGCGCTGGAGCAGTCACAGCAGTTCCCCTTCTTCGTCGTCGATCATGCCCGCCGCCAGCGTCCACCCGTCGTGGGCGTCGATCAGCAGGAACGATCCGGTGATGTTGTTGCTGGAGTACGGATCGGCGGCCAGCGGTGCGGCGATCTTCAGTTGCACCTTGCCGATGTCGTTCAGACCGAGCCCGGTGGCGTCGATGACTCCGAGCGTGTCCAGGTCCAGGGCGCCGTTGATCTTGGTGACGATGGCCTGGGCGGTAGTGGTGGTGTGCTTGATCAGCAGCCGGGCGCCGACCGCGAGCGGGCGGTCCGACAGCCAGCACACGGTGGCCGACAACTCCCGGCGGGTGCCGGGGGAGGAGTCGGCCGCGACGATGACCGAGCCGCGGGCGACGTCGAGGTTGTCCGCGAGCCGGACCGTGACCGCCTCACCGGCGACCGCGGACGGCCGCTCGGCGACCGCCGTACCGGTTGCGCTGATGACGGCCCGGTCGATCCCGGACACCGAGGTACGGCGGCCGGCGGGCAGGACGATGACGTCGTCGCCGACCGAGACCGTGCCTGAGGCAACAGTTCCGGTGTAACCGCGGTAGTCGCGGTACTCGTCGTCGGTCTGCGGGCGGATCACGTACTGCACCGGGAAGCGCAGCGGCCGGGCCGAGATGTCGTCGCGGCCGGTCGCGTTCTCGAGGTACTCCAGCAGTGTCGGGCCGTCGTACCAGGAGGTGGCCGCGGAGCGCTCCACGACGTTGTCCCCGACCAGCGCGGAGACCGGGATCGCTTGCACGTCGGCGATCCCGAGCTGATCCGCGAGCTGGGAGACGTCCTTGCCGATGCCCTTGAAGACGGCCTCGTCGTAGCCGACCAGGTCGATCTTGTTCACGGCCAGTACTACGTGCGGCACCCGAAGCAGGCCGGCCACGGCAAGGTGCCGCCGGGTCTGCTCCAGTACTCCGTGCCGCGCGTCGACCAGGATGATCACGACGTCCGCGGTGGACGCCCCGGTCACCGTGTTCCGGGTGTACTGCACGTGGCCCGGGCAGTCGGCCAGGATGAACGAGCGCTTGTCGGTCGCGAAGTACCGGTAGGCGACGTCGATCGTGATGCCCTGTTCCCGCTCGGCACGCAGGCCGTCGGTCAGCAGGGCGAAGTCGAAGTCACCGGATCCACGGCTGGAGGAGACGTGCTGCACATGCGCGATCTGGTCGGCCAGGATGGCCTTGCAGTCGTGCAGCAGCCGGCCGACCAGGGTCGACTTGCCGTCGTCCACGGAACCGGCTGTGGCGAGGCGGAGAAGTGTGCTCATCAGAAGTACCCCTCTCGCTTGCGGTCTTCCATCGCTGCCTCGCTGACCCGGTCGTCCGCCCGGGTCGCACCTCGCTCGGTGAGCTCGCTGGCTGCCACCTCGACGACGACCTCGGCGGCCGACGACGCGGTACTGGCGACGGCTCCGGTGCAGGACATGTCGCCGACGGTCCGGTAGCGAACCGTCCGGCTCGTCACCGTCTCGCCCTCGCGCGGCTGCGAGTAGGGGCCGACGGCAAGCAACATCCCGTCGCGCTCGAACACATCCCGCTCGTGCGCGTAGTAGATGCTCGGGAGAGCGATCTCCTCGCGCTCGATGTAGTTCCAGACGTCCAGCTCGGTCCAGTTCGACAGCGGGAAGACCCGGACGTGCTCGCCCGGCTTGTGCTTGCCGTTGTAGAGCGACCACAGCTCGGGACGCTGGTTGCGCGGGTCCCACTGGCCGAACTCGTCCCGCAGGCTGAAGATCCGCTCCTTGGCGCGAGCGCGCTCCTCGTCCCGGCGACCGCCGCCGAACACCGCGTCGAACCGGTGCCCGTTGATCGCGTCGAGCAACGGAACGGTCTGCAGCGGGTTGCGCGTCCCGTCGGAACGCTCCCGCAGCCGCCCGTCGGCCAGGTAGTCCTCGACCTTCGCGACCTCGAGCCGGAGCCCGAGTGCGTTGACGGTCGCGTCACGGTAGTCGAGAACCTCGGTGAAGTTGTGCCCGGTGTCGACGTGCAGCAGCGTGAACGGCACCGGCGCCGGCGCGAACGCCTTGCGGGCCAGGTGCAGCATCACGATGGAGTCCTTGCCGCCCGAGAAGAGGATCACCGGCCGCTCGAACTCGGCGGCCACCTCACGGAAGACGAAGATGGACTCGCTCTCGAGGGCGTCCAGTTCGGACACGATCGTCACGCTCATGTGTGCAACCCGCATTCGATCTTGCCCTGCCCGGCCCAGCGCCCACTGCGCGGGTCCTCGCCCGGAGCCACCTGCTTGGTGCACGGCTGGCACCCGATCGACGGGTAGCCGTCGTACTGCAGCAGGTTCACTAGCACGCCGTTGTCGGCGATGTAGGTGTCCAGGTCCTCCTGGGTCCACGGGGCGATCGGGTTCAGCTTCACCATGTCGCGCTTCTCGTCGTACTCGACGACCTGGGTGTTCGCCCGGGTCGGCGCCTCCTCGCGGCGTACGCCGGTGACCCAGGCCTTGTAGCCCGACAGCACCCGGTTCAGCGGCTCGACCTTGCGCAGCGCGCAGCACTGGTCGGGGTTGCTCGCGAAAAGATCCTTGCCGTACTGCGCGTCCTGCTCGGCGACGGTCTGCTTCGGGGTGGCGTTGATCAGGTTGATCGGCAGCGTGGCGGCGACCGCGTCGCGGGTGCCGATGGTCTCGGCGAAGTGGTAGCCCGTGTCGAGGAAGAGGACGTCGACCCCAGGGGCCGCCTCGGCCGCCAGGTGGGGGAGGGCCCCGTCTGCCATCGATGCGGTCACCACCAGCTCGTCGCCGAAGGTCTCCCGCGCCCACGCCAGCACTTCCAGTGCCGAGGCGTCGGCTAGTCGTTCGTTCGCCTCTTCGGCGACCGTCTTCAGATCAGTACTCATTCCACCGTCACCCGCAGTCCGATCATCTTCAGCTGGAACACCCGTGCACAGGGCCGGCACTCCCACGCGCCATGCCCTTCCTCAGAAGGACGAAGGTCCTCGTCTCCGCAGTAAGGGCAGTACAACGGTGCAGCGCGCTCGCTCACTGAAGTGCTCCTTCCTCGGCACGGACGACCCATTGGGCGAACCGCTCGCCCTCGGACCGCTCTTTCAGGTAGTTCTGGGTGACGCGCTCGACGTAGTCGGCCAGCCCGTCAGAGGTGACCTTGTGGCCGCGCAGCTTGCGGCCGAAGCCGGCGTCCAGGCCGAGCCCGCCACCGAGGTGGACCTGGTACCCGGGGACCTGGTTGCCGTCGGCATCGAGGACCAGCTGGCCCTTCAGGCCGATGTCCGCGACCTGGATCCGGGCGCAGGAGTTCGGGCAGCCGTTCACGTTCACCGTGATCGGCACGTCGAGCTCGGGGATCCGCTGCTCGAGCTCGTCGATCAGCTCGGCCGCGCGGGCCTTCGTCTCGACGATCGCCAGCTTGCAGAACTCGATGCCGGTGCAGGCCATCGTGTTGCGCCGCCAGGCCGACGGCCGCGCCTGGAAGCCGAGGTCGTTGAGCTGTTGGACCAGCGACTCGACCCTGGACTCCTCGACGTCGAGCACGATCAGCTTCTGCTGTGCGGTGGTCCGGATCCGGTCCGAGCCGTGCGCGGCGACCACGTCGGCAACCTTCGCCAGCGTGCTCCCGGCCACCCGGCCGACGACGGGGGCAACGCCCACGTAGTACCGGCCGTCCTTCTGCTGGTGCACGCCGACGTGGTCGCCCTGTACGGCGGGGATCTCGGGCGCGGGTCCGTCGATCAGCTTGCGCTTCAGGTACTCGTCCTCCAGCACCTGGCGGAACTTCTCGATGCCCCAGTCGGCCACCAGGTACTTCAGCCGGGCGCGGTTGCGCAGCCGGCGGTACCCGTAGTCCCGGAAGATGCTGACGACGCCCTTCCAGGCCAGGTGCACCTCGTCCAGCGGGATCCAGGCGCCGACGCGCTGGGCCAGCATCGGCGTGGTGGACAACCCGCCGCCGACCCAGAGGTCGAAGCCGGGACCGTGCTCGGGGTGGACCACGCCGACGAAGCTGATGTCGTTCACCTCCGGCACCACGTCGTGGGACGGGTGGCCGGTCATGGCGGTCTTGAACTTGCGCGGCAGGTTCGAGAACTCGTCGCTGCCGATGTACTTCTCGACGATGTCGTCGATGGCCGGCGTCGGGTCGATGATCTCGTCCGCGGCGATCCCGGCCACCGGGCTGGAGATGATGACACGCGGCACGTCGCCGCAGGCCTCGGTGGTGTACAGCCCGACGGCCTCCAGCTTCTGCCAGATCGCGGGCACGTCCTCGACCCGGATCCAGTGCAGCTGGATGTTCTGCCGGTCGGTGATGTCCGCGGTGTCGCGCGCGTAGGTGCTGGACACCTCGGCGATCACCCGCAGTTGCTCGGTGCTCAGCTGGCCGCCCTCGATCCGGACCCGGAGCATGAAGTACCTGTCGTCCAGCTCCTCCGGCTCCAGCGTCGCGGTCTTGCCGCCGTCGATGCCGGGCTTGCGCTGGGTGTAGAGGCCCCACCAGCGGAACCGGCCGCGCAGGTCGGCGGGGTCGATCGAGTCGAACCCCCGGTGGGCATAGATGTTCTCGATCCGGGCCCGGACGTTCAGGCCGTCGTCGTTCTTCTTGTTCTCTTCGTTCTTGTTGAGCGGCTCGCGGTAGCCGAGCGCCCACTGCCCTTCACCCTTGCCCTTGCGGGGGCGGGCGGGCTTGCGGGGAACGGAGGTGACGCCAGTCATCGGGGGCGTGTCCTTGTCCTCGAGACAGGTGCGTCCGCGTGAGGCGAGCTCGAAGCGTCGTCGATTCGATCTGGTCTGCGCGGTGCGCACCCAGCGGTGATCAGGTGATCAAGGGGCCGTCGTGCGGCCCGGCGGGGTGGCTGTCAGAACATCGAAGGACAACAGATGGCGCTGCGCATGCGACCGAGGTCGACGTGAATCCGACCTACGAGATGTGTCGAGCGGGCAGCGAGCATGGTGATAAGACTCAGCGCGATCGGCCGACAAATCAACTCCCATTCCTGCATTGTGAGACGCGATCTCACGATGTGGCTATGTCCAGCAGTCTGCTGCAGATTGATTCGCGCTCATTCGGGCATCGACAAGAGGCGTTGTGAAAGACCTCTTGTGCAAGGTTTGAAAACCCTGATTCGGTGGCATGTGACAGGCCCTCGGTCGGTGGCGACCGAGGGCCTGCCGGACGGTTTCTACCGGTGCTGCCGATAGGCCTGCAGGCGGTAGATCTGCTGGGTGTGGTCGCGCTGGATGCGCTCGGCGGCGCGGTCGGAGGTGAAGACGACGGCGCCCTGGTCGGCCGCCGGCCAGGTGTTGTTGCCGGCTGTCGTGAGCTGGGTCGCCGCGGTCCAGCCAATGGCCCGGTCGAGGCGGGAGGTGAAGATCTTCCACCGCCAATCGGCCGCGCGTGAGTCGTACCACACAGCCCGGAGTACGCCGTCCGGGTCCTGGCTGAGCTGGGGCCGCTGGCTCATCGCCGTGGGCTCGAGTCCGACCGGCTCGGGTGTGGACCAGTTGGTGCCGTCCGATGACCGGGCAGCTCGCAGCGACAGGTTGGCCCCCGAGCTCTGCAGCGCCTTCGTCTCCCAGATCGCGACGAGCTCGCCCGACCGGTCGGTCGCGATGCTCGGATGGCGGTCGGCCGTCGTCGTGACGGCGACCCGGGTCGGTGCGGACCAGCCGGAGCCCAGCGCCTGCCGGACCGCCGTCATGATCTGCCAGTTGTCCGGATCGGTGTTGCCGCTCGGAGACTCACCCGCGGGCGGGGTGTGCCCGGTCCACAGCGGGTCGGCATCGTACCGGTTGTCCTGCCAGCCGACGACGATCCGTCGGTCAAGACCGACGGTCACGGACGGGATGAGGGAGGCCGGGTAGCGCGGCGACCGGGCGTCGTCCGGCGTACCGGCGGCCGTGATCTTGCCCGGCGCCGAGACGTTCACCGCCGCCTTGTCGACGCCGACCACTCGCACGAGTACGTCGAACGCGCCGCCGCCGTTGTCGGCCCAGGCGACCACCGGGTTGCCCTTGAGCAGCGCGAGAGCCGGGTGGATCGCTCTGCCCTTGCCGTCGCTGAGCTGGACGGCCTTGCCGAACTCCCGGCCGCCGTTCGAGCTGTGCCGGAGCAGGATCACCGGACGGTGCGGCTGCTCGCCGTCCTCGTCCTGCCAGACGACCCACACATCCTTGCCCGAGGCGATGACCCGCGGAGTGCGTGCGACGTGCGACCGGGCGGACAGCACGACGGTGTCCTTGCGGCCGTGGGTTGCCACTCGCCGGTAGACCACAGTGGACTCGCCGTCCTCGTGGGACTCCGCCACTACGTGTGTGGCGCCGTCCTGGACCGCCACGTCGGCGAAGCCGGAGAACTCTCCCGACTCACCGGTGACCAGTGACGCTTGGTCGTTGCCGGTGATCCGGGCCGGGAGAGCGATCTCTGGCGCGGGTACGGCGGGGGAGCCGACCGAGACGAAGACCGGTGACGTCGCACCGCGAAGCTGGTCGGGCAAGGTGGGATCGGCATCCCGGCCGGATACCGCGCCCGGTGCCCGGACCTCGACGCGCCACCAGCTGTGGGTGCCGGGGAGTTGCTTGAGCGGGACGGTGTACGTCTCGTCGGCGGCCTTCGGCGAGAACGTGGCCAGCGCGCCGGCCGATCGACCTGGCGAGGCGTAGACGAGCACCCGGGCGCCGGCGCCACCTCGGACCCGGACTCGGAGTGAGGCCCGTTGTGGGAGGCGGCTGGTCCGCAGTACGACCTCGTCGCCGCCGATCGACTCGAACCTGCCGTCGCCGTCCAGGTCCGCCTCGAGGGTGACGAAGAGCCCGGTCGGCTTGTACGAGATCGACGTACGACCGGCGCGGAGTGCGTCGAGGACCGCGCGCTGGGTCCGGTCGGCCGCGAACACCCAGGTCGTCGCCTCGCCCGGGCCCGCCGTACCCCAGAGCTCACGGAAGTGGCAGTCGCTCGCGGCGACCGCGCCGAAGCGGAAGCCCTTGTTCCAGCGGTTCTCGGCGTAGTCGAGCTGGGCGTCCGGGTCGGAGGCCGGGTTCCAGACCTCGACCATGTCGACGCCCTGCGCGCTGGCGTTGTCGTTGGGTCCCGCGGCGGGCGTGTACTCGCCGTTGTCGGGGTGGGCGGTGGACCAGACGGCGTCCTGTGCGTGGGCGTCCCAGATCGACTGCTGGACGTGTCGGAAGGACGCGGAGCCCGGGGGATTGGCACCGTCCACCACCGTGTCGACGCCGCCGAGGACGATCGCGTGCGGCGAGCCGTTGACCTCCTCGCCGGGGATCAGCAGCAGCTTCTCCGACCGCCACTGAGGGTCCCAATGCTGGTCGTAGGTGCGGTGGTCGGTCAGCGGCAGGTAGTCCAGCCCCATCCGCTCGGCCTGGCCGATCTGGTCGGCCACGGACAGGTTGCCGGGCAGCCGCTGGCCCGAGGTCTGCCGGGGGAGGCTTCCGTCCGACGAGTGGTCGTCGTGGACGTGGGTGTCACCCGCCAGCCAGACGCCCTGCGGGCCGTGGTCGTCGTGCTTTGGCTGGTCGTGCTGGTGGTCTGGCTCGTGCTGCTCGGCTGCGGTGGCCTCGAGCGGGGTGAGCCCGCCCGCCGCGACCAGCGCACCGGTTGCCATCAGGCTTCTCCGGCTCAATTCCATCGGTCGTTCTCCTGGTCGTCGTGGATCAGTGGTGGTGGTGCGGCTTGTGCACGGGGTGCAGGCCGGAGAGGTCGCGGCGGACGACCAGGTTGCGGTCCGAGACGCTGCTGCCGAGGGCGAACTGCGGCCAGTAGCCGAGAATCTCCTGGCGGCTGCGCTCGCTCCACCGCCGGGCGAGCTCGCTGCGGGTCTTGTAGAAGTTCAGCGCGTATCCGCCGGTGTAGAGCCGCAGCAGGGAGAAGCCACCGGGGTACTCCTTGCCCGCGGCAATCTCCTGCAGAGTGACGCGGGGCGCGACCGGGCTGATGGTCCGCTTGTTGCGATGCGTGTGGCCGGCGTGATGCAGGAACAGGCCCGGCGTACGCGCATAGTCCTGCAGGATCGTGGAGGCCTGCGCGGCGTCGAGCGAGTTGCTCGGCGAGATCGGGAAGGCCGAGTTCTGCACGACCAGCGGGTGGTGCCCGAAGACGATGGTGGGCTGGTCGCGTTCCTTGGCGAGCTGCTGGCGGAACCAGGCCAGCTGATCCGTGGAGAGCGCTCCCGCGTCTCCACCACCACCCGGCTTGTCGTACGTGTCGAGCCCGATCACCCGCAGGCCTTGGAGTTCTCGGGTGAAGTACGTCGGCTCCTGGCCCGGAAGAACTCGTCGTGGAAGCAGTCCCGGCCCTGCCACTGTCCGGCCCGGCAACCGGCGTACGGGTCGCCTGTGTGGGCGCGGTCGTGGTTGCCTCGAGCAACGAAGAAGTCCTCGCGGTACCGGCCGAATCCGTGGAGCAGGTGTCCGGCCCTGCTGAGGTCGACCGGCACGGCCTCGGCGGAGATGTCGCCGGCCGCTAGCAGGTAGTCCGCGCCGAGCGCGTTCGCGTCCTCGACGAGCGCCTTCAGCATGACCTCGGGGTACGGCGGCAGTCCGGGCTCCTGCTGGATGCCGATGTACTGCGGCTGCCCGCCGACCAGGCCGGCTTGCGTCTCGCCCATGTGGAAGTCGTTGCACAGGGCAATGGAGAAGAGGTACCGCCCGGGCGGCGGCTTCGGCGTGGTGAAGGAGTACGGGCCGCCCGTGCTCAGTCCGTACTCCGAGGTGCCGACGGCGTTGCCCGAGATCAGGGTGAACTGGGTCGGCGGGACGAGTTTCCCGTTCGAGCGCGCCTGGTAGTAGTACGTCTGGCCGGGAGCGAGGCCCTTCAGTTCGACGTAGTGGTACGGCGTGTCGTCGGACAGGCCGCAGGCCACCCGGTTGAGGCGGTTCGGATGGGTGCCCCAGCGGACCTCGGCGTCGGCGGGCGCTGGCTGCATCCGGCCGAGGCCGTCGTCGGTGCCGGTGTAGCCGGTGTACCAGGTGATGATCGCGCTGTCCTCGGTCAGCGTGACGAGTTCGAGGTTGGCCGGCGAGATGGCGTCGCGGCCGGTGGTGGCGTGCGCGACGCCGAAGGCGGAGTTGGCGAGGAGAGGGGTGGCGACCGCGACGGCAGACCAGCGGAGCAGGTCCCGTCGGGTGAAATCGCATCCAGGCATGGGCCGGAACCTAGGCAGCGGCGATGAACACCACGCGACCGACGCCCGGAGTGAAGGCGACCCGGCCAGGAACTCATCTGATCAACAAGAAATATTGTGCAAGGAATCTTGTGGAAGCTATCTTGCTGCCATGACGCCCGCAAACCGACGGACCGCCGACTTCTCCGTCATCGCCGCGATCCACCATCCGCTCCGCCGCCGGCTGCTCGACCTGCTGCACGTCGACGGACCCGCGACCGCCACCCGGCTGGCCGAGGCCACCGGTGAGCTGGTCGGCAACATCAGCCACCACCTCAAGGTTCTCGCCGCCGCCGGCGTGATCGAGGAGGCGCCCGAGCTGGCGAAGAATCGCCGGGAGAGATGGTGGCGGGTCGCAACCACCGCGGAGTACTCCTGGTCCTTCGCCGACGCCGACGCCGGCGGCGACCCGGCCGGCGAACTGGTCGCGGCCACGGCGGAGGAGGAGAACCTGGCCCACCGCGCCGCCAAGGTCCGGCAGTGGTTCGACCGTCGGCACGAGTACGACGAGCCCTGGATCCGGGCGGCGTACTCGACCGAGAGATGGCTCTCACTGACGCCCGAGCGGCTCGACGAGCTCAGCACCAGGCTCGAGGACGTGATTCGCGAGTATGCCGACGACCCCTCCGACGGGGACGACGCGCGCAAGGTCTTCCTCTTCGCCCACGCGGTCCCAGCCCGACCGTGACCGGCGCGCCGGCAGCCCCGCCCGAGGGCTTCCCGCCGCTCCGCCGGGACTATCGGGTGCACGGCTGGATCTTCTCGGCAGCGGTCTCGCAGATCGGCGACATGGCCTGGTACGTCGGCCTCGCGTGGAGCGCGGCCCAGGTGACCTCACCGGCCGGCGCCGGCCTGGTGATGGGCATCGGCCTGACCCACCGCCCCAGGACGGCTGAAAGCAGCCCCCTGAGCCAGCCGCCCCGCCATCCCGGCGGCGACCCTGCCATCTCGGCGGGTGCCCGCCCCTGCTTGTCCCCGGAACCAGCCGGCGACTTCGCCGCGATGGCGCCTCACCCCACAAGGCACAAACCCCGCACACCTCATTCGCGCCGGCCACCGCGTCCAATCCTGTGAGTGCTCGCTCAGTCGTGGATCGCGGTTGCTGGGAAACGCTTGCTGCGTCCCCGAATCCACGACTCGACGTCCGGCGCGAGGTGGAGGTGGGTCATCTGTCTCGGATGAGGACGGCGTCAGGGCGGCGAAGGTGGGGGCACCATGGGTGAGGGGTTGGGCGGGTCTGAGTTGTCGGTGGAGCAGATGAAGGCTGCGATCGCCGAGGTCTCGTCGGCTGACACGGTGGACTCGCCGTTCGGGCGGCTCGAGTTCTTCGACGGGGTGCCGCGACCGGACACGGTGTCCACGGCTTACGACGCGCTCGACCTGATGCGCGGCATCGAGGTGTTCCTCAACGCGGTACCCGGCGCGTCATTGGTGGCGATGCGCCGCGGCCTGCGGTCCGCCGGCGTCACCTCGGCGCGTGTCATCGGCTTCACCGACCCCCGCGCCAACTCCCAGAGTCTCTACCTGACGCCGAACACCGAGACCACCTACGGGACCACGTTCCTGGACCTCAAGGCGTGGGGCCCGACCGTGATCGAGGCGCCGTCGGAGTCGCTCTGTGTCGTCGACGACTTCTGGTTCCGCTATGTCGCCGACATGGGCATCGCAGGCCCCGACCGCGGCCAGGGCGGGAAGTACCTGTTCCTGCCACCCGGGTACGACGGTGACGTCCCCGACGGGTACTTCGCCTACTGGTGCCCGACGTACACCAACTGGGTCGTACTCCGGGCGCTCGGTGGCGTCCCCGCCCTCAAGCAGAGCAGGATCTACCCGCTCTCGGAGGCCGCGGCGCCGGACGACAACGAGTTCGTCAACCTGGCTGAAGCGATCGTGAACACGGTGCATGCCAACGACTTCTCCTTCTACGAGGAGCTCGACGAACTCGTGCAGGAGGAGCCGACGGAGGCGCTTGATGCCGAGCGCGCCGGACAGCTCGCGGCGATCGGTCTCGTCCACGGTCAGCCGTTCGCGCCTGGCGACCGGATGCGCGGCATCCTCTCGCGGGCGGCCGACATCGGCGCCGGACTGGCGCGCGCCATCGCCTATGAGCCCCGAGACCCCGATGCCGTGCTCTACGGGTCGTGGAAGATCCCCTTCGTCGGCGGGAGCTACGAGTTCCTCCGCAACGGCGCCCGCCTGCTCGATGCGCGCACCCAGTTCCACTACCTCGCCACGGTGGTGACACCCGCCATGGCGCACGCACAGGTCGGCGCGGGCTCCGCCTACGCCTACACGATCCACGACAGCAACGGGGATCTCCTGGACGGATCCCGGACGTACCGGCTCCACGTCGATCCGAACCCACCGGCAAAGAACTTCTGGGCCGTCGACGTCTACGACACCCAGACCCGGTCCCTGCTCCAAGTGCCCTCGACGCTGTGGCCCGCCCTGGCGAGCAACTCCGGCACCCTCCAGGCCAACGAGGACGGCTCCTACGACCTGTACTTCGGCCCCGCCGCCCCGGAAGGCAAGGAGTCGAACTGGGTGGAAACACTCCCCGGCAAGTCCTGGTTCCAGCTCTTCAGGATCTACGGACCACTCCAAGCCTGGTTCGACCAGACCTGGAAACTCAACGAATTCGAACCTCTCACTTGAGACACGGCGACCAAGGCGCCTGAGTGCGCGCTCAGTCGTGGATCGGGGATGCCGGAAAACGCTTGCTAGCCCCCGAAATCCACGACTCGGCGAACGCGTGGGCCAGGCGGGCGGTTGGTTAGCGCGCGGGGTGGTTGGTGCGCCAGTTTTTGATCATTTGGTTGAGGTCTTCTCGGATGAAGGCGAAGAAGTCGGCGGCTTCGGCGAGGCGGTGGCCAACGGGGGTTTCGGGGCCGAAGAGGTCGGCGCCGGAGCGGGTGCTGGATTCCCATTCGCCGAGGGCGTCGTTGCGGCGTTCGAGGATGGCGGCGAAGACGTCGTCGCGGATGCGGTAGTGGTCCTTGCGGGAGCCGGGCAGGCGTTCGCGGCTGATGAAGGAGACCTGGAGGAGCTGGCGGACGGCGCCGGAGACGGCGGGCTGGCTGATCTGGAGGGATTCGGCGAGTTCCGCGGCGGTCATCGTGCCGGTGGGGCTGACGAGCATCCGGCCCATCACGCGGGCTGACATCGAGGGGACGCCGCTGTTCGCGAGGACGCCGGCGAAGCGCTCGACGAACTGGCTGATCTCGGCAGGGGACGGATCCGGTGACATGACAGAACACTACAGGAATCAGATCTATCACAATATTCTGATAGTTTGTATCCATGACCACCTCATCCATGCCGAAGAGCCGACGCTGACCCAAGGCTTCACAGGAAGCGCTGATGGGGATCCCGCAGGACGACTGAAAGGCGAAGCGCCCGCGCCCACGACTCGTGGGAGCGGGCGCTGCACAGTGCGATCAGTTCAGGTCGAGACCCGGGTAGAGCGGGTGCTTGTCGAGCATTTCGGCGGAGGCGGCGTGGACCTTGTCGGCGACGCCGTCGGCGAGCACGTACTTCGCCTTCGACGGGGCGCCGGCCGACGTCGTCGTCGGGGTGACGCTGGAGAGGACGTCGACCATCAGTTCGGCGACGCGGTCGAACTCGTCGCCGCCGAAGCCACGGGTGGTCAGCGCCGGCGTGCCGATCCGGACGCCGGAGGTGTACCAGGCGCCGTTCGGGTCGCGGGGGATCGCGTTCCGGTTGGTGACGATGCCTGCGTCCAGCAGCGCCGACTCGGCCTGCCGGCCGGTGATGCCGTACGACGAGACGTCCAGCAGTACGAGGTGGTTCTCGGTGCCATCGGTGACGAGCTTGACGCCACGCTTCATCAGGCCCTCCGCCAGCGTGACCGCGTTGTCCGCGACGTTCTGCGCGTAGGTCTGGAAGGACGGCTGGCGCGCCTCAGCCAGGGAGACGGCCTTCGCTGCCATCACCTGGCCGAGCGGGCCGCCGAGCACCATCGGGCAGCCGCGGTCGACTGCGTCGGCGTACTCCGGCTGGCAGAGCACCATGCCGCCGCGCGGGCCGCGAAGCGACTTGTGGGTGGTGGTCGTGGTGACGTGCGCGTAGGGGACCGGGTCGAAGTTGCCGGTGAAGACCTTGCCCGCGACCAGACCGGCGAAGTGCGCCATGTCGACCATCAGGGTGGCGCCGACCTCGTCCGCGATCTCCCGCATCTTGGCGAAGTCGATCTTGCGCGGGTAGGCGGAGTAGCCGGCGATCAGGATCAGCGGCCTGAACGCGCGGGCCTGCTCGGCGACCTGGTCGTAGTCCAGCAGACCGGTCTCCGGGTTGGTGCCGTACGAGCTCTGGTGGAACATCTTGCCGGAGATGTTCGGCCGGAATCCGTGGGTCAGGTGACCGCCGGCGTCCAGCGACATGCCGAGCATCTTCTGGTCGCCGAGCGCCTTGCGGAGCTTGGTCCAGTCCTCGTCGGACAGGTCGTTGACGTGCTTCGCGCCGGCCTCGGCCAGTGCCGGGGACTCGATCCGCTGGGCCAGGATCGCCCAGAACGCGACCAGGTTGGCGTCGATACCGGAGTGCGGCTGGACGTAGGCGTGCGGCGCGTCGAAGAGCGCTTTCGCGTGATCCGCGGCGGCCTGCTCGACGGTGTCGATGTTCTGGCAGCCCGCGTAGAAGCGGTGCCCGATGGTGCCCTCGGCGTACTTGTCCGACAGCCAGTTGCCCATCGTCAGCAAGGTGGCGGGGGACGCGTAGTTCTCACTGGCGATCAGCTTCAGCGAGGAGCGCTGGTCGGCCAGTTCGGCCCTGATCGCGCCGGCGACGGTGGGCTCCACTGCGCCGATCACCTCGAGCGCGTTGCGGTACGCGGCCGATGCGACGGCGGCGTCGAAGGGTTGAGTCATCGTTGTCTCTCCTGCGGTTGCAGTGGGTCGAAGGCACCCAGGCGCACGGTGCCGACGTTCTTCGCTCCCCGGTGGTTCTCCACCTCAGCGCGCCAGTCGCGACGCGGCCACCCTATCGCGTACACACCCCTTCTCTGCCGGTAACGTCCGAAGAACTGTGGCCTATAACCCTCGGATCTTCGGACGTAACCGGATCAAAGGGGACGTGGCCGATCAGAGGGCGCGGGCGAGGATTGGGGTGAAGGGCGTGGTGCGGGGGAGGGTGCCGAAGACGCCGGCCCAGTCGCCGGCCAGTCGGGACGCGACGAAGGCGTCGGCGACTTCGGGTGTCGAGTGCCGGACGAGCAGGGACGCCTGGAGGCAGACGGCCATCCGAGCGGCGAGGCGGCGCGCGCCGGCCTCCGCCTCGGACACATCGGCAAGCGTTTCCAGTACGTCGTTCACCGCGGCATCGAGGCGGTCGTCGGCACCCCGCGCCGCGCCGACCTCGAGTAGCCACGCCTCCAGCGACTCCGGCCTTCTGAGCGCACGGAGGACGTCGAGCGCGTTCACGTTCCCCGATCCTTCCCAGATCGAGTTCAACGGCGACTCGCGGAACAGGAGGGGAAGGCCGGACTCCTCGACGAACCCGTTCCCGCCGAGGCACTCCAGCGCCTCCGCCACCATGAACGGCGTCCGCTTGCATACCCAGAACTTCGCTAATGGCAGCGCGATCCGCCGGAAGGCCGCCGCCTGCTCGTCACCGCCGATCGACGCATCCACCGCAGCCGCTAGCCGCATCCCCAGCGCGGTTGCCGCTTCACTCTCCAGGGCAAGGTCGGCGAGGACGTTCTGCATCGCGGGCTTGTCGGCGAGCAGTTCACCGAAGGCCGAGCGGTGGCGGGTGTGCCAGAGGGCCTCTACGAGGGCTCGGCGCTGGAGGGCGGCGGATCCCAGCACGCAGTCGAGGCGGGTGGCGGCGACCATATCGATGATGGTCCGCACGCCGGCGCCCTCGTCGCCGAGCCGGTAGCCGATCGTGCCGTGGAACTCGACCTCGCTGGAGGCGTTGGAGCGGTTGCCGAGCTTCTCCTTCAACCGTTGCAGGGCGAAGGCGTTCCGGTTGCCGTCAGCAAGGACGCGCGGTACGACGAAGCAGGTCAGCCCGTCCGGCGCCTGGGCCAGCACCAGGAACACGTCGACCTGCGGGGCCGAGCAGAACCACTTGTGCCCGTTCAGCAGGTATTCGCCGTCGCTGCCGGAAGGCGTCGCGGTGGTGAGGTTGGCGCGGACGTCCGAACCGCCCTGCTTCTCGGTCATGCCCATGCCCGCGAGCGCCCCGGCCTTGTCACCCGCGCGCAGCCGGCGAGCGTCGTACGACGTGGCGGCGAGGCTGGGGATCCACTCGGCCGCGAGTTCTTCGGACGCCCTGAGCGCCGGGACCGCGGCGTACGTCATGGAGATCGGGCAGCCGTGCCCGGACTCGACCTGGGACCACAGGTAGAAGCCCGCGGCGCGGGTCAGGTGGGGCGACGGGCGATCGCTGGTCCAGGGGGCTGCCTGGAGCCCGAAGCCGACTGCCTTCTCCATCAGCCAGTGCCACGACGGGTGGAACTCGACCTCGTCGATGCGGTTGCCGTAGCGGTCGTGGGTCCGCAGTACGGGTGGGTTCTGATTGGCCGGGAGCGCGTGCGAGAGCGCTTCCTGCGTTCCCGCGAGATCTCCGATCGCGGTCAGGCCGGCATCGTCGTCGAGAGCGGCAAACGGACGCAGAGCGTCACCGAGTGCCTGGTCCCGCGTGAAGAAGTTCACCCCTTGGAGTGGGGGAGCCTGATTCGTTACCGCGAAAGGGTCCGCCATGTCAGTACGGTAAGCGGTATGGCACGCTCTGGGTCCGAGACCTCCGTCTCACTGGCATGGGCCCGTCGAATCCCCGGGACGGTCTGGAAGCTGATCACCCAGACCGTCGGTACCTGTTTGCGCTACCGGGTCACCGGACTGGCCGCGGAGGCGGCGTTCTTCGCGATCCTCTCGCTGCCGCCGCTGATCTTCGGACTGGCCGGCAGTATCGGTTTCATCGCCAGCCGGTACTTCGAGGTCGAGACGATCGACGACATCAAGATCCAGATCACCGACCTGGCCGGCCGGGCGCTAACCGACGACTCGGTCAAGAACGTGATCGTGCCGACCCTGGACCAGGTGCTCGACGGTGGCCGCCCGGACGTGATCTCGATCGGTTTCGTGCTGGCCCTGTGGTCCGGCAGCCGAGCGCTCAACGTCTTCGTGGACACCATCACGATCATGTACGGGATGGGCGGCAAGCGCGGCATCGTCGGCACCCGCGCCCTGTCCTTCAGCCTGTACTGCGCCGCGCTGGTGATCGGCATCATCGTGCTTCCGCTGGTGCTGGCCGGTCCGGACGCGGTGAACGCGTTGCTGCCGGAGCGGGTCGATTTCCTGAACCAGCTCTACTGGCCGGTCGTGACGATCTTGTCGGCGGGCTTCCTGAACACCCTGTACCACCTCTCGGTGCCGGTCCGGACGCCTTGGGTCTCCGACCTGCCCGGGTCCTTCCTCGCGCTGTCGATCTGGATCCTCGGCAGCTTCGTGCTGCGGTGGATCCTGCAGAGCACCGTCGGCGGGACGTCGATCTACGGGCCGTTGGCGGCGCCGATCGCGGTGCTGATGTGGCTCTACATGACAGCGATCGCGGTGCTGATCGGGGCCGCGCTCAACGCCGTGGTGGACCGGTTCTGGCCGCACAAGTCGCGGAAGGACCATCGGGAGGAGGTGCCCGAGCCCGCGATGAAGGCGCAGACGGAGCTGAAGCACGCGGACCTGGTCACCCCGGCCCAGCAGCGTCCCGAGATCAAGATGGCCGAGGCGGTCCAGGCTCTCGCCGGGCCGGTGGAGGAAGACACCCCGGACACCGCTCCGGAGCCACCCGCTCCACTCGTTCCGGAAGAACCCGCCCCACTCGTACCGGCGCCCACGCCGGCGCCCGCAGTACCGGAGCCCGCGGTACCGGAGCCCGTGGTACCACTGGCTGGAGCGGAGGCCAACGGCAAGGCTGACGAGGACGCGGAGCGGAAGCCGGCTCCGGTGGGAAAACCCAGTGCGCCCGCCAAGCCCGAAGACCTACGCTGATCGCATCGCGACAGACCGTCCCAGCAACCCGCGGGACGGCAGCAAATGGAAGGAGATGATGCCGCCATGTATGCGCAACAGGCCGATCCGGCCGTCATCTCCAGCACTGTCCGTCCGCTGACCTGATCCCGCGGCCGGACCTCCCGAAAGGTTCGCCGCAAGATGTCAGCACAACTGCAAGCACTCGGTCTCGACACCGCCACGACTGACTACCTGAACTCGCTTCCCGGTTCAGCGGAGCTGGTGCCGGGGCGCGTGGTCCGCGTGGACAAGGGGATGTCCACGGTTCTCACCGAGGACGGTCCGGTTCGGGCCACCTGGTCCGGGGGAGTCCTGGCCGCGATCGGCGCGGATTCCCAGGCGACCCCGTGTACCGGGGACTGGGTCCTGCTGCGCGACTGGCCGGACGACCGGATCACCGTCGAGGCCGTGGCACCACGCCGTACCGCGATCGTCCGGGCTGACGTCGGCGGTACCTCGCAGGGCCAGGTGCTCGCGTCCAACATGGACGTGATCGCGATCGTCGTCGGGCTCGTGCCGGAGCCGAACATCAGCCGGATCGAGCGGTTCCTCGCGCTGGCCTGGGAGAGCGGCGCGCGGCCTGTCGTAGTACTGACCAAGGCTGACCTCGTGGTGGACGCCGACTCGTTTGCGGAGGACGTGGCGACTGCAGCGCCCGGTGCCGAGGTACTGGTCTGCAGTGCGACCACAGGCGAGGGTCTGGAGGCCGTGAGGGCGCTCCTGGACAACGACGTCACCGTGGCTCTGCTCGGAGCCAGTGGGGCGGGTAAGTCGTCGCTGGTGAACGCTCTGGCCGGTGTGGAGCTTCTGGACGTGCAGGCGATCCGGGAGGACGGCAAGGGCCGGCATACGTCAGTACGGCGTGAGCTGATCGTGCTGCCGGGCGGTGGCGTCGTCATAGACACCCCTGGGCTTCGGGGAGTTGGCCTGCAGGAGTCCGGTGAGGGCATGGCCGCGGCATTCCCGGATGTGACGGCTCTAGCCGAGCAGTGCAAGTTCAAGGACTGCGTGCACGTCACGGAGCCTGGCTGCGCAGTACAGGCGGCTCTGGAGGATGGCAGCCTGTCCGTACGCCGGTACGAGAGCTGGCAGAAGCTACAGCGCGAAGCGGCGTACATGGCACGGCGTTCCGACCTCCGGCTGCGCAGCGAGGCCAGGAAGAACTGGGCCCGCCAGAACAAGGAGAACCGACGGGACATCAAGCCGCGGCGCTGAGGACCGCGACGGGCACGACCGGCAGCGTCGGGTGGTGGATGGAAGACTCGGGGCATGGATCGTTCTGTGCTGGTGACCGGGGCTTCGCGGGGGATCGGCGCGGCAGTGGCTCGGGCCTTTGCAGCGGCCGGTGATCGGGTCGCCGTCCACTACGGGTCGTCCGAGGCGAATGCCGAAGCTGTGCTGGCGGAGTTGCCAGGGGAGGGGCATGTGCTGGCGCAGGCCGATCTCTCCGATCCGGCGGCGATCCTCGAGATGGTCGACAGTGCCGCGTCGGCACTCGGCAGCATCGACGTTCTGGTGAACAACGCCGGGGTCTATCACCCGCACCCGATCCGCAAGACGTCGTACGACGAATGGCAGCAGGCCTGGGCCGGCACGCTCGGGGTGAACCTGGTCGGCGCGGCCAACGTCACCTGGTGCGCGGTCCGCCATATGGGCCGTGGCGGGCGGATTGTCAACGTGTCATCGCGCGGCGCGTTCCGCGGCGAGCCGAACCAGCCCGCGTACGGCGCGAGCAAGGCGGGCCTGATTTCGTTCAGCCAGTCACTGGCGCGGGCGCTCGGCCCGGAGGGGATCGCCGTCACGACGATCGCGCCCGGCTGGACCACGACCGATATGGCAGCCGAGGCGCTTTCCGGCGAGGGCTACGACCGGCGCCGGCTGGAAAGCCCGTTGGAACGGGTGGCGTCGCCCGCTGAGGTGGCCGCGGCCATTGTCTATCTGGCGTCGGCCGAGGCCGAGTTCGCCACCGGCACGGTTCTCGACTTCAACGGCGGCTCTCACCTGCGCATGTGACGCTCGGAGAACTCCTCAGCAGTGATCCCCATCAGCACCATGTTCTGGTAGGCGCCGTCGAGGAACTCGTGGTCCCGCAGTACGCCTTCGTGTTGGAAGCCGACGCTCTCGTGCAGCGCGATCGAGGCCTGGTTGTATCCGTAGATCCCGGCCTCGGCCTTGTGGTAGCGCCGCTCCGCGAACATGAAGCGCAGCAGGACCACCAGCGCGTCGCTGGCATAACCCCGGCGGTGGAAGTTCCGCCCGATCGCGATCCCGAAGCTGAACCTGCCGGCGCGCCGAGAGGCCCCGTTCGTCGACAACGCCCCTACTAGGGTGTCGTTCTCGAGTGCCTCGATCGCCAACTGGAACTCGTCGTTCTCCGGCTTCCGCAGCGACTGCTCCTCAGCCCACTGCAGGTACCCCGCGTCCGACCGAGGCGGATGCACCATGTCCGCGTTCCGCTGCACCCCGCTGTCCTGGTCGAACCGCTTGAACTCCTCCCAGTCCTCCGGCTCAATCCCCCGCAACCGAACCCGCTCCCCAACCCAAACAGACCCCATCCCCCGATCCAACCACCCCACCTCCCACCCATCCACGCAATAACCACCCGAGCCGCCGCACAACCCAAGCAAGAACACCAGCCAGAGGTGAAAGCCGACCGAGGGCCTCAGCCACAGCAACCCGCAGTACAGGACCCACCAGCCAAACCAGCAACAGCGCGAACAACCTCAGCCACCGCAGACACCCGACCGACAACACCAGCCAAAGCAGAAAGCGAGGGAGCCAGCATCAACCACAGCAAAACCGTGGGCACAACCTCAGCCAGAAGGGAAAGCCGAGCGACGGCACCAGCCACAGACAGGGGGGTGCGGGTGGCGAAGCCCCCGCTACGCGCGGCGAAGCCGCGCACAAATGACGTAGGCGAGGAGGCTCACGCAATCTGTGAGCACACCTCGCCTATCGACTACGTGGACGATACTGGGATCGAACCAGTGACCTCTTCCGTGTCAGGGAAGCGCGCTACCGCTGCGCCAATCGTCCTAGATCAAAAGGGTTTTCGAGGTGGAGACGGGATTCGAACCCGTGTACACGGCTTTGCAGGCCGTTGCCTCGCCTCTCGGCCACTCCACCACAGAGTCTCAGCCTACCGACCTGTTCCGAGCGGACGACCGGGTTCGAACCGGCGACCTCAACCTTGGCAAGGTTGCGCTCTACCAACTGAGCTACGTCCGCATCGCTGCCAGTCGCAGTCCGAACTTCCGGCCTGCTTGGTGCGAGAGCAGAACAGTAGCGCACTTTCCCGGGCTGTGAAAACTCGGTATCCGGGGTGTCGCGGGAAGCCTTTCGCAGGCGGGAAAAGTGCCACAGACGTCACATCAGCACCACCCGCGAACCTGCGTGTCGCACCGGCTCGAACCATCCACGATCTAGTAATGCGAACACGTCTGGGGCCCGAGTTCCCGACCATCGCGGGCACCTTGCGAGGTCAGCCGGAGCGACCCGGCGGGCGGTGCGCTACTTCTCCAGAATCGTGAGCTCCGCCTGCTCCAGGTAGTCGGCGTCGCCGAGGAGTTCGATCTCGGTGATCCGGCCGGCGTTGATCGTGAACGCGAAGACCACCTTCGGAACGCCGCGCTGCGCCCACACGGCGCCTGCGAGTCCGTCGACCAGTGCCAACCTCGCCGCCTGGGCTCGACCGGAGAAGTTCTCGGCAACAGCCGCGGCACCACGAATGAGGGACGCCGCACCCCTGGTCGCAACCGTCTCGTCGGCGCGCACAACCACCTCGGGATCCAGCATCTCGAGCAGTGCCTCGAAATCCCCACTCCGCGAGGCGGCCAGGAACGCGCTGACGATCTCCCGCTGCTTGCTGGAATCGGCCTCGGGAATGTCCGGCGTTCCCTGTACGCGCCGACGAGCCCGGCTCGCCAACTGCCGCGCGGCCGCGGGGGAGCGCCCGACGATCGGCGCGATGTCGTCGAACGGCATCGCGAACATGTCGTGCAGGACGAACGCGAGCCGCTCGGCCGGCGTGAGCGTCTCCAGTACTACGAGCAGCGCGAGTCCCACGGAGTCGGCCTGCACCGCTTCGAGCTCGGGATCCGGTACTTCGTGGTCCGCGAGCACGGGGGAGTGCTCCCCGACAGCTTGCTCGGGGCGAGACCGGCGCAGGCGGAGCATGTCCAGGCAGATCCGCCCCACGACAGTGGTCAGCCAGCCGCCGAGGTTGTCGATCGAGGCCGGGTCGGACCGGCTGAGCCGGATCCACGATTCCTGGACCGCGTCCTCAGCCTCCTGCTGGGATCCGAGCATCCGGTAGGCCACTGCCCGCAGGTGGTCCCGGTTCTCCTCGAAACGGGCCGCGAGCCAGTCGTCTTCGCGCATGGCAATCACTCTTTCATCCGGCGACGGTCACACCTTCGGTTCGGCGTCCGTCATGGGGGTGACGGAGCGAACCCCGCAGATGTGACACTGCAGAACCACACCCCGAGGAGAGCACTCGTGACAGACCCCGCGCCCCGCAGCCTCGAGGCTCGCCGGCAAGACACCCTGAAGCGCCTGGAGACCGACGTCGACGCCTGGGTGTCGACCGCCTCAGCCGACGGTACGCCGTACCTGATGCCGCTGTCGTTCCTCTGGGAGGACGGCACCCTCCTGCTCTCCACGGCCCAGAACAACCCCACCAGCCGCAACCTCCAGGCCAACCCCCTGGTGCACCTGTCCATCGGCGAAACCCGGGACGTAGTCCTCATCACCGGCACCGCCGAAGTCCTGAAGCCGGCAGACCTGACCCCCGAAACCGGCGACGCCTTCGCCACCAAAGCCGGCTTCGACCCTCGAGTCCTGAAGACCCCCTACCCGTACTTCCGCGTCACCCCGACCCGAATCCAGGCCTGGCGCGAAGTCAACGAAATCCCCAACCGAGACCTTATGCTCAACGGCACCTGGCTCCCCTAACAGCCAAAACACCAGCCAGCAAGCAGCCGGCAAAACCACAAGCCGCGCGCCCCCAGCCACAACAACCCGCCACCCGGCCAGCTCGCGACCCGCCCGTCCCGCCAGCACCCCCGAGCCCACACAGTCGTGGTGACCTCGGACAGGTTGTCGGGACCTCGCACAGATTGTGGGGACCAGGGACAGCCCATTTCGTGTCCGAGGTGCCGACTTCGTGTCCGAGCCCGCACTTTGTGCACGTAAACGTGGGCGGGGCGTCAACCACAGCGGAAGCCGTGCGTGGGGTGTCAGCCGCAGTAGGAACTGTGGACAAACCCCAGTCAGAGGAGAAGGCCGGGAGGCGGCATCAACCACGGCAGGAACCATGGGCGCGGCACCAGCCGCAGACAGGGGGGTGCGGGTGGCGAAGCCCCCGCTACGCGCGGCGAAGCCGCGCACAAATGACGTAGGCGAGGAGGCTCAAGCTATCCGTGAGCACACCTCGCCTATCGACTGCGTGGACGATACTGGGATCGAACCAGTGACCTCTTCCGTGTCAGGGAAGCGCGCTACCGCTGCGCCAATCGTCCTAGCTGAAAAGGGTTTCGAGGTGGAGACGGGATTCGAACCCGTGTACACGGCTTTGCAGGCCGTTGCCTCGCCTCTCGGCCACTCCACCAGGTGAGAAAGCTGGCCTGCCGAACCCTCTCCGAGCGGACGACCGGGTTCGAACCGGCGACCTCAACCTTGGCAAGGTTGCGCTCTACCAACTGAGCTACGTCCGCGTTGCGACCGGGCTTTTCGTTCCCCTCGGCGCGAGAAGAACATTAGCCCATCCTCGCTGGACTTCAAAAACGGGGGTCACCTTTCGTCCCACCGATGGTCATCACCTGGTCACACAACGCCTGCACCGCAAGGCGTCCGAGGGTCAGGTGGGCCTGCGGCGACGGATCCGGGGGGAGGCGGCATAGGGTGTCTCCCGGTTGGAAGGAGTACTGATGATCATCTGGCTGAACGGCGCCCTGCAGGACGAGTCGGCTGCCATCTCGCCGCTGGACCACGGGCTGACCACCGGTGACGGGGTCTTCGAGACGCTGAAGATCGTGGACGGGCAACCGTTCGCGGTGACCAAGCACCTCGACCGGCTGGTCGTATCGGCGACCGGGCTGGGACTGCCGGCGCCGGACCTGGCGCGGGTGCGCGACGCGATCGCCACCGTCGTGAAGGCGGACCCGGACATCGCCTTCGGCCGGCTGCGGATCACCTATACCGGCGGAGTCTCGCCGCTGTCCTCCGATCGCGGCACGGTCGGCCCGACGCTGATCGTCGCGTCCCAGGCGATCGAGAAGCCCGCGTCGAGCTCGGCGATCGTGACCGTTCCGTGGGTCCGCAACGAGCGCAGCGCCGTCGCCGGACTGAAGACGACCTCGTACGCCGAGAACGTCCGCGCGCTCGCGTATGCCAAGGCGCACGGCGGGAGCGAGGCGATCTTCGCGAACACCGTCGGCAACCTCTGCGAGGGGACCGGCTCGAACATCTTCTGCGTCTTCGACGGCGAGCTGGTCACCCCCACCCTCGAGTCGGGCGCGCTCGCCGGGGTCACCCGGAATCTGGTCATCGCCTGGTTCGGCGCGGTCGAGCGGGACGTGCCGCTGAGCAGCCTGGCCGAGGCGGACGAGATCTTCCTCACGTCCACCACCCGCGACGTCCAGGCCATCTACCGAGCCGACGATCGCGACCTGGCCGCCCCGGGCGAAGTCACCGCGGCCGTAGCCAAAGTCTTCGCCGAACGCTCCGCCGAAGACGTCGACCCCTAAACCCGCACAACCGGAGCGGCGGTCGCACCACAGAGCACCCACACGGGGCGTGGAATACGCGAGCGCCGCACGCGGCGGCGCGGAGAAGGAAGCACCCTCGGGGTGGCTGGACCGCGAGAACACCTCGGGCGCGGCGCGAGGGTCTGGAGCAGTACGCCGAGCGGTGGGGGCGCTCGGCGTACCTGGTCGGCTACTCGCCGGCGGACTTACGACGTTCGCGGTAGGCGGCGACGTGCAAGCGGTTGCCGCAGGTCCGGGCGTCGCAGTACCGCTTGGACCGGTTGCGCGACAGGTCGATCAGCGCGTCGTCGCAGTCCGGCGCCTCACAGCGGCGCAGGCGCTCGCGCTCACCGGCCGAGATCACCTGGGCGAGCGCGATCCCGCACTCGACCGTGATCCGGCAGGTCAGCGACGCGCCGTCCCGGGAGTAGTGGATGTGCCACGGGTGACCATCGTGGTTGGTGAGCCGTGGCGTGGTGGTCCCGCGGGCGACGATCGCGTTGATCATCGTGGCGGCCTCGGCGTCGGAGTCGGTGGTGAAGACCGGGGCGAACAGCGGCCGCAAGTCGCGGACGTCCTGCAGATCGGTCTCCGTCAGGTTCGCGACCGCGCTGAACTCCCGCTCGTGGACGAATTTCTCCAGGTCCTCGAGCGTCTCCATGGTGTCGACCTGGCTGCTGGGTCCGGGCAGGGTGTTGACAAGGCGGACCAGCGTGGCGAGCGCGTGCTCGGTGTCGTGCGAGAAAGTCACAGTCATGTCTCCAACGCGACGGGGTCTCCGTCTTGCAGACAGAGTAGCCCGGCCCGATTCGTACGTCGCGGATCAATGCGCTATGGTTTCACCCGCACGGCAACACAGTGCAACATCGAGAACAACAGATCCGGGCGATTGGCGCAGTGGTAGCGCGCTTCGTTCACACCGAAGAGGTCACTGGTTCGAACCCAGTATCGCCCACGGAATCGACAGGCGGCTTTGTGCTCACGGAAAGCGTGAGCCTGGCCGCCTTCCTTTATTTGTGCGGGGCTTCGCCCCGCGGAGCGGGGGCTTCGCCACCCGCACCCCTGGATACTGCAGCTCGGAGCGGGAACCCGGCACCAGCCGAGTCCCCGCTCTCGTCGTTTCAGCCCTCTTTCGCCTATTGGCGGGCCATGGCGACTTTCAGGTCGGTCTCGCTGTCGGGGATGAGGTCTTCGCCGGACAGGTCGATCGTCACCCGCTTGAGGGTGCCGGTGAAGGCGAAGTCATCGTGGTAGAAGTCCGGCGCGACGCGGCTGCCGCCGTCGTGACCGCAGGTGAGGCCCTCGGAGCTGAAGATGTTCGGGACCGTGTGCGGCATGTCGACCGCCCCGACGAGCTTGTCGTTGATGTACAGCTGGCCGATCGCGGGTACGCCCTTTCCGACCGTGAAGTCGGGTTTTCCGGTGGGTTCGAACTCGTAGCGCAGAGACGCCTCACCCACGGGCACTTCCGTGTCGGAGCTGATGGTGAAGAAGTCGCGTCCGAGGAAGTTGTAGACGAAGTGCAGCCTGTTGTCCTTCACGAAGAGGGAGTAGCCACCTACTCGGCCACCGTGGGCAACGAGGACGCCCTGGGCGCCGGCCTCGGTGGTCTGCACGTCGGCGCTGATGCTGAAGGCCCGGTTGTAGGCCTTCGGCGCTGCGGAGAACGGCACCGGCGACCCCCCGGGGTAGTACACGTAGCGGTCACGTGGCTTGGCGATCGTGGGACGTTCGACGTTAATCCGTTGAAGCAGCGTGCCGTCGATCGGCATCACGTTGTACTTGCCCGCCTCTGCCCACCAGCGACCGATCATCTCGATCACCTTGTCGTGGTGGTCGGCCGCCACGTTCCTGGTCTCCGCATAGTCGGTGGTGAGGTCGTACAGCTCCCAGTCGTTGACCTCGAGGTCGGCGAGCACCGTTGCGTCGATCGGGCTGCCGTAGTGGCGTCCCTTCTTTGCGGCCTCGGCGAAGCTCGGGCCGGGCCAGGGACAGACCGCGCGCCAGCCGTCGTGGTAGATGGACCGGTGACCGAACATCTCGAAGTACTGCGTGTGGTGCCGACTGGGGGCCTCGGCCTCGTTGAAGGTGTGGGCGAAGCTCACACCGTCGATCGGTGCCTGCGTGACGCCGCGAATCGTGGCCGGCGGCGTGATCCCGAGGGCGTCGAGCACGGTCGGCACCAGGTCGATGATGTGCCCGTACTGGGTGCGGATCTCACCGCGAGCGGTGATCTTGTCTGGCCACGAGACGATGCACGGGTCGGTGGTGCCGCCCCGGTACGTCTCCCGCTTCCAGCGCCGGAACGGTGTGTTGCCGGCGTTGGTCCATCCCCAGGGGTAGTGGTTGAAGACGTTAGGGCCGCCCAGCTCGTCGATTCGCTGCAGGTTCTCCTCCATCGACTCCGGAACGTTGTTGAAGAACATCATCTCGTTGAGCGATCCGACCGGTCCGCCCTCCGAGCTCGCGCCGTTGTCGGAGATGAGCAGGAACAAGGTGTTGTCGAGCTCGCCGATCTCCTCCAGGAAACTGACGACCCGTCCGAACTCGTGATCGGTGTAGCTCAGGAACCCGGCGAAAACCTCCATCATCCGTGCGAACACCTTGCGGGCATCCTCCGGAAGCGTCTCCCATTCGGGGACGTCGGGGTCGTGCGCGGACAACTCGGTCCCGGGCGGGAGGATGCCCATCGACAACTGGCGCTCGTGCACCACCCGGCGGTACTCGTCCCAGCCGGCGTCGAACTTGCCCTTGTACTTGTCGGCCCACTCCTTGGCGACATGGTGCGGCGCGTGGCCGGCTCCGGTGCAGTAGTGCAGGTAGAACGGCTTTTCCGGCGCGTTGACGTGGGAGTCCTGGATGAACTCGATCGCCCTGTCGGCCAGGTCGGCGCTCAGGTGGTAGCCGTCCTCCGGTTGTGCGGGCTGCTCGACCGAGTGGTTGTCGTACACGAGCTCGGGATACCACTGGTTCGTGTCGCCGCCCAGGAAGCCGTAGAAACGCTCGAACCCCCGGCCGAGCGGCCAACGCTCGTAGGGCCCGGCCGGCGTCTCGTGCTCCGGCGGCGACAGGTGCCACTTGCCGACCAGGTATGTGTTGTAACCGTGCGGCAGGAGCATCTCGCTCAGCATGCCCTTGTCGAACGGCAGGATGGCGTTGTAGCCCGGGTAGCCGGTGGACGTCTCGGCGATCGTGGCCAACCCCAGGGAATGGTGGTTCCGCCCGGTCAGGATGGCGCCGCGCGAGGGCGAGCACAGGGCCGTCGTGTGCATGTTGGTGTAGCGCAGCCCGTTGTCGGCGAACCGGTCCAGGACGGGAGTCTCGACCAGACCGCCGAAACTCGACAACTGCCCGAACCCGACGTCGTCGAGCACGAACATCAACACGTTGGGTGCCCCCTCGGGCGCCCGCGGCGGCGTCGGCCAGGCAGGGCTCGACTCGCTGGTCGTCCGCCCGATCACACCCGGAAACGACTGCCCGTCGCTGTAGGTCACCAAGTCGCTCATCCGCCGACCCTCCCCATCCGAAACAAACGAATGTGTGTGCCAGAACGGCACCCCCAGGTGATCCTGACCCAGGTACCCGAAAGGCTTCGACGGGGCTGGCCACAACCCTCACACGCGGCCAACATTTCCAGCCGCCACCAGCCATGTCGTCATCCTGAGCGGGTGAAGCCCCGCGCTCTCCTGCGGGCCGGCCTGGCCCTTCGGATCAGCCGGGTCAGCGGGCGCTACTGGGCGTCGGGATCGTTGGGTAGCTGGGTCCAGAGGGTCAGAAGAAGGGGGTTCACCTGGTCGGGCCGTTGCTGGTGGGGGGAGTGGTCCGCGCCGGGTATCTGGGTGAACTGGGCGCCGGTTTGGGTGGCGACGAACTTCGAGGTGGCGATGAGGGCTTCGCCGGTGGCGGCGCGGTAGTCCGGTGGGGCTGTCTCCCAGGTGCCGGCCAGGACCAGCTTCGGGTAGGCCCCGGAACGGATGGGGTCGAGCGGGACGTCGGCTTCCCAGCAGGGGCGTTCGTGGAGGGCTGTCTGTGCTGCTCGGAGAGTGAATTCGTACGGGTCGGGAGTCGGCTGGTCACCGTAGACCACCTGCAAGTAGTCCTCCGCCGACATCGACTGCGAAGCGGCGCCCATGTAGCGACGGTTGCCTTCGAGGGCTGTGGCTACGACAGGGACCGAGCTTGCTACAGCAAGCGCTGCTGGCTCGATCAGTGCGAGCGAGGCGACTTTGTCGGGGCAACGCGCTGCGGCCAGCAGGGCGACCACGCCGCCGTACGAGTGGCCGACCAGGTGGCTGGGCCTGTCCATCAAGGCGATGATGTCGGCAGCGTCGACGTCGTAGTCGCTCATTGCGGTGTCGGGGCTGTTCCCGAAGCCCCTCCGGTCCACGACCAGCAGCGGGCGATGCTCAGCCAGCGGCCGCTGCTGCGCGAACGACTGCGACCCCCAGGACAACGTGCCGTGGACCAGGATGACCTGGTCAGCCGAGGCGTCACCGTCATCCCACACCGTCACATGTATCGGCAGCATGGCCTCGATCGTAGGTAGGGCTGAGCTCAGTAGAACTGGCGGAGGTTGGGCCAGAGTTGGGACCACGGGGACTTGGGGGACGCGCAGAGGACAAGGGAGGTGCCTTGTTCCTCGTTGTCGACTCCCTTGCGGTTGTCGACGGTGCCTACCTGGTTGCAGTCGTTGAAGTTGCTCTCGTAGCCGGGGTTGCGTTCGAGTTCGACCAGGAGCACCGGGCCGGTCTGGGTGTCGGCGGGGCGGGACCAGTCGTAGAAGCTCATGTGGCCGGAGGCCGGGTACGGGAGTCCGTGGGCGGGGCCGTACTTCACCAGGGCACCCGCTTCGCCGTAGTTGCCGGCGAAGATGACAGCGCGGGATCGCTGGTCCTCGGGGATCTGCTGCCAGGCCTTGGCGACGTCGTCGACGAGTTCGGGCCAGCCGATCTGTTCGCCTTGCTCCTGGTTGACGGGGAGGACGAAGTTGACGGCTGACGCGGGGAGCACCGGCAGGGTGAAGAGCGCCGAGGTGAGGGCGGTGAGGAGGAGCCCGACGGCGAGGAAGGTGCGTCGGCGGGTGGCGGTCACCCAGTCGATCGTGGGCTGGCAGCCCGCTGCGACGAGTACCAGCAGCAGCGGCAGGGCGTAGTACGACTTGCCGCCCAGGGCCAGTACTACGACGCAGAGCACGGGGTAGGTCAGGGCGACGGGTTTGGCCCAGCGCAGGGCAGGGGTGCGCCAGAGGCGGACGAAGCCGGCGATCCAGACGGGAACCAGGAACGGTGACAACTGCAGGATCTGCAGGGGGATGAACATGATCCGGTTCTCGGTGCCGTCGTCCTCGCTGATCCCACCGGCGACGGTGAGTTGCGGCCAGTCGTGTGCGGCCTGCCACCACAGGTTCGGGGCAGCGATCGCTGCGGCCACTAGTACGCCGACGGCCAACCACCAGCTCCGCAGTACGGACCGAGGCCCCAGGATCAGTACTGCGATCAGGAGTGCGGCGAGGGGCAGTACGACGAGGTACTTGTTCTGCAGGGCGATACCGGTCGCCAGGCCGACGGCGATCCACCAGCGGCCGTCGCCGGTGCGGAGGAGCTGGATCGCGAACAGGCTGATGACCATCCAGGCGAGCAGGTCGTAGGTCGCGGTCGACGCCATGTGCGCGACCCCGAGCACGAAGCCCGACACCGCCGCACAGACCGCGGCCAGGATCTGCGCGCGCCGCTCGCTGCCGAACTCCCGGGCGATCAGGGCGACCACCACCACGGTGGCGGCGCCGGTGATCGTGGAGATCACCCGTAGGCCCATCGGAGTACTGCCGAAGATCTCCGTCGAGATCCTGGCCAGCAGGGGAGTCAGCGGCGGTTGGTCGACGTACCCCCAGGCCAGGTGGTCGCCGGCGACGAGGAAGTACAACTCGTCCCGGTGGAACCCGTAGCGACCGGACAGGGCGGTGAGCACAGCGGCCAGGGCAACAGCCACGGCAGCCACAGGAGCAGCAGCAAACGCGGGGACCGACGGGCGAGTCAGGCTCATGCGCGAATGCTGGCAGCACCAAAGGGTCCTCGGACAGCTTTTGCCGGCTAAGCGTCCGGAACTAGTGCCCTGCGCCGGACGTAGGGCACTAGCCAATACCTCGCGAAGAGCGTTTCACTGGGGCCGGTTGGTGCGGATACTGAGAGGGGTCATGGATCAGGTCGCAGCGGGTCGCGAGTCGTTCGTTCGGCAGGAGTGGACGGACTGCTTCCTCGCGCTGTCGGCCGCCGACCGCAGTAGTCCGCTCAAGGCCGAGGACCTGGAGCGACTGGGCTCTGCGGCGCACCTGCTCGGGCGGGAGGCGGAGAGCCTCGATGCTTGGACCCGGGCGTACGGCGCATCGCTGGAGGCAGGTGATTCCGCGCGGGCCGCCAGGTGTGCGCTATGGCTCGGGTTCCAGCTGTTCAACGCTGGAGAGCATGCTCGCGGCGGCGGGTGGCTGGCACGGGCTCAACGGCTGGTGGACGGCCTGGACTGCGTTGAGGGCGGGTACGTGCTCGCCGCCACAGCGCAGCAGTCGATGGGGCTCGGCGACCCGGCCTCGGGGTACGGCATGTCGCTGGAAGCAGCGCAGGTAGGGCAGCGGTTCGAGGATCCCACCTTGGTCGCCCTGGCGACGCTCGGTCAGGCCCAGGCCAGCTGGATGCTCGGCGAGCCCAGCAGGACGATCGCGCTGCTGGACGAGGTGATGGTCGCGGTCACTGCTGACGAAGTGGCTCCGGTCATCGCGGGGCTCGCGTACTGCGCGGTGATCTGGGCCTGTCAGGAGGCCTTCGACATCCAGCGGGCGCAGGAGTGGACGGCTGCGCTGAGCCAGTGGTGCGAGCTGCGACCCGACGTGGTCCCGTACCGCGGGCAGTGCCTAGTGCATCGCGCCGAGTTGCTGCAGTTCCACGGTGCCTGGGCCGACGCGATCGAGCAGGCGCAGCGTGCCTCGGAGCGGCTGTCGGATCCGCCCGGTCAGGACGCCGTCGGTATGGCGCACTACGTGCTCGCCGAGTTGCACCGCCTCCGGGGCGAGTGGACCGAGGCCGAGGATCTCTACCGCCTGGCGAACAAGTGTGGTCGGCAACCACATCCCGGACTGGCTCTGCTCCGGCTCGCCCAAGGGCGCCAGGATGCGGCGGCGACGGGGATCAGGCGAGCGATCGACGAGGCAGCGGACCAGTTGGAGCGAGCGCGGTTGCTTCCCGCGGCCGTGGAGATTCTGCTGGCCGGTGGTGACACCGCAGCCGGACGCGTATTCGCCGACGAGTTCGCGGGGATCGCCGCTGTGGTGGACAAGCCGTTCCTGCACGCCGTCTCCGCGCAGTGCGCCGGCGCGGTTCTCCTTGCTGAAGGCAACGGTCGGGAAGCGCTCACCCACCTGCGGACCGCCCTGACGGGCTGGCAACAACTCGACGCTCCGTATGAGGCGGCTCGGGTGCGGATCCTCCTCGCGCTGGCCTGCCGCGAGCTCGGTGATGAGGAGGGCTCGGAGCTCGAGCTGGACGCAGCCCGGGAGATCTTCCAGCAGCTGGGGGCGGATCTGTCGGGCCTGCCGGCCGTTGATCCCGGTCAATACGGGCTGAGCGCGCGGGAGATCGAAGTACTGGGGCTGCTCGCGACCGGTGCCACCAACCGCGCGATCGCCGCCAAGCTCGTCATCAGCGAGAAGACCGTCGCCCGGCACGTCAGCAACATCTTCGCCAAGCTCGACCTGACGTCGCGGGCCGCGGCGACGGCCTACGCGTACGAGCACGACCTGGTCTGACCGCGGTGGGCAGGATTACCCATGGCCCGTCGGAGCGAATTGGGTAGTTCGGTCGACGCGGTGGGCGGCGGCGAACTCCTACGGTCGGTGTCATCCGTAAAAGGGGAGACACCATGAGCAACCAATCGGGCGAGCGAGAGCACGTCGACACCATCGTGATCGGGGCAGGGCAGACCGGACTCGCGCTCGGCTACCACCTGGCTCGACACGGCCAGAACTTCGTCATCCTGGACGAGAACAGCCGGGTCGGGGACGGGTGGCGCCGCCGCTACGACTCGTTGCGCCTGTACACGCCGGCCAAGTACGACGCGTTGCCCGGCGGGCGATTCCCTGCGAAGCCGTTCGAGTTCCCCACCGGCACCCAGGTGGCGGACTACCTGGAGGGGTACGTCGCGGAGCACCGGCTGCCGGTGCGACCGCGCGTCTACGTTGACGGCGTTCGTAGGGAGGCCGGGCAGTTCGTGGTGTCAGCGGGGGAGCAGGAGTTCGAGGCAGGCCAGATTGTCGTGGCTACCGGTGGCCAGCACCTTCCGTACACGCCGGACTTCGCCGCGGAGCTGGATCCGGGCATCCGGCAGCTCCACTCGTCGGAGTACCGGAATCCGTCGCAGCTACTGCCCTGCGGCGTTCTCCTGGTCGGTGCGAGTCACTCCGGAGCGGACCTCGCCCACGAGATCGTCCGTGCCGGCCATCGCACCACGCTGTGCGGGCCGTCCCGGGGGGAGATCCCGTTCAAGCTCGAAGCAAAGCCGGCCCGCCAGATCATGAAGGTGCTCTGGTTCGCCGCCAACCACGTGCTGACCGAGCGGACCCCGATCGGCCGGAAGATGCAGCCCGAAGTACGCAACGAGGGTGGTCCGTTGCTGCGGGTGAAGGCCGCAGATCTGGCCGCAGCCGGCGTGGAGCGCATCGAGGGCAAGATGGTCGGCGTCCGGGACGGGCTGCCGCTGATGGCGGACGGCCAGGTCCTGGACGTGGAGAACGTGATCTGGTGCACCGGCTTCCGCCGGGACTTCAGCTGGATCGAGGGACCGGTTCTCGGCGAGGATGGCTGGCCGGCCCAACGACGCGGCGTCTCCACGACGATCCCGGGCCTGTACTTCATGGGCCTGCTCTTCCAGTACGCGTTCGCGTCGATGCTGACCGGAGGCGCCGGCCGCGATGCGAAGTACGTCGCCGACCAGATCGCCGCCAGGGCAGCCGCAGCGAAGACAACGGCCAGGACGACAGCCGCGGTGTAGTCAGGTCGTGAGGTCCTGGGCGCGTTCTCGGATCGTAGGGACGTCGGTTGGTATAGGTCAACATGCCGGAACGCTCCTCTTGCCCTCAGGGGAGCGGGCTGAGACGGTATATCAACCTGCCCCGCCAGGAAGGCGATCGCCCGTGGCCTTGCTCTACGAACGGATCAGCACGCACGTGCTCGAGGAGATCCGCCGCGGCGCACTCGGGCCCGGCGACCGAGTGTCGTCCGAGATGGAGCTTGCCGCGCAGTTCGAGGTCAGCCGGATCACGTCCAAGCGTGCCCTCGAAGTACTGCGGGAGGCCGGGCTGATCGAGCGGATCCGCGGCAAGGGCTCGTTCGTGGTCCAGCACCTGCCCGATCTGGACGGGGTGACCGCGCCGCTGAAGGGATCGCTCCGCCCGGCCCGGCGGAGCCAGTTGCCGGGGTCGATCGCGCTCGTGATCCCGGATGTGTCGGAGGCGTACGGGCTGGAGTTGCTCTGTGCGATCGAGGAGCGCTGCGCCGAGCAGGGCGCGAACCTGATCGTACGGCGGACGCGTGGCCGGCAGAGCGACGAGGAACAGGCGGTGACCTCGCTGGTGGGATCCGGTGAGGTGGACGGGCTGATCGTCTTCCCGGTGCACGGCGACTTCTACAACGCGAGCCTGCTCCGGCAGGTGCTCGACGGGTATCCGCTGGTCCTGGTCGACCGGCACCTGTCGGGGATCCCGGTATCGGCCGTGCACACGGACAACGTCGCGGCCTCCCGGGCACTGACCGAGCGGCTGCTCGATCTGGGGCACCGGCACATCGCGTTCGTCTCGCCACCGCCGCTGAACACGTCGAGCATCGAGGACCGGCTGGAGGGATTCCGGGCGGCGTTCGCCGAGCGCGAGCCGGGGAACTACCAGGCGCACCAGCTGACGGAGCTCCGCAGTACGCTGCCCGGCTCGTTCAGCCCGGAGAGCGTTCTCAGCGATCTCGAGAAGATCCGGGCGTTCCGGGATCGCGTTCCGGAGGTGACCGCGTTCGTCGCGTGCGAGTACAACCTGGCCCGGATGCTGGACCGGGCGCTCGGGCAGCCGCGGGACCAGGTGATCAGCTGCTTCGACTCACCGGGCGACCCGATCGCGGGGCCGCCGTACCTGCATGTCCGGCAGAACCAGCGGGAGATGGGCCGCCAGGCGGTCGACCTGCTGCTCGCCCAGCTCCGCGGCGAGTCGGTGCCGAAGCTCTCGATCGTGCCGTTCGAGCTGGTCGACCCGACCCCGATCGATGCCCACCGCAACTGATCACCTCAGCTCATCACCTCGGCGGGCGGGCGATTCCTGACTTTCGGCAGTACGCGCGGGGGTAGGCGTCTGTGTAGCGTCGTGCTGTGAACTGGCAGCGTGCGGGTGACCTCGGACTGTGGAGTTCGTTCGCCCTGCTCGTGATCATCGAGAGCGGTGCCCGCAACGATCCGTACTGGATGCAGGCGATCTTCCTGGCCGTCCTCGCGGCGTCCGTCCTGCTGCGCCGCTCGTGGCCGATCATCGGGCTGAGCCTGGTGATCACGACCCAGGTGGCGATCCTCGCGGTCAACCTCGGCACCACCAACGGGGTCCAGATCGCGATGATCCCCGCGATCTCCGTGCTGAGCTATCTGTCCACGGGGCGCCGGTGATTCCGAGCCACGAGACGGTGGGGGAGTTGATCGACCGGGCCGCCGCGTCCGGGCTGGCGGTGCGGCTCGTCCAGGAAGGCAGCGGCGAACACTCGCCGATGGTGGACCGCGCGGTCCACCGCGTCGTCCAGGAATCCCTGACGAACGCCAGCAAGCACGCGCCCGGCGCCGAGGTCACCGTGACGGTCTCCTACCTCGACGATCACGTGCTGGTGCGGATCGTCGACACGGGCGCCACCCGGCCGCTGCCCACGGCGATCCCGTCCACCGGAAGAGGACTTGCCGGGCTGACCGAGCGGGTCCGCCTGGTCGGTGGCACCCTGACCGCGAAGCCACGGGCCACCGATCCCCGCGGAGATGGCGGCGGATTCGAGGTGTGCGCGCGGATCCCGCGGACCGGCGGCCGTCCGGAGCCCGAAGTACCGGTCGAGTCGGCCACCGCGGACGAACGAGCCACCGTACGCCGGAACGCGCAGCGCGGGTTGATCACCGTGATCGCGGCGCCGGTGGTGCTCGGCGCGGTGGTCGGAGTGGTTGCCCTCGGCTACTACCTGCTGGTCGGCTACAACTCGATCCTGCGGCCGTCGGCGTACGACCAGCTCAGGCTCGGGCAGTCGGTCGCGGAGGTCGAGGAGGTGTTGCCGGCGATGCAGATGGTGGACGCACCCAGTGACAAACTGCCCGAGGCCGACGACTGGTCCTGCCGCTTCTACCGGCCGGACGCGCCGTTCTCGACGAACTATGCCTACCGGCTGTGCTTCGCGGACGGCGTCCTGGTGGCGAAGGACATCGTCCAGACGGGTTCGGTCGAGCCGACGGAAGAGGGAACTCCGCGATGATCAGGGTGCTGCTGGCCGACGACGAGGCGATGGTCCGGGCCGGGGTCCGCGCGATCCTCGGATCGGACGACGCGATCGAGGTCGTTGCCGAGGCAGCCGATGGGCAGGAGGCCGTCGAGGCAGCCCAGCGGCACCGGCCCGACGTCGCGGTACTGGATATCCGGATGCCGCGGATGGACGGGCTGGCGGCCGGCGCCGAGATCCGGCGGACCGTGCCGGAGACGGCGGTGGTGATGTTGACGACCTTCTCCGAGGACGCGTACATCGCGAAGGCGCTCGGCGACGGGGCGAGCGGCTTCCTGCTGAAGTCGGGTGATCCGCGGGAGTTGATCGCGGGGCTGAAGGCTGTCGCCGACGGTGCGGCCTATCTGTCGCCGAAGATCGCCCAGCGGGTGATCGCGGAGCTCGGCGCGGGCTCCGGAGGTGGACGGATGTCGCGGGCCGCGGCGGCCAAGGAGCAGGTCGACGCGCTCACTCCCCGGGAGTTGGAAGTGCTCTCACTGGTCGGGGCCGGGTTGTCGAACGCGGAGATCGCGCGGCGGCTGTTCCTGGTCGAGGGAACGGTCAAGGCGTACGTAAGTGCGATCCTGACCCGGCTCCAGGTGAAGAACCGGGTGCAGGCCGCGATCGTCGCCTACGAAGCCGGTCTGGTCACGGACTGATGCGCCGGGGAGCACCCGCTGGCCGATTGCTGTCAGTCCAGGGCCGGGCGGTCGTCCGGCAGGCAGGATCCCGGTGACCGGACGACGCTCCGGCGGGTGACATCGCGTGGACACCGGGTCATGGGATAGTGGTGCCTTCCCGGGTGGAGTGTGCCTGGGATGTATCCAGCAAACCCCAGGGGAGCGGCAGCCCCGCCCCCTCTCACAGAATCGGGGGATCTAGGTCGTGACCGACTCGCACAACTCCGGACAGCACAAGGACCGGGAAGCGGCGGCCGCCGAGGTCCGGAGGATGTGGCAGCCGACCCCGTCCTGGACCCAGCCGGATCCCAATAGTCAGCCTCCCGCGCCCAATCACGCCGCGCCACCGCCGCCACCCAGCAGCCGCGCGACGCCTGACCCCGAGCTCGAGGAAGAGCAGGACGTCGCCGAGGAAGAGCAGCCCGACGCGCTGTCGGAGGACTTCCCCGGTGACTCGTGGTCACAGCCGGCTCCTGTCCAGCAGCCGGCCGCCGACCCGTGGGCCCAGCCGGCTCCCGAGCGTGAGCGGACCGAGTTGCACGGCTCCGAGTCGCACGGCTCTGGACCGCAGCTGTCGCCGGCCGCCCAGCACTTCTTCCCGCAGGGCATCCCGAGCCAGCACGCGCCGCAGCCCGACCGGCAGGTGTCCTACCGGGCCGACGAGCTGCTGCAGGCCCTGCCGTTGCCCCGGGAGGCTCCGGCCGAGAAGGGTGTCCGCAGTGTCCTGCGGCTGCGCCCGGGCACGGCCGAGCGGCTCGAGCGGATCGCCCGGGCGACCGCGGCGACCGCGTTCCGGCGTCCGGTGACGATCACCATCGCCAACCCCAAGGGTGGCTCGGGCAAGACGCCGACCACGTTGTTGCTCGCCGGTGCGCTCGGTCAGGCCCGCGGCGGCGGGGTAGTGGCCTGGGACAACAACGAGCTGCGCGGCAACATGCACCTGCGCACGCACGACACGAACAGCCGGTCGACGGTGACCGATCTGCTGCAGGCCATGCAGATGCTCACCCAGCCCGATGCCCGTCTCGGTGACGTCGGTGCGTACCTGCGACACCAGGTGTCGGGTCAGTACGACGTGCTGACGTCGGCGACCACGACGTACGCACAGATCGAGGCCAAGGACTTCGACCAGATCCACCGGCTGCTGAGCCGCTTCTACAAGGTGCTGGTGATCGACACCGGCAACAACGAGGGCTCCAGCAACTGGCGTGAGGCGATGAAGGCCTCGGACGTCCTCGTCATCCCGATCAAGTGGAAGAGCCTGTCCTGCGCTGCCGCTGTGCAGATGCTGGAGGAGCTCGACCACCAGGGTCCGGACGCGCAGCGGTTGATCAGGCGTGCGGTGATCGCCGTGAGCAACGGTCCCGGCGATGTGAACAAGGAGGTCGAGAAGCAGCTCCGCCCGTACTTCGAGTCGCGGGCCGCCGCCGTCGTCGACATCCCGACCGATCCCCATATCGCCGCCGAGGGCCCGCTCGACCACTCGGCCCTCCAGCCCGCGACCCGTCGCGCGGCGCTCGAACTGGCCGCCAAGGTCGCCGAGCAGGTGACCATCGCCCTGAACGTCCCGCGCTGAGCCAAACCAACAGTCCCCGGCCTCGGAGCTATCGAGGCAGGGGACTTGTTCGTGCTGAGGCTCCTGTTCTCGGCAACCTCCAGCTCAGGCGTCGCGGCGTTGGAGGAGCTTCAGGCCGAAGGCCAGTCCGCCGACGGTCCAGGCGATGAGCACGATGAAGCTGATCGTGGGGGACAGCGGGTCGGTCGACCCGGACAGGAAGCTCTGACCGGCTCCACCGGGGAGCAGCGCCGCCAGCCAGACCAGCGCGCGCAGACTGCTCTGCCCGAGCATCATCGGCAGGACCAGCAACATCAGGAACGCCGCCGTCAACGTCCCCGCCGTACTCCGGATGACGAACGCGATCCCTAGCGTGAACAATCCGCCGAGCGTGAGGTAGGCGGCGATCGAGACCAGGTCGACCACCAGGGTGGCGAGGTCCCAGTCGGCCCATTCACCCATCGCGAGTCCGCCGCTAACCGCCGCGATCGCCCCGAGCAGTAGCCCGTAGGCGAACAACGGCGGCCCCAGCACGACGGCTTTGCCGAGCACCACGTTCCGGCGTACCGGGGTCCATTGCAGCGTCGAGCGGATGCTGCCGGTCGAGTACTCCGACGTCACCTGGAGGAGCGCGAACGCCGCGACCACCACCTGCACGATGATCATCGCGCTCACGCCGACACTGCCGACGGCAACCTGCTCGGCAACGTGTCCCGGCCGGAGGTGAGTGTTGTCGTAGGCGGTGCTGAAGCCGAACTGCACTCCGAGCAACGCCGTCAGCAGAACCGCCGCGACGATGTTCAGCCAGCTGGACCGAACCGACCACACCTTGGTCCACTCCGACGCGATCGCCCCGGCGAGTCCGCCGTGGCTCGACCTCTGCCCGAGCGTGATGGTTGCCGTGGTCATCTTTCTCCTGCCTTCATCAGTTCGGCCTCCGCCTCGAGCTGAGGTTCAGGGGTACGGCGTTTGCGGCGCTGGTGCCGGACGACCTCGACGATCAACGTCACGGTGAGGGCAAGGCCGATGCCGAGCACGACGCCCTTGAGCGGGTTGTCCTCGAACGCCTTGCCGCCGATGTAGCCGACGAGGGAGCAGTAGAGGCCCCAGGAGACTGCTGCGAGACCGGCGAAGAGGGAGAAGTTGCGTGCTGGGTAGCGAACCGCGCCCATCGTGAGCGTCACCGCGGTACGGCCGCCGGGGATGTAGCGGGCGACCACCAAGACCAGGCCGCCCCGTTCGGCGAGGGCGTTGCGGGCCCAGACGGTCATGGCGTGCCGCTTGGTGCTCGGCTCGAACCGGTCGAGCAGGCGGCCGCCCGCGCCACGGCCGAGTGCGTAGGACACGTGGTCCCCGACGAAGGCGCCGGCCGCGGCGATCGCGATCACGCCGTACAGGTTGGGCTCGCCGGTGGCGGCGAACACACCAGCCGTAACGACGAGGGTCTCGCTCGGGATCGCCGGGAAGAAGCCGTCTAGGGCAGCGAACCCGAACAGGGCGAGGTAGATCCACCACGACGACATCAGTTCGTGGGTGAGGTGCAGGATCGCCTCGCTCATGACGCTGCCGCCACGCCGTACTGGACGCTGTCCGCGGTGAGCTCCATGTAGGCCTCTTCGAGCGACGCCCGCTCGGTGTAGAGCTCATGCAGCCGTACTCCGAGCTCGTGCGCGAGGTCGCCGACCCGCTCGGCCGACAGTCCGGTCACGATCAGCTGGTCAGCCGCCTCACCGGACGGGGCCAGCGCTGACACGGACTCGGCCTCTTCCGCTAGCCGCTCGCGCAGTACTGCGAGGTCGGCGCGCACGGGGACTCGTACGCGGACAGTGGTGCGGGACGAGCCTGCGATTACCTCCGCGATCGGGGCGTCGGCGATCAACTTGCCGCGACCGATCACCACGAGCTGGTCGGCGGTCAGCTGCATCTCACTCATCAGGTGGCTCGACACGAACACCGTGCGTCCCTCCGCCGCCAGGGAGCGCATCAACTGGCGGACCCAGCGGACGCCGTCGGGGTCGAGGCCGTTCACAGGTTCGTCGAACATCAGCACCTCGGGGTCACCGAGGAGAGCGCCCGCGATGCCGAGCCGCTGGCCCATGCCGAGGGAGAACTGCCCGGCCTTCTTCTGGCGGACGGTGTCCAGGCCGACGATCGCGAGCACCTCGTCGACCCGGCTGACGGGGATCCCGTTGCTGCGAGCCATCGCGATCAGGTGGTTGCGCGCCGTCCTGCGCGGGTGAAGCGCCTTCGCGTCGAGCAGCGCTCCCACCTTTGCGAGCGGGACGGGCCACGCGGAGTACGGGCGTCCGTCGACCAGAGCGGAACCCTCGGTCGGGGTGTCGAGGCCGAGGATCATCCGCATGGTGGTGGATTTGCCGGCCCCGTTCGGGCCGAGGAAGCCCGTCACCCGGCCGGGGGAGACGGTCAGGTCGAGCGCGTCGACGGCACGGGTGTCGCCGTAGCGCTTGCTGAGTCGTTCGAGGGTGATCACACGGAGCCTTCCTGGTTCGCAGTGTCACTACGAACCTAGGAATCCGTGCGGTTCGGCACATCGGACTTCCGGCGTCGCCGACCCCCGACTTTCGTCAGGTTCTTCGGGCGCGCTTGCCGGGGGCCTGTGGACGGGCTGCGCGGGTGCGGAGCGCGAGTCGATACCATCTGCGGTGTGATGGCCCGCGCACGGCGGGTCGGCGTACTCGAGGAGTGAACGTGTCGGAAGTCAAGGTCCATCTGATCGGCGTCGAGGGCGAGGCTGAGCGGAGTGTGACCGAGACGACGACCGTCGGGGAGCTGTTCGCCGAGATCTTCGGTCAGGACCGCTCCGCGATCGCCGCCAGGGTCAACGGAGAGCTGCGCGACCTGGCCCGGGTGGTGTCCGACGGCGACGAGATCGAGCCGGTGAAGGCATCGTCCCTGGACGGGCTGGCGATCATCCGGCACTCGACCGCGCACGTCCTCGCCCAGGCGGTCCAGGATCTGTTCCCCGACGCCAAGCTGGGCATCGGCCCGCCAGTCGAGAACGGGTTCTACTACGACTTCGACGTGGCGACTCCGTTCACCCCGGAGGACCTGACGAAGATCGAGAAGAAGATGCAGCAGATCATCAAGGAGCGGCAGCGGTTCAGCCGCCGGGTGGTCTCGGACGACGACGCGCGTGCGGAGCTGGCTTCCGAGCCGTACAAGCTCGAGCTGATCGGGATCAAGGGATCGGCCTCGGCGGACGCGGCCGAGGGTGCCTCGGTCGAGGTCGGCGCCGGTGAGCTGACGATCTACGACAACATCCGGCGCGACGACACGGTCGCCTGGAAGGATCTGTGCCGCGGGCCGCACGTGCCCGCCACCGGGTATCTGGGCAACTTCAAGCTGATGCGGGTCGCCGCGGCGTACTGGCGGGGGAGCGAGAAGAACCCGCAGCTGCAGCGGATCTACGGGACGGCCTGGGACACCCGGGACGCCCTGAAGGCGTACCTGACCCGGCTGGAGGAGGCTGCCAAGCGCGACCACCGCAAGCTCGGCACCGAGCTCGACCTGTTCAGCTTCCCCGACGAGATCGGCTCCGGCCTCGCGGTCTTCCACCCCAAGGGTGGCGTGCTCCGCAAGGTGATGGAGGACTACTCGCGCCAGCGCCACGTCGAGGACGGGTACGAGTTCGTCTACACCCCGCACATCACCAAGGCGCACCTGTTCGAGACCTCGGGCCACCTGGACTGGTACGCCGACGGCATGTACCCGCCCATGCACCTGGACGAGGAGCGCGGGCCGGACGGGGAGCTCCGCAAGCAGGGCCAGGACTACTACCTGAAGCCGATGAACTGCCCGATGCACAACCTGATCTTCGACGCGCGCGGCCGGTCGTACCGGGAGCTGCCGCTGCGGCTGTTCGAGTTCGGCACCGTGTACCGGCTGGAGAAGTCCGGCGTCGTCCACGGCATGACCAGGGCCCGCGGCTTCACCCAGGACGACGCGCACATCTACTGCACCCGCGAGCAGATGCGCGACGAGCTGCGCGACCTGCTCACCTTCGTGCTCGGCCTGCTCGCCGACTATGGGCTGGACGACTTCTACCTCGAGCTCTCCACCAAGAACCCGGAGAAGTTCGTCGGGTCGGACGAGGTCTGGGAGGAGGCCACCGAGACGCTCCGGGAGGTCGCCGAGGGTTCGGGGCTGGAGCTCGTGCCGGATCCGGGCGGCGCGGCCTTCTACGGACCGAAGATCTCGGTGCAGACCCGCGACGCGATCGGCCGGACCTGGCAGATGTCGACGATCCAGCTGGACTTCAACCTGCCGGAGCGGTTCGAGCTGGAGTACACCGCGCCCGACGGCTCCCGGCAGCGTCCGGTGATGATCCATCGCGCGCTGTTCGGCTCGATCGAGCGGTTCGTCGCCGTCCTCACCGAGCACTACGCCGGCGCCTTCCCGCCCTGGCTCGCGCCGGTCCAGGTGATCGGCATCCCGATCACCGACGGTCACGTCGACTACCTCTACGAGGTCGCCACCCAGCTCAAGGAGCGGGGGATCCGGATCGAGATCGACTCGTCCGACGACCGGATGCAGAAGAAGATCCGCAACGCCCAGAAGGCCAAGGTGCCGTACATGCTGATCGCCGGCGACGACGACATGGCCGCCGGCTCGGTCTCCTTCCGCTACCGCGACGGCACCCAGAAGAACGGCATCCCGATTGCCGAAGCCGTCGCAGAGATCGTCGACACAGTCCAGAAGCGCGCCCAGGTATGACCGACCTCCCCGGCGACGACCCGCCCGGCTCCGCGCCGGCGGGTGGTTCGCCGTACGAGCCGGAGGAGCTGGTGCGGCAGGACGGGATGGGCGTGCCCGACCCGTTCCTGCGGCTCTGGACCCCACACCGGATGGCGTACGTCGCCGGGGACAACAAGCCGACCAGCACTTCATCGGGTGACGACTGCCCGTTCTGCCGGATTCCGAGCCTGCCCGACGCCGACGGCCTGATCGTCCACCGCGGCCCGTCGGCGTACGCGGTACTGAACCTGTACCCGTACAACCCCGGCCACCTGATGGTCGTGCCGTACCGCCACGTCGCCGACTACACGGACCTGACCCCCGAGGAAGTCTCGGACGTAGCCACCCTGACCCGGCAGGCCATGCAGGCAGTTCGCATCGCCTCAGCGGCCCACGGCTTCAACATCGGCATGAACCAGGGCGAGATAGCCGGCGCAGGCATAGCCGCCCACCTCCACCAGCACGTAGTCCCTCGCTGGGGCGGCGACACCAACTTCATGCCGGTAGTAGCCCAAACCAAAGTCCTCCCCCAACTCCTGACAGACACCCGAGCCCTCCTAGCCAAATCCTGGCCAACCCCCTAACCAAGCTGCCAGCCGCACGGGGGAAGAAGGTACGAACGGACGCGACCGCAAGGGGCAGGATCAGTCGTCAAGGCAGCGACCGCGAGGGGCAGCACCCCGGACCGGCGTACCAGGAGGAGCTAGGCGCGAGGGCTGACGCGGGGCTTCTGGGCGGTGCGTTGCCAGATGTCGTGCCAGTGGGTGCCGGCTTCGCTGCTGAGGCCGGTTGGCAGGGGAGCGGCCGGGCCGCGGGGGTCGACGCCGCAGGCTGTGCAGTAGGTGTCGACCGGCCGGGGTGTTCCGCAGATGGCGCAGGTCGGTTGGGGCTGCGGGTTGGAGAGATTGGCGTCGATCAGGCGATGGAGCACGGTGACCAACCGCTCTTCGGGATGACGCTGCGGATCGGGGCAGTAGGCAAGCGTCTGCTCGGTCAGCCAACGGTCGGCAAGGGTTGGTTGCCGTTGGCCCACAGCCTTCTCCCGCCGCCGACGAGCCTCGAACGTCGCTTGAAGAAGCCGCCAGTGCTGCCGGGCTTCCTCGAGTTCATCGAGCGCACGGATCAGCGACTCAGGATCCTCGGATAGTTGCTGCGGCACCCCAGCCCGGACGGTCAGGTGATGCCAGGTGGCGCGAAACCCGTACAACGGGAAGTGAAGTGAGCATTCCCGCAGCGCCCAGAAGCGAGTGACAGGGTCCTCAGCACTGTCACGTACTCGTCTCGCGGCCGCTGGAAAGCTGCTCACGAACGCAATGTAGCGTGCAACCGCCCGTTTCCACCTCCTCTGAACACCCACTGATTTGATCAAACCCGCATTTGGCCCGCCTCAGGTCCGGCGGCGGGGCTCCTTGATGGGGCAGCGGGTTGCTTGATGGTGAAGATCAGCGGGCTATTTGATGAACAGCGGGAGCATCGGCTCGACGATGTCCAGGAGGGTTTCGATCGGGACCACGCGGGCCGGGTTGGTCAGACCTGTCACGCGGACTACTCGGCGGCCCTTGCGGAAGACGAGTTCGCCCTGGTCGGGAAGGTAGTAGCCGGGGCTGCCGATCGGCGCCGGTTTGGCCGAGGGGAACTGCTTCGCCTCCGGGATGGTGTCCGTGTGGAAGGACTCGACGATCGAGACGGTCGCGTCGAAGGTTCCCCAGATGCAGGTCAGCGCCCCGTTCACCCGGTAGTCCCGCCGCAACTGCACGAGCGCCCCGACGAACCGTTCGGCCGCCGAGGTGGACAGCTGGCACGCCGCATCAGACTGCCGCGAGTTGCGCTCAGCCCTCGGTACGACGTCGCGCACGGCCCGGCTGATCGCGACAGCCTTGATCCGGTCGATGCCATCGGGATAGCCGAGGTTGATGCCGCCTGCCGAGCTGACCCGTACGACCCGGTCGTCCACGGTGAACACGACACGCGAAGTACTGATCCTTGCTTCGGGGCCGAGTTCGGGGAGCAGGTCGATCTGGCCGGTACCGGCGATCAACCGGTCCAGGGAGTCGGGCTGCTTGGGCAGCGCGGTGACTCCGACGACGACCGGGCGATCGTCGAGGATCAAGGTGCACAGGTCGAGCGCGGGCAGGCCGCCGTCGTTCCAGGAGTTCTGCTTGGCCGTGACGGTGAACCCGAGTTCCTTGCTCAGCCGGCCAGTCACTAGCGAACACACCTGCGGCCCGGGTGCTCCCGCAGTACCGTCCAGGCCCTCCGCCTGAGGAGGCGCTATCGCGGTGGGCATCACGGCGGGCGGCGCAGGCGTCGGCCGAGCCTCATTCGCCTTCCGGGCCACCGAACACCCCGCCACCAGCGCAATCACCACCACCCCGCCCAACAAACCCCGGAACACCGCGCGTGCCCGCTTGAGGAGGGGCGGACGTCCAGCACCCACCAACTGCTGCCGAGTGGGGTCCACCAGGCGTGGCGAGCGACGGCGCCCGCTCGAATCCGCGGCTTGGTGAGTGGTGGCGGTCCGGACGATCAGCCAACGGACGTCGCTGGAGGTAGTCCGGAGGTGGGCTAGCGCGGCGAGGTGGGGGTGGAGGGTGGTCCGGGGGGTGGTCATTGGACCTCCCTTCAGCGGTGGGGGGACCGGGGTCGGTGAGGCCATGGTGCGGCACCGGCGGGGGCACGCGGAACCCTTCCGGGTGGCGCTGTCACCCGATGGTGATCCGGCTGGACTACGATCGCGTCGCCATGCTTAACAGATTCCGGCAGTTCTGGACCAAGGTGATCTCGCCGATCGCCAACCTCCTGCTCAGGCTCGGTGTGAGCGCCGACGCCGTCACGCTGGTCGGCACCATCGGCGTCTGCGCCGGTGCGCTGATCTTCTTCCCGCGCGGCCACATCTGGCTCGGCGTGGTCGTGATCACGTGCTTCGTCTTCTCCGACCTGATCGACGGCTACATGGCCCGTACCTCGGGTACGTCGTCGAAGTGGGGTTCCTACCTGGACTCCACCCTGGACCGGCTCGGCGACGGCGCGATCTTCGGCGGCCTCGTCCTGTACTACGCGGGCAGCGCGGGCGACACCCCGTGGATGGCGGCCGTGACGTTGTGGGCGCTGGTGATGGGCGCGACCACGTCGTACGCGCGGGCGAAGGCGGAGAGCCTCGGCCTGCATGCGAGCGGTGGTATCGCGGAACGCTCGGACCGGCTGGTATCGGTGCTGGTCATCGGGTTCTTCTCCGACGTGCTGAACCTCCCGATCCTGCTGAAGATCGTGCTCTGCGCGCTCGCCGTCGCCAGCACCATCACAGTCGTCCAGCGCACCCTCTCCGTCCGCAAGCAGGTCCTCGCCGACCCCGCCAACGCCCGCCTCACCCCGCCGACCACCCCTGGCACGGCAACCCCTGGTACGGCGACCCCACCAGCCCAGGAAACTCCGGGAACGGGCACGACCGGGCCGGACTCCTCGGGCGGGGCTGACGTGCCGCCCGCGACGTCCTGAGTCGTGGAGGGTCTGCGGCAGCGGGCGGTTGATCTGGCGTTCGCGGCCGCCTGGGCGCTGGTACGCCGGTTGCCCGAGCGAGTGGTCACGTGGATCTTCCAGCACGCGGCCGACTTCGTCGTACGGCGGAACGGGCGCGGGGTGCAACGCCTGCGCTCCAACCTGGCGGTAGTCCGCCCGACAGCAGATACCGCCGAGCTCGACGCGCTGACGCGAGCGGGGATGCGGTCGTACCTGCGCTACTGGCAGGAGGCGTTCCGGCTGCCCGAGTGGGACGACGAGCGCATCGTCGGCCGGGTGCGGACGGTCAACGAGGAGGTACTCCGCGACGCCCACCGCGCCGGCAAGGGCGTGATCTGCGCCCTCCCACACCTGGCGAACTACGACCACGCGGGCGCCTGGGCGGGCCGGACCGGGATGCCGGTGTCGACCGTGGCGGAGCGGCTGCGCCCCGAATCCCTGTTCGACCGATTCGTCGCCTACCGTGCGAAACTCGGCATGGAGGTGCTTCCACTCACCGGAAGCGACGAGCACGTGTTCGGAGTACTGGCGGAGCGGCTCCGGGCGGGCGGATTCGTCTGCCTGGTCGCGGACCGGGACCTGTCGGAGCGAGGTGTACCGGTGAAGTTCTTCGACCGCCACACCCGGATGCCCGCCGGCCCGGCGGCTCTCAGCGTCCGCACCGGAGCACCGCTGATCCCCGCGACGCTGCACTACGACGGCCCTGATCTCGTGATCACGTTCCACCAGCCGATCGACCGGGCCGGGGGACCGGCGCAGATGACCCAGCGCTGCGCCGACGCCTTCGCCGAGGGCATCGCGGAACACCCGCAGGACTGGCACATGCTGCAGCGAATCTTCCTGGACTGATGAAGATCGGCGTGGTCTGCCCGTACTCGCTGGGCACCCCCGGCGGGGTCCAGAACCACGTCCGCGACCTGGCCGAGGCGCTGCTGGCCCGCGGCCATCAGGTCTCGGTCCTCGCCCCGGTCGATGACTACGAGGCCCCGCCGTACGTCGTGTCGGCCGGTCACGCCGTCGGGGTTCCCTACAACGGCTCGGTGGCCCGCGTGACGTTCGGGCCTCGCACGGCGGCTCGGGTGCGGTCCTGGCTGGCGGACGGCGACTTCGACGTGGTCCACGTGCACGAGCCGATGACCCCGAGTGCCTCGATCATCGCACTGTGGGCGGGTGATGGTCCTTTCGTGGCGACCTTCCACACCTGGCAGGTCCGCTCGCGGGCGATGAGCGCCGCGGCCGGTCTTCTACGCCCTGCGCTCGAGAAGCTCGACGCGCGCATCGCGGTCTCGGAGAACGCGCGCTCGATGATGGTCCAGCACATCGGCGGCGAGGCCGTGGTGATCCCGAACGGCCTCTACACGAACCGCTTCGCCGGCCGGATCCGTCCGGAGTGGCAGGGCAGCGACGGCACGATCAGCTTCCTCGGCCGGATGGACGAGCCGCGCAAGGGTCTCGGCGTACTACTCTCCGCCGTGCCGCAGTTGCTCGCTGAAAGACCCGGCCTGAAGGTGCTCGTCGCCGGCACAGGTCAAGCGGACGACGCGCGCCGATCGTTGCCCTCGTCGTGCCGGGACAACGTGCTGTTCCTGGGTGCGATCGACGATGCGGCGCGGGCGGACATGCTCGCCGGTTCGGACGTGTACGTCGCGCCGCATCTGGGCGGCGAGAGCTTCGGCATCGTGCTGCTGGAGGCGATGGCCGCGGGAGCCCCGGTGCTCGCCAGCGATCTGGCTGCCTTCCGCCAGGTGCTCGACGGTGGACGCCTGGGCGAGCTCTTCGAACCCGGCAACGCGACGGCTCTCGCCGACCAGGCCCTGCGACTTCTCGGCTCGGTCGACGAGCGCGACAAACTCTGTGCGGCAGGGCTCACCGCAGTACTGCGGTATGACTGGGAAGCGCTGATCGACGAAATCCTGGCCGTCTACGATCTGGTCGCTCGCTGAGACTCAGGTCTGCGATCGGAAGGCGTCGAGGAGGGCGGAGCGGGTGGTGGGGGAGATCGAGTCCGCTGGGAGCCCGTCGAGGGCCTGCACGGTCTGGCGGAACTGGTCGAGATAGAGGTCGCAGCCGTCGCACAGCGCGAGGTGGTCGATGAAGCGTTGCTCGGCGTCGGGGCCGAGGTCGCCTTCGAGGAACGACGTCACTTGCTCGACGAACTGCTGGCAGTCGAGATCGTTCACGGGGTCGCCTCCTGGGTGTAGTACTCCTCCAGTTTGCCTCGGACGAACGCGCGGGCGCGGTGCAGCAGTACCCGCTGGTTCGCCGCCGAGATTTCGAGCAGCTCGCAGACCTCCTCGGCCGCGTAGCCCTCGACGTCGCGCAGCGTGATCACCACGCGCTGCCGATCAGGCAGAGCAGCAAGCGCTTCGGCAAGCAGCGCCCGTACTTCGTTGCCGAGCAGGCCTTGCTCCGGGTTCGGCCAGGCCGGCGGGAACTCCCACCAGTGACCGGGATACGGGTCACCCGCCGGGCGGAAGCGGGCCGGATCCACCGTCGGTCCGGTGTCGTCCACGCTGCTCAGCGGTACGACGCGATGCTCGCGGGTGCCCCGGCGCTTGGCGGTGTTGGTGAGGATCCGGTAGACCCAGGTCTTCAGCGAGGATCGTCCCTCGAATCGCCCGATGCCCTCGATCACCGCGAGCCAGGTCTCCTGGACCACCTCGGCGGCAGAGTCCTCGGTCGACACGAACGACCTCGCCAGCCGCAGCATGCCGCCGGACCAGCCGTCCAGGAGCAGCGCGAACGCGGTCTCGTCACCCTGCCGCAGCCGGGCGGTGAGCACCTCGTCCGGCGGGAGCCCCTCCATCGGCTCAGAGTAGTCACGGAGCGGGCCGTGCGCCGTACAGGCTCGGAAGCCTTCGCTGCCGGTACGCCGGGTCGGCACGAGCAGGCCGATCGTCATTTCCGGACCGGGCGGACGACGACCCACAGCAGCGCGGCCCCGGCGAGCGCGGTCGCGGCGGTGAACATCCAGCCGGAGACATAGACGCCGGACTGCTTGCTCACGGCACCGAAACCCAGTGCGAACGGCAGGAACAACATCCACGACACCGCGCTGATCCCGGAGGCGACGCCGGTCCGGATCGTCGACGGCACCGCGTCGTGCATCAGCTTGCTGACGTGGATCCCGGCGACCAGCACGAGCAGGGTGAGCAAGATCATCGCGGTCGTCACCACCAGCAGGTTGTGGCTGGTGGTCAGGGTGAAGCAGGCGCCGAGCATCACGACCACGACGGCCACCACGGTGATCGGCCGGTCCAGCCGGAGCCTGCCTGCGAGGAGTCCGCCGAGGCCGAGCGTCGAGACCAGGCCGGCCCAGAACGGTCCGTAGATCACCGCGGACGCAGAGAGCGCGATCAGCCAGAGCGGCCCGAACTCGAAGACCGCCTGCACGATCATCGCGGACATGATCGAGGCGGCCGCGATCGGGATCAGCCGGCCGCGGTGCACGATCGCGCCGTACGTCGTCCTGAGGTGTTCCCACAGCGGAGAGCGCTCACTCGTTTCGTGCAGGCGCGGCTCGCGGAAGCGGCTGAGCACGATCAGCGAGATCACAATGAAAGGCACGGTCAGGAAGTAGGTCAGGCGCGTCGAGGTCGCGCCGGCGATCCAGCCGCCGGCCAACGCGCTCAGGACCAGGGCGACCGCCTCGATCGAGCGAACCCGGCCGATCTGGCGCTCGTACGCGTCACTGCCGCCGGTCTCTTCGAGCACGGTGTCGTAGACGATCGCCTCGACGGTGCCGGAGTACATCGCGAAGTAGACGCCGAGGATCAGCGCCGCCGCGATGTAGGTGATGACGTTGTGGCTGAAGCCGCCGATCAGGACGCTGACGAGCATCGCGAGGCAGGCGGTCATCAGGACGCCGCGCCTCGACCAGCGATCCGCCAGCACGCCGGAGACGACCTCGACCAGGGGTACCAGCGCGGCGTACGCGGCGGCCATGATGCCGATGGTGGCGGCGTCGAAGCCGATCTCGGTCATGAACAGCTTCTCGATCGGCACCCAGAAGCCGACCCCCTGCAGGAAGATCCCCACCTGCAACGGCAACAACCGCCGCCCCAACGCCCGCCGTACTCCGACCGTCAGCGGCGCCGCCTGTCCGGTTCCGCGAGGGGCGGTCCCGGGAGCGCTGGACTCAGGGGCGTCGGACTTGGGAGCGTCGGACTCGGGCGCGTCGGTGCCCGGGGCGAGATCCGACGCGCAGACGGACTTGGTGGCCGGGACAGCCGCGGTGGCGGTCTTGTCGCAGGCGGGTGCGGCTGTGGCGTTCGGCATGACAACCCCAGGTGCTCTCGGCGAAATCCTTCCGCCCCTGCAGTGTCACGAGCCGGCCTGGCGTTACACCGCCCTGGAGAACCTCAGCGAAGCTCGGCGGCGGTGGCCGCGATGGCCTCGGCGTCACCCGAAGTGGGGTGCCAGGGGAGTCGGAGCGGGTCGTCCTTGTAGCGGGGGATGACGTGCAGGTGGGTGTGGAAGACGCTCTGCCAGGCGGCGGCGCCGATGCAGCTGAGCAGGTTCGCGCCGTCGGCGTCCAGGCGCTCGATCACGCGGCTGACCAGGGACTGGGCCAGCAGCGTCGCGGCGATGAGATCCTCGGGAGCGCTCTCCCGCAGATCCGTCGCGTGCTCGCGGGGAATCACCAGCAGGTGTCCGCGGGTGGCCGGGTTGATGTCCATGAAGGCGATCGCCCGTTCGTTCGAGGCGATCTGCTGCGACGGAATGGTCCCGGCCACGATCCCGCAGAACAGGCAGTTCTCAGTCATCACCCCACCCTAGTGCTCCCCTTCGGCCACCCTCCGCCACCTTCCACCGGCCCGCGCCATCCGTTGCGTCCGAAGAACTGAGGCCCCTGACCCACAGTTGTTCGGACGCAAGCGGTGGCAGAGCTGGGGAGGCGGGGACAAGGGGGTGGGGGCTGGCCTACACTTCGCGGGCCGGACGAATCCGAGGGAGCCTCATGCCGGACGAACTGCTGCGCCCGACCATCGGCGCCGGCGTTGACATGTCCGCGCGGCCCTGGCGGCTGATGTCTCAGACGTACGTCGCGTTCTTCGGCGGTGTGATCGCCTCCACGGTGATCGCCTTCCTGAACGCGCGACGCCTCGGAGTCCCGACCGACAAGCGCAGGCTGATCCTGGGCATCGGCGCGATCGGCCTCGGCCTGGCCGCCGTCGTGATCACCTTGCTCGCCGACGACACCTCGACCTCCTCCGGCATCCGAGTGGCGGTCCGGCTGGTCGCGGTGGTCGCCTGCCTGGCCCAACTGCGGATCCAGCAGCCGATGGACCGGGCTTTCCAGTTGCGCGGCAGCGAGTACGGGTCGCTCTGGGGTCCGGGGATCGCCGCGGTGATCGGACTCGGCCTGCTCGAAGCGCTCCTGCTCGCGCTGGTGGTGGTGGCATTGTGACCGAACCAGCCGAGGCCAGACTGCAGATGGCCGGTCACTGGCTGCAGATCGGACACCCCGAGCGCACCCTCGACGAGCTCCAGGGCCTCTGGGGCGACGCCGCGCTCGACTACCGTGCGTACCTGTTCCGCGGCGCCGCCCTCCACGCCCTCAACCGCCACGCAGAGGCAGCCGACGTACTGCGGGACGGCCTGTCCCACCACGGCCCGTTCCTCCCGCTGCTCCAGGTCCTGGGCTCGAGTCTTCGCGCGGCGGGGAATCTCCCCGAGGCCGAGGCGGCGTACCTCCAAGGCCTCAGCCTCGACCCGAACGATCCGGACCTGCTGATCGGCTACGCGATGGTGTGCCTCGCGGCAGGGCAGACCGATAAGGCCGCCGCCCTCGTCGAGCGCGCGGCGTCGCATGCCCCGGAGAGTGCTGCCGTCTCCGCTGCCCGGGCGCAGGTCGCGTTCGCTCAGGGCAGGCACAAGGACATGCACCGGCACAGCCAGGAAGCGCTCTCCTACGATCCCGAGGATCCCGGCGCCAGGGCACTGCACGGAGCCTCGTCGATGCTGACCGGCGACTCGAAGTCGGGATACCGCTCTCTCGCGTCCGCGGCGTCATCGCATCCAGGCGACCAGGACCTACGCGATGCCGCCCGCGAGGCGAAGCTGATCAACCACCCGCTGCTGCTGCCGCTCCGCCCGTTCCAGCGGTTCAACCCGCTCGTGATCTGGGTCTGCGCGGTCGCGGTGATCTACGGTCTCCGTCTCGCCGGGCTCGGTCCGCTGGCCGCGGTGGTTGCCGTCGGCTGGTTCGCGTTCTGCGTGTACTCGTGGGTGGCGCCGCCGCTGGTCCGCCGCTGGATCAAACGGAAGTGGGGTTCATGAGTAACGACCGGATCTCCGCCCTGCGCAAGGCGGTCGAGGCCAGCCCGGACGACGTACTGCTCCGGCTCGTACTGGCCGAGTCACTGGTCGCCGCCGGTGAGACCGAACCCGCACTCGACCAGTACGTCGTACTGCTCGATCAGCAAGGGCTTCCGGATGATCAGCTGGTGGTCGTCGGTGAGCTGGCGGCGGCGAACGGCCGGCTCGCGTTGCTGCGGAGTTGCCTGGAAGCCGCTCGGCAGGCAGGTGTCGTCGAGGGTACCGGGCGACTGCAGCAACTGGCCGACGAGCTGATCGCCGAGCGCAGCGGCGTCAAGATCAAGGTCGGACCGGAGGACGAGGCTCCGTTCGAGTTCGACACCCCGAAGGAGTCGACCACCTTCGACCAGGTCGGCGGGATGGACGAGATCAAACGGGTCATCCACCGGATGGTGATCCTGCCGCTGAGCCGCCCCGAGCTGTACGAGAAGTACGGGCGGAAGGCCGGCGGCGGCGTGATGCTCTACGGACCGCCCGGCTGCGGCAAGACGCTGCTGGCCCGAGCGACCGCGGGGGAGTGCGGCCTGCCGTTCGTCAACGTGCGCATCGAAGACGTGATGGACCCTTACCTCGGGGTGTCCGAGCGCAACCTGCACGCCGCGTTCGAGCGAGCCCGGGCGAACGCGCCCTGCGTCTTGTTCCTCGACGAGCTGGACGCGCTGGCCTTCGCCCGGCACAAGCACGGCGGCTCGGAATCGCGCCGGCTGGTCGACGTACTGCTGCAGGAACTCGACGCGATCGGCTCCGAGAACGAGGGTCTCCTGGTCCTGGCGGCGACCAACGCGCCGTGGGACGTGGACGAGGCGATGCTGCGGCCCGGACGGTTCGACCGGGTGATCTTCGTGCCGCCGCCGGACGAGCGGGCCCGCGCCGACATCCTCTCGGTGCTGGTGAAGGAGGTGCCGTCCGTGGGGCTGGACCTCAAGGCGCTGGCGAACCAGACGCCGATGTTCAGCGGCGCGGATCTGCGCGCGCTGGTCGAGCGCGGGGTGGACCGGGTGATTGACGAGGCCCTCACGTCCGGCGGAGAACCGCCGCTGTCGATGCAGCACCTGACGACCGCGCTCCCGACGGTGAAGCCGTCCACGCTCGACTGGCTGCACCGGGTTCGCTCGTACATCGAATTCGCCAACCAGTCCGAGCGGTACGACGACGTGGCCGCGTATCTCCGCAGCAAGGACATCCGCCGCCGACTCAGCTAGGGCTGGTGCCGCCGGCTCAGCTAGGGGCCGGTGCCGATGTTGTGTCGGTGGCGGTCGCGGTGCTGAGGTCGGCCGCGGTGCCGCTGTCAGTGCCTGTCGCGTTTGCCTTCGTGGCGTAGCCCATGTAGGAGATATCAGTGCGATCCACCTGGCCGACGTTCATCCTTCGGCTCAGTTCGCCGAAGGTGATCCGGCCGCGGCGCTGTTGTACGTAGTACCGGAGCAGGCTCGCCATACTCGCTCGGGGGCCGAGGCCGACGACCTCGTCGAGGTTCAGCCGATGCCTCCGCAGGTGAGCGCCGAGCTCGGACGGCGTGATGAACATGTCCCAGTTGTGCAGATCGGTGTCGATGACCCTGGTCAGCCGCCACTTCTGCAGCAGGCTGATGGCGAAGAGGTGGCTGACGGCGGTGCGGTTGATCGTGTCGAACAAGTAGAGACCGCCCGGCTTGAGCACCCGGGCCGATTCGCGGATCACCAGATCGACGTCCGCAACGTGCTCGAGAACGTCGCAGCAGTAGGCGAGATCGAAGAACGCGGTCTCCAGCGGGAGACACTCGCCGGACGCGACGACGTACTCGATCTTCAGACCGGACAACGTGGCGTGGCGCTGGGCGGTCGCGATGGACACTCGGGACGGATCGACCCCAACGACCTGACAACCAAGCTTGGCGAACTCCTCGGCCAGGAAGCCGCCTCCGCAGCCGACATCCAGGGCTCGCAGTCCGGCCGGGTCCCGCCCGGTGCGTTCGAGCACCCCGCGGAAATAGCCGAGCCGCCCGGGGGTGAAGCTTCCCTGCAGCACGTTGAGCGGGTTGTCCTCGCCCCACCAGGTGTCGCCGAGGCGATCGTAGATCTCGTTGTCGATGTGGTTGTCGTTGGTCATTTGCGACACCTTCGGCCGGCACCGCAGTACGGAAGGTCAGGCGGAGGACTTCATCCGGGCGGCGGCCGATTCGGGCATCGCTTCGTAGCGCGCGAAGCTGCGGGTGAAGGACGCGGCGCCGTGCGACAGCGAGCGCAAGTCGATCGCGTAGCGGGTGATCTCCACCTGCGGGACCTCCGCCTTCACCAGCGTGCGGTCCTCACCGACGCGCTCGGTGCCGAGCAGTCTGCCGCGGCGGCCGGACAGGTCGCTCATCACCGCGCCGACCAGGTCGTCCGGCGTGAGGACGGAGACGAGATCGACCGGCTCGAGCAGGTTCACCTTGGTCGCGGTGGCAGCTTCGCGGAGAGCGAGTCCACCCGCCATCTGGAACGCCATGTCCGACGAGTCGACGCTGTGCGCCTTGCCGTCGAGCAGGGTCACCCGGATGTTCACCATCGGATAGCCCGCGCCGACGCCCCTCTCCATCTGCGCGCGGATCCCCTTCTCCACGCTCGGGATGAACTGCCGCGGCACCGCGCCGCCGACCACCTTGTCGACGAACTCGAACTCCATGCCCTCCGGCAGCGGTTCCACCTCGATGTCGCAGACGGCGTACTGGCCGTGGCCGCCGGACTGCTTCACGTGCCGGCCGTGGCCCTTCGCCTTGCCACCGAAGGTCTCCCGCAGCGGCACGCGCAGTTCCACGGTGTCCACGGTCACCCCGTACCGGTTTGCCAGCGCGTCGAGCACCACGTCGGAGTGCGCCTCGCCCATGCACCACAGGACGATCTGGTGGGTCTCGGGATTCTGCTCGATCCGGAGCGTCGGGTCCTCGGCGGCGAGCCGCTGCAACCCGACCGACAGCTTGTCCTCGTCCGTCTTCGCATGAGCCTGTACTGCGACCGGCAGCAGCGGCTCGGGCATCGTCCAGGGCTTGAGCAGGAGTGGATCCATCTTGTCCGACAACGTGTCGCCGGTCTCCGCCCGAGTGAGCCGCCCGATCGCGCACAGATCACCCGCGACGACCGAGGTGGCCGGTCGCTGTTGCCGGCCCAGGGGGAACGACAGCGTGCCGATGCGCTCGTCCTCGTCGTGGTCCGCGTGGCTGTTGGCCTCACCGAAGAAGGACGTGAAATGGCCCGACACGTGAACCGTCGTGTCGGGCCTGATGGTGCCGGAGAACACCCGCACCAGGCTGACCCTGCCGACGTACGGGTCCGACGTCGTCTTCACCACCTCGGCGAGCAGTGGTCCCGAGGGATCGGTGGCCAGCTTGCTGCGCGGTACGCCGTGCGGGGTGAACACCTCAGGCAGCGGGTGCTCCAGTGGTGACGGGAAGCCGCTGGTCGCGACCTCGAGCAGTTCGTGGGTGCCGAGGCCGGTGCCGCTGCAGACCGGGATCACCGGGAAGAAGGAACCACGGGCAACCGCTCTCTCCAGGTCCTCGATCAGCACCGCCTGGTCGATCTCCTCGCCGCCGAGATAGCGCTCCATCAGCGACTCGTCCTCGGACTCCTCGATGATCCCCTCGATCAGGATGCCGCGGAGTTCCTCGATCTGATCGGCGTACTGCGGGTCCGGGGCGTGCGTGCTGCGCTTGCCGCCGTCGTACTCGTAGTACGTCTGGGAGAGCAGCCCGATCAGCCCCTTGCCGGCCGGGAGGTAGAGCGGCAGAACCTTGTCGCCGAACGCGTTCTGCGCCGTGGAGAGCGCGTTCTCATAGTTCGCGCGGGCATGGTCCAGCTTGGTGATCACGACGGCCCGGGGCATCCCGACGCGGTCGCACTCCTGCCACAACGCCTTGGTCGGCTCGTCCACAGCCTCGTTGGCCGCGACCACGAAGAGAGCGCAGTCCGCTGCGCGCAGGCCGGCCCGGAGCTCGCCGACGAAGTCCGCGTACCCGGGGGTGTCGATCAGGTTCACCTTGATGCCGTCGTGCTGCAGAGGCGCGAGGGCCAGCCCGACCGACCGTTGCTGCCGGATCTCCGCGTCGTCGCAGTCGCACACCGTCGTACCTTCCACGACGCTGCCCGGTCTGGTGAGCACGCCGGAGGCGACCAGCAAGGCCTCGACGAGGGTGGTCTTGCCCGCACCCGACGGGCCGACGAGCACAACGTTACGGATGGCGGCCGGGCTCTCCGCGACGGGAGCAGCGCCGGCGCCCTGGGAAGTATTCGTCTTGTCTGCCATGACGTTCCTCCTGGTTAAGCCACCATTCCCCTAACCACCGCCCGAGCACAACCCCAACCCGCCCAGAACCCACCCGCCGACCAGCCCACGAAGGTCCTCGACGTGCCGCTGGTGGAGGTTGTCTTGTGGGGGTTCGCCCCTCTTGTCGGGGTTCGCCCCTTGCTCTGCCAGTGGGTGAACCCGTCCCCGAGGAGGTAAGCCGCCTGTTCGCGGGTCCGTGCAGGTTTGGGGTGGGCAGGCCGGGCGGTGTTGCCGGGCGGGCGCTGCCCTGGTCGTGCGGGCTGGGCCTCGTCGGGCTGGGATGGGCCCGGAGGGTAGGTAGCGCCCGTGGCTGAGGGGTGGCTAGGCGTGGAGGTCGTCGGGTACGGCTAGGCGTGGAGGTTGTTGGTGTGGCGGTGGCCGGGGTGTGGCTAGGGGGAGGTCGCCGGGATGGTGATGGCGGCCGGGGTGGGGTTGCTGGTGAGGGCTGCTAGTACTGCGTCGAGGTCGTCGGGATGGAGGCGCCGGTCACGGGCCCGCTCTGCGGCCAATTCAGCGCGCAGTACTTCGACCTCGGCCCGTCGCTCACCTTCAGCCGCCCGAGCCGCATCCCGCTCAACCGCGGCGAGCTGAACCGCACCCGCCATCCTCCGGCCCTCGATCTCAGCACGATCCGCAACCTTGCGAGCCTCACCCTCAGCAGCCGCAATCGCCTCAGCCGCTTCTGCTTTCACAGCGACCAGACTCTCCTGAGCTTTCTGCTCAGCAGCCGCCAGCGCGACCTGCCTCTCGTGATCCGCAGCGGCCAGCGCAACCCGCCCCTCGTGCTCGGCGGCAGCGACGGCCTCCTGCTTCTCGCGGTCGGCGGTCGTCAGTGCTTCCCGGGTCAGCTGTTCCGCGGCGGCCAGGGCCTGGCGTGCGTGGTCTTCGACTGTTGTGGCGCGTTCTGCTTCTCGGGTCAGCTGTACTTCGGCAGCTTGGCGTGCGGCGATCGCATCCTGAGCCTGTTGCCGAGCGGCTCCCAGAGCTTCGGTGGATTCCAGGGCCTGCCGCGCTGCAGCATTCGCCCGCTCGACAGCCTCAGCGCGCTCCTTGGCGGCGCGCTCGGCTGTGGTCACGCTCTGCCGCATCCGGTGTTCAGCAGTCGTCCGGGCTTCCTCGGCAGCGACGCGAGCTCTCTCCGCCTCGGCGACCTGGGAGTGAGCAGCCTCGACAGCTCCCACAGCAGCTGCCTCAACCTCATCCAGCCGCGTTGTCACCGCGTCGAGCGCAGCCGTCAGCGCGTCCACTGGTCCGCGAATCTTGTCCAGGTGCTCTCGGAGCCGCTCCGCGTCCAGCCGGAAGGTGCTGCTCCCGGCATCCAGCCCGAGCGCTCCCAGAGCCTCCCGCTCAGCCCGTGCCATCTGCGAACAGGTCCGCCCGCCATCCCAGCGCGTATCCCGGCAGAAACTCCGCGGCCGTCCACCCTGCACTCCGGGTACCGGTAACTCCGCCCGGCACTTGCTGTACCCGCACCGTCCAGCGTCCTCACTCATGCCCGTGAGCGTAGAAGTTAGCGGTTACAAAACCCGGTAACTGATTCGGCGTTTCCAAAACCAAACCAAAACCCCACGAAACCAGTGTTTTGTTGGGTGAGGTGCTGGCCCTGCTCTCAGAGATTTCTCTCGCGGATGTAGTAGATGAGCCAGTAGACGAGCGCCGCGGGTGGCGAGGTGCACAGCAGGATGATCAGTAGGCGGGAGTCGATCTCATAGGTGGGTGACGCGGCTCGTTCCGCCTCGCTCGGCAGGTCCCTCATGAGGGCGTCGAGTTGCTCGCGGGTTCGTGCTTCGTGGGCCGCGGCGACGCGTCCTTCGAGCTCGGGCAGTGTCAGCCGGCCAACCGCGTAGTGGTGTTGCAGTTGCGCCGCGGTCTGGTCGCGCTCGGCGTCCGAGGCTCGTATCGCAGGGCTGGTCGTGCTCTCCTCCTCGTTGTTGTTGGAGGCGACCTCGCTGTTGCTGGTGGCGACCTCGCTGTCGTTCGTGGCGATCTCACTGCTATTCGTGGCGACCTCGCTGTCGTTGTTCATGGCGACCTCTCAGACTCGGGTGCAACGGCGTCCGGTGACGGGCGGTCCTGCAGGTCGACTGCCGCGACAACCACTCGCGTCCAGACCCCCGGGGCGTCGGGGTCCGCAAACCGGGTGGCGAACCGTTCGACGTAGCCGCGGAGTTCGGCGAGCGCCTCCTCGGTCAGCCGCAGCGCACCGCGGTACACGTCGACCTCACGCCGGCCGCCGGCCTGCTTGGACCGGTAGGCGGCGTTGATGTCGGCCCGGGTGGCATCCAGCATCGAGCCGAGGAACTCGACCATCTCTTCCGGGCTCACGTCATCGCTTGGAGGTTCTGTGACTGCCGGCGCATAGACCCGCTCAACCTTGCCGCGGGCCAGCGGCCGGTATTCGGAAATCTCGATCAGCCCGGCCCGTTCGAGCTGACCCAGGTGGTAGTAGAGCCGGTCAGCCGGCAGCTCGGCGCGTTCGGCGAGCTCACGTGCGGACCGCGGCATTTCCCACAGCGCCTCCAGGAGCCGGATGCGCAGGGGATCGGCGAGCGCCTTGTGCACGCCCTGCCACCGCCGGGGCGACGTACCGGAGCCCTGTGTGTCCATCGACCGACCACCATTCGTTGCACTGATTTCCGTTGGTTGGAATATTTTACAATGAAGCAGGGCCGCTCTGGTTCGACCTCGCGGCGTGGGAGCTCCAAAGCTCCTGCCGAGTGGACGAAAATCACCAAATGCCGCCCTCGGATACGCCCTCAGACGCGCTCGCAGTCCTGGAGGCCGCGAGAGCAGCAATCACAAGCTCACGAGTGCCCGCAGTGACCGGCACAACGGGCGGCAGCAGGGCCGGGACCGCCGAGTGGCCGGGGGTGGTCGATCCGGAAGTCTTGCGGGAGCAGGTCGCCGACTGGCTGACGCAGTACGCGAACGCCGGCACTCGCCGGACGTACGCCTACGCGCTCGGCCTCCCCATCGAGTGGGTCGACTCCCTGGGACTATCCGCCAGCGCCGAGAAGACACAAACACCAGGCCGGGCGCCAGGCGGCAAGACTGGGCCGCTGCACCCGCTGGCGTGGTTCAGGTGGTGTGCGAGCCGAGGGCTGGATCCGCGGGCAGCTACCGGCACCGAAGTGAAGGCGTGGCTGCATCAGCTGGACGCGGCTGGAGCCGAGAAGCGGACGAGGCAGCGGATGCTGTCCACACTCTCCGCCTTCTACGGCCACCTCACCGAGACAGGCGTCGTCCCAGCAAACCCGGCCGCACTCAACAGGAGCCGCCTCGGCCTCAGCAGCACCGCCCGGGACGCCTCGCCGACCATCCGGCTGACAGCAAGCCAACTGCGGGCACTCCTCGACGCAGCCGCCCGACTGCCCAACCGCACGCGGCACCGCGACCTGTACGCCGCCCGCGCGGTGGCGGTGGTCGCCCTCCTGACCCTGGGCCTCCGTGTCTCCGAGCTGGTCGGCCTAGACCGCGACAGCCTCGTCGTGTCCGGCGGTGAGCCGATGCTGCGTGTCCTCGGAAAGGGTGGCGTCCACCGCGAGGTCTACCTGACCCATCTAGCAGCCGACGCTCTCCGCGACTACCTGACCGAGCGAGACCGCACCAGCGAAGCATCCACCCCGGCACTCCGCGGCCGAACCAGCGCCGGACGAACGCCTCTGATCGCCACGCGCGACGGAGGACGCTGCTCCCGTTTCGACGTCAACGCCTTGCTCCGGCGGATCGCAGTACAGGCCGGTCCTGCGCTGGCCGACGTTGCCGATCGAGTGCATCCCCACGCCCTCCGCCATGCCTACGTGACCATCGCCCTCGAGCAGGACGCGCGCATCCAGCACGTCCAGGCGGACGTCGGCCACGCCACCATCTCCACCACCCAGTACTACGACCGCGGCCGCCGGACCCGGGACACCACAGCCGCGGATCTGGTCGAGGCCGCCATCAACGCGGCCGGCGACGTACCGTCGAGCTCAGGTTGACCGCCGCGGACCCTCGGCATCGGTACATTCGCCGCATGCGTAGGGGATTCTTCACCGCCATCGTCGCGATCTTTGTCGGCTTCGTGCTGGCCGGGTTCGCGGTACCGGCGGTCGCCGCCTCGTCGCTCAGCGACGACGTGATCGATTCGATGCAGTTCACCTACGAGGTGACTCCGGACGGCGTGCTGCAGGTGCGCGAGGAGATCGTCTACCGCTTCGGTCCGAGCTCCGGCCGGCACGGCATCGTCCGCGATCTCGTCATCCGCGAGCCGTATGTCGACGACGACTCGAAGGACCAGCGCTACGACATCTCGAACGTGCGGGTGTCGAGCCCGTCCGGTGACAGCGCCGAGTTCACCGAGACCGTGAACAAGACGAACAACGACCGCGACCAGAGCCTGCAGTTGAAGATCGGCTCGCCGAACCAGACGGTCAGCAACCCGACGGCGACGTACGTGATCGAGTACGAGGTGCGCGGGTCGTTGCGGCACTTCGACGACCACAGCGAGCTGTACTGGGACGCCACCGGCACGCTCACCGAGGCGGTCACCAAGAACGTCTCAGTCAGCGTGACCGTCCCGCAGGGCGTGCAGGCGGCCACTTGCTTCGCTGGTCCGCAGGGATCGACAACTGCTTGCGACAGCGCGACGGTGTCGGGTGGCGTCGGCCAGTACAGGCAGGCCTTGCTGGATTCGCGCAACGGGCTGACGGTCGTCGCGTCGATCACGGCCGGCGCGGTCACCAATGACACCCCGCTCCTGTCCGACGCGCCTGGGCTGCTCGAACGCCAAGGGCTCACGGTCGGCTCACTTATCGGCTCCGGCGTCGTCACCATCGGCGCGATCATCGCGGCCGTGCTCTACGGCAGGAACGGCAACAAGGACCAGCGCTTCGCCGGTATGCCGCCGGGCACCTTCCCGCCGGACGGGATGGCCGCCCAGGTGATCAAGGACGACCTGAGGGAGGACCAGCTCCCGGTGGCGTTCTCGCCACCGCGCATCCCCGTCGCCGAAGGTGGTCTGCTGATCGACGCGAAGGCGAACACGACCGAGACCGCGGCGACGCTGATCGACCTCGCGGTACGCGGCGCCGTCCGGATCGACAACAACGGCCCGGAACAGAAGGCCGTGCTGCTGAACCCGGCCGCCGCCACCGTCCCGCACGAGCAGGTCCTGCTGCAGGGACTGTTCCCGACCCTGCAGCCGGGTTCGGAGATCGTCCTCGAGCGCAGGCCGACCGGCGACACCTCCATGCGCCAGGCCCACGACGCGATGATCGGCCAGTTGCGTCAGCAGATCCAGCAGCGCCAGTGGTACCTGCGGATGCCCCGCGCAGGCGGTGGCTCCAGCTTCGCCAGTGGCGCTCGCTGCGCGTGTATCGCGATGGTCGGCTTCTGGGTCTTCGGTGCGGGCTTCGCCGGTACTGCGATCGCGGCCGCCACGGGTGGTCTGGGTCGTGCCGCGAGCATCGCGATCCCGGTGCTGGCGGTGATCGTCGCCATCGGGCTGTGGATCGGCAAGCGGTCGAAGGGCCAGCGCAATCCAGCCGGCCGGGCGGTGACGGACCAGCTGGTCGGGTTCCGGACCTATCTCGCCACCGCCGAGGCCGATCAGCTCCGGTTCGAGGAGGGCGAGGACATCTTCAGCAAGTACTTGCCCTGGGCAATCGCCTTTGGGCTGGCGGACCGCTGGCAACGGGTCTGCGCCCAACTGGTCGCCGCCGGGCGGATCCCGCCGGATCCCTACTGGTACGCCGGTCCCTCGTACTACAGCTCGGGGTTCGCGGCCGGCAGCATCAGCCAGACCGTGGCGAACACCTTCGACCCGCCCCCGGCACCGGCCGGCAGCGGTGGGGGAGGCGGCAGCTCGTCCGGCTTCAGCGGTGGTTCCTCCGGCGGTGGCGGCGGAGGCGGCGGCACCAGTTCCTGGTAACCGCTAACGGGCCGCCGCGCACTCGGCACCAGCTCGTGGTGACCGTTGTCCGGCGGCCGGGGCCGCCGCGCGCCATAGCGGCGGCCCGAAGTACGGCAGCGGTGCGGGTCAGACGGAGCCGCCGGCCGCGGTGGGGGCGGTGGGGTCCGCGCCGTTGTCGCCGACCGTCTCGCGGGCGAGGAAGTCCTCCAGGTGGAAGAGGTTGTCGCCGGCGCGCTTGGCGACGTTGACGAGGGTGGTCATCGCGGCCACTTCCTCGACCTGCTCCTTGAGGAACCACTGCATGAACTGCTCGCCGACGTAGTCGCCGTCGTCGCGCGCGGTCCGGGCCAGCGTCTCGATCTGCTTGGTGACGGTGATCTCCTGCTGCAGCGCGAGTTCGAGCGGCTCCAGCGCGGTGTCGAAGTCGTTCACCACGTCGCCGACACCCGGGATGTGCGGCCGGATGTCCATGTCGAGCAGGTACTGGACCATCATCATCGCGTGGTTGCGCTCTTCCAGGGCTTGCTTGTAGAAGTGCGAGGCCAGTTGCGGCAGATCCTGGTCGTCGAACCAGACAGCTACCGCCGTGTACTGCTGGGCCGCCGTGAATTCGTTGCGAATTTGTTCTTGAAGGAGTTTCTGGTACGTGCTCATCGAGCCAATGTAATGGTCAGCCGTCCGAATAACATCGTTGGTCAGCCTGACCTAACCGCGTGTCACCGACCACTCTGCACATGCGAACGGATCGCGGGCAGGTTTCCGAGCGGAGCGAAATAGCCGGCCACTCCGTGGTCGAAGGTGATCGCCGCGATGCCCTGCTGCAACCACACCGGTGCCTGGGCGACCGCGTCCTCGGGGGTCAGCGCGAGCACCTGGACCTCCGCGTCCGCGGGGACGAGCCCGTTGTCGATCGCGAACCCCCGGGCCCGTTGCGCGGAGGTGAAGGCCATCAGGAACGGCTGGTCCTGATGCACCCCGACGAACGGCTGCGGGTTACCCGGTTCACCGCGCTGGACGAAGTACCAGCGGTCCAGCAAGAACGTTGCCTGCCACAACTTCTCCTGGTTCTCGGTGTTGGGATCGGCCGCCACCGCCTGGGCCAGGGCGTCGGTGACACTGGGTTCGAGTGCTTCGGTCATACCTAGACCGTACGAGATCAGTGGTCCCCGAGGCGCACCGTCTCAATGTCGTCACCCGGCAATGTGATGGTGATCTCGTGCCCGGCGACGGCGACCTGGATTCCCTCGGCCAGTGCCTCGGGACGGATCGCGTCACGGGTCAGCAACACCGCGTGAACGAGCACCAGCGGCTCGCCTCCGTGGCTCACCGTCAGGTACGGCGTGGCGGAGTGCGGCCCGAACGGGTTCGCCCCTAGATCGCGGTGCACGCCGGCCTCGTCGTACCCGTGCAGGTTGACGACCGCGGACATCAGCCCGTCCGCGTTCCGCGCCGCCGACCAGGCGGGCGCCTCGCCGACGGTTGCTGTAGGCAAGGAGTCGCCGGCGACGGCGTACCCACCGCTGCGGACCAGCGCCCCCGCCGGTCCTTCGACCAGCGAGCAGCGGATCTCCCAGCCGCCGTGCACGACCGAGGCGGTCTCGATCCGCCAGGGTCCCTCGCTGCCGAGCCACGCCTTGTGCCAGGACGACGCCGAGCGCGTGCCGACACCGAGGCGGCGGATCCGGCCGCGGTGGCTCGACCTGCCGTTCTGGTCCACGAGCGAGGTGAGGCTGTCGACGCGCTGCAGTGATGCCGCGTCGGAGATCTCCGGCCCCGCGTGGTTCGCGTAGGCCAGCCGGTCGTAGTGCGGGTCAGCCGCAGGCTCCGCACCTTCCGGCTCGGCGGGCGGTGCATGGTCGGCGCCGTGGTTGATCAGCCGCACCACCTGGTCGTGCCGGCTCGCGTGCACGAGCCAGCCGGGCGCGGGCATGGCCCGAACCTGGTCGGCCTCGTCGAGCGGCACCGTCTCCTCGGGATCCGTCCACACCGCGTGCTCCGGCGGCAACAGCAGCCCGATGAACCCCTTGCTGGCCCAGTACGGCGAACCCGGCCCGGAGTACGCCTGAGTCGTCGGCAGGAACGTGTCGTACCACCCCAGCGTCAGCAGCCCGCGCTCATCCGGTACGCCGTGCTGCACGAAGTGCCGCGCGATCCCCGAGCACAGCCGCCGGGTCTGCCCAGGAGACAGGGGAGTGGCGTCGAGAACGGCCCCCATCCAGTACGGCGTGGCCGCGGCCATCCGGTAGGTGAGCGACCTCCCCTGGTAGACGGGCGCCCCGTCGTTCCCGACCAGGTGCACCGCGTCCTCCAGGAACAGGCTCAGCCGCTCCCGGTAGACCTTCAGGCGATCGTCGTACTCCGTGCCGGGGGTTGCGGCGGCCATCCGGGTCCACAGGCCTGGGTAGAGGTGCATGGCCCAGCCGATGTAGTTGTCGAAGTTCTGCCCGTCGCCGTCGGAGTACCAGCCGTCGCCGACGTACCAGTCCTCGATCCTGTCGAGGCCGCCCTCGATGTCGTCCTTCGAGTACGGCGCGCCCACGGACGCCAGGAACTGCTCGCTGACGACCTGGAACAACCGCCAGTTGTTGTCGTGCGTGGTGGATCCGATGAATCCGCCCAGCCACTCGGCGACGTGCTCCTGGGCGCGGGTGTCCAGCCGGTCCCAGATCCACTCGCGGGACTCGTGCAGCGCGACCGCGATCGCGGCGGCCTCCACCATCTGCTGCGAGCGCGGGGTGAGCCGCAGCCACGCCTCGGGGTGATCCGGGTTCGCGCCGTTGGCGACACCCCGCGCGTACCGCTCGATCAGCTTGTCGCAGCCCTCGCCGCGGACGCCGGCGATCCGGAAGGCGGCGAGCATGAACGACCGCGCGAAACCCTCGAGCTCATCCGAGTCGGTGCCGGACCGACTGGGACGCCCGGGCAGAACGACGCGGGCGGCGCCGGGGGAGAAGTACGGCACCAGGGAGTCGAGCAGGTGGTCGGCCAGCGCCTCCCAGTGCCCGCGGGTCCAGCCGGTCTGACGGGACAGCACGCGGTCGGTGTCGGGGAGGACGAGGCGGGTCATGCGATTCTCCCAAGCTCGGCGGCGGTGATGACGTGATGTAGAGGAGCCCCGGCGGCAAAACGTTCCATCTCACCCACGGCCAATTCACCCAATCTCGCGACCTCGTTGCCGACCGCGCCGGCCAGGTGCGGCGTGAGGAACACGTTGGGCAGTTCCAGCAGCGGCGAATCGGGGCGCAGCGGCTCCGGATCGGTCACGTCCAGCACCGCGTCGATGCGCCCCGACCGGCACTCGGCGATCAGCGCGTCCGCGTCGATGATCCGGCCGCGGGCGGTGTTGATCAGGACCGAGCCGTCCCGCAGCAGTCCGAGCAGCCGCGCGTCGACCATGCCGACGGTCTCCGGCAGCAGCGGCGCGTGCACGCTCAGGATGTCGCTGCGGGTGAACAGAGTGTCGAGATCGACCAGGGACGCACCCAGCTCAGCCGCCTCGGCCTCGGACAGATACGGATCACTGATCAGTACTTCGAGGTCGAACGCCCGGAGTCGCTCAGCCACCATCCGCCCGATCCGCGACGCACCGAGCAGGCCGACCGTGCTCCCGTAGTTGCCCCGCACGTTGCTGGGATCCGGCCGGTGCTTGCTCAGCTTGTACTCCGCACCGAGGCGGAACGCGCGCTTTCCGCTCAGGATGATCGTGGCGACGGTGAACTCGGCGACGGGCAGCGCGTTCGCCACAACCGCCGAGGACACCTGGATCCCGCGCTCGAAGGCGGCCGGATCGACGAAGTGCTTGACCGAACCTGCCGCGTGGATAATCGCCCGGAGCCTGGGGGCAGCGTCCAGCACCTCGGGGGTGATCGAGGGGCAGCCCCAGCCGGTGAGCAGGGCATCGACGCCGCCGAGCGCTTCCCGGACCTCGGGATCGGCGAGGAAAGCGTCGCCCGGGCCGACCGGGAGCACGGTGGCGATGCGGTCGAGGCGGGCGCGCACCTGCGGGACGAGCACGCGGGCCCGGCTGGACTCGTTCATCGCAAGCATCACGGTCGGCTGGGCAGCGGTGTCGGAGGCCATGGTGGAGGCCGAGTTGGATGAGATGGCGGTCGGCTCGGATTCGGTGCGCACAGGAGCACGCTAGCAAGCGCTTTCCGAATCCGCTCGTCCTCCCCGCGTCGTGTCTGGATCCGGACAGCCGCGGGAGGGCCGGCCACCCGGAGTCACCCGGCCATGACCGACGTACCTGATGCCGTACCGGGAGCCGGCGCCGTACCGGCGAAGCCGGGCGCCGTACGGGGAGCCGACGGCGAAGCGAGAAAGATCTCGCTGGGCGGAATTACTGCCCGGCGAGGTGACGTTCTCACTGGAGAAGGCAGGATAGAGGGGCCTACCCGCCTGTTGGCCAGTGAGAAGGAGACGAAGATGCTGCGACCGGACGACCTCTACGAGATCGTCGACGAGTCGGTGGCGACCGGCCCGGCGGCGACGCCGAAGGTGCTGGTGCATTCGCTTGACGGGTTCATGGACGCCGGGCAGGCCGGCCGGGTGACGGCCGACCACTTGCTGGAGGTGCTGGACAACCGGCTGCTGGCGAGGTTCGACGTGGACCTGCTGCACGACTACCGGGCCCGCCGTCCTGAGGTGACGTTCGCCGAGGACCGGTTCATCGACTACACCCCGCCGCAGCTGTCCCTTCACCTGATGAAGGACGACGCCGGCGTGGAGTTCCTGCTGCTCGAGGGTGTCGAGCCCGACAACCACTGGAACCGGTTCGCCGGCGCCGTACGGCAGCTGATCGAGCTCTACAACGTCACCCTGACGGTCGGCGTTCACGGCATCCCGATGGGCGTTCCGCACACCCGTCCGCTGGGCCTCACGGCGCACGCCACCCGGCCGGAGCTGGTGACGCGGTCGAACATCTGGGACGGCGAGATGCGCCTCCCGGCGAGCGCCGGCACCATGCTGCAGGTTCGCCTCGGCGAGGCCGGCAAGGACGCGATGGGCTTCGCGGTCCACGTGCCGCACTACCTGGCGGAGAACCGCTTCCCGGGCGCAGCGCTGGCCCTGGTGCACGCGATCTCCGCGGCGACTGGCCTGCTGCTCCCTAGCAAGGCGCTCCTCGACGAGGCGGCTGTGACCGGTCGCCTGGTCGACGAGCAGGTGGAGGCCTCTGAGGATGCGTCCGCCGTGGTGAACGCCCTCGAAACGCAGTACGACGCTGCGGCTGGTTCACTCAGCCGGGGGAGCCTGCTGGCGGGGTCGACGCCGTCGGCTGAGGAGCTCGGCGCCGAGGTCGAGCAGTTCCTCGCCGAGCTGAACCGCGACGACGACAACTGACACTCGCGACGTAACAGCAACGCCCGAAGATCCCCAGGGATTCTTCGGGCGTTGCTGTTCGTGCGGTGAGACCGTGGCGTGGGCGCGGGAGCCCGCCGAGCGGTTGCGTCTGATGGTTGAGCGTTCACCAAGTTGCCGGGTGTGCGACCGAGAGCTCACCGAACAGCCGAGGTGACGACAACCACACCTCGCACGCCGGTCCGCCGCCGCCCGGGTGACTCGTCGGAGCGGCTGAAGCTGTCAGGATGAGGCATGCCCGAGTCGCTGGAGGATCTGGTCGAACTGCTCGACCTGGAGATGATCGACGTCGACCTGTTCCGTGGCCGGCAGCCGCAGACCTCCGCGCAGCGGGTGTTCGGCGGGCAGGTGCTCGGCCAGGCCTTGGTGGCGGCCAGCCGTACGGTGGGTCCCGAGCGGATCGTGCACTCGCTGCACGGGTACTTCCTGCGCCCGGGCGATACCTCGGTACCGATCGTGTACAGGCCCGAGCTGATCCGGGACGGGCGGTCGTTCAGCAGCCGCCGGGTGGTCGCGTCGCAGAACGGCAAGACCATCTTCTACATGTCCGCCTCCTACCAGGTGCCGGAGCCGGGGCTGGACCACTCGGACCCGATGCCGACGGACCTCGTCCCGCCGGACGAGGCGCCGACCCTCGCGTCGGTCTTCGAGGCAGCCTCAGGGCGCAAGGCCGAGGACTGGAACAAGGAGTGGGCCGCGCTCGACGTACGGCTGGCCGGGCTCACCGGGCGGCAGTTCTGGATCCGGGCCGCAGGCAAGCTTCCGGACGAACCGGCCTTGCACGCTTGCGTTCTGGCGTATGCGAGTGACCTGACGTTGCTCGGGGCAAGCTTGCTCCCGCACGGCATCATCATCGGCGACCGCCGCATCCAGCCGGCCTCCATCGACCACGCCCTCTGGTTCCACCGCGACTTCCGCGCCGACGAGTGGCTCCTCTACGACCAGGTCTCCCCGTCCGCCTCGGGCGCCCGCGGCTTCGCCACCGGCCGCCTCTTCAGCCAAGACGGCCGCCTAGTCGCCTCGGTCGCCCAAGAAGGCCTGATCCGCCCCGTCGGCCTAGACCTAGACGACGCCTAAACCCCTTCCACATCCGCGGCGCCGGATCCCGCCTGGCCGGACTCGAACGTGAGCCGCCACTCAGTCGTGGATCAGCGTTCTCGGCAACCGCATTCCCGCCCCGAAATCCACGACTCGACGAATAAGGCGATCAGCCACCCGCCCCCGAGGTAGCCCTCCGATGAGCTGTCGCGGGTCCCACGGGCAGACGGGTGGGCAGTCCCGGTGGCATGGGTTGATTCAGCGGCTTGGCGTGCTCTTCCGCGGCCAACAACCAGCACCTAGAGTGACCGCATCGGCATTGCGCCGGACGGCCGGGGGGGCTGGCTAGGCCAGGGGGGCTTGAGCTTGATGCGGGCTGGATTGGCAGTTGCTGTGCTCTTGGTGGGGTCGACTGCGGCGTGCGCGGATGTGGCCGCACCGCAAAGTCAGACCGCGACGACGGTGACCGCGGCACCTTCGTCGGCCGGGCCGACATCACCGCGTCCCGGTACGCCGACGCCGTCGGGCGAGGCCTCTTGGCGGGACACGATCGCAAAGGTGCGAACGGGCGTTGCGAGGTTGCAGGTAGCTACCTGCTCGGCGAGTGGGTCCGGTAGCGGCCTGCTGATCGCTCCGAATCTCATCCTCACCGCTGCGCACGTTGTGTACGGCGCCAAATCCATCACCATCGCCCTGGACTCTGGTGCGGCCGGGGGTGACTCGGCGATCCGTCAGGCACAGGTGGTCGCACTCGACCGCTCGGCGGATCTCGCCCTGGTACGCGTCGACAAGCCGATGACCGGACACGTGTTCCGGCTGGCGAAGGGTGATCCCGAGATCGGCGATCGAGTGGCCCTGATCGGTTACCCGTTCGGCGATGCTCACCTGAGTGCCAGGTTCGGCTACATCGGCGACCTCGATCGAACGGAGCACTTCCCTGACGACGAAGGCCATCGCGTCGCGGTCTCGAATCTGTTCACGACCGATGCCGCGATGAACCCCGGTAACAGTGGCGGTCCGGTGATCACGCCGGACGGCACGGTGGTAGGCGTGGTGTCAGGCAAGCGCACCTGGGTCGATGAGCGGACCACGGCCGAAGGAACCGGATGGGCCGTATCCGCTGCGAAGAACAGCGGGCGGATCTCCAGTTGGTCCAAGCGAGGGCCCTTGGCACCGGTTCGCTGTGGTGGTTCTGATGATCTTCGTGACGATCAACCGATCGCGGTCGCGATCTCCGGCCCCGATGCGGGCGCGGATGGTGACTTGGTCGCGCAGAGCCTCGTGTTGCATGGCACCGCGATCAATCAGGGGCAGTACGCCGTTGCCTTCGAGTTGTTCACTCCCGCGATGCAGCGACGAATGGGCGGTGTCGCAACCTGGTCGCGAGGTCTCGGCTCGTCGTACTGGCGTGGCATTGACATCCGCGGTGTTGCCAAGTCGGATCCGACGAACCTGCTGGCCACCGTCAGGCTGAGGACCGAACAGAGTGCTGAGGACGGACCCAGTGGCCAGACCTGCTCGATCTGGCCACTCGACTATTCGATGGTGCTGACAGCCGGCGTCTGGCACATCGGCAAGGCGAAGCTGACCTCCGCTCGGCCGACCGCTTGCTGAAGGTTCTCCAGCGGGTCCCGGCCAAGGACAGGGAATAAATCGGTTCCCTCGTCTGCTAACTTGTTCATCATGATCAAGCGCGTAGTGGTGACGACGACGTCGGAGTTTGTCCCGGCGCGCTGACAGCTGACTGTTGATCGAAGCCCCGGGGCGAGTGCCCCGGGGCTTCGTCGTGTGGGCACTCGTCTCGAACCACCTGAGGAGTGTTCACATGTACGACCATCGCAAGCTCGGCCGGGAACTCGGCCTGTTCGACTCGGATCCGTTGATCGGTGCCGGTCTTCCGTACTGGCTGCCCGCTGGTGCGGCGATCCGGCAGGCGATCGAGCGGTACATCGTCGACGTCGAACGACGAGCCGGCTACCAGCAGGTGTATTCGCCCGTGCTCGGCAAGCGCGAGCTCTACGAGATCTCCGGCCACTGGGCGAAGTACAGCGAGGATATGTATCCGCCCATGGACGTCGGGGGAGAGCAGGTCGTGCTGCGGCCGAGTCTTTGTCCGCATCACGCGTTGATGTTCCGATCACGGGCGCACAGCTATCGCGAACTGCCGCTGCGGATGTCGGAGCTCGGCGGCATGTACCGCTCGGAGCTGTCCGGCGTCCTCGGTGGGTTGACCAGAGTTCGGGCAATCCAGCTCAACGACGGGCACATCTTCTGCAGCCTGGACCAGGTCGCGGAAGAGGCCGGTGCGGCGCTCGGGTTGATCAACCAGGCGTACCGCGACCTCGGCATCAGCGCCTCCCGCTATCTGTTGTCGCTGCCTGCCGAGGACGCGAAGTTCGGCGATCCGGATAGCAAGTATGTCGGTGACGCGGAGAGCTGGGAGCGAGCAGCCGGTCTGCTGCGGGACGTCCTCGACGGTGCGGGAATCCCTTATGAGGAAGCGCCGGGAGAGGCCGCGTTCTACGGGCCGAAGATCGATATCCAGGTCGAGGACTCGGCTGGTCGCGAGTCCAGCCTGTCGACCATCCAGGTGGACTTCCACCAGCCGGCCGCGTTCGGGCTCGAGTACATGGGTGCCGATGGCAACAAGCATCGCCCGGTGATGGTGCACCGCGCGATCGTCGGCAGCATCGAACGGGCCGTCGCCCAGTTGATCGAAGTACACGGTGGCGCGTTCCCGTCCTGGCTCGCCCCGGTCCAGCTCGTCGTACTGCCCATCTCGGACAAGGAGGAGGAAGCCGCCGCCAAGGTTCTTCGGCAGGCGATTGACCTCGGTCTGCGGGCAGAGATCGCGTACGCCGAGGAGGGCAGCCTGGGCGCGCGGATTCGCGAGAATCGGCTGGTCCCGCACCTGGCGGTCGTCGGCGCACGCGAGGCTGCTGCCGGCGAGATCGCTATCCGCGACCGCAACGGCAGCCAGCACCCCGCGGCACCCGCGCCCGCGGTACTGCGGGATCTCGCGGCGAGCGCTGATCCGCTGCGGAGGTAATTCAGTAGGCTGCGGCGGGACGAAGGGGGATGACCATGTGGGATCAGCGCGGCTGGAGTTGGCCGATGAGGTGGGTGAGGGTGTGGTCGTCGTTGTAGAGCGCGAAGTCCACGCCCTCGCCGGTCCGCTGGTTGCCGAACTGGACTCGCGACGGGAGCAGCAGCGGTTTCCGGAAGTCGACGCGGACCGTGTAGGCGTCGGGTAGACCTCCGCCGCGCTGGATCGACGCGAGCGAGGCCGCCTTCGCCCACATCCCGTGGGCTATCTGCCGCGGGAATCCGAAGGCCTGTGCCGAGATCTTCCAGAGGTGGATCGGATTGCGGTCACCGGAGGCAGCGGCGTACCGGCGGCCGAGGTTGCCGTGCAGATCCCAGAACGCCGACGGCTCCAGCGAGGGGTCCGGCAGCAGATCGGCGTGCGCTGACGGGGTGCCCGAGGAACGGCTCAGCAAGGTGGTGGAGTCGGTCCACACCACCTCGTTGTCCGCCCGTACCTCGCTGAGCACGTCGAAGATGGTGCCCTTCGGGTGCGGCCGCTCCGGACTGCTGTGCACGCGGATCGCGTAGTCCGCGTGCATCGGCAGCGGCTTCAGTTGGGTGATCGTGTTCGCAAGGTGCACGATCCCCATCGGCTTGTACGGGAACGACGGGTCCGACATCAGGTCCAGGTGCAGCGGGAACGCCAGGACATGCGGATACGTGACCGGCAGGGCTGGGCCCGCGCTGAACCCGGTCACGTCCCGGTACGCCGTGAGGTGGTCCTGGTCGATCGCCGCGTGCGGGAGTTCCAGCGTCAGGCCGTCGGTGTCGGGCTCGTACTCCGCCTTGCGCAGGGTCGCCTTCACCGTGCGGGCATAGAGCGAGCCGAACCCGGGAGTGTCGTCGTACCGGCGGGTGGGCATCTCAGGCTCCGAGCATGCTCTGGCCGCAGACGCGAACCACGTTGCCGGTGACTCCTGCGGAGGCCGGATCCGCGAACCACGCGATGGTCTCGGCGACGTCCACGGGTAGTCCGCCCTGCTGCAGCGAGTTGATCCGGCGGCCGACCTCGCGGATCGCGAACGGCACCTTGGCGGTCATCTCGGTCTCGATGAACCCGGGGGCGACCGCGTTGATCCTGATCTGCCGATCGGCCAGCCGCGGCGCGAGCGACTGGACCAGGCCGATCACGCCGGCCTTGGAGGTCGCGTAGTTCGTCTGGCCGTTGTTGCCCGCGATCCCGGCGATCGAGGCGACGCCGATCACCGAGCCGCCCTCGTTCAGCGCGCCCGACTCCACCAGGTGCGCCGTGATCCGCTCGGGCGCGCGCAGGTTGACGTCGAGCACCGCGTCCCAGGCATCTGTCCGCATGTTCGCGAGCCGCTTGTCCCGGGTGATGCCCGCGTTGTGGACGACGATGTCGAGGCCGCCGAGCTCCGCGCCGGCCGCCGCGATCCGTTGTGGGGCGTCGATCGAGGTGACGTCCAGCAGCAACTCGCTGCCGCCGATCGAGGACATCACCTTGCGCAGCTCGTTGGCGTTCTGCGGTACGTCGACGCCGAGCACGGTGGCTCCGTCGCGTGCCAGGGTCTTGGCGATCGCGGCGCCGATACCCCGAGCCGCTCCGGTGACCAGCGCGACCTTGCCCGTGAGCGGCGCGGCCGGGTCGTTCCCGACGAGCTGACCCGCACCGATCCGAGCCACCTGGCCGCTCACGTACGCCGACTTGGGCGACAGGAAGAACCGCAGGGTTGAGTCGAGCTGATCATGGGCGTCAGGCGCGACGTAGACCAGGTTAACCGTGGCTCCACGCTTCACTTCCTTGCCGAGCGACCGGGTGAATCCCTCCAGCGCACGCTGGGCGACCTGCTGCTCGGGATTCGCCGACAGCTCCGGAGTCCGTCCGACCACGATCACCCGGCCCGCAGTACCGAGTTGGCGGATGACGGGGGAGAAGAACCGCTGCAGCGAGGTGAGATCCGCCGTGGACGTGGCGCCGGTCGCGTCGAACACGAGGGCCTTGGGGCGCAACTCGCTCGACGCGACGCCCTCGGCCGCAGTACTGAAGGTGGCTCCGATGTCCCGCAGCAGGGCCTGGATCGCCTTGCCGGTGTCGGTCTCGGTGATCGCGCCGAACACCACCGGCCCGTCGATCACCGACGAGCCCTCGGTCCAGCGCGGCAGCGGGGTCGGGTCGGGCAGGCCGAGGTTCTTGACCAGCGTCTGGCCCAGCGGCGTCCGGGTGAAAGTCTGGTAGCGGTCCGTCATCAGTTGCTCCTGCTTCTTCACTTCTCGAGGATGGCGACGACGCCCTGGCCACCGGCGGCGCAGATCGAGATCAGGCCACGGCCACCGCCGTTCTCGTCCAGCTGCTTGGCCAGTGCGGCCACGATCCGCCCGCCGGTCGCGGCGAACGGGTGCCCGGCCGCCAGCGAACTGCCGTTCACGTTCAGCTTGGACCGGTCGATCTCGCCCAGCGGGGCGTCCAGGCCTAGCCGTTCCTTGCAGAAGATCGGGTCCTCCCACGCCTTCAGGGTCGCCAGCACCTGCGATGCGAACGCCTCATGGATCTCGTAGTAGTCGAAATCCTGCAGGGTCAGACCCGCACGCGCCAGCATCCGCGGTACGGCGTACGCGGGTGCCATCAGCAGGCCCTCGGCACCCTTCACGTAGTCGACGGCCGCCGTCTGCGAGTGGGTCAGGTACGCCAGGGGGCGCAGCCCGCGCTCGGCGGCCCACTCGTCGGTGGACAGCAACACCATGGACGCGCCGTCGGTCAGGGGAGTGGAGTTGCCCGCCGTCATCGTCGCGGTCTCGCCCTTGCCGAAGACTGGCTTCAGCTTGGCGAGCTTCTCGACCGTGGTGTCCGGGCGCAGGTTCTGGTCCTTCTCGAGGCCCAGGTGCGGCGTGATGAGGTCGTCCTGGAAGCCCCGGTCGTACGCCGCGGCGAGGTTCATGTGGGATCGGTACGCGAGCTCGTCCTGCGCCTCGCGGGTGATGCCCCACTCGAGCGCGGTGAGCGCGGCGTGCTCGCCCATCGACTTGCGCGTCCGCGGCTCGGCGTTGCGCGGGATCTCCGGGATGATCGCCTTCGGCCGAACGCGCGTGAGCACCTTCAGTCGGTCCTGGAGGCTCTTGGCGCGGTTGAGGTCGAGCAGGACGTTGCGCAGGTCGTCGTTGACCGCGATCGGCGCGTCGGAGGCGCTGTCGACACCACCCGCGATGCCGGCTTCGATCTGCCCGAGGGCGATCTTGTTGCCGACCAGGATCGCTGCCTCCAGCCCGGTACCGCAGGCCTGCTGGATGTCGTACGCCGGTGTGGTGGCCGCGAGCTTCGATCCGAGGACCACCTCGCGGACCATGTTCCAGTCGCGCGCGTGCTTCAGTACTGCGCCGGCGACCACCTCGCCGAGTTCTTGGCCGCCTAGTCCGGTGCGGTCGACCAGGCCGTTGAGGGCGGCCGTGAGCATGTCGGAGTTGGATGCGTGCCGGTAGGTCTTGTCCTGCCGGGCGAAGGGGATGCGGTTGCCGGCGACAACGGCCACCTTGCGGGTCTCGGTCACGGGTTCTCTCCTGCTGGTCGTGAGGTGGAGCGCCGGGCGGTGGCCTTGGTCTTGGCTTCTGCCTTGCCGTTGCTGGTGGGGTCGGCTTTGCCGTTCGCGGCGCCGGCCTTGCCGTTTGCGGAGGTGCCGGCCTTGCCGGTTGCGGCGGACCTGGTCGGCCTGCTGGCCGGCGTACCGGCGAAAGCGAGGCGGCCCACCGCAGTGGCGAGGGTCGCGGTGATCGCGGTGGACCGGACGGTGGCGATGTCGGCCTGGTGCACCACCGGGTGTCCCGGGATCTTGTCCGGCCCCGGCCCGGTGCGGGACACGATCAGGCCCATCCTCGCCATGTGCATCGCGCCGAGGGTCTGGGTGTAGAGGTGGTTGGCCAGGTAATCGGTGTCGACCTCATCGAACACGCCCGACTTCTGCCCGGCCTTCAGGATGGCCGAGATCCGCTCGAGCGCGGTGGCCATCGCAGTACCGAGCTTGGTCATCACCGGCTCGGTGATCTCGCCGAACAGTTCCTCGCCGGTGCGCCGCAGCAGGCTCATCGCGCAGTCCGCGAAGGCCGGATACTCCAGGCAGAAGTCGACGAAGACCTCGCTGAGCGAGCGCAACCGGTTCATCGGCGCCCGGCGCGGCCCGTCCACGGCCTGCAGCCGCTCGTCCAACTCGCCGAGGTAGTCGACCAGGGTGAGCGCGAAGAGCTCTTCCTTGCCGGCGAAGTGCCGGTAGATCAGCGCCTTGTTGATGGCGACGCGCTTGGCGATGTCGTCGATCTGGGCGTCGATCGTGCCGCGCTCGTCGAACAATTCGCGGGTGGCACGGATGATGTCCCGCTCCCGGTCGCGCCGACGCTCCGCCGTGGTCCGGCGGCGTCCGATCGCGAGCAGCGCGGAGCTCATGCACCGATCTTAGACACACCGGTACCCCTCGGTGCAAACGATAGTTACACTCGTGGGTAACATCTCTGCCGAACGATCACCCTGCAGCTCGCTCCGGAGGAATCGATGACCATGACCGAGTCTTCGTCGACCAACTCACCCGCGGCCGGCGGTTCTGCCGGCGCTGGTGCTGCGCCTGGTTCCAACGGTACCGAGGCGGTGTCGGCGGACGTGATGGGTATGGCGGGGGAACTCGCGGCCGAGCGGTCGAAGCCGGAGTGGCAGACCTTCAACCTGAACCTCAACGACGAGCAGCGCGAGATCCGCGACTGGGCGCACGAGTTCGCTGCCTCGGTGATCCGGCCCGCCGCGTCCGAGTGGGACGAGCGCGAGGAAACTCCGTGGCCGGTGATCCAGGAGGCGGCGAAGATCGGCCTCTACGGCATGGACGCCAGCATCAACCTCTTCATCGACCCGTCCGGCCTGTTGATGCCACTGGTCCAGGAGGAGCTGTTCTGGGGTGACGCCGGCATCGGGATGTCCCTGGTCGGCACCGGGCTGGCGAGCTCCGCGGTGTTCTCCAACGGCACACCCGAGCAGTGGAGCCAGTGGTTGCCCCGTTGCTACGGAACGCCCGACGACGTCCGCGTTGCTGCCTTCTGCTCGTCGGAGCCCGGCGCCGGTTCCGACGTATCCGCCATCCGCACGAAGGCGACGTACGACGAGAAGACCGACGAGTGGGTGATCAACGGGCAGAAGGCCTGGGCCACGAACGGCGGAATCGCCGACATCCACGTGGTCGTCGCCACCGTCGACCCGTCACTCGGCAGCCGGGGCCAGGCGGCGTTCGTAGTACCGAAGTCCGAGGTTCACGGGCTGGAGCAGGGGACCAAGCTGAAGAAGCACGGGCTGCGGGCGTCGCACACCGCGGACGTGTTCTTCGACGATGTGCGGATCCCTGCCGCGAACGTCCTTGGTGGCAAGGAGAAGCTCGACGCCCGGCTGGCGAAGGCGCGCGAGAACAACGGCTCGGCCTCACGTGGCAACGCGTCGATGGCGACCTTCGAGATGACCCGGCACATCGTCGGCTCCCAGGCGATCGGCATCGCGCGAGCGGCGTACGAGTTCGCGTTGGACTACGCCAAGGGCCGCGAGCAGTTCGGCCGCCCGATCATCGACAACCAGGGCATCGCCTTCAAACTCGCCGACATGGCCACCGAGATCGACGCCGCCCGCCTGCTGGTCTGGCGCGCTGCCTTCATGTCCGCCGCCCTGATGCGCGGCCAGCAGCCCGACTACCGCAACGGCGAAGGCTCAATGGCCAAACTCAAGGCCTCAGAGGTCGCGGTCAAGGCCACGGAGGAAGCCATCCAAATCCTCGGCGGCAACGGCTACACCCGCGAATACCCCGTAGAACGCATGCACCGAGATTCCAAGATCTACACCATCTTCGAAGGCACCTCAGAAATCCAACGCCTGGTAATCTCCCGCGCAATCTCCGGCATGCGCATCCGCTGACGTTTCTGCAGGTCAGAGGCCTATTCCGGGGGTTGAAGTACCTGGCTGGTCGTCCGGCTCCCGGAGGTGGATCGGGGGTCGTTTGGGGCTGGCTCCGTCACAGCTCCGTGAGCTGTGACGGAGAACAGACGAGACAACCTCGAGTCCACTGCCTTCCGCGCCCGCTCGTGCGAGGACGGCAGCATGTGGGTGTACAGCCGGAGAGTGAATCCAGGATCTCCGTGACCCAGGTACTCAGCCAGCTCTTTGATATTGACGCCGTCGGCGAGCGTGATGCTCGCGTAGTAGTGGCGCAGCGCATGCATGCCAGCGTCGCGCGCCGTCTTGTACTGGCGACGGCCTCTCGCGTCCTTCGTCGGCATCGGAATCACGCCGGCTTCGGCGAGCGCTGCCTTCCAGACCATCTCGTCGTACGTACGCGCCCGGATGTGCTTGTCATCCGTCCACCGGAACAACAGATTCACCGTCCGCGGCCGACCGCCGAGCTTCTCCCACGGCAACGTGTACGGCCTGGGCCTGACGGCCGCGATGTGCTCCTGCAGCACGAGCCCGGCGCCCTCGGACATCGGAACATCTCTCTCGGTGTCGTTCTTGGGCAGAGCGAAGACAAAGTCCCTACCAAGTTTCTTCACCTGCCGACGCACATGGATGACCATCTCGTCGAAGTCGATGTCCTCTTCCGCGAGACCGAAGATTTCACCTTGCCGCAGCCCGCACGCAGCGCCAACAACAGCTAGGGGCCGGTACTGCGGTGGATGGCTCTCGACGATCCGCAACACAACGTCGTCGCCTCAAGCGGCAACCTTCCCGCTCTTCTCCGACGGGACTTTCACAACGCGCGCCTTGGCTGGATTGCGCTTGATCGTGTCGTCATCCACCGCAAGGTCAAGCGTCCCGTGTACGACGACGAACGCCGTACGCGCGGTCGAAGACCCGAACCGCGCATTCAGATCCGCAATCCAAGCCGCGATCTCCGACGGCTTGATACTCCTCAACTGCCGCCGCCCGAACACCGGATCAACATGCAACCGCAGCGACGATTCGTACTTGATCGCACTAGCCGGATCCACAACCCGCGACGCCAACCGCCGCTCCGCCGCAACCTCAAACCGAACCTTCCCAGCATTCGGATCGATGTACTCCCCACGCTCCCGATCGGTCTCCATGGCAGCCCCATGCCGCTCCGCAGCCACCTTCGTCGCGAACGCCTTCGACCGCTCGTCTCCCTGAGGATCAAGCCAAACAGCAAGCCACCGCTTCCCCCGCCCCCATTTCCGGTTACGCACCCGCTCTGTTGTCCCATCGCCCCCCTTAACAGGCCGAGTCCACTGATCCTTCACATACGCCATCGCCTTGGACCTTCCGTGAAGGCGGTCTCGCCGCCGCTCGAGCTGACGAAGCTCAACGGCTGAGCAATGGCACTGAGGAGTGTCGCCCTGCGCAGGACATCGGCGCGCTTTCGTTATGCCTGCGATGCGGTGGAGCATCATAAGTTCATGCGCCGATTGCCAGGTCACAGGAAACGGACCGGCTCGGCATCGCCCGTAGCCGCGAGCCGGTACGCCATCGCGCTCGAGGAGGCTCGCAAAGGTCTGGAGCATCAGCGCGCGGATCGTGACTCAGTACGAAACCGCTCCGTGGCGTTACTCGGCGTGGGCACGTTGGCCAGTTCCTTGGCTGGCGGACTGGGTGAGTCGGCGCCGCCTTCTGTGTGGACCTACCTCGCGACAGGATCAGTCTTCGTCCTGGTCTTAGTCGCACTGCTCATCGGTTGGCCCTGGACCTTCACGTTCACTCAGAACGTCGACGTGATCGTCCGATGGACGGAACAACACGAGCCAACCGAAGACGAAGCTCGGCGCCAGCTCGCAAGCCGAATGAGCAAGCACTACGGTCAGAACGCCACCGTGCTGAATCGGATGTTCTTGGGACGTCCCGTGCAGCACGAGGTACGCCGTACGCGCAGTCGACGACCCGAACCGCGCATCCAGCTCCGCCACCCAAGCAGCGATCTCCGATGGCTTGATCGTCCGCAAACTGGCGCCGCCCAAACACGGGTACGACGTACAGCCCAAAGACGACTCGTACTTGAGCGCCGTAGCCGGATCCACCACCCGGGACGCCAGCCATCTCTCGGCAACCTCCTCAAACCGAACCTTCCCGGCATCCGGATCGATGTACTCCCCACGCTCCCGATCCGTCTCCATCGCAGCCCCATGCCGCTCCGCAGCCGTGTTGGTCGCGAACGCCTTAGACCGCCCCCCGCCCCTCTGGATCCACTCACCCGGCAAGCCACCGCTTCCCGCGTCCCCGTTTGGCGGTCCGAACCCGAGTCGTCGTCCCGTCCGCCAGCTTCACCGCCCGAGTCCATTGATCTTTGACGTAGGCCATCGCGCCGCGTCTCTCCCTCGTGTTGACGTGCGGTAGCTCAATGCATGGGTCGCGGAGAGAACGGCGTTCAAGCAGCGGACGGGCGAGCAGTGACTGTCACCCCGACCTCAGCGACGAGACCGCGTCTGCGGTGCGTGACACGCCGGTAGCTCTTCGCTTCTGATCGCATCCAACTATGCTGCAAGTCCATGCAAGCTCACGGGATTGGGGTAGAGATCATGGCATTGCGATACGTCGGCACAGATACCAACTGCCCGAATACGAACTGTCCGACCGTGTGGGTCGACGAGGCCGACGGCAGCCTGGTGATTCAGGGGTACAAGCTCGACGCTGAGACGATGGGCGAGGTGAATGCCACAGCTCCAGTTCAGGAGAACGAGACGGTGGTGCGGATCCCGGCTCGGATGGCGTCGGTCCTGAGGGGAGCAATGGGTGACGGCTGAGCCTCTCGCCTTCCAACTGTTCCGGTCGGCTCAGCGCAGCGCGCTGCACCTCGAGACCCGGGATTTGTACGAGCCCGAGGACCCCGACTGGAACGAATGGAAGGCGGGCAATCATTTCGATCCTGCCGAGCGCTGGCAGACGTTCCACGATCTGGTGCGTGACACGACCGGCAGGGGAGTCGAGGTCCGGCGTGCTCGCATCGTGTCGGAGCCGATCAGTGAGTACGTGCAGTTCGAGTACGACGTCACCGAGCCGCACAACATCGCCGCCGGCGAGCAAGTGCGTTGGCTGCCGCGCCAGCAAACAACCGGGCTCTTGGTCCCACCGAACGACTTCTGGATCTTCGACGAGCAAATCGTGCTCTGGAACTTCAGCGACGGCGACGGAACATGGGTGGGTGAAGAGCGCACCGACGACCCGGACCTGGCTAAGTTGTGCGTAGCAGCGTTCGACGCCGTATGGGATCGAGCGATCCCGCACAAGGAGTACCACCCGAGCTGACACGAGGCCTGTAACCGTTGCCGACACCCCCTGCCTTCTCGAACGCCCAGAAGGCCAAACGCGACTTCGGCGCCCGTCTCGGTGAGATCCGGAAGACTGCCGGTCTCACCGCACGGGCGCTCGCGTCGTCCTGCGGCTGGCACGAGTCAAAGGTCTCGCGCATCGAAAACGGCAAGACCGCGCCGTCAGCCTATGACATCCGTCTCTGGGCGGCACATTGCGACGCCTCTGACCAGACCGGGGATCTCATCGCTTCGTTGGAAGCGATCGAGGGCATGTTTGTCCAGTGGAGGCGGATGGAGCGCGCCGGGCTTCGACGCGCCCACGAGTCAGTGATGCCCGTCTGGCAGCGCACAAGACGCTTTCGTACGTACTCACCTTGGCTGATCCCTGGCGCAGTACAGACCGAGAGCTACGCGCGCGCACTCCTTCGCGGCACCGCAGCCCGCCGCGGACTGCCAGATGACGTCGAGGGTGCCGTCAACGTGCGGAACGAGCGCCTGAAGTTGCTCCACCAGAAGGACAGAACGTTCGCCGTTTTGATCGAGGAGGCAGTCCTCCGAAACGTCATGGGGGACACGGACATCATGGCCGGGCAACTCGGCTATCTGCTAACTGTCAGCGAGCTGCCATCAGTTTCCCTCGGCATTCTGCCCCTGGGCGCTGACCGCACGGCGATGCCCCCAGTCGAGGACTTCTGGATCTTCGACGACGCCCAGGTCAACGTCGAGCTCATCTCCGGCTACCTCACCATCACGCAGCCCGGCGAGGTCGCGATGTACGCCGACGCCTTCGCCCGCCTCGCCGAAGTCGCCGTCGTCGGAGCCCCCGCACGCCGCCTGATCGCCACCGCACTCGAGGCCCTCGAATAGTCGTGCAAGTACGTGCAAGTTCGTAGTCTCCGAGCCTTCCGAACTCCTACCGTCTAACCACGGTCAAGGCGATGGGTGAGCCCCGAGCGTGCGTAGGGCGGTACGCGGTTCCCCTGCCCTGTCGCCCTGGCCGATCCAAGCGTTAGCTGCGATCGGAGTGCGACAAGGTGGACCTGACCAGGCAGCGGACGGACGACTGGCCGGTGCTGCGCTCAGCACAAGAACTGGATTGCGACGGCCGCAACCCACACACTGACGATCCGTGCATCCTCGGCTATCACCAGGGCCCACACCGAGACGAGGCCGGTACCGCGTGGCTCGATGACGGTGACCTCGCCCGCCCCGACTGGCCAAATGGCTAAGCCTCGATCCACCCAGTGCAGCTAGGCGCTGTTAGCGTGTCACCTCCGGCCGTCCGCCCGGTTTGGGGGATTGCCTGGGGACGGGCTTCGGGTCGAGGGTAGGAGTGCCGGCGACGCCGCTGGGGTGTCGCCTCTTTGAAGGGAGGTGGGCCGTGTACGCACGCTCCACCACCATGATGGCCCAGCCCGACCGTATCGATGGCGGCATCGCGCTGGTCAATGACGAACTGATGTCGATGATGACCGACATCGATGGCTGCATGGGCCTGTCTATGCTGGTCGACCGGTCGAGCGGCCGCTGCATCGCCACGAGCTCGTGGGAGACCGAGGAGGCCATGCGCGCGAGCAACGAGCAGCTCCAGCCCGTCCGGCAGCGCCTGCTCGAGACCTTGGGCGGGGACGGCCTCGAGGTCCAGGAGTGGGAGATCGCGATCCTCCACCGTGACCACGAGTCGCCTGCCGGGGCCTGCGCCAGGGTGACGTGGGCTCGCCCACCGGCGGGTCAGCTGGGCGCCGCCGTGGATGGGTTCAAGACCGACGTATTGCCGCTCCTGGAGAACCAGGACGGGTTCTGCAGCGCGAGCATGCTCATCGACCGTGAGGCCGGGATGCTGTGCGGCACGGTCAGCTTCGAGAGCAGGGCCACCCTCGAGGGCACCCGAGAGTTCGCCGCCGAGCAGCGGGCCACGATGGCCGAGCGTACCGGGATCGAGTTCGTGGACGTCCTCGAGTGCGAACTCGCCATCCACCATCTGAGGGTGCCCGAGTTGGTCTGACCGCCGCTCGTCCCTTCCGTCATTCCGGCGGCTTGCCCGCCTGGCCGGAGTGCGGAAGGGTCGGCGCCTCGAACGCGACTCTCCGGCCTCAGGTCGTGCGGTCAACTGCACTCTCACGGAGAACCCGCAGCTGAAGCACGCCCGGGGCTCCTCGGGGCCCGCTTCCGAGACCCGACGCCGTGTTGCCGCATCGTGGTGGCGCTGCCGGCGGACACCACTCGGCAAGGTCGCGGCCTACACTGCGACACCAACGACCGCCTGACCGAGGTCACCGACCCGGTTGAACCTGTCCACGTCAGACCGCCAGTTGCCGCTGGTGACGTCGTCTTCGTGCCGGAGCGATAACAAGTGCGGTAGCAAGTACCGTGAAAGGGTGCGACTGCGGCTACTGCTGTGGGTGACCGTGCTTCTCGGCACGGCCGCCTGCGGCGGTGCCGAGAACGGGAAGGAGCCTGCCGTGACCGCACCCTCCAGCATCACCGTGACCAGTCCGGCATTCCGCGACGGCGAGACAATCCCGCGCAAGTACACCTGCGACGGCGAGGGTGTGCCGCCACCGCTGGCCTGGAAGGACATCCCGGCGAACGCCGGAGCCTTGGCTCTGGTGGTCGACGACCCTGACGCACCCCGGGGCACCTTCACCCACTGGGTCGTGCTCGACCTCGAAGGAACAACCGCCTCACTGGCACAAGGCGGGGTACCGCCGGGCGTGAAGCAGGCGAAGAACTCGGGAGGCAAGACCGGGTACTACGGTCCCTGCCCGCCGAGCGGAACGCACCACTATCGCTTCACCGTCTATGCGTTGTCCGGACCGACGGGCATCCCGGACGGCGCCGGCCTCGACGATGCCCTGAAAGCGATCGACGCCAAGACCATCGCCCGCGGCCGTCTCACGGCCCTGTACTCCCGCTGACCTGATGTGACCCAGGTCATAGGTGACGAGCCATCTGCAGGTGTCGACAGCCGCGCCGACGCGCGAGGACGCATTTCGCCTTGCAGCATCGGCAGTCCGTAATGGCTTGGCGGCCGGCGCCCAGATCGTCGGTCCGGTGGTGTCTGTGTTCTGGCATGCGGGGGAGTACGGCGAGGGCGAGGAGTGGCAGGTGCTTCTCAAGACCTCTGTGGCGCGGTATCCCGAGCTGGAGACGCTCCTCCTCGCCGAGCATCCGTGGGACAACCCGGAAATCGGCGCGACGCCAATGGTGGCCGGGTCGCCCGCACCTCGGCTGGCTCGACAAGTCCACGGCCAAGGATTAGCTGCTCGCCTGCTTCAGGCGTCCGGGATATCGAGTGCCACGCTGCGCCCGCTCGGCTGGAGGGGCTCGCGGGGCGCCGAGCGGGCGCAGCTTCGGGGCGGGAGCGCTGGCTGGTTGGTGAGGTGGCCGGGCAGGCGCTCCCGGTGGAACGGCGGAACGGACGCGGGGTGCACGGGACTTGAGGAGAACGAGGAGATGTCCCTCAGCACGTCCGCTCCGCCGGCTTGTTGGCTATCAGCACGTCGTGGCTGCTCTGCCGGAGGTGGTCTCGGATCTCTGCCGGATTTCCGAGGAGGGCGAGGTGATGCAGTGTGGGTACTACGAGGGGTTGCCCCTCGGACTCCATCAAAGATCCGAGGAGATCGAAGACCGCGGTCGGTGGTCCGAGCTGTTCGATGTACACCTTCGTCAGCTGCAGATCGTGCTTGACCGCGTAGGCAGTGAGCCTCCGATGGATGACGAGCAGCTCACCGGCGTTCCGCACGAATTGCATCGAGATGAAGCCGAGGGCTGGCACGCCTGACATCGCCGACCGTCCTTCCAGCCGTGGCGTCTATTGGCCGACCACGATCGTGATGCCGTTCGACTCGAGCCGCTGGGTGACTGATGCAGGTTCGCCGGCAACCTCGAAGTGGTGCAGGTCGGGCGCGATGATCATGCGCTCCTCGTCCTGCATCACTGCCGCGAGAAGGTCATGGAAGGCTTCCGGAGAGGTCTCGATCTCATCGACGTGGATTGCGGCGAGATGCACGCCGCGGCGCTGAGCGGTCTCGACGATGATCTGCCGGGCTCTGGCCAGCTCCGCCTCGTTCATGAGGAAGTGCTTCCGGATGTAGCCGTGCGCCTGCATGCTGTCGCCCCGCTCGCGGTGATCGGTGGTGGTGCCTGGAAGGCTGCTCGTCATCTGATGAGCTCGTTCTGATCATTCATTGCGGCCAGAGAGGTCCCGCAGTACGTCCGTGAGCATCGCGATCGTCAGGCCGGCGGCGAGGCAGGACACGATGAAGAGGGCTGTCGTCATGGCTGGTTCCTTCGTTTGGGCGGTGCGGATCCGGCCGCGTCGCTCGTCGGGTTGTTTCACTCTCTGTATCCACACCATGGCGTCGTAGTGAGCCGTCCCACTACAGGCTGTGCTCATCGAGAGGACCTATCGGCGGCGCCGATAGACTCACCGGATCGCCCGGGCTAACTTCACAGAGCCGCCTAGGGGACAAGGAGTGACGATGACGGCACCGCAGCCGCTGCTCGACTCCGCCTGGTGGGACCGCCCCGAACTCCGTCCGGTCCTAGCATCACGTGACGTAGCTGGCATCTTCCGCTGGCTGCAGCGCCACGGCTGGAGTCAGACCCAGATCGGCGCACGCACGTGTCAGTCGCAGGGCGAGGTGTCGGAGATCCTCAACGGCCGCCAGGTGAAGGCGTACGACGTCCTGGAACGCGTCGCGGACGCATTCAAGATCCCGCGCGGTTCGATGGGTCTGGCCTACAGCGCCACAGGCGGGACGGAGAGCTCCCAGTCGCGAGAGCTGACCCCAGAGGACCGGAGGAACTTCGCGGGCGCCGTGGCGAGCGTGGCCTTTGGATCCGTGAATGATCAAGCTCAGAAATGGTTGCCCGAGTTTCCTAACAGCGTTGCGGCCGTGCCGCCAGTCATCACCGAATCTGACGTCGAACAGGTCGTGTCGCTGACAGCCGAACTGCGCAAACTGGACCAGCGCTACGGCGGGGGAGCGGCGGTCGACGCGGCGCGCGGGTTCTATGGCTATGCCCGTCGGATGATCCACTCTGCGGCGGATCGGCGTACGCATCGGGATCTCAAGGTCTCACTCGCAGACTTCAGCAGCATGCTCGGCTGGTCGTTCCACGATATCGGCGATCAGTCATCTGCAAGGCGCTTCCTCATGAACGCGCTCGTGCTCGCGAAGGACGCCGACGAACCATCCCTGGCATCTTCGATCCTCTATCGCCTCGGCAGGGTGAGCATGCAAGAAGCACAGCCCGTCGAAGCACTCAAGATGCTCCAACTGGGCCAACTCGCGGCGCAAGATGCCGGCGATCCGGCAGAGGTGGCACGGTTGCACGCGAACGAGGCTCTGGCCTATGCGATGCTCGGGAAACACGATCATGTTCGCGATGCACTCGCACGCGCCGAGCACGAAATGGGCCGCGCCGACAAGAGCCGGGTTTCGCCGTGGACCACCCTGTACTTCACTCCAGGCGACTACACCGGGCACCAGGCGCTCGTCTACAACTCACTCGCCGGGTATGCCAAGGACTCGGCGCAGAGCCGCGAGTACGCCGTACGCGCCGTGGCTTTCGCGCACCAGGCGATCACGGAGTCCGGTCCGGACCGATCTCGACGCAGTCGGACGTTCGATCGGATCGTGTTGTCGACCAACCTGATTCGGACTAACGAGCTAGAGGTCGGCGTCGACGTGGCCCGCGACGTAATCAACGACGCGCAGCACTTGCGGAGTGGTCGCGGTGTCAGCCGCCTTGCAGAGATCGCAACCGCAGCCTCGCATCACTCTCACAACTCCGACGCGGTCGACCTGATGCACCAACTCGAAGCTGTCCGCACCACTGCGCCGAAGGCACTGACTGTATGACGAACCTGACCGCCGAGCTCGACCAACGGCTGAAGCACGCCCTAAAAGGCATCTGCCAAGAGTCAGGCCTACTCGCGGACGAAGCAGAACTCATCAAGTACACGAACAACGCCGTCTACCGCCTCCCCACCCAGGGTGTCGTCGTCAGGTTCGGTGCCGGCGATCTGGCCAGCCAACGAGCCGACCACGTCGCCCGCATCGCCAGGTGGCTCCAAGACCACGACGCCCCCGCCGTCAGGCTCGCACCCGGCTTGGCGCAGCCTGTTCTCTTCGAGAACTACTCAGCAACGATCTGGCAGCTTCTCGAAGGCAGCAACCCAGACTGGACCGGAGCCGAACTCGCAGCCCCGCTGCTCGGCTGGCACAAACTCACCCCGATGACCGGCCTCAAACCCTGGGATCCCTTCGGCAGCGCTCGCAGCAGACTAGCCATGGCCGACGGCCTACCCACCGATGACCACGCCTGGCTCACCCAACAATGGGCCGACATCGAAGCCGACTACCGCGCCCTGATCCCCGACCTCAAGATGGGCCTCCTCCACGGCGACGCCTACATCGGCAATCTCCTCCGAGAACCCACCGGCCGCTATGTCCTGTGCGACTTCGACGGCACCAGCATCGGCCCCCTCGCCTATGACCTAGTCGTCGCCGCCGTCAGCGCCCTCCGCTTCGGCGCAATCCAAGACCACCAAGCCCTAGCCACCACCTACGGTCTAGACGTCACCACCCTCGCGTCCTGGCCGACCCTCCGCCGAATCCGAGAACTAGTCCTCGTCACCAGCGTCATCACCGACCTCCGCAACCGCCCCGACATCGCCAAAGTCCACGCCCACCGCCTAGCAACCCTCAGATCCGGCGCCAACGAACTCTGGCGTCGCTACACCTAGGTGCGTTCCGCCCGTCAGGCGGTCACCCTGTGCGTCTCGCACAGTGACCGCCCGCGTGTCCCGACGGCGAACGAGTCGAGTGAGGGGTATCTGCCCGCGCCTTCGCCAGCTATCTCCAGCTCATGGCTGACTCCCATGTCTACGAGATGCATTGAAGCACGGACTCTGGGCGGTGAGCGTTCATAGACCGGGGCTCGATGTTAGGAACCGGTTGTTAGGGAAAGATCTTCGGCTGTGATGGTTGCGTCCGTCCCTGGGAGTCTGGATGCGCGCAGAGCCTCGAGCGCTTTGGGAACGTCGCGGGCGTATAGCGCGATGGCCAGGCCCGCGAGTGGCTGGACGCCTTCAAATCCTGCGGTTTCGAGCGACTCGTGGTCAAGGGCGCGTCGACCAGGGACCGGCCCGCGCCGCGACTGGGTGAAGGTCAATTCTGTAGGGGTCAATCGTGTTCGGCTTGGCGGATGGACCTCCTCAGCGAGGTCGACAGCAATCTGGGCGGACCGGCTGTGCACAGTAACTGTCGGGCACCGTTGGGTTCGGCCAGTTCGACCTTTTGAGCCGGCCCTACGCGGAGACGCGGCGGGTCAGGGCGGCCAGTTCGCGGTTGAAGCGCTCCGGCTCCTCGAGGTGCGGGGTGTGGCCGACGCCTTCGTACCAGGAGGGCTCGGCGGTCGGGCAGACGGCGAGGACGTGCTCGGCCATCGCTGGTAGCACGACGGTGTCCGCTCGGCCGTGGGCGACCAGCAGGGGCACCTCAAGGGTGCGCAGTACGTCGTCACCGTCGATCTCGCGCGCCGCGAGATTTGCGCGGATTCGCGCGGGCACAGTCATGCTGGAGCACAGCAGGGTCTCGAGGTCGTCGGGCGGGAAAGGCTTGGCCGGCCAGGCCTTGACCAGAGCGCGCATGGCTCGGATGTTGGTCGGCAGGTCGTCTGCAATGGCGTCGGCGAAATGGTCGAGGAAACCGGGGCCGATCAGCGTGCCGAACGCCTTCCCGCCCAGATTGACGGCCCCGCCGACGAAGTCGATGGCGGCGACCCGGTGCTGGCCGTGGGCGCGCAGGTAGTCGCAGATGATGAAGCCGCCGTACGACCAGCCCACCAGCACCGCCCGGTCGAGACGCAGGTGCTCGATGATCGCCGCCACGTCGTCAGCCCACAGCTCGCCATCGGTGTAGTGGTCCGGTTCGAGGGGGGCCTCCGACATCCCGTGGCCGCGCAGGTCGCAGGCCACGAGCCGAAACTCGTCGGCGAGCGCGCTCTGGTACTGCTTGGCCCAGCAGAGGTGACTTTGCGACAAGCCGTGAAGGAACAGGATGGGCGGCCCGTCCGCCCTGCCCCACTCGCGGACGTGCAGCCGCAGGCCGCCGCCGCCTTGTACCGTGTGGATCTTCGTCGGCCCGATCGGCTTCTGCTCAAGCGACGCGGGCTGTGTGATCGCTGTCATGTCTCGGCCCCCTCGTGTCTGTCGGATCAACAGGATCGTCACCGGGGAGAAGCCGGCGGCGCATCGGCCGGGGAGACTTATCCTCCGCGTCCGACTACGTATCTACCGGCCGCGGTATGCGTACGAGAGCCTTTCGCGCCGGTGCCGGCGGCGCGATACTGCCTGGATGGGGGCTCTCGTGAGCGGCGTGTTCGTCGGACGTGTACGCGAGCTCGGGGAGCTCGAGCGGGTCCTCGACGCGGCGCGGGCGGGGAGCGGCACGACTGCGCTCCTCAGTGGGGACGCGGGCATCGGCAAGACCCGGCTGGCGTCCGAGTTCGCGGCGCGCGCCCGCGACGCAGGATTCGAGGTCCTTCTCGGGCGTTCGATCGATCTCGTCGGCACCGAACTTCCGTACCAGCCGTTCGTCGAGGCTCTGCGGCCGTTCGCAGAGCTTCCGCGGGTGGAGGGGCCGATGGTGGGCTCGCAACTGCGGGTCTTCGAGGAGACGCTCGCCCTGCTCAGCGAGCGCGCGGCCGCCGCACCGGTGCTGCTCATGCTCGAGGATTTGCACTGGGCTGATGCCTCGACGCTGGATCTCGTCGTCTTCCTCGCCCACAACCTCGACGACCGGCCGGTCCTGCTGCTTGCGACCTACCGCGCGGACGAGCTCTCCTCGGCTGAGCGGATGCGCCGGCTTGCGGCGGGCGTCCGGCGCTCAGGCTCAGCGCTCGTGCTGGAGCTTGGTCCGCTCAGGCCCGAGGAGATGGCGGCGCTGCTCGCGGCCCACGCCGAGGCTACCCAGCCAGCGGCGCTGACGGATGCGATCGTCAGCCGATCCGAAGGCAATCCCTTCTTCGCAGAAGAGCTTCTCTCCGCGGCCGGCGACCAGAACGGCGCGCTCCCGCACGGCCTTCGCGACCTGCTGTTGCAGAGGGTCGCACAGCTCGACCCTCCGACGCAGACCCTGCTGCGCCTGGCCGCGGCTGCCGGACGCGACGTCGGCTACCCGCTGCTCAGCGCACTCGCTGCGCGCCCGGAGCACGACGTACATGACTCGCTCCGAGAGGCGGTCGAGCACGCCGTTCTCGTCGCCGACCAGGCCACCGGCAGCTTCCGCTTCCGCCACGCCCTGCTCGCGGAGGCGATCTACGCGACAATCCTGCCCGGCGAGCGCGAGGAGCTTCACGCGAAGCTGGCCGCCGAGCTCGCACGCAGCGGAGCTGCGACGCCGGCGGAGCTCGCGCCGCATTGGGAGGCGGCGGGTCGCAGCGCGGAGGCGCTCGCCGCGTCCGTGGACGCTGCACGCCAAGCGGAGGCGATCTTCGGCCTCGCGGAGGCTCACACGCATCTCGAGCGGGCGCTCGCGCTCTGGCATACGGTGCCGGCCCCGGCCGAGCTCGCCGGACTCAGCATTGTCGAACTCTGCGCCTGGACAGCAGAGCTCGCCAGCCAAGTCGGTTCCGCCCCGCGCGCGGTCGAACTCGCCCAGCGGGCGATCGAGCTCATCGGCACAGAAGACCCGCACCGTGCGTCACTCCTCCAAGTGCGCCTCGGCGAGTACCTCCACGAGACCGGCGATGACCACGCCGGACTCGCCGCGTTGGAGCGCGCGGTCGAGCTCGTGCCGCCGGAGCTGCCCTCAGCGGAGCGCGCGTACGCGCTGGGATCACTCGCCGGCGGGCTGATGGTGGCCTGGCGCCATGCGGAGTCGCTCCCGATCGGCGAGCAGGCGCTCGCGCTCGCTCAGGGCGTCGGCTCAGGCGACGCCGAGGTCCGAGCGCTCACCGTGCGCGGGGGCGACCTCGCTTACCTAGGCCGCGGGGAGGAGGGTCTGACCCATCTTCGTCAGGCCTTGCAGCTCGCCGAGGAGATCGGCGATCACATCGGCCTGGACCGGGCGTACGTGAATCTCACCGACGCGCTGACGATGCTGGGCCGGCCCCAGGAGTCGGCGCGACTGGGGAACGCGGGCCTCGAGCTGATGCGCCGGTACGGGATCGACAGCGTCCCGCTCGTGGCGAACTCCATCGAGGCGCTGCTCGCCATCGGCGAGTGGGACAAAGCCGACAGCCTTAGCGCGGCCGCGCTGCGCGCGACGACCGCGAGCTTCCCGTACATGCTCCTCATGCTCCGCGCCGACCTCGAGGTCGGCCGCGGCGACTTCGAGGCCGCACGCTCACACCTCAACGCCGCGCTGGCCACGCTGCGCGAGGACCGTGGGCAGGGGATATACGACGTCTATCTCGCAGAGCTCGCGCTGTGGCAGCGCCGGTGGACCGAGGCCGACCAGGCTGTACGCGACGGCCTGGCCGGGGCGTGCTCCGGTGAGGCCGCCCAGCTCCGGGTCTGGTTCTGCGCTAAAGGGCTCCGCGCACAGGCGGAGCTGTCAGCCCTCGCACGCGCCCGGCATGATGGGGACGCGTGCGAGGGCTGGCTCGCCCGGGCACGCAAGCTCATCGCCGTCGCTCGCCGCGACGCCGCCGAGGCCTCAGCGGTCACACCGAACGCCGCCGGCTGGCTCGCCCTGGCCGAGGCCGAATACAACCGCGCCCACGACATCGCCCAGCCCGACCCGTGGTCGGCGGCCGCAGCCGCCTGGGATCGGCTCGAACGCCCGCCGCTCGCCGCCTACTGCCGCTGGCGCGAAGCCGAGGCCCTGGTCGCTGCCGGCGCCTCCCGCCGCGAGGCGAGTGCGCCGCTCATGGACGCGTATGCCTTCGCAGCCCGCAGTGGAGCAAAGCCTCTGCTACGCGAGCTGAAGCTACTCGCGGAACGGGCACGGCTCGAGCTCGCGCCGCCGGAGGCCGAGCCGTCCAGCAGAAAGCAGCGCCCGGAGGAAACCCTCGGCCTAAGCCCGCGTGAAGCAGACGTTCTCGCTCTTCTCGCTCGGGGCTACACCAACCGTGAGATCGCCGCGGAACTCGTCATCAGCGTCAGAACGGCCGGCGTCCACGTCTCGCACATCCTGCGCAAGCTCGGCGTGCCGAACCGGATCGAGGCGGCCGCCATCGCGCACCGCGTCTCTCCGCCGTATGCCTGGCAACCCGCGCCCGACGCCTGACGCCTGACGCCTGACGCGACGACGCCGCTCGATCGCACAACCATGACTCGCGGAGGATAGGCCCACGGTGGAACAACGTGGAGGTCTTCACGGGAACGGGTTCGGGGTGCAGAGTGGTGACCACGCGCCAGCTGAGGACCGGCCCCGCCAGGAGAGCCCGATGAGTATCGAGCTGAACCACACAATCGTGCACGTGAAGGACCGATGGGCTGCTGCTCGCGATGTCGGCGAGGTGCTCGGTCTGCCGGAGGCGAGAGCGTACGGCCCGTTCGCCGAGCTGAAGTTGGACAACGCGGCGAGCCTGGACTTCATGGACACCGAGGGCGAGATCCACGGCCAGCACTACGCCTTCCTTGTGAGTGAGGAGGAGTTCGACCTCATCCTCGGTCGCTTGCGGGACAACGGCCGCCAGTGGTGGGCCGACCCCTTCAAGCGCCAACCGCAAGAGATCAACCACGGGGACGGTGGCCGCGGCCTCTACTGGGAGGGCCCTGACGGGCACTGGTTGGAGATCATCACCCGTCCGTACGGCAGCGGCGGCTGATCTCCGAGCCGCCGCATGCGCGCGCCGGGCCTCGGTGTATCGGATCTGCCGCGATCCGGGAAGCGCCGAGGTCCCATTCAGGAGCCTGCTTGCCGTCGACCCAGGCAGCTCCACTTCCCGACATGGGTGTCGCACACGTACTGATCAACACCCTCAACACGACAGTGCGCGACGCGCCTAGAGACCCCGACGAAAGGACGCTCGTCCCAGTCGTCGACGTAGAACACCTGGGCGTTACCGGGTCCTCCGGACAGCCTGACTACCTGCTGATTTCCGTGCCATCAGCTCCGCCGCCAATCACCCGCGCTGTACTTCGATGATCACCGACGACACCGACAGAAACCCACGCATCCGCGGGCCATCGGTCAGCCGGTGGGGGTTTGGTGGATGCGGAGTTCGGTACTGCGCAGCCAGCTGATGGTGCCGTCGGGGTTGCGGACGCGGCCGATCCATTCGCCGTCGCGGCGGCTGAACACCCACGCGTCGAGCAGCCCGCCGGCCTCCCAGGTGGCCCGATCGACTTCTTGCGGTGCCTCAAGCCGTCGTACGGTGGCTGCGTCGCGGGGGCCGTGGGCGTCGTATTGCAGCTCCAGGTCGGCCGCGAGTTGGTGTGCGGCGGCTTCGAGCAGGCCGCGACCGCGCCAGCCGTTGCTGCCGCCGTCCCACACGCCGTACTGGCCGGCTTCGGTGTCTGGGCGCACCTTGAATCGTCCGAACATGACCACAGGATGCCATCAATCGAAAGTATGTTCTACTGGGGTCTGGGTGGCTGGACAGGGCCGCCTGTACGGGGAGCGAGGTGGTCACGGTGGGCTACAACAATCCGCCGATTCCGTGGTCGGAGCTGGAGCGGATGCTGTCGGACCGGTCCCGCCCGGACGGGCATGGTGGCCGGCCGGTCGAGGCCGACGGTGGCGACAGTCCGGCGTGGTCGCAGCACCGCGCGCCGTACGCGCCGCCGGAGTACGAGCGCGCCCGGCGTCCGGACGGCCCGGTGACGCCGTACGCGGAGTTGCACGCGCATTCGAACTTCAGCTTCCTCGACGGTGCGTCGTCGCCGGAGGAGTTTGTGGAGGAGGCCGTCCGGCTCGGATTGCACGCGATCGGTCTGACTGATCATGACGGGTTCTACGGGGTCGCTCGGTTGGCCGAGACCGCCGCGGCCTACGAGATGACCACCGTGTTCGGTGCGGAGTTGTCGATGGGGTTGACGCATCCGCAGAACGGTGTCGCCGACCCCGAAGGCAGCCACTTGCTGGTGTTGGCGGAGGGACAGGAGGGGTATCACCGGTTGTCCGGTGCGATCACCGAGGCCCATCTGGCGGGCGGGGAGAAGGGCCGCCCGGTCTATGACCTGGAGGAGCTGGCCGACCGCGGCCGCGATCACTGGGTGATCCTGACCGGCTGCCGCAAGGGTCTCGTCCGCCAGGCGCTGGCCAGCCCCCACGCATCGGGCTACGACGCCGCTGGGGCGGCGAAGGAGCTGGACCGGTTGACGGCGTTGTTCGGCAAGGACCGGGTCGTGGTCGAGTTGATCGACCACCGCAACCCGGTCGATTCGACCATCAACCACGCCCTGGCCGACCTCGCCCGTCACGCGGGCCTGCCAACAGTTGCCACCGGCAACGTGCACTACGCGGCACCCAAGCGGCACAAGTTGGCTGCCGCGCTGGCCGCGGTGCGGGCGCGCAGGTCGCTGGACGAGATGGACGGGTGGCTGCCGGCCGGGCCGAACGCGTTCCTGCATTCGGGTGCGGAGATGGCCCAGATGTTCCGCAGCTTCCCCGGCGCGGTCGCGCGGTCGGTGGAGCTGGCCGACCAGCTCGCGTTCAACCTGCGCAAGGCGAAACCGAAGCTGCCCAAGCAGGAGGTCCCGGCCGGCCACACGCCGATGTCGTGGCTGCGGCACCTGGTGATGGACGGTGCCGCCGAACGGTACGGCTCCCGCGAGGAACGCCCCGATGCCTACGAGCGGCTCGAGAAGGAGCTCGCGGTGATCGAGGCTCGCGACTTCCCGGGGTACTTCCTGATCGTGCACGACATCGTCGCGTTCGCCCGCTCCCAAGGCATCCTCTGCCAGGGGCGCGGGTCGGCGGCGAACTCCGCCGTCGTCTACACCCTCGGCGTGACTGCGGTGGACGCGATTCTGTTTGAGCTGCCGTTCGAGCGGTTCTTGGCCTCGACGCGGGAGGAGGAGCCGGACATCGATGTCGATTTCGACTCCGACCGGCGCGAGGAAGTCATCCAATGGGTCTATCAGAAGTACGGGCGGCGCAACGCGGCGCAGGTCGCGAACGTGATCAGCTACCGACCCCGCTCCGCGGTGCGGGACATGGCCAAGGCGCTCGGCTACTCGGTCGGGCAGCAGGACGCGTGGTCGAAGCAGGTCGACTCGTGGGGCGGGCAGGTCAGCTCTGATGATCACGACATTCCGGGGCCGGTGGTGGCGATGGCCGAGGACCTGTTGAAGTTCCCGCGGCATTTGGGGATCCATTCGGGTGGGATGGTGTTGACGGAGCGGCCGGTGGGGGAGGTGGTGCCGATCGAGCATGCCCGGATGGAGAACCGGACGGTGCTGCAGTGGGACAAGGACGACTGCGCCTACATGGGGCTGGTGAAGTTCGACCTGCTTGGTCTCGGGATGCTCGCCGCGTTGCAGTACACGATCGACACCGTCAGGGAGAAGCTGGGGGAGAGCTGGGAGCTGCACACCATCCCGAAGGAGGAGCCCGGCGTCTACGACCAGCTGTGCAACGCCGATTCGGTCGGGGTGTTCCAGGTCGAGTCCCGCGCCCAGATGGCGACGTTGCCGCGGTTGCGGCCGCGGCGGTTCTACGACCTGGTGATCGAGATCGCGTTGATCCGGCCCGGACCGATCCAAGGCGATGCGGTGCATCCGTTCATTCGCCGCAAGAACGGCGAGGAACCCGTCACCTACCCCCACCCTGCGCTGGAGCCGGTGTTGGAGCGGACGAAGGGGGTGCCGTTGTTTCAGGAGCAGTTGATGCAGATGGCGATGGCGATCGGCGGCATCAACGGCGACGAGGCAGACCTGTTGCGCCGGGCGATGGGCTCCAAGCGCGGCATCGAGAAGATCTCCTCCCTCAAACAGCAGCTGTACGACGGGATGGCAGGCCACGGGCTCACCGGCGCGGCGGCCGACGATATCTACGCGAGGATCGAGGCGTTCGCGAACTTCGGGTTCGCCGAATCCCACTCGATCAGCTTCGCGCTACTCGTCTACTCCTCCACCTGGTTCCGGCTGCACTACCCGGCCGCGTTCCTCGCCGCGCTGCTGCGGGCGCAACCGATGGGCTTCTACTCACCCCAGTCCCTGGTCGCCGACGCCCGCCGCCACGGCGTCACGGTCCGCCGCCCCGACCTACACCTGTCCGGCGTCTACGCCGAACTCGAGGAACTCGACGGCGACGACCTGAAGACCGCGCCCACTGCGAACCCTCACTGTTTGGATGATCCGCAGCCGCCGGTGGGGGAGTTCGACGAGCGCGCCAAGTTCGACAGCACCATCCACCGCCGCGACGGCCGGTACTCGGTCCGGCTCGGGCTGGCCGAGGTGAAGAAGATCGGTACCAAGATCGCCGAACAGATCGTTGCCGAACGCACCAACAACGGCCCGTACGCGAGCATGGCCGACCTGGTCCGTCGTACCGGGCTGACCGCGCCGCAGGTCGAGGCGCTCGCCACCGCAGGGGTCTTCGACTGCTTCGGCCTCACCAGGCGGCAGGCGATCTGGGAGGCCGGCCGCGCCGCCGAAGAACGCCCCGGCCAGCTCGCCGGTGTCACCGCCGCCGGGCCGCCACCGATGCTGCCCGGCATGACCGACGTCGAGATCGTCATGGCCGACCTGTGGGCCACCTCCATCACCACCGGCAAACACCCCATCGAAGAAGTCCGCCCACAACTCGCCGCCGCAGGCATCCTGTCGGCCGAACAGCTCCGCGACGCCGAAGACGGCACCCGCGTCCGAGCTGCCGGCGCAGTCACCCACCGGCAACGGCCCGCCACCGCCTCCGGGGTCACCTTCATGAACCTCGAAGACGAAACCGGCATGATCAACGTCGTCATCTCCGTCGGCTGCTGGAACAAATACGCCCGCATCGCCCGCGACTCCAACGCCCTCATCATCCGCGGCCGCGTCGAACGCGCCAAAGGCGTCGTCAACCTCGTCGCCGACCGCCTAGAACGACTCTCACTCGCGGCAAAGACCAACTCACGCGACTTCCGGTAGGTTCCGTGGCTCGACGATAACGGTGACGATGAGTTCCGACCGGGCTGGTCTGTCGAGCGCGCCTTGCAGCCTGCCGGCGTTCTGAACGCCTGGGCTCATGAGAATGGGGGAGTGGATCGGCCACGTCCGGTGCACCGACAGAGAGATCGTGTGGATCCCCGGCGCAGAGCTCCGCCGAGCGGAGCAGGACTGAATGCCGTGGAACGCGGGCAGGTACGAGCTCAAGTGGGACGGGCTGCTTCACTGAACTAGTCAAGTAGAGGCGTTCTTGGCGCGCAGAAGCGGGTCAGTCACACGAGCAGCGTCTCGAGCTCTGGAAGTCGGCCGAACATGTCGGGTAGGCCGCGCACGCCGTTGCGCACGGACTCGTGCGACAGCGCGAGGTCAGGGCCTGTGCTCGCCTCGACACCGGCCAGGCAACGGAGGATGTTCCACCTTGTGTGCCCCAGCCAGCCGCCGATCATGAATACGAACCAGCTTGGACCCGCCGGCGGCAGCGCTCCGCCCCCTGCGACGTAGCCGTCGAGGACCGAGCGGAAGATGGCGGGCTCGATGTTGTCGAAGCCAGGTCCCTTCGCGAGGCTCAGCGCGGTCGAACCGAGCTCACCGGCCAGGTCGAGCATCCCCGAGAGCTCCCAGTCGAGCACTATTGGCCGACCGTCTCGAGCGAGCAGGTTCCACGGTTGGATGTCTCTGTGGGTCAGTACAACGGGGCCTGGCCGTTCGCAGGTGTCGACGAAGTGGGCAATGGCGAGGAGCGTCTCGACCTGGGAGTCGAGTTCGTTGGCCCACGGCTGTCCGGTCGACGCCGCCCGCTCGGCGAGCTCGGGCCAGTCCCGTGACGCCGGGTCCTCGATCGACCCGTGGGTCCACTTGACGTCGAGCGCGTGGATGCGCGCGAGGATCTCACCGATCTCGAACGCGTACGCCGCCGACACTGGTGCTTCGGGCATCTTCTTTCCCTCGACCCACCGGTGGACGAGCGTGTGGTGGCTGGCGGAGATCGGCTCCGGCATCGGAATGCCGGCGGCGAAGGCCGCCCGCTCGAACCTGAACACGTCCTCGATGCGGTAGGTCCAGCGGCGGTCGAGGAGGTTCAACTCCTTCACCGCGAACGACCCTTGGTCGGTGTCGAGCCGGTACGTCCGGTTGGCGAACCCGCCGTGGACGCGGATCATCGGCCCGATCGGCGCACCGAGATGCGAAAGATTCACCCCACGCACTCTAGGACTCGAAGTTCATCGATGCACCCGCGTTTCTGGGGTTCGTCCAGTACGACGCGGCCTGGTTCCCGGAGCAGATCGCGACATCGCTGCCGCCTGCATGCCGGCGCGGGTCAGGCTGTTGCCGTGTTGTCACACGCGTGAGCGGGACGGAAAACTCAGCGCGGGGCGACACTGTGGCCATGGGCAACTTGTCGCCCGAACTCTCAGGCCCGGTTGAACTCGAGCTCGCCAAGGCTGTCGAGCAGTTACCAGGCAAGCACGGTATGCCAGGCGGACCCAGATACGAGTTGAAATGACGCGGGTTCTTCACCGAACCTGTCAAGCGATCCCGCGGACGACGGGGTAGTTCGCTGCCGCTGTTGCTGAATAGCGCGGTCACGGGTGAGTCCTGGGGGCGGGGTCTTGACTGCCGCGGTGCTCTTCCGCCGTCTTCCGGTCGTCACTCGGAGGCCAACTCTTCTCACAGGCCGACCTGGCGCCAGAGCACCACGGCTGATGCTGTCTCCAGCATTCCGATAGGCCTTTTCGTTGCTCAGGCGAAATCAGTTGGCGGGCTTGCCGAACCAGCGGGAGAGGTGGTCGTACAGGCTCTGCTGATCGTCGCCGATCCAGGCCACGTGGCCGTCGGGGCGTAGCAGGACGCACGGAACATCCAGTACCGCAGTGGGATCCGCGAGGTAATCGACCCGGTCTGACCAGCCGCCGACGGTCAGACGTTCGGTGCGGTCCAGCAACAGGCCGCGGCCGCGATGCAGCAGACCGTAGAGGTGGCCCTGCTTCACGTCGATGTCGCGCAGGCGGCGGCCGAGCAGGTCGGGGCCTTCGCCGAAGTCGTAGCGGATGCCGATCGCGGTGATCTTCTCGATCAGATAGCGGTTCACCTCGTCGAAGTCCATCAGTTCGGTGAGCAGCCTGCGCACGGCCTGCGGGCCCGGTTCGGTCGACAGCAGTTCGATCTGGGCGCGGGTGTTGTCCAGCACGTCATCGGCGACCGGATGACGTTCGGCCTGGTAGGTGTCCAGCAGTGTTTCCGGCGCCCAGCCGCGGATCTGTGCGGCCAGTTTCCAGCCGAGGTTGAACGCGTCCTGAACGCTCAGATTGAGGCCCTGTCCGCCGGTGGGTGGATGGATGTGTGCCGCATCGCCGGCCAGCAGGACCCGCCCGACCCGATAACGCTCGGCCAGCCGGGTGGCATCCCCGAAGCGGGACAACCAGCGCGGGGAGTGCACGCCGAAATCGGTTCCGGCGATGGCGCGCAACTGCTGTTTGAAATCCTCGAGGGTGGGAGGTTCCGCGCCATCATTGCTGACTGCCGCCTCGCTGACTCCCGCGACAGGGACTACGACGCGATAGAGCCCTTCGCCGAAGGGCCCGAGACTGAAAATCTTGTTGGTCTCGCGGGCTTCGGTCACCTTGGCGGCGATCTCCTTCTGCGGCACACCCACTTCCATCTCGCCCATGAGCGTCTCGGTCCGCGAGGGCTCGCCGGGGAAGCCGACGCCGAGCAGTTTGCGCACCGTACTGCGCCCGCCGTCACAGCCGACGAGATAGCGCGAACGCAGCCGTTCCCCGTCGGCCAATTCGACGGTCACACCCTCGTCGTCCTGCTCGAAACCGGCCACCGCACAACCGCGCCGGACCTGCGCACCCAGTTCGATCGCATGTTCTTCGAGCAGGTGAACGATGACCGGCTGCGGGATGCCCAGCAAATAGGCGTGCGCGGAATCCAGGCCCTCGGGCGCGGGTTTGGTGATGGCGGCAAAGAATCCGCCGGCCGGACGCTGTCTCCCGCGTTCGAGAAGGCGATCCAGCAGTCCGCGCATCGCCATCAGCTCGATACTGCGAACATGCAGACCGACTATGCGGACGAACGACGCGGGCTCGGTTTCCTTCTCCAGAACGAGTACCCGTACGTCGTGCAGCCGCAATTCGGCGGCCAGCATCGCGCCAGTCGGCCCGCACCCGGCAATGATCACGTCGAACATGAGGGGCGCGCGATCGGCGCGGGAGGCCGACAACCGGAGTCCGGGGACGTCGCCCGCGGTGAAGTCGCGCTCGACCGTATCGTTCGACGACGGCTCGGCGGTGAACTGCGGAGAGTGCATAGGTGTTGCCTTTCGGGAGTGCCAAGTTGCCGAGGCGCTCCGGGCGACACCTACGTCAATCGCCCGACCGTGACGGGAAGAGGGAGCACCCACATCGATACAGCCTTCATGGGTCTCACCTCCTCGGGCGGTGTCACGGTCCACTGCAAGCTACAAGCCCGAGCATCACCCCGTCCAATCCTTTCCCGCGACGTGATCACGAGTCCGGACTGGCCCGAGCGGTTGCAGGGCGAATCCGGTGCAGCGACCGGACAGTCACGTGCGGTACTCGGGCTGAGACTGTCCAGCAAGGGATCCGGGCTCGCCCGGTGTGGCGCCAACCACTTGCCTAGGGCAACACTGACGAGGTGGGGGTCGTGAAGTCAGAGCAGTCGATGACGATCTCGGAGCCGACGGCGGCCGACGTTACAGCCGGCTTAGGTGAGCGTTCGGGCGAACAAACGCTATTGAAGACGCGGCTGGTGACGCCTTGGCGGTGCTGACTCGTGAGAGGCTCTGAGCCTGCAAAGGTGGGTCGGAGGAGGGGAATGAGACACATCTACCTCGTCACGCATCCCGAGGCACAGCATCACGTTGACGGCGTCGTTGGAGGCTGGCACGACTCAGACCTGACAGCCCGTGGGCGCCTGCAGGCCGAACGCATCGCCGAGGTCCTGGCGAGCAGGATCGGACGCCAGCCGGTCGAGGTCTACTCCTCTGATCTGCGTCGAGCCAGTCAAGCGGCAGAGCGAATTGCTCGGAGGTTCTTCGTCGAGGTTCGGACTGATGCGCGGCTTCGCGAGAGGTGCAACGGTGAGGCTGACGGGCGTCCGCAAGCGTGGCTCGCCGAGCGCCGCATCCCACTTCCGGAATACGGCGATCGACTCGGCCACCACGACGGACCAACTGGTGCGGAGACACGAATGGCATTGGTCGAACGCCTGTACCCGGCCCTCGATGACATCCTCCGTCGACCAGTCGCGAACCAGATAGTGGTGTCTCACGGGTCCGCGTCGAGCTATCTGATTGCTGCCTGGATCGGTATGCCGATGACGTCGACAGACCGGGTCTTCTTTCCGCTGACTTCAGGCGGTATCACCACCCTCCTGCGCAACGACACCCCCTTCAGCCATCAGGTTGTGTCTCTGAACGAGACCCAACACCTGCAGGGTCTTGAAGAGCCACCACTGGTGTGATCTTGGCCCCTCGCGCAGCATCCCACCGGTACTGTCGTCAGACGGTGGTCGTCACAACACTGAAGCGGCGGACAGGCACGGGCGCTCGCGAGCGCCGCTCTCGCTAGGCGCGGGGCTGTTCACCCTGGCATCTGCCGATCGGGCCAGCTACCGACACGGATCCGTCGTACCTACAGGGGCGCGCGGGTACGACGACCCGCCTAGATGTCGCGCGCATGGCGACGCCGGTACAGCCACATGCCGGCGAACGCGAGGCCGGCGCCCCCGAGTGCGGATGCGCCCGCCTGCCGGGCCTCGGCCCCGCCGTCGTTCGACAGACCCGGGTCGAGCGCCACCTCCGCGGGGGGCACCGACACAGGGGCCTCCTCGCAGGCAGGGTGGTAGGCCCAGTGGCAATCCGGCGTTGTTGTGGACCCGGACCAAGGCTCGGGGGCTAGTTGTGCCGACGCTTCGGTAGCGGTGAGCGTCGCAGCGCCCAGCGCAAGCGCGGATCCTACGGTGGCCCAGTACTTGCGGTTCATGATTCCTCCTTTCAGGCGTCGCGGCGTACGGATTCAGGCCGGGTGCGGCGCCGAGTGGTCGCGGCGTCGCTGTACGCCGAGGGTGATGCCCAGCCCGGCTCCGCCGAGGGCGATGCCGCCGAGCGCACCGAGCGCGACCGAGGTCGTGTCCAGGCCGCTCTTCTGCTCGACAGGGCTGATCTCGTACTGCGGGTCGTAGTTCGGGTAGTTGGGTGGCCCCGGGTTCGGCATGGTCGTCGACGTCCCGGACGGGCCGTTGGGCTCTGGTTTCACGATGCCGGTCGCCGGCGTGGCGGTCGCCATGAGGGCCAGCAGGATGCCTGCGCCGCTCGCCGTCAGTGCGGCCAGACCTTTCCTCCGAGCCTGGGATGTGGGCTTCGGTGCGTGTGCGGACATGATTCCTGTGCTCCTGTTCTCGCGTCTTGCGGGGGCCCGCCGCTTCTGGTGTGCCCGGGGTGCGCCTGACGTTCCATGACTCGGTTGTCGCTCAGGTTGGTATCGCGTCGGTTGGGCTCGGTATCACGGCGGTATCGCGGCCGTTGACGGCCCGGTTCGGGGGGTCGACAGTCGAGGGGTGGGTATCGCAGTTCTCGGCCCGCTCACGATCGAGGGGGATCACAAGGCTCTCGGACGACGCGACCGGGTCGTACTTGCAGCACTCGCCGTGCACCCCGGAGACGTGGTCAGCGCCGAGGTACTGGCCGACGTGTTGTGGGGGGAGCAGGTACCTCCTTCTTGGCCGAAGGTGGTGCAGGGCTGTGTAGTCCGGCTCCGCAAGGTTCTCGGTATCCACGCGATCGAGACCTTGCCGCTGGGCTATCGCCTCGCCGTACCGCTGGACGAGATCGACGCGCAGCGGTTCGAGCGCGCGGTCGGCCGTGCTCGCGAACTACTGGCGGCCGGGGACGCTGAGCGGTCCGCGCTGGTTCTCGCGGATGCGCTGACGCTGTGGAGGGGCCGCCCCCTCGCCGATCTAGACGGGTGGGACGTCGGCCGGATCGAGGCGGGGCGGCTGGAGGAGTTGCGGCACACGGCCGAGGAGCTGTACGTCGAGTCGGCGCTGCGGTCAGGGCAACATGACAAGGTCATGGCCAAGGCGCAGGGGTTCGTGGCTGAGGCCCCGCTGCGCGAACGCCGTTGGGTTCTGTTGGCGACCGCGCAGTATCAGGCTGGCCGGCAGGGCGAGGCTCTGCGGACCATTCAGCGGCTGCGCAACGTGCTGGATCGTGAGCTCGGCCTGGACCCGAGCCCGGGCATCGATGCGCTGGAGCGGGCGATCCTGCGCCAGGACCCGTCATTGGTGGTGGAGAGCGCGCTGCCGGAGCCAAGTCCGGACTGCCCGTATCTCGGCCTGAAGTCGTACGACGTGGACGACGCGGACGGCTTCTTCGGCCGGGACTCCGACGTCGCGGCGTGCCTGCGTAAGCTGTCCGAGACGTCGGCACTGGCGGTGGTCGGCCCGTCTGGTTGTGGCAAGTCCTCGCTGGTGCGGGCAGGGGTCGCGGCTGCCTTGCGCCGGGATGGGGTCCGCGTCGTGGTGATGACCCCGGGTGCGCATCCGGTCGCCGCGCTGGCCGCTGCGATGCCGGGCCAGGGCGCGCCGCCCGCGCTGGTCGTCGACCAGTGCGAGGAGGTGTTCTCGCTGTGCCAGGACACCGCGGAGCGCGAGACATTCCTGACCGCGCTGAGCGCCCACCAGGCCGTGGCTCCGCTGATCTTGTCGTTCCGCGCCGATCGGCTGGCCGACATCTCCTCCCATCCCGGCTTCGCTCGCGCCGTGGAGCAGGGGCTGTACCTGCTCGCCGGCATGACTGAGACCGACCTGCGGGCAGCGATCGAACATCCGGCCCGGCTGGCCTCACTGGTCGTCGAGCCGGGGCTGGTCGACCTACTGGTCAACGATGTCGCCGATCAGCCGGGCGCACTTCCACTGATGTCGCACGCACTGGCCGAGACGTGGCAGCGGCGTGAAGGCCGCACCCTGACTGTGGCGGGCTACAACGCCTCGGGCGGGATCCGTGGTGCGGTCGCCCAGTCGGCCGAGGAGATCTACGAGCGAATCCCCGCAGGGCAGCGCCCTGTACTGCGCGACCTGATGCTGCGCCTGATCACACCTGGCCCGGAGGGCGAGCCGGTCCGCAGCCGGCTGCCGCGGCGGCTGGTCGTCACCGGGCCTGAGAACGACGCGATGATCGATCTGCTTGTCCGCTCGCGGCTGGTCACCAGCGACACCGGTGTCGTCGAGCTCGCCCACGAGTCGCTAGCCCGTGCCTGGCCGCGACTGCGCGGCTGGCTCGACGACGACCTCGAAGGCCAGAAGATCCTGCACCACCTCGCCACCCTGGCCGACTCCTGGGACACGCTCGGCCGCCCGGACAGCGAGCTCTACCGCGGGGTGCGCCTCGCGAAGGCGCTGGATTGGCAAGAACGTACGACGCTCGCCCTGACAGCGACCGAACAAGATTTCCTTGCCGAGAGCAAGCGACTGTCGGAGGCCGAGCTCCGCGCAGCCGAAAGCCAGGCCCGGCACCAGGCCCGCGTCAACCGCCGCCTCCGCGCCGCCCTGAGCACCGCGGCCATCCTGCTTGTCGGCGCGTTGATCGCAGGCCTCGTTGCGGTCCGCCAGGCAGAACGCGCTGAACGAGTGGCGACCAGCGAGCTCGCACGCCGGGTCGGGGCACGCGCACAGCTGACCGAGGGCATCAGCCACTCAGTGCTGCTCGCCGCGCACGGCGCTCGGCTAGACGACTCCCCTGAGACACGGGCGAACCTCGTGGCGGCGATCGGCAAACTCCCCACGTTGGTCAGATCGTTCCCTACCTCAAGCAGGTATGTAAACGGCATCTCGGTGTCGCCCGACGGAAGCCGGATCGCTGCCGGTGACGACCGGGCCGGTTTCCACTTGTACGACACCGGCACGGGTCGGGTAACCGACTCATACTCCTTCGGACCGGCGGCCATCGAGCCTGCGTTCAGCACTGCGCGCTACAGTCCGGACGGCCGGTACCTGGCGGCCACCGCCGCCCCCTCGATGCTTCGGCTGCTCGACGCCGAGACCCTCGACCCGTTACCCATCGCCATCCCGCCGCGCACCGGTTCTTACCTCGACATCGCCTTCAGCGCCGACTCACGCTATCTCGCCGCCAGCGTCTGGGCGGATTCCGACCTGTATGACAGGGACCCTGAGGAGCCGGTGCGCCTGCTCGTGTGGGACCTCGGCACGGCCGGCCGCGCACCGCGCGAGGTGGCGGTCCCACGTGGCGCCCAGGGGATCGTCCTCAGCCCAGATGGCCGAACCATTTACAGCCAGTCGCCACTCACCGCCTACGACGTGGCCACGCGCACACAAAAGTGGCAGCGCCCCGACCTCCGAGGCTTGCTCAGCATCGACATCAGCACGCGAGGAGACCTCCTGGCACTCCAACTGCAGAACCAGGAGGGGGCCGCCACCGCGACAGGTCTGGTCGACGCGCACACCGGCAAGACCGTCAAGGTTCTGCGCGGGCACACCGCCCCGACTGACAGCCTGGCCTTCTCCCGCGACGACATGCTGCTGGGCTCGACTTCGCTCGATGGGGAGGTCATCGTCTGGGACGTGGCCACCGGCACCCCCCGCGACCGCATCAAGACGTTCGAACCGTCGCCCCCAATGACTGTGGCGGGCCTCGAACTGACGCCGGTCAGCTTCAGTCCCGATGGTCAGGCGCTGTACACCGGCGGCGACAAGGGCATCATTCACGTCTACGACCTGTCCGGGCACCGGCAATACCTTCGCCGGACGCAGGCCGTGCCCGCGCGCGATTACCTGCACGTGCTCACCTCCGACGACGGCAGGACGACGGCCTACCTGTGGCGCGACGGAAAGGACTCCTGGGTGAACTTCGCGGACACGACAACCGGCGCCACCACTACCCCCGCGCGTCTCGGCCTCGAGCTCGGAGAGAGACCCTTGACCTCCGCAACCTGGCACCCCAACGGCCGGCACCTCGCCATCCACGACATCGACGAGATCACGGTTGTGGACTCCCAGACCGGCAAGGTGCGCAAGGAGCAATTGGACCTGGAAATCTCCGCGATGACCTACGTCGAACGCGGTGCTCGTATCGCAGTGGCCGACTCGCTAGGCTACCTCCGCATCTTCGACGCGGAGACGCTACTGCCCAGCGGAACGGTCCCGCTGTGGGGAGCTCTTGGTGCGGCGTCACCGGACGGTGAGACCGCGGTGGTTTTCGGCTCCTTCTCCCGGGAACCCGTCGACCAGCGCTGGCGGATCATCCGCATTGCGACTGGCACGGTGGTCTCGGATGGCGATCTGCAAAGGCTGCTCGTCACCGACGCGACATACTCGCCCGACGGCCGCCGCATCGCGGTCATCGGGGTCAATGGCGAGGTGCTCACCATCGATGCGCAGTCGAGACAGGTCAGGCGCGCGCCGGCCGGACACAAAGATGAGGGCCTGTTCGTCCGCTTCTCACCAGACGGCTCACGCCTCGTGTCCGGCGCCGCGGACGGCACCGTCAGTCTCTGGGACGCGCGCACACTCGACCTCCTCGGCACCGTCGCCACCTCCACCGGAGCCGAGCCAGTCGCCGTCTCCCCAAGCTTCGCCGAGGGCAACGACATTGTGACCATCGCGGCATACGACGGACAGACCTACCGCTGGGACACGCGCCTCGAACAGGCCATCGCCTACGCCTGCACAATGGCGGGTCGCAACCTCACCCCCGACGAGTGGACCCAGGCGTTCGCCGACCGCCCCTACGAGAAGACCTGCCCCTGATCTCGGCCGCCCCAGGCAGCTGGGGACTGCTGGGCCGCGCCGGCGAAGCGACCGCAGACGAACAGAGCGACAGCCTAGGTCGACGATCGCTGCGACCAGGCCACCACGTCGGCCCACGTGGGGCTCCTGCATCGCGCCGTCCGATCGCTGACCAGCAGCCAGTCTGCTACCTGGCGGTGTCCGGAGCGATTCGCAGGGTTCATCTCGCCTCGGTCGCTCGTCACCGCATCTTGTCCGAACGCGACTGAACGCGGCCGAACTGCAACCGGAACCGCAACCGTGGGAGACCGAGCTGCAGGGGGCAGACCACGACCATCAAGTCCATCAGCGCGAACTCTCCTCGCCCAGCCCGCCCGGGCGTCCGATCCAGCGCTGACGTGAGCGTGATGTGCGACACGGGACGTCACAGTCGCGCTGGCTGCGGTGTCGTATGGATGACCGCGGATTGCGGCCCGGCGTGGAGGATGACCAGGGAGGGTCGAGCCATGCACCGCTCATGGAGCAACCTGCGAGCAAGGGTATTTCCCGACCATTGGTCGCTGCTGTTCGGCCAGATCGCCTTCTACAGCTTCGTCGTGATCGTGCTCAGCGGCGTGGTCCTGACGGTGAACTACGAACCGTCGGTCGATCACGTTGTGTACGACGGACCGTACGCGCCGCTGCGCGGCGTAGAGATGTCACGGGCACTGGATTCGACCATGGCGATCACCTTCGAGGTCCGCGGTGGGTTGCTGATGCGCCAGGTCCATCACTGGGCGACGCTGATCATGGTGGCGGCGATCACGCTGCACTTGTTGCGGCTGTTCTTCACCGCCGGGTTCCGCCGGCCACGGCGCCTGAACTGGCTCGTTGTCTTCGGGCTGCTCATCGTCATGCTGGCCGCATGCCTCACCGGCACCTCACTCCCGGACGACATGGCGTCCGGCATGAGCCTCGCCGTACTCGACGGTGTCCTGCAGGCGACTCCCCTCGTCGGCTCTGCGCTCTCGGCCCTGCTGTTCGGGGGGCAGTTCCCGGGCGATGTGATCTCGTGGTTCTACCCGTTGCACATCGTCGTCCTGCCCGCCGTACTTGTCGTCCTCTTCGTTGTCGGCGCGGTCCTCGCGCTCAGGCACAAGCCCGCGCAGTTCGCCGGACCCGGGCGAACGGAAGACAACGTGGTGGGACGTCCGGCAACTGTGGCCGCGGTCAAGAGTGTTGGCCTGTTCTGCTTCGTCGCGGGGGTTGCGATCTTCATGGCCGCGACGGCCACCATCAACCCGGTGTGGCTGTACGGCCCCGCGGATCCGGCGAACGCCTCGGCCGGTGTCGGCCCGGCGTGGTATCTCGCCTTCCTCGACGGCTCGCTTCGGCTGGCGCCAGGCTGGGAATTCGTCTGGTGGGGCAAGACGTTCAGCTTGGCCGTACTGCTGCCGGTCACGGTCTGCACGCTGTTCCTTGCGCTCGTCGCCGTCTACCCGTTCATCGAGGAGCGGCTGACCGGCGACCGGAGGCATCATCACCTCCTCGAGCGGCCGCGCAACAACCCGACCCGAACCGGCATCGGAGTCGCCGGTATCACCTTCTACGGCATCCTCTGGGCCGCAGCCGGCGCAGACACCATGGCCGTGCTGTTCCACCTTTCGGTCAACTCACTCCTGCACGTCTTTCAGGTCCTCGTGATCCTGGGCCCGCCCGCCGCACTGGTGATCACCCGCCGCATCTGCGACGGGCTGCAGGAACGGGACGCGCGGATTGCGGTGCTCGGCGTCGAGACCGGCCAGATAGTCCGGCGGACGGACGGCGGGTACGTCGAGCAGCACCGTCAAGTCGACGCATATCGGCGCTGGCAGCTCGTGGGTGCATCCGCGGAAAAGCGCGCGTTGACCGCACAGACCATCCCCGCGACGAGGGACGCAAAGCACGAAGGTGCTGAATGACAGGCATGAGGAGCATGGTCAGCGGCGCAGTTTGCAGTCAGGCGAATGTCACAGTGAGGACGATAACGGCAAGCATCGCATCCAGGACCGCTCGCGCTGGCCAGCGATCAGCGCGTGCATCATCGCCCGTCCGGACACCCCGAACAGGTCGCTGACCACCGAGCTGAGCTTGATCTAGGCGTCCTCAAGCAGCTTTTCCACCCGCTGCATCTCCCGTCCGCGGTCTCGGATCAGGGCCCGTCGCCAGGTGTGGCACACGGGTTACGGGGCGCTTTCCGCGGCCCGGGCCCGCTCGTCGGCGTATACGCGCGCGTCCAAGGCGTCGAGGGCCAGCAGCCGCGCGTTCTCGACCGTCCACTGCGCGTAGTCGATTGCGTCGATCGCGTCCGCCTCAGCCCAGTCCGCGTCGTTCGCCGCCATCTTGGCGTCAAGCTGCGTGTTGCGCTTGTCGATCTTCGCCTTGGCATCGTCCATTTTGGCCGTCGCGTCAGCCTTCATCTGCGCCCACTTGCTCTGCGCGCGCTCGGCGGTCTCGCCGGCCTTCTGCTCGGCGTCCTTGCCTGCCAGGTCGAGGTCGACCTGGGCTTGGTCAATCCGCTCGCGGAGTTGGTCGCGCGACTCGGTCGCCGCGCCCTTCACCGAGGTCAGCGCTGCGGAGGTGCGCTTCTCGAGGTCTTCAAACCGTGTGGAAAAGTCCATCTCGTCCCTCCTTATGGGATTCCGGATGCGGTCCACAACAGATTCAGCCAACGCCTCGGCGACCCACATGGCAACCCCCGCGACCCCGAGGGATCGCTGCGGTCGTCGGCGCTACTCGTGGAGCCTGGAGCGGGGGGCTTTCGGCCGACCGGGAGGCCCTTCCAAGCTCACCGTCTGGAACGCGGGCGTGACAGACACTGCCGAAGCCCGAGCGGCCGACGGAACCGCACAAGCCACCACAAGTTCGGCGATGGCGTGCTCGGAGTCGGTGAGCTGCGCCGGTTCGCAGTGAGTGGCGCAGCAGATGCTACTTTTTGCGCGGAGGAGCATTCTTGTTCTTGGCCCAGCTCAATCAAAGGGCACAAATGGCAACCGCGATGATGACTGCGCCGCCGGGTGGGAGGAGGCGCTTGCTCAGCAGAGTAGAGGCACTGCTTCAGCTGCGTTGCGAGTCGCCGGGGTTGTTGTCCGCGTCACTCGGGCTCTCGCGCGATTGGGACCGAGCTGCCTCTGACGTGGTGGGGTAACTACCCGTGCGCGGCGCTCGACAAGACCACCACCTGGTGCTGCTCATCGCCGCTGAGGTGGGCGGGAGGAATCGCCGCACGATCGACGCAGTCCTGTTGGGTGCAATGGTTGTCTTTGCAGGTGCGGCGGCCGCGATCGCGGTGTCGGCGCCTGGTCAGGATGAGGCCGCCGGGCAAGCGTTGGTCACAATTCTTGGCTGGACCGAAGGTCTCTGGCGGGCGCTGGTTGTAGCCCTGCTCGTGCTCGCGCTGGTCGTCGTCGTCGACATCCTGGTCCGTCGCCGGTGGCGCTTAGCTCGTGACGTCTTGGTTGCGCTTGCCGTGCTGGCTGGCGCGGGGAGCGTCCTCGGGCAGGTAGTTGGGCCGAGCTGGTTTGCCGTCGACACAGACATGTGGTCTCGGTGGGGATTCCCTGAGTACCGTCTCGCGGCCGCGGCCGCCGTCGTAGCCGTGGTCGGCCCCGAGCTCGTTGTGCCTGTTCGGCGTCTGCTCGGTTGGCTCCTCGCGTTGGCGGCTGTGGCGTTGCTGGCCATGGCAGCCGCGCTGCCCTCTGATGTGCTGGCCGCACTGGCTCTCGGACTCGGATCTGGCGCTCTGGTCCGGCTGCTGTTCGGTTCTGCTGCCGGAATACCACCGGCCGATATCGTTCGTGAGTCGGTGCAGTCGCTGGGCGTCGACGTCGACGACCTCCGGCCGTCGACCCACCAGAAGCGCGGTGCGGCGGCGTACACCGGACGTGACCGGGTTGGACGACCGCTCCACATTCGGGTGCTGGGTCGTGACGCACAGGACACTCAGCGCCTGGCGCGTCGTTGGCGCCTGCTCATGTATCGGGACCCTCCACGCAGCGCACCGGTCGGACGACTGGAGCAGGTCGAGCACGAGGCGTTGGCGACCCTGATGGCCGCCCGGGCAGGTGTGCGCGTCCCTGAGGTGGTCATGGCGGCGCTAGGACCCGGCGGCGACGCGGGCCTCGTCACCCGACGAACCGACGACGACCGTCTCGAGGCGATGCGTGCCGATCAGGTCACGGACGAGACCTTGCTCGACCTGTGGCGTCAGGTCGCCAGACTGCACGCGGCGGGCATCTCGCACGGAAGACTCAACGCCGATCATGTGATCCTGAACGACGGTCAGCCTGTGCTCGTTGGATTCGCCGCGGCGACGTTGGGAGCTCCACGCTCGGCGGTCGACATCGATGTCGCGGAGTTGCTCGTCGCCTGCACGGCGCTCGTCGGCCCCGACCGCGCGCTCGCAACAGCCATCGATGGCGTCGGCGTCGACGCTGTGACGGGTTCATTGCCGTACTTGCAGCGTGCCGCTCTGACCCCGCACACGCGGGACCTGGCCGGCTCCCACGAGGTCGCCCTCAAGGCGCTACGGGCCGCGGCCGCAGCCGCCGCGGGCACTCAACCAGTCGAGATCAAGCCGATGCGGCGGATCCGCGGCCGCGACTTCCTGGTCACCGCAGCGGTGGCGTTGGCCGCCTACCTGCTGATCGGCCAACTTGCGGAGATCGGATTCGACACGATCGCCGACGCCCTGCGCAACGCCGAACCGGCCTGGCTCATTACCGCGCTTCTGGTGGCTCAGCTCGGGTTCGTTCCAGAGGCGATCTCTCTGCGGGGAGCCGTGGCCACCCCCCTTCCACTGGTGCCGTGCGTCGCGTTGAAGTCGGCGCAAAAGTTCATTGGCGTGGCCGTTCCCGGCTCGGCCGGCACGATCGCCGCCACTGTGCGCTTTGTTCAGCGAATGGGAGGATCAGCTGCGGAGGCCGTGGCCTCAGGCGCGGTCGACGCCCTGGCCGAAAAGATCGTGCAGATCATCCTCGTCCTGCTCATGCTGCCCCTGGTCGACCTCAACCTGCACAGCAGCGACGTGCAGATCCGCACTCCTGATAGCCGACTGGTCGCGGCAATCATCGTTGCGCTTCTCGTCAGCGCCACCGTGATCTGGCTGGTCCCGTCCATCCGCCGCAAGGTCCTCCCATCGATGCGCCAAGGCCTTGCCACCCTCCGCGTCGTGCTGCGAACCCGACGAAAGAGGCTGGAACTCTTCGGCGGCAACCTTGGCGGGGAACTGACCTTCGCGCTCACACTCGGTGCCGTCTGCCACGGCTACGGAGTCGAACTCACGTTGGCACAGCTCCTGTTCGTCAACCTGGTGGCGTCCGCGCTCGCAGGGTTGATCCCAGTACCGGGCGGCGTCGGTGCGGCCGAGGCCACCCTCACAGCGGGCCTGGTCGCGTTCGGTGTCGACGAGTCCACGGCGTTCGCGATCGCGGTCACCCACCGCCTGTGCACCAACTACCTCCCACCCATCTGGGGATACCCCTCACTGCAATGGCTGCGGCGCAAGGCCTACCTCTGACTTTGCGGCTCGTCAACTCTGCGCGTTGCTGGAGCCATAGCGGTGCCGGAAGAGCAGGTATGCGACGCCTCCGGCGAGCAGCGGGAGCCAGTACGCGACGATGCGGTAGAGCAAGGTCGCCGCCAGCGCGTCGCCGCTGGGCACGCCTGCGAGGGTGAGCATCCCGACGAGGCCGGCCTCGACGAAGCCGAGCCCGCCGGGAGTGAAGGGCAGCAGCGCCAGGAGCTCTCCCGCGACGTACGCGAGGACGACGAGCGACGGTCGCGGGTCGGCTCCGACTGCGTGAAGCGCGGCGAGCAGCGCGAGGTAGTCGAATACGGTGTTGCCCACGGCCGCCGACAGTGTCGCCTTCCAATGCCGGCCGGCCGTCGTGCGGACGAAGTCGCGATCCGCGAGCAATCGCTGCGGAATGTCGGTAACGTGCTTGTGCCGCCTGATCGTCGCGTTGATGAGCCACTGAATCGCGCGTCCGGCATTCTCGAGCGGCTTATCGCTGACGAAGGCCGCCGTACCCCCTGCCAGGAGTGTTACGAGTATGGCGGCGCCGAGGTAGGCCGCAGCCTCCAGGCTGTGGTTGATCGCTGCCCCGCCCAGGACCGCTGGTAGCGCGAGCACGGGCAGGGAGAAGGTCGTCGCCATCTGCAGGAGGGAGGCTGCGCCGAGCGCCGTGACGATCTCGCCTGTGTCGTCGGCGACGCCGGCCTTGCGCAGCACCGAGGTCGTGGCAGCTGTGGAGGTGGCGCCACCGCCGGGCAGGACGTGGGCCGCGGCGAACCCGCTGAGCTGCGCGGCAGCGACGGGGAACCAGGCGCGGGTGCCCAGTACGATCCGATCGACCTCCCACAGACACACATAGCTCGCGATCTCGCAGGCGAGGGCGAGGATCGCGAAGGGCCAGTCCAGATGGGAGAGCGATCGCCACGACCCGAAGACCGAAAGCAGGCTTGGGAGCAACAGGTACAGCGACACACCGCCGAGCACGAGCAGGACGGCCGGGCGTACCCGCCGCCACCACCCGCCCTTGCCTCGGGCCGGCGGCTGCGGCGCCGCGGACCCGTCATCGTCCGCGGTCACGGTCATCCTTGCGCCGCATCCGGCAATCCGAACGTTCCACGACCACTAGTTTCCACTGGCGGCGGCCTCGGTTGGATTGAGCACCGAGCTCCCTTCCGCCGCGCCGGAGGCGGAGAAGGCCGCCACCAATCGTTTCGATTGCCTTGGCCCCCAGCACCACTCACAGGTCTACAGTCGCGACATACGCAATCCGTCAACATTGGAGCTCTGATGGGAATGGCTGCTGAGACCCCGACGATCGTCCTGGTCCACGGTGCATGGGCCGACGCGACCGGCTTCGACGCCGAAATCCGTGCCCTGCAGGATCGCGGGTATTCCGCCATCGGGTTCGGCAACCCGCTTCGCGACCTCGCTGGAGACGCCGCCTACCTGGCCGAGTTCCTGCGGACCCTGAGCGGTCCGATCGTGCTCGTCGGCCACTCCTACGGCGGGAATGTGATCTCCACCGCCGCCATCGGCAGCGAGCAGGTCCAGGCGCTCGTCTACCTCAACGGCTGGATGTGCGACGTCGGCGAGAGCCAGCAGCAGCTCCTCGAAAGGTTCGAAGGCAGCCTTGTGGGGCCTTCGATCCGGCCCGTTCCGTTCACCAACCCCGACGGGAGCGAGGGCGTCGATCTCTACCTCGCCCCCGAGGCCTTCCGAGAAGCCTTCGCCGCCGACGTCGATCCTGCGACGGCCGCAGTTATGGCCGCGACACAGCGGCCTTACGCCGCCGCGGCATTCGCAGCCACGCCGTCGGCCCCGCCGGCGTGGAACACCCTGCCGTGCTGGTATCTGCTCGGCACCGAGGACAAGGCCATCCCGCCGGAGTTGCAGCGGTTCATGGCCGAGCGCGCCAACGCGACGATCGTGGAGGTCGCGGCTTCGCACGTCTCGTTCGTGTCCCAGCCCGAGGCCGCGACCCAACTCATCCTGCAGGCCGCTGAAGCGACAGCCGTCGTCGGCTAACCGGCGCAGTCTGACGATCGCTCGTCTCGCCAGACGCGATGATCGTCGGGTTGGCCGACGCGCTCGCCGCCGACACACCCGCTCACCGACAGGTCCGTACGTTAAGACCGCCAGCATGCCGCAGTCGAAGCCGGGCAGGGTCGCGCATCAGTTGGCGTAGATCCGTCGCGGATCAGGGTCAAGTCCAGCGGGGTGGTGTAGCGGTTGTGTCGCGTGATCCTCTGGTTGGTTAGGCGCTGAGCGC
>NZ_JBHSKE010000074.1:0-49540 GCF_042657745.1 Kribbella qitaiheensis | reverse complement strand
CATCGCCAGATCACTCCTCGAGACCGGTGGCTTCAGGCCCCGACTACACCCTGGATCGTGAAGAGCCCGTTTACAAATCCACAAATCACGGCATCGGTCAACTGTTGCCGTAATGGCTGGCCGTGGTCCGAGTCGAAGGATTGTCGCGAGCTGCCCGCTATAGAGTGAGCCACGGATCGATCATCGAGCTGCCCCAGCCTCTCGACAAGCGCTCGTGGAGCTCGATGGTCTGCGTCTCGGAGAGCGACGAGACATAGTCGATGACCCCTCTGAGCTGGATCCGGGCGAGCATATCTTGAGCTACGTCATCGTCGTCTGGCTCGACGGCAGAAGCCCCGCCACGAGCGGCAGCAACGAAGTCGACAAGGCGAGGGGGGAGGTTGCGGTATCGCCAATCCTGTCGGTAGGCCTCTTCCGTCCTCTCTTTGGCGCCGTCGTCCGAGCTCAATTCAGCTGCGTTGAGAACGTAGGAGGGTACATCTTTCTGCGAGAAGTCCCTGAGCCACTGCCAAAGTTCTTGGACCAAGCTAACGAGAATCTGTTGCTGGCCGCGCTGCGCCGAACTCAGTGAGGCGCGGTCAATGACGTAGAAGCCTGTGAGCTGTTTGAGCATCTCTATGATGACGTAGGACTCGACGTCGGGGAGCACCAGGCCGCCCTTGACGAGCCGGACGTCTCTGGTGGCGCGCTTGATAATGGCCGAAGCGAAGGTGTGCAGTGCTGCACGATTGCCGACGCTTCCGATGAAGCCTTGCTTGGGAAAGTCATTCAGAGCCCGGGCGAAGTAATCGCGGATCTTGTTGGGATCGAGCAATTCGCCCTTGTCGGTTCCTTTGTCGACCCGGATTCCTTCGAGTCGGTTATAAATCCTGCCGAGCGCATACGAGGCGAACGCCTTCGTCTCTTGCCCGCCTTCGGCGAGAACATGGAGTGGAATCAAGCCTGCCCGAAAGAAGTCTTCGATGTCATGTACGGCATATGCGATATCGTCGGCCCAGTCCATCACCTGTGCCTCGATTGATCGACTCTCGCGGCGCTCCTGTCCGTGAAAGTTCACATCCCGGGTTTCGATACCTTCCAACGCCCACTGCAAAGTCGGGTAGTCATCGTCGTAGGCGCCCCACTTCTGCTTGCCGACTTTCTTCGATCGCCCGTCGCTACGGGACCATGGGTACTTTGACAGCGCTGCCAGAGTCGCGCGGGTGAGATTGAGCCCCACGTTGTCGCCGGTCTTACTTGCCTGGCGGAAAGCGAGGCGAGTGACGATGCGGAAACTCTGCGCGTTTCCCTCGAATCCGTCCTTCAATGGACCGGCCGACTCGGGATAATCGCGAAGCAGTTCGTGGGGTCGGTCGACGATGTCCTGCAGTGCCTCTTCGCCGATGTGTCCGAAAGGCGGATGGCCGAGGTCATGTGCTAGGCAGGCGACGCGCACTACACGCGGATTCAGGCCTCCGTGAAGCGTGATTATCTCCGCGACAGCGTGCTGGTTTTCATCTTGTTCGAGAATTGACCGGACAATCAATCCGCCGGTTTGCGCGACCTTCAACGAATGCGTCAGGCGATTGTGGAAGAGTGGGATCTCATTGGATGCGACAACCTGCGTGACTCCATCCAGTCGACGAAACGCACTCGAATACAGGACGCGGTCGTAGTCTTGGCCATATCTGAGCCGTGACAGACGGGCGTACGCATCGGCGGTGCCGAGAGCCTTGGCGGCGACGATCGTTTCGTCGTCGTCTTCGTCTGCCTTGCGCTTGCAGCGCGCCTCGATCTCCGCTACTTGCGGCCCGCTCAACTCGGATTCGCCAGGTCGTAGCGGCCATCGCCGTCCCGCTTGACCCGGCCGGTCCGGTCCAGTTCGTGTAATGCCTGCTGAACAGCCGGGGCCGGCAGATAGACGTCCGACCGCTCCGACAAGACGCGAACGATCGAACCACCGTCGCTTGGGCCGCGATCCCGAAGGTAGCTCTCGATCGCGTCCGCAGCCTGCCGCGCCACTTCGCTGCGGCTCACGACGCTCGTTCGCAGGAACGCCAGCTCGGCGCGAGCCCGCGACATCGTCGACGTCATCGCGGCACCGTCACCTGTGGCATCTGATGCAGCTCGGTTGCTCTGAGGTTCGATCGACACAGAAAACCGTCCTCGGTCATACCCAGTCCCCCTACCGCTCTACGCTGTCCCCACCCCGAGGACAACCGCCACTGACCGCCCAGCAATTCGGACGGTACTACCTTTCGGTCTCTCCACCATGAAGGCGCAGTAGGCATCCAGGAAGAGACCGATGTAACGATTGAGTAACGGCGGCGGTGTGGCCAGGTCGAGCATGACCATGCGGGAGAATACGTCGAGGATGAACGCGGCGTAGACCCAACCCGAGTGCGTGCGGACATAGGTCAGATCCGCTACCCACAGTCGGTTGGGAGCCTGGGCGGCGAACTGGCGCTCGACCAGGTCCGCCGGGCGCTCGGTCTCGGCGCCGTCGCCGGTCGTGGTCTTGCGGGTCTTGTCCCGGCTGATCCCGCGCAGCCCTGCGGCTTTCATCAGTCGTTCGACGGTGCACCGGGCTACCTTCGTGCCCTTGCGGTTGACCTCGGCGTGGACCTTACGAGCGCTGTAGACGCCGATGTTGTCCTTGTGGACCTGGCCGATCACCAGCACCAGCTCGGCGTCGCGCACGGTGCGCGCCGACGGTGGCCTGGTCTTCGCGGCGTAGTAGGTGCTCGGGGCGATCCTGGTCCCAGCAGACTCCAGGACTTCACAGATCGGCTCGACCCCGGACCGGTCGCGGTGCTGATCGATGTAGTCGACCAGCACCGCTGTCGGCACCGTCACTTGATCTTGCGGTCGAGCTCCGCGGCCGCGAAAAACGCTGACGCCGTTCGCAGGATTTCGTTGGCCCGCTTCAGCTCACGGTTCTGCCGCTCGAGGCCCGCGATCCGCTTCGAATCGTCACTGGTCGTGCCGAATCGGACTCCGCCGTCGAGTTCGGCCTGCCGGACCCACCCTCGCAACGTCTCGGGGTGCACGCCCAATCGCTCCGCGATCCAACCGACAGCTCCCGACCGTGTCGCCGGGTCCTTACGTGCCTCCACCGCCATCCGGGTGGCCCGCTCACGCAACTCGTCGCCGCACTTCCTTGGTGCCGCCATCACTCTGATCCTCCATGGGTTGAGAGCCTCCATCAGACCCGGGGCGATTCATGTCGTGGCTCAGGACATCGGAATGGCGGCGTGGGTGTGAGGGCTGTGGGTTCGACGCTGTGCCATTTCGATGCGTCGCCTGGTCATCACAGCGGTCGTTGCCGGTAGCTCGCAGTCGGAGGTCGCGAGGACCTACGGGGTCTCCCAGGGGTGGATCAGCCGTTTGATGGCCCGCCACGACGTCGAGGGCGAGGCGGCGTTCGAGACGCCCGCTGACCAGTCCGACCGCGACGCCGACCGACGTGGTGGAGCTGGTGTTGCGGCTGCGCAAGGAACTGACCGAGCAGGGCCTGGACGCCGGCGCGGACACCATCGGCTGGCACCTGCACCATCACCGCCAGGTGAAGCTGTCGCGGGCCACGATCAACCGAATCCTGGTCCGCAACGGAACGGTCATCCCCGACCCAGCGAAGCGGCCCAGATCGTCCTACATCCGCTTCGAATCAGCCATGCCCAACGAGTGCTCGCAATCGGACTTCACCCACTACTGGCTCACCACCGCGATCGGCGCCAAGACCCACGCCGGGACCGGCGCCGGGGCGGACGTGGAGATCCTGACCTGGCTCGACGATCACTCCCGCTATGCGCTCCACCTCAGCGCCCACGTCCGGGTCACCGCCCGGATCGTGCTGGACACCTTCAGCCGAACCGCAGGCCAGCACGAGTATCTGGTGTCCACGCTCACCGACAACGCGATGGTCTACACCACCCGATTCGCCGGTGGCCGCGGCGGCCGCAAACCACCTCGAGTACGAGCTCGGCGCCTCCACATCGTGCAGAAGAACCCGGAGCGACGGCAGCCCGAGCTGGGTCCGGTTCAGGGCCTGGATCTGGGACTTCGTGCGCCACGGGGCGCTGCATTACCGGATGGAGGTGGAAGGACTCCATCGCCGGTCTGTCGTGTCCGCGTGCGGCGCTAGCGGCGAGTCGTCCGCTCTCTAACGCCTGCTCGGGTAGCCAGGCCGACAGAGTTTTGAACACCTGATTTTCCGAATGAACAGAGCGACACGGTGCGGCTGCCGGGCCGAGTTACCAGCTTCAACGACTCCACGGATCGAGAATGCCGACAGTCGCTACATCGAGCATCGAGCCCGACAGAACGGTGCGAGGCCCCTCGGTCGTGACGAAGCTCGGCCCCCGGTGGGTGGTTGGTTTCTAATCCTGAGCCCCTTCGCGGTTGTCTTAACCCTGATATTGAGGGCATTCTGGTTTGAGGGGTTGGTCAGCATGAATCGTGGAACGTGGGAGTGGCACCAATGATCCGCGTTGAGCGAGTCGGCGCACTGGCGGAGAGAATGCGCCACGCAGCGGCGGCAAACCCTCCGCGGACTTATCCGTTCTTTCTCGGGGACGGCTGCGGACGGGCGGCGGGGGTTCCCAGCCATGCCGATATGGCACGCAGTATTTTCGGGCGTTTCGAGAAGACCGACGCCAAGAAGGTCCGCCGCTTCCTGCCGGCGTGGCCGAACTCCACTACCGATGAGCTCGAGGGTGCCTTCGCCGCCTGGATGGCGGAGCACACGCCGGTCCAGCGATACAAGATTCTTCAGCCGTTCTATCGGTCGGTAGCCGTGCCGTTGTTCTACCGCGATCTGGCCGATCTCGTACTCCGTGGATACGTGAGTGACGTCCTGACAACGAACGTCGACACGCTGTTGGAGCAGGCCCTTGACGCAGCGGGCATGCGACGCGGCTCTGACTATTCAGTGGTTGTCGTTGGGGCAGCGGACGAGCCCCCGCCTCCGGCACGACTGCTGCAGGTGGTCAAGCTATATGGCGACGTGGGGCAGATCATGCTGCCGGCCGGGCCGGAGGCGATCGAGGCGACGCTCCACAATGGGCGCCGGCTGTTCAAGAAGCAGATGGCCAGCGATCTGGTGGTTGTCGGCCACGACCTGTTGGACCCACCCCAGCCTATCGACCGCTGGCTGGGCCGCCGGTCACAAGGCGAGTGGTGGTGGGTGCACGCAAGTCCGGACCTTGTGCGCCTCGAGGACTACGCCGGAGACCAGGAGCTTGTGCTCGTTGGGAGGGGGGACTGGGCTCGACCCGACGACTTTTTCGGGCGGCTGACCCTGCACCTGCTGCGCCTTCCTGCCCTTGAGGCGGCCGATGTGCTCACCCCCGGCGTCGAGGCGCTGAGCGAGGACGAACTGGAGACCGAGTTTGCCAGGGGACAGGTGCTCAAGTCGCGCGCCGTTACCTACGAGCTCCAGTCACACCAGTTCCCGGGCATAGACGATGAGCAGATTGGCACTCAGTTGGCCTACCAGCAGCGTCTGGAGGCAGACCTGCGGAGCAAGCTGCGCGCGACTTTGGAGCCATCCACCGGGCGGGTCGGTGAGGTGGCCGAGTTGCTGGACCGGGTGGTTGTCGAGGCATCGCAGGCCGGGTCGGCAGTCCAGACGTCGGTCGTCAGCTTCCTCGAGTCGCAAGCCAGAGCGGTGGCGGACGAGGCGGCCAAACTCGATCCCGAATGGGGCGTCGTCGCCGGCGCGCTCGCGGCCGCCGACAGCGTGTGCACATCGTCGCTGCGAGGCGTGGTGTCTTCGTCGACGGCGGCGGACTTAGCCTCGGCCGCCCGCGACATCGGGTCGGGAGAACCGCAATGAGTGCCGCGGCCTCGCTCATGGTCCTGCCCAGCAGCCCGGATCCAGACGCACCCGCACAGTTCTACCTGCTCGGCGCCGGAATCTGGCACGAAGTGCCGCTGCAGGTCACCGCACGAATCGGCCTCAAGGCGGTCCGCGAAGGCGTCGACGGGTTGCTCCGCGACATCATGACGAAGATCAATCAGGGAGCTGCTGACAATGCGCGCGTCACCCTAGAGGCTAAATGCCGACGGTACTGGTCAGACCTGCTGCCGGTGCCGGTCGGGGAGTATTTGACTAGCGCGCTGGCGGGCGCGATCGAGCCTCCGTGCGTACTGGTGTACACCTCTCCCAAGCTAGAGTGGGTACCCTGGGAGTTGCTGCACGACGGCACGAACTTCCTGGGCCTGCGTTGCCGGGTGGCCCGGCTCCCGATAGTCCCAAACGGGCCGGTGAACGCCGACTCGCGCCATGCGGTGCGTAACGCGGCCAGCTTCTTAGGCGCGGGGGTCTTTGACGCGCATACGCCGCAGGTGAGTCGCTGGGCGAACACGCTCGCGCTCGCCGAGGGGTCCGGTGTGGTCGTCCAGCGCTTCCCAGCGAATGGTGGAGCGAATTGGCCCGGGCTCGAAAACATTCAGGCCGCCGCGTCTGTCGACATTATCCACCTTACCTGTCACGGTGGCGTCGACGACCAAGGCAGACCGTACCTCACGCTGGATCCGGAGGACGACTACGCCGGTATCGACGAGGACCTCGCCACCACCCTGAACTTCCCTCCCTCAGGGCCGCTGGTGTTCGCGAATGCCTGCGGCTCGCCTCGCGCAGCCGCGCCTAGTGCGGCAGCAACGCGTGGCATCGCGGTGGCGTTCTTCGATCGCGGCGCATCGGCATACGTCGGTGCCATCGCACCCATCAGCAAGGCAGTGGCTCTAGAGTTCGCGCACGTCTTCTACGAGCGCCTACTAACAGACGGGCTCGCAGTCGGTGAGGCGCTCCGGTCGACCAAGGAGCACTTTCAAAAGGCCAATACCACCGATCCGTCGTGGCTGTTCTACACCCTCTATGGGTCCCCGGATACCCGGTTCGTGCCGGAGGGCGTGCCGTGACCGACGAGATCCTCGCGCATGCCGAGGATGAGTACGATGCCAGGCAGACGGTCGAGCGGCTGCGCCGCCAGGCGTTCGCCGACCCGGAGGCAGGGCCAGACTTGGCCGGTGTGGACCTGGCCGCACTCACCGCGGCGGAGCAGGCACTCGCCGCGGCCAGGCGCCATCGGCGAGCGGCAGCCGACGCAGGCCGTGTCATCGACAATGCCGGACCGAATCTCAACCTCGGAACGGAGTCGACAGGACTTGAAGCTGTCGTCACATTGCGCTTGTCCCACCTCCCGACGGCGATCTGCCACCTTCTAAATGCCGCTACTCATCCCCTCGTGTCTTGCACGGTCAAGCAGGCGTCACGGGAAGGCCGGCAGACAACGATCCGACGCATCCGGGTCACCTGCCGGATCGAAGGCTACTCGGCTCCCGCAATCGACACGGTCGAATTGCCGGATCGCAAAGCTCATTCGTTTGACCTGCTCCCCACCTTGTTTCCGGCGGAACTGGCCGCAGTCAGGGAGCTCACCCGAGCGACGGTGAGCGTCCTGGTCGAGGATCTCGACTCGGAGAAGGTTGAGGTGCATCGCACCTGCCCTCTGTGGCTACTGGCGCGAAGTACAGCACCGCTGTCGGTGCATGACCCGACGACGGGCGCCGAGGTGGACCTAACGCCTTATTTGGGCGCATTCGTGACCCCGAATGTGCCCGAGGTTCTCGACCTTCTTCCTGTCGTACGGACTAAGCATCCCGAGCACCGGTTGAGCGGCTACCAGGGCAGCAGCGATGTGGTCGAGCCGCAAGTCCAGGCCGTATTCGAGGCGCTTAGAGATTCCGGAATCGGCTACGTAAACTCTGTTATCGCCTTCGATCCGGAGGATGGCACGGCCAACCAGCGGATCCGGCTCCCGCGGGAAACCCTGCGCTATCAGTCGGCGAACTGTCTGGACGGGACCGTGCTGGTGGCCAGCGTACTTGAGGCGATGTCATTGCGGCCGGCGATCGTGCTTGTGCCCGGTCACGCGTTCGTGGGTTGGGAGACGTGGCCGAACACGGACGAGTGGCGCTATCTGGAGACGGAGATGATCTGGGGGGCTCGGCCCTATGAGATGGCACGACAGAGGGCGGAACATCTTGCTCGCAGCTACCAGGAGCGAGCGCAAGAGAGCGGTGACTCGCTATTTCGCCGGTGGGCTATGCGCGACCTACGTGCCATCCACAGCATCACTCCGATGGAATGACAGTCGGCCGTCCGAGGACCGTGAAGACGTCTGCAATAGGGATCACGTCGGCGCCGCCTGCGAGCGTGATGCGATAGTCACCAGCCGGCAGCGGTGGCAACTCGGTCACGATCCAGTCCTCGCCGACTTCGTCGATCGTGATGCTTGCCGCCGTTGTACCGGTTGCGATATCCACAGCCGCGGCACGGACGGACGTGCCTGCGACGTCGCAACGCACCTGAAGTGGGATGGGTGTTGTCTCGTCGTGGATATCCGCGATTCCCATCCCGAGGCGCGCGAGACCAGCGAAGAACTGCCCCGGGTCGGGAGGTGCACCGCGCATTAGCCCGTAGACGTGTGTTAACACCGGATCCGCGTTCTGGAGGGCGGCATGGCGGTACGCCGCATACATCACATTCCGCTGGGAGGTGAATAGCTCCTTTGGTACCGACGAGAGGCGCGGAACGGTCCCGTCGCCGCCCTCGTCGACGCCAGCCCGATCCGGCAGAAGCCGCGCAGTCTGTCCCTCTATGACCGCAGACTGGTTGGTGGCTTGGAATTCGCCGATAATTGGCCGGATGTCGTATCCGCCGGTGCCCTCGTAATCGTCCTGGCGGTGGCTCGTCACTGCGTCCTCGATCTCCCGGTGGAACCGCAGGGCGTTCGTGACAAGCTCGCCGTTCATTCCCGGAAGAGCGGGTTTGATGTCGGCGAGCCTGTGTAGGGCGCCGTCGCCGAGGTCGATGCACTGGTGGATGGGGAGCAATTGGTACACCGCCGGGAAGGTCCGAAGCGTTTCGCCGAGGTCGAGCAGCTCCAGCGGCCCGATGCTCCTCCGCCAGCCGTTCACAAGAGTGTCAACTGCGTTGAGCGATCCGCTGTATGGCGTGCCGAATGTTATGAGCGAGCGTGTCTCACGCCAGCCCTCGCGACACTCTAGGAAGTAGCGTGCCACCAAGCCACCCATAGAGTGCGCGATCAAGACTAGCTTCGCCTCGGCATTGCCCGAGGACTCGCGCCAATTCCGCAGCCATTGCCGGCTCTGACGGTCCAGGCGCTTCGCGTGTGCCCGGTTGTCCCGGCGCCAGTCATACGCGAAACGGAAGAAGTTCGCGCCCTCCACAAGCTCGAACTGCCGGAGCAGCGTGTCGCAGATCTTGCTGTACCCATCGATACGCCATAGACCAGGAAGAAGGTGGATATCGGCTAACATGCCCGCGTCGCGCACGCCATCGTCGAGGTACTCGGCCTCGGGATCATCGTCTTCCATCGCGAGCTGCTTGATGCTGCGGCCGAACGTGACGAGCGCTCTAGCCACGCCGCCCGCGGATATCGACCAGACGTCCGCTCCGTCCTTCTGAAGACGGCTACCCGTTATCCCAGGCAGCACCACGACGACATCCTTCATCGGCAGCACCATCTCGCACCTCCCCCAAACAGCGGTCTAATTACGAACCGACCCGCTCGTCGCGAACGCCACAGTCTGACGCTCAGCCCGCCCCATCGCGTACGCCCTTTACTCCAGGCTCGCGCGATATCTCCAAGCGGTCAATGGAATAGCTCGCTCGGCGACCAGATGGGGTGTGGATTCGTGCGCTGGCGGTGAGGACCTTGCATAGCAGTTTGGTCGATGAGACCTCTGCGTGCCGCGGCGGCTAGGCACATCAACGTCGCGCAGACAACTGGCCCGGATCTTTCGCCGGTTGGCCGCGAAACTCACGAGGCTGCGCCGGAATGAGAGGAACTGTGAGACCTATGGATCGTCTTGCTAGGTCATATCCTCGGCGGATATTGCGGGCCGCTGGCCATGATGCTGAGCAACTGGCCGCCAACTCCCCCTCCAACCAACCACCTCATCTCCCTCAACCCAGTTCACATCCAACTGCGTTATCACCGCGTTATCACCGCGTTATCACCGCGTTATCACGCCGTTTGGGGCGAGAACACCTATTGACCGGTCATCAGCTCGCTTCTACGCTCAGAATGACTGCCCGAGGCTCGACGATGATTTCGCTCGCCGTCGCCAAGGGAGCCCATAGGACCGCTACTCCTCTCGAGTGTGCGCCTCTGCAAGACGCAGTCGAAGGGCTGCGTCATCGTCCTGACAGACCTGTCATGCATCCTGCACGACGCATCCGATCGACTGGAGGAACGCAGCATGAATGACGTCGTTCTCGCTTCGGCGAATATCGTCGCTGGCGAAGTGTTGCAGCCTGGCGCGACCATTGAGCTGGCTCTGGCCAGACCGGTCGAGCCCCGCTCCGCCCAGGGTGGGATCCGCATATCCCCAGGAGAACTCAAGCCGATTAGCGTCCAAGTACACAATCACGGCCGTTTGGTGGCCGTCGATGTAGGTGAGTTGCCGGCCGGGGCCTACCAACTCGTGGTGGACGAGCTTCTCGACACCAAAGGCCAGCGACTCGTTGACCGCGAGGTCATTCCGTTCACTATGTCGCCCATCACCGCTACCATCCCGAGCCATCTACGAGTCGAACATGCAGTCCGGCTCGTCATCGGTGACCTGGACGTACAGCGCCTTTCGTTTGGCGAGCAGGGCGCCGAGCAACATGTCGACGTGGTCAAGGCCGTCGATCGCGCGACTGGAGAACCGATCGAGTTAGCCTTTGACCATCGCGGCGAAAGGGTCGACATCGGCGATCTGCTCGCAGGTGTAGCGACACGGCGCGCAGAGAAGTTCGGACGCATCGATGAGACACTGTGGCGGCGCCTTGAGGGCGCCGATGACAGCGAGATGATCGCCGTGCTGATGTGGCCGCCGATCAGCCTCCCTCCGGCGCCCTATGACAAGCCGGCCGACAAGCGATCGCACGAGCCACCCGATGGTGAGCGCCGCGTAGCGGATCTCGTCGCAAGCGCCACGGACGCGCTCCGGATCGCTATGCGGGAAGCTCGAATAGAGATCAACGATGATACGGCAAGTCCTGACACTCCGTTCCTCCGTGCTACCGCGACAGTGGCGCAAATCCGCGAGTTAGCGCGGAACGACGCGGTCGGCGTGGTTCACCTCGATGATCCGTCGGAGATCCTCGACCTCGGGAACTCGATCACCGTCGCCCGCTCAGACCTCGCGCACAACGCCGGATTCGATGGGACAGGCGTCCGGGTCGCGGTCTGGGAAACGGGCCCGAGCATAACTACCAACCTCGTGTTCGCTGATCGATTCACCGCTACGCCTGGGGCCAGTGACCATGCACGCCTCACTTCAGCCATCATCAAGAACACGGAAGCGAACAAACCACACGGTCACGCGCCAGACTGCGACCTCTATTCCGCGAATACGTCGGGCACGGACGCGCTCACGTGGGCCGTTCGCACTCAGCATTGCACCGTCATCAGCCAGAGCTTCCATCGCGCCAGCGAACCCAGTGGCTCCGGCTTGCAGGCCGACGATCTACTCAAGGACTGGCTGGCTCTGAGGTGGCCCTATCCAACGATTCTCCAGGCGGCTGGCAACTTTTGGGCGACCGACCCTGACGGCATCGTTCCGCCGTCCGCTGAGTTCGTGAACCACAAGGGCTACAACTCGATGGCACTTGGCAATCATGACGACACGGCAGGGGCCGTGGCGGGCGACTCCGTCTTTCGGAATCCGGCAACATCTCACGGCGACCGAGAGCTCCCCGAGCTCGCAGCCAACGGGACGGGCGTGTCGGCGAATTCGCAGACCATGAGTGGCACCAGCTTCGCGGCACCGGCAGCCGCTGGAGTGACTGCTCTCTTGCAGGATGTCGACGTGGTCCTGTGCTCGTGGCCAGAGGGCTGCCGAGCAATCCTCATGGCCGCGGCCGGCCGCAATGTCTCCGGAAGCACTTGGTGGCAAGACGTGTTGGCGCGCACCGACGCCTCGGACGGAGCCGGAGCCCTCGATGCCTACGCCGGAGTGGCGATCGCGCAGCAGCGTCGCTGGCGAGATGCCCCCGCCACCCGCCACGGGTGGGACGTGGGTACGCTCTCCTCGGCCGTCGTCGGATCCGATCGGCTCGCGACATTCCGCTATCACGTGGCTGTTCCGAGCAACATTCTGCTGCCCCGCGTGAAGGTCGCACTGGCGTGGGACAGCGCTGTTACAACTTCGGGCGACACCGCGACCGCATCTACGTTGACCGTCGACCTAGACCTGCTCGTGCGCGATAGCTCGGGCGTGCAGGTGGCATCTGCCGCGTCCTGGGACAACAGTTACGAAGTGGTCGAGTTTTCGGCCGCCCCCGGTCAATCGTACGAGATCGTGATCCGACGCTGGTCGGGCACGGACAGCCTTTGGTATGGAGTGGCCTGGACGGTCACCGGCTTCTTCTGGCCGATACCCTGGCCCCTCGAGCTCAACACGAGGTTCCCGTCCCGCTGACCATGGGCATCAATTTGAATTTCCTCAACAGCGACCAAGGGTGCCGTCACCCGGTTGCTCATGTGGAAGTGGCCGGTATGAAGGCCCGGCGCCTCGCTCGTGAAGCTGACGCGGATTCCCGACGGGTGGACCGTCAGTGGAGCCATTCAGGAGCGGCGCCGGTGCTCTTCGAGGGTACGTTGGTGGTAGTTCAATCTTGATCGGGCTTCGCCTTGACACGTGCTGTTGGCCAGCGTGTGTGCCGGGCGCCGTGCAGCCGTTTGCGGCGTTGGTTGTCGGCATTCCTGAACCTGCGGCTCGCCCGCCGCCTCGGCCCGACATCCCGCAAACGCACCCCTTTACGCACCTCAATCAGCGCGAGAGGATGGTCAGCAATGCAGACCTATGCGCACCATGCAGCGAGCGATGCCCTTAACAGTAAGGGTTTTTGCTTGCCAGCGACGAAACATGATCAATCTCGGCCGGAAATCAGCGGTTTCGAGGTTCGAAGTGATCGCGCGTTGGCTCGACAGCGCGGGCGGAGCGCGACCCGTGTCCCTCGGCTCCTCGCGTCGCTGAGAGGCTGCCGTGATCGGTGTCGAGCAGGGCAGGTCGCGAAGGCCGGGCGCTCCGCTCACCAATGGGTTGTCGTCAAGGGCTGCAGCCGAACCCGTCGCGCTAAGAAGTCGAGGCCAGGTCAGCCTCGGACCACGTGACCAGTCACCCCGCTTGTCGGCACCGGCGAACGTTAGTTCGCTGCCTCGAAGGCTTCGCGGATGTGGTTGGGGATGCGGCCGCGGTCGTTGACCTCGTAGCCGTTGGCGCGGGCCCACTCCTTGATCGTTCTGACGTCTGCTCCAACCTGCGTCCGCCTGACCTTCGCGCCGCGGCTGGTTCGGACCGGACGGGCAGCGATCGTTCCTGCTCCAACGGGTGCAACCGGCGATGGCCGGCCTGATGGACGGCTCGCTATCGACGCTGGCGCCGATCTTCGCCGTCGCGCTCGCCACCCATCAGCCGCATTACGCGTTCTTCGCCGGGCTAGCGTCCGCCATCGGTGCGGGCGTGAGCATGGCCTTCTCCGAAGGCCTGTCGGACACGGGCGACCTGACCGGGCGCGGCAATCCGTACCTTCGCGGCTCGATCACCGGCGCCGGGACCTTCCTTGGCGGTGTACTGCACACGCTCCCCTTCCTGATCCCGCAGCTCCGCGCCGCACTCATCGTCGCGGTCGTCGTGGTCGGGTTCGAGCTGCTGGTGCTGTCCTGGATTCGCTGGCGTTTCTTCAAGACTGGCTTCGTGCGTTCGTTCGTCTCCATCACTCTCGGCGGCGCGATCATCGTCGGCATCAGCGCAGCGATCGGCGCTGCCGGTTGATGCTGGCAACACCCGTGACCCAAGCACCGTCGCAGGTGCAGGCGGTTGAGCTGGTCAGGAGGCGGGGACGTGCGGGTTTGCGATCTTCTACGACGTAGGTGACGCGGGCGGTGACCGGGGCGCCGGGGTGGTGACGTAGAGGAGGACTCGGTAGTCGCTGCGCCAGCGGCACTGGTCGACTTTCACCCGGACGCCGCCCTGCGAATTGAAGAACTTCAGGTGCGGCTTGGCCGCGAGGAACTCGCCACGACCCCGCGGGAACCGGCCATGTCGACTGTAGGACTTCAGCAAGAAGAACGAGGCCCAGCCGCGTCGCATCACGCTTGCCCGCCACCAGGACCTGCTCATCGTCCAGCTGCATCTAGTGTTCAACCAGCTCGTCCAGCACGATCGACCGATCCACGATCGGTCATACTCCCGCGAACGCAGGTTGACACCAGACTCGCTCGTTTGCCGCTGGTGACACGCTTCTTACCCGACACCCGAGTAACGGTGATGATGCCTGACCCGAGCGGGGATCCGGCGGCCCAGGTTCGTAGTGATAGTTGGGGCTCTGCGCGCCGACTAACCAGGCCGCATCAATGTTGTGTTTGTTGCAACCGGCCGGCGCACGGCCGGATGGCAGCTTGCGGATGCGCCCAAACCGTCTCTTTGCCATCAGGTTGCCTTCTTGTTCGTCGTCCGCCGCGACGCCTTCGATGTGCATGCCGTAGGCAAGGTTCTGGTGGAGACCCCTTCGGGCCCCTCCGCGCCCAGCGAGCAACCGACGGATCGGCCGTCTGAAGACCAGTGATCACGCTGGGCCGCACGAGCGGGACGACGAAGCCAGGCGACCGGCTCCGAAGCCCCGCACGAGCACTCATTCACCATCAGCAAACGATTACCGCCAGAGAGTTTCGGCTGATCCACTTGGCCGCCGCCTCGTCATCGGGATTGCGGCCGACCGGGCGGCCGAACGTGGTGCGCCGGTAGCGATTGCCAGGCATGACCGGCCCGCACAAGCACGATCGCGCAAGCGACAGCTGCGGCGGCTGTCGCGATCAGGATCGCGACGCGTCGGTAACCGCCGGGCACGCGACCGGGCGCCGGTCGCAGGGTGAGTCGCAGCGCCGGGACGAGTCGGCCCAACACATGCAGTCCGGTGACGACCGCCCACACGGCGAAGACGACCTGGTGGATGGTGAGCCAGTCGATACGCTGGCCCAGCACGTCCACAAGCCCACTCCGTCCGCCGTCGGGGCCGACGACCACGAGCGCCACGCCAGAACCGAGCAGCACCAGGGTGGTGAGCACGACCATCGGGCCGAGAATCCGCATGATCAATGGCGGCGGACCCGAGTCATGGTACGGACGGTTGCCGGCGTAGTAACGAAGGATCCGCCAACCTATGGCCGCGGTCTTGAGCAGTGCCGGCGGGATGAGCAGCGCACCGATCGCGAGGTGCCAGGTGATCAACTGGCCGACGTCGACGAGGGTGAACAACTCTGCGACGAACAGCACCAGCAGCAACAACCCTGTCCACGCCGTGAGCCGGGCGTTGCCGGCCGGCCCGCCGCCACCGTCCAAGACCGGGTTGGCGCGTTGATGATGCCCGGTCGCTTCGGCGATCACGTCACTGGTGAACGCCGTTCGCCGGGTGAAAGCATGATCGGCCGCCATCAGCGGGTCTCCTTCTGTGGGTCATGGCGCCGCACCTGGTCATTTCGCCGGATGATCGACCGCTGGATTCGCAGCGGAATACGTCCGTCCGCCGCTCGGCATGCGGCGGACCCGGCTGGACTGAACGGCGACTCGCGGTTGCGCTTAACAGCACGGTAGTCGCGGAATCCGTTCAGGGGAGGAATGTCAGCTGCAACTCGGAAGGATGCCAGCCCTACAGAATCGCCCCCTGCTGGCCGCAATGCGCCAGCGCCCTGAGCCGTGATATCGCCGCCGCGCCTTCGTCGCCCCCACGTCGTCAGCCGTCCGCGCTGCCCTGGCGGATGGCAAACGGCTGCCGTGAGATAGTTTCGGCTGGTTGACTCTGGGCGTGGGGTTGTTCCCATCCGCCCAGGAATGCCAGTGCAACTCAGTCGCCGCCGCCTGCTGTCCTTCGTTCCCGCCGCCGCACTGCTGACCGCGGTCCGACCCGCGCCCACGGCAACCGCCGCCGGGAGCGCTGCGATGACCACGTCAGCGAGAAAGTCGACGTCACCAAGCACGGCCCGCCGCAACCGGAAGGCCGGCACCTCAGCATCGGGATGGTGCGCCACAGTCAGCCACCTATTCGGAGCCCACAAGATCAACCACCGCTTTGTTGCGGTCCGCCGCGAAGACCCGCCGACACCCCGGATGCAGCTCCAGGCGAGGAGGAGGACGTTTCGGCATAGTCACAGAAACATCACAGGATGCTTACAGGGACCTCATATGAACGGCAGGCAGGCTCGTGTTGTTGCCTAAGTAGGAGGAGCGCCATCATGAACGACTACGACCCGACAAGCTCCCACGAGGCCTTTCCCGATCACCCGGGTTCGGGCGGGGTGCCCACGCCGGCTGCTACTGGAACTCCAGGCGCCGCCGGCGCTGCGCCGCCTCCGCCGACACCGTCTTCACCGGAGTTGGCTGCCTCGGCAGCCCCGGCTGAGCAGGCACCCCGGCGAGGAGTACGGGGATTCCTGTCGAGCGGGAAAGGTCGATGGATAGCAGTTGCCGCCGCGGTGGTGGTACTTGCGGGGGCCGGGATTGGCGTCGGTTACGCCACGTCCAACTCGACAGCTGCCACGCCTCCGCCGGCGGCGTCGGGGCAACCCGCACCCGGTGCTGGCCCCGCGGGCGGCGCTGGCGGCGGGGCAGCTGCAGGAGGGGCGTCCAACGCCCGGTCCGGCCCGGCCGAAGGGGGAGCGGCAGGCACGGTCGACAGCGTGACCTCGTCGGGCTTCACGTTGACGACATCAGCGGGGCAGAACGTGACCGTCACAAACGGGTCCTCTACGACGTACACGAACGGGACGACCTCAACCACCGCGAGTGCCATCACCAACGGCACAAATGTCCTCGTGCTCGGCTCGACCAACGGAACGACCATCACGGCCTCGCAGGTCATAGTGCAAGCGAATGACGGCGGCGGTACTGCGGCTTCCACGGCGGCCGGGGTCGTCCCCTTCCAGCGCGGCGCCCCGAGTGCTGCAAAGCAGGACGGTCAGATCCCGGCGAACTACACCGAGGGCGAGGGAACGATCGTCAGCGGAACAACCGCGGACCAGGCCACGAAGGCCGCCCTTGCGGCCTACCCGGGTGGCGTGGTCGACCGTGTCGTGCAGCTGAGCAACGGCGAGTACGAGGTCCACTACATCGGCGTCAACTGGCCCCACCACATCTTCGTGAACCAGACCTTCAAGGTCGTCGGCGCCAACTAGAAGCCCCTCACCACCACCCTCCTGAACCGAAGAGAGCGCCCCGACAGCCACCCCGCTGCCGGGGCGCTCGCGATGGCATTCAAGCCTCCACGCTGACAGGCTGGCCGCGTGGAGAACCGAACTCATTCGCTGACCGCTGAGCTGGACGCCTTCATGGCGGACTACGAAGAGCGACCAACGCACGTGCCTTGGACCGTTGGCGAGAGCTCGTCGCCGACGACGCGACGTACTGGTTCACTGACGGGTCGTTCGAGGGCGTCGGCCCATGAGGACCAACGCGCGGGAATGTCCCGCTAAGCAGGGTCTGGGCGGTTCGGGTGGATGTGCCGTACGTTGAGCGGCTGTGTCGACGACTTTTCTGACGCGAGACCAGGCTGAGGCGTATGGGCGGTATGCGACGGAGTCGCTGGGTCGGGAGATGCTGGAGCGGTTCTTCTTCCTCGACGACGTCGACCGGGAGCTGGTCGCGAAGCGGTGTGGGTGATCACAACCGGCTGGGGTTCGCGCTGCAACTGGTGACGATTCGGCAGGTGGGGACGTTCCTGGCTGATCCACTGGCTGTGCCGACCGTGGTGCTGGACTACGTGGCTGTGCAGGTCGGGGGGTCGATCCGTCGTGTGTGAAGCGGTATCTGGTGCGGCGGTCGACCCGGTTCGAGCATCAGTCGGAGATCGCCGAGGTTTACGGCTATCTCTCGTTCGTGTCGATGGAGGCGGCGCTGGTCAAGTGGCTGGACGACGAGGCATGGACGACTGGGGACGGCCCGAGGGCGCTGTTCTATGCGGCAGTGGGGTGGCTTCGGGAGCGGCGAGTGTTGCTGCCGGGAGTGACGACGCTGACGGAACTGGTGGCCAGTGTGCGGAAGGCGGCTGAGGAGCGGTTGTACGACACTCTGGCCGCGGCGGTCACGGCTGAGCAGACCAGGGCTCTTGAGGCTGTGCTGGAGGTTCCGGAGGGGTTGCGGCGTTCGCGGCTGGATCTGTGGCGGCGCGGTGTCCGCAGTATGACGGGGCGGGGCATGGTTTTGGCCCTCAACCGGGTCGCGGAGATCGCCGGGCTGGGTATGCGTTCCGCGGATGTGGCGCCGGTGCCGACCAGGCGGGTGATCGAGCTGGCCCGGTACGGCGTCGCGGCGAAGGCACCGAAGCCGGCGCGGCATCCTTATGGGCGACGGATCGCGACGCTGTTGGCGACGGTGCGCTGGTTGGAGGTCACCGCCCACCGACGATGCCCTGGAGTTGTTCGACCTGTTCATGTCGAGTGAGCTGATCGGGCGGGCGAACCGGACTCGGCGGTGGTGTCGCCGGCCTGCCGCAGCACCCCCAGTAGCTGCCGCATCTCACGGTTGGCGTCGCGACTGGTCGTCTCGATCGTCGCCAGCGCCCGCAGCGCCACGTCCGGGTGCTGGGGGAGGGCGAGTCTGCCGGTACTCGACTGGATGGCGATGGTCGTGAGGCTGTGCGCAACAAGGTCGTGGAGCTCCCGGGCGATACGCAGCCGTTCCTCGGCGACGGCCTGACGCGACAGTGCCTCACGCTCCCGCTCGAGGAACTCCGCCCGGTCCCGCAGCGCGGCGCTCCGACTGCGGCGGTCGGCGACCACGAAGCCGACGATCACGACGAGCAACGTGGCGACGATCAGCGGGACCGCTTCCTGCAGCTCGAGGCGGTCGCGACCGAGATGGGCGAGCTGGAGCGCCACCACGGCGGCGGTCGCAGCCGCGGCACCGAGCTCGCCCGTACGGCGGGTCGCGTACACGACCACCGAGTACAGGGCGACCCAGACCCCGAACGGTGCCGACGGCCCGAAGAGCAGCTGTCCGGCGACCCACGCGCCGGCGATCAGCGCAAGCACCAGGGCGGGACGCCGTCGTCGCCAGAACAGCGGCACGCTCTGGGCGAGCACCAGGCCGAACCCGACCACGACCAGCAGGACCGACCGCGGCTCCGGTTCGACCTGCCCGATCCGCGGGTTGAGCAGGTGTAAGAGCGCCACCGACGTGACCAGCAGCCACCCCGCGCCGCGCGGGGCGATCCGGCCCGGCCAGTCCCGGAAACCCGCGCGCGGTGCGCTGTCGGCGTCCTGCATGACCTCATCCTGCCTCCTGCGAGGCGTGCCGGGACCTGTTCGGGGGCGGTGCGGCCGTCGATGGCCAGGTGCGGGCGCAACGCGGCATGACGGACGGACTCGTAGGAAGGCTGCGAGACAGCGAGAAGTCGGCGCCAACCGGTCGTTGATCGTCGGCATCAGACGCCGGTGGCCACAGACGCACGATGAGTTACAACAGCGAACGGACGAAACGTCGGATGTCGTCGGCCAAGAGGTCAGGAACCTCGATCGGTGCGAAGTGACCGCCGCGCGGTGCGCGCACGTAGTGCACAACGTTGTGTGTGCGCTCGGCCCACGACTCTGGTGGCTGGGAGATGTCAGCCGGGAAGAGAGAAATCGCTGTCGGGACCGTCACGCGCGAAAGACCGCGACTGATCCCACGCCCGTATTCGTAGTAGGGCCGAAACGACGTCCCGATCGTGTTGGTGAACCAGTAGAGCGAAGCCTGCGTGAGGAGGAAGTCGTCGGAGAAGCTGTTCGCAAGCACTCCCCGGTTGTCGCTCCAGGCGTTGTACTTGTCGAGCATCCACGCAAGCAGCCCCGCCGGCGAGTCCGAGAGCCCGTAGGCCAGCGTCAAGGGACGGGTCGACTGTTGGTGCATGTACCCCCCTTCGTCGCGGGTCCAGGCAGCAACTCTCGCGAGGTACTCCTTCTCCTCCGAGCTCAGGGTCGCCTCATCCACATCGGACGGCGCACCCACCGCCATCAGGTGGATCCCCAAGAGGGCGTCGGGATGCGCCGCTGCGAGGCGCGACGTCGTTCCCGCGCCAAGGTCACCCCCGTGTGCCACGTAGCGGTCAAAGCCCAGCTCGTCGCTCATCAGCCGATGCCAAATCTCGTGCGTCGCAACGTCGGCCGGGAGCATGGGGCGTTGGCTGGAAAACGTGAATCCTGGCAGCGACGGAACGATCGCAGTGAAACCGACCTCGTCGGTCACCCCGAAAACGCTCGGGTTGGCCAGCCGTCGCGCCAGCTCCACCATCTCGAAGAAGGTGCTCGGCCAGCCGTTGGTGAGGACGATCGGGATAGCTGAGGGCGTCTCTCCGTCGTACCTGAGATAGTGGACCTGATGACCGCCGATGTCGGCGTAATGGGATGGGAGTTCGTTGATCGCTGCTTCCCAGACACGCCATTCATAGCCGTTCGCCCAGTACTCCACCAGCCGTTCCAGCACGCTAGCGTCCGTTCCGGCCGCCCACGGCTCGACGGGCCATCTGGTCGGCCAACGCGTCATTCGCAGCCGACTGCGAAGGTCATCAATCGCTGCCTCGCTGACCCGCAGCAGGGGCGGTCGACCACTCATGGCGCCACCCCTGGCGAGAACGGGTCTCTGCAGTCGATGCAGTGCCCACCCGGCTCGCGGGACCACTCACGAGAAGTAAGTACCTTGGCGACAGTTTCGCTCACGTCGGCAATACTCCACTCAGCCCAGATCTACGCCGAAGCCGGGATCGGCTTCTACTGGCGACTCGAACTGGAGACCCGGCCACACCTGATCGTCTCCGCTCTCACCCACGGTAAGTTCCGCCAGACCCTCACAGCGCTCAGTGGCGAGGCAGCATCGATCGAGGATCCATTCCCGATCGAGATCGACCTCGCCGCCTTGACGGCCTCCCCGTAGCTTCCAGCGCAAAAACAACGATTGGCCAGGTTGGCCAGGTGTCGAGGCGCTGATGGGTGGTGTCCGTTAGGGGATCGGCTACCGGAACACCTCAGGGGCGGCCAGGGCGCGGATGAGGCCACTGTCGATCTCCGAAGTCGTCTGCACCGGTTCGGCGCTGGCCGTGGAGCGCTGTGCAGGCGAGTTCGAGTTGTAGCGGTGTCCTGGAGTCGTCTGCACTAGGGTCCCCCGCCGACCTCGTCTGAGGCCCGGTACGACGGTGGCGGCCTGTTCGGCAAACGCTCGTTATCCGAACAAGCACCGACCCCCGACAGGCTGTCCGGCACCGTCACGGGACCAGCGTTCGGAAACCCGTTCCGAAACCGCCACTCTCGTCCGGGCTTTGCGAACACGTTAAACGAACAGAAATGGGGTGCCCGGTGGCACTTGTCGGACTCGTCCGCGTCAGCATGACGCGCTCGATCCGATCTGCGTGAAGGTGTTCGAGGAGAAGGTGTCGGGCAAGCTGCGCGCCGACGACCGTCCCGGCCTGGCCGCCGCCCTCGCGTACCTGCGCGAGGGCGACATGCTGACCGTGCAGGAAGTCGACCGGCTCGGCCGCAACCTGCTCGAAGGGCTGATCGTGCTGAATGACCTGTTCCAGCGCGGCGTCGCGGTCAAGGTGCTGGAAGGCATCGCGGCCGGCGAGCACATCGAACGGTCCCTCATTCTCGACCTGGCCCTCGCGCTCGCCGAAGACCGGCGCCGCGACATCGCACGGAAAACCAAGAACGGTCTCGACTCCGCCCGGATCCACGGCCGAGTCGGCGGCCGCCCGACCGTGGTCGACGACGACAAGCGCCGCGCGATCCTCGCCCGACGCGGTGAGCGACAAAGCCTGCGCGAGATCGCGCGCGGCGTAGGAGTGAGCCTCGCCGTCGTACACCGCATCGTCAGCGAAACCGAAGCTCCACCAGCCCCAAGCACCACCGACAAGGCCAGCTGAGCCTCACCGCATAGTCGTCAGCGGTATGCAGCCGAGTTCAGGCAACTGCGCAGCCGACTCCGAACATCGTCGAGCGGACTCACGCCGGCCTAGCCGCCGCTCGTGCCCGCGTCGGCGGCCGACCCATGACCCCCGGCCAAGCTCGACGCCGCCAGCTGTACGACGTCGGCAGAACCATCGCCGAGATCGCCCGCATCGTCGACCTCAGTCGCCGCACGCTGTACCGCCACCTGCAGCCATAGACCTGTGGATCTCCACGCCGACCACCAGCGGGCGGGGGCTTTCCCGTCCTGCTGCCCGGCGATCGGCCGTGCGCGCACGTAGCCTGCCCCCGTCCAGGGGCGGCCGGCGGCCCTCGCAAGCCTCGACCCGGTAACGGCGGCCGTTCGGCGCCCGCCAGGAGCCGCGCCAGGCCACCTGATCCGATCAAGGCGATCATCGGCGGCAAAACCTACAGGGTCGGCTGGATCCCGACGCCTCGACCCGACGGTTCCGAATAGGTCGCCGCAGGTCGTCACACCGAAACAGCACGTTGGACGTTGGTAGCTGCACCGGCACATCCGCCGGTGTGTGTTTCGCTGGCGCGCAGATCCATCGTTTGGATGCTGGCTATGGGCTGGGGAGCGATCGCGGTAGCCCGAACGATGGGAGGACGCTGTTTTCGAAGCGGGTCATGGCGCGGATCCGGTCGCCGGTGAGGGTGAGGACGTAGAGGCCGGTCCCCACCACGTTCGAACTGTGCCGAAGGACCGCTATCGGCTCGCGCTTCCGGTTGGTCGGGGTGGGTCTCCGCCGTCTGGTCGGGCACCGACCGATCGGTGTCTGTTTCCTCCCGGGGTCCACCCTGGGGGGCTGCGGTGCTCATAGCTGGTCCTTTCAGTTGGTCGGACCGGGGCCCACCGCCGCGGTGGCAGTGGACCCCGCACGCGTGAGCTGGTCAGCCGCCGAGGCCGCCAGGGAGCGTGCCGATCAGGTCTTTGGGGTCGATGCCGAGCTTGTCGGGCTTGTCCTTGTCCTGATCGGTGTCGACCTGGTCCGGCAGATCGGATTCGGCCTGGCTGGCCTTGTCGTGGTCGCCCTTGTTCTTGAGCATGTCGATGATCTGCGACTTGTCGATCCTCATCGTGATCCCTTTCGTTGGGTGCCGGGTGGGCCATCGCCGGCGGCGGCGGACGCCGCGCACACCGGCATGTACAGGTAGTTGCCCAGGTGATCTCGTGCGGGCAAGTGAGTGCGGGGGTGATGGATCAGGCGATAGGTAACAACCCGATGCCCCGCGACCACATCGATCGCAGCCAACGGGACCGCGGCGCGGGCTAGTAGCCAGCTGTAGCCATGGGCTGGCCCACCGTAAGCACGGCAGTGGTCTGCAGCAACCGCCGATCGGATGGGCAGATTCTGTGTCCACACTGGTTTTATTGCGGTGTCTTGGGGTGCCACCGATATCACCTCATCGTCGTTCGCATTCGATGCCTGAGTCCGGGCACCAGAGGGTTGCAAGGCCAAGGCAACGCATGCTGCCGGGCGATGTGGCGCTGCGGTACCCGGTCGTTCCGCCAGCAAACGGCCCATCGGCCATGGCTCGGCGACTGCATAAGATCGGTACCCCTAGGGCTGGGGGCCCGAGCAGCTGCGAGCTGTCGGCTACCGCTGATGCCCTGCTACATGGCGAAAGCCGACGGCTGTCGTGTTCGGCATTCTGCAACTCCCATCACGCAGGTGGCCGCCCAACCGACACCCTCAGACACCCTCGCCGTCTCGCCCTTTCACCATCTATCCGCCGAGGCTGCCTTCGTTGATTCCGACGGGTCGGTGACCTGGGTTCTCAGAGGCTCCGGTCCGGTCGCCGGCCAGACGTCCTCAGCCGTCGGGCAGGAAGACCGATCGGATGTTCTGGTCGGTTTTGTCCTTGAACATGCGGTAGCCCTGTGACCCTTCGGACAGAGGCATGGTGTGAGTGGCGAGGTGTTCGGTGGCGAGTTCGCCGCGCTCCATCCGCTCCAGGAGCATTGGGATGTACCGGTGACCGTGCTGTTGGGCACCGCGCAGTGTCAGCCCCTTGTTCATCACGGCACCTAGCGGGAATTTGTCGACGAAACCTGCGAACACACCCAGGACGAAGACGCTGCCGGCTTTGCGGCAGCTGTAGATCGCCTGCCGTACCGCGGTCGGCCGGTCGGTCTGCATCCGCAACTGCTGCTTCGCCTGGTCGTAGACGTAGTCCGGGCCGGGGCTGTGCGCCTCCATGCCCACCGCCTCGATGCAGACGTCCGGACCTCGGCCACCGGTCCGTTCCTTGAGCTCGGCGGCGATGTCGGTCCGCTCGTAGTCGAGTGTCTCGCAGCCGATGTGCTGTCTCGCGGACTGCAACCGGTAGTCGTATCGGTCGATGATGATGACTTGGTCGGCGCCAAGCAGCATGGCCGCCCGGGCCCGGGCCGGAGCGCCACGAGCAACTCGGTGAAGTCGCCGAGCGCCTTGATCGTGAACTCCATCCGGTCCGGGTGCTCCGCGGACGACGCGATGCTGAACGGATGCTCCTCGAACACGAACGGCGTCGACCCGATCTTCAGCCAGACGAATTGACCGGCCTCGAACGGCAGACCGGGGTGACCGTCGGCCTGGATCACCAGCGTCACGCCGTCGCCTGGTACGGCCCGCACCGACTTCACGAGGTAGGCGAATCTCCCGGCTCGCGTCGGCAGCCAGATCCAGCGGCGCGTGGCCAGGCCGGCCATTAGCAATCCGGACGCAACGAACCAGGCAGCCACCAGGACGTCGGACACGAGGTGCCGGAGCCACCAGACGTGAAGCCAGGCGGCGATCACGACGATCGCCACCAGTCCGTTGTGCACGAGTCGCCAGCCCTCGTACCGCGGCTGGCGACCCGGACGGCGCAGTGCGAGTACGACGACCAGCACCAGAGCGAACGTCGACGTGACAGCCGCGCGAGCGGCCCAGGTGGTGTGCGCGCGATCGAGGATCGACAATCCCCGTGGATCGACGATCAGCACCGCGACCAGGTGCACCAGCACCAGCACGACCGCGATCAGCGCGATCAGCCGGTGTACGGCGAGTACGGTCTCGATCCCGAAGCTCGCGATCAGCCAGGGCAGCCGGGCCGGCAGGACGACCGCGACGACCAGACCGGCGCTGAGGGTCACAGCCCCACCGGGAGTGGTGTCGGATGGCGCGATCACGTGCCAGGTGAGGAACAGCGGGATGAGCAGTACGGCGAAATGCCACAGAAACCAGGCGAGCCGGGACAACGGGCCGCGGACACGCGCTGAGACTTGGTGGCGGGACATCGCGACTTGCTTCCAGGACCAGGGACAATCCTTCAGGACGCTGGAAAAGTACGCCGACAGCGCAGCCGCGCGGAACAGCACTGCGCAGCTATGACAGGACTGTCATCCGCAGCGCGGAAACCTCGGTCAGGATCCGGTCGCCCATCCGGTCCAGCTCGCCTTGGCGCCGGAGTCGCCGATTCTGATGACGTCGTAGACGGCCGCGCCCGCGACGAGGATGGCGATCACGGTCACGACAGTCGTCACAGCGCTCGAGGCTGGTGCGAGAAAGGCGCGCTTCATCGGGGTCGCCTCGTTGCCTTCGCGTTGCCGCCACCAGACGATCAGCGCCAGTACCGCGACGGCGATGGCGGCGTAGATGGCGGTGTCGCCGAGTTCGGCGTGGCGCTGGATGAGGGCGTTGCGGGCCAGGTGATGTTCGAGCCACTCCCCCGCGCTGGTGGTGATCGGTACCAGTACGACGACGAGTATCGCCAGGATGGCGTTCGGGCCGGTCAGCCGGCGTCGTGCGGCCGGCCAGATAGCGGTGAGTGCGAGCAAGGCGGCTGACAATGGCAAGAGCACGACGATGGCGTGTACCAGGAGGACATGGGCAGGGAGGCCATTGACTGTCTGCATCAGGTTCCTTCGGGGCGCTGGACTGGAGTCGCCACGGTCGCAGACGGTTCTTGGGGTTTTCTTGGAGTCCTTCAGCCCTGCAGGTGGGCCGCGTCCAGGGCGGCCTGCAGCGAGCGCCGGTAACCGTCGGAGGTGAAGGTTGCGCCCGACACAGTGTCGATCTGTGCGCTCTGGGCCGCGATCGCCTCCTGTTCCAGCTGCGGGAGCGCGAACGAACTGATTTCCCGGTCGCGTCCTCCCGACGACGGATAGACCAGCGCGGTGACAGCGACCAGCCGCTGCGAACGGATCGTGATCCGGACCTGCACCGGTCCGTACCGGGTGTCGGCCGACGTGCCGTTCACGGTCGTGGCGCCGTTCGCCGGTCCGGTGCTGACCACCCCCGGCGCGGCCGCGGTGGCAGTCGGCGAGTCGGTCCGGTTCGTGCTTGTCGGGTACAGGAAGAGGAGGCCGATCAGTACTCCCGAAGCCCCGATCACCGCCGCGTTGCGCCGCAGCCGCGTTGCATGGCTCCTCATCGCGCGCCCGCTTGATGAGCCGCGTCGAGTGCCGACTGCAGCGACTGTCGGTACCCGTCGGACGTGAAGGTCGCTCCTGACACGGTGTCTATCCGCGCGCTCTGCGCGGCAGCGGTCTCCTGGTCCAGTTGTGGGATCGCGTTGCTGTTGATCGCGTCGGTCTGTCCGTCCCCACTCGGCCGGGCCGGGGCGCGGGCAAGCGTGATCCGTCCGCTGCGCACACTGATCTCGACCTGCACCGGTCCGTACTCCGTCTGGACCACATCACCGGCGACAGTCACGGGCGCCGAGGAGCTCGGGCGTGCCGATGCGTGCGGTGTGGGACTCGGTCGGCCCGGCCGAGCTGTTCGGGTGCCGGACCGACGGGGAGGTGCCGGCGTCGGTCGCGCGCGCACGCCCGCGGGCCGGCCGGCCTGCACAGACGACACCACGTCGGCTGCCGGGTGCGGCTGGACGCTCGTCCGCACTGCGACGCCGACGACCACCAGGCTCGCGGCCGACATGACCAGCTTCATCCCGCGCCTCACGCACGTACTCCTCTCACCACGAGAACCGCTCCTGATGAAGCTGGTTCGGCGGAAGACCGAGTCCGACGGCCGCCGCGCACACTGCATCCATCCACTGATCGGGTCCGCACACATAGACGTCGTACTGGCTGATGCCAGGGACGAGCTTCCGCATCGCGTCCTCGTCGGTCCAGGCCGCGGCGTTCTCGGGAAGCCACGACTGCCGGTTCCGGATCCGCCGGCCGAGCACGTAATGCACCGTGATGCCGCGGCGGCGGGCCAACTGGTCGAGCTCGTCACGGAACACCAGGTCGTCGAGATCGTGCGCCCGATACACCAGAACGGCGTCACCCGGTCGATAGGCGAGCTCCTCCAGCAAGGCCCGCAGCGGTGTGATGCCGATACCGCAGCCGAACATCGCGAGCTTGCCGGTGACTCGCCGCTCACCGGTCAGCCGGCCGTACGGTCCTTCGATGGCGACCTTGGTGCCCGGCCGCAACCCGGCCAGCCGGCTGCTTCCGTCACCGGCCGCCTTCGCGGTCACCCGCAGGCGATCGGGCGCGGGCGACGCCGACAACGAGTACGGGTTGCCACGCGACCATCCCGGGCCGTCGAGGAACCGGAAGACGAAGTACTGACCTGCCTGGACCGGCATCCGGTGCAGACCGCGACCGGCCAGCGTGACCGTCACCACTCCAGGACCTTCGCGGACGACCTCCCGGACCGTGAGCCCGTGCCGAAGCGTCCGCCAGACCGGCACGGCCACGCGATAGACCAAGATCGCAGCGAGCGCGACGGCGTACGCAGACCACCAATACACCCGCGCCACCGGCGAGGTCGTGAAGTCCGCGCCGGTCCAGATCTCGTGCGGCACGGAGAGCCCCACCCCGGCATACGCATACAGGTGCAGCAGATGCCACGACTCGTACCGCAACGCCCGGCGAGCCACCCGGACCGAGGTGACGACGACGACCGTCAGCGCGATGCTTCCCGCGACCGCAAGAAGCACTCCGCCGTACGTCGTGACGACGCTCCACGTCTCACGCAGCAGATTGTTGTGATCCCGGAGCGTGTATCCCCCGAGGATCAACCCGACATGGACCATCAGCAGGTTGAAGGACCAGAAACCGACCAGCCGATGTCTGCGGGCCAGCTCGTCCTGTCCGTAGCTCCGCTCGATCATCGGCACCCGCGCCATCAGGAACACCTGCACCAGCAACAAGTCCGCGGCCACCAGACCGGACAGCCGACCGAGCGACGTCAGCAGATCTGCCGGCCCGGTCGCGAGCAGCTGAACGCCTCGCCCGGACAACCAGAGGAGGATCACGATCAACGCGCTGCTCCAGCACAGAACGCCGATGGCGTCGCGCCACCAGACCGGCGTACGACGAGACCGCCGCCGGACATGCCCCATGCGATGCCCGCTCGTAGCCTGCTCGACACCTCGGTCCGTCATGCTACGACGATGCCCGCGGATTCTTAGGTTTTCCTTTGAGCGGGCTCTGCGATCGCTGGCAGGACCAGCTCGAACGTGGCGCCGCCCTCGCTCGGAGCCAGCCGGAGCTGGCCACCATGACGGTTCGCGACATCATGGGTGAGCGCGAGGCCCAGGCCGTAGTGTGCCCGGCCCGCGCGATGCCCGCCCGTGTCGAACCTGCGCAGCACCCGCTGTGCCTCCTCCGGCCCGATCCCAGGCCCCGTGTCGCTGACTGCCAAGATCACGTCCCGCCGATGCCGTCGTACGGCGATCCGCACCTCGCCGTCCGCCGGAGTGTGGTCGATGGCGTTGTCGACCAGTGCGATCGTCGCGCGGCGGATCGCACTAGCGGCACCCAGGACCAGGAGACTGCCCTCGTCCGCTTGCCACCGCAGCCGCACACCAGCCTGGTGCGCATGGGCTCCCGCGCTGTCCGCGACGTCCTCCGCGACCCGGGCGAGATCGACCGGGTCATGGTCCTCGGCGCCCCGCGGGTCGGCGGCGGCGAGCAGGTCGTCGACGACCTCACCGAGCCGCTTGGTGTCCTGGACGACGCCGCCCGAGTCGCGCAGGATCGCGTCGCTCGAGCTGCTGCGGCGCAAGGCACGGTCGAGCACCTGGGCCCGGGTGCTCAGCAACGTCAGCGGCGTGCGCAGTTCGTGGCCGGCGTCGGCCACGAACGACCGTTGCAGGGTGAGCGCCTGGGCCAACGGCCGCACCGCGCGACGCCCGATCAGGACGCCCAGCAGCCCGGCGAACAACAAGCCGAGGGCGGACGCGAGCCCCATCGCCTCGAGCAGCCGAGTGCGCTCCTGATGGGCCGACGCAAGATCGAGCACAGCCTGCACCGGCTTGCCCTTGATGATCCCGGTGGCGATGCGGTACTCACCGTCGTCGTTCTCCACCGTGGTCAGCCGGACCTGTTCGGTGGCGCCGGTGCGCATCGCGGCCAACTCGGGGAGCAGCTCGTCCGGCAGCCCGGGGGTGACCGTCGTACCGGCGGCGCCGGTCATCGCCAGCCACATGCCGGCGGGAGGATCGCCGACGTCGTCCGCCGTCGCGATCGCCGATCGGAGCAGATCGTCGGCCGCACCCGCCTGACCGCGGACCACGACGATCGTGACCAGAGCGATCAGCAGCAGCATCGCCAGGGCGACCAGAGCCGCGACCTGGACGGCCACGCCACGAGCGGCTCTGCGGACGAGGACCTCGTCACCGATCGGCCGCCCGTTCACGAGCTACCCAACCGGTAGCCGAGGCCGCGGACAGTACTGATCACTCCACGTCCGAGCTTCCGCCGGCAGTAATGCACATACGTGTCCACCACGGTGTCCGACTCCGCGTCGTCGAACACCCGGTCAAGGAGCTCACTCCGGCTGAACACAGCGCCGGGCCGCGCCGCCAGCAGAGCGAGCAACGCCGCCTCCCGCTCGGACAACTCCACCGTCGTGCAATCAACACGTCGTACCGTGCGTGAAGCGAGATCGAGGGAACCACCCGGGACAGCTAAGTGACCGGCGTGATCCAGGTGCCGGCGTAACAGCGCCCGCACGCGCGCCAGCAACTCCGTGAGCTCGAACGGCTTCGCCAGGTAATCCTCGGCGCCGGCGTCCAGGCCGTCGACCCGGTCCTCGGTCCGATTGCGCGCAGACAGCACCAGGATCGGCGTACTCACGCCACGGCTGCGCAGCCGGGCGATCAGGTCCAGGCCCTCGACAGCCGGCAGGCCGCGGTCGACGATCATCGCCTCGAACGGCCGTGTCAGCGCGAGATGCAGTCCGGCTTGACCGTCGCCTGCCCACGTCACGGCGTACCCCTCGTCGGCCAGCACCCGGTCGAGCAAGCCGGCGAGATCCGCATCGTCCTCGATCAGCAGGATCCGTCTGGACTCAGTCATCCCGCCGCCACTTCACCCAGGGGCCAGCCGGCCGTGGCAAACAGGTTGCCGTCAGCAAGGATCCCCAACCCTTCGTACCCGGGTAGCGCCGCGAGCACTCCGGGCCACTCCTCCCCCGCGACGAAGGCGGCAGTCGCAAGGACATCAGCGTACTCCAGCGACGGACCGCTCACCGACACCGACAACCACCGGGTGTCCACAGGATCGCCGGTCCGTAGGTCGTACAGGTGCGCACCTCTGGCCGCCGTACCGCTCGTCGCTACCGCTCCATCGCTCCGGGCGACGCTGGTGACCACCCGCCCGGGATCGCGCGGATCCTGGATTCCGACGGTGAACGGGAGGCTGCTCGGGCACAGCACCAAGACGTCGCCCCCGGCGTTCAGGCACCAGTCCAGGTCAGGGACCTCCCGCAGTCGCTCAGCCGCGCGCTCGACCGCCCAGCCTTTCACCAGCCCCGACGGGTCCCATCCACCGCCGGGCAGCTCGGCGTCGAACAGCCCGCCGGTCAGGTCACGAGCCCGCACACACCGCTCGCCCACCTCCCGTACGACCGGATCCACCTCGTCCCAACTCAGCTCTCCGCGCGCCAGCCGGCTGACCGCACTGTCGATCTTGTACGGCGAGAACATCCGATCAGCCTCGACCAGATCCGCGAAGACGTCCCGCACAGCGGCGTCCGCCCGCGCTGACTCTGCCTCCTCCCCACGGGCGAGAACACTGACCGGCAGACCCATGATCTGCTCGACCCAGCTCCGCCTCGACACCATGCGGCAACGGTACTTCCGAGCCGGAACCCCGCAGCTCACCTCCAGGCTGACGGGAGCAACCGGCGCGGCAGGAGATTCAGGACTCTCACAGTCAGCGCCATCCTCCGGGGCACCCAGACGATCGATCTCTGGGCCCGCACCGCCGCCGCGACCCTCTTGCCGACCCGCGTCGCCGTCGTCGCGAGGGGCGGCTTCGGCAGGTCGGCGGTCATCCGGGTCGCGACGAACCCAGGACGTACGACGAGTACTCGCACGCCGGTGTCCGCGGCCTGCCGAGCCAGTAGGACGGCAGTCGAGTCGGCGAGTTGTTTTCCCAGTGAGTACGCCGCGATCGACTGGCGCGGCCGCACCGCGGCCGCGGACGACAGCAGCACGACCTGCTCAGGTCTGCGCTGCACCAACGCTCGCAGCAGTAGCGACACCGACAGCCCGTTGACGATGATGCCGTCGGCGAACGAGTCCGACGTCATCGCACCCACAGCCAACACTGCGAGGCAGATCGGCTGCTCGGCGGAGGCGTGCGCGAGCATCCCGTCGACCTCGTCCGCGCGGAGGTTGGCGTCGTACCCCGCCGTCCTGACCGTGTAGCCCAGGTCGCGGAGCTTCTCCGCGTTCCACCAGAGCTCGCCGCTCGGCCGGCCGGCCAGAACAACGCGGCGCGGAGGTGGGCCGAGGAGTTCGGTGAGGACGGCCATGCCGATCTCGGACGAACCACCGACGAGTAGAGCGGTTCCAGCCGTCACTGCAACAGTCCCAGGCGCTCGGCCAAGGCGGATGTCCACCGATGTGCGGGATCGAGTCGGGCTTGGGTTCGTCGCCACGTCTCGAGCCGTGGATACATCGTCGGAATGCGACTCGGATCGGTGAGCACGTCCTTCGCGAGATAGACGCGGCCGCCGGCGGCGGCGACCATCTTGTCGATCGGGCGAAGGATCTCTCGGTCATGCAGCCAGCGGGCGGGCAGATCCACAGCGAGCGTCCAGCCAGGGATCGGAAACGACAGCGGCCCTGAGGTACCGAACCCGAGATTCTTGAGGGTGGCGAGCGCCGGGGTCATCCGGTGTGCCACCAGGAAGGTCAGGGCCTTTCGGAGTACTGACACCTCGCCTCGTGGGACAGCGAACTGGTACTGGATCAGGCCTGCACGTCCAAAGGCACTGGGCCATAACTCTGCCCGGTCCAAGGGGCAGAGCGCGGAGTGCAACTGAACGAGCTGCGCATTGCCGGATCGGCTGAGGTGCCAGCGGGCGGTCGAGGCGGCGACAATTGTTGCCTTCGACATCAGTCCCGGTCCCGGCAGCGACCGCCTGCCCCTTCGGGTCGAATGCTCCCGGCGTTCTGGGAACGGCGGTACGACGCCCGGCAGTTCCCTCGTTGTCGATGGCCGGAACTCGTCGACGATCCCGCGCCCCAGGCTGTCGCCTGAGGCATGCCCGTCCAGCCAGGCAATGGCATGGTGATTCGGATCGGTCTCCTGCCGGTCAGCCAGGGTGCGCAGTACCGAGACGGTCTGGTCGAGGGACCGTGTTCGGAGTCGATTCCGGAGTGCCCAGCCGGTCTCGATGTGCTGAAGCTGGATCGCCGCTTGCAGGATGACGCCGGTCAGGCCCATCCCCCCGATCGTCGCCCAGAAGGCATCGGGATCGCGTCCGGCCGACAGTTGGGTCACGGTCCCATCTGAACGCAGCAGGGCGAGCCAGAGGACATGCTGGCCGAACGAACCTGCGCCGGGATGGTTCTTGCCGTGGACGTCGCAGCCGATCGCACCGCCGACGGTGATTCGCTCCGTGCCTGGCACGACGGGCAACATCCACCCGAGCGGGAGGGTCTGCTCGATGATGTCCTTGAGCAGAGCGCCGGCCTCGACCACGATCACGCCGTTGCTCTGGTCGAACGAGATGATGCGGTCGCGGGCCGTCATGTCCAAGACGATGCCCTGCTCGGGCAGGCAGCGTCGCCGTAGCTCTTTCCCGCGCCGCGGACAGTGATTCTCTGTTCGGCGAGGACCAGGTCAACCAGCCCGCCGTCGGTGGTCGGCCGCCGCACCTGAGTCTGTCGGTGAGTCGTGCGTCCCCACCCAGTCAGCTCGCTGGTGCTGGAGTCTTCGGGGGTCATGATGCCGACGCTAGAGGCAAGGCACTGAGAGAGACCTGAGTCCGGTACGCCGCAACATGCCGCGCGACGACGTGTCCCCAGGTCATCGCTGGGTCAGTGGTGTAGTTGTGATCCTGCATACGTGACAGGAGGGCAGGGCTGGTGAGCAATGCTGCCGCTGCCTCCGCCATCTGCGCGTCATTGTCGACCAGATACCCCTCGACCCCGTGGCGGATGAACTCGCCGACTCCACCCGATGCCATCGCGATCACCGGCAGTCCGGCACACCTGGCCTCGAGGGCCGCAACCCCGAACGATTCCAGCTCGGCCGGCGCGAGGTAAATGTCCGCGGTGGCATAGAGCTGCTGAATCTCGAAGCGGGTCAGGCGTCCTGGAAGGTCGACCCAGCTCATGAGGCCGAGGCCGCGGGCCTCCGCCGCCACCGCTCTTGCTTGCGGGCCTCCGCCCACCACCATCGCCCGGACCGCGGTGCCGGCCGGCACGATCTCGCGGATCCGCGCCAGTGCTCGCAAGAGCGCTATCGGGCGCTTGCGTCGGGTCAGCCGCATGGTGCTGACGATGGTCAGTGGATGGCCCGGCCGCCTCAGTTGTCGCCAACGGTCAGGATCGACTCCGTTGTGCAGCACGTCGACCGACCCGTTCGGCAACGACCGGCGCAGTCTCTCGGCTACGACTCCACTCACCGCGGTCCACTTCGCCGGGCCGATGTAGCGGTCGATCTGTGCCATCGGCCATGGCATCGATGCGTTGGGCAACGAGTGCATGGTGATGATCGGAGCCACCGCGTGGCGGGCGGCCTGCCAGGACAGCGGAGAGAACAAGGAGGTGTGTGCGTGGACGACGTCGAAGGAGTCGAGCGCATGCCTGAGCGTGTCGATTGCAGCTGGCAACGGAATGCCTGCAAGCGACGGCAGGCGTACGACGGGCACATCACCCGCTGCCGACGACCCGTCAGTGGTGGTGAACACCGTGACGGCATGCCCGGCGCGAACCAGCTGGACGGCGAGATCGTGGACCTGCAGTTCGATGCCGCCCAGTCTCGGCAGGTAGCAGTCACTGACCAGCGCGATCCTCATCCGCTGACCGCGCCCAGATCGGCCGCATTGCGCCGGACCCGGTGCTGGCTACCCAGCCAGCCGACCAGTAGCACGCCGCCGACCGGGATCTCCATCAGGTAGGTGAAACCGCGGAACAGCAGGAACCCGGCCGCGACTCCGGCCGGGGCGCCGCCGAGAGCGACCAGAGCAGCGATCGTCCCGACCTCGACGACACCGGCTGCTCCTGGAGTGATCGGGACCAAGGTAAGCAAACGCTCGACCGCCAGCGCAGTGAACAGGACCGGTAGACCGAGGGAGACGCCGAGTACGTGGAAGCACAACCAGAGCAGAGCCAGTTGGAGCGCGAGATAGGCGAGCATTCCACCAGTCATCGGACGCCAGCCGGCGTGGAGCACCCGCAGGATCGAGCGACGTAGCTCTGGAATCCGGTGGGCCAGCCACGAGGGTCGGAAGAGTCCGATCAGCTTGTCGAACGCGCCGCCGACCGCCGTGGCCGCATTCTGGTCGGCGAGGATCCAGACGACCGCCACTACCGCGACGGGGACCGGAAGGAACAGGAGGCTCGCCGACCCGAAGGCCCGCGCGCTGTGCAGGATCGGAATCATCGCCAAGGCCACAGCTATGACGCCGAGTTTGGAGACGATGTTCAGCAGGGTCGTGACGGCGAGGAAGCCTCCGAACGCGCCCTGGCTGAAGCCCCAACGGCGGACCATCGCGAAGTTCAGGCCAGTGCCGGCCGCGCCGCCCAACGGAAGTACGCTCGCGACGGCGCTGCCGGTCAGACTCAGCGTCAGGCCGCGGCGTTTCGTCAGTCCTGGCAGGGACGCGGCCAGGACGAACGAATGTGCCCAGAGTCCCGCGATCCAGAGTATCGCGAGGGCCACCAGCGCACCGGCGGAGATGCGGCCGAGAATGGAGCCGACCTCGGCCCAGGTCGCCCCGACAGCTCGCGGTAGGAACACGACAAGCGCAGCGGTCCCGAGCCCACTGAGCAGAGATGTCACCACCCGCAGCCAATACGCCTTGGCCACCTGCTGCCTCCGTCCGTTTCCTTCGTAGCCAGATCTCTTGAGGTCAAGACTGGAAGGCGGGCGCTGAGAGGGTGCTGAGAGCAACTGGGTCGACTTGTGGTGGCGTGCGATCCTCACCACATGGCGTTTACGCTGGTCGCCTTTCACGCGCACCCGGACGACGAGGCGCTACTGATGGGCGGGACGTTGGCCCGGCTTGCCGCGGAAGGGCATCGGGTCGTGCTGGCGGTCGCCACCGACGGCGAGGCTGGTGCGGCCGCTTCGTCGTACCGGTCGGCTGGACGGCTGGCGTCGTACCGGCGAGATGAGCTGGAGCGGTCGGCGGCAGCGCTGGGGTGTGCGCGGGTCGTGCGGTTCGGCTTCTGGGACTCGGGATCGACGGGTCCGGTGGCAGACGGTGCGTTCAGCGGTCTCACGGTCGAGGAGGCAGCGGCACCGTTGATCGAGCTGCTGCGGGCGGAGCAGGCCGATGCATTGACAATCTACGACCCGGCCGGCGGGTATGGGCATCCGGACCACAAGCAGGTGTACGCGGTCGGCGTTCACGCCGCCGCGAACGCCGGTACGCGGTTGGTGCTCGAGGCAACGATCGACCGGCGGCTGATCCGTCGGCTGGTGCGGGTGGTCGAGGCGATTCCCGGCGTACTGCCTGCGGTACGGGCGGCGGATTACGACCGCGCGTACTCCCCCGCATCGGCGATCACCCACTGTGTCGACGTACGCGCGTACACGGACCAGAAACGGCGATCCTTCCAGGCTCACGCCAGTCAGGCGAGCTCGGACGATGGGGCACGGACGCTCGGGCTGCTGCTCAAGCTGCCCCAGTGGCTGTTCCGGCGCGTCCTCGGGCGGGAGTGGTACGTCGAACACGGCCGAACCCCTGGTAGTCGGCTCGACGACATGTTTGCGACGCTCCGATGAGCAGCTCTCAGCGGACTCTCAGCGGGCGACGATGAGACTGACACCATGCGAGTGCTGATGGTGGAGGACGAGGTCCGGCTGGCCGAGACGGTCCGCCGCGGTCTCAGTGACGCCGGGTTCGTGGTCGAGCTGGTGCACGACGGCGAGGACGCGGTGTGGGCGGCAACCGAATACAGCTACGACGTGATCGTGCTGGACATCATGTTGCCGAAGCTGAACGGGTACAAGGTGCTCGAGCAGCTGCGGGAGCGTGGTGTGTGGACGCCGGTGCTGATGCTGACCGCGAAGGACGGGGAGTACGACCAGACCGACGCGTTCGATCTCGGTGCGGACGACTACCTGACCAAACCGTTCAGCTTCCTCGTCCTCATCGCCCGCTTGCGGGCGCTGATCCGGCGCGGCGGTCCGGAACGGCCGGTGGTCCTGGCCGCCGGCGATCTGACCCTCGACCTCGCCCGCAAACGAGTCGAACGCGCCGGACAGGAAATCACTCTCACCCCACGCGAGTACGGCCTGCTCGAATACCTGATCCGCCACCGCGGCGATACCGTCAGCAAACTCGAGATCCTCGCCAACGTGTGGGACCCCGCCTTCGACGGCGACCCCAACGTCGTCGAGGTCTACATCCGCTACCTCCGCCTCAAACTCGACGCCCCCTTCGCCCGCCACTCCGTCGAAACCATCCGCGGCATGGGCTACCGCCTCGACCCCGAGGGCGGCTGACCGTGACCGAATCCCGGATCCTTGGTCACCGCCCCGAACAGCACTCGCTTGCTTTTGCGGTCCCGATTGCCGGCTTGGCGATTGCAGTTGCCGGGACGATCGGTACAGCCATGCTGGCGGACTCAGCGACGGAGAAGGACGGGTGGGCCGGCTACGACCTCGGCCTCACCAAGCATCTGGTCGGGATGCGCACCTTCGAGCTGACCGACCTCGCCAGGGCCCTGACGTTCCTCGGCGACGTGCCCGTGGTGTGTCTGCTCACCGTGTTCACGGCTTCACTGCTCTGGCGTGTCACCAAGCACCTGCGGCCATCCGTCCTGCTCCTGACCGCGATCGCCGGCTCCGGCGCGCTCACCTATGCCATGAAACTGTTGGTCGCGCGCCAGAGGCCAGGGCCTAGCTATGTGCTCGGCAGTATCGACACAAGCTACTCGTTCCCCTCAGGCCACACCTTGGATTCGACAGCGTTTCTCCTGACGCTGGCAGGTCTGCTGTGGATGAGTGGTGCCCGGTTGATGTTGCGGATCGGGGGCGGCCTGATCGCCGTACTGCTGAGTGTGGGGATCGGACTCAGCAGGCTCTATCTCGGATATCACTGGGCAACCGACGTACTCGCTGGATGGCTGCTGGCCATCACGTGGCTCAGCGTCCTGGCAACCTGTGCGCACCTGACGCGTGGCCTGCGATTGTGGCCCTCGAGAACACTTGATCACGCGTGACCGATCCCAGCTCGGAACGAGCGCGACCGGTGTCGGCTTGGCGCAAGCCGAACCTCGGACTGCGACGCGCCAGTGTGCGGAGCAGGTCCACCGCTGCTGCGGTGATCGTGGTTGCCGTGGCGATGGCGCTCGGAGCCGCGGTACTACTCCTCCTCCTGCAACGCGCTCTCATCACCGGGGTGTCCGATGCCGCGGATGCGCGAGCAAGCGAGGTTGCGAACCAGGTCGCCGAAGAAGGTACCTCCGGCTTGTCCACGGATCTCGCGACTACCACCCGGCAGACGCAGCTCATCCAGGTGGTCGATCCATCAGGCCGGATCCTCGCTGCCTCCTCCGCACGAGTAGACACGAGGCCCCTGACCACTCTCCGTCCCGCGCCCGGCGTACTCGAGCGCGCGGAGGTCGGCAAGATGCCGCTGCTAGACGACGACCACTCGTACCTGATCGTCGCGCAGGGAGCGTCGTACGGCGGCCAGACGTACACAGTCGTGATCGCGTCCTCGATCGAGACGCAGCGGGACACTGTGGCCACGGTGGCGAAGTATTTGCTGGTGGGGTTCCCGGTCCTGCTGATCATCGTCGGGGTGGCCGGATGGCTCCTGGTCGGGCAGGCACTCAGGCCGGTCGAGCGGATCCGGTCCCGCGTCCAGGGGATCGGGGCCACCGACCTCTCCCAGCGAGTTCCGGTGCCGGCGACGCAGGACGAGATCGCGCGACTCGCGACCACCATGAATCAGATGCTTGACCGGTTGGAGGCAGGTCAGGCAACACAGCGGCGGTTCGTGTCGGATGCAAGTCACGAGCTCCGGTCACCCCTCGCCACCCTCACCGCAGCGTTGGAGGTGGTCGAGGCCGACACCACCGGACAGGCCTGGCGCGAACTGCAGCAGGTGATGGGTGCTGAGACCGAGCGGATGCGACGATTGGTCGAGGACCTGCTCCTGCTCGCGAAAGCCGACGACACCGGCCTGCGCATGCAACACACCGATGTCGATCTCGACGACCTGGTCGCAGCCGAGATCCAGCGGCTGCGCAGTTCAGTGCCCGACATCGCCGTGACCGGAGATGTTCATCCCGTTCGCGTGGTCGGCGACCCGGCCCGACTCAGCCAGTTGCTTCGGAACCTCGTCGACAACGCCATCCGCGCCGCCCACACCACCGTCCGCCTGACCGCGGCAGCGAAGAACGGGTCCGCGATCATCTCTGTCGAAGACGACGGCGACGGCATCCCGGAGGCCGACCGCCTCCGCGTCTTCGAACGTTTCGTCCGCCTCGACACCAGCCGGGCCCGTGCCAGCGGCGGCTCCGGACTCGGCCTCTCGATCGTTCTGGAAATCGCCAAGGCCCATCGAGGCACCATCACGCTGACCCCTGCCCCCACCGCAGGCACCATAGCCACCGTGGCCATCCCCCACGCCCGCTGAGTCTTCGCGTTTCAGGCCAGATACAGGCCGGCTCCCACCAGTACAGACCAGCAGAGGCCCGCAACAACGAGCACCCGGTCGCGGAACAGCTCATGCTCGGGGAGTTCGCCGCGTCCGGTGGACACCAAGAGGCCGTAGCGCAGTAGGCAGGTCAGGAACGGCAGGAAGGACACGACCAGCAGCTGACGGAACACGTCGTCGCCGAGATACTGGAATGCCCAGAGCCCGTAGGACATGGCAGTCCCCAGCATTGCGACCGTGGTCAGCTGGTCGAGCCAAGCCGAAGAGTACGCGGCCAACACCGGCCTGCTCCGCGCGTCCGCCGTCGCGGAGCCGCGTTCGGCGCGCCGCTTACCAGCCACCAGGAAGAGTGCGCCGAACAGAGAGACCAGCAGGAACCAGTTCGAGACCGGCACCCGGGAGGCCGCCGCGCCGGCCGCGGCACGCAGCACGAATCCCAGGGCCACAAGCACCACGTCGACCACTGCGACATGCTTGAACCCGAACACGTAAAGGAGCTGCGCAGTCAAGTACGCCAGGCCGAGCGCCAAGGTCGGCAGGCCCACCTGCGCGGCGAGGACGAGGCCTCCCAGTCCCAGGCACGTTCCCCAGACCAACGCGACCGTCGGACTCAGCGCACCCGACGCCACCGGACGAAATTGCTTGCGCGGGTGACGCCGATCGTCCGGTGCGTCGCGTACGTCGTTCACCGCGTACACCGCGATCGAGAGCATCGTGAACGCGACAGCAGCGACTGCCGCACGAAGGAGCACCTGCGGACGATCGATCAGCCCGGCGGCCTCGGGAGCAGCGAAGAGCATGACCGCCTTGTGCCACTGCTGCGGTCGGCTCAGTCTCAACAGTGATCTACCGCGGCCAACCTTGAGCGCGACGTCCGGCCGATTCTGGACTTCGGTCATCGGGCGACCACTGAGAAGTAGTCACGTTGATCATCGACCAGATAGCGATCCGGCGGCGAGGTCATCGAATCCAGCAGACGTCTACTGGTGATCTGACCGTTGGCCTGTGGATACTCGATGTCAAAGCTGACCATGGCGGCGTGAATGTCCAGCTCCATACCTTCCTGGATCCCCGCCTGCTGCATCGCGGCGGCGAGGCTGCCAAGCGTCAGACCCCGCCCGGCAATGTAGATGAGGTTGCCTTTGGCATCGGTGCCGAGGCCGGATCGCCAGGTGTACTGGAACTGACTTCGTACACTGCCCCACCGGCCGTTGGCGTTGGTCGTCAGACCGTCCACGATCTTGCCGCCAACAATCACCGGATCGAGATTCTGTCGCACAGCAACGACTTCCGGCCCCATCCGTACGGTCTTGTTCCACGCACCGATCCGTACGACTCCACTCTTGTCGATGACCACCGAGGCCCTGCCGTCGACGAGGGGCACTGCATGCGACTCCGTGGTCCACCAACCGCCATGCGAGTCACTCATCTTGAAGCCGCCGTTGAACGTGGCCACCAGACTCTTCCTGTCCTTCGCCGGCACCGAATAGCCGTCCCGGGAGGCCATTCCGACGACAGGCTCTCGGGTCCCCGGCATGAGCCGCACCCTGTCGGCCGTCTGCGGCATGAGCGCAGCCGCCACTGTCACCGGGAGGTGAGCGCTGTCAGGGCGAAACCAACTCGTCCACAAGAGAGTCCTGCCGTTCTTTCCCTGCCGTCCAGGAGTCCATTCACCCTCTCGTGGCAGTGGCGGCGCCTCCGGAAGACGCTTGATCGTGGGGAGTTGCGATGCCTTGCGCTCCGAATAGGTGCCATGGGCAAACGTCGGAATGTCCTGGGGTTGTCCACCAGCCGGAGGCGCCTGACGCGAGTACTTCCACGTCTCGATCGTGTCGATCACCGGTCCTGCGCCATGGTCGCGGACCCACTCGACGGTTCGGACCGCGAACGATGCGTTTCCTGGATAGAGCAGCGCCCGTACATAGGACACGATCGGAACCACGAGGACCAGGCAGACACCAAGCGCGATCCACCGGCGTCGCCGCCGCCTCCTGGCCTTCTCGGCTGGTGTTCTGGACTTCATGAAGCCAGTAGACCGACGACCCGCTGAGAAGAACCGGAGAGACGACCGGGAGCAAGTCTTCGCACCGTCCTCAGCGGATCCTCAGCGGGCTCCGGCGAAACTGGGATGTGATGTCAACGGACAAGGACAGCGCGGCCCGGCACCGGTACGGCGTACTCGTCGCGAGCGCGGCCGTGGTGGTGACTGGGACGCTCGGGCTGATCGGCTTGGCCGACGCGGCGACCGAGTCCGACGGGTTGGCGGCGTTCGATCCCGAACTGACAGCTGAAGCAGTGTCGCACCGGACTCCTGTTCTCACCGCTGTCGCTCAGGGGCTGACCTTCATCGGCAATACACCCGTCCTCGTCACCCTGACGCTGGTCACGGCATTGATCTTGTGGCGGTGGACCCGGACTCTGGGAACGCCTGCCGTGCTGTTGCTGGCGATGATCGGTTCATCAGCCTTGTCGAGTGGATTGAAGCTCCTCATCGGGCGCGCACGACCAGACGTCACGGTCGTCCTTGGTCCGGTCTCGAACACCTTCGCGTTCCCGTCCGGCCACGCCCTGAACTCGACGGTCTTCTTAGTCATCGTGGCCGCGCTGGTCTGGGCGAGAATCCGGTCGCTCCGGATCCGGACCGCGATCCTCGCCGTCGCGGTGGTGATGAGCATCGGCATCGGCCTGAGCCGCGTCTACCTCGGTTACCACTGGGCTACCGACGTACTGGCCGGATGGACGGTTGCAGTCGTCTGGCTGGTGATCGTCCTGAACGTCGCCTCCTTCGCTCGATCACATTGGGACCAAGCAAGACCACCGTCGGGCGATGTTGCCACAGGCAATGGATAACGGCAGCATGCTGACGGATCCGCGCACAACGGGGCTAGCTGTCGCCCCCGCCGCCATGTCCGCCGCCGTCGTGGCCGCCGTGTCCACCTCCGCCGTTGCCGCCACCGTCGTACCCACTATGGGCGCCGCCCCAGCTGTCGCCCCAACTGCTGTGGCCGCCCGACTGCCCGTCGAATCCGGAAAGCGCGATGAAGCTGGCGCCTTCTCCCGCACTGGCGAAGTAGCCCTGGCCGTACGGCGCGAACGCCCGGCCGGCCTCCCAGTACGGAACCTGACGTGAACCGACTTGTACGTACCGGATCTCCGGCTGGTCACCGATCCCGACGCGGGCAGCGTCCTGCGCACACGCCGGCACCGTGCGCGTCCCATGCCTGGGCTGGGTCCACACCACATCGGTAGTCGACGGACCATGCTGAGGATTGAAGAAACAAGGAACCCGACGAACCGGTACGGCGACGCCGGCGACCCGAGCGCGCACGCAGGTGATCGCATACCGCCCCGTGGCCAACGTGTCGGTGATCGTGCTGATCGCCTCGGCCGATTGCAACTCTTTGACCGACACCTGTGCGGCGTCGTACGCATCGAGCGCGGCCTGGTAGTCAAGCCGGGTCGCGGCATCGAGCTCCCGACCGTCGACCTCCACACCCAGCCGGGAGAACTCCTCACCGAGCAGCGTGACGTCTTCGTCGGCGATCTTCCTGATCTGGCTCACGTCCGCGATATCAGCACGCCGCACCGCCCGGCGGTCCCACAGTTGCCGGGCACCGAGCGCTATCCCCACCGAACACCAAGAACAACAACCACTCCATCTATCGACAGTACGCTCGAAACGCCCCGGTGGCGGTTGCGGCCGCGGGCAATCACCGACGCCGAGATCCTCTGCCGAGCTATCGGCTGTCTGGGAACAAGGACAGCCCCATGACGTGCGGCCCGCGTCAACGGTCGATCGCGCTGCTGGTGTTTGGGTGGGTGAGTCCGAGGTCGTAGGCGAGGATGACGGCCTGGATCCGGTCCCGGGCGCGGATCTTGGCCAGTACGTGTCCGACGTGGGTCTTGACGGTGGACTCGGACAGGGTCAGGCGATCCGCGATCTCTGCGTTGGTCCAGCCGCGGCCGACTGCGACCAGGATCTCGCGTTCGCGGTCGGTCAGGCTTCTCAGTTCGGGATTGTCCTGGGGGTCGCGAGGGCGGCTGGGGAGATGGTGGACATACGCATCGAGCAGTCGTCGGGTCAGCGCCGGCGCGATGATCGCGTCTCCGGCCGCGACCGCGCGGATACCCGCCAGCAGTTCCTCCGGCCTGGCGTCCTTGAGCAGGAAGCCACTGGCCCCTGCGCGTAGCGCGGCGTGGGCGTACTCGTCGAGGTCGAAAGTCGTCAGCACGAGGACCCGCGACCGACCTCCGTTGGCGACGATGCGACGGGTTGCCTCGATGCCGTCCATGCCTGGCATCCGCACGTCCATCAGGACCACGTCGGGGCGAAGTTCGGCCGCCTGGCGCACAGCTTCGGAACCAGTCGCGGCCTCGCCGGCGACCCGGGTGTCGGGGACGGACTCCAGCAGCATCCGGAAGCCGAGCCGTTGCAGCGGCTGGTCATCCACGATGAGCACCGTGATCATCAGTCACCTTCGAGTGAGTCGGTGGGCGGATCGAGTTCGAGTTCTGCCTGGAGAGTCCAGCCCCCACCGGGCACTGGACCCGCAAGCACGGTCCCGCCGTACATGGCTGCGCGTTCCTTCATTCCGACGAGGCCGTGTCCCTCGCCGACCGACCGTTCCAGCCGCCCGCTGCCGGTAGGCGGACCCGAGTCCCGCACACGGATCTGCAACTGGTGCTCCGCGATGTTCAGCCACACCTCGGCCTGCGTCTGCGGTCCGGCGTGCTTCAGAGTGTTCGTCAACGCTTCCTGCACAATGCGGTACGCCGTGAGTTGGATGCCACGATCCGTCGCATCCACGTCACCGGTCGTTCGGTAGGTGATCGCCGGACCCGCCGCCCGGGTTCGGCGACACAAACTGTCGATGTCGGCGATGCTCGGTTGCGGGCTGAATTGCGGTGCGTCATGCTGTTCACGCAACGCTCCTAGCATGCGGCGCAGCTCCCCCATCGCCTGACGCCCGGTCTCCCCGATCAACCCGAGCGCCTCGGCCGCGCGATCCGGCGTCGCGCCGGCGGCATAGGCACCGCCATCGGCGAGCGTGATCATCACGGACAGATTGTGGCCGACGATGTCGTGCATCTCACGAGCTACCCGGGTGCGCTCACCAGCCGCGGCAAGCTTGATCCGTTGGTCGCGTTCGACCTCCAGCCGGGCGGCCCGTTCTCGAAGTCCCGCGAGCTGAGAACGCCGGATTCGCACCGCCAAGCCGAGAGCTGTGGCCGCAGTGGCAGCGCATACCAGGAAGAACAATCCCTCTGCTGCCGACACCACGGCGGAGATGCGGATCGCTACCACCGTCAGGACGACCGCGACGATGCCGGCAGCAGCGAGCAGGCTGCGCAGTTGCCCGTGCAACGTCAAGCTGTACAACGCGATGAGGAGCGCGATGTCGGCACGCAGCCACGCGCTCTGGGACCACTGGATCAAGAACACCACGGCGATGACACCGAAAGCTGCGAACGGCGCGCGCCGCCGCCACAACAGCGGCAGTATCAGTCCAGCTTGGAGAACCAGCATCCCGGCCAGCGGCAATGGCGAGAAGGTGCCATCGAGCTCCCTCGGGCCGCTGTCGCCTCTGACCAGGTCAGGCAGGCAGAACAACACGAACGTCATGGCCACAATGCCTGCGTCCAGCACCCACGGATGCTGCACATCCGCCTGCCGCAGCCGCTGCGCGATCCTGGTCATCCGGACGACCAGAGGATGCCTCCAGAGCGGATCCAGCTCGGCCGCGCTCGGGTAAGGATCCGCGCCGGACGTGGCGTTGACGGTCACAGGTGTCACCCCTCCATTGTGTGCCGACACCGAAATCGCCACCGCCGCCGTCAGGCGTCCGAGCGGGCCAGTCGCCAAGCAGCTCCTGCCAGTGCCAGGGCGGTCCAGGCAAGGAAGACCAGGAACCCGATCGCCGGCGTCAGCGTGTGCGCCTGGTGATGCAGGTCGAACATCGACTGACCCGCGACGCTGGGCAGGTAGGGCTGAATCGCCTGACTCCACGACTTCGGAAGCAGCGAGATCAACCCGGGAATCAGCATTAGGGAGGCAACCAGGACCGAGATGCCACCGGCCACCGATCGCAGCAAGGCACCCAGAGCCGCGCCGATCACGCCTACCAGGCCCAGGTAGAGGGCGGCACCCAGAAGACTGCGTAGGACGCCCGTACTCGAAAGCGTCAGGGCCGCCTGTGTGCCGGAGACGATGCTGCTGCCGGCGAGGAAGGTCACAACCACTCCGACCACGCCGAGAACGAGCGCAACCAGGCCGAACACGACCGACTTCGACCAGAGCACCGGAAGCCGGCGAGGAACAGCCGCCAAGGTCGAGCGGATGGTGCCGGTGGAGTACTCACCAGCCGTGACCAGCACTCCCAGTACACCCAGTGCCAGTTGCGCGAGAGGTACGCCGAACAGCGACAAGCTGAGTGCGGTCGCGTCGGCGAAGTCGGGGTCCATCTGGCGTCCAGAGGTGACGCTGCTCTTGTAGCGCGCCGCCGCGATGATCCCGAAAGCCACCAGGAACAGCAACGCCAGTGCCAACGTGATCCAGGTCGAGCGAAGAGACCACAGCTTGGACCATTCGCTGCGCAGCACGCGTCGCCCGGTCACCCGATACGGCGGTCGTGTCGCAGGCGCGGCGTCTCCTGAGGACGGCCGGACAGGGGTGGTGACGCTCATGCTGCACTCCTGTTGATCTCGGCGGTCCCGTGGTAGTCGACCGAATCCTTCGTGAGTTCCATGAAGGCCTCCTCCAGGGAGACTTTCTTGGCCGTGAGCTCGAACAACGCGATACCCGCCTCGGCGGCCTTGAGCCCGATCGAGCGTGCCGTCAGGCCGGTCACCTGCAGCTCCTCCGAGCCTGTCTGTCCGGTGATCTCGACGCCTGGACCAGCCAGGACCTCCCGCAGACGCCCGGGATCGGCGGTGGCAACGGTCACTGAGCTGCCATCGGTTTGGCGAACCAGCTCCTCGACAGTGGTGTCGGCCAGCAGCCGACCACGCCCCACGATGATCAGATGGTCAGCCACCAGGGCCATCTCGGTCATCAGGTGCGACGAAACGAAGATCGTGCGGCCTTCAGCCGCCAGGCCGATGAGGAGGTTCCGGATCCACAGCACACCCTCCGGGTCCAAGCCGTTGACCGGCTCGTCCAGCATCACGGTGGCAGGGTCACCGAGGAGAGCGGCAGCGATGCCAAGCCGTTGGCCCATTCCGAGCGAGAATGCGCCGGCACGCTTCTTGGCCACGGACTCGATGCCGGTCATTTCGATCACCTCGTTCACCCGGCGGCGCGGGATGCCGTGGGTGTAGGCCTGCGCCATCAAGTGGTCGAACGCGGACCGACCCGGGTGGATGGACTTCGCCTCCAGCAGCGCGCCGACTTCCTGCAGGGGTGCGGAGTGTTCGCGGTAGCGGCGTCCGTTGACGGTGACCGTCCCTCCGCTCGGGCTGTCCAGACCGATGATCATCCTCATGGTCGTGGACTTTCCGGCTCCGTTGGGACCGAGGAATCCCGTCACCGTCCCGGGTCTGACGGTGAAGTCGAGCCGATCCACGGCCGTCGTCTCGCCGTACCGCTTGGTCAGTTGGTGCGCCTCGATCATCGCGTTCGTTCCCTCGATCACGGGCGCCGGGTGCCCCGGCCGCCTCGTTGTCCACGCTAGAAGGACGAAATCGGGCACCCGTGGTACCAGCGAATGATTTAAGGCAGCGACGTCGTACCGTGGTACTACACGCAGGAACAACCCGGACGGGTTTCCCCGCGCCGACCTCGCACAGCGACCACCGCTCCGCTGCTCGCGGACTGACCAGGTTTGCGGTTAGGGCAGATGCCGATTGATCCGCTGCAGCAGCGGGCCGACGACCGGTAGGCGATGCCACCCGTGTCTGATCACCCACTCGCGCGCTCCACGCACCCCGTCCCGCAGCCTTACCCCCGGCCCTGTCCGCAGCTCATCCTCACGCTCGGCAGCCCGCCGCTGCAAGTAGCGGGCGCACCCCAGACAGACGCCGACCTCAGGTGCATCCCCAGCCGCACCAGGTCACGCTCGTCGAACTCGCCACCGCAGCACCAACACACCGGCGCCGTCGGCTGAAACGTCTCCTCAGCAGCGGTCACACCGCCATCATCCGCCCACCCGGACGCCACAGCCACCACCGATCAGCGTCAACGTGGATTGACGACATGGGCGTGAACGTCGAGGAGAGCCGGCGACTGATGGATGCCGCAACGAGCCCGAGGTCGCGCTGCGACACAACGCTCACCTCAGCCGATCCGGCCGGCGCGCTGCGGACGCGACCTGCGCTAGCGATCAGACAGGGCCGGGAGGCGGGTTTCGAAGGTGGCACGTCCGGTGATCCTGATGGTGCCATGATGGCGCTGGACGACTTCGGCAACGATCGCAAGGCCGAGCCCGGTGCCGCCGGTGACCCGGGAACGCGCGGTGTTGAGCCGGACGAAACGGTCGAACACCCGGATCCGGTCGGCCGACGGGATCCCCGGACCGTCGTCGGAGATGGACAGTCGTGAGGTGTCTTCGAAGCCGCGCGTCTGATGGATAGGCGGCTTCCCATCACCCGCCGCGCACCGAGCGGGACATGCCGATTCCAGGAGCCCTCAAGGATGACCGACCCCGGCATACGTTCAACCCGAGGACGAAGCGAAACCAGACGCGGGCAACGCCAGAGCGAACAACAGCGCCTGCATCCGTCCGAGGTTCTGCCCGATCGCCCTCCGACACTACGAACCCCATCACCGCGGCAGTGGCCGGCCTGGAAGCACGGCAGGATGGCCTCGGTCGCGCGCGTACGCCGGGTCATGGCCAAGGCCCAGCGCAGCCTCACCGAACCGCAGGCTGACGTACGCCGGTACACCCTCGGGAGGGAACTGATACACCTGCTCCCCACCGAGGACCTCGGTGTAGAACGGCAACAACCGCGGCAGATCAGCACTGACCACGATGGGGAACACGGTCTCGACGATCATCACAACACTCCTCACTCGAACAACTAGCCTCCATCCAGTCTGACGAACACGCCTCCCCCAGATCGACACCACTCCGACCGGCCTTGACGCACACAAGGCATCGACGATCCGTCCAGCTAAAGAGTCGAGGCGCGCCCGCCTCGCTTCCACCCCCGACCGTGGCGGCAGGCTACCGGTCGACCCACGCCCTTCCGCTACGCCTGCGCGGCCGGGTTCTCGGCGTACTCAGTCTGTTCTGCGTCGAACGCGCCACCCTCAGGGACGCCGACGTCGCCATCGTCGGGCTGCTACTAGAACGCACAACGAGGTCTTCGAGGCCGACACCCGCCGACGACACTCCTGGTGCCACTACCACTCCCCGAACACCTACGAAGCCCTCCACCCCGCTACGCTCCCGTCAGCGGCGTAATCCACCCACCGTGTCCATGAACCGGGGGTAAGGCCCGCCGCACTACTCGTGCGCACCGCCTGCGGTCGACACCTCAGACTCGACACCGACTGGCCCTGGGCTGCTGACCTCGCGGCCGCGTTCGGCAGGCTCCGCAGCGCCCCTTGGCCAGCCACCTAGCCCGAACGGCCGTCCCTACAACCCCGAGGACCCGGAACCCACCCGGCGCGACAACCGGGCCCGCCGCATGCCACCACCCCGACCAACCGCACCTCAACCACACACGCAGCAACGTTCAACGACACACCGGACCGGCATGAAACCTTCGAGGCTAGTACGGCAGCCGTAGTTCGTGATCTCTGGTCGCGGTGGCTTGTCGGCGCTGGTAGTGGCTGGTTCGGGCGCGGTGTTGGTGTCGGCGTCTCCAGGTCGACCAGTGCAGCCGGTGTCGCAGGTCTCGGATCGGCTCGACGATGAGTGTGTTGAACAGGCGGTGGATCTCGTTGCAGGTCAACGCGATCAGGCCTGGTGGGGTTGAGGTTTCGGCTCGTTCGGTCGCGGCGAGGACGGCTAGGAGGGCGTAGGCGAGCATCGCAAGGATGGTCCAGCGGTGCCAGCTGGTCCAGCGGCGGACCTGGTGCTGGTCGAGTCCGGTGAGGGTCTTGCTGGCTTGGAAGGATTCCTCGATCGTCCAGCGGCGGCCGGCGACGCGGACCAGTTCGCGCAGCGGCACCGGTGTCGGTGACCAGCAGCGGTAGTAGGCGAGCTCGCCGGTGGCGTTGTTGCGGCGAATCAGCAGCCACCGCTGCCCTTGAGCGTCACTGGGCACTGCCCCCGGTTCGGGTTCGATGCTGATCCAGGCCCAGTCGTAGAGACGCGGCCCCTTGGAGCCGGCACCGGCCGACAGCCGCTGCCATGCCTTGCGGGGCAGGCTGGCGGCGAGCTTGTCGGCGCGGATCTTGCCGACGCCGGTGCGGGCCGGGTGGCTGCAGGCAACCGCGAGCACATACCCGATGCCCCGATCCTCCAGGGCCTTACGCAGGTTCGGGTCTGCGCCGTAGACCTCGTCACCGGCGACCCAGCGCGCGGTCACGCCGGCGTCCAGGGCGCG
>NZ_JBHSKE010000073.1:0-13678 GCF_042657745.1 Kribbella qitaiheensis | reverse complement strand
ATCTTTCCAACACCACCCGACCCCAGCCAGGACCTACCCAGGCGCGTCACCCAAAAAGCAACAGGCTCCCGAGGTCGCGAGATGGTGTCCGAAGTACCCACGCCAACCCGCCCACCACCTCGAATCACCGATCTGCACCAGCCCGGGATCGCCGATCTGCGACGGAGGAGCGCGCAGAACAACCGGTGGTGGGAGCGAGCGACGCAGGAGCGGCGTGGGTTCGGAGTACTAGAGCGGGTCGATCTCGTGGAGTTCGTTGTCTTCTATGGACAGCCAGCGGGTGATGCCGATCTCGCGGAGGAACGGGAGGTCGTGGCTGGCGACTACCAGGGCTCCGTTGTACGAGGCCAGGGCTTCTCGGAGTTGGGTGACGCTGGAGAGGTCCAGGTTGTTGGTTGGTTCGTCGAGCATCAGCAACTGCGGTGGGGGTTCGGCCAGGAGCAGAGCGGCGAGGGTGGCTCGGAAACGTTCGCCGCCCGACAACGTGCTGACGGGCTGGTCGGCCGCGCGGCCTCGGAAGAGGAAGCGGGCCAGGCGGGCTCGGCGTTCCTGGTTCTCCGCGCTGGGGGCGAGGAGGGCCAGGTTCTCCACCACCGACAGGTCGTCCTGCAGCAGGTCGAGGCGCTGCGGGAGCAACCTCCACGGGACGAGAGGTTTGTTGTCGGAGGCAAGGGCGTGGAGCAGGGTGCTCTTGCCCGCGCCGTTCGGGCCGGTCAGGGCGATGCGCTCGGGCCCGCGGATCTCCAGGTCGGCGTGCAGGCCGGTCCGGAGTACGTAGTCCTCCAAGTGCAGCACGATCCGCCCGGCCGGTACGGCGGTCTTCGGCAGGTCGACGCGGATGCTGTCGTCGTCGTGGACCTTCTCCTCCGCTTCGGCCAGCGCCTCCTGGGCGGCGTCGAAGCGGTCGCTGTGCATGCCGAGGTGCTTGCCCGCCGAGACCTGCGCGGAGCGTTTGAGGCCGCCGGCAATGATCTTCGGGATGCCGCCCTGCTCGAACGCCCGCTGACCGGCGGCGCGGCGGCGGTCCATCTTCATCCGCGCCTCGATCAGTTCGCGCTTCTGCCGCTTCAGGTCGGATTCAGCCGACCGGACCATCCGCTCGGCCGCCTCCTGCTCGACCGCGACGGCTTCCTCGTACGCCGTGAGGTTGCCGCCGTACCAGGTGACCTCGCCCTTGCGCAGGTCGCCGATCTGGTCGACCCGGTCGAGGAGTTCGCGGTCGTGGCTGACGATCAGCAGGGCTCCCCGGAATCCCTCGACCGCGTCGTACAGGTGCCGCCGGGCGCGCAGGTCCAGGTTGTTCGTCGGCTCGTCGAGCAGCAGTACGTCGGGCCGGCGGAGCAGTTCGGCGGCCAGGCCGAGCAGGATCGTCTCGCCGCCGGAGAGTTCGCCGACGCTGCGGTCCAGCCCGATCGAGCCGAGGCCGAGTTTGCCGAGCGTCGCCTCGGCCCGCTCCTCCACGTCCCAGCCGTCGCCGACCGCCGCGAAGTTGGCGTCCGAGGCGTCGCCCTGCTCGATCGCGGTGATCGCCGCGCGGATCTCGGCGATGCCCAGGGCCTGGTCGACGCGCAACGCGGTGTCGAGGGTGAGGTCCTGCGGCAGGTAGCCGAGTTCGCCGTTGACCCGGATCGACCCGCGTTGCGGTGCGAGTCGTCCGGCGATCAGCCGCAGCAGAGTGGACTTGCCGACGCCGTTGCGGCCGACCAGCCCGGAGCGGACCGGGCCGGCCACGAACGTCAGCCCGTCGAACAGCACGTCACCGTCGGGCCAGGCGAAGAAGAGGTCGGTACAGCTCAGGGAATTACTCATGCGCACACTCCAAAGAGGTCTCTGCCAGACCGCTCGACCGGAACGGGAGCGATCAACTGCTCAGAAGAAGACCTCGGAGTTACAACGCGGACCCCTGACGCCGGGAATGTGACTGGTCCAGAGTAGACAACCGTCCGACCGGCATCAACCCGGATTTCGAGACCGGCATCAATCCGACTTTCCGCGGGAGCGCTGCCGGTTCACCCACTTCCGCCGGCCGATCACCAGCAGATCGAGCGCCGCGACGACCGCGAGGAACTCGGCCGCGATCGCCCACCCGGCCGGCACATCGTTGACGACGAACAGCACCCCGGCGACGCCACAAACCACCAGTCCGAAGGAGGCCAGCACGATCCGGAGCGTCAACGCGCTCCGGGGCGGAGGTGGTTCCTGACTCATCCCGGTGCCCTCCACATCAACGGTTCAGCGGGCCTTGCGCAACCAATTCTCGACCCCCGCGATGTGCGCGGTCATCCAGGCGCGCGCCGCCTCCGCGTCGCCGATCTCGATCGCGTCCAGGATCGCGCTGTGCTCGGCCAGGGTCCGCTCGACCGCTCCGGCCTGGGTGACCCCGCGCCAGATCCGTGCGCGCTGGGTCGCCCCGGAGACCCCGTCGAGCAAAGAGCAGACGACCGCGTTGCCACTCGCCTCCGCGATCCCGCGGTGAAACTTGAGGTCGTTCGCGACGAGGTCGTCCACCCCTGCGCCTGCGGCCAGATCACTCGTCAGCAAGCGCAACTCGCTCAACTGCTCAGTCGTACGCCGATTCGCCGCCAGCGCGGCGACCCCGGGCTCGAGCAGACGTCGTACCTCGAAGAACTGCAGCACGGAGTCGTCCTGATGCAGGTCGACCATGAAGCTCAGCGCGTCGAGGAGATGCGCGGAGTCGAGGCTGGTCACGTACGTCCCGTCGCCATGCCGCACGTCCAGCACGTTGACCAGCGTGAGTGCCTTCACGGCCTCCCGCAGCGAGTTCCGCGACAGCCCGAGCCGCGCCGCGAGATCAGCCTCCTTGGGCAGCCGGTCTCCCGGCCGCAACTCCCCCGAGGTGATCATCCCTTTGATCTTGACGATCGCCTCATCCGTCAACGCCATCCCGTCAGTATGCCGCCGCGGCCCCCTCCCCGCGCCCCGCCGAACCGAACACCCCCCGTTGCCATCGGCACCAACCCACCACCCCACCGGCCGCTGGGCTCGTCGAGTCGTGGATTTCGGGGTCGAGCAAACGTTTGCCCCGAACGCTGATCCACGACTCAGCGGCGGAGGACCGGACGAGTCCTCTGGGTGATCGGGTAGGCGCCTAGCATCGCTGCATGAGTGCGGGATACTCGGGGAAGCCGCTGGCCGGGAAGCTTGGGATCAAGCCTGAGCATGCCGTTGTCGTCGAGAACGCGCCGGCCGGGTTCGTGATCGAGGGACTGCCGGACGGGCTCAAGGTGCTCAGCCGACTCGGGCGGGCGGAGTACGACGTGATCCTGGCGTTCTGCCCGGATCGGGCGCGGCTGGCGAGGAGGTTGCCTGTACTGCTCGGGAAGACGGCGAAGGCAGGGATGATCTGGATCGCCTGGCCGAAGCGGTCGTCGGGACTGGCGACCGACCTGGACGAGAACGGTGTCCGCGACGTGGCCCTGCCGCTCGGGGTGGTGGACGTGAAGGTCTGTGCGGTCGACGACACCTGGTCCGGGCTGAAACTTGTCCGCCGACTGGTCAACAGGTGAGCCAATTCTCGCGAACTGGACTGATCCAGTGCGTGACCTTCGCCACACAATTGCGCAGACCTGACCATCACGGCCCGCAAGTGCGCAGCTGCATACAGTGGCCAACCAGGCATCCAGAGGGGTCCGCAGGGCCCTGTCCGGAGTCCCGGAAAGCCACCTCTGCAACGGGTCCCGCAATTCTTCCGGCTGATGGCCACGTCACCGGCGTCCGAACGCGCCCGCAAATCGCTGGAACACCTGCCATCACGGTGTTTCAGGGGTCGATCGATCAAGGGCCGACGCGCCAACCACTGGATCGACTGGTCCGGTGATCCCGGGCTGTAGAAGTGTTGGCCCTGCTATTAGCCTTGCCTCGGGAAGCACCCCATAACTCCAGTGCTCATAACACAGGTATCTGACCCGATCGGAAGAGGCGAACTGCCAAGTGGCCACCGAGCCATCAGAAACTAATCCCCTTGCAGCCTTCGGTGCGAACGAATGGCTGGTCGACGAGATGTACGAGAACTACCTCCAGGACCCCAAGTCTGTGGATCCGGCGTGGTGGGACTTCTTCAAGGGTTACAGCCCGGGTGATGCGAAGCAGGCGAAGCCGGCCGACGCTCCCCGGCCCGATGCGGTGTCAGACAACAAGACCCCCGAGGCGCCGAGCCGCGGTACCGCCGCCGCCGCGCCGTCGTCCAGCCAGCCCGCCGCCCAGGCCGCGGCTGCCGCACCAGCGCCGGCCGCTCCCGCTCCGGCCGCGCCGGCTCCCGCCAAGGCAGCCACTCCGGCCGCCGCGGCAACTCCGGCCCCGGCCAAGCAAGCACAGACAGCAGCATCCACAGCGAAAGCAGCGCCCGCGGCGAGCGGCGCCCCGACCGGAGGCACGGTGAACCAGCCGCCCAAGGCGCAACCCAAGCCCGCACCCGCGACCAGCACGGACGCGAACCGGGTCATTCTGCGCGGAGCGCCCGCACGGACCGCGCAGAACATGGAGACCAGCCTCGGGGTCCCCACTGCGACCAGCGTGCGCCAGGTGCCGGTCAAGCTGCTGATCGACAACCGGATCGTCATCAACAACCACCTCAAGCGCGCCCGCGGCGGCAAGATCTCCTTCACCCACCTGGTCGGCTGGGCCCTGGTGAAGGCGCTGAAGACGCTGCCGGAGATGAACGCCTCGTTCGACGAGACCGAGGGCAAGCCGACGCTGGTCCAGCCGGAGCACATCAACCTCGGCCTGGCCATCGACATGCAGAAGCCGGACGGCACCCGGCAGTTGCTGGTGCCGTCGATCAAGGCCACCGAGTCGATGACGTTCGCCGAGTTCTGGATGGCCTACGAGGACATCGTCAGGCGGGCCCGGGACAACAAGCTCGCGCTGCCCGACTTCCAGGGCACCACGATCAGCCTGACCAACCCCGGCACCATCGGCACCCAGCACTCGGTGCCGCGGCTGATGAGCGGCCAGGGCTGCATCATCGGCGTCGGCGCGATGGAGTACCCGACGGAGTACCAGGGTGCGGCCGAGGAGACGATGGCCAAGCTCGCGGTCAGCAAGGTGATGACGCTGACCTCGACCTACGACCACCGGATCATCCAGGGCGCCCAGTCGGGTGAGTTCCTGCGCCGGCTGCACAAGCTGCTGCTCGGCGAGGAGGGCTTCTACGACGAGATCTTCCAGTCGCTGAGGATCCCCTACGAGCCGATCCGCTGGGCCGCTGACCTCCCGCACAGCCACGAGGAGGACATCAGCAAGCAGGCCCGCATCCTCGAGCTGATCCACGCCTACCGGGTGCGCGGCCACATCATGGCCGACACCGACCCGCTGGAGTACAAGCAGCGCAGTCACCCCGACCTCGACGTCGCCACCCACGGCCTGACCCTGTGGGACCTGGACCGCGAGTTCGCGACCGGCTCGTTCGGCGCCCAGGCCGACCGCAAGTTCATGAAGCTGCGGGAGATCCTCGGCATCCTGCGCGACTCGTACTGCCGCACGGTCGGCGTCGAGTACATGCACATCCAGGACCCCGAGCAGCGCAAGTGGCTGCAGGAGCGGATCGAGCGGCCGCACACCAAGCCGCCGCGCGAGGAGCAGCTGCGGATCCTGGCCAAGCTGAACGAGGCCGAGGCCTTCGAGACCTTCCTGCAGACCAAGTACGTCGGCCAGAAGCGGTTCTCCCTCGAGGGCGCGGAGACCACCATCCCGCTGCTCGACGAGATCTGCGAGGAGGCCGCCGGCGCCGGGCTGGACGAGGTCACCATCGGTATGGCGCACCGCGGCCGGCTGAACGTGCTGGCCAACATCGTCGGCAAGTCGTACGGCCAGATCTTCCGCGAGTTCGACGGCAACATCGACCCGCGGACGGTCCAGGGCTCCGGTGACGTGAAGTACCACCTGGGCGCCGAGGGCGAGTTCGTCTCCGAGTTCGGCGACAAGATCAAGGTCTCGGTCGCGGCGAACCCGTCCCACCTGGAGACGGTCGACCCGGTGCTCGAGGGCATCGTCCGGGCCAAGCAGGACCTCCTGGACCGCGGCGCCGTGTTCCCGGTGCTGCCGTTGCTCGTGCACGGTGACGCGGCCTTCGCCGGCCAGGGCGTGGTGGCGGAGACGCTGAACCTGTCCCAGCTGCGCGGCTACCGCACCGGCGGCACGATCCACGTGATCGTGAACAACCAGGTCGGCTTCACCACCTCGCCGGCCTCGTCCCGCTCGTCGATGTACAGCACCGACGTCGCCCGGATGGTGCAAGCGCCGATCTTCCACGTGAACGGCGACGACCCCGAGGCCTGCATCCGGGTCGCGGACCTGGCCTTCGAGTACCGCCAGGCATTCAACAAGGACGTCGTCATCGACCTGGTCTGCTACCGCCGCCGCGGTCACAACGAGGGCGACGACCCGAGCTTCACCCAGCCGCTGATGTACGACCTGATCGAGCAGAAGCGGTCCGTGCGCAAGCTCTACACCGAGGCCCTGATCGGCCGAGGCGACATCACGGTGGAAGAGGCCGAGCAGGCGATGCGCGACTTCCAGCAGCGGCTGGAGCGGGTGTTCACCGAGGTCCGCGAGGCGAAGAGCCAGCCGGACACGCCGGCGCCGTACGTGACTGTCCCGGTCTACCCGGAGAAGCCGGACGGCCCGGACGCGACGGCGACCACCCCCGAGGTGCTGAAGAAGATTGCCGACGCGTACACGACGCTGCCGGAGGGCTTCACCGCGCACCCGAAGGTGATGCCGCAGCTGCAGCGCCGGGCCGCCGCGATCACCCAGGGACCGGTCGACTGGGCCAGCGCGGAGATCACCGCGTTCGGCTCGCTGCTGCTGGCCGGGCGTCCGGTCCGGCTGGCCGGCCAGGACAGCCGCCGGGGCACCTTCGTGCAGCGGTTCGCCGCCGTCATCGACCGGATCAACGGGCAGGACCACGTCCCGCTGCAGCACCTGGACGAGGAGCAGGCGAACTTCTACGTCTACGACTCATTGCTGAGCGAGTACGCCGCACTCGGCTTCGAGTACGGGTACTCCGTGGCACGGCCGGAGGCGCTGGTCCTCTGGGAGGCCCAGTTCGGCGACTTCGTCAACGGTGCCCAGTCGATCATCGACGAGTACATCTCGGCCGGTGAGGCGAAGTGGGGCCAGAAGTCCGGTGTCGTGCTGCTGCTGCCGCACGGCTACGAAGGTCAGGGCCCGGACCACTCGTCCGCCCGGATCGAGCGGTTCATGCAGCTGTGCGCCGAGAACGCGATGACGGTGGCGCAGCCGTCGACGCCCGCGTCGTACTTCCACCTGCTGCGGCGGCACACGCTGCAGGAGGAGCACAACCCGCTGATCGTCTTCACCCCGAAGCAGTTGCTCCGGTTGAAGGCGGCGGTGTCGCAGCCCGAGGAGCTGACCAGCGGCACGTTCCGCCCGGTCCTGAACGACACCGAGGCCGAGCAGAACACGGCCGCCGTGGAGCGGGTCGTCCTGGCCTCCGGCCGGATCAGCTACGACCTGCTGGCCGAGCGCAAGAAGGCGGAGCCGGACAAGATCAGCACCGCGATCCTGCGGGTCGAGCAGCTCTACCCGCTGCCCGCCGCGGAGATCAAGGCCGAGCTGGCGAAGTACCCGAACCTGCAGGAGATCCGCTGGGTGCAGGACGAGCCGGCGAACCAGGGTCCGTGGCCGTTCATGGCGCTGAACCTGACCGAGCACCTGGACGGCAAGCCGTTCTACCGGGTGTCCCGGCCGGCCATGTCCGCGCCGTCGGTCGGCTCGCACAACGTGCACGTCACCGAGCTGGCGACGCTGATGAAGCAGGCCTTCAGCTGACGTGTACTTCACCGACCGAGGGATCGAGGAGCTCGAGGGCCGGCGTGGCGAGGAAGACGTCACGCTGGCCTGGATGGCCGAGCGGCTGCGCGAGTTCGTCGACCTGAACCCCGAGTTCGAGACCCCGATCGAGCGCTTCGCCACCTGGCTGGCGCGCCTGGACGACGAGGACGACTGAGCCCTCGCTCGTCTAGCCTGACGAGATGCCCTTCGCCGACCACCCCGTACGCCGGGTTGCCGCGGCGGAGGGCATTCGTCCGTCCGGGACCTGGCCGCACACCATCCCCGCGGTCCGCCAGCTCCTGACCGACGGGCTGGACCTCGACCCCGGCGTCACCTTCCTGGTCGGCGAGAACGGCACCGGCAAGTCCACCCTGGTCGAGGCGATCGCGGTCGCCTACGGGATGTCCCCCGAGGGCGGCTCGACCGGAGCCCGGCTGACGACCCGGGCGACCGAGTCGCCGCTGTCCGACGACCTCCAGCTGACCAGGGGTGCGGGTGCGAGCCGGGCCGGCTTCTTCCTCCGCGCCGAGACGATGCACGGCTTCTACACCTACCTGGAGGACAACCCGCGGACAGGTGGACAACAGCCGGACCTGCCGTTCCACCGGATGAGCCACGGGGAGAGCTTCCTCGCCGTGATCGGGGACAGGTTCGACCGCCACGGGTTCTACTGCCTGGACGAGCCGGAGTCGGCGTTGTCGTTCTCCTCGAGCCTGGCCGTCGTCGGCGTCCTCGACCAGCTGGCCAGGAGCGGCAGCCAGGTCATCTGCGCCACCCACTCCCCCGTCATCGCCGCCCTACCCGACGCGAGGATCCTCGAGGTCGGCGAGTGGGGCATCCGCGAGAGCACCTGGGACGAGCTCGAGCTCGTCCAGAACTGGCGCTCCTACCTGCAGGCCCCCCAAAGGTTCCTCCGCCACATCCTCTAGCTCTGTGCTCGACGGACTCTCAGCACGGGCGACCGCAGTACGGCTACTCCGCGTGGGGCGGGCGGCGGCGGAGGGGTGGGTCGGGGGCCAGCGAGCCGTCGGGGGCGATGTGCTCGAAGATCTGGTCGACCAGGTTGAGCACGTGCGGGTCGTCGACGGTGTAGATGTGCCGGCGACCCTCGCGGCGGGCCGTGATGATGCCGGCCAGCCGCAGCTTGCCGAGGTGCTGGCTCGCGGTGGCGATGCTGACGCCGACCCGCTCGGCCAGCGTGCCCACGTCGTACTCCCCTTGTGCTGCCAGGGAGACCAGATGCAGGCGGACGGGCGCCGAGAGCATGGCGAACGTGCCGGCGGCGGACACCAGCTGCGCCTTCGTGGGTTCGCGTTCAGGGCGTGACGTGGTCATGGGTGGAGTCATTGTGACGCCTCGGGCGGTCAGCAGGCACGCGGCTGGCCGCAGGTGAGTACGGTCTCATACTTGCGCAATTGCGAAAGTATCAAAATGGTGGCAGGCTTGAACGCGTGATCAGAGCTCTCCGCCCCGTGCTTCTCTGCCTCCTCGCGGCAGTCCCGGCCGTCGCCCTGCGACTGGCCGGCGTCGAACTGTCCGCCCCTCTCGGCATCGTCGTCTTCGGGCTTGCGGTGGTCGCGGCGTCCTTCGTGCTCGCCTGGGCCGCCGAGGCCGCGGAGGTCGACATCTCCGGCGGCCTGGCGATCGCGCTGCTGGCGGTCATCGCCGTGCTCCCGGAGTACGCCGTGGACCTCTACTTCGCGCACACCGCCGGCAGCCAGCCGGAGTACGTCGCCTACGCCGCCGCCAACATGACCGGGTCCAACCGGCTCCTGCTCGGCCTCGGCTGGTCCAGCGTCGTACTGATCAGCCTGTACGTCGCCAGCAAGCGCAGCGGGAAGACCGTGAAGGCGCTGGTGCTGGAGTCCGGGTACCGACGGGAGCTCGGCTTCCTGGCGGTCGCCAGCGTGGTCGCGTTCATCATCCCGATCACCGGCGAGATCCACCTGGTGCTCGGCATCGCCCTGCTGGCCTTCTTCGCCTACTACCTCTGGCGTGCGGCAGCCTCCGAGCACGACGAGGAGCCCGACCTGATCGGGCCTGCCAAGCGGATCGGCGGACTCGCGAAGGTCCAGCGCCGGACCGCCGTCATCTCCATGTTCCTGGTCTCGGCCGGGGTGATCCTGCTGTCCGCCGAGCCGTTCGCGGACTCGCTGGTCGAGGGCGGGCACGCGCTGGGGATCGACCAGTTCCTGCTGGTGCAGTGGCTGGCTCCGCTGGCCTCCGAGGCACCCGAGTTCATCGTCGCGATCCTGTTCGCGTGGCGGGGCAAGGGCGCTGCCGCGCTCGGCCTGCTGATCTCCGCCAAGGTGAACCAGTGGACGCTGCTGATCGGAAGCCTGCCGATCGCCTACGGGCTCGGCGGCGGTCCGGTGGCCTTGCAGCTCGACGGACGCCAGGTCGAGGAGTTCCTGCTGACCGCGACTCAGACGCTGCTCGGTATCGCCGTGCTGCTGACGCTGCGCTTTCCGCGCTGGGCGGCCTGGACGCTGCTCGGGTTGTTCATGGTGCAGTTCGCGATCCCGGGCGAGACCGGACGGTACATCCTCTCCGGCATCTACCTGGCGCTAGCGATCGTCGCCGTCATCCGCAACCGTCAGTACGTGCTGGCGACCATCACCTCGCCTTTCCGGCGGACCGCGAAGACCGAGGAGCGCTCGGACGAACTGGTCGGGGTCTGAGGACCACGGTCAGCAGACGCCAGCCAGCGTCCCGCAGTACAGAAACTGCCCCCACCGGCCCTGTGCGGTGGGGGCAGTTCGCGTCTGGTGACTAGCTGGCCTGCTGCTCCTCGATCGCGGCGGGGCGGCGGCGTTCCTGGGGGCCGGGGCGGCCCCGGCGGCGGCCGGAGAGGAATTTCTCGCCGGCAGCGGTGCCGGTGAACTTGGTCCGGCGGGCCCACTCGCGGCACTCCTCGATCACCGGGCACGCGGTCAGGCAGATCGCCTGGGCCTTGCGCTGCTCCCACTGGGTGGCGGTCTCGTCGTACGCCGGCGCCTGGCCGATACACGCGGCCCGCATCATCCAACGGTCGGCGGGGTCGGCGATCACCGTCAAGGTCGGCCTCATGGGCACTCCTGCTCCCTCATCGATCGGGCGGATCGAAACCGCGGGGGTTTCCCGCGGTAGGACCAGACTGCGCCAGCCTCGTTGCCCCGGTGCGACGGCAATGTTTCAGCCATGAAACGTCACGCCGACCCACTGTCACATCAGTGCCGCTGTCACCGGCTCACGGTACGGCGGGCCGGACCATCCTGATCTCCGGTACGCCGAAGAACGGCTCGTGCACCCGTACTCCGTCCTCCGCGAAGCCCTGCCGGCGGTAGAACGCCCGCGCCCGCTGGTTGCCCTCCAGCACCCACAGGCTCGCGGGTTCCTTGCCAATGGCAACGTCGAGCAGCCGGTACCCGAGCCCGCTGCCCCACCACTTCTCCCGGACGTAGATCGCGTAGAGCTCCAGCGGCGTCGGCGCATCCTCGTCCCGCGACGGCCCGGGCGACGAGAACCCGATCACCCGGTCCTCCACCGAGACCGAAGGATCAGGGTTGAGCGCGATCCACCGGACCATGCCGGCCTCGATCGCCCCCGCCCACTTCTCCGTCCGGCGGCCGACGTCACCCGTCTTCTCGGCCAGCACCGCGGGCTCGACCAGTCCGCCGTACGTCTCCCGCCAGCACAGCAGGTGACACCACGCGCCGGCCTCGGCGTCGGCCACCTCGGCGCGGCGGATCAGAGGTTCCATCGGCGGGTCAGACCGTGAAGACGATCTTGCCGAACACGTCACCCTCGTGCATCTTGGCGAATCCCTTGCGGGCGTCGGCCAGCGCCAGCGTGGTGTCGATGTGCGGCTTGATCCCGGCATTCGCCATGAACCGCACCAGCTCCGCCAGCTCGGTCCGAGTGCCCATCGTGGAGCCCTGCACCCGCAGTTGCAGGAAGAAGATCCGGTTGAGCTCGGCCGACTTCGGCGCCTGCCCGCTGGTCGCGCCGGAGATCACCAGCGTGCCGCCCTGCTTGAGCGACTTCAGCGAGTGCGACCAGGTCGCCTGGCCGACGGTCTCCATCACGGCGTCGACCCGTTCGGGCAGCCGCGCGCCGGACTCGAACGCCTCGTGCGCCCCGATCTCGACGGCCCTCGCCCGCTTGCCCTCGTCCCGGCTCGTCGCCCAGACCCGGATGCCCGCGGCCCGGGCCAGCGTGATCAGCGAGGTCGCGACGCCACCACCGGAGCCCTGCACGAGCACGGTGTCACCCGGCTTCAGCCCCGACTGGGTGAACAACATCCGGTACGCCGTGAGCCAGGCCGTCGGGAGGCACGCGGCCTCCTCGAAGCTCAGCCCAGCCGGCTTCGGTACGACGTTGCCCGCCGGCACCACGACCTTCTCGGCCAGCGTGCCCTGGTACCGCTCGCTCAGCAGCGACCGCTTCGGGTCGAGCGTCTCGTCGCCCTTCCACCCCGGGTCCGAGATCACCGCGTGGACGACGACCTCGTTGCCGTCCGGGTCGATCCCCGCGGCGTCGCACCCCAGGATCATCGGCAGGCTCTTCTCCGCCAGCCCGACACCCTTCAGCGACCACAGGTCGTGGTGATTCAGCGCGGTCGCCTTGACGTCGATGGTCACCCACCCGTCCGGCGCCACCGGCTCCGGCCGCTCCCCCACCTCCAGCGCGGAGACAGGATCCTCGGCGTTGAACCCGGCAGCGTAGGCAGCAAGCATGCCCTCACCCTAGGCCCGCCGCACCGACCAGTCAGTAACCGACATCACCGGGTACGGCGACCGGCGGGGCTGAGGTAGTCGCGATCAGTCGAGGTGGAGGGCTTCGTCCAGAGTGGTGGCGATCAGTCGAGGTGGAGGGCTTCGTCTGGGGTGGTGGCGACGAAGGAGGTGAAGCGGACCGTCAGGCCGTCCCGGGTGGGCGCGCAGGTGAACGGTCCGGCAGCAGCCGTCGCCGCGGGATCGAGCGGCGCCACCCGGAACAGTTGCCAGGGTTCGTCCTCGCAGCGCGCCCGCATCGTCAACGCGTCGCCCGACCGGCTCACCCGGATGGTCACCTCCCGGCCCGCCCAGTCGGCCACCGGCGCGAGTGACCAGTCGGAACGGCCGTGCGTGACGACGGAGCCGAGGTGCGGAACCCCGTCGGTGAACTCGATCCCGGCCTTGACCCAGGTCTCCGCGTCCACCCGGACCAGCAGCCCAGCCTGGTCGTACAACTCGTCGAACGCGACCACGAACCCGACCTCGACCGCAGACTCCGGCGGGAAGTCCGTCAGCAGCGCATGCCCGTCATCATGCACGAACCCGTAACTGGTGGTCCGCCAGAAGTCGCTCCCCTTCCGGGCCGTGACCAGCAGGTTGTCCCCATCGACCAGCACCGCCTCCGGCCGATTCAGCCAAGCCGCCTCAGACCACTCGATCGCACGCCTACGCTCCATCCCCCAGACGCTAAGCGACCCATCACCCACAACACCAGTACGCCGGGCACGAGTGCCGCGTACCGGCAGAGGTGCTGGCCGGCCAACAGCAGAAGTGGTTCCGCCAGTGGGCGGAGGTGGTTGCGTCACCGGGCTGCGTGATGGTGCTAGTCGGGCCGGTGTGCGTCAAGAGGAGCCCTGTGTCAAGCCGCCTGTTTGTTGGGTTCGTTGAGGAGGCGTTGGAGGGCGTTGTGTTTGGTGGGGGTTGTAGGCGGTGTTGTTTTGCCAGCAGTGCCAGATGATGTGGAGCCAGGCGCGGGCGAGGATGCGGACGGCGTGGGGGTGGTCGTGGCCTCGGGCTCGGGCTCGGGTGTAGAGGTCGGCGGCCCAGGGGTTGGCGTGGCGGGAGTCGCCGGCGAAGTCGGTGATGGCGTCGCGGAGTTGTTTGTC
>NZ_JBHSKE010000072.1:0-34201 GCF_042657745.1 Kribbella qitaiheensis | reverse complement strand
CGCCCTCCAACGCCTCCTCAACGAACCCAACAAACAGGCGGCTTGACACAGGGCTCCTCTTGACGCACACCGGCCCGACTAGCACCATCACGCAGCCCGGTGACGCAACCACCCGAGCCTGTATGGACGGCAGCACCTCCGCCCGCGCCGGTGGAACCACCTCCGCCCGTGCCGGTGGAACCACCTTCGCCTGTGCTCGTGGGATCACCTCCATCCATCCGGTGGGAACCGATTCCTTTGGCGGCCGGCTTCGGTCTGTCTTTTGACGGAGGGTTCTGGTGAAGGAGGCAGACTGGTGCAGGTGGCGGTTTCGGAGGAGTTTGTCGGGGCGACCGAGTCGTTTCGGCGTGAGTTGGTGGCGCATTGCTACCGGATGGTCGGGTCGGTCGAGGATGCCGAGGACCTTGTGCAGGAGGTCTATCTGCGGGCCTGGCGGGGCTGGCGGAAGTTCGAGGGGCGGGCTTCTGTGCGGACCTGGCTCTATCGGATCGCCACCAACGCTTGCCTCAGCGCGCTGCAGCACCGCGACCGGCGGTACGTGCCGTCCGGGCTCGGTGCGCCCGGGGATGATCCCCACGCGCCGGTCGAGCTCGCGGCGCCGGGGACGAAGTGGGTCCAACCGATACCCGATGCCATGGTCGATCCGGCGGAGATCGTGGCCGAGCGCAACAACCTTCGGCTCGCGCTGATCGTCAGCCTGCAACACCTTCCGCCGCAGCAGCGTGCTGTGCTGGTACTGCGGGAGGTGCTCGCGTTCTCCGCTGCCGAGGTGGCGGAGATGCTCGAGTTGAGCGTGCCTGCGGTGAAGAGCAGCCTGCAGCGGGCCCGGGCCACCTTGGCCGAGGTGGAGGCAGACCGCGAGACGATCACCGAGCCCACCGACGCTCGCGCGACCGAGCTTCTCGACGCCTACCTCGCCGCCTTCGAGCACTCCGATCCAGCGGAGCTGGAGAAGGTCCTGCGCCGCGACACCGTGCTCGAGATGACCCCTGCACGCACCTGGTTCAAGGGACTCCGGACCTGTATGCCGTTCTTCGCAGCCTCGGCGCTGGGCTCGCCCGGCGACTGGCGGATGCTCCCGACCAGGGCCAACGGACAACCCGCGGCGGCGGCGTACCGGCGTACCGGAGCAGGGGTCTACGAGGCCTTAGGGATCGCGGTGCTGGAGGTGGCGGAGGACGGGATCGCCCGGATCACCGTGTTCGGTGACCCGAGCCTGGTCTCCGTCTTCGGCTTCCCTGCGATCGCTACCCCCAGTCCAGGTAGCCCCGGTCCAACTAGCCCAGATCCAGCTGGTCGGTGAGCCAGGCGAGTCTGTCGTCCTTGGCCTGCTGGTTGAGGAAGTGTTCCGCGGTCTCGTAGAGGCTGACGGTCGCCTTCGGGTTCGCGGCGCTGAAGGCGGCCCGGATCTCCGGCGAGGCGAAGATGTCGCGGCCGGCCCACTGGAAGTAGACCCGCTTCACGTCGCCGACCGTGTCGATCGGGTCGAGGCCGGCGAAAACCTTGCGATAGGCAACGGCCTGGTCCGCGGGCAGCCCCAGCCAGTACTTGTCGAACCAGTTCGCCCAGGTCGCGTCACCCGCCATGAACACCAGCGCGTGCGCCCGGCTCTTCAGCATGGAGCCGTACATCGCGCCGTAGTCGTGCCCGATCACCGCGGTCCGGCGCGGATCCACCCCGTCCTGACGGAGCAAGGCTTGGTACGCCGCCTCGACCGCGGCGAGCTGGTTCGTCACCTTGGTGCGGTCCGACTTGTCGCCGACCGGGTCACCCGCCCAGGGGAAAGTCAGCTGAGGCAGGATCGCGACCGCGCCCCGCCCGGCCAGCGCGATCGCCTCGGCCAGGAACTCGGTCCGGTTCTGCGTCGAGTTCGGCGGCGCGAACCAGTGCAGGTAAAGCGCTCCAGCCAGTTTCTCCGAGCGTCCCACCCGCGCGGGCCGGACCAGGTACGCCGTGACCGGTGCCTGCCCTTTCACTGGGATCTGGATGTCCGTCACCACCACCGGTTGCGGCTGCTTCGGCCGGTCGAGCTGTCCCGCGTTCGATGCGCCCGCCGCGGTGACGCCCAGCATCACGGCGCCCACCACGGTCGCCACCAGGAATCGCTTCATCCCCACCCCTTAGTCATCAGTTGCTAAAATCCGTTGACAACTGATGACGGTGGAGCGGGCTGGGTACACGGTCAAGGCCGGGGGAGGATGTGCGGCGTGAGCAGGGTGCCGACGGCTGATCCCTTGCTGGGGTTCGTGCTGGACTTCTGCAACACCTACGACCTGCTCGAGGATCCGCCCGACCGGCTGAGCATCCCGCTGGTCGTCCGCCTGGCCGATCGCTCGGAACTCCCGCCGCCCGGCCTCGACGACGAGGACCTCGAGCGCGTGCGCGCAGTACGGAACGAGCTCTACGAGGTCTTCGCCGCGGACTCCCCGGACACGCAGATCGGCGTACTGAATCGGCTCTTCGACTCGTACGGCGCTACGCCGCGGCTTGTGGAAGGGCCACGGCTGGCGGCGACGGGCGGGTCCGATCCAGTCGCCCGGCTCGCCGTGGCGTCGGCCGACGCGCTCGCGCGGGCGATCGCCGAGGGTGCGGGGGACCGGCTGCGGACGTGTGCGGGCGATCCCTGCCGGTGCGTGTACGTCGACCGGAGCAAGGCGAACCGGCAGCGCTACTGCTGCGAACTCTGCAACGACCGCATGGCCTCGGCCGCCTACCGCCGCCGCAAGTCCGACTAGCGGCGCTAGTCCAACTAGCGGTGCAAAGGCCCGACCAGCGGCCCTCCGACTAGCAGCGCTAGCTCGGCTAGCGGTGCAGATCCCGGCTAGCGGCGCTCCGGCTAGCGGTGCTAGTTCGACTAGCGGTGCAAGCCCCGGCTAGCGGCGCTCCGGCTAGCGGTGCTCGTTCGGCTAGCGCTGCTTGTCCGGCTAGCTGAGGGCGCGGACCGCGAGGTGGGTGAGGGAGTCCGCGTAGGCCCGATCGAGCGGGTTCGTCTGCAGCAGCCAACGGTGGTAGATCGGGCCGAAGATGATCTCCACGGCCACGTCGAGGTCGAGATCGGCCGAGAGTTGGCCGGCCTGCTGGGCTGACTCCAGTCGTCGCTTGGTCGCCGCAAGTTGGGGACCGAGCATCCGCTCCAGGACGCTTTCGCTGAGGGCCGGCTCGTGCTGCATGTCGATCATCAGCGCCCGCAAGGTGGCCGAGGTGTTCGCGTCGGCGAACTCCTCGACTGTTGCCCGGAGCACCTTGCGCAGATCGGCGGTGAAGTCGCCGGTGTCGGGGAGCTCGATCTCGTTCTGCTCGGCCAGCAGTGCATCGAGGATCACGGCGCCCTTCGACGGCCACCAGCGGTAGATCGTCTGCTTGCCGACCCCGGCGCGCGCGGCGATTCCCTCGATCGTGGTCTTGCCGTAACCGAGCTCAGCCACCGCCGCAGTGGCCGCGTCGAGGATCGCGGTGCGGGCCCGGTCGCTGCGGCGCCTACTGTCTGGACTCTTCACAGACGAGACGATACGGTTCGTCTCGTAGGAACACAAGGACTCGCTCTCTCGAGAAGGGGCCGCACATGACGCAACGCCTGTGGTTCATCACCGGCGCGGGCCGTGGGCTCGGCCGCGCCTTCACCGAGGTCGCGTTGGAACACGGCGACCGGGTGGTCGCGACGATCCGCCGCGACGGGGTCCTGGACGACCTCGCCAAGGAGTACGGCGACCGACTGATCCCGCGGCGGCTCGACATCGCAGTACGGGACGACGTCTTCCGGGTCGTCGATGAAGTGGCAGCGACGGTCGGTACGCCGGACGTGGTCGTGAACAACGCCGGGTACGGCCTGGTCGGGGCGGTCGAGGAGTTGTCCGAGGAGGAGCTCCGGGCGCAGTTCGACGTCAACCTGTTCGGCGCGGTCTGGGTGACGCAGGCGGTGCTGCCGCATCTGCGGGCACGCGGGTCCGGCCGGATCGTGCAGGTCTCCAGCGTCGGCGCGGTCGGGCATCTTCCGTTGTTCGGCGCCTACAACGCGACCAAGTGGGCGCTGGAGGGATTGAGCGCCGGTCTCGCCGAGGAGGTCAAACCGCTCGGCATCGACGTCCATCTGCTGCAACTCGGCGGCTTCGCCACCGACTGGGCCGGCTCGAGCATGCGCTTCACCACCGCCGACCCGGCATACGACGAAACCCGCACAGCGATCCTCGGCATGCCTAGCTACCCCACACCGGAAATGATCCAGGCAGCCACAGACGAAGCCGCGGCGGAGGTGCAGGCCGGTACAGGTGACCTGTCTCCGGCTGGCGATCTCGCTGCCGCAGTGGAGGGTGGCGCAGGCGGGGTCGCGGCGGAGAGTGCTGCGGCTGAAGAGGGCGCGGCAGAAGGCCCTGCGGGTGAAGGTGTTGCGGCGGAGGGTGCTGCGGGTGAAGGGGCCGCGGCGGAGGGTGCTGCGGGTGACGAGGCTGCGATGGGGAGTGCTGCGGGTGAAAGGGTCGCGGCGGAGGGTGCTGCGGGTGACGAGGCTGCGATGGGGAGTGCTGCGGGTGAAGGGGCCGCGGGTGAAGGGGTCGCGGCGGAGGGTGCTGCGGGCGAAGGGGCTGGTGACGGGATGCCGGAGGATGAGTCGCCGAGGGTGGCGGCGGAGGCTTTGCTGACGTTGCTCGACGAGCCGGAACCGCCGCTGCGCGAGGTGATCGGCGCGGGCGCCCACGAGATGGTCCGGATGGCTCTCGGCTGGCGGCGGGACGACTACGAACGGGACCCGGCCTTCGTCTGGCCGGACGCGTCTCAACCCGTGGGTTGAGAGGGGATCCATCCGGGTCCAACCTGAGGGCCGACGTCCGGCGCGGTGAATCCGGCGAGTCTGGAATCACCAAACTCGTCGAAAGGAACTGTGATGTCGGTCAACCTCCTGCTGGGCATCTTGATCGGGGCTCTCGTCGTGGTCCGGGTGGTCGGCCGCCAGGTGCGCGGCTCGATGGTGACCCAGAAGTCCCTGGTGGTGATGCCGTTGATCCTGGTCGCCGTCGGCCTGCTGACCGCGCGGAACGCGTTCAGTACGGCGACGCCCGGCGAGCTCGCGTTCTTCGTCTTCGACGTAGTCGCCCTCGTCCTGATCGGTCTGGCCCGCGGTGCCAGCACCCACTTGTCGCAGCGCGAAGGAGGCCTTTACCAGAAGGGCACCGGCCTCACCCTCGCGCTCTGGCTGCTGACCATCGCCATCCGCGTCGGCGCCGGCCTCCTCGGCTCCGCGATGGGCCTGAACGGTTCGCTCACCAGCACCGCCCTGCTGCTCACCTTCGGCCTGACCATCGCGGCCCAGAACGTGGCGGTCTACCTGCGGGCGCAGCGCCTGAACATCCCGCTGGCTGTCGAGCGGGCATGATGACGGTATGACCGAGCTGTCGCATCCAGACCTCGAGCGAACCGTGCGCGAGGGCTGGTTGCAGCAGGCGTGGCATCGGCTGGTGGCGTTCGGGAACTCACCCGTTCCGGGGACCGTGCTCCGGCTGGTGCCGACCGGCCTGGTGATCGCGACGCTGATCCTCACGGCCGGTTCGCCGGATCGCCGCCAACTGCCGATCCTGATCATCTTGTTGCTCGCGGCAATTGTTGTGCTGGGCAACCTGGCGATGCTGCCACTGCGGTACGGCGAACCACTCGGCCGGCGCCGCGAGATCGGCCTGCTGTCCTTCGTGCTCGCCGGATCGCTGCTCTGGTTCGCCTTACCCGACAGCGTTCTGGTTGTCCTTCCCTTCTGGGCGGTACGAACAGCCGTCCGGTACCGGATGCCCGGCCCGGTCGAGATCCTTGTGGTGCTCCTCGGCATCGTCGGTGCCAGCCTCCCGATCCTGCTCAACCACGGCTCTCCTGGTGGAGCCGTCGGTACTGCGGTAGGCGTTGTCGCGCTGCTTCTTGCCTCCATCAACCGCCGGGTTCGAGAACAGCAACTCGACGACCTGCAGGTATCCCTTGCCCGCAAGCAGGCCGCGATCGAGGAGCACAGCCGCGCGGCCGCACTGGCGGAACGTGCCCGGATCGCGCGGGACGTGCACGACGTACTGGCCCACTCGCTGGCCGGGTTGTCGCTCAGCCTGCAAGGTGCGCGATTGATGCTGGTCCGCGACGGCGCGTCGGAGGAGGCGATCGGCCAGGTCACCCGGGCGCAGGGACTGGCCGCGGAGGGACTAGCCGAGGCTCGACGTGCGGTAGCGACGTTGCGCGAGGACTCCGTTCCCGATGTCAGGGCGCTGTCCGATCTCGTTACGGCGTTCAGGCTGGAGAGTGGGGGCGCGGCCACCTTCGAGGTGGAAGGAGAGCCGCGGGCGTTGCCGGCCGAGGCGATGACCGCGCTGTACCGGGGGTTGCAGGAGGCGCTGACGAACACCCGCAAGCATGCGCCGGGGGCGGCAGTCGAAGTACGGCTGGCGTATGAGAGCGGGTGGACTGCCCTCACGGTGGAGGACCATCCCGGCAGGCCTCCGGCACGGGGTGTCGGGGGTGGCTATGGTTTGGTCGGGATGCGGGAGCGTGCCGAGTTGATCGGTGGCAGCCTGGAGGTCGGTCCGACGGAGGACGGGTGGCGAGTTCGGTTGGTGGTGCCGGCGTGAGCGATCTGCGGGTGGTGGTCGCGGACGACCAGACAGTGGTCCGCGACGGCCTGGTGACGCTGCTGCGCCTGCTGCCCGGGATCGACGTGGTCGCAGCGGCTTCGGACGGGCAGGAGGCGGTGGAGTTGGTCGCCGCGCACAAACCGGACGTGCTGCTCGTCGACCTGCGGATGCCCCGCTGCGACGGGGTGGAGGCAACCCGGCGGGTGCGGGCGGAGTACCCGGGCACTGAGGTCGTCGTACTCACGACCTACAGCGACGACGACTCCGTGCTCGCCGCGCTGCGGGCCGGAGCGCGCGGGTTCCTCACGAAAGACGCCGACGCGGAATCGATCGGGCGGGCTCTGCACGCGGCCGCTGCCGGCCAGTCGATCGTGGACGGCGAGGTCCAGCGCCGCCTGATCGAGGCGAGCACCGCCGTACCGACCCCTCGGGACGCGGCGCCGGACGGGCTGACGCCGCGCGAGACCGAGGTACTGCGGTTGATCGCGGCCGGGTTGTCGAACACAGAGATCGCGCGGGATCTGGTGGTCAGCGAGGCCACGGTCAAGACCCACATCAACCACCTGTTCGCCAAGGCGGGCCTGCGGGATCGCGCGCAGGCGGTCGCCTATGCCTACCGCCTCGGACTCGGCTAGAGCCGGTCTTCCACGCGACGACTCGGACGCCTGGCGGTTCGGCTAGAGCCGCTCCTCCAGGTGGACGGTGATCTCCTCGCCGGGCGCCTTGCCGATCAGCTTGCGGAGCTCGCCCTTCACCGGCAGCTTGTGGGTGCCGTCGCCGATGGCCATGAACGAGCTCTCGAACGGGTGGCCGTCCATCGTGCCGCGGACCTTCACCAGCCCGCGGGTGCCGAAGTACTCGGCCGAGCCGGGCATCTTGACGTAGGTCCAGCCGCCCTTGGCCGGGCTCTGCAGCAGCGGCGCCGTGAACTGCTTGTCCAGCTTGGTGCTCATCGTGGTTCCTCTTCCTGGCCGGGTTTCAGTGTGCCTTCACCCAGTACGTAGAACCCACCGGCCCGCTTTCGACACGAGTGGAAGGATGGGCCGGTGACTTCTTCTCTGACGGTACGACGCGGCGCCCGCTCCGACGTGGACGCGGTGCTCGGGCTCCTCGATGGGGCGACCGAATGGCTGGTGGCGCGGGGACTGACCGAGCAGTGGGGGACCGAGCCGCACTCGACCAACCCGCGGCGGATCGAGCAGATCAACGGCTTCGTCGACGACGAGGGATTGTGGGTCGCGGAGACGGCGGACGGACGGGTCGTCGGCGCGCTGGCGGTGGGCGCGGCGATGCCCTACGTGCCGCCTGCGACCGAGCCGGAGCTGTACGTCCGGCTGCTGGTGACGGACCGCGCGTCGAGCGGGACCGGCATCGGCACCGACCTGCTGGAGCACGCCCGCTCACTGGCGCGCCGGCTCGGCGTGAACCTGCTCCGGGTGGATTGCTTCGCCGGTGGCGACGGGGCCCTGGTCCGGTACTACGAGAAACAGGGATTCACCCGCGCCGAGCAGTTCGCAGTACCGGTCAAAGACTCGGAATGGCCTGGTCAGATTCTGATCCAGCGGCTGTGATCGTGCCGGTGGCGGGTCGATGGACCACGCCATGCGCGTCGCTGCAGTGCACGTCCCGCTCGTCGCCGGAGGCGTGGTCGACCTGGAGCGTCGAGTGCGTCAGGTGGTGCCGCTCGGCGAGTAGCGCCTCGATCTGACCACGGATCTGGTGACAGTCCAGGCCCTCGCGGACCAGGATGTGCGCCGACGCGGCCGGCTCGCCCGAGGTGATCTCCCAGACGTGCAGGTCGTGTACCTCGACCACTCCCGGTACTGCGCACAGCTCGGCGCCGACCGCGGCCGGATCGAGGCCCGCGGGTGCTGCCTCGAGGAAGATCCGGCCGGAGTCGCGGACCAGGCCGATCCCCGCCTTGAGCATCAGCGCGGCGACGATCAGCGCGGCGATCGAGTCGGCCTGGGCGAAGCCGGTGAGCAGTACGACCAGACCGGCGATCGCGGTCGCGACGAAGGCGAACAGGTCGTTCAGGATGTGCTGGAAGGCGCCCTCGACGTTCAGGCTCGAGCGGTTCGCCTTGCTGATCAGCCAGGTCGCGATCAGGTTCACCACGATGCCGACGACACCGGTGATCAGCACCAGCGCGCCTTCCACCTCGGGCGGGTGGATCATCCGGTTGATCGCCTCGTAGATGAAGAACGCCGCCAGCAGCAGCAAGGTGATCCCGTTCGCCTGCGCGGACAAGATCTCGACCCGCTTGAGCCCGTAGGTGAACCCGCCGGCGGGGGGCCGTGCGGACAGCCGGATCGCGATCAGCGCGAGGGCGATGGCGGCGGCGTCGGTGAGCATGTGCGCCGCGTCGGTGATCAGCGCCAGCGACCCGGCCGCGAACCCGACGATCACCTCGGCCGCCATGAACGCGAGGATCAGCGCGAGCGCGCCACTCAGCAGCTTCCGGTCGGCATCAGCGTTGACGCCGTGTCCGTGCCCATGGCCGTGTCCGGCGCTCGGGATCGCGCCAGCGGCGCTCGGGCCGGTGTCGAGGCCGGCGCTCGAGGTGGCGCTTTGGGTGGCGCGGTGGTCTTGGCCGGCGCTCATGAATTGCGCTCCGGGTGGATGGCATCGGTGTGCTCGGTGTGGGCGACCGCGAGGTCGACGAGCATCCGGACGTGCGCGTCGTCGAGCCGGTAGTAGGCCATCCGCCCGTCCCGGCGGACCGAGACGACGCGGTGGGCACGCAGCAACCGCAGCGCGTGGGAGGTCGCGGACTCGCTCATCCCCGTCACCGCGGCGAGATCGCAGACGCAGAGTTCGCCGTCCAGGAGGGCGACCAGCAACTTCAGCCGCCGCGGGTCGCCGAGCAGCCCGAACACATCGGACGTGTCGACGACGTCCTGCTCCGAAGGCATCCTGGCATGGACGGCCGCCACCCGCTCCGGATCGACCAGCCGCACGTTGCAGGCGTCGATCGCGGCGGGAGCTTGCACATCTGCAGAACTCTTCATACGTCGACGGTATCCGATCCGCCCGCCCGACGCGAGTCTCCGCGGTGACGACCGGGACCAGACTTCCGACAGAGCCTGGTCCCGGCCGGCCGTGGGGTCAGGACGGGAGGGTGCCTCGTACCTCGTGGGGCGGGAGGGTGCCCCGTACTTCGTGGGCCGCGTCGACGAGGTGCTGCAGGGAGTCGCGGACCTCTGGCCAGCCGCGGGTCTTCAGGCCGCAGTCGGGATTGACCCAGAGGCGTTCGGCGGGGATCGCGTCCAGGCCCTTCTGGAGCAGGGAGACGATCTCGGGGGTGCCGGGCACGCGGGGTGAGTGGATGTCGTAGACCCCCGGGCCGACCTCGCGGGGATATCCCGCGTCGCCGAGTTCGTGCGCGACCTGCATGTGCGACCGGGCCGCCTCCAGGCTCGCCACGTCGGCGTCCATCTCGTCGAGCGCGCTGAGGATGTCGCCGAACTCCACGTAACACATGTGCGTGTGGATCTGCGTGTCCGCGCGGACGCCGCTCGTCGTCAGCCGGAAGACCTCAGTACCCCAGGCCAGGTACGCCGCACGATCTGCCTTCCGCAGCGGCAACGTCTCGCGCAGCGCGGGCTCGTCGACCTGGATCACCGAAGCGCCGCCCGCCTCCAGGTCATTCACCTCGTCCCGCAGAGCGAGTGCGACCTGACATGCGGTCTCGCTGCGCGGCTGGTCGTCGCGGACGAACGACCAGGCCAGCATCGTCACCGGCCCGGTGAGCATCCCCTTGACCGGCTTATCGGTCTGGGACTGCGCGTACTGCGTCCAGCGGACCGTCATCGCCTCCGGCCGGGAGATGTCGCCGGCGAGCACCGGCGGCCGCACGTACCGCGTGCCGTACGACTGGACCCACCCGTGCTGGGTCGCGACGTACCCGTCCAGCTGCTCGGCGAAGTACTGCACCATGTCGTTGCGCTCCGGCTCGCCGTGCACGAGCACGTCCAGTCCGGCCTTCTCCTGGAACGCGAGCACCTCGCGGATCTCCGCCTCGATGCGTTCGTCGTACTGCGTCCTGTCGATCCGCCCGGTGCGCAGATTCGCCCGCGCGGTGCGCAGCTCGGTGGTCTGCGGGAACGAGCCGACGGTGGTTGTCGGGAGCAACGGCAGGCCGAGTCGCGCCCGCTGGGCGGCTGCCCTCTCCGGGTAGGCCACCGAGCGGCGGCTGTCCGCCTCGGTCACGGCGGCGACGCGAGCCCTGACCTGCGGGTTGTTCGTCAGCGCCGAACCGGCTCGTGCCTCCAGCGCCGCGCGATTGGCGGTGAGCTCGGCCGCTATCGCCTCCGTGCCTTCGGTGATGCCGCGGGCTAGCGTGACGATCTCGGCGGTCTTCTGCCGGGCGAACGCGAGCCAGGCAAGGACTTCCGGGTCGATGTCCTTCTCTGCCGCGACGTCCAGTGGGACGTGGAGCAGCGAGCACGACGAGCTCACGTCCACCTGCCCGGCCAGCCCCATCAGCGTGGCGAGGGTGGACAGCGACCTGGACAGGTCGTTGATCCAGATGTTGCGGCCGTTGACGACGCCCGCGACCAGCCGCTTGTGGCGTAGCCCGGCCACAGACGCGAGCGCGTCGAGGTTGGTCGCGGCAGGCCCGGTGAAGTCGATCGCCAGGCCTTCGACCGGCGCCTTCGCGAGCACGGGAAGCGCCTCGCCGAGGCGATCGAAGTACGACGCGACGAGGAGCTTCGGGCGATCCGTGAGTCCACCCAGTACTGCGTACGCGCGGGCCGCAGCGTCCAGCTCGTCGGCCGTGCGGTCCTGCACAAGCGCAGGCTCATCCAGCTGGACCCACTCGGCGCCCGCTGCGCGTAGGTCCGCCAGGACTTCTCCGTACGTCGTAAGGAGTTTGTCGAGCAGCGACAGCGGTTCGAAGCTGTCGGGAACACCTGGTGCGCGTTTCGCGAGCAGCAGGTAGGTGACCGGGCCCACGAGGACCGGCCGCGCGTTGAGGCCTAGCGCGACGGCCTCTTGCAGTTCGGAGACCTGCTTGGTGGTGTCAGCCGTGAAGAGGGTGTCCGGGCCGAGCTCGGGGACCAGATAGTGGTAGTTCGTGTCGAACCACTTCGTCATCTCCAGCGGCGCGACTTCCTGCGTCCCGCGCGCCATCGCGAAATAGCCGCCCAGCGGATCCGCCTCGACGGCAACGCGGTACCGGTCGGGGATCGCGCCGAGCATGACGGTGGTGTCGAGCACGTGGTCGTAGTACGAGAAGTCACCGGTCGGGACCTCGTCGATGCCGTCGGCGGCGAGCTGCTGCCAGTTGGCCCGGCGAAGCTCGGCGGCGGTCTGCCGGAGGGCGTCCGCACTGACGGTGCCCTTCCAGTAGCCCTCGATGGCCTTCTTCAGTTCACGGTTCTGACCTTGCCGGGGGTAGCCGTACACGGTGGCGCGTGCTGCCGAGGCTGCGGACTGCGTAGTCAAGCGTCTCTCCTTCGCGAGCTCGTCTCGAAAGACCACGGGCCTCGAAGGGGACAGCCGGCGCGCCCCCGAGAAAGGAAGCTGCGCGCGCCGACCTTCCCACGAGGTCACCGAGATCACCACGGGCGACGGGCGCACGTGGGCAGTGGCAGGTCTTCGGACTCGCGGGCATGTCTGTCGCCAGACACCTACTGGCCGTCGCTTCCCAGGCCGGGGGCCCAGTGCTGATGACGGCGGTCGTTCCCACTCACCGCTGCGGGGCAGTCCCGGAATTCCACCGGGTTCCCTCTTGCGACGTCCTGCCTGGCGGGCAGGACGAACCAGCTGCACTCATCAGCCTACGTCCCCGCCTCAGGGCCCGAAATAGGAGTCCACGGGGTGGCACGGTGATGCCACTGTCACTAACGGTCGTGGGGTTTGAGACGATCGTCACGCGGGAGTATGTCCTGAGTAAGGACTGTGTGAAGATTCGCTGCTGACGGCTCTGTGAATGTGGCCCGGCGTGCTGAGAACCGTAGGTTCGGAGAGGTGTCAGTCGAAGTCAGGAGTGAGCGAAGTGCAACGGGGCAGTCGGGTCGTGCCGTCGGCATGCCCGCGAAAGCCGGCGTCAGCGTGACGACGGTCAACAAGATTCTCGCGGTCGCGGGAGTGGTTTTGCTGCTGGGCGGTCTGACGCTCGGCTTCCGGTCGATCTCGGCCTCGGGGACCAACTGCGGTTCGGTGTTCCAGCCCGCCGCCGGTATCACCCCGATGGCGTGCGACGGCCGGCTGAACAGCTCGTCCACCATCGTGACGCTGGTCATGGTCGCCGGCGCCCTCTGCCTGGCCACCGCCCTCGCCATCAAGGTCCTCCGCGACCGCGTCCGCGTCTGAGCGCAACGAGGTCGAACCACCAGGAGCGGTCGAACCTCCAGGTCCAGGAGGAAATTGCCTGCAGGGGATGACGACTCTGAGGCAAGGTAGTCGCGATGAGCATCGAACCGTTTCGTCTCGACGTTCCCCAGTCCGACCTCGACGATCTGCACGCCAGGCTTGATCGGGTGCGGTGGCCGGACGAGTTGCCCGGGGTCGGGTGGAGCTACGGCGTACCGCGCGACTACCTGCAGGAGCTCGTGGCGTACTGGCGGGACGAGTACGACTGGCGGGCCGAAGAGGCGAAGCTCAACGAGTGGCCGCAGTTCACCACCACCATCGATGGCGCGACCGTGCACTTCGTCCACCTCCGATCGCCCGAGCCGGACGCCACTCCGCTGCTCATCAGCCACGGCTGGCCTGGGTCGATCGTGGAGTTCCAGCAGATCGCCGGCCCGCTGTCGAACCCGCGCGCGTACGGCGACCCGGCGGACGCGTTCCACCTCGTGATCCCGAGCATCCCGGGCTTCGGCCTGTCCGGGCCCACCCGGGAGACCGGCTGGGAGCTCCTGCGAGTCGCCGGCGCCTTCGCCGAGCTGATGGATCGCCTCGGCTACGACCGGTACGGCGTACAGGGTGGTGACTGGGGCGCGGGGATCTTGCGGGAGCTCGGGCGGATCCACCCCGAGCGCGTCGTCGGAGTACACCTGAATCTGATCCCCGGGGGAGGGGTGACCGCGGAGCCGACGGAGGACGAGCTGGCGCCGCTGGAACCGTCGGAGCGCGAGCGCACGATCGCGTCGTGGCGGCGGTACCAGGCGTGGGTCAAGGACCGCCAGGGGTACGCCGACCTGCAGATGACCCGGCCGCAGACTTTGTCCTACGCGTTGACGGACTCCCCGGTCGGGCAGCTGGCCTGGATCGTGGAGAAGTTCAAGGAGTGGACGGATTCCGCCGAGCGGCCGGAGGACGCGGTCGACCGCGACCAGATGCTCACCAACGTGATGCTCTACTGGCTCACCGGGACCGCCGGATCGGCCGCGCGGATCTACTACGAACGCGCGCACGCGGACTACTGGGGCAAGCCGATCGAGCCCTCCACCACCCCGACCGCGCTCGCCGACTTCGCCTACGACAACTTCATCCCGCTCCGCCACATCGTCGACCGCACGAACAACATCACCCGCTGGACCTCGTACCCGCGCGGCGGCCACTTCCCCGCCATGGAGGTCCCCGACGTCCTCGTCGAAGACATCCGCGCCTTCTTCCGAACGCTGCGCTGAACCCTGCGCCGACTCAGGGGCGCAGGACGAGCTTGCCGCGCACCATCAGGTTGCCCTTGGCAAGTGCACTGGGGTGGATCTGCGGCCTGAATGGCGCGCATGCTTTCAGGCGACCTTGAGCTTGCCGTTGTCTACCAGCCAAGCGATCGCCTCGAGCGTGGTGCTCAGGGCCGAGTGGCCAGGGCGGAAGCCGAGCAAGCGGGCAGCCTTCTCCATTGAGCAGTGCGGGCTGTGGGCGATGTGGTCCCAGGTGATCTGGGCGTCCTGTTCGGACACGGTCTTCGTCCACTCCTCCCAGGGGAGGAACGTCAGCCGGGGTTCGCGGCCGAACCACCGCGCCACGCCCTCGGCGTACCCGCGAAGTGTCAGCGCGCCGTCGGCGACGGCGTGGAAGCTCTCGCCGATCGCGGCGGACCGGTTCGCCATCGCGGCCAGGAAGACGCCGGCCATGTCGGCGGCATGCACGTGCTGGACGGTCTCGAGCCCGAGGTTGGGCAGCGCCAGTTCGTTGCCCTGCGCAAGCGTCTCGAAGACGGCGAGGTCGAGATGACCAGCAGGGTTGACGGGCGCCCAGCCGGGTCCGCTGATGTGTCCGGGGTGGATCACGGTCGCGGGCAGCCCGTCGAGGTTCAGTAGGTAGCGCTCGATCGCGGCCTTGGCGATGCCGTACTCGCCGAACGGCGTCCGGAGCGCGTCCTCGCGGGTCGGCACCGACGCACTGGGCCCGTGCACCCAGATCGTGCCGCAGTGCAAGAAGTGCTGCACCTCGCCGCGCAGCGCCTCACCCAGTTGCCGGGCGCTGTCCTCGGTGAAGCAGATCAGGTCGATCACCACGTCCGCCCGCAGGTCGCGGATCCGCGCGCCGAACGTGCCGGCCGCATCCTCGGCCGCCCGGTCCACGGTCTGCGTCTCGACCTGCCGCCAGGCCGAGCTCGCCCGGTACGGCGATCGCTGCCCCCGGCTGAGGACGACCACCTCATGGCCTGCCTGCACGAGCTCCGGAACCAGATAGCTGCCGATATGACCGGTACCACCGATGACGACTATGCGCATGCCCCCACCCTAGGCCGGGGGCGATCCGGCCTGACTCGGCGAACTATCGTGACCGCATGAGCTTCACCGGTTTCCCGACGGCCGCCCTGGACTTCTACGACGACCTGGAGATGGACAACACCAAGTCGTTCTGGACGGCGCACAAGCAGGTGTACGAGGAGTCGGTTCGCGCACCGATGGCAGCGCTGCTCGCGGAGCTCGAGGAGGAGTTCGGCACGGCCAAGATGTTCCGCCCGTACCGCGACGTCCGCTTCGCCAAGGACAAGACGCCGTACAAGACCCACCAGGGCGCGTTCATCGACCTCGGTCCGTCCACCGGCTGGTACGTCCAGATCTCGGCACCCGGGGTCCGCGTCGGCGCCGGCTTCTACGAGGCGCCCTCCGACCGGCTGGCACGCATCCGTACGGCGATCGACGACGAGCGGCGGGGGTCCGAGCTGGAGAAGCTGCTCGCGGATCTGCAGACGGACGGCTGGACGCTCGGCGGCGACAAGCTGAAGACGACACCGCGCGGGTACGACGCCGAGCATCCGCGGATCGACCTGCTCCGGCACAAGTCGATGACGCTGGGCCGGTCCTACGGCTTCGAGCCGATCATCCACTCGCACGAGCTGGTCGACCAGATCCGCCGCGACTGGCGCGCCACCGGGCCGTTCCTCGACTGGATCGCCGCCAACGCCTGAGTCAGCGATCGAAGTCGTGCAGGATGCCGGCCAGGATGTCGCGGGTCTTGCTCGGCGGGGGAGCGGCGACGCAGAGCGCCTCCATGGTGGCCGTGTACTGGTCGAGGTCCTCGAGCTTGTCCAGGTAGAGCGCGCTGGTCAGGTGCTCGATGTAGACGATGTCCGGCAGATCCTGCTCCGGGAAACGCAGGATGCTGTACGCACCACCGGTGGCCGCGTGGCCACCGGAGTTGAACGGCATCACCTGCAGCGTCACGTGCGGATTGTGTGTCGCCTCGATCAGCGCCTCGAGCTGGACCCGCATCGCCTTGACGCCACCGATCGGCCGGCGCAGTACCGACTCGTCCACCACGGCCCAGAGGCGGACCGGGTTCGGCCTGGTCAGCACTTCCTGGCGGCTGACCCGCAGGGCGACGCGGCGCTCGACCTCTTCGGCCGGGATCAGCCCGCGGCCGAGCTGGACGACGGCTCGCACGTACTCCTGCGTCTGCAAGAGACCGGGGACGAACTGCAGCTCATAGGTACGGATCAGCTGAGCGGCGGCCTCGAGGCCGAGGTAGGAGTGGAACCAACTGGGCAGCACGTCGCCGAAGCGGTGCCACCAGCCGGGGTTGTTCGCGTCGCGCGCGAGCGCCATCAAGCGGTCGCGCTCTTCCCCGTCGTCCAGTCCGTACAGCGTCAGGAGGTCGCGGACGTCGCGCTCCTTGAACCCGACCCGGCCAAGCTCCATCCGGCTGACCTTGGACTCCGACGAGCGGATCTCCCACCCCGCGTCCGACCGGGTGATCCCGGCCGCCTCACGCATCCGCCGCAAGTGCGCTCCGAGGATGATGCGAAGCGCGGTCGGCCCGCTCTGAGCGCCCGACTCCGTCACACTCACCTCCGACGCCCCAGTTCGAATCCAACGGCAGTTGTCTGCCCACCCCGACCAAATCATCGCACGTCGAGACGGCGATCTGGCGAAGTTCTTACATAGGTATCGCATTTCCTGTCCAACCGGCGAGTCCCGGCTGGCATCGATGCCAGTCCGAGCGGCCTCTTCATGACTGTGTGTGACCGTCCGATCGGGTGCCCATCGGCCGGATCTGACCCGCGCGGCCGGGATCGCGGAGGCGGAAATCGCTTCCCGGTCAGCTAGATCGGCAGGTTTGAGACTCAGATCGGTGCTTTCGGCACGCTCAGAGGCCGTCCCGATGGTCACAACTCAAAAACGTGCGGATGCACGTGCATCGGGCGCTTGCATTCGTATCGTGCGACCGCCATGATTGCTTCATGCACAGAAGGTGAGCTGAATCTCGCGAAAAGTGACAATGCGTGATGCAGCAGGCCGGTCCACAGATCCGTCGGCGCGGTACCGCCGGCATGACTGGTTGGGGAACCCGAGTCGATGAGAAACCACGACACCGAGCCCGTCGAGTACGTCGCCGACACCAGTGGCGAGCGTGCCCCCGACGAGCTGACCGAACGGGAGATCCAGGACCTGGTGGCGCGCTGCCCCGAGCAGCAGCGCTGGGCCTTCGAAGGCTGGCTGCGCGGCGTCCGTCAACTCGACGGGGATCCGATCGTGAGCCTGGGATGAACACCGATCGAGGAGGCCGAAAAATGGTGCGGATCTGGTTGGGTGACCACCTGATCGCCGAGTACGTCGCGGAGCCGGACCGGGCATCGCGGTACCAGCGGGTGATGACGCCCAAGTTCACCGGTCTGCGCATCACCGTGGACAGCGCCGCCGCCCCGAACGCGGCCTCGGAGCTTCCCAGCGAACAACTCTGGCCACTCACGGTCCAGTGATGTCCGTGGCGGCTCTTAGTAGTAGAGCCGCTTCGGTGAGAAGTACTGCTCTTGAGAGTGCAGGAGAGCGAGACCTGCCACTAGTGATGTCCCACTAGTCCTAAGGCCGCGGCGCGGGCGCCAGGGAAAGCCTCGCGTCGCGGAGCGCAGTACCGGTCGAGGCCGGCCTTCTAGCGGAAGGCCGGCCTTCGTCGTTCCCGGCGGCGGTCGCTGTCTTCCCGGACCGCGCCGGCCGGTCGCAGACGTTAAGAGGCCCCTTCACCACTCGCCTGGTGAAGGGGCCTCTTGCCTTGCCGGAATCTCTCTACGCGAGGTCGTCGAACTCCCCGTCTTGAACGCCGCCGAGGAACGCCTCGATCTCGGCCTTGGTGAAGACCAGCGCCGGTCCGTCGGTGTGACGCGAGTTCCGCATCGCCACACCACCGCCGGGAAGCTTCGCTACCTCTACGCAGTTGCCGTTCGGGCCACTCCGCTGACTCTTCCGCCAGGTCAGCTCGCTCATCGAGTCGCCGGGCATGCCGTTGTAGACAGCAGTCATCAGCTGCACCTTCCGTACGTCTTTGGCATATGCACGTGCATTTGGGCTTGCATTTGCATCGTACACGTTGGAGGGCCTGGTGTCCGGTGCATTACGAGGCGTGCTGGTGCGCCGCTCAGGACCGGCGTGTTGGTCGCTTTCGGTGACGGAAACCGGAGAAAACCCGATGAAGAGGTGCCGGCGGAACCCCTGGGTGACCGGGGATGGCGGCACCTGGTCGGCGGGGTCGGCGGGGAGCCTCGTGAGGATATGCCGGGACGGGCCGGCGAGAGGTGATGAAAGAACCTGGCGAAGATGGTCGGAGAACTGGCGGAGCGGATCTCAACCGGAACTCAATCGTTTGGGTCAGGACGTTCGGGCGTAACTCGGGAACCCCTTGCCTAGTTGAGAGATCAGGCACTCCGCAAGGCTTCGTCAAATCTCTACCAGGACACTCCCGCAAGCGCCGCACCAGAGATCTACTGGTATGCGAGTGCATTACGATGACGGCAACGATTCCCTACAACACAAAGGCTGCGCCGATGGCGACTCCCGACGGCCCGGAAGCTCCTCCGGAGTTCGACACTTCCCAACCCACCATCGCGCGCGTCTATGACGCCTTGCTCGGTGGCAAGGACAACTTCGCCGCCGACCGCGAGGGTGCGGCGACCTATCTGAAATACGTCCCGGACGCCGGTCGCTGCGCGATCGAGAACCGGGAGGCCCTCGTCAAGGGTGTGCAGTACCTGGTGCGAAGTGCGGGGATCGACCAGTTCCTGGACATCGGCAGCGGGCTGCCGACGCAGAAGAACACCCACCAGGCGGCTCAGGAGATCAACCCTGACGCCAAGGTGGTCTACGTCGACAAGGATCCGATCGTGCTCGCCCACGGGCGTGCGCTGCTGGCGACGAACAACAGCACGATCGTCGTCACCGCGGATCTGCGCGACCCGCAGAGCATCCTCGACAACGAGGAGATCAAGAACCACCTGGACTACAGCCGGCCGGTCGCGCTGATGATCGTCGGCATCCACATGCACTTCCACGACGACGAGAAGCCGGACGAGTGGGTCCGGACGATCATGAACCAGTTGGCCCCGGGCAGCTACCTGTTCATCACCGACTTCGTCGACACCGGCGAGCCGCTGCAGAAGGCGATGGAGCAGGCCGGCCTGGAGAGCCTGGGCAACGGCTGGATCCGGACCCCCGAGCGGATCGAGCAGCACTTCCTCGGTCTGCCGCTGGTGCCCCCGGGTATGGACTTCCTGGCCCGCTGGTTCCCGGAGGACCCGGAAGGCGACGTGCCGGACGTCGAGGACCTGCAGCCGTACCAGCGCATCCTGATGGCAGGGATCGCCAAGAAGGGCTGACCCCCCTTCCAACACACGCGGAGAGCGCGCGGCCTTTCGGGGACGCGCGCTTTTCGCTGTCCTCGTGATCCACTGCTCTGGTGGTGGAGATGCGCAGGCAGCTGGGGCTGAGGGACGCGGTCGTCGTCGGGTTGGGGTCGATGATCGGCGCGGGGGTGTTCGCCGCCTTCACCCCGGCCGCCGAGGCAGCCGGGTCGGGCTTGCTGATCGGCCTGGCGGTGGCCGCGGTGGTTGCCTACTGCAACGCAACCTCGTCGGCGCGGCTGGCCGCGCGGTACCCGGCATCGGGCGGCACCTATGTCTACGGCCGCGAGCGGCTCGGTCCGTTCTGGGGGTACCTGGCCGGCTGGGCGTTCGTGGTGGGCAAGACCGCCTCGTGCGCGGCGATGGCTCTGACGGTCGGCTCTTATCTCTGGCCAGACCAGGCGCACGCCGTCGCCGTCGCGGCGGTAGTTGCGCTGACTGCGCTCAACTACTTCGGGATCCAGAAGGCGGCCTGGCTCACCAGGATCATCGTCGCCGTCGTCCTGCTGGTTCTGATCGTGGTCGTGGTCGTCTGCCTGACCTCTGGGAGTGCCGATCCCGGCCGCCTCGCGATCGGTGGTGACGCGACCTATCGAGGCGTGCTCCAGGCCGCCGGGCTGCTGTTCTTCGCCTTCGCCGGCTATGCCCGGATCGCGACGCTGGGCGAGGAGGTCCGCGATCCGAGCCGCACGATCCCGCGAGCCATTCCGCTCGCGTTGGCGATCACCCTGATCACGTACGTCGCGGTGGCCGTCGCGCTGCTGGTGGTTCTCGGGCCCGAGCGGCTCGCGGCGAGTCCTGACGCGGTGGCGGCCGCGGTCCGGGAAGCGGGTGCGCCGGAATTGGTGCCGGTGGCAAGGATCGGGGCGGCCGTGGCGGCGTTGGGGTCTCTGCTCGCGCTGATCCTCGGGGTTTCGCGGACGACGCTGGCGATGGCGCGTGACCGGCATCTGCCGACGGCGCTTGCCGAGATCCATCCGAAGTACCAGGTCCCGCATCGTGCGGAGCTTGCGGTCGGGGCGGTGGTCGCAGTACTGGCTGCGCTGGTGGATGTCCGTCAGGCGATCGGGTTCTCGTCCTTTGGAGTGCTCTTCTACTACGCGATCGCCAACCTGTCCGCGGCGACCCTTCGCTCGGAGGAGGGGCGGCCGCCGCGCGCGGTACCGGCGGTTGGGCTGGTGGGGTGTTTGACGCTGGCGTTCGCGCTGCCGTGGTCGTCGGTTGTCGCCGGTGGGGCGGTTCTGCTGCTGGGGGCGATTCTCTATGGCGTACGCCACAGACAGTGACGATGCATGGGCCAGCCGAAACAGGGTACGGGCTCAATCAGGTATTTGACCGTGGTCCAGAGATGTGCCACGCCGTGACTATGCGTCGCGAGGTCAATCCATGCATTCCACCCTCAGCACCGTTCTTTTCCACTCCAGCGCCGAGCCCGTGCCGACCCAGTGTTCCTCCGCCCAGGATCGGGCCGCCAGGGAATCCGCCACCAGGGAACTGCTGGAGCGCAGGGAAGCCAGCACCGACGAGTTCGAGCGGCAGGAGTTGCTCGAGGCCGTCATCGAGCTGAACATCGAGATCGCCCGGGGCGTCGCCCGCCGTTTCCGCGGCCGGGGCGCCGAGGCAGAGGATCTCGAGCAGGTCGCCTACCTCGGTCTGGTCAAGGCGGCCCACCACTACCGGCTGGACGCGGACACACCGTTCATCGGGTTCGCCATCCCGACCATCCGCGGCGAGGTGAAGCGGTACTTCCGCGACTGCGCCTGGACCGTCCGGATCCCGCGCCGGCTGCAGGAGATGCAGGGCACGATCGCCGCCAAGATCCCCGTGCTGGAGCAAGAGCTGAACCGCGAACCCACTCCGGCCGAGATCGCCGAGCATCTGGGCGTCGAGGCGGGTGAGGTGGAACAGGCGATGGCAGCCAAAGGCTGCTTCAACGTGCTGTCGCTGGATCGCCCGTCCGACGTGGACGCCGATCTGACGCTGGCCGATGTGGTGGCCGACGAGAACGACAGGTCGGTCGATCAGTTGGAGACCGTCGACATGCTCCAGCCGGTGCTGGAAGACCTGGGCCCGCGCGAGCGGCGGATCCTGCAGTTGCGCTTCATCGAGGGCTGGACCCAGTCGGAGATCGGAAAAGACATCGGTGTCAGCCAGATGCAGGTGTCCCGGGTGCTGCGCCGCATTCTCGATGAGCTGCGCGCCAAGTTGTCCCCGATTCCAGCCGTTGCCTGAAACTGGTTGACATCGACTTCGAGGCGGTTGGTCGCCGTGGCCGAGGGCAACTGAACAACTCACCTGTCCCGGTGGTGCCGGACCGCGCGAGATGCGGGCAGAATGAGAAGTCTCAATAGCGATCGACACGGAGACTGGACGCTTTGCCCTTCAGGATGATCAGGACGCTGCCGGCGGACGCGGTGACCATCGTGCGGGCCTACCCGCCGATGGTGATCTGCTTCGCCGCGGCCCTGGCGCTGACGGCGCTGGTCTTCGACGTGTTCTACCTGGTCGCGAGCCCGGGGCTGACGTTGGCGGCGGTCTACACGATCCCGGTGCTGGCCGGGCTGATCGCCGGGCTGGTGGCCGCCGCCGACGACGTCGAGCTGGAACGGCGCGTGCTGGTCCGGACGATCGTCGCGACCGTTGCCGTCGGCATCACCAATATGGTGGTGGTGGCGATGATCTCGGCGATGCGCCGGACCGGGCCGTCGGACTGGGGAGCAGGCGGCCGGGCGGTCCTGTTCGCCGGCTGCACGGTGGTGTCCGTCGCCATCACGATCGTTGTTACCGGCAACCTTATCCGCAGCCTCGGGCTCGACCTCAAGACCAAGCCGCGGAAGAAGCGAAAGAAGGAGTATGTGCCGCCGCCCGCGCTGGCTCGGCCGAAACCGCGGGTGAGCAAGGAAGCCGCCGCTCGCGCCAAGGCGGTCCACGTCGAGCCGGTGGAAGAGCCGGAGTACGACGAGGCCGCGCTGGGTCGGCGCGCGGAGCCGGTGCCGGCTCTCACTCCGCCTGCCTATCTACCGCCGCCGCCGAAGCGGCTCGACCTCGACGAGGCCCGGCCGGTCACGCCGTGGGCCGAAGGCACCGGCCACGCCGACCGTCGCGCTGCTCGCGGCGCCCGCCGCATCCCCACCGTTCCCCCATCGCGCCGCCCGTACCGCCACGGCCGCCGCGGCGAACGCTGAGTCCACCGGGCGCGCGCTCATCCGTGCCTTCCTCGAGGTCGTCCGCGACCTGGGCACCCCTGAGCTCAGCTGATCGCGAGGTTGGCGGCTGGGGCAGGCTGGAGGGGTACGTTCGGGTGACGGTGGGAGGGCTTGTGGAGTGGGATCTGGTGGTGGTCGGGGCCGGGCCTGCGGGTGCGGCGGCGGCACTTGGTGCGCTGGCGGCCGAGCCTGGGCTGTCGGTGCTGTTGCTCGATCGCCAGGACTTCCCGCGGGACAAGGCATGTGGGGACGGGATCGCACCGCACGTATTCGATCTGCTGGCCGAAGTCGGTGTCACCGGCCTGGTCGACGACCGCACTCCGGTCCGCCGGCTCGCACTGCAGCGCGGTGATCTCAAGGTCGACCGGCTGATGGAGCGGCCCGCGTGGGTGGTTCCCCGGACGATCTTCGACCAGCGGCTCGTCGAGGCAGCCCAGGCGGCCGGCGCGGAACTCCGCCGGCACCGCGTTCGTGCTCTCGACGTACGGCGCTCAGCTGTGCGGGTGGACGACCTGTTCGAGGCCCGGGTGGTAGTCGGCGCGGATGGAGCGCATTCAGTGGTACGCCGGACGCTGGGGCTTCCGGCGGGTCCTACGGCGCTCGCGCTGAGGGGATACGCGCCGACGACTGCGGGTCGTTCCGCCCGACAGGTGATCGTGTTCGGGACGGCGCGGCAGCTGTCGTACGCGTGGTCGTTCGATCGGGGTGACGGGCTGTCGAACGTGGGGTACGGGGAGCAGTTGCTGGCCGGACGTCCTCGGCCGTCGCGGGCCGAACTGCTCGACCGGCTGGAGGAGTTGCTGCCAGGCGCCGGGGAAGGTGGGACCGAGTGGCGAGGGCATCATCTGCCGCTGTCGAGTTGGTCCTGGCGGCCTGCGGATGGGCGGGTGCTGCTCGCGGGCGATGCCGCTGGGCTGATCAATCCGATGACTGGCGAGGGGATCTACTACGCCGTCGCCACGGGGTTGCTGGCGGGGCGAGCCGCCGCCGCTGCTGTCCGGCGCGACGACGGCGGCGCGGGTTCGGAGTACAGGCGATCGACGGCTCGGTTGCTTGCTCGGCATCTGCGGCACACCGCGTTGACGGCACGTCTGTCCCGTTCCGGGCGGGTCCTCGATGCGGGCATCCGAGCTTCCGCGGCCGATCAGCGCGTCTTCGACGACCTGGTCGAGCTCGGGCTCGCGGCCGGGCGGATCACGCCGGCCATGCTTCGTGGGCTGGTGACGAAGTAGTCGTCAGTCGAGGATCGTGGCGATGGCTTCCTGGGACCACTCGTCGAACAGGCGCCAGCGGTTGTCCGGGAAGAGCGTGTACTGCGCTTCCACCGCCCAGTGCAGCCGGAGGAACCAGAAGATCCCGACGATCGCCGGGTCGACGAACTCGCGTGGATCGATGCCTTGATCGACCAGTAGCAGGACAAGGTCGACGTCGGCCGGCGCGAGCACCGGACGCTGCCAGTCGATGACGCGGTACCCGTCGGAGGTGATGAAGATCTGGTCGGCCTTCAAGTCGCCGTGAGTGACCTGGGGAGTCGCGGTGAGCGCGTTCAGGACGGCGTCGCCGGCCGCCCACGTTCGAACTCTCCGCACACTCTCGAGGTCCGTCAGCGTGAAGCGTCCATCCGCCAGCAGCTTCTCGTGCCGTTCGAGCACCTCGTCGACGAGGTTCGACCAGGTTCGTTCGTCCCCGATCGTGAGGTAGGTCGGCAGCTGCCCGTCGATCTCGCCGATCCGGGTCACCAGGCGACGGCCGTGTTCGACGAGCTCGATCGGTTCCAGGTCCAGGTCGGCCAGCAGCGGGGCGTCGATCCACTCGATCGTCATCGACCGGGACGCGTCCAGCCCGCCGAGGTCCTGGTGACCGGGGAGCAGCTTCGACGTGGCTGCCTGGTAGAACTCCGGCTCCACGGTCGGCGGGAGTTGCGCCTTGTAGACGAGCTTCCTGCCGTCGCCGAGCAGGACCCGCTGGACACACGACAGCGGCCATACGTGGATGGTCTCGCGCTCCTCGATCGGAGCGCCCAGCGCTTCGGCGAGCTCGTCGTCGGTGTGCAGGGCGATGTCGCTGAAGGCAGGGTGTCTTTCCACCTCCCAGACTCTTCCGGACCGCCGCCCGAACCACAACACCTCTGCAGCCGGTCGTGCGAGGGTGGGATGGCGCAGAGAGGGGAGCCTGTGATCGAGATCCGACGCGGCGAGGTGGGGGACGTGGCGGCCGTCTGGCCGCTGTGGGCCGGCATGGTCGAGCACCATCGGGCCGTGGCCGGCGATGACTGGCCGGTCCGTACTGCGGAAGCGGCGTGGGCGATCCGCCGGGAGCAGTACGTCGGGTGGCTCGAGGACGGCAGCGGAACGTTGCTGCTGGCAACTGATGACGACGAGCTCGTCGGCTACGCGATGCTGCAGGTCCAGCCGTCCGGTGCGACGTGGGACCTGGGCGCGTCCATCGGGGAGTTGGAGTCACTGGCAGTCGCGCCGGAGGCTCGGGGCGCCGGGGTGGGGCATCGGCTGATGGAGGAGTGCCGAGCCTTGTTGCGGGAGGCGGGGATCGAGTACTGGACAGTCGGTGTGGTCGAGGTGAACGAGGGTGCGGTTCGCCTGTATGAGCGTGAGGGGTTCCGGCCGTTCTATCGGCAGATGCTTGGTTCGGTCTGATCTTTGAGAGCGGCACGTTGGATTGGCGTTAGGCGGTTGGGGCTGGCGTCGACTGTGTAGGTGGCGGTGCCGGCGGGGCGGAGTACGAGGGGGTCGGTGAAGTCTTTGTAGGTATGGGCTGTCTCGAGGGCGGCGGTGACGCGGTCGGTTGGCCAGTCGAGGGCGGTTGCCAACTGGGGTGCGGTGAGCGGGCGGGCTGCGTGGAAGAGGGCGGCCAAGAGGGTCATCGCGTCTTCCGCTGCGCCTGCAGCCGGGCCGCCAGACATGTCGTTGCTGAGTTGCTGGAAGAACTCGCTCATCTGTTCCAGCCGTGCGCCGGCTGGAGTGCTGGGCTGGAGCAACTCGGCGCCCTGTCGGGCGGTCGCGGCCCAGTTCGCGTTCGCGCGGGCGCTGGTCTTCCATGCCTGGATCCAGATGTCCTCGGCGATGAGGTAGTGCTCGTGGCGGCCTCCTCGGTCGTCCGGTTCGCGGCGGACCAGCTCCACCTGCTCGAGGTAACCGATCGCCTTCGAGACCGAGGCAGGACTGACCTCCAGGTGGCGAACCAGCTCAGCGGCGGTGAGGCTCGGGGAGTCCGCGGTGTAGAGGTGGGAGAGGACGCGGGCGGCCATTCTGGGGACACCGGTGTCGACCATGGTTGCCGCGAAGTGCTCGGCGAACTCGCGGACCGCTTGGGGATCCCGGCCGTAGGCATCCACCTCCGCGGGCTGCTCCACGTTGCCGGCCGGCCTGCGCCGGCGAGCGCGAGAACTGGTCGCGTAGTGGGCGTGGTCGGCCCGGTAGCCACGGGCGCCGCCGTTGCGTGCGATCTCGCGGCTGATGGTGGAAGTGGGGCGATCCAGCCGCCGGGCGATCTCGGCGTACCCGTGTCCCTCCGTCAACCCGGCCGCGATCGCCAGCCGGTCCTCGTGGCTCAGCCGGCCTCCTGGCATCGCTTGTCTCCTCCTCGGTGCGTTCACCGGCAGCTCATTGCAACGGTCGCTGAGACTGTGTTGCGTTTGTCGCCAAAACCATTGCAACAATAGCCTTTCCGGCGCTCGATTTCCTAGGCGTATGGTCCTGTGAGCGTTGCCTGCGCCTGAAACGCAACGTAGCTTCCTCGGCATCAGGGAGATTCTGGGGAGGTTGGATGACCGACGGTGAAGTCGTGCTCGACGTCGACGGGCTGCGGATGCGGTACGGCGCGACGGAGGTGCTGCACGACGTGGCGTTGCGGGCCCATCGAGGCGAGGTGCTGGCGCTGCTCGGCCCGAACGGCGCGGGCAAGACCACCACGATCGAGATCCTCGAGGGCTTCCGGCTGCGATCGGCCGGCCGGGTCGAGGTACTCGGCGTGGACCCGGCGCACGGTGACGAGCGCTGGCGCGCGCGGCTGGGCGTAGTACTGCAGTCGTGGCGGGACCATGGCAAGTGGCGGGTGCGTGAGTTGTTGTCCCACCTGGGCAGCTACTACACGCCGTACTCCGCCGGCGCGATCCGGCGGCCGTGGGACGCCGACGAGTTGATCGCTGCGGTCGGGCTGACCGAGCACGCTCACCAGAAGGTCAGGACCTTGTCGGGTGGACAGCGGCGTCGGCTGGACGTCGCGATCGGCATCGTCGGCCGGCCCGAGGTGCTCTTCCTGGACGAGCCCACGGTCGGCTTCGACCCGGCCGCGCGGTACGAGTTCCACGAACTCGTGCAGCGACTCGCGGGCGATCAGGGCACCACGATCCTGCTCACCACCCACGACCTGGACGAGGCGGGCAAGCTCGCCGATCGCATCCTGATCCTCGCCGCCGGGCGCATCGTCGCCACCGGTACTGCGGCCGACCTGACCCGGCAGATTGCCGGGGAGGACGAGGTGCGCTGGACACTCGACGGCAAACCCTGCGTCGAGTCGACCAAGGACTCCACGGTCTTCGTCCGCGAACTCTTTACGCGGTACGGAGAGGCGATCGGAGAGCTGGAGGTCCGCCGAGCTTCCCTGGAGGACACCTATCTGACCTTGGTCCGGCAGAGCGAGGTGGCTCGGTGAACCCGCGCGGTGTGGCGGTGCGCGCGGGCTGGCAGCGCGGGATCATCGAGCTGCGACAGTCGTTCACCAACGGCGCGGAACTCCTCAGCCACTTCCTCTGGCCGGTACTGATGCTGATCGCGCTGTTCTTCCTGCGGGACAAGGCTTTCGGCGGATTCCAGCTCGGCGCGCTGGTACTGCCGAGCATGCTCGGGATGAACGCGGCGATGGGCATGGTCTCGATGAGTCAGCAGCTGACTGCCGATCGCGAGGACGGCACGTTGCTGCGGGCGAAGGCGACGCCGAACGGTATGCTCGGCTATCTCGTCAGCAAGGTGGTGTCGGTCGCCGGGGGACTGCTGGTCGATCTGGCGATCCTGCTGGTGCCGGGGTTGATCATCATCGACGGGCTGGCGACCGGGAGCATCGACTCGTGGTTGACGCTCGGCTGGGTGCTCTTGCTCGGACTGCTGGCGACATTGCCGATCGGCGCGATCCTGGGTTCGGTGTTCACCAGTGCTCGGGCTCAAGGGTTGATCCAGCTGCCGATCCTGGCGTTGATCGCGATCTCGGGGATCTTCTATCCGATCACCGCGTTGCCCGACTGGCTGCAGTGGATCGCTCAGCTGACGCCGATTTACTGGCTCGGGCTGGGGATGCGCTCAGCTTTGTTGCCGGAGGCAGCGGTCGGGGTAGAGCTCGGCGACTCCTGGCGGCACCTCGAGACGATCGGCGTGCTCGGAGTGTGGGCGGTGCTGGGCCTGCTTGTCGCTCCCGTCGTACTGCGCCGGATGGCTCGGCGGGAGTCGGGGTCGAGCGTGGCGAGCCGACGGGAGAGGGCGCTGCAGCGGATCGGGTGAGCCCGCAGTTCGGGGTGCGCGGCTGTGGTTCGGGGTTCGCGGCTGGGGTGGAGCGATTCCTTTCGGGGTGGTGCGTGGTCTATCCGATAACGCACCACCCACGTTGGAAGGACTCCCGTCATGCCACTCAAGTACAGCCTGTTCCTGCCGACCGGCTTCGCCCAGGACCTGGCCGGCTTCGCCGATCCGCAGGAGGCGTACGACCTGTTGCTCGAGCTGGTTGCGGCCGCCGAGCAGGGCGGGTTCGACGCCGTCTGGATGCCGGACCACCTCCAGACCGTGCCGCCCTCGCAAGCCTATCTGTTCGAGTCCTGGTCGTTGCTGTCGGCAATCGCCGGGCGGACCGACCGGATCCGGATCGGCCAGCTGGTCAGCGGGAACGGATACCGCAACCCCGCGCTGCAAGCGAAGATGGCGTCCACCGTTGACGTGCTCTCCAACGGGCGGCTGACCTTCGGCATCGGTGCCGGCTGGTACCAGCGCGACTACGACGCCTACGGGTTCGAGTTCCTCTCGGCACCCGAGCGGTTGCGGCAACTGGGTGAGGCGATCCAGATCATCCAGTCGCTGTGGACCAACGACGTCACCAACTTCGACGGGAAGTACTACCAACTGGTCGAGGCGATCAACCAGCCGCGGGGGATCCAGCAGCCGCGGATCCCCATGATGGTCGCCGGTGGTGGCGAGAAGGTGACGCTGAAGCTCGTCGCCAGGTACGCGGACCTCTGCAACGTGATGGAGTCACCGGCCGGGGCTGAACGCAAGTTCGGGATCCTGCGGGACCACTGCGCGACGGTCGGCCGGGAGTACGACGAGATCCGGCGCACGGTGACCACGCACTGCCTCATCACCGACACCGACGAGGAGGCCCGGGCCGCGTTGTCCCCGGGGATGGGCCTGTTCTATCCGGGCGACTTCGGGTCGTATCTGTTGTACGGGACGCTCGACACCGTGCGCGAACGCATCCAGGCGTACCAGGCGGCCGGCGTACAGGAGTTGATCGTCGGGTTCCATCAGTCGACCGATCCGGAGGCGATCAGGCGGTTCGCGAAGGAGTTCGTCAGCTGAGCGAGCCAGGTCGTCTGAGCGAGGCGGTTCGTCAGCTGAGTGCGGCGGGCAGGTCGAGCAGGGCGAAATGCTCGGGGCCGACGAAGGAGGTGATGCCGCAGATCTTGTCACCGCGGAAGTCCAGCACGGTGATCGCCCAGCCGAGGTGCTCGGCGTCCGGGGCGGTGCCGAGGTAGCAGGCGACCGCGGGCTGGCCGTTCGCCGTGGTCGTCCGGTTGCGCCAGCTCGGGCACCTGGTCAGCGGGACCTCGACGGCGAAGTCCATCGCCGCCTTGATGCCGCTGTACCAGTGGCCCATCGGCGGCATCGCCCAGGTGACGTCCTCGGTGAGCAGCGCGACCAGGGCGTCGGCGTCCCCGCGTTCGAGCGCGGTCGAGTACTGCGTGACGATCTCCTCCAGCCGCGCGTTGCCGATCTCGCGGATCGTCTGCTGCTGGGTGACGGCCGGGACCTTCTCGTCGACGAGCTTGCGGGCCCGCTGCAACGCGCTGTTCACCGACGCCGTCGAGGTGTCCATCATGGTGGCGATCTCGGCGGCGCTGAACCCGAGCACCTCGAACAGCAGCAAAGCCGCGCGCTGGTTGCCCGGCAGGTGTTGCAGAGCCGCGACGAAGGCGAGCTCGACCGCCTCACGCTGCTCGTAGCGAGCCACCGGGCCGCCGGCGAGGTCGCCCGCGGAGTACGGACCGAGCCAGGCGATCTCGGTCAGCGGGGGATCCTCGAGGACCGCGCGGTCGCTCGACGGGCTCAGGTCCATCGGCAGCGCGCGGCGGCCGCGGCTCTCGACCAGGTCGAGGCAGGTGCGGGTGGCGACGGTGTAGAGCCAGGAGCGCAGGGTGCTGCGGCCCTCGAAGCGGGCCAGACCGCGCCACGCGCGCAGCAAGGCGTCCTGCAGAGCATCGTCGGCGTCGTGGGACGAGCCGAGCATCCGGTAGCAGTGGGCGTGCAACTCGCGCCGCAGCGGCTCCACCAGCCGCGTGAACGCAGCGTCGTCTCCCGCCCGGGCCGCGGCGAGATCCTCCTGCCCGAGGTCTGCTTGCGCGGCGAGGTCCGCCTGCGCGCCAAGGTCCTTCTGCGCGGCAAGGTCCTTCTGCGCGGCGAGGTCGGTCTGCGGCAAAGAAAGTTCGCTCACACCGATGAGTCTGCCTCATCCCCGGAGTCCTACCTCTGAACCAGACGAATCAGGAGGATCCGATGGACCCGAAGTCAGACCTGCACCGCTACCTCCAGGCCGCGCGCGAGGACCTGCTCTGGAAGCTCGAAGGCCTCTCCGAGTACGACGTACGGCGGCCGCTCACGCCGACCGGCACCAACCTGCTCGGCCTGGTCAAACACCTGGCCGTCGTCGAGTTCCTGTACTTCGGGCTCGTCTTCGACCGGACCGTCGAGGATCCGCCCGAGTACCTGCTGAGCCAGGACGGCGAGGTCAACGGGGACTTCTGGGCGACTGCCGACGAGACTCGCGACGACATCCTCGACCTCTACCGCCGGGCCGCGGTGCACGCCGACGCCACGATCGAGGCGCTCGACCTGGACACGGTCGGTTTCGTGCCCTGGTTCTCACCGTCGATGCAGAGGCTCTCGCTGCACGCGGTGCTCGTGCATGTGGTCGCCGAGTGCCACCGCCACGTCGGTCATGCTGACATCGTGCGCGAACTGATCGACGGAACCGCCGGGCTGTCCCGTGACGAACCCTTCCTGCCGTCCGACGACCCCGCCTGGTGGGACGAGTACCGCGCCCGGGTGAGCGACGCCGCGGAGGTGAGCGGTGCGGTGGCTACGCGGGCGGGTGGTACGGCGGCTGCACAGGCGAGCGGCGCTGCGCAGGTGGTGGACGCGTGAGCGAGGTGATGGCGTGGACGGAGGCCGAGCGGCTCAGCTTCGCGGACCTGCTGGAGGATCTCGACGAGCACGAGTGGTCGGTGAACTCGCTGTGCGCCGGGTGGACGGTACGGGAGGTCGCGGCACACCTGACGATGTCGACCCGGCTCACGCTCGGCGTCGCGATCAGGGGTGCGGTCCGCTCCGGCGGCAGCTTCGACCGGATGGAGAACAGGTTCGCCCGGGAGCGAGCCGTACGGTTCACATCCGCCGAGTTGATCGCACAGATCCGGGAAACGGCGGCTTCGCCTCGCCGCGCCCCGGGAGCGAAGCCGCTCGATCCACTGCTCGACGCTTTGGTGCACGGCCAGGACATAGCGCGGCCCCTCGGGCGTCAGCGCGCAGTACCTGTCGAGCCGGCGCTGGCCGCGCTGGAGCACGCGCGGACGAGTGCGTTCTATGGCGCCCGCAAGCGATTCCGAGGCCTGAGGTTGGTGGCGACGGATGCGGACTGGGCCGCGGGTGATGGCGCCGAGGAGATCCGTGGCCCAGTCAGCGATCTCCTCCTCCTGGCGACCGGCCGTCCTGCCGGACTGGCAGGAACCTCCGGACCGGGAGTCGCCCGGGTCGAAGCACACCTGAAGGTCTGGCCCGTCAGTCCAGGAAATCGAGCACCAGCGGACTCGCGGTCGTCTGGAACTCATGGAAGTACGCGTGTCGAGCGCCGGGGATCACGTGGGCGCGGGCGTCGGGGATGCGGTCCGCCAGTACTGCGGCGTTGGTGGCCGGGCTGAATACGTCGTCCGCACCATGCAGGATCAACGTCGGCGCCTTGATGGCGGGTAGTTCCTCCCATGCCTCGTGGTTGTTGCTCGCGACCAGATGCCGCGCCTTGGCGTACGTCGGCATCGTGGAGTCACCCAGTACGTCGTACGGGCCGGGGTGTTCGGCGAGCCAGCCGGGCGTGTACATCAGGTCGAGCAGGATCCGGTCCCGCCCGGTCTGATCCGCCTGTGCGAGTGCCCGTCGGATCTCCTGACTCCGCTCGTACCCGTGCTTCTTGCCGGGCGACGTACAGCCGAGAACCAACCGGCGGACGCGCCCGGGGTACCGAATCGCCACCCACTGCGCGACCCGTCCACCCATCGACGTCCCATAGACATCGGCGACCTCTATCCCGAGGCGATCCAGCACCGCCGCCATGTCATCGGCGAAGCCTTGCGTGCTGTAGACCTCATCCGGCCGGTCGCTGTCCCCAGTCCCACGCCAGTCCATCGTGATGGTCCGATACGAGCCGTCGAAGTCTCCCCGCACGGCATCCCACCACCGATGGTTGTTCGCCTGCCCCGCCAACAACACCAACGGCGCCCCAGAACCCTTTACCTGGTACGCGATCCGAACCCCGTCGCTCGCCATCGCGAACCCGACCTCACTCATAGCGCCTCGCCATCCCAGGCCGGGTCCGTGGTGCGACCTCCACCTCCTGCTCCCACCCATCCACGGTGCGGCTCCGCCGCTGACAAACAGGTGTTCCGCCTCGGCGCCACGCACCGCCGGGGTGGTTCCTGCATCCCGCGCCCGACACGTGCGACACCTCTCCGACTTCTCTTTGGCTGGCGTTCTGGTTGTAGGTCCTGCTCAGGTTCTCATGCGTCCTACACACTCTTCCCCTGGATCCACAGGTCAGCTGGGGTTGTGGACACCTCGTCCGTATTCGGAGCCTGCACCCAATTCCGGCCATCTTTCGGAATCCCTTACAAATAAGGGGCTTCCGGACCAGAAACTGTCGGAGGCGATGTCTAGGGTCTGGGGTATGGAGATTCTGGGTGAGCGGCCGGTGTGGTCGATGAGCGACAGCGAACAGCTGGCGACTCTCGATGCCCTGCAGGCTGAGATCTCCCGGTTGCAGACCTACCATCTGCAGGTTCTGGCCGCGTACGACGCCACCGGCCACGCCGCCACCCTCGGCGCCGGCGACACCGCCCGGCTGCTGGCGTTTCGGCACCGTCTCGACCCGGGCGTGATCAAGCGTGACCTGGCGCTGGCCAAGGCTCTCAAGAAGTATCCCGCCGTGGCCGACGCCCTCCCACCGGTCAACCCCGACCCCGACACCGACACCGACCCCGACGGTGTGGACGCCGACGGCGGCGACGCAGCTGCCGATGCCGGTACGGGTGTGGGGGTGGTGTTGTCTCCGGCGCAGGCCGCGGCGATCGTGTCCGAACTGGAAGGCGTCCCCAAGACCGTCGCGGTGGAGGACCTGGCCGTGGCCGAGGAACAACTCGTCGCGCTGGGCCGCCACTTCAACCCCTCGGAACTGCGCAAGGCCGCGCGCCGGGCCCGGGACCTGCTCGACGCCGACGGCCCGGCGCCGGAGGAGGACAAGGCCTACGCGCGGGAAGAGTTGCGGGTGAGGACCGCGGACCGGGGGGTGAAGTTCAGCGGCTACCTGGCCAACGAGAACGCCGAACTGTTCCAGGCCCTGATCCTCGAGGGTTCCAAGCCCCGCAAGACCGTCACCGGCGAACTCGACCCCCGCTCACCGGACAAGCGGCGCGCCGACGCCCTCACCGACGTCCTCAACGTCGCCTCCAACGCCATCACCACCGCCACAGCGGCTGATCCCGCCGACACGGCCGGATCAACGCTCGACTCTGCCGAGGCCGCCGGACCACCAAGCGGCACCGGCACTCCAGACGCGGCCGGTCACGCCGCCCAGACTGGCGCCGCCGCGACAGGTGCCGCCGGGAGTGATGCCGCAGGGCGTGGTGCCGCGGCGGTGCCCGGGCACGGCCCGAAAGCGCACATCACGATCACCATCGACCTCAAAGACCTCACCGACGCAGGCGCCCACGCGGTCGGCACCCTGGTCCACGGCGAAGGACTGTCCGCCGGCGCCATCCGGCGGCTGGCCTGCGAGGCGCAGATCATCCCGATCGTGCTCGGCGCCAACTCCGAACCCCTCGACGTCGCCATGGCCCA
>NZ_JBHSKE010000071.1:0-60843 GCF_042657745.1 Kribbella qitaiheensis | reverse complement strand
ATCTTTCCAACACCACCCGACCCCAGCCAGGACCTACCCAGGCGCGTCACCCAAAAAGCAACAGGCTCGCGGACAGGTCATTTCGTGTCCGAGGTCCCGACTTGGTGTCCGAGCCCCCACCTAGTGCACCAGTTGAGTGCCCGGATCGCCGGGATCTGCTCGGGTGGTGCACAAGGTGCCGGTTTCGGGAGTCCCGCCTCCCCTGCGAGCAAAGGAACACCCCGAACCTCCGGGCGAGGCAGCTCCCCGAGCATCTGGGCAAGCAACTCCCCGGACGTTTGGGCGGAGGAGCTTCCCGGGCCTTGTCGCCATACCTCCCAGCGGCTCCGGGATAGCTGCGTCCTTCCCTGGTCGGGGTGGGGTGGGTCAAGAGTCGGAACTTGTTCCGATCCCGAAGGGACGCCGGAGGCGCTTGACGCACCCCACCCCGACCAGCACCATCACGCAGCCCGGGGACGCAACCACCTCCGCCTGGATGGTCGGATCAGTGAGCCGGGGCGAAGTCCAGGAAGCCGACCACTTCGCGGATCTTGCCGTCGGCGTCGAGGCTCACGACATCGGTGCCGCCGGCAACGGGTTGCTGACCCGCCGCGGCCAGGTGCCAGCTCCAGCGGACACGGTCGTGGTGCTGCTCGACCTCGCCGGTCAGCGAGAAGCTGTGGCCCGGGAACATCTGGTGCGCGGTTTCGACCATCTTGGTCAGGCCCTCGTGGCCGCTGACCTCGAAGCTCGGGTCGACGAAGACGCCGTCGGTGGACCAGGCCGCCGCGATGATCTCGGCGCGCCGGTCGGCGTCGGCCTCGTTCCACATCGCGAAGTACTGGTCGGCGAGAGCGGCGGGGGTGGTGGTCATCGTGTTCTCCTCGGTAGTGGAAGTTCTCGTTGCCCAGAACCTTGCCGCCGGAGTCCACTGATGGTCGATGACGTCACAGGTAATGGCAGTGAACACCTCAGCGGTTACGGTCTAAGCCATGACCGCGACTGTCGAGGAGACGTTCCAGCGCCCGGTGGGTGAGCTGCTGCGCGGCTGGCGGGAGCGCCGCCGGCTCAGCCAGTTGGACCTGGCCAACCAGGTGGAGGTGTCCACCCGGCACGTGAGCTTCGTCGAGACGGGCCGGTCGAAGCCGAGCCGGGAGATGGTGCTGCGCCTCGCGGAGCATCTCGACGTACCGCTGCGGGATCGCAACCAGTTGCTGCTCGCTGGCGGCTACGCGCCGATCTACAGCGAAGCGTCTCTCCACTCACCCGCCATGCTGGCGATCCGTGAGGCACTGCGGCGGTTGCTCAGGGCCCACGAGCCGTACCCGGCGCTGGTGGTGGACCGCTGGTGGAACATCGTCGAGGGGAACGCCGGCATCCGGCTCTTCACCGACGGTGTCGCGCCGGAGCTGCTCACCGCCCCGATCAACGCGCTCCGCCTCACGCTGCACCCCGAGGGCCTGGGCAGCCGGATCACCAACCTCCCCGAGGTCCGCGCGAGCGTCCTGACCAGCCTGCACCGCCAGGTCGCCAGTACTGCGGACCCGGACCTGCAGGACCTGTACGACGAGTTGCGCGGGTACGCCGGTGGCGAGCGGGTGGAACCGCCCGGGCCGGCCGAGGTCGTCGTACCGATGCGACTGCGGCACGGGGATCGCGAGCTGTCGCTGCTGACCACGATCGCCACCTTCGGCACACCGCTGGACGTGACGGTGTCGGAGCTGATGATCGAGTCGTTCTTCCCGGCAGACGACGAGACCGCCAAGTATCTGCGGGAACTGTGATGCTGCCCGACGACCAACTCGGTGACACCCGCGAGCTGCACCTCGCCTGGCTCGAGTACTACCGGCAGACGGTCGAGCGGAAGCTCGAGGGCCTCAGCGAAGCGGAGCTCCGGAGCAGCAGGCTGCCGTCGGGGTGGTCACCGCTGGAGCTGCTGAAACACCTGGTGTTCATGGAGCGACGCTGGTTGCGCTGGGGATACACGGCGGAGCCAGTCGACCGGCCGTGGGGTGATTCCGGCGGGGTCGACGACGCGCCCTGGCAGCTCGATGCCGGGGACACCCTCGCCGAGCTGCTGGAGCAACTGCGCGCGGGCGGTGAGCGGACGCGGGAGATCGTCTCCGGAGCCGAGCTGACCTCGAAAGGCGCGATCGGCGGACGGTTCGGCGCGGACGTCCAACCACCGACGCTGAACTGGATCCTCTTCCACGTTCTGCAGGAGTACGCACGCCACATCGGCCAGCTCGATATCGCCCGCGAGCTGGCCGATGGGGTCACCGGCGAATAGAAGTCGATCAGTGGAGGGCTCTACTCGCCGGTGACTGGGACTGCCTACCGGTGGGAGGAGGGGATACCGGTCGGCAACGTCGGGTGAGGCGTGGCGGGCCAGCTCGGCTTGGTCGTCGGCAGGCTGGGCTTCGTGGTCGGCCAGGTGGGCTTCGCTGTCGGCAACGGCAGGGTCGGCTTGCCCGGCAGTGACGGCTTGGCGGTCGGGACCGGCGGCAGGCTCAGGCTGGGCTTGCCTGGGAGCGACGGCTTGGTCGTCGGAAGTGGAGGCAGGGAAGGCTTGCCCGGCAGGGACTTGGCGCTGGGGACCAGAACCTGCACGCACGGCGGCAGGGTCGGCTTCGCCGGTACTGCGGGCTTCGGCAGGCTCGCCTTCGGCAAGCTCGGCTTCGTCGTCGGCACCGGCGGCAGGCTGGGCTTGCCCGGGAGCGAGGGCTTGGCGGTCGGGACCGGCGGCAGGCTCAAGCTCGGCTTACCCGGCAGCGACGGCTTGGTCGTCGGAAGCGGAGGCAGGGAAGGCATGCCCGGCAGGGACGGCTTGGCGGTCGGGAGCGACGGCTTGGTCGTCGGGTAGCTGTGCTTGCCCGGCAGGCTCGGCAGTGTGGTCGGCACATTGGGCTTCCCCGGCAGCGTTGGCTTGCTCGGCAGCGTTGGATTGCTCGGAAGGGTCGGCAGAGTCGGCTTGGCCGGGAGCGACGGCTTGGGGATCGGCGGCAGTTCCGGCTTGCCTGCCGGCACGGCGGGCACCTCCACCTCGACCTTCACCTTGTGCGGCACCTTCGCGGGCACGGTCGGCAGGCAGGTCGGGTCCACCGACGGCAGAGTGGTGGGCACCGCGGCCCGTACGGACGGCTTGCCGCCACCGGCCAGCAGGTTCCGCACGTCACCAGGTCCCCCGACCGCGGCGGACACTGTCGCGACAGTGCCGGCGAGGGCAGTCACGCCCGCCGCGGCCAGTCCTCGGCGGAGCCAGGCGAGCCGCCGGCCGCGACGCATCAGGTCGGCCGGGTCGGGCTGCCAGGGCTCCAGGTCGTACTCGAGCGCGCTGCGCACCCGCTGCTCGTCGGTCATGCATGTCCTCCAACGGTGGAATCGATCAGGTCGGGTGCCAGACGCAGCTTGGCCAGGGCCCGGGACGCGGTGCTCTTCACGGTCCCGCCGGCCATCCCGAGCAGTTCGGCCGTCTCTGCCTCGGAGAGATCCTGCGAGTACCGCAGCGCGACCACCGCGCGCTCCCGGACGGTCAGCCCGGCGAGTGCGCCGAGCACGGCCTCCCGGGTCTGCACCTCACCGGCGAAGTCCGCGACTGACCGCTGGTCCCAGTCGTTGTCCACCGGGTCGCTGGGCACCTCGTTGGACCAGCGACGGCGGGCCGACGTGAGGAAGCGGTTCACCAGCACTCGGCGGACGTAGCGCAGGGGATCACCGTCCAGCCGGTGCCATTTCGGGTAGGACCGCATCAACGCCTGTTGCACCAGGTCCTCAGCCGTGTGCCGATCACCGCACAACATCTCCGCGAAGCGGAGCAACGGGGTCGAATTTGCCTGCACGAAGCGCTCGAAGTCGGCGTCCGCGGCCCGGGTCATCGAATCTCCTCTGCCTCTGTCACACCGGTCCTAACCCGCTGGGTGCCGCACCAGGTTCTGTCCGGTCACCGATTCGTCGGAAGAAATTTATTCACGAGCTATACAGGGGCACGGTTTGTTTGTCACATTAGGTGAGCCGGGTAGCGCACCCGGTGACCTTCACCGCCCCGGAGGTATCGCCATGCGTATCACCCTCACGGCGAAAGTGGCAGCCTGTCTGGCCACCGTCCTCGCCGTCGCACCACTCGCTCTCGCGGTGGCGCCGAGTTCCGCAGCCACCCCCGATCCCGTCAGCATCGTCGCCCAACCCGCCGAAGGCTCGACCAACGTCAAGGTCGACGGCAACCGGATCATCCTCGGCGACGCACCCGCGTCCATCGGCTCGATCGAGGTCCGGCAACGCTCGGGCATCGCCAACCTGGACCCGATCCGCTTCCCGGCGGCAACCTCAGCCGTCATCGCGAACTACCAGACCGGTACTCCGGACAACTCGACGGCCGAGGTCGACGTACGGGCACTGGTGAAGGGCCAGTGGACCGAATGGGCGCCCGCCCGGAGTGGATCGCCGACCGCACTCCCGGAGGCCAGTGATCTCGTCCAGCTCCGGATCATCGTGATCGCGCCGCCGCAAGGTGGCAGCCCGTGGGTGGGCGACGTCAGCGTCCAGCCCACGAACCAGGCGGCCCCGAGCCGGATGGCCGTCCAGGCCGCGCCGCTGACGTCCCACGTCTTCGCCACCCGCGAAGGCCTGGTCGGCGGTACGACGGCCAACGGGCACGTGATCATCAGCCGGGACCACTTCGTCGCGCTGCCGTCTCGCCGGGGCCTCGCGAACAACGGCTCCGGCAACTACTCGGTCAAGGTGTGCACGGCGACCCGGTGCGCCTTCGAGCCGGTCTGGGACGTCGGTCCGTGGAACACCAAGGACGACTACTGGAACCCGAGCGCCACCCGGGAGATGTGGAAGGACCTCCCGCAGGGTAAGCCGGAGTCCCAAGCGGCGTACCAGAACGGCTACAACGGCGGGAAGGACCAGTTCGGCCGGACCGTCGCCAACCCGGCCGGGATCGACCTGGCCGACGGCGTGTTCTGGGACGCGCTGAAGCTGACGAACAACGCGTGGGTCGACTCGACGTACCTGTGGACGGGGACGGGTGGTCGCGGCACTGTGTCGATCTCGTCGGGCTATCTCAACATCCGTAACGCCGCGAGCTCGACCGGCGCCGTCGTCGGTATGGCGGGCAAGTCCGCCCAGGTGACGGTCGAGTGCCAGACCACCGGCCAGAGCGTGACGGGCTCGCAGGGCACCAGCAACATCTGGCTCCGCGTCCACCTGGGCATGTACGTGGCGAAGGCCTGGATCAACGCCGGCACCTTCGCCTCCTGCTGATTGTGTGCGTCCGGGGAACCGCGGGCAACCTCTGTTCCCCGGACGCGGCACGTGGGATCAGCAGCCGTGGGAGATCTGGGCGCAGGTCTGCTCGCCCCAGACGAGGTTGAAGGACTTGACCACCGTGCCGTTGGCGCGGGACAGCGTGACCTTGATCCTTGCCTGGTCTGCGTCGGCACCCTCGACCCAGGGCTTGGCCTGCCGGTACTGCATCACCCAGTAGTTGCCCTTGACAACAGCATTGGTGGTGACGCCATCGGGGAAGGTGTAGGCAATCTTGGTGACACCGCTCGGCATCAGACCGGCCGCCCAGTAGTACTCGTAGTTCTTGCCGGCGGTGGGGATGATGTTGTTCGCCACCGCGAATGCGTCGGCATCCGTCGCGGACGGCTTGGTGATCTTGGCCTGTTCCCTTAGCGAGCCCTGCCCGTCATGCCGCGCGTACGCCGTGTCGCAGCCGGCCCAGTATTTGCTATCGGCAAGGACCAGCACGGCGCCCGGGGCTCCGTCGAGTCGCGCGACCACCTTCGCGTTCCGCCCGGGATGCTCGGCCGACTCCGCGAGCAGCTTCTTACACGCAGCCACCGGATCGCCGGGCAGCGGCTGCTCCTTGAACTCAGGCATCGACTTCGTATCCACCTGCCCCTCGCCCTTCGTCACCTGCCCGGGCGTCGCCTGGCCGGGGGTCGCGTGACCGGGGGTTGCCTGGCCGGGGGTGGCGCCTGGGGGAATGGGGTTGTCCGGGGTGACGGCTGGGCCGGAGCCGCCTACCGCACTACCCGTTGAGTTGTCGGCGTTGCCAGTCCGGGCTGCGGCGGAGCCGGCGATCGCGATGCCGGCGACGGCCGCCACGGCCAGCCCGGTCACCGCCAGATGCAACATCAGGCGGGATCTGACCGGCTGGTCCGCCGACCCGTCGCCGTCCGCGATCTCCTCGGTCAGGTCATCGTTCTTCATCGTTGCCCTCCGCAAGTGTTTGCTCGCTGTCTCGGGCTGAAGGACGCGACCGGCTGCGGAAAGGTTCTGCGCTGGGGATTCTGTATTGGCAGGGATCTCAGCAGCCGTGGGTGATCTGCGCGCAGATCTGCTCGGGCTCCGCCAGCCGGAAGTCGTTCACCACCGTGCCGTCCGCGGCCAGGAGCCGGACGCGGATCCTCTCCGGCGCCCCGGGCGTCGCCCCACCCTCCGAGCCACCCGGCGTATGCTGCAACGACCAGTAGTGCATCAGCCAGTACTTGCCCTGCACCGTAGCGTCCACAGTCTTGCCGTCCGGAAAGGTGTACCTGACCGTCTTCACTCCCGTCGGCAGGCGACCTGCCGCCCAGTAGTACTCGAAGTCGTCGTAGTTCCCGCTCGGCTGGGTGAGGCGATTCTGCGCGACAGCGAAGGCGTCCGTGTCCTCCGGACTCGGCGTCGCGAGACCAGCCGGCCGTCGCGCTGACACCTGAGCCTCACCCTCGGAGATGTACCCGTTGTCGCAGGCCCCCCAATACTTGCTGTCGGCAATGACCAGCACCGAACCCTGAGGTGATTCGAGCAAAGCTTGCTGTGTCGCGTTCGCGCCGGGCTTCGGATCCTCCTCGGTCAGGGCAACCTTGCAGTTGGCAAGCAACTGCGCCGCCGACATCGCCGGAGTACTCGCCGCGCGTGGCGTCGTTGAAGTACGGGCCGACGGGGTACTGCTCGGCGTACCGACAACAGGTGGGTCGACGGGCGCACCGCTGTTCGCACCGTCGGTCGCGATGACTCCGCCCACCACAACTGCCAGTACTGCGACCGCTGCGAGGCTGCCTGTGGTCAGATCGCGCTTGCGGCGACGTCGCCGGGCGCCGGTGATCACCTTGGCCGGGTCGAGCGGCTCGATGCCGTCGTCCGAGCGGAGGGCGTCCCTCAGCTCGTCGTCGATCATGATTGGTCTCCCACGTAACTGCCGCTCAGTTCCGGGGCAGCGCGGAGTTTCAGCAGGGCGCGGGAGTTCGCGCTCTTCACGGTCCCGACCGCCACACCGAGGGTCGCCGCGGTCTGGACCTCGGTCAGGTCCTCGAAGTACCGCAGCACCACCACCGCCCGCTCCCTCCTGGTCAGCACCCGCAGGGCGCCGGCGATCGCCAGCTTGCGATCCACCGCCACGCCCGGGTCGACGACGTACGAGCCGAGGCTCTGATCCAGCTCGGCCGCATGACCGCTGGGCCGCTCGCGCCACGGCCGGCGCCGGACCCAGGACAGGTGCTGGTTGACCACGGCCTGCCGGACGTAGCCGAACGGGTCACCCAGCTCGATCCGGTCCCAGCGCAGATAGGCCTTCTCGAGCGCGGTCTGGACGAGGTCCTCGGCGAGCGCGGCGTCGCCGCACAGCATCCGCGCGATGTGCACCAACCGCGCGGACCGTGCGAGCACGAAAGCCGTGAAATCCTCGTCGCGGCTCTCAGACCGCTGCATACCCTCTCCCGTCGTCACCTTCCGCTGCTGAAGACGCCCCCACCCCACAAAAGGTTCTGCCGCAGCTCAGCGGCCCGCCAGGTCTCTCGTTTGGCGGCCGGTTTCGGGAGCGGCAGGCTGCAGCGATCCGCGGTGGCGGCTGGTGTCAGCGGGGTTGCAGATTGTCGGCGGGAGTCTGGCGCAACGTGTGCCGCTGCAGGTCGGCGGTGAGCAGGTCGGCGGCCAGGCGAACACGGTCGCGGCCCGCGGCCTTGGCGGCGTACATGGCGCGGTCGGCGCGGAGCAGCAGGTTGTCGACGGTGGTGCCGTCGGCCGGGTAGACGGCGACGCCGATCGAGACGGTCAGCCGGAACGTGTCCGGATCCAGGTCAGGCTCGTCGAGTGCTCCGGCGCACATGGCGGCGAGAGGGCTCGCGGCGACGGCGGAGCGGAGGCGGTCAGCCGTGACGGTCGCGTCGTCCAGATCGGTGTCGGGGAGGGCGATGACGAACTCCTCGCCGCCGAACCGTCCGATCACGTCCTTGGTCCGGATGGTGCTGCGCAGGATCGTCGCCACCGCACGCAGAGCCTCGTCGCCGACCAGGTGGCCGTGCCGGTCGTTGACCTGCTTGAAGTGGTCGATGTCGATCAGCAGCACCGCCATCGGCTCGCGCTGCGTCCGCGACCGGCGGAGCAGCTCGTCGGTCCGGCGGCGCCACCAGTCGACCCGGCCGAGGTTCGTCTTCGAGTCGGTCTGCGCCTCGGACTCCAACTGGCCGAGCAGCAACGCGCGCTGGGCGGTCAGGGTGATCGGGATGGCGACGAACGCGAACCACGGGCTGACCAGTGTCGCGGCAGCGAGCAGACAGCCCAGCGTGGCTGCGGTGGCGTCGACGCAGAGGTCGTCCTTGCCGCCGACGGTGTCCCGGCGACTGCTGCCCGGCACGATCAGGGAGATCGCCAGGCCGCAGAGGAGGGTGTCCGTGGTGACGTAGGCGGCTGCGGCGGCTCCCATCGAGACGACCAGGCCCAGTCCGCTCGAGTCGGTCAGGTCTCGCGCGGAGACGAAGACCGCGTGGGCAGCGCCGACGGCGAGCACGTGGACCGCGGTCGAGAACGCCCAGCGGTACGGGATGCACTTGCCGGCTCTGATCCGCCACCAGATGCGCAGCAGCAGCGCGACGAGGATCGCCAGGGCCGGGTGGAGCACGATGGCGGCGGCGATCATCCAGGCCGGGGCCAGGTCCTTGTGCAGTGGTCCGCCGCGCCGGCGACGGCTCTCGACCCGACGGGCGCCCTCGACGGCGATCAGGGCCGAGATGGTCAGGGCGAGCACGACGTCGATGCCGCGCCAGGAGGGGAGCTCGCCGAACGCCTTCACCCCGTAGGCGATGGCGGCGAGGTCCACGAGCACGACCACTCCGAACGCCGGGACCGTGAGGGTCCAGAGCGCCCAATGCCGTACCGCTCGCCTACTCTGCGCAACCATTACCCCTCACGGTACGACGAGTGAGGGATCAGTCCCAATCCGCGACGGCGCGCTGTGGATAACCAGTTGGAAACGAAGTCAACCGGTTGATGGGTCAGTCGTTTGATCAACAATCAACAATCGAACCACCTAGCGTGACCGTTTCGATCCTGCTCGAAAACAACACCAATCAGTACCGAAAAGGTCGCGGCGGACGGAGGTGCGAGTCAGCGTTTACGGCGGGCGGAGCCGAAGAGGCCTCTGATGATTTCTCGGCCGGCGGAGCGGGCGAACTGTTTGAAGGCGGAGGAGCCCACTACCTGCTCGACCATGGATTTTTCTTGTTTCTGGGAGCGGGGAGCGGACTTGGGCTGCGGCTCCGACTTGGCTTCCGCTTCGGCCTGGGCGGCACCGGCCTGGACCTTGGCGGCCAGCTTCTCGTAGGCGGACTCGCGGTCGATGACCTCGGTGTACTTCGCGTACCCGGGCGACGCCTGGACCGTGGCGGTGAGCTGCTCGGCGGAGGCGGGTGCCATCAGGGACTGGGGTGCGCGCAGGCGGGTCCACGCGACCGGGGTCGGGGCGCCCTTCTCGTTCATCACCGTCACGATCGCCTCGCCGATGCCGAGCTGGGTCAGCACCTCGGCCAGGTCGTACGACGAGTTGGGGAAGGTGGAGACCGTGGCCTTCAGCGCTTTCGCGTCGTTCGGGGTGTGTGCCCGGAGCTGATGCTGTACCCGGGAACCGAGCTGCGCGAGTACGTCGTCCGGCACGTCCTTCGGGGTCTGGGTGACGAAGAAGACGCCGACGCCCTTGGAGCGGATCAACCGCACGGTCTGCGCGATCGAGTCCAGGAACGCCTTCGACGCGTCGTTGAAGAGCAGGTGCGCCTCGTCGAAGAAGAAGACCAGCTTCGGCTTGTCCACGTCGCCGACCTCGGGCAGGTCGTGGAACAAGTCGGCCAGCAGCCACATCAGGAAGGTGGAGAAGAGCGCCGGGCGGTCCTGCAGGTTCGGGAGCTCCAGCAGCGACACGACCCCCTTGCCGTCGCGCTCCTGCATCAGGTCCGCGGTGTCGAACTCAGGCTCGCCGAAGAACGCCTCGGCCCCCTGGTCGGCGAACCCGATCAGGGACCGCAGGATCACCCCGGCGGTCGCCGCGGACAGCCCGCCGAGCTCCTTCAGGTCGCCCTTGCCCTCGTCGCTGGTCAGGTGGGTGATGACCGCGCGCAGGTCCTTCAGGTCCAGCAGGGTCAGCCCCTGCTTGTCGGCGTAGTGGAAGATCAGCCCGAGCGAGGACTCCTGGACGTCGTTCAGACCGAGCACCTTGGACAACAGCATTGGGCCGAACGAAGTGATGGTGGCCCGGATCGGGATGCCCGAGCCCTGACCGCCGAGCGCGTAGAACTCGGTCGGGAAGCCGGTGGCGGTCCATTCCTGGCCGATCGCCTTGGTCCGGGCCAGCAGCTTCTCGCTCTCCTCGCCGGGCTGCGAGATGCCGGACAGGTCACCCTTGATGTCCGCCGCGAACACCGCGACCCCCGCCGCCGAGAGCTGCTCGGCCATCAGCTGCAGGGTCTTCGTCTTGCCGGTACCGGTGGCGCCGGCCACCAGGCCGTGCCGGTTCACCATCGACAGCGGGATCCGGACCGCGGCCGCCGGGTTCGGCGTACCGTCGACCAGCAGTGCGCCGAGCTCGATCGCGGGCCCCTCGAACGCGTACCCCTGCTTGACGGTCTCCACGACGTCGGGTGTCTCGGCCATGTCTGTGATGCCTCTCGAACGAACGAAGGGAACACACTCCCCGTGCGTTCGAGATGCTAGTGCCCTGGACCGGCAAAACAGTGCCCTGAGCGCGGAGTCGCCGGTACTCCGGGCTCAGGGCACGTGGCCGGTCGGACCGGGTCAGCGGATGACGACGACCCGGGTGCCGGTGGTGGTGAAGGACCAGATGTAGCCCGACATCGCCTTGGAGACGCGGATGCAGCCGTGCGAGGCCCTGGCGTTGGTGCCGAGCAGCCAGTCGGCGTGGATCTGGGCGCCGGTCCGCTTGTACGTCGGGATCTGGTGGAAGCCGATCCCGCACGGGGCGAAGCGGACGAAGTTGTTCAGGTACAGGCTCGCGCCGTCGGTGTTCCTCCTGATCTTGGCGGCCCGGCCGCACTTGGCGCCGCTCCTGTAGGTCCCCGGCTTCAGGTAGATCGGGTTGTCGATGATGCCGCCCTGCCGGACGACCTTGCCCCAGGCATCGATCAGCCAGACCCAGTTCTGCCCCTGGCTGATCACGATCCGGCGACCGCCGCCGGTCCCCGCCGGCACCGGTCGTACGTCGCACCGCTTGGCCGTGGACGCCATCAGCCGGGTGTACGTCGTACCGGCGAGCTTGCCGCTCTGGGAAATCTTGTTCGCGGACTGGAACCGCACGGTGGCCGCCTGGGTCATCGCCCCCACCTTGCCGTCCACCGGTCCGGCCGTGCAGCCCAGCCGGTTCAACCGGGTCTGTGCCGCCTTGTTCTGGGTGATGGTCAGCGCGTCCGCCGGGATCGTCATCCCCACGACCGCGACCACCAGCGTCGCGGCCCCCACCCCTAGCCTGGTCAGAACTCTCATCTTTGCCCCCTACTAGTGCCCGATCCCTTTGGGACGCCTACCAGGCTCAAAAGGTTGAGTCCTGGTCACGACTTTCCCGGTGACATTCCTGACCATCTCGTAGGACCTGTTCCCCCGCTAGACTTCGGTGGGTGATCTTCAAGCGCGTCGGGGAGGAGCGGCCGTACCCGGACCACGGGTACAAGCCGAAGGACTGGTCTGTGCTGCCACCGAGGCAGGTCAGACTCGACCAGCTCGTCACGACCAAGGGCACTCTCGACCTGAACGCGCTGCTGGACGAGGACTCGACCTTCTACGGCGACCTGTTCGCCCACGTGGTCGAGTTCAAGGGGGAGATGTACCTCGAGGACGGGCTGCACCGGGCCCTCCGCGCGGCCCTGCAACAGCGTTTGGTTCTGCACGCACGGGTACTGGTCGTGGATTAAGTCGAATGAGTCGGGGGACCAGATGAGCGCTCTCCAGCCGCAGCCGAGGCCACACTCGCGGATCCACTGGCGGACGCCCATCACCATGGTGGTGCTGCTCGGCCTCCTGGTCAGCGGCGCCTGGTGGGGGTGGAACTCCCTCACCAAGAGCAGCGCCGAGGCGAACTGCGTCGACCAGACACTGCCGAACAACCGGATGGTGCCGAAGCAGGTCGTGGTGAATGTCTACAACGGCGGCGCCAAGGCCGGTACTGCGGCCGCGGTGGCGGAAGAGCTGAAGAAGCGCGGCTTCAACATCGGCAAGATCGCCAACGAGCCGAAGGGTGACAAGGTCGACGTCGTCGCGGTCCGCGGCACCACCGACAAGTCGCCCGAGCTGCAACTGGTCGCGGGTCAGCTGACCCAGAAGGCCGCGCCCGTCGGCGACAACCGGCCGGACCACACCGTCGACCTGATCGTCGGCCCCGGCTACAAGACGCTGAAGGTCAAGGGCACCCCGTCGATCGGCGTCCCCGCCGGCAGCACCCACTGCCTCCCGATCGTCCGAGGCACCCAGCCCATCCCCTCCGGCCAGAACCCCAACTGACCCGTCCCCGCAGCTGCTTCCGGGGTGCGACGGTCAGAGCTTTTCGCGGCCTCGCTCGCCGAACCAGCCGGCTAGGCGGCCGGCTCGGCTGACTGCCCGGAGGCGGCGGACTGTTTGCTCCCGGAGGCTGCTCGGAGCGACGACCAGGAGGGCGTCCCCGGCTCTCAGGACCGTACGGCGGTCCGGGACGAAGGCGCGAGTGCCGCGGATCACCAGGGAGATCGAGACGCCCTGAGGCAGGCGGAGTTCGCCAATCTCGACGCCGGCCAGCTTCGACTCGCTCGGGACTTTGACCTGCAGCATGTCCGCGCCCAGGGACTCCAGCGGCGCCACGTCGATGTCGACCTCCTGGGCCGCGTTCTCGTCGAGCACCCCCAGCCGCTTCGCCAGCCACGGCAGGGACGGCCCCTGCAGCAGCGTGAACAGCAGGACCAGCACGAACACCACGTTGAAGACGCGATCCGCCTGCGGGACCTGCTCGGCCAGCGGGATCGTCGCCAGCACGATCGGTACGGCGCCGCGCAGCCCGGCCCAGGCGATGAAGGTCTGCTCGTTCCAGGGGATCCTGAACGGCGTCGCCGAGATCGCCACCGCCGCGAACCGTCCGACCACGGTGACCGCGATCCCGATCACCAGCGCCAGCAGCACATCGTTCAGCCGGAACTTGCTGGGCGACGCGAGCAGGCCGAGCATCACGAACAGGCCGATCTGGGCCAGCCAGGCGATCCCGTCGACGAACGACTTGGTCGCCATCCGGTGCGGCAACTCCGCCCGCCCGATGACCAGGCTGGTCACGTACACCGCAGCGAACCCGGAGACGTGCAGGAGCACCGTGCCCCCGGCGTACGAGAGGAAGGCGATCGAGACGATCGCGAGCGGGTACAGGCCGGCCGAGCCGAGCGCCACCCGGCGGAGCAGGCCGACCGCCGCCCAGCCGATCAGCAGGCCGAACAGCGCGCCGAAGACGAGTTCGTAGACGACCAGGCCGGCGAAGTACGGGAGGCCGTGGTCGCCGAGGCCGCCGGTGCTGACCAGCGTGACCAGCAGCACCGTCGGGGCATCGTTCAGACCGGACTCGGCTTCCAGGGCTCCGCGCAACCTCGGCCGGATCGGGACCTTACGGAGTACGGAGAAGACGGCGGCGGCGTCGGTGGGCGACGTGACGGCGCCGAGTAGGACGGAGATCTGCCAGTCGAGACCGAGGATGAAGTGGGCCACGCAGGCGACCACGCCGACGCTGATCGCGACGCCGAGGGTCGCCAGTGTTACGCCCAGCGGCATCACCGGGCGGACCTCGTTCCACCGGGTGGTCAGACCGCCCTCGGTCAGGATGATCACGAGCGCGGCGAACCCCAGCGCGTGCGCGAGCTCCGCGTCCTCGAACTGGATCCCCAGCCCGGACTCGCCCAACAGCAACCCCATGCCGAGGTAGATCAGCAGCGACGGGAGACCGAGGCGGCCGGAGAGCCGGACAGCGACGATCGCCACCAGCAGCACCGCGGCACCGGCGAGCAGGATCCTGTCGAGATCATGGACGTCCACAGCGGCCCTCAAGGTCGGGGGACTGCAGCTTAGTGGAGCCGTGCCTCCGGCAACGAATCATCGGCGCCGAACTGATTCATGTCACAAATGAACGGACCACCGCGACCGGCCGGAGAAGAACGGAGACCCTGACGCATCACACAGCATCAGGGTCTCCGGCGTAACTCCCACCCGAAGGTGGTTGGCGGTGGCGGAGGGATTTGAACCCTCGGAAGGGGGATACCCTTCACGCGCTTTCGAGGCGCGCTCCTTCGGCCGCTCGGACACGCCACCGCCGCAGAGGCTATCAAGACCTGTGGCCTGTGAAGAAATCGCGTAGCCGTGCACCCGTCTCGTCGGCCATCACACCGCCCACGACCTCGGGCCGGTGGTTCAGTCTGCGGTCCCTCACGACGTCCCAGAGCGACCCCACCGCGCCGGCCTTCTCGTCGTACGCGCCGAAGACCAGGCGGTCCAGCCGGGACAGCACGATCGCCCCCGCGCACATCGTGCAGGGCTCCAGCGTGACCACCAGCGTGCAGCCGGTCAGCCGCCACTCACCGACGTGTTTCGCCGCCTCGCGGATCGCCAGTACCTCGGCGTGCGCGGTCGGGTCCCCGGTCGCCTCGCGCTCGTTGTGCCCGCGCCCGATCACCTGCCCGTCGGCGTCCACCACGACCGCCCCGATCGGTACGTCGGCGCTCCCCCGCGCCAGCTCGGCCTCGTCCAGCGCCAGCCGCATCAGCCGGGCCCAGGCCTGGTGTGCTGGGTTAGCCAATGGCTTCGAGCGCCTCGTGGAACTGGTTGCCGAAGCCGAGCGCCTCGGCGATTTCCTCGAGCATCTCCTCGGGGTACAGGTCGACGTCGTCGATCAGCGCGCCGAGGTCCATCGCGCTCATGCCCAGGTCGGCGATGATGGCCAGGTCCCCGGCCGGTACCTGTTCGTCGTCGTCATCGGCCAGCGGGATGTCCAGCTCGTCCACCACCTGCTTGGCCAGCGGCCACTCGGTCGCGGCGGTGACGTCCGAGATCAGCAGCCGGGCCCGGCCGCCGATCACCCGGAGCAGGATGAAGAAGTCCTCGTCGACGGAGATCATCCCGAGCACCCCCTGGTCCCCGGGGTAGCGCCGCAGCGCGGAGACCAGCGCGGACAGGTCGGGTTCCCCGCGCAGCGCCAGCGGCGTGACGAGCCAGTCCCCATCCTCGGTGTAAGCAGCGACTGCGAAGTCGAGCTCTGTGGTGGTGGTCATCGGCCCAGCCGTGGGATCAGACACGCGCTCATCGTCGCAGACTCCCGCGTCAGGCGGGAGATGTTCACACGTTCACCAGCAAATCGGTGTCACTCCGAGACCCACACCTCACCCGGCGTAGGCGGGGTCAGTGGTGGTAGGTGGCTCGGCGCATGGCGGCGCGGATCTGGCGGACTCGGGCTCTTCGGGGGGCGATCCGGTCGCGGAGGGCGCGGGCTTCCTCCAGTTCGCGCAGGAAGGCGGCGCGGCGCCGCAGCCGATCGAGCTGTTCGGGTGACTTGCCGGTGTCCTCGCTCACGGGCGCCACGTCCTCGTCGGTTCGGGAGAGGCCGCCCTGGGGCGGGGGCCGGCTGACCTAAATCGACTGCGTTCCAACGCTAACAGCGCGCCGGTGCCCTGTGTCGGTCCTTCGGCGTGTGCTGGAGCCGAAGACCGACACAGGGCACTAGCTTCCCGGCGGCGAATCGCCGACGGTAGCGTTCCGGCCATGCAGATCCTCGTCGTGGACCACCCGCTCGTCGCCCACAAGCTCACCGCACTGCGGGACGAGCGGACGGATTCGCCCACCTTCCGGCGGCTGACCGAGGAGCTCGTCACGCTGCTCGCGTACGAGGCGACCCGGGACGTCCGGACCGGCCCGATCACCGTCACCACCCCGGTCGCCGAGGCCCAGGGGATCAAGCTGACCGCCCCGAAGCCGCTGGTGGTGCCGATCCTGCGGGCCGGCCTCGGCATGCTCGAGGGCATGTCCCGGCTGCTCCCGACGGCCGAGGTCGGTTTCCTCGGCATGATCCGCAACGAGGAGACCCTGACCGCCTCGACGTACGCCGAACGGCTGCCGGAGGACCTGTCCGGGCGGCAGTGCTACGTACTCGACCCGATGCTCGCGACGGGCGGCACGCTGGCTGCGGCGATCCAGTTCCTGGTGGACCGCGGCGCCGACCACATCACCGCGATCTGCCTGCTGGCGGCTCCCGAGGGCGTCGAGCGGATCGAGCGCGAGCTCGCCGACCTGCACATCCCCTGCAACCTGGTGATCGCCGGGATGGACTCGCACCTGAACGGGAAGGGCTACATCGTCCCCGGCCTGGGCGACGCCGGTGATCGCCTGTACGGCGTCGCCCAGTAACCGCTTGCGTCCGAAGTACCGAGGGCTATAGACCTCGGTACTTCGGACGCAAGGGTTCAGATGTTGAAGCTGGGTAGATCCACCGCTTCCAGGCTGACCAACTGCTCCGCTGTCGGTACGGCGAGCTCGGCCAGCCGGTGCGCCTGCCGCTCGGTCAGCTGCTGGAACACCTGCCGCGCCGACCGGCCGTTCCCGAACCCCTCCTCGCGCGGCAACTGCTCGAAGAACCGGGTGAGCTCGTCCCGGGCGGCGGCCGTCAGGTCGTACTGGTGCTCGCGGGCCTGGTACTCCACGATCGCCACCAGTTCGGACGCAGAGTAGTCCTCGAACAGCAGCGTGCGGGTGAACCGCGACGACAGACCGGGGTTGGACCCGATGAAGCGGGACATGTCGGCCGGATAGCCCGCGACGATCACCACGACGTCGTCGCGGTGATCCTCCATCAGCTTCATCAGAGTCGCTACGGCCTCGGCGCCGAAGTCGTTGCCGCCCCCGACCGGCGCCAGCGAGTAGGCCTCGTCGATGAACAGCACCCCACCCAGCGCCTGGTTGAACGCGGCGGCCGTCTTCGGACCGGTGTGCCCGACGTACTCGCCGACCAGTGCGGACCGGTCGACCTCCACCAGGTGTCCCTGCCGGAGCAGGCCCAGCGCCTTCAGCAGTCGGCCGTAGAGCCGAGCGACCGTGGTCTTGCCGGTACCGGGGTTGCCGGCGAAGACGAGGTGGCGACTGAGCGGCGGCGCGGCCAGCCCTGCCTCCTGGCGCATCCTGACCGTCTGCTCAGCTTCACCATCGACGACACGTCCCGCTTGACCCGCTCGAGCCCGATCTGTTCTCCGAGCTCGGCCAGCACGTCTTCGAGCGTCTCCTCCTCGGGCGCCTCCGCAATATCCAGCGGGACCGGTGCTCCCGCAGGCGCTCCGACCGGCAGCGCGGCTGCAGCAGGTGTCATGGGGATCCCGTCCACCGTGCAGTCCTCGAAGGTCGGCGTCGCGCCCTCGTCCTCGCCGACAGCCCCGGCACAGTCCCGGATCCGGCAGTGCTTCAACACCGGAGCGGCGGCTTTGCCGAAGTGGAACGCCGGGAACCCGCTCCCGACGACATCGCAGCTCGTGAAGGTCCCTGCGGCCTTCTCCGCCAGGTAGATCCCGTTCTTCGCTGCCTTCGAGACCGACACGTCCCGGACCACCGGGCTCGCGCCGGACCACACGACCAGCCCGGAGCCGCCGCTCTTCTCGATCGAGGTGCTCTCGATCTCTGCGGTACCCGCCTCGACCACGATGCCGGCCGCGCGAGTGCGCGGGCACGCCGGTGACAGGCAGGACGAACAACCGTCCGCAGGTTCAGAACCCGCCGAAGACGTCAACGACGACCGCGGTGAATCCTCCGCAGGCGACCACCACGACGGCTGGCAGCAAGCCGCGCGTTGCCGCGGGCAACACTGCGACCTCTGGTGTCCTCGTGCAGAACTACGGCTCCAACCGCTGCGTCGACGTCAAGGACGCCCAGAGCGGCCTCGGCAAGGACGGCACTCCGTTGCAGTTGTGGGACTGCGCACGGAGCTCGAACCAGCTGTGGTCCTTCAACTCCGACGGCACGGTGCGATCGCTCGGGCTGTGCATGGACCTGGCCTGGGCGTCCACCGACGAGAACACCCAGATCCAGTTGGTGAACTGCAACGGCGGCTGGGCGCAGAAGTTCACCCTGAACGCCGCGCACGACCTGGTGAACCCGACCGCCGACAAGTGCGTCACCGCCGTCTCCACCGGCAACGGCGCCCGCCTCGTCCTCCGGTCCTGCGCCGGCACCAGCAATCAGAAGTGGCGCAAGGCCTGAAGCCTTAGCGGTTCAGAAGGCGTACGGGAACGGCGACCAGTCGGCGGGCCGCTTCTCCAGGAAGGAGTCGCGGCCCTCGGCGGCCTCGTCGCTCGCGTAGGCGAGCCGGGTCGCCTCACCGGCGAAGATCTGCTGGCCGACCAGTCCGTCGTCGATCAGGTTGAACGCGTACTTCAGCATTCGCTGGGCTGTCGGCGACTTCGCGCAGATCTTCTTGCCCCACTCCAGCGCGACCGCCTCCAACTCGGCGTGCGGCACGACCTTGTTGACCATGCCCATCCGGTACGCGTCCTCGGCGGAGTACTCGTCGCCGAGGAAGAAGATCTCGCGCGCGAACTTCTGTCCGACCTGCCGGGCCAGGTACGCCGAACCGAAGCCGCCGTCGAAGGAGGCCACGTCCGCGTCGGTCTGCTTGAACCGCGCGTGCTCGGCCGAGGCCAGGGTCAGGTCGGCCACGACGTGCAGGCTGTGCCCGCCACCGGCGGCCCAGCCGGGAACGACACAGATGACCACCTTCGACATGAAGCGGATCAGCCGCTGCACCTCGAGGATGTGCAGCCGCCCCGCTTTGGCCGGGTCGATCGTGTCGGCCGTCGTGCCCTCGGCGTACTTGTAGCCGTCCTTGCCGCGGATGCGCTGGTCGCCGCCGGAGCAGAACGCCCAGCCGCCGTCACGCGGGGACGGCCCGTTGCCGGTGAGCAGCACGCAGCCGACGTCGGTCGACATCCGTGCGTGGTCGAGCACGCGGTACAACTCGTCCACCGTTGCCGGCCGGAACGCGTTGCGCACCTCGGGCCGGTTGAACGCGATCCGCACCACCCCGGCGTCGACCGCGCGGTGGTAGGTGATGTCGGTCAGGTCGAACCCGTCGACCTCTTTCCAGGCCGACGGGTCGAAGATCTCGGAGACGTGCACGGGCTCGGTCACCTGCCGAGCATATTTCAGCCCGGCCGGCGCACCTCAGCGCCGTCCGGTGCTCTCCCGGAGTACGACCTCGGCCTTGAACGTCTCGGTCTCCGGCTCGCCGCCACCGACGGCGAGCTCCAGCGCCCGGCGGCCCATCTGCTCCAGCGGCAACCGCACGGTGGTCAGCCCCGGCCAGACGTCCCGCAGGGTGGCGATGTCGTCGAACCCGGCCACCCCGAGATCACCCGGTACGTCGATGCCTCGGCCGCGCAGGGCGGACATCGCGCCGACCGCCATCACGTCGTTCACCGCGAACAGGCAGTCGAGATCCGCCTTGCTGTCAAGGAGTTCCAGGGCTGCCGCGTATCCACCGTCGCGGGTGAACTCGCCGTACTGCACGGCCACAGCCTGCAGGCCGGCCTCGGCCAGACCCTCGACGAATCCGTCCCGCCGGTCCCGCGCGGTGGCCAGTCCTTCCGGCCCACCGAGGATGCCGAACTTGCGCAGGCCAAGCCCGACCAGCGCACGGGCCAACTCGGCCGCGCCGGCCCGGTTGTCGGGCTCGATCGTGTGCGCCGGCATGCCCGACTGGCTGACCAGGGCCAGGCCGGCGCCGGAGTTGAGGAACGTCTCGATCTCGGTCGCGGTCCGGGCGAGTCCCTCGGCATCGGTGCGCCGCGAACCGATCATCACCGCCGCACGGGCGCGCTGTGCGCGCAACGAGGACAGGTAGGCAATCTCACGATCGGCGTCACGGAAAGTGCTGGCCATCATCACCAGCAGACCGCGCTCGTCGGCGGCGCGCATCACCCCGTTCGCGATCGCCGCGAAGTACGGGTCCTCGATGTCGTGCACGAGGATGCCGACCACGTTGGTGGACGACTTCGCCAACGCCTGCGCCTGCGCGTTCGGCGTGTATCCGAGGGCGGCGGCGGCTTCCCGGACGCGCTCCTGCAACTCCGGGCGCGGCACTCGGTCGCCGCCGTTCAGCACGCGTGAAGCGGTCGCCACGGACACACCCGCGCGTTGTGCCACATCGAGCAGTGTCACCGGTGCTCGCATGTTCATCTGGGATACCCACCTTCCGTACAGCTCCCCCTGGGTGGCGGTCACACTATCGGAAGTGGTGTCATCATCACGCTGTGTCGCGGAGAAGTGGCGCGGAATGTTCCCAGAGCCTGGCTTTGCGGCCCGGGAATGACTAGCCTTCCCAGCCATGACGACCGTCCGCGCCGGGGTGACGATCCTGGTCTCGTCCACCGTGCTCTGCCTCGGAACCGCAACTGGTACCGCAACAGCCGCCCGGATCCCGGATGGGCCTGACGCACCAAGCGCTGCCGCCCCGACCATCGCCGACGACGCCGCTGCCGCGAGCACGGCCGCCGGCGTGCCGCCGCATGTGGATCCACGCACGCGCAGCACCCAGCCGGTCTACGACTACGCCGGCGCGATCCGCGAGTCCGTCTACGTCGACACCACGATGGACACCGATTCCGACGGCGCCGACGACGTGATCGCGGTGGACATCGTCCGGCCGCGCGAGACCGCGGCCGCCGGGCTGCGGATCCCCGTCATCATGGACGCCTCGCCGTACTACTCCTGCTGCGGACGCGGCAACGAGAGCGAGAAGAAGACCTACGACGAGTCCGGCGTGATCCAGAAGATGCCGCTGTACTACGACAACTACTTCGTCCCGCGCGGGTACGCGGTGGTCGGCGTGGACATCGTCGGCACCAACCGTTCCACCGGTTGCGGTGACGTCGGCGGCAAGGATGAGATCGATTCCGTGGTCGCGGTGATCGACTGGCTGAACGGCCGGAACACCGCCCGTACCGGCGACGGCCGGCCGGTCGAGGCCACCTGGACCAACGGCTCGGTCGGCATGATCGGCAAGTCGTACGACGGCACCCTGGCCAACGGGGTCGCCGCGACCGGCGTACGCGGGCTGAAGACGATCGTGCCGATCTCGGCGATCTCCTCCTGGTACGACTACTCCCGCTCCGGCGGCGTGCCGTACTCGGTCGACTACATGCCCTGGCTTGGCGGTTACGTCGGTCACGACACGCCCGCCTGCGACGCGGTACGGGCCGATCTGGGCGAGCAGGACGACGACGCGACGGGTGACTACACCGCCTTCTGGGCCGAGCGGGACTACCTGAAGGACGCCCGCAAGGTGAAGGCGTCGGTCTTCCTGACGCACGGCCTGAGCGACTACAACGTCCAGACCAACCACTTCGCCCAGTGGTGGGATGCCCTGGGCAAGAACAAGGTCCCGCGCAAGATCTGGCTCGGCCTCGAGGACCACGTCGACCCCTTCGAGTTCCGCCGCGACGAGTGGGTGGACGAACTGCACAAGTGGTTCGACTTCTGGCTGCAGGGCCTGCAGAACGACGTGATGCGCGAGCCCATCGCGACCGTCGAGACAGCACCGGACGTCTGGAAGAACTACAACACCTGGCCCGCTTCGCCGAAGACCGTGCCGGTGCCGCTGGCGGCCGGCAAACTAGGTGCCTCCGGCAAGGGAACCGTCACGGTGACGGACGACCCCACGCTGACCGAGGACACAATCGTTGCCACCCCGTCCGACGTCATCGCCGGACGGCAGATGTTCCTGTCCGCGCCACTGCCGGCCGCGATCCGGGTCAGCGGCACGCCGACGGTGACACTGCGGATCAGGGCCGACTCGCCCACCACGCCGATCACCGCGCGCCTGGTCGAGTACGGACAGGCCGAGCGGTACTCCGGTGTCCGCCGGACCGGTGTCGAGACGTGCGTCGGGCCGCAGTCGGCGTACGACGACGCGTGCTACTTCACCGTGCAGAAACTGACGGAGGACAGTGACCACGGCATCGTCAGCCGCGGCTGGATCGACGCGGCCCACAGCGCCTCGCTGAGCAAGCCGAAGCCGCTGACGCCAGGCAAGTGGAGCACGGTCACGGTGCCGCTGCGGGCGCAGGACCAGGTGATCCCGAAGGGCCGGGTGCTCGGCCTCGCGGTGACCTTGAGCGACACCGAGTGGACCACTCCGAACGACACCGGCGCCTCCATCGACATCGACCTGGCGAACAGCAAGCTGAACCTGCCGATGACCGTCGGCAAGGTCTCCGCCCCGACCAAGGCCGAGCCGATCCAGGTCCGGATCACCACCCCGAGCGAGCGCCCCGACCTGCACGACCCGCTGCGCTGACTGTCATACTTACCTCGGTGAAGTAAGCCCCTCCACGACGGGAGCCGAGGTCGCATGCGCCAGCACGAGGTCGTCCACGCCGTAGCCGGGTCGAGCACGCCGGGACGGCTGTGGTTCTCCCGCCCCGCGACCAGGTGGTTCGAGGCCCTGCCGATCGGGAACGGCCGGCTGGGCGGGATGGTCTACTCGGGCGACCGGGTCGAGCGCATCCAGTTGTCGGAATCCACCGCGTGGTCCGGCGCGCCCGCGGACACCGACGTGAGCCCGACCGCGCTCGAGCACCTGCCCACGATCCGCGACCTCCTCCTCACCGGCCGGTACGCCGAGGCGCAGTCCCTGGCGGGCGAACACCTGCTCGGCACGCCGACCTCGTTCGGCACGAACGTCCCGCTCCCCGAACTGCAGGTGGCCTTCGACGCCGAGGGTGAGCCGACGCAGTACGAGCGGTCTCTCGAGTTGCAGGACGCGATCGTTCGGACGACGTTCCAGCGGGACGGGATCACCTTCGAGCGTGAGGTGTTCTCGTCGCATGCCGATGGGGTGATCGTCCTGCGCCTCAGTGCAGACACAGCTCGTGCTCTGAGCTTCGAACTGTCCTTCTCCGAGGACACCATCCCGGGTCAGGTGACGGCCGAGGGTGACACGATTCGCCTGCAGGGCAACGCTTTCGAGGAACTCCACAGCAACGGCAAGGTCGGATCGGCGCTCGATCTCCGCGCCCAGGTGCTGCCCGACGACGGCACGGTTGTGGCTGAAGGCAACCACTTGGTGGTGCGGAATGCCACCGCCGCGACGATCCTGGTCGCCGTCGGCTCCGACTGGCTCGGTGAGGATCCGGCCGAGCGTCCGACCCGCCTGCTGGAGCACGCCTCCTCGGTCGGCTACGAGGCCCTGAAGCAGGCGCATCTCGACGACTACACCCCGCTGATGACCCGCGCCGGTCTCGACCTCGGCAGCAGCGACAGCGCAGTACAGGCGTTGCCCACCGATGAGCGACGAGCCTTGCTTGCCAAGGGTGGCGAGGACCCGGAGTTGCTCGCGCTGTACTTCCAGTACGGGCGCTATCTGACGATCGCGGGATCGCGCGCCGATTCGCCGCTCCCCCTTGCCCTGCAGGGACTCTGGAACGACGGACGGGCGGCCGGTGGTCCCTGGACGAACGACTTCCACCTCGACATCAACACGCAGCAGAACTACTGGGCCGCCGAGATCACCGGACTCGGCGAGTGCCAGCTTCCCTTGTTCACCCTGATCGACGGACTCCGCGCGAGCGGGCAGCAGACCGCCGCGCAGATGTACGGCGCACCCGGCTGGGTCTCCCACACCGTCTCCAACGCCTGGGGATACTCCGCGCCGGGATGGGGACTCGGCTGGGGTCTGCATGTGACCAGCGGGATCTGGATCTCCCTTCAACTGTGGGAACACTTCGAGTACAACCGCGACCTCGGCTTCCTCGCCGACCGCGCCTACCCAGTACTCCGGGACGCGGCCGAGTTCTTCCTCGCCTACCTGACGGAAGACCCGGCGACCGGCCAACTGCTGAGCGGCCCGTCGGACTCGCCGGAGAATTGGTATCTCTCGCCGGACGGCGACCAGTGCTCGCTGTCGATGGGCGCGACCTGCGACACCGTGCTGATCGAGGCACTCTTCAGGATCTGCACGGAGGCGTCTGGCCTGCTGGGTGTCGACGAAGAGCTGCGAGACCGGCTGCAAGCCGCGCGCAAGAAGCTGCCGCCCTTCCAGATCGGCAAGCACGGCCAACTGCAGGAGTGGCTGGTCGACTTCGACGAAGCCGTGCCCAGCCACCGCCACACCAGTCACCTGATCGCGCTGTACCCGGAGCGCCAGATCACTCCGCGACTGACCCCTGAGCTGGCGCGCGCGGCCGAGGTCACCATCGAGCGGCGGCAGAGCGCCGAGGGCTGGGAGCAGACGGAGTGGGTCGAGGCGAACCTGATGACCTACTACGCCCGCCTGCTGAACGGTGACCAAGCTCTGCGACACCTGCTCGGCCTGGTCGGTGACGCCAGCGAACACAACCTGATGTCGTACTCCGCCGGCGGGATCGCCGGCGCCGAGCAGAACATCTACTCGTTCGACGGCAACGCGGGCGGCACCGGCGGGATCGCCGAACTGCTCGTCCAATCGACGAGCGAGGAGATCGAACTGCTCCCCGCGCTCCCCAGCAGCTGGCGGGACGGTTCGGCGCACGGCCTGCGGGCTCGCGGCGGATTCGTCGTCGACGTCAGCTGGCAGGACGGCCGCCTGGCGACGGCCCGGATCACCAGCCCCAACGAGGCAAGTGTCCGGGTCCGCCATGGTGACGAGCTGCTCGACCTCACCATCGCCGCGGGCGCGACCGTGGAGATCACTGCCGCCTAGTGCCCTGCGTCGGATGTTGTTTGAGTGATTGCGGTGGTCAGGTGCGTGCATCGCGGTGCTGGACGAGCGTCCTCGATGCGGAGCATCGTGGATGATTGGCCAGTGCCGCGAGGTGCGTGCCTGGGCGCCGCAAGCGCCGAAGAACATCCGACGCAGGGCACTAGCTGTGAGCTACCTCCTAGCTAGGTGTTCCGTCGGCGACGAAGTGCATCGGGTCGCCGAACCCGAGGTCGGTGACTCCGGCGGTGTAGAAGGCGCCGATCAGCAACGAACGGCGGTGGGCCGCGAAGGTCAGCACATGCGCGACCATGCCGCCGTAGGTGAACACCCGCGGTGGTTCGCAGGTGGTGTCCACGAAGCTCTCGTCGAAACGGCCCTCTTCGTTGAGTGCGGTGACCAAGGCAACGAACCGCGACCCCGCGTCGGCGTGCCGGCTGCGCAGTTCGGAGATCGACGTGGTGACCGGCTGCGCGCAGTCCGGCACCTGGAACGGCCGGTCGGCGACGGACGCGAGCCACATCTCCTCCTGCCAGACCAGCCGGTCCAGCAGGTACCGGATCGAAACGTCGTCGTCGATGCCCTCCACCGACAGCTCGATCGGCCGGTCCAGCGCCGCCGCGTCCAGCCGGCTCCCGCGCTCGATCAACTCGCCGGTGAGCCAGACGTGGTGCTCCACCATCCTGACCAGTACGTCCATTCCTCTCGCCTCTTTCCGTGCGGGCAGACGCAGGCCTGCCGGTGGATGGAAGTGAACTCCGCTCGGCGCCGCCAGGAAGAACCGCCGCGACGGCTCCCGGCGCCACTCGCGCGGTGACATCCCGTACGCCCGGCCGAACGCGCGGGTGAACGCCTCGTGCGAGCCGTAGCCGGCGTCGATCGCGAGGTCGAGCACCCCGACGTCCTCCGCGAGCAGCCGGTACGCCGCCCGCTCGAGCAGCACCCGGCGCCGGAAGGCCGACGGTGACTCGCCCATGGCGGCGGTGACCACCCGGGTCAGGTGGCAGCGCGACAGGTAGGCCCGGCGCGCCAGGTCGGCGCCGTTCGTGGCCGGCTCGTCGAGACTTTCTGCGACCACCTCGACGAAGGCGGCGAACACGTCCGTGGAGTTCATGTCCTCACTCTCCCCCGTCCGGCGGCACCCGGACTTGATCGATTGTGCTCAGCTCCCCGCGGCCCGGCAACGACGCGAGTAAAACAGGATGGCGGAGTACTCCGCCATGTGTAGTAGTGTGGTCGGCAGAGCACCGCGAGGATCGGTCTGAGGGGTCCGGTCCTTGCGGTGCGCCGATATCGGAGGTGGACCGCGGTGGACACGAGCCAACTGCTCAAAGGCGTGCTGGATCTCGCCGTTCTGGCCGTGCTGCGCGACGGGGACGGCTACGGGTACGACGTACTCCGCCGGCTGCGCTCTGCAGGGCTCGAGGACGTCGCGGATGCCTCGGTGTACGGCACGCTGCGGCGGTTGTTCGCGGCCGGCGCGCTGACGTCGTACGTGCAGCCCAGCGAGGAAGGGCCGCACCGCAAGTACTACGGGCTCAACAAGATCGGCCGCGACCTGCTCGCGGAGTCCACCAAGACGTGGAACCACTTAGCCGACACCATGTCGGTGCTGCTGATCGAGGAGGCGGCGTGAACAGCACACTCACCGGAGCGGTCGCGATGTACTTGGCCCAGGTCCGCACCGAGCTGAGCGACCTGCCTCCGGGTGAGCTCGAGGACGTGCTCGACGACGTCAGCGGGCACCTAGCCGAGGTCGCCACCGAGTTCGGGGCCGAGCCGACCGCCGAGGCCCTGCAGGAACGCCTCGGCACCCCGAGGCAGTACGCCGATGAGCTCCGCACGGCGGCCGGGTATCCGCCGCGGACCGAGCCCTCGTCCGACCAGGCCGGCTGGCCCGCCCTGCGCTGGGGACTGATCGCCGCGACCGTCGGGCCGTTCCTGGTGGTGATCGGAGGGATCTCCCCCGTCTTCATCCTGCTCGGCCTGATCACGCTCTTCGGCGCGGCCTTCCTCGGGGTCCGGGCGCTGCGCGGCAACGACCCGCGGATCGTGCTGGACACCGCCCAGGGGCAGCGGCTGGCCGCTTCGATCCGCAACCTGGTCGACCAGATCCCGCCGAACCTGCGGCAGGAGCTGGTCAGCATCGGCCAGCCGGTCTGGTGGGTGGCGCGCGGCGTCGTCGGCGGTGGCGGGTTCTTCGCCCTGTTCGGGGCCGGTGCGGTCGCGGTGGTCGGCGCCCTGGCCGGCGCCGCGGTGTCGGTCTGGATCGGCCGCCGGACCCAGCAGGACCGCCGCTGGCTCTGGTACGTCGTCCCGCTGAACGTGGTCGCCACGGTCATCGTGCCCGCCTGGCTGGCCTTCAGCTTCGTCGGCGGCTCCGCCTACGGCCTGTTCAGCAGCAGCTACAACGGCTACCGCGGCAGCTCGGGCACCGACTACGCCTACGCGTCCGGCCTGGCGATGGACGGCACCAAGATCGGGAACATCTACCCGTTCGACGAGCAGGGACGGCAGGTCAAGGTCCGGCTCTACGACCAGGACGGCAAACCGCTCAACGTAGAGATCCGGGACTGCGTCGGGTACTACGGCACGGACCCCACGGGCACCCGTCCGACCGAGAGCAACCAGTTCCCGCAGGCGATGATCCTCCCGGACTCCGAGGGCAACTCCAGCCCGGACAACTGCAAGGACAGCGACAAGGCACCGTTCATCCCGCCGGCCGCGCCCGTCTCCAGCCCACCCACTCCGACGGCAAAGCCATCACCGTCGGCCGGAACGAGCACCAAGCCGTCGACGACTCCCAGCACGACCGCGCCGGGCTCACCGCGCCCGAGTGTGACGCTGACGATCTCGCCGACCCGCTGAGGGCACCAGACCAGGGCTATACGTGCGCCGCTGCGACACCGCGGTACGTGTAGCCCAGTTTGCGGTAGACGGCGATCGCGGGCGCGTTGTCTCGGTCGACCATCAGCCCGGTCCGGCCGTGCCGCTTCACCAGCTCCGCCGTGACGAACCCGCACACCTCGCGCGACAGCCCTTGCCCTCGCGCTGACGGCCGCGTCGCCACTCCTGCCAGGAAACCCACCTCGGGCGCACTCCACGCATCAGCCGCGATGCTCAGCAACTCCCCGGCCTCGCCCGTGGCAGCAGCCCACCGCAGTACGCCGGGACGTCCGGGCCAGGCGTAGGAGCCCGGAGCTGCCTCGGCGAGTAGTTCCTCGACCCCGGTGTCGCCGTCGAGCCAAGCGGCCGTAGTCGTCTCCACCGGTAGCTCCGCGGTGTCCATCCACCCGAACGCGGCCGCGAACGTCATCCCCGGCACGCGCTCGGCCAGTTCACGGATGACCTGTTCGTCGCCGAACGGCCGGAAGGTGGTCCCGACCTCGGCAAGCACCTGCTCGACGAGCGGAGCCAGTCGATCGATCGGGCCGCGGACCGACAGGCGATCCCGTTTCGACAGCTCGGGCGACGCCACCGCCACCGCGTCCCCGTCGTGCCACGCCCTCACGGAGCGCCCGAGATCTCCTTGTCCGGACCAGATGATCATCGGGTCGTCGCCGGATACCCGGATCAGTTCAGCTGTTGTCGAAACCTCCCGCACCGGGCCAGCTTAGAGGGGCTTCCTCAGGCCTACCGCACCCGCTGGGGCGTTCTCGGTGAACAGCGAGTAGCCGGCCTTCTGATAGAGCGCCTGGTTGCGTTCGCTCCGCGCACCGGTGAAGAGCGTCGCCTCGGTGACGCCGACCGGCGCCTGGCTCTCGGCGAAGCTGAGCAGCCGGCGGCCCAGCCCGCTGTGACGTTGATCGGGAGCGACCATCAGTCGCCCGATGTTCCAGGTGTCTCCGTCCCGCTTGGCGCGAACAGATCCGACCAGTCGCCCGCCGGATCGCACGCACCAGGTCGTCCAGACCCGCAACGCCGCACGCACCTCGTCCTCGGGTTCCACCAGCGCCGGGAGATCGAGCGTCTCGTTGACGATCGCCTCGTCCACCCAGCAGCACCGCTGCAACACCAGCAACTCCGGCACGTCACCCGGCACAGCGGGGACAATCTCCAGATCGGCCCGGTACAGCGGGCGCAGTACGTCGGCGACCCGGGTCAACTCGGTCAACGCATCCTTCGCGCGAGCCGCCAGCCGCTCCGTCTCGATCACGGTTCCGTCGCTCAGGTCGTCCGCGATCCGCAGGAAGATGTCGCCACCGATCGAGAGCATCCGCAGCGAGGTGGCGACACCACGAGCCATCTGTACGCCGCGCGTCCCGGCCGAGGTGTTCCCGTAGCCGATGAACAGGCAGGGCTTCCACGCCCACTCCGCGCTGAGGTAGTCGAAGGCGTTCTTCAGCGTGGCGGGCATCGCGAAGTTGTACTCGCTCGTCACGAACACGAGGGCATCGGCAGCCGCCACCCGCCGGCTCCAGGCCCGCGTGTGTTCGTGCTGATAGATGCCGGTCGCCGGGTGCTCCGGCTCGTCGAGGAACGGCAGCCCCACTTCGGCGAGGTCAGCCACGTCCACCTCGACGCCCAGGTCCATCGCCGTACCGGTCGTGGCCCGGATGAACCACGACGCCACCGCCGGACCGAGCCGTCCGGGCCGGGTGCTGGCAACCACCACGAGTACTTTCTTTGACATGTCAAAGAGCTTAGCCATGTTCTTTGATATGTCAAAGAAGTAGGATCGAAGGCGTGACCGGGACCCGATGGCTCGACACCGACGAAGAACGCGCCTGGCGGGCCGTCCGGCGGTTGCTGACCGTCGTCCCGTCCCGCCTCGCGCGGGATCTCAACCAGCTCGGGCTCTCTACCGCCGACTACGAGGTGCTCAGCACGCTGTCGGAAAAGCCCGGCCGGCGTTGGGGCCTGAAGGACTTCGCGGACAAGATGCAGTGGTCCCGCAGCCGGCTGTCGCACCACGCGGCCCGGATGGAGGCTCGCGGCCTGATCGAGCGGGAGCCGGATCCCGCCGACGCCCGCGGCTCGATCTACCACCTCACCGACCACGGCTTCGAAGTACTGGCGGCCGCGGCGCCCGGGCATCTCGACTCGGTCCGGAACCGCTTCATCGACCACCTCAGCCCGGAGGAACTGGCTCTCCTGGAGCGCATCTCCACCCGTATCGCGGACCTGCCCGACTGAGCCTCAGGACTCTTCGATGCGCTGCAGGGCGTACGGCGTGAGGTGGTGGTAGCCGCGGACTGAGACCCGGCGGAGCCTGCGCAGCCGGTACGACGGGTGGCCGTCCAGGGCGGCGGCGAGTTCGCGGTCGATCAGGACGCGGCCGGGCTTGCACTCCGAGGTCAGGCGGGACGCCAGGTTGACAACTTCGCCGTACACGTCGCCGAGGCGGATCAGAATGCTGCCGTAGGAGAGGCCGATCCGGAGGTCGGGCAGGTCGCCGGCCTCGCGCATCTTGTCCTGCAGGGCCAGGGCGACGGCCGCGCCCTGCGCAGGGGTGTCGGTGACGAAGAGGACCTCGTCGCCGATCGACTTGATCACCCGGCCGCCCTTCAGCGCGACCACATCCGCGGCCAGGCCCTCGAAGCGCTCGATCAGCCGGCCAAGCTCGAGCTCGGACAGCCGCCTGGTCAGCCGGGTGAAGCTCACGATATCCGCGAAGCCGACGACCCGGATACCGCGGGCGAGCTCGTCGGAGCCGGCCACCGCACGGCCCGCCGCCGCGGCCAGGTGCCGTCGCCAGACGTAGGTCTGCAGCCGTTCCATTGCCGGGAGCAACAATGACGCGACCTCGATCGCGTCGTCCGCCTTCAGCTTCGAGGCACCCAGCAGCTCGAGGAACATCGCGGACTGCCAGGAGGCCAGCCGGGACTGGGTCTGGCCGAGCTTGCGGGCCAAGGACGACTCGACCGCCGGGTCGATGAAACCGTCGTCCTCCAGCGCCGCGACCAGCCGGAGCGCCTCGACATCGCCGTCGGTGAAGGCGACCTCGTCGTCCGGCACGGTGGCGAATCCGAGCGCGCGCCACATCCGCTCGGCGCGCTCGCTCGAGACCCCGGCCCGCTCGGACACCTCGATCCGGGTGAACTTGCGCTCGCCGCCGAGCAGCGCCTGCTCGAAGTCTTTCTGCAGCGCCCCGAGATCCGGCTCGGGCAGCGCCTCCGGGTCAGGAGCTGGACTTGTCACCGCGCCGCTCGGCGATGGTCGCGTCGATGGCGTCGCGGAAGTTCGGCAGCCGGTCCGTCAGGTCGTCGAACTTCTCCCGGGTGAAGTGCAGCAGCTGCAGCCGGCTCTTCGCCGTCACGGTTGCGGTCCGCAACCGGTTCTGCCGGACCGCCACCTCGCCGGCGATGTCGCCCGGGCCGAGCTCGGCGATCTGCTCGCCCTTGACCCGGACCGCCGCCGTACCGCTGAGGATCAGGTACGCGGCATCAGGTGGGGTCTGCTCCAGGATGAGCGACCAGCCGGCCGGCACCGAGACCTCCTCACCGGCGCGGAAGATGTCCTTGATCTCCCGTCCGGACAGGTCCGCGAACAGCGGCAGGTCCCGCGGGGACGTCCTACCCAGTGCCACGTCGATCCTCCGAGCCCGCCGGGGATGACCCAGCGATAGCAGGCCGATGTTTCCAGTCGGTAACTCTAACGGCTGATTCAGTCCAGGGTCACTGCCGGGCGCTTACCCCGCGAGGAACACCGGATCGTCGTACAGGTCGGAGCCCTTCATCACAGCCACCGGGCCAGGTCGTGCACGTCGATCATCGGCAGGTCCCAGCGCAGCGCGAACTGCTCGAGGTCGGCCGCATCCGCCATCACTCCGTCCGGCCGCATCACCTCACAGCACACGCCGACCGGCGCCAGCCCGGCCGCGACACACAGCGCAACGGTCGCCTCCGTGTGGCCACGCCGCTCGGCCAGCAATCCGGGCCGGGCCGCCAACGGGAACACGTGGCCGGGCTTCAGAAAGTCTTCGGCCTGGGCGTGCGGGTCAGCCAGCCGCCGGATCGTCGCCGCCCGGTCCGCGGCACTCACCCCAGTGCCCGGCAGCGACGCCAGGTCGACCGGTACATGCATCGCCGTTCCCTGCCGATCCCCTTCGCCGGGCATCCTCGGGATCTCCAGCCGCTTCAACACCTCGGCACCGCAGGGAATCGTCGTATGCCCACAGACCTGCGTGAGCAGGAAGGTCATCGCCTCCGGCCGGAACCGCTCGCCGGCGAAGACCACGTCCGCTTCGCCTTCCAGCGTTGGATCCCAGACCACCACGCCACCACCGGCCGCCAGTTGCGCGACCACCTTCTGTACTCCTACCGGCCCGCTCAGGTGGCCCGCCCAAGGCAGGCGAGCGACCGCCTCGAGCAGCTCGGGCCCGTGTCCTTCGCGAGCCATCCGGGTGAGTAGGTCGCTCTCGAGGTTGACCCGATCACCAGCGCCGAGGCTGCCGAGATTCGTCTTCGCCAACGTGGTCGGCACCAGGACCACGGAGAACCGATCCTTCAGCACCTCGGCGACGGTGAGACTCACGCCGTTCAGCGCGACCGAGGACTTCGCCACCAGCCGGGCCAGCAACCGGTCGCCCGGCTTGATCCAGAGCCGGCGTCCCGCGGGTTCGTCGTCGACCCGGAGGACCTTGCCGACGCCGTCGACGTGCCCCTGGACGAGATGACCGTCGATCCGGTCACCGGCTGCCAGGGGCAGCTCGAAGTGGACCGCAGTACCGGCGGTGATCCGGTCGAGGGTGGTCCGGCGGCGGGTCTCGTCGGTGACGGTGGCCACCAGTTCGCCCGGGGCTGCCGACTCCATCGTGAGCCGGACGCCGTCCAGGCAGACGGCGCCGCCGGCAACCAGTGGGAGTTCCGGATCGACGCTGATACGGAGAGAGTCCGCGCGCACCTCGGCGACGGTGGCGGTGGTCTCGATAAGTCCTGTGAACATGCGTTCGCTACCTCTGGGTGAGAGAGATCATCAACCAGGGACCCGGGCGGATCCGAGCAGGAGCGGGGTATCACCGCATGGCCCCGGTCGTTGCCGGGTCACTCCGTCGACCTGACGAAGCCGGCGGGCCCGGGATCACTCCCTGCCGCCACACCTTGGAATCGCACCAGCAGCAGTAAAGCACAGCCTCCCGCCCGGGCGACCCGACCGAGGCGTTGACCCTGGGGGCGGTCCTGGCTACGGTGTGGAGAAATCGATTTCCCGCGCGCTGGACCGCCCCGAGGAGTTTGCGCATGCAGAAGCGATTCGTCCTGATCCTGCCGTTGTTGCTCGGTGCCGCGCTGCTGCCGGCCAACCCACCACCCGTCGCCCAGGCGTCCGCCGTACCGTCCCCTGCCGAGCAGGTCGCGAAGCTCACCGGGCCCGACTCCATCAACGACACCGAGGCCCGGTTCCAGCTCAAGGCGACAGACCTCGGCATCCTCTGGGACAACGGCTCCGGCGAGATCCTGACCGCCTTCGGCGACAGCTACGGCAGCGGCTGGACCGGTCCGGGCGGCGGCGCGGGCGACCCGGCGACGATCGACTGGCGGTGCAACCTGCTGTTCCGCAGCCTGGACCGCAACCTGGCCGACGGCATGACGCTGGACAGCGCGGCCGAGGACTGGCCGGGCCACGCCAAGCAGTTCCTCGACTGCAAGAAGGTCAACCGGGACGAGCACACCGTCATCCCGACTGCCGGGATCTCCGTCGGCAAGCGGCAGTACGTGCAGTACATGTCGGTCAACTACTGGGGACCGGCGGGCAGTTGGTTCACCAACTACTCGGGCTTCGCCTACTCCGACGACAACGGCGAGACCTGGACGAAGGACCCGAAGGCGGTCTGGCCGAACACCAAGGCCTGGGACGACAACTTCCAGATGAACGCCCTGGTCCGCAACGGCGGTTACCTCTACATGATCGGTACGCCGAACGGGCGGTTCGGCAACGCCCACCTGGCCCGCGTTCCCGAGAAGCAGGTGCTCTCGAAGAATGCTTGGCGCTACTGGGACGGGAAGGCCTGGTCGAGCCGCGTCAGCGCCGCAGTACCGATCGCTGTCGGGCCGATCAGCGAGGTTTCCGTGCAGTGGAACGCCTACCTCGGCAAGTACCTGATGATGTACCTCGACGAGCAGCGAGCGTCGGTGGTACTGCGATCGTCCGCGTCGCTGACCGGGCCCTGGTCCGGCGAGCAGGTGGTTGTCCGGGGTGCCGACTTCCCCGGGCTCTACGGGACCTTCATGCACCCCTGGTCGTCCGGGCCGGACCTCTACTTCACGATGTCGCAGTGGGATCCGTACAACGTGTTCCTGATGCACACCAAGCTCAGCGACGACGGGCTCAAGACCAACCTGGTCACCGATCCGGGCTTCGAGGCGCAGGCCGGGCCGACGCCGACACCACCCTGGCAACTGAACGGCCAAGGCGGCATCGACAAGACCGACCTCGGTCACAGCGGTACGAACAACGCGTTCCTGCGCGACTCGATCGCGTCGCACCAACTCCAGCAGAATGTTGCCGTGCGCCCCTATCACCGCTACCGGCTGTCCGCCTGGGTCCGCACCGCGGAGAACAACACCGAGACCGTGCTGGGAGTCCGCACGCTCCGCGGCAAGGTGCTGGCCGAGAAGCCCGGCGGCGCGCATCCGGAGTATACGAAGGTCAGTGTGGAGGTCGAGACCGGGCGTGAGTCCCTGATCCAGCCCTACGCGGGCTTCTTCGGGCACGGCCAGGACGTCTGGTTCCAGCTCGACGACGTGGTGCTCGAGGAACTCGAGTGATGCGCCGTCAGCCATCGGCACGCAGGACCTGCAGCCGCAGACCCGGCGGCTTGAACGACGCTGAGTCAGGCTGCGGCTCGGCGTTTGCGGCGGGTGCTTGAGCGGGAGCGGGGAGTGCGCCGCTGTACTGGGCGGCGTGGGCCGACCAGGCGTGGGCCGGCCAGGCGGTCTTCCAGCCGGCGGGCCTCGCGGCGGATCGGCTGCGCCACGTACTCGCCGAGGATGACCCCGGAGGCCAGCGCGATCCCGATCGCCACGGCGGTCACCAGAGTGACGATGCCAATCAGGTTTCCCTGGGTCGTCAACTCGTACAAACCCTTGTAGATGGTCAGTCCGGGCAGCAACGGCACAGTGCCGGAGACCACCACGACCAGCGGTGGAACCCCGGAACGACGCCCCAACGAGTAGCCGCCGAGACCGACCACGAAGGCGCCGGCGGCGGTCGACCAGGCGGGGCCGAACTCGGCGCGCGTCATCAGCGTGAACGCCAGCGAGCCCAGCGCACCGACGATCGCGATCGGCAGCAGCGACCGCAGCGGCGCGTACGACGCGTAGGCGAACGCCACCGCCATCAGCGCTCCCGAGCCGACCATGATCGGCAGGTTGGCCAGCTGGATCGTCTGCGCCTCGATCGCCACCGGTAGCCCGAGCTTGATCCCTATGCTGATCCCCAGCGAGACGCCGGCGATGATCCCGCCGGTCAGCAACATCGCTTCCAGACTTCGCGCGGCCGCGGTCACGTAATACCCGGTGATGGCGTCCTGGACGGCACCGGTGAGGGCGATCCCGGCCAGCAGCATGATGATGCCCGCGGCGACGACCAGCGACGGTTTCACCGGCGCGTGCAGCGCATAGAGGATCAGCGCCACCGCGGTGGCGACGAACGCCCCGGCCACCTGCTGGTAGAACGCGGGCAGCCGCTGGCGACTGAACCAGCGGTTGCTCAGCTCGATCACCGTCGCGGTGACGAAGGCGACGAGCGTGATCAGCCAGCCACCACCGAGCAACAGGGTGGCGCCGCCGGCCATCACACCCCAGGCGATCACCGAGCTCCAGCGCGGGAACGGCGGACCCGCGGACACCAGCCGCGCCAGTTCGCGGCTCGCCTCCTCCCGGGTCACGTCACCACGGGCGAACCGGCGTACCAGCAGGTCGACGGCGGTGAGGCGGGAGAAGTCCTGGCCGCGGTAGCGGACGACGCGCACGTGGGTCTCGGGGGCGACATCCGGCCCGGCCTGGTACGAGATCGCGATCGAGGTGAACGTGATGTCCACCTCACAACTGCGCAACCCGCCGGCCGCGGTGACGGCGAGGATGGTCGCGGTCGCGTCCGCCGTACCGGCGCCGCTGGACAGCACGACCTCGCCGACCCGGAGGGCCAGATCGAGGGTGCGATAGACCTCGACCTGCTCATCCCGCGCCCCGTCCCGCGCCTCGCCCTTCACCCCGTCTCGCGCCGCGTCCCGCCGCTCGTCCCGCACCTCGTCCTGCACCCGCTCGTTCGCTGGCTCACCGCGCTGGGCCACCGTGCTCCTTCCGTCTCCTGCGACGACGCTAACGCCCGTCGGTACGCCGTACCCCATCCGCTGGCCCGGACACAGTGCCGGCCGACTCCGGACGCGATGGTGGCCAACTCCGGACAGTTGGGGGTGCAACCGCTTTCCAGACTTCTTTCCCAACAGGTTGACTCACCGTGAAGGCCCACCTAAGGTTGCGGTCACGAGCCTGGGAAAGCCCTTTCCAAGGCAACGGACGAGGAGGCTGGCATGTGCGAGTACGGCCCCGGCACGGCGACGGCACTGCCCGGCGGCATCGGCATCTCGCTCCTGAAGGTGTACGACATCGAGGCTCCCGACGGACTCGCCGGCGGCACCCCGCACGTGCACCTGGCCTGCTCCGAGGGGTACTACGTGATCGCCGGCTCCGGCGCGGTCCAGACCCTCAACCCGAAGGGGTTCACCGAGACCCCGCTGCAGGCGGGCACCGTGGTGTGGTTCGACCCCGGCACGATCCACCGGCTGGTGAACGGCGGCGGCCTGCAGATCCTGACCCTGATGTCGAACTCCGGGCTTCCCGAGGCAGGCGACGCCGTACTGACGTTGCCGCCCGAGCACCTGGCCGACCGCGAGACCTATCTGAAGGCGACCACACTCACCGGCGAGGGTGAAGCCCGTACGCCGTCCGCGATGGCCCGGCGCGACCTCGCGCTGCAGGGGTTCGCCTCTCTGCGTGCCGCGTACGACGCTGACGGTCCCGCCGCGCTCGAGGCGTTCTACGAGGCGGCGGTCCGGATCGTCCGGCCACAGCTGGGGGACTGGCGGCGCCGGTGGGAGCAAGGGGCCCGCCGGCTGGCTGACGAGACGGGTGCAGCCCTGGACGCGCTGGAGGCGGGCAAGGCGCCGCACCTCCAGACGGCAGAGCTCCACCAGATCCCCGCGCCCACCGAGCTCGGCCGCCACGGCATGTGCGGCCGCCTCGACGTCTACGACGTAGGCGACCGCCCATGAGCCGCACCGATTTCTCGACTCGACCGCCCCGTAACGGACCAGCGCAGACGATGCGCCGAAGAGAGGCAGCACAGTGAACGAGCGACGCGTCGGCATCGTGATGAACGGCGTCACCGGCCGGATGGGCCTGCGCCAGCACCTGGAGCGCTCCATCGTGGCGATCCGCGAGCAGGGCGGCCTGCCGGCCGCGGACGGGTCGATGATCATCCCCGAACCGATCCTGGTCGGCCGCAACGAGCTCAAGCTCCGCCGGATCGCGGACCAGTACGGGCTGACCCGCTGGACCACCGACCTGTCGGAGGCGCTGGCCGAGCCGGACGTCGAGATCTACTTCGACTCCCAGCTCACCCAGCTCCGGGAGAAGGGCGTGCGCGCGGCGGTCGAGGCCGGCAAGGCGATCTACTGCGAGAAGCCGATCGCCGAGGGCCTGGAGGCGGCCGTCGACCTGGCCCGGCTGGTCCGGGACTCCGGCCTGAAGAACGGCGTCGTCCAGGACAAGCTGTCGCTGCCCGGCCTGCGCAAGCTGAAGCGGCTGGTCGACGGCGGCTTCTTCGGCAAGATCCTCTCGATCCGCGGCGAGTTCGGCTACTGGGTCTTCGAGGGCGACTGGCAGGAGGCGCAGCGCCCGGCCTGGAACTACAAGAGCGAAGAGGGCGGCGGCATCGTCGTCGACATGTTCTGCCACTGGCGGTACGTGCTGGACCAGATCTTCGGTCCGATCAAGTCCGTCTACTGCCAGGGTGCCACCCACATCCCGACCCGGTACGACGAGCAGGGGCAGGCGTACACCGCCTCCGCCGAGGACGCGGCATACGGGATCTTCGAGCTCGAGGGCGGCGTCGTCGCGCAGCTGAATTCCTCCTGGGCTACCCGGGTGTTCCGCGACGAGCTGGTCGAGTTCCAGGTGGACGGCACCGAGGGCAGCGCGGTCGCGGGGCTGCGCAACTGCCACGCCCAGCACCGGTCCGCCACCCCGAAGCCGGTCTGGAACCCGGACCTGCCGGCCGAGTACTCGTTCCGCGACCAGTGGGCCGAGGTGCCGGACAACGAGGTGTTCGACAACGGCTTCAAGGTGCAGTGGGAGATGTTCCTGCGGCACGTGGTCGAGGACGCGCCCTTCACCTGGGACTTCGTCGAAGGCGCCAAGGGCGTCCAGCTCGCGGAGCTCGGTCTGCAGTCGTGGCGCGAGGGTCGCAAGCTGGAGGTTCCGCCGCTCGACCTCGAGGACAAGGCATGACGTTGTCCCTGCGCCTTCCCGACGGTGCCGGTGGTCTGCAGACCTACCAGCTCGTCGGTCAACCTATTGCCCACGGCAACTACATGCCCGCGACCAGCCGGTTGGCCTTCGCGGCGGCACACGTGGTGCCGGATCCGCTGGCGGACAACTCGCCGGGGGCACCTGCGGTGATCGACTGGGAGCACACGCTGGAGTTCCGGCGGCATCTGTGGTCGCTGGGCTTGTCCGTGGCCGAGGCGATGGACACCGCCCAACGCGGGATGGGGCTGGACTGGCCCGCCACCCAGGACCTGATCCGCCGCTCCGCCGCCGAGGCGCCGACCCGCGCGGACGACGGTACGACGAAGCGGATCGCGGTGGGCGTCGGCACCGATCAACTCGCGGCCAGTGTGCATCCGCTCGATGCCGTGATCGCGGCATACGAGGAGCAGCTCGCCGTGGCCGAGGAGGTCGGCGCGCAGCCGATCCTGATGGCGAGCCGGGCGTTGTGCGCGGCCGCCGGATCGCCCGGCGACTACCGCAAGGTCTACGACCGGCTGTTGAGCCAGTCGTCGCGACCGGTGATCCTGCACTGGCTGGGCTCGATGTTCGACCCGGCGCTGGAGGGCTACTGGGGCAGCGACTCGATGGACACCGCGGCCGATGTGGTCGTCGAGTTGATCAACGAGAACGCGACCCACGTGGACGGCATCAAGGTCTCGTTGCTCGACGCCTCGAAGGAAGTTGCCCTGCGCAACCGCCTGCCCGAGGGGGTCCGACTCTACACCGGGGACGACTTCAACTACCCGTCGCTGATCCGTGGTGACGGCGAGCGGTACAGCGACGCCCTGCTCGGGATCTTCGCCGCGATCGCCCCGGCCGCGGCGGCCGCGTTGAAGGCGCTGGACGACGGCAACCTCGCGCAGTACGACGAGATCTTCGCGCCGACCGTGCCGCTGGCCCGGCAGATCTTCTCGGCGCCGACGTACTACTACAAGACCGGGATCGCCTTCCTCGCCTGGCTGAACGGGCACCAGCCCGGGTTCGGCATGGTCGGCGGCCTGCAGACCGGGCGGTCGCTGCCGCACCTCGCGGACACCTTCCGCCTGGCCGACGCGGCCGGAGTACTGACGAACCCGGAGCTCGCGGTGGACCGCTTCCGCAAGCTGCTGGTCGTGGGCGGGGTCGACGCATGAACCGCTACAGCCTGAACCAGGCGACCACCAAGTACTGGTCGCTCGAGGAGGTCGTCGCCGCGAGCGCCGGAGCCGGGCTGTCCTGGATCGGGCTGTGGCGCGAACCCATCCAGGAGTACGGCGTCGAGCGGTCCGCGAAGCTCGTCGCCGACGCGGGGCTGCGGGTCTCCTCCCTGTGCCGGAGCGGGTTCTTCACCTCGACGGACGCGGCCGAGCGGCAGGCCAAGATCGAGGACAACCGCCGCGCTATCGACGAGGCCGCCACGCTCGGCACCGACGTCCTCGTGCTGGTCAGCGGCGGGTTGCCGGCCGGATCGCGGGATCTCGAGGGCGCTCGGGCGATGGTTCGGGACGGCCTGGCCGAACTGGCGCCGTACGCGGAGGAGCGGGGGGTGCGTCTCGCGGTGGAGGCGTTGCACCCGATGTTCTGCTCCGACCGGTGCGTGGTGACGTCCCTCGGCGGGGCGCTCGACCTGGCCGAGCAGTTCCCGTCCTCGCAGGTCGGCGTGATCGTCGACGCCTACCACCTGTGGTGGGACACGGACGTGTACCGGCAGATCGAGCGGGCCGGCGACCGGATCTGCTCGTACCAGGTGAGCGACTGGGTGGTCCCGCTGCCGGCGGACACCCTGCTCGGCCGCGGCATGATGGGCGACGGCGCGATCGAGCTGCGCCGGCTGCGCGAGGCCTGCGACGCCGCGGGGTACGACGGCCCGGTCGAGGTGGAGATCTTCAACCAGGACCTCTGGGACGCGCCGGGGCAAGAGGTGTTCGACCTGGCCCTCGCCCGCTACCGGGAACACGTTGCCTGACGCAATAACTTTCACCACACCACACCGAAGCATCCCCGAAGCGACACAAGAATCCCTCACTCGAAGGAGCGCACTCCGTATGAGCGACCGGACCATTCCCGCCGACGGCATCGGCATGCACCTCTACACCATGCGCGGCCCCCTCGCCGAGGACTACCCCGGCACCCTGAAGCGGCTGGCGGAGATCGGCTACCGGACGGTCGGGGTGAGTGGCCGGTTCGGGCATTCCGCGGCCGAGATCCGGTCCTTCGCCGATGACGCCGGACTGAAGATCGTGCTCGAGCACGTCGGGTACAACTGCCTGACGGAGGACTGGGACGGCGCACTGGCCGACGTACGGACGCTGGGCGGCCAGTGGATCGTCGTCCCCTCGCTGCCGACGGAACTGCGCACGGTCGAGGGCTTCCGCGAGGCCGCGGCCGCCTTCACGCTGGCCGGGAAGGCCGCGCGGGAGGCGGGCCTCAAGCTGCTCTTCCACAACCACGGCCACGACTTCGCCGAGGTCGACGGCCAGGTGCTGTTCGACATCCTGGTGGAGGAGGTCGAGCCCGACCTGCTCGGCTTCGAACTGGACCTGTACTGGGTGGTCAACGGCGGTAAGGACCCGGTCGACTACTTCCGCGACCACCCGGGCCGGTTCCCCGCGCTGCACGTCAAGGACATGGCGGCGGACGGGTCGTGGGAGGACGTCGGCGCCGGCCGGCTGGACTTCCCGGCCATGTTCGCGCTGGCCGAGCAGGGCGGCGTCGAGCAGTGGCTGGTCGAGCACGACGCGCCGACGGATCCCTGGGTCTCGGCCCGGACGAGCTACCGGTCGCTGATGGAGCTGAGGTACTGACCGCTCACTGTCCGTACCGGCAGGCGTATTCTCGTCACTGACAGCAGATACACGACTCCCGTCCGGCGTACTCGGTCGACCTCGGGGTGCCGGAGAACGTTGTCCGGCTGGCTCGATCTGTCACTCTGTAAAGAGGCCCTCACCACGGCGGGGGCCTCGTGAGGCCGCCGATCGCCGTGACGCCGGAGAGACACACGTGCAGAACGAGCCCACTGTGCGGATGACGGCAGTACGCCGTCTCTACGAGGTGAGCGCCCGGATGGGCGCCGGGCGCAGCCTGGCCGAAACCCTGCAGGCGGTGGTGGACGGGGTCGTCACCGGCCTCGGCTTCGGCATCGCGGTGCTGAACCTGCGCCACCCCGACGGAAAGTTCGAGGTGATCGCCGTCGCGGGGTCGCCCGAGGCCAGGGAGGCCCTGCTCGGCACCGTCAGCGCCGCCGACATCTTCGACGCCGAGTTCGAGATCGCGGACAAGTGGGGCGGGCTCCGGTTCGTCCCGCACGAGCGGTTGCCCGAGGGCGAGGTGATCGGCTGGGTGCCGCAGATCCCGGTCTCTGAGGATCCCGCCGCCTGGCATCCCCTGGACGCGTTGTTCGCGCCGCTGTACTCCCCGAACGGCGAGCTCGTCGGCATGCTCGCGGTGGACCTGCCGGAGGACCAGCGTCGCCCGGGCCCGATCCACCGCGAACTGCTGGAGATCTTCGCGACCCAGGCGGGACTGGCGATCGACAAGGCCCGGCTGACGGACCAGTTGCTCGCCGAGAAGGCCCGGCTGGAGGCCAGCGAGACCACCTTCCGGCTCGTCTTCGAGGGCGCCGGCAACGGGATGGCCACGATCGCCTTCGACGGCCCGGAAGCAGGTCGCGTACTGCGGGTCAACGACGCCTTCTGCCGGATCACCGGGTACACCCCCGGCCAACTGGTCGGGACCACCTTCGTGGACTACCTCCGTGACGAGGACTCGGACCAGACCGACCGGGAGATCGAGCGCCTCAGCACCGGCAAGGGCCCGTACCGGTTCGAGCGGACCTTCCGGCGGACCGACGGGAACGACATCTGGCTGGGCGGCACCGCCGCGATCGTCGACCAGGGCAAGGATCAGCCGCAGATCATCCTGATCCAGATCGACGACGTGACCGCGCGCAAGGACGAGGAGCGGGAGTTGCGGCACCACGCCGCGCACGACCCGCTCACCGGCCTGCCCAACCGGCGGCTGCTGCAGCACCACTTCAGCTCGGCACTGCAGCGGTCACGCCAGACCGGGCGGCGCGGGGCGCTGCTGTTCTGCGACCTGAACCACTTCAAGCAGGTCAACGACAAGTACGGGCACGAGACCGGCGACAAGGCGCTCCGCGAGATCGCCGACCGGCTGCTCACCGAGGTCCGGCACGGCGACACCGTGGCGCGACTGGGCGGCGACGAGTTCGCGATCCTGGCCGAGGACATCGACGGCGACGACCTCGACGTGCTGACGCGCCGCATCAGCGAGGCCATCGGCCGTCCGCTGGACGGCATCGATGTCCCGGTCACCGCCAGCATCGGCACCGCCATCGTCAGCCCCTACGCCTCCGACCTCAACGAACTCCTCCGCACCGCCGACAACGCCATGTACGAGGCCAAACGCCACCACCGCCGCTGACCCACGACGGCCCCGGCGCTCGGCCGCTACTTGTCGCGACGGGGTTTGCGGGGGCGGCGAGGGTTGTTGGGGTTGGGGCGGGGCTTGCTGTGGCGGTCTTCGTCCCAGGTCTTGAGGCGGAGGATGCAGAACTGGTTGTAGCGCTCGATCGACGCGAGCTGGCCGACTCCGTAGAACGCGAAGATCGGGGTCCAGCGGGCCTTGCCGGACGCCGACTGCCAGCGGACCGCCGGGAAGTCGGTGATCCGGATGATCTGGTCCCTCGGGATCCGCCGGCTCCGCACCAAGCCGCGGACCTCGATCCCCTCCGATCCGTACCGGACCCCCATCCGGAAGCTCCTGAGCGCCAGGAATGCGCTCAGCGCCACCACCACAGCGGCGATCCCGAGGACCAGCGGCTCCGCCCCCTGGGTGTCGATCAGGTAGCCGACGACGACTCCACCCAGCGCCAGCCAGAACAGCACCTGCGCGATCCGGCTGATCAGTTGCTGGCTCATCTCGTTCCCAGGTCGTTCCACGGGACCGACTAGATCACGGCCGGCCCCGTTCGGCGTACCCGGACACAAAGGAAGTGCGGTCAACGTCACGGCTGGGAGAGGGTAGGGACGTGGAGGAGCAACCGCTGCCAGGTGGATTCGTGACCGTGGTGATCCGCAAGGGCGACACCGTAAGGCGCGAGCCGGCCGGGCGGGCTCCCTTCGTACACGACCTGCTCCGGGCCCTCGACGAGTGGCCCGGCGCCCCGCGGTTCCTCGGGATCGACGACGAGGGCCGCGAGATCCTCAGCTTCATCGACGGTTACGTCGCCTGGCAGAAACCGCGCAAGCCCACGATCTCCACCCACCCGGTACTGCGCTCCGTCGGCCGCCTGGTCCGCGAGTTCCACGACCTCACAGCCGGTACTGCGCTCGTGGGCGACCAGGAGGTCGTCTGCCACAACGATCTCTCCCCCAAGAACACCGTGTACTCCGAGGACGGCACCGAGGCGATCGCCTTCATCGACTGGGACATCGCCGCCCCGGGCCGCCGCATCCACGACATCGCCTTCATCTGCTGGCAGTACGCCACTCCCGGCACTCCAGCCCACGTCGCTACCCAACGGCGGGCCCTGCTCGACGGCTACGGCCCGGCCGACACGTCAGACCTGATCGAGACGATCCTCTGGTGGCAACACCGCAGCTGGACCGGCATCGAATCCGAGGCGGCCGAGGGCAACCCGGCGATGGCCCGCCTGGTCGCTCTGGACATCCCCGCCCAACTCCGCCAAACCGAGGCGTGGACCCGCACCCACTCCGCAGTACTAGCTGCCGAGCTGCGTCAGGGCGACGTCGGTTAGGCGGAAGGTGGTCCACTCGTCCTGCGGCAGGGCGCCGAGGGACTTGTAGAAGTCGATGGCCGGGGTGTTCCAGTCGAGGACGGACCACTCGAGGCGTTCGTAGCCGTTGGCGACGCATTCCTGGGCGAGGGCGATGAGGAGGGCCTTGCCCAGGCCGGAACCGCGTTGCTCCGGGCGGACGAAGAGGTCCTCCAGGTAGATGCCGTGCACGCCGCGCCAGGTGGAGAAGTTCAGGAACCACAGCGCGCAGCCGACCACCTCGCCACCGGTCTCCGCGACATGGCAGAAGACGGCCGGCTTCTCCCCGAAGAGGGCCGCCTGCAACTGCTCCGCGGTCAGCCGGCACTCGTCCGGCGCCCGCTCGTACTCCGCCAGCCCGTAGACCAGGTCGACGATTGCCGGTACGTCGTCCGGCCGGGCCCGGCGGATCCGCTCATCGTTCTGCATGCGCCCCATCCTGCCGTGTCACCTGTTGACCTCGCTCGACCGATCAACGGCACTGGTTACCTGAGCTTCGATCCACAGTCATCGCGGCGGCAGCGGGTCCGACACCACCGACCAGGGCCAGCAGTTCCTGGCGGCCAACCCGCACCTGAAGTTCTTCAACTCCCAGCGCGGATACGTGCGGGTGACGGTCGACCAGCATCGCTGGCGCTCGGACGTCCGGGTCGTTCCGTTCGTGAGCCGGCCTGACGCGCCGATCAGCACCCGCGCGACCTACGTCGTCGAGGACCGCAACCGCACGTGCACCTCGCCTGAGCATGCACCGGGGAGGCGGTCCGCCGACCGCCTCCCCGGCAGCATTCATCGTCAGCAGCACTGACTCTTAGTGGTTTTTCCTGTTGGAATACTGATTCGGGCCGCGCAAGGCTGGACGCATGGCATCTGAAACGAACAAGACCCGCCGGATCGGCGACGTCGAGGTCAGCGCGATCGGCCTCGGCGGTATGCCGATGTCGATCGAGGGCCGGCCCGACGAGGAGCGGTCGATCGCGACCATCCACGCCGCGCTGGACGCGGGGATCACGCTGATCGACACCGCCGACGCGTACCACCTGACCGCGACGGACGACGGCCACAACGAGACGCTGATCGCCAAGGCGCTGGCCACGTACGGCGGCGACACCTCCGGCGTGCTGGTGGCGACCAAGGGCGGCCACCTCCGCCCAGGCGACGGCTCTTGGACGCTGAACGGCTCAGCCGACTACCTCAAGCAGGCCGCCGAGGCGTCCCTCAAGCGGCTCGGGGTCGACGCGATCGGCCTCTACCAGTTCCACCGGCCGGACCCGAAGACGCCGTACGAGGAGTCGATCGGCGCGATCCGGGACCTGCTCGACGCGGGCAAGATGCGGATGGCCGGCATCTCGAACGCGAACCCGGACCAGATCCGCCTGGCCAACGAGATCCTCGGCGGCCGCCTCGTCTCGGTCCAGAACCAGTTCTCGCCGGCCTTCCGGTCCAGCGAGCCCGAGCTGGAGCTGTGCGACGAGCTCGGCATCGCGTTCCTCCCCTGGTCCCCGCTCGGCGGCATCAGTAAGGCCGGTGACCTGGGCGACAAGCATCCCGCCTTCCACCGCATCGCCACCGAGCTCGGCATCAGCCCGCAAAAGCTGACGCTGGCCTGGATGCTGGCCAAGTCGCCGCACGTCATCCCGATCCCCGGTTCGAGCCGTCCGGAGACCATCCGCGACTCCTACACCGCGATCGACGTGACGCTGACCCCGCAGCAGGTCGCCGCCCTCGACGCCGCCTGATCACCTCTGCCCCACGCCCCGCAGTACCGCCGGAATAGGCCGGTACTGCGGGGCGTTACTGCTGCCGTTGTTCTTCAGCCGAGACGGAGGTTTCACGATGGAAGACATGCGCGCGTTGAGCTACGGCCTCGGCCAGCAGTACTTCGAGGAACGGGACTACCGCGGCGCGATCAAGGCGCTGCTCCCAATCGTCGAGGAGACCCCGGACGACGTCGGCACGCGGCTGCTTCTGGCCCGCGCCTACTTCCACTCCGCCCTCCTCAAGCCCGCCGAGGCGCACCTCGTCGAGATCCTCGACCGGGCTCCCACGGAGTCCTACGCCCATCTCCTGATGGCCCGCACCCTCGAACGCCTCTCCCGCGCCGACGAGGCCACCATGCACCGCCGGATCGCCGCCGCCCTGACCGGCGACGAGTCCCTCCTGGCCTCTCAAAGCCTCTGAGCCCAGTCCGTCACTCCTGGTGGCGGGCTCGCTGGGCGGCGTACAGGTCGGCGACCGACGGGCGGGACGCCAGCTGGTAGGTGCCGTTCTCGAGGTCGCCGGGGAAGTCGCGGGGTAGACCGCTGGCGTCAGAGGTGAGGCCTTGGAGGCCGACCGTGATGCTCCGCGGGGCAACGTCCGCCAGTTGGATGGCGTAGGGCGAACCGCTGGTGATGCGGACGTTCCAGTGGGCGATCCGCGCGCCGAACAGCGGGCCGGAGGCTGCTGAACCGCCGACGCGGCCGTTGTTCACCAGGGTGATGTCGGTCCGGGCGTTCTCGAACGGCATCGCCCGGTGGGTGTCGAAAGTGCCCTCTGCCATCCGGCCGCGGCGCCAGACGTTGCCGGCCGACAGCCCCTCCAGGTTGAGCCCGTGGTGCAGCGCGCCGGTCGGCAGCGGGACGGTGAACTGCTCGATCTCGAAGCCGTCCACCAGGTTGTCATGTGATTGCATCCGGCAGGCAAAGCTGTGGTGCGCGGACCGGCCGCCGACCACGACGTCGGTCAGCGTGACGGCCTTGGTGGTGGTGAAACCGAAGCCGAGATCGCAGTTCTCCACCCGGACGTCGTCGGCCCAGCAGTCGTGAACCGCCTGGAAACAAAGGCCGTTCGACCCTGGGTGGCGGTTGTGGATCGTCATCGGCCGGAGCTCGTTGCGGATCGTCAGCGACTCCACCCCGACGTCGTGCACCGTCGGCCCGATCTCCCGCAGCCGCGAGGGCCAGGCCGGCCGCAGGTCGTACCGCACCGGCTGCGCCAACCCCACCAGCCGATCACCAAGCACCGCCTCGATCCGCACCGGCCACTGCAGCGTCGCGTACTGGATGTACTGGCCACCCGACCCGGTCGTGAGCTGCGGCGCCTTCGTCGGCGTTGAAGGCGGGCGCGGCGTCCGCAGTACTGCCGGGGTGGGCTCCGAAGTCGGTGACCCGGGCGACGACGCGAGCTCGGCGTGGGCGTTCGCCGCCGCGGTAGCCGGCGTGCGAGATGTCCGGGATCAGCGGGTGTGCTCCGCCGGCCCCGGCCCATTGGTCGAGCAGTTCCGCCGACAGATCCTTCGCCTGGCCGACTCCGGCTGATACCGGGCCGGCGGCGTCTGATGCTGGGCGAGCGGCGGCCGGGAGGGCCAGGCCGGCGGCGGGGGCTGCGACGGCTCCGCCGAGCAGGAGGCGGCGGCTGAGCTTGGGAGAGTTCTGTGACATGGGGTGACGCTCCTCGGGGCGGTGAGGTTTCGCGTGGCGGGAGCTAGTTTCACTGGACGGACCGGAGTCTGACAAGAGGTCGGGGCCGTCGGCCGGGTGAGCAAGGATGGAATACCGGGCGGGGGGCTGCCGTTGAGGACGGCAAGATAGTTTAATCTTTAATAGTCACTGGAAGAGACCAAGGAGTTCAGATGCAGTTCGGTGTGTTCACCGTCGGCGACGTGACCCAGGATCCGACCACCGGCCGGACCGTGAGCGAGGCCGAGCGGATCAAGTCGATGGTCGCCATCGCGGTCAAGGCCGAAGAGGTCGGCCTCGACGTCTTCGCCCAGGGCGAGCACCACAACCCGCCGTTCGTGCCGTCGTCACCGACGACGATGCTGGGCTTCATCGCGGCGCAGACGTCGAAGATCATCCTGTCCACCTCGACCACGCTGATCACCACGAACGACCCGGTGAAGATCGCCGAAGACTACGCGATGCTGCAGCACCTGGCCGACGGCCGGGTCGACCTGATGATGGGCCGCGGCAACACCGGCCCGGTCTACCCGTGGTTCGGGCAGGACATCCGCAACGGCATCGCCCTGGCGGTCGAGAACTACGCCCTGCTGCGCCGCCTGTGGCGCGAGGACGTCGTCGACTGGGAAGGCAAGTTCCGCACGCCGCTGCAGGGCTTCACCTCGACGCCGCGGCCGCTGGACGACGTACCGCCGTTCGTGTGGCACGGCTCGATCCGCAGCCCCGAGATCGCCGAGCAGGCCGCGTACTACGGCGACGGCTTCTTCCACAACAACATCTTCTGGCCGGTCTCGCACACCAAGCAGATGATCGACCTGTACCGCCGCCGGTTCGAGCACTACGGACACGGTGCCGCCGACCAGGCGATCGTCGGACTCGGTGGGCAGGTGTTCATGCGGAAGAACTCGCAGGACGCCGTCAAGGAGTTCCGGCCGTACTTCGACAACGCGCCGGTCTACGGCCACGGGCCCTCGCTCGAGGACTTCAGCCGGGAGACCCCGTTGACGGTGGGCAGCCCGCAGCAGGTGATCGAGCGGACGCTGTCGTTCCGCGAGCACTTCGGCGACTACCAGCGGCAGTTGTTCCTGATGGACCACGCCGGCCTGCCGCTGAAGACAGTGCTGGAGCAGCTGGACATCCTCGGCTCCGAGGTCGTTCCGGTCCTGCGTAAGGAGTTCGAGGCGAAGCGCCCGGCCCACGTGCCGGAGGCGCCGACCCATGCTTCACTGAAGGCGGCCGCCGAGCGCGCCCGCGAGCTGGAGACCGTGAGCCCGGAGGTCGTGGGGCTGGAGGGGACCCGATGAAGGAACGCACCATCGCCGTGGTGACGGCCGGGCTGACCGTCCCGTCGTCCACCCGGCTGCTCGCCGACCAGCTGACCGCCGCCGTCCGGGATGCCCTGGACGGCCGCGGGACGCCGTACAAGGTCGAGATCATCGAGCTGCGCGACCACGCGCACGACCTGACGAACAACCTGCTGACCGGGTTCCCGACCGAGAGCCTGCGCAAGGTGCTGGACACCGTGGTCGCGGCCGACGCGTTGATCGCGGTGACGCCGACCTTCAGCGCGTCGTACAACGGGCTGTTCAAGATGTTCTTCGACGTGATCGACGACAAGGCCCTGGCCGGCAAGCCGGTGTTGCTCGCGGCAACGGGTGGGACCGAGCGGCACTCGCTGGTGCTGGACTTCGCACTGCGTCCGCTTTTCGCTTACCTGCAAGCGAACCCGATCCCGACCGGCGTCTACGCGGCCTCGACCGACTGGGGTGCCGGAGCAACCAAGCTCCACGCCCGGATCGAACGCGCCGCCAACGAACTCGTCAGCGCCATGAGCAACGACCAGACGACCCCGGTCGACCCCTACACCACCCCAACCCCGTTCGAAGACCTCCTCAACGGCTGATAACCCGCCGTAACAAGTACGCCGTACCCGGGCAACCGCGGTACGGCGTACTTGTCTTTGAGCCGGCAAGCGGCCTGTACTACGGCATCAACTGGCCGCCGTTGACTTCTACGATCTGGCCGGTGACGTAGCTGCTCATGGAGTCGGAGGCCAGGTAGAGGATGGTGCCGACGCATTCGTGCGGGGTGCCTGCGCGGCCCATCGGGATGGTGGCGAGCATGCCCTGCATCTGCTCGTCGCCGGTGTGGCGGTCGTGGAACGGGGTCTTGATGACGCCCGGCGAGATCGCGTTGACGCGGATGTTGTCGGGGGCCAACTCCTTCGCGAGGCCGCGGGTGAACGTGCTCACCGCGCCCTTGCTGGTGGCGTACACGACCGAGCCGCCGCCTCCGCCGTGGCGGCCCGCGATCGAGGTGACGTTCACGATCGCGCCGCCGCCCTGGGCCCGCAGTACCGGCACGATCCGACGGCTCATCGCGAAGACCGAGGTCAGGTTCACGTCCATGATCCGGCGGAACTCCTCGTCCGGTACGTCGACCACCGGCGCGCGCTTGACCAGGTCGCCGGCGTTGTTCACCAGGACGTCGATCTTCCCGTGCCGCGCGAGCACCTCGTCGACGAGGGCGCCGGCCGCATCGGGATTCGCCAGATCGGCCTGGTGGATCGTCGCCTGCCCGCCCGCGCTCGCGACGGCGTTCAGCGTGTGCCGGACGCCCTCCTCGTTGTGGTGGTAGTGCAACGCGACGGTGGCTCCGGTCTCCGCGAACCCCACCGCGGCAGCGGCCCCGATCCCACTGCTCGCTCCGGTGACAAGGACAACCTGATTCGTGAAGTCGAGGAAAGTCATGGCCCCAACCCTAGGGGGCCACTCTGCGTCATCGTGTACGCGCCGTCCGGAGGTTTCCCGGGGCGAGCGCGGCGGTAGCCTCGTTGAATGGGGTATGACCTGGCGAGGCTTGATCTGCGCCGCTGGCGCGTGGCGGACGCGTTGCGGCTGACCGCCGCTCATCAGGATCCCGACATGATCAACCAGGGCGGCATCCGCGACACCGCGTCCGCTGTCGACTGGATCGGGCGGGTCGCGGACCTGGACAACGGACACGTGTACGCCGTGGCCGACGCCGACGATCACCCGATCGGCTGTGTGGCAGTGACCAACATCGACCGGCACCAGGTCGGCTGGACGTGGTACTGGACCATCGCGGACATCCGCGGCCAGGGAGTCGCCCGGGACGCGCTGCGCGCCCTAGTCGACTGGGCCCACCACGACGCCGGGCTCTACCGGCTCGAGCTCGGCCATCGCACCAACAACCCGGCCTCCTGCGGAGTCGCAGCGAGCGCCGGCTTCCTGTTCGAGGGGCTCGAGCGTCAGCGCCTCGCGTACGACGGCACGCGGTTCGACGTGGAGCGCCACGCCCGCCTGGCCTCCGACCCGCTCCAGACTCCGCAGCGCCCGGTGACCATCACCACCTGAGACCGCTCAGGCCTGCTGAGACGGCGCCTGGAGCACGCAGAACTCATTGCCGTCGGGATCGGCGAGCACGTGCCAGGTCCAACCGGACTCCACGATCGGCTCCTCGGTCACCACGGACGCACCGAGGGCACGGACGCGGTCGACCTCCGCGTCGAGATCGTGCGTCCGCAGATCGAGATGCAGCCGGTTCTTGCCGTGCTTCTCGTCGTCGACCTTCTGCAGCAGTACCTCGATGCCGCTGCCGTCCACAGGGAGCAGACTCAGATAGCGCCCGCCCGCATCACCCTCCTGGACGAACCCGAGCGCCTGCGTCCAGAAGTCGGCCGCCCGCTTCAGCTCGGCCACATCGACCACGATGACGAGCTCACCCCGCGCGTAGGACTGCGGAGTACGGGAGTTGTCCGGCATGGCCCGAGGCTATTGGTTCGCGGCCGGTGGGCAGTAGCTGCACCAGCGTTCGGTGATGGTGTAGCCGAGGGCTTCGTTGGCGCCGAGGCTGGCGGCGTTCAGGCCCGCTCCGCCGGCGCCGAAGACTCGGCCATCTTCGAGCCAAGATTCTGGGTGCCCGCGAGGTCCCGTGCGGTGTGCGCCGTCGCCGGCGTGTAGGGATAGTCCGCCGCGTTCGTCGTCTCCAGGTCGCAGAGGGCTTGCGCGTACTCCGGGCCGGCAGGCCGGGGTTCATCCCAGCTTGCGCAGCAGCGGCAGCACGTCCGCCGAGAACTGGGTCAGGAAGCGCTCCTGGTCGTTGCCCGGGCCGTGCATCACGAGGTGGTTGAAGCCGGCGTCGAGGTATGGCTGGAGCTGTGCGACAACCTCTTCCGGGTCGGACGCGACGATCCACCGCTGCGCCACCTGCTCGATCGGGAGCTCGTCGGCGAGGCGCTCCATCTCGGTCGCGCTGTGCACGCTGTGCTTCTGCTCAGGCGTCAGCGACAGCGGCGCCCAGAACCGGGTGTTCTCCAGCGCCTGCTCCGGGTCCCGGTCGTACGACAGCTTCACCTCGAGCATCCTGTCGACCTGGTCGAAGGTGCGCCCGGCCTTCTCGGCGCCTTCCTTGACCGCCGGGATCAGCTTCTCGGTGTACAGGTCCATGCCCTTGCCGGAGGTCGCGATGAACCCGTCGCCCACACGGCCCGCGTACTTCGCGACCAGCGGTCCGCCGGCGGCCACGTAGATCTTCAGCGGGGTCTCGGGCCGGTCGTAGATGAACGCGTCGACCGTCTTGTAGAACGGCCCGTCGGAGCTGACGCCCTCCTCCGTCCACAGGTTGCGGATCAGGTCGACCGCCTCCCGCAGCCGCGCGAACCGCTCCTTGAACTCGGGCCACTCACGCCCAGAGACGGCGATCTCGTTCAGCGCCTCACCGGTGCCGACACCGAGCATGATCCGGTCCGGGTAGAGCACGCCCATGGTCGCGAACGCCTGCGCGATCACGGCCGGGTTGTACCGGAACGTCGGCGTCAGCACGGACGTGCCGATCAGCACCCGGCTGGTCCGCTCCCCGACGGCCGCCATCCATGCCAGCGCGAACGGAGCGTGCCCGCCCTCGTGCCGCCATGGCAGGAAGTGGTCCGACACCGTCACACTGTCGAGCCCGAGCTCCTCGGCCCGGACCGCGTACTCCACCAGCTCCCGCGGCCCGAACTGCTCCGCGGACGCCTTGTACCCGACGCGAATGCTCACCTGAACTCCCAACTCGTCACGAACCGTCAACCCCACTCTCTCAGGCCAACCCGATCACGCCTGCGGATGTTCCACCCGACCACCCCCGATTGAGACTCCCATCCGCCCTGAAAGGAATCCCCGCCTGTACTGCGGGACGCGGGGTTCGGAGTACCAGGGTGGTGGGCGTGTTGGTTTGACGGCGGGGTGGGGGCGTGGGCAGCATGGTCGCGCGCGTGTCCTCCGCGTCACCTCCGGCGATCGTCCCCAGCACGGTCCATCGGGAGGCAAAGGGACCACCGTCTCAGGTCGTTGTCCTGGTCCGATCGTCTCGGGCGTGGTTGCTGGGGAGCTGCCGTTCGGGACGTGGAAGGCCAGATGACAGCCAACGGGAACTTCAAGCGTCGGGTTCGGGCCCGCGCCGCCAAGACCGGCGAGTCCTACACGACTGCTCTGAGGCACTTCCGCCCGACTCCACCAGGAGACGTGATGCCGGAATCCACCCTGCGCCTGGCCGTCGCTCAGACGAGCAGCTACGACGACCCGCGCGACATCGACCAACTCCGCGCCAGCGGCAACGAACTGCGGCACCTCATGCGGCAGGCACGCGCCGCCGGTGCCCGGGTCGTGCACTTCACCGAAGGAGCGACCTGTTTCCCCAACAAGTACGTGATGTCCGTCGACGGCCCCGACCAGGTCGGTGACGCCGACTGGAGCCGCTTCGAATGGGACGTGCTCCGCGAAGAGCTCGCCTCGATCGCGGCGCTGGCCGGTGAGCTCAAACTGTGGACCGTGCTCGGCTCGGTCCACCGCCTGACCGAACCGACCCGGCCGCACAACAGCCACTACGTGATCTCCGACCAGGGCGCGGTCGCGACGCGGTACGACGAGCGCACCTTGTCGAGCACGAAGATCACCTACATGTACACCCCGGGCTCGGCTCCGGTGACCTTCGAGGTCGACGGGTTCCGGTTCGGCTGCGCGCTGGGGATGGACGTGCATTTCCCGGAGCTGTTCCACCAGTACGAGCGCCTCGACGTCGACTGTGTCCTGGTGTCGCACAACACCGCCGGGACCGAGCCCAACACAGGGACCCCCACCGAGGCCAGGGGGCACGCTTCCACCAACACCTACTGGATCAGCTACGCCGTGATCGCCAATCACAGCCCGGCGATACCGTCCGGCGTGATCAACCCCTACGGCGAATGGGCCGCGCAGTGCGTCCCGGACGGCAGTTCGTCCATCGCGGTGCTCGATATGGAGCGCACGGCTGACCACCCGTTCTCACCACTGGCCCGGACGTATCGCAACAAGACCCGCGCGGGTATGAGCGACGTACCGCTGGCCGACGACCGCAGTACGGTCCGCACCGGCTTCTGATCCGTCGGGGGCGGGGAATCCGGGCAGTCCGGGTTCCCCGCTCAGGTCAGTGGGTTGACGCCGAGCCTGGCGGCGAGCGCCTCGGCGTCGTACGGCGAGTGGACCTTCACGTCGTTGTCGAAGTACACGTAGACATCGCGGCGCTTGCGCGGCGCGCGCGGAGCCACCGTGCGGCCGTCGGTCGGCGTACCGCCTTTCTGCCAGGTCTGGACCTTCGCCGCCCAGCGGTCGAGCTCGTCGTCGGTGTAGCCGCTGACGTACAACTCGTCGGCGCCGTGCAACCTGACGTAGACGAAGTCCGAGGTGACGTCGTCGAGCATCGGCCACTTGCCTGCGGTGTCTGCGCAGACCAGCGCGATGTCGTGTTCCCGCAGTAGCTCGACGAACTCCGCCTTCTCATAGGAAGGATGCCGTACTTCGATCGCATGGCGCATGGGGATGTCCACAGTGCTGTGGAGCAAGGCGCGATCGTTCATCCGGTCGTCGTGCTTGGCGGCCAGCTCGCCGGCCTCGGCCGTTGTCCTGGGCAACAACTGGAAGAACGCGGCGAGCCGGTCCGGGTCGTAGCCCAGGGTGGGCGGCAGCTGCCAGAGGATCGGCCCGAGCTTCTCGCCGAGCGCAAGCACTCCGGAGGCGAAGAAGTTGGCCAGCGGGGCGTCCACGTCGGCGAGCTTCTTCATGTGCGAGACGAACCGCGGACCCTTGGCGGTGAAGATGAACCCGGGCGGCGTTTCGTCGTACCACTTCTGGTACGACGACGGCCGCTGCAGCGAGTAGAACGACCCGTTGATCTCGATCGAGTTCAACCGGTGCGAGGCGTACTCGAGCTCCGCGCGCTGCGGCAAGCCGTCCGGGTAGAACACCTTGCGCCAGGGCGGGTACCTCCACCCGGAGATCCCGATCCGGAACGGCGAGGCGGCCCAACGATCCATGCGCACACTCTGCCAGTGCCCGCCCGTATATCAGCCGACGGTGGACGGATTTGTCGGTAGAGGCTCGGTCGATCCTGCGTCCAGCGCTTCACCCATCCGATCAACGGCACCTCGGATCGGGTCGCCGTACGCATCCGGCCCCAGTACTGCGAGCCGCTCCCGCGCGAGGTGGAGATGATGGCGCGCCTCAACGTCGGTGTGTCCGTCACGCCTCGATGCTCGGCCTTCGACCAGCTCGAAGGTCGACCGTCCGGCGCGCTCATGTGCGCCGTCGGACCCGCGAGCACTTACCGTGACGGCATGGCGATTTCGAAGGGCAGCCGCGGCGAGACGTTCCTGGCCTGGGTGATCGGCGGCGGCGCGGCGATCGCGCTGCTGACGCTGACGCGGCGGAGCTGGGACACGTGCAACGTCGACATCGGCAAGGTCGCCAACGGCTCCACCCTGCTCTTCGTCGGACTTCCCGTCTCGGTGGTGGTGAACGTCGTCCTCTTCACCCTCGTCTACCGGCTCACCAGAGGCGGCAAGGGCTTCTTCAGCCCGTTCCTGGCCGCCGTCATCGCGATCACGATCGCCGACCTGGCCCTCTACTCCTGGGCCGGTACGCCGGCCTCGTCCCCCGGCATCTGCCCTGGCAACGTCCCACCCTGGTGGCCCACCTGGATCCCCACCTAAGAGGACCTACCCCCAAAGCACCAGTGATGGACCTCCGTACGACCGTCACCGCCCGGCAGCACCGCGGCCGCAGCTTCCATGTCCGGCGCCTCCACAAGCGCCGCCCACCCAAGCCGCGCCTCACCCTCAAGCTCGAGCAACTCGCCGTACAAAACCACGTGCTTCGACACGACTGACGCGATCTCTGCTGTGTCCATCCTGATCACCAGAAACCGCCCATACCCATCAACCGCGTCGGCAAAGTCCCACATGGTCCGCTCCGACAAGTTGCGAAACCCGCACAACAACACCGACTCAAACACACCGCCCAGGTAATAGGGCTCCTCATAGGCAAACGCCCGAGCAGCCCCCACATCCGGCAACTCGACGATGTGCATGCTCCCCGTCGACTCAGCCTCATCCCCCTGCCCAGTCAACGTCGGCCCCCGAGCAACCAACACCTCCCCATACCCATCCATAAAATCCCAGTGCTCCCCGGTCAACCTCCCCTTGAGCCCGCCCGCCCCAACCCAATCCCGCCCATACACAAAGAACTCCACAGCCCCGCAGCCTAGATGACTACATGGCGCAGAAGCGGTCCTCCGCCAAGATGGAGCCATGAGCCAAAGCGCCGCCCAAGCCGCCGCCTTCTTCCGTGACGTCACCCGCACCGGCCGCCTCTGGACCGTCCGCGACGCCGACGGCTACCCCGCCCCCATGAACTCCCAAGGCCAACGCTCCCAACCCTTCTGGTCCACCGAGGCCCGCGTCCGCCGCATCATCAAGACAGTCCCCACCTACTCCACCCTCGCCTCAGAAGAGCTTGACCTGTCTCGCTGGCGCGACCGCTGGCTCCCTTCCCTACGCCAGGACGGCCTACTAATCGGCCTGAACTGGACCGGCCCCCACGCAAAGGGCTACGACTTCACCCCCAACGAGGTAATCGCCCGCCTAAACGCCACGACGGTCCCAACGTCCCCGGGCTGACATCGAAGCTGCCCCAGACCCAACCTCGACCTCAGCGGCAACGCCGAGCCGACGGCCTGCAGGATTAGCCCCAGGCTTGCAACTGGCGAGCCGATGACAGAGAGGTGAACCACTGTGGCCGACGAGACCACCGATCGCGATGCAACCAGTGTCGTGGCCTTTGCCTACGAGATGGGCGTGCTCAAGCGGCTGCGGCGGGCCGGATGGTGGCATGTCGGCGTGCGCGACCCCGAGTCGGTCGCTGAGCACAGCCTCAGAATGGCTCAACTCGCTGCACTGATCGCGAGCGAAGAGGGCGGCGATCCGGCCCGTGCTGCCTACCTAGGCATGTGGCATGACTCGCAGGAAACCCGCATCGGCGACATTCCCCACAGCGCACGGCCGTACGTCGAGGTCGCAGGCAACGAGCGCATCACGGCTGACCAGACAGCCGCGCTTCCCGACAACGCGGCCAAGAGCATCCGCGACGCCGTCCTGGAGTACGAGACCGAGGAGACCATCGAAGCGCGCTGCGCCAAGGACGCCGACCGCCTCGAGTGCCTCATGCAGGCAGTCGAGTACCGCGAAGCCGGCTACCAGCGCGTCGACGGCTGGATCGAGTCATCCCGCGCCCGAATCAAGACCGACTTCGGCCGCCGCCTGGCGGACGCCGCCCTCCAAGTCTCCCCACTAGCCTGGCGCGACCGCTGACGACGAGCCAGGCATAGCCGGCAAGAGGCAAGGGTCGCCCCGAGCGCCCGCACTGGGCGAGGCGAATCATTCATGCCCTGACGACGGAGTCCTCGGCATCCTCTTCCGCGATCCAACTGGATCTCTACTCGTAACAGATGCCTATTGACCGGGTTGCATCCCCTACTCGCCGCGCGACTTCCGCTCGTCGCCCCTCGGACGATCCTTGGGTTTCTCAGCCTTGGGCGGGTCCTTCTTCTCAGGCCTATCTTTTCCTTTCCCTGCCTTGTCACCCTTGTTCCGATAGTTGTCCCACTGCTCTGTCATCTGTCCCCTCCACTCACCACGTAGCCGTTATCGCAACCATTATCAGGAGAACTTCGAACGACAGAAGAAGGATTACCGCACGGAACGCCTGCTGTCGGAACTTGAGCTTTGGCCGGTTCTCCTGACAACCGACGATCATCGCATCAAGGACGTGCCGACGGACCTCCAACTCAGTCCAGCCAGCATCGCACTTCTCCCGGATGACTGAGGAACTTGGCCCGAAGTGCCACCCCTTCGAAGGCCAATGGACGATCAGGACGGCCGCCGACATCAGAACGAGAACAACAAAGAGGAGCAGGCCAGCCCATACCGGATACTGCTTGCCAACCCTGCCATCGCCACTTATCAGCCCGACCCCTGCAGTGAACGAAACGGCTAGGGCTGCCGCCGTAAACAGTGCGGTGACCCTGTTCCGGATGTTAGTCAACGTGCTGTCCTGATGAGCAAGCGTCTGTTTGGCCGCCTCGTAGGCGAGTTCCAAGGACTTCGAAGATGACTCCGCGTCAGGCTCGGGCAATGTCATGCCATAGGTTGGCCCGTGAACAATAAGTTCGCAAGACCCCGCATCTGCCCCGCTCCCCTGATAGCCGGAAACCAGGACCAGCGCGGCGCAGGTCAAGCGCCGAACTTGTTCGAAACCGTAATAACGCACCACACTCTTGACCGGTGTCGTGATGGCCGGACAAACGAGTGACCACAGGAAGCGTTCGTCCCGTTGGCGCCTTGATTCTTAAAGGTCAACTCGGCAGAGCAGCGGAGGGAATGGATTCGGGCGAATGGCCCGGCTGGGAGGCCGCGTCCGAGCAGGCTGTTCGCTGGCGCGCCGGGTACGGCGTCCGCATTGCGACACGCGGACGAGATGGTGAAGCGGAGCGCACGCGGATGCAGGGATCGACACGCGCGCTCCGCTCGATTGTGCGGGCTACTCCTCGTCTAGCCACTCCGCGCCGGAATCGTCTCGGTGGTGACCCTGGTGGTCGCCAAGAAGGCAGCCTCGGCCAGTCACCGGATTCAGGCCGTCGCAGGGGCCTGACCGTGAGGGCCTCAAGATCGGCCAGCCGCGCGAGTCCCGCTTTACTGGCTGGTGGCTGTCCCCGGCCCACTCGAAACCATCGCGCGTCGTCGTTTCGACCATCAGCTGGTTACCCCTCCTCCCGCTGGTACCTTCGTGATCTCGGCATTGACTCGCCGCACGGCCCAGGTAACACCAAGTAGTTGCGGCCGGATGAGGCAGAAATGAGGCATCCGTGGGGCCGGTTCGACGTACCCCTCTCGCTGTGCGCCGCAGAGCCGTCGGCCTCAGTCAGGATGGACTCGCGCAAGCGCTAGGTGTCGAGCGGTCGACCGTGTTGCGCTGGGAGGCTGGGAAGACCGCCCCGCAGCCGTGGGTACGGCCGGTGCTCGCACAGAAGCTCCAAGTCTCTGATGAACAGCTTGACGACCTACTCCGACCTGATGACGAGGAGGGGGAATCCGTGGATCGCCGCGCCTTCGCAGGTCTTGCTACTGCGCTGGCTCTCGCACCGATCGCTCGGGCGCGCATGGGCAGTCAGATCGGCGCTATCCAGGTGCTCCAACTGCATAAACGCACGGCTCGCTTGCGTCGATTGGACGACCATCTCGGCGGCATGGACACCTATCAGGTCTATCTGAGCGAGATGGCGGCGACGGAGAAGCTGATCAAGACCGCCAGTTACAGCAGTGCGACCGCCCGCGCGCTGACCGGCGTCCTCGCCGAACAAGCACAGATGGCTGGCTGGGCGGCATTCGACGCCGGCCGCTACACCGACTCTCGGCGGCATTACCGGTCTGCTCTGTCGGCTGCTCGGGAATCCGGCGACCCCGGCCTTGAAGGCAACTCTCTGGCTTTTATCGCTTACGAGAACGCCGATAGCCAAGTCGCCGCCGAGTCCACGAGGGTTGCAGAGGCTGGGGCTGGAACGACGCCCCGCGTCCGCGCATTGCTGCACGAGCGCCTCGCGTGGGCCTACGCAGTGGCCGGGCAGGCCTCGGCCGCGGCGCGGGCACTCGACCATGCCGTTGCCGCAGTCAACGAACCGTCGCACGCCCCTGAGCCGGACTGGGTCTTCTGGGTCGACCCGCTGGAGATAGACATCATGACCGGGCGCTGCTTCACCGAACTGCGCCGGCCCGCCCGCGCCATACCGGTGCTAGAAGACGCCCTGTCCCGGTACGACGACACCCACGCCCGGGACAAGGCCCTCTACAGCACCTGGCTTGCTCACGCGCTCCTTGACGCCAACGAACCCGAGCGCGCCGCAACCGTCACCGAACAAGCCCTCGACCTCGCCTCGGGAGTCGGCTCCATCCGCCCTGGCGAACGACTTCGGGGCGTACTCCGCCGCCTCTCCCACCACGGTGGCCCCGAGGTGGCAGCCGTACTGGAGCGAGCGCGCGGCTAGCCCTTGGTCGTTCGATCCAGCCAGTCCAGGTAACCCGCAGAGCCCATCGTGATCGGCACGGCGCAGACCTCGGGATTGCTCCAGGAGTGCGCCAGCAGGAGGTGGGCCTCCAACTTCGCGTAGCTGCGCTCAGTCGTCTTCAGCAAGAGCTGCCACTCCTCGCCTTCGCCGTACTGGCCTTCATGCCAGAAGACCGAGACGACCGGCCCTACTACCTGCGCGCCGGCCGCAAGACCCGCTTCAACCGCCGACCCACCGAGCCGGACCGCCTCTTCGCGAGTCGCCGTCGCCGTCGAGACCTGCAAGTAGCCAGACATGCCGCTGAGTCTAGGTCCGCGGTGCCGGGGAGTTGAGGCCTGATTGGCTGCTGGACATGACAAAACCCCAGGTCATCCACCTGGTGACCTGGGGTTTTGTTGGCGCGCTCGGAGGGATTCGAACCCCCAACCTTCTGGTCCGTAGGAGCGAGCAACAGACGGTTAGCTCCTGGGCGCAGGGTGAAGCATGGGTCCGAGGTTGTCCCGATGGCGGTTGGTGTGGACCTGTTGGGGTCAGACTGGGGTCAGCCGGCAAGCTGCCGCATAACCGGCTTGGAAGCATTGAGCGAGGACCAGGAGCCGGCCAGCCCGAGCACGATCGGTGGTCTGTCTCGGCCCGCCGAGTAACCGTCGTTGACCTCATCTAATTGCACGGCATCTACCGGGCTGAGCAGTCTGTTCGCGTGTGGAGTGGGTGCGCTGCTTGCTGTGCGCGGGCGGGGTTGAGATT
>NZ_JBHSKE010000070.1:0-32845 GCF_042657745.1 Kribbella qitaiheensis | reverse complement strand
AACAGGCGGCTTGACACAGGGCTCCTCTTGACGCACCCCATCCCGACTAGCACCATCACGCAGCGGAGCCCGCGGAACCACCCCCGCCTATGCCAGGGGCAACCACCCGCACTCACGCCCGGCGAACCATCCACACCCGTGCCCGACACACCACCCGCACGTATGCCGGACACCATCCGCACCCGTGCTGGACGCACCACCCGCACGCGTGCTGGACGGACTACCTGCACGTGGTGTTCGCCGGACTAGCCCGCGCGGCATATCGGCGTACGGGTTAGCGGGCGCGGAAGGCTTCTTCTACGTCTGCGGTGGCTAGGACGCCGTAGACAGCGCCGTTCGCGTCGAGGACGAGGTATTCGGAGGCTGGGTTCTTGCGGAGGATGGCGAGGATTTCTTCGCCGGTGTCGTTGACGCCGATGATGTGGCCGGCGCCGATGCGGGTGGCTACCTCGCCGACCGTGGTCCAGGGGCGCTGATTCGGGGCGATCGCGTTGACTGCGGACTCCGAGACGAGGGCGTGGGGCTTGTCGTCGCCGTCGATGACCACCACGGCGCCCGCTTGTGCCCCGGCTGCCAGGCGGACCGCTTCCGACACCGGAGTCGTGGCGTGTACGGCGATCGCTCGGCGGGCGAGGGTGCGGACCTGGAGGGCGGGCAGTTTGCGCCGGAGGCGTGCCTGCATGAGTGAGGCTGTGGAGCCCATCCAGAGGAAGAAGCCGACCGCCAGGGCGATCACGAAGTCGATGATGGTCGGCGGCCGGTTGAAGAGTTCTTGCAGGATCACCGGGGCCGCCAGTACGGCGATGGCGATCAGGCGGCCCGCCCATGCGGCCGCGATCGTCCCGGTGTGCATGTTGCCGGTCAACTTCCACACGAACGCCCGCAGCACCCAGCCGCCGTCCAGCGGAAGCCCCGGGAGCAGGTTGGTGACGCCAACGATCAGGTTGGCCACCGCGAGTTCGAACAGCGCGACGTACGCCACGCCCTCGTCGGCCGCGCGCGCACCGAGGTACGCGAGGCCGCCGACGAGCAGGGAGGCCAGCGGGCCGACCACCGAGACGACGAACTCCTCGAAGGGGCTCTTGCGCTCCCCCTCGATGTGCGTGCCGGCCGCGAAGAAGCCGAGGTTGATCTCCGACACCTGGATGTTGAACTTCAGCGCCGCCAGCGCGTGCGCGAGCTCGTGCAGCAGGATCGAGACGGTGAACGCGACCACGAAGGCGAACGACGCTACGTAGCGCCAGTTGCCCAGATCGGGGAACTGCTGCCCGATGATGCTGGAGAAGCCCAGAGCCAGCAGTACTGCGACCGGAAGCCAGGTGTACCGCATGGTGAGCCGGATCCCCTTGACACGGCCGAGCACCCAGGTGCCGGGTGGTGCGCCGGCAGGCTGGGCGGGACTCTGGGGATCACGCGGCTCGGACATCGAGGTAACGCTACTGGTCCCTTGGTAACGCCGTGCTACACACCCACGGTCAGGCGAGCCGCGTAGCCCTCCTGCACGCTTCCGCTCATGCTCGCCAGCTGGTGTACGCCGCCGTCGTCGCCGAAGACGTTGTCACTCTGCAGGGACGTCCTGGACAGGTTCTGCGTGCTCCCGTCGTACCCAGAAGTCGCGTAGACCGCCTTGCAAGCCTCCTCGGGCAGAGCCAGCTGGGAGGTTGCACTGATCTTCCCTGCGGCCGTGGCCTCCGACAGCGAGGCGTAGACCTCGAAGTGGATGTGGGGCCACCTGCCGGAGTACGCCGCGGGGAAGATCGTGGTGAAAGTGACCTTGCCGTTGGCATCGGCCGCCTGGACGCCGCGCAGGTAGTTCTCGTCGGTGATCTCCGTGTCGTAGAGCGAGTACCGGCCCTGGGCGTCGCAGTGCCACAGATAGACGGCAGCACCCGCCAGGGCGGTGTCCTTGTCCGCATCCAGTACTACGAGCTCAACCGTGAGCGGGACACCTTCGGCAACCCCGGAGGAGGATCCGAAGCCCTTGGTGATGTCGCTGCGGACGATGCCGGACTCGGTCAGCACATTCGGGCCGTTCGACCCGTCTCCCGGGAACGGGCCGGCGGTCTCGGACGGGATCTCGTCGACGTCTGTCGTCGAGGTCGTGGCGCTCGGCGTACCGGCCGACGTCGTACCGCTGCTGGACGGGCTGCTGCTGGAGGGGCTCGTGGAGCCGCCGGAGGTGGAATCGTCCGTCGCGCAGCCGGCCATCGCCGCGAAGCCGACGCCTGCCAGCAGGCGCAGCACGTTCCGCCGGCGGAGCGTGCCCAGGTCGTGTACGAGGCCGAGGTCGTGTTCGTGCGGGGGTGTCATGGTCGGTCTCCTTGGTCGGCTGTGACTCCAGAGTGCCGATCGCGGCCGATGGTTTGCCGAAAGTCCGCTGGGAGTTCCCTGTGAGCCGATTCCGCCGGTACTGCGTCCGCTGGTCGGGCGGTTGTGGGGTGGTTGTCCACAGGGCGGTGCGGCGTGCGCGCGGAGTGTCGGTGGTCTCGCCTAGCCTTTCGGGCATGAGCGTTGCAGCAGCAGTCGATGTGCACGGCCACCCGCGCGGAGCCTTGTCCCCGTCCCGGGCGGCGGATTTCATGTCCTGCCCGCTCAAGTACCGGTTCCGGGTGATCGACCGGCTGCCGGAGAAACCGTCTTCCGCCGCCGTGCGCGGCACTGTGGTGCACGGCGTTCTCGAGCGCCTCTTCGACCTGCCGGCCGGCCAGCGCACCCTCGAGCACGCAGCCGAGATGCTCGAGCCGCAGTGGCAGGAGGTTCTCGCTGCCGAGCCTGAGGTCGCCGAGTTGTTCGCCGAGGACGCGGACGGCGCCGAGCTGGCCAAGTGGCTGGCCGAGGCCCATCAGCTGCTTGGCAAGTACTTCACTCTGGAGGACCCGAACGCGCTGGAGCCCGCCGAGCGCGAGCTGTACGTCGAGACCGAGCTGGAATCGGGTCTCACGCTCCGGGGGTACGTCGATCGTCTGGACGTGGCTCCGACGGGCGAGATCCGGGTGGTCGACTACAAGACCGGCCGGTCGCCGTCGGAGTTCTTCGAGGCGAAGGCCCTGTTCCAGATGAAGTTCTACGCACTCGTCCTGTGGCGGCTGCGTGGGGTGGTCCCGGCAATGCTCCAGCTGGTCTACCTGGGCAATGGCGAGATCGTCCGCTATATCCCGGACGAGGCCGACCTGCTTGCCTGCGAGCGCAAGGTCGGCGCATTGTGGAACGCGATCACCCGGGCGTTGGAGTCGGGCGACTGGCGGCCGAGCCCGGGGCCGCTGTGCGACTGGTGCGACCACAAGGCGATCTGCCCGGCCTGGGGTGGCACTCCCCCGCCGCTGCCGGTGCGTTCGGTCGAGGAGGTCGCCCAGGAATCCGCCGGCGTAGACCTCGTCGGAGTCGACGGCTGAGGAGCGATATGAGGGGCGTTATGAGTGGCGTTAGCAGTTGGCTGAGGTGCTGGTCACACCCGGTCGATGGCCGGGTGTGTCACCGGACTCGGATACCGTCCCCACTATGAGCCATCCGCATCCCGATCTCGGTCAACCGCCCAGACTCCCCGACAACGCGCTCCGCGTGGTCGCTCTCGGCGGCCTCGGCGAGATCGGCCGCAACATGACCGTGTTCGAACATCGCGGCCGGTTGCTCGTGGTGGACTGCGGCGTGCTGTTCCCCGAGGAGCACCAGCCCGGCGTCGACGTGATCCTGCCCGACTTCGGCTGGATCCGGGACCGGCTGGACAAGATCGACGCGATCGTCCTCACGCACGGCCACGAGGACCACATCGGCGGCGTGCCGTACCTGCTGAAGGAGCGCGCCGACATCCCCGTGGTCGGCTCCAGGCTCACGCTGGCGTTCCTGACCGCGAAGCTCAAGGAGCACCGGATCAAGCCCGTGACCGTCGAGGTCAAGGAGGGCGACCGGCGCAAGCTCGGCCCGTTCGAGTGCGACTTCCTGGCCGTCAACCACTCCATCCCGGACGGCCTCGCCGTCGCGATCCGGACGAAGGCCGGCGTAGTACTGCACACCGGCGACTTCAAGATGGACCAGTTCCCGCTCGACCGCCGGCTCACCGACCTGCGCGGCTTCGCCAAGCTCGGCGAGGAGGGCGTGGATCTGTTCATGACGGACTCCACGAACGCCGACGTACCGGGCTTCACCACCGCCGAGAAGGACCTCGGTCCGGCGATCGACACCGTTTTCCGGACGGCGCCCGGCCGGATCATCGTGTCCAGCTTCGCCAGCCACGTGCACCGGATCCAGCAGGTTCTGGACGCCGCGAAGGCGGGTGGCCGCAAGGTCGCGTTCGTGGGGCGCTCGATGGTCCGCAACATGGGCATCGCCGGCGATCTCGGATATCTGAAGATCCCGAAGGGGCTGATCGTCGACCTGAAGGAGCTGGAGAAGCTGCCGGACCGCAAGGTCACGCTGATCTGCACCGGCTCCCAGGGTGAGCCGATGGCCGCGCTGTCCCGGATGGCGAACCGCGACCACATGATCCGGATCGGCGAGGGCGACACCGTGCTGATGGCCAGCTCGCTGATCCCCGGCAACGAGAACGCGATCTACGCGGTGATCAACGGCCTGATCCGCTGGGGCGCGAACGTCATCCACAAGGGCAACGCGAAGGTGCACGTCTCCGGGCACGCCAGCGCGGGCGAGCTGGTCTACTGTTACAACCTGGTCAAGCCGCGCAACGTGATGCCGATCCACGGCGAGTTCCGGCACCTGAAGGCGAACGCCGAGCTCGCCACCAGCACCGGCGTACCGGTCGACCGGGTGATCATCGCCGAGGACGGCGTGGTGGTCGACCTGGACCGCGGCCGCGCGAGGATCGTCGGCAAGGTCGAGGCGGGCTACGTGTACGTCGACGCGATGACCGTCGGCGGGGTCACCGAGGCGTCCCTCAAGGACCGCCGCGCGCTCGCTGAAGAGGGCGTCGTGACTGTCGTCCTGCTCGTCGACGCCAACACCGGCCGCCTGGCCGAGCCGCCGGACTTCCTGGCCCGCGGCTTCGTCCACGACGACACCACCTTCAAAGAGGTCATCCCCGTCATCGAGGAAACCCTCGCGAAGGCCGCCTCCGAAGGCATCGGCGAGGCCAACGCCCTGGAAGAACTCGTAGGCCGCTCCGTAGGCAACTGGACCTACCGCCACTGGCGCCGCCGCCCGGTAGTCATCCCGGTCGTCATCGACGCCTGACCCACCACACCCGCTGGAACAACAACCTCAACAACTGCTGCGAGCGCGCTCGGCAGGCGGTTTCGTCGATCCAGCGCCCCGGCTGGCAGATCGTTCGACCACTGGCGGCTTGCAAGGCGCCAACGGCCGAGCAACCCGCCATCGGGAGGCCGCTGGCTGCCGTGGAGCCGGTGGCGGCGGGTTGTGGGGACCGGGGACACCTCGCCGGGGGTCGGACAGCCGATGGCCGGTGCAGTTGTCGGGACCTCGGACACCTCGTGGGAACCGCGGACAGGTCATTTCGTGTCCGAGGTCCCGGCTTGGTGTCCGGGCCCGCACCTTGTGCACCAGTTGAGTGCCCGGATCGCCAAGATTTGCTCGAGTGGTGCACAAAGTGCCGGTTTCGGGAGTCCCGCGGACCCTCCGGGCAAAGGAACACCCCGAAGTTCCGGGCAAGGAACTCGCCGAGCGTCCGGGCAGGGCAAATCGCCGAGCGCCTGGGCGGAGGAGCTCCCCGGTCCTTGTCGCCACACCTCTGAGCGGCTCCGGGATAGCTGCGTTCCTTCCCTGGTCGGGGTGGTTTGGGTCAAGAGTCGGAACTTGTTCCGATCCCGAAGGGACGCCGAAGGCGCTCTTGACGCACACCGGCCCGACTAGCACCATCACGCAGCCCGGGGACGCAACCACCCGCGTCATTGCAGGCGGAACCACCCGACCTTCCCGGCGGGAACCTCCCGACCTTCCCGGCGGGAACCTCCCGACCTTCCCGGCGGGACCACCCGAACCTTGCCGGCGGGATCCACCCGAACCCGCACCAGCAGAACTCGCCCGCACACAGCACGCCATACAAGCTCCCCCGGATTGCCCCGCTCGGCGCACGAGCGAGCTCGCAGCAGGGTTTAGCTGGGCGGGACACGAGGATGGCGGGGTGGGTGTGCAGCGTGCGGGTGGCCGCGGGTGGGTTGGGGGGCTGGGTGGGCCTCGGGGCGGTTAGCGTTCGGGGTATGAGTGTGGAGGTTGTTGAGAGGGTGGTGGCGGTTCGGACAGTGGGGGTGGGGAAGCGGTACGGGGGCGGGGAGACCCGGATTGATGCGCTGGATGATGTGAGTGTGGACTTCGGGCGCGGGCGGTTCACCGCGATCATGGGGCCTTCGGGGTCTGGGAAGTCGACCTTGTTGCATTGTCTGGCGGGGCTTGATCGGCCGACGGCGGGGCAGGTCTGGTTGGGGGATGTCGAGCTGACCCGGCTGAACGAGAAGGCGTTGACGCATCTGCGCCGGGATCGGATCGGGTTCGTGTTCCAGGCGTTCAACCTGGTGCCGACGCTCACCGCGCTGGAGAACATCACCCTCCCGCTCGACCTCGCCAACCGGAAGCCCGACCGGGAGTGGCTCGACAAGGTGATCACCACGATCGGCCTCGGGGATCGGCTCAACCACAAACCGTCCGAGCTTTCCGGCGGTCAGCAGCAGCGGGTTGCTTGTGCTCGGGCGCTCGTATCCCGGCCCGATGTGGTGTTCGCGGACGAGCCGACCGGCAACCTCGACTCGCGTTCGTCGGCGGATGTGCTCGGCTTCCTCCACCGCTCGGTGCGCGAATTCGGCCAGACCGTGGTGATGGTGACCCACGATCCCACCGCCGCGGCGTACGCGGACCGGGTGCTGTTCCTCGCCGACGGCCGCCTGGAGTCCGAGCTGCTCGACCCGACCGCGGAGTCGGTCCTCGACATGATGAAGCTGCTCGACGCGCACGAGGCGGGCTGATGCTGAAGCTCGGTCTGCGGTCGGTGCTCGCGCACAGGCTCCGCTTCGTCCTGTGCACGGTGGCCGTGATGCTGGGCATCGGGTTCGTCTCCGGCGCGATGATCTTCACCGACACCCTCTCGACCGCGCTGAAGAAGAACTTCGCCGGCAGCACCGCCGATATCACCGTCACCCCGGTCACGGCGCTCTCGGACGACACCGGTACTTCGAGCGCCCGCCCGGCGACCCTCACGTCGGACCTCGCGAACCAGATCGCCGCGATCCCGGGCGTCGCCGGAACCGACCCGCAGCTCCTCACCACCGGCCCGCAGATCCTCGGCTCCAACGGCAAGCCCACCGACACGTACGGCCTCCCGACGTACGGCGCCGGCTGGCCGCACGACCCGCGCACCTCCCCGTTCAAGCTGATCGACGGCAAGGCGCCGTGGGGCGAGGGCCAACTCGGCCTCGACCAGTCCACCGCGCAGCGCGAGGGCTACGAGCTGGGCGACAAGGTCAAGGTGGTCACCCCCGCCCGGGCCGTGACCGGCACCCTCGCCGCGATCACCACCCCAGTACTCGCGGGCGCCGCGGCAGGCGCACCGCTCGTCACCTTCGACCCGGCCACCGCCCAACGACTCCTGCTCGGCGAACCAGGCTGGACCTCGATCGGCGTCGCAGTTCAGCCCGGGCAGGACTCGGCCGTCGTCACCAAGGCGATCGAGGCCGTCGCGGGCAAGAACGCGACCGTTCGTACCGCCGCGCAGGTCTCGGCCGACGGCAAGAACGCGCTGGACGACACCTTCGGCGGCTTCAGCACGGTGCTGCTGATGTTCGCCGGCCTCGCGCTTTTCGTCGGCACGTTCCTGATCGTCAACACGTTCGCGATGCTGGTCGCCCAGCGCTCCCGCGAGCTCGCGATGTTGCGCGCGATCGGCGCCTCGCGCGGTCAGGTGACGGGGACCGTCCTCGCCGAGGGCCTCGTGATCGGCGCCATCGGTTCCACTCTCGGCCTGCTGCTCGGCGGAGGCGTCGCTGCGGGTCTCCAGTTCTTCTACCAGCGGCTCGACCTGGATATCCCCACCGCGGTGCTGCAGATCAGCCCGGCCACGATCATCGCCTGCTATCTCCTCGGGATCGGCATCACGCTGGCCGCCGCGTACCCGGCCGCCCGGCGCGCCGGCAAGCTCCCACCCGTCGCCGCCATGCGCGACGACGCGATGCTGCCCGAGCGCTCGATCCTGGTCCGCGTCATCATCGGCCTGTTCATGCTCCTGATGGCAGCCACCGTCTACGCGATCGCGGTCAACCTCAAAGGCCTGCCCGCCGCAGTACTGCTCGGCCTCGGTGCCGCGATCACCCTGCTCGGCGTCGTGATGACGAACCCCCTGATCAGTCGGTACGCCGTACGCGGGCTGATGTCGCCGTTCGGGCGCAAGGCGCCGGTGACGCTCGGCCGGCGAAACGCCGAGCGCAACCCGCGGCGTACGTCGGCCACCGCCTCCGCGCTGATGATCTCGCTCGCCCTGGTCAGCGGCCTGGTGGTGATCGCGTCGTCCGCGAAGGCGTCCGTCGACAAGGGCATCACCGACGCCATCGGTACTTCGGACCTGGTGGTCACCAGCGACGGCGGCAACCCGTTCAGCGGGCAGGTCCGCGACCGGATCGCCGAGGTGCCCGGTATCACGTCGGTGCACCGGGTCCGCCAGATGGCCGGCAAGGTCGGCGACACGTCGGTGCGGGTGTCCGGAGTCGACGAAGGCACGCTCGACGGGCCGATCACCGCGCAGATCGAGGCGGGCACCGTCAGCGGCCTGCAACCCGGCCAGGCGATCGTCCCGCGCAACCTGGCGAGGACGCTCGACCTCTCTGTCGGCAAAGCCTTCCAGCTGATCACCACGACCGGGACCCACCGGCTGACCGTGGCCGGCGTGATCGCACCGAACCGGCAGCTGAACGCGATCGCGGTCTCTCTGCCCGGCTACACCGCGATCGGCGGCGCGGCGACCGACTCGACCCTGTACGCCGAAGTTGCCGACGGCACCAGTCTTGCCACCGTGCTGCCGGCGGTGGTTGCCAAGCTCCAGGACTACCCGGCCGTCCAGGTCCGCGACCAGGAGGCGTACGCCAAAGGTGAGCGCGGACCGATCAACGCGATCCTCGGCGTGGTCGGCATGCTGCTGGCGCTGGCGATCCTGATCGCCGTGCTCGGGATCGTGAACACCCTCGCACTCGGCGTGGTCGAGCGGACCCGGGAGATCGGCCTGCTCCGCGCGATCGGGATGGATCGGCCGCAGTTGCGGCGGATGCTCCAGGTCGAGTCGATCGCGATCGCGCTCCTCGGCGCGCTGCTGGGCCTGGTGATCGGCGTGCTCTTCGGCGCCTCCATCCAGCAGGTGATGGCGGAGGACGGACTCGCCGTGCTGGACATCCCGGTGCTGCAACTGGTGATCGCCGTACTGGTCGCGGCCGCGGTCGGCGTACTGGCTGCAGTGTGGCCGTCACGCCGTGCAGCAAAGCTCGACGTACTGCGGGCCATCGCCACCGAGTGAACCGCAGCCAGGACAGGAATTCGCGGGTAGCCTGCCGGTGTGCCGGGCAGCGTGCAGTCCATCGAGCGGGCGGCCGCTGTGCTGCGACTGCTCGCGGCGGCGCCGAACGGGCTGGGGGTGGCCGATCTCGGCAACGCGCTCGGCCTGGCCAAGCCGACTGTGCACGGCATCCTCAAGACCCTGCACCAGGTCGGGTTCGTCGAGCAGGACCACAGCGGCGCGCACTACCGGCTCAGTGACGCCTTCGGCCGCCTCGGGGAGACCTACCTCGACCCGAACGAGCTCCGCAGCCGCGCCATCAACTGGGCCGACTCCCTCGCCTCCCGCAGCGGCGAAGTGGTCCGGGTCGGCCGGCTGGTCGAGGGCAAGGTCGTGGTGGTGCACCACGTGTTCCGGCCCGACGACAGCGACCAGGACCTCGACGTCGGTACGACGCTGCCGCCGCACGCGTGCGCACTCGGCAAGGCCGTGCTCGCCTTCGACGCGAGCGGAGCCACGCGGCCCGGCAGGCTCGACTCGTACACGACCCGGACGATCGTCGACCCGGCCCGGCTGGCCGAGGAGCTGATGGCGGTCCGGGCGAAGGGCTGGGCCGGCGAGTTCGAGGAGCACACCGTGGAGCTGGCCGGCATCGCCGCCCCGATCCGTGGGCTCGGCGGCCTGGTGGTCGGCGCGGTCGGGCTGACCGGCCGGATCGAGCGCATCTGCGATAGCCGGCTGCGGCACCGCACCGACCTGATCACCATGGTCCGCGCCACCGCCGAGGCCATCGGCCGCGACCTGCGGGAAGAGCGCTGATGCGGCGCGTCCGTGCCCCGGTTGGTGCGCGGACGGCCGTTTGGGGCCTACGGTGCGAAGTACTGCCGGTACCACGGGTGCTGTCGGGCAAGGGGGGTTCGGATGGCTGAGCAGTACGTGGCGGCGGTGGACCAGGGCACGAACTCGACCCGGTGCATCCTGTTCGACCGGCGCGGGCGGCTGGTATCGGTCGCCCAGCGCGAGCACCGGCAACTCTTCCCGCGGCCCGGCTGGGTCGAGCACGACGCCGCCGAGATCTGGCGCAACGTCACCCGGGTGGTACCGGCCGCGATCCGCCAGATCGCCGCCGAGCCGTCCCAGATCGTTGCCATCGGCATCACCAACCAGCGGGAGACCAGCCTGCTCTGGGACCGCCGGACCGGTCAGCCGGTCGGCCACGCCGTCGTCTGGCAGGACACCCGGACCGATCGGCTGATCACCGAACTGGCCGGCGACGAGGGCCCGGACCGGTTCGCGGATCTGTGCGGGCTGCCGCTGACGACGTACTTCTCCGCGCCCCGGCTGCGCTGGATGCTCGACCACACCCCCGGCTTGCGCGCTCGCGCGGAGCGGGGCGAGGTGCTGTTCGGCACGATGGAGAGCTGGCTGATCTGGAACTTCACCGGTGGTCCGCGGGGCGGCCTGCACGTGACGGACGTGACGAACGCCAGCCGGACGATGCTGATGAACATCGAGACGCTGGAGTGGGACGACCGCCTGCTCGCCGCCTTCGACGTACCGCGCTCGGTGCTGCCGGAGATCCGCCCGTCGTCCGGGGTGTTCGCGACGGCCACGGAGGTGCTGCCCGGAGTACGGATCGGTGCGGCGCTCGGGGATCAGCAGGCCGCGCTGTTCGGGCAGACGTGCTTCAGCCCTGGCGAGGCCAAGTGCACGTATGGCACCGGGTCGTTCCTGCTGCTGCACACCGGCAAGGAGATCGTCCGATCGACCCACGGGATGCTCACCACCGTGGCGTACCAGGTCGGCTCGGAGCCGGCGGCGTACGCCCTGGAAGGGTCGATGGCGGTCACCGGCTCGCTGGTGCAGTGGTTCCGCGACGGGCTCGGGCTGATCCACACGGCGGCGGAGATCGAGACGCTCGCGCTGACCGTCGAGGACAACGGCGGCGCCTACATCGTGCCCGCGTTCTCCGGGCTGTTCGCGCCGCACTGGCGCAGCGAGGCGCGCGGCGTGATCGCGGGGCTGACCGGCTACATCACCAAGGGACACCTGGCCCGGGCGGTGCTCGAGGCGACCGGCTTCCAGACCCTCGAAGTGGTCAACGCGATGAACGCCGACTCCGGGATCGCGCTGACCGCGTTGAAGGTCGACGGCGGGATGACGGCGAACAACCTGCTGATGCAGTTCCTGGCCGACCTGCTCGACGTACCGGTGGTCCGGCCGATGGTGACGGAGACGGTCTCACTCGGCGCCGCGTACGCCGCGGGGCTGGCGGTCGGCTACTGGCCCGATCTCGAGGGACTCCGGAGCAACTGGCACCGCGCGGGCCAGTGGCATCCCCACATGGATCCGGATCGCCGGGCGACGGAGTACGCGAACTGGCAGGCCGCCGTCCAGCGCACCTTCGGCTGGATCCGGCCCGACCAGGCAAGCTCGGATCAATAACCGTGGGTCAAGGGCGCCAGGTCCAGTTCTGGCGTTCGTAGCGGATCTCGAAGCCGGTCCGGAGCATGTTGTTCAGGGAGGAGTTGACGCCCTCCACCTCCGGCTTGCCGGTCTCGGCGCTCAGCCACTTCACGCCGAGCGCGGCGGCCTGCCGAGCGCGGACCGCGAGCAGCGCCGACTGCGCGCCTCTGCCCCGGTGACCCGGCAACGTCGAGGCACCCGAGAACTCCGCGATCTGACCGGTGATCAGCAGGGATGCGGCGGCGACCAGTTCGTCGCCGTCCCAGGCCCCGTACGCCGTCCAGTCGGGCCGCCCGACCACTCCGGCCGCCATCTCGGCGATCCCTTCCTCAGGCATCCCGAAGCCGCGCACCAGCACCGACGCCCACTTCTCGGCATCGGCGGCACCGACCTCGGCGATCCGCAGCTCGGTCTCGCGCGACTGCACCAGACCTGCCAGCCGGGCGACCTTCACCCAAGTGCCACCCTCGGTGATGCCTTCCTTCTCGCGAATAGCGTCCCAGTCTGGTGGCAGCACCGAAGGCGCGAACTGCAGAGTTGCGGAAGGAGTCCCCTGCTCGCGGTAGAAGCTGGTGATCTCCGCGACGAGGTCAGCCGTGACCGGGCTCTCGAAGCCGAAGCCGAGCGCCTTGCTCCAGTAGTTCGTCACGTCGTGCCGCGCCGACAACACCACCCCGCCGCCGAGCCGCTTCGACGCAAGCCCTAGCAACTCCACCGCCGGCGGCGGCGCCGAGTTCTCGTAACCCCAAAGCGCCTCGGCCTCCGAGAACTCGAGCAGCTCAGCGATCCGGTCCAGCGACATCAAGCATCCTCCAGCAACAGCGGTGAACTACATCTTCGACTTTAGGCTGCGACTTCCGGTGGACCGAGGTCAGGCCTTCCAGGTCCAGACCGGGCGGTCGTAGGCGATCTCGAAGCCGGCGCGGCGGACGTTGTTCAGAGAAGGGTTGTCCTCGCCGCGTGCGGGTTTCACGACCTCGACTGCGAGGGTCGTGCAGCCGGCGGCGAGAGCGTCCTGCACGCGCCGGGCCAGCAGGGCCGACTGCGCGCCGCGCCCGCGGTACTCCGGCAGGGTCGCGGCGCTGACGAACTCCCCCAGCTCACCGTCGACGTACAGAGCGCCGGTGGCGACGAGTTTGTCGCCGTCCCACGCGGCGTAGCAGGTGACGCCCGGGAGGTCGTTGACCGAGGCAAGCATCTCGACCATCCGGCCGTCCGGATCCGGCATCCGGAAGGCCTCGACCTGGACCGCGGCCCAGGCTTCCCCGTCCTCCGGCCCGATCGGGCCGATCCGAAAGGAGGTCTCGACCTGCTGCACCGGCCGCGCGTCGCGCACCAGTTTGTGCAGCGTCGGCTGTCCCTCGACCAGGCCCAGCACCTCGCAGATCTCAGCCCAGTTCGCCGGCAGCACCTCAGGCGCAAGATGGAAGTTCGCCACCGGCCCGCCCGCCGCTCGATAGAAGTCCAGCACCTCGCCGATCAGGTCCTTGGTCACCGGCTCGGTGAACCCGAACCCCTGCGCCTTCGACCAGAATCCGGACGGATCGTTCACCATCGACACCGCGATGCCGCCACCGATCCGCTCAGCGGTGATCCCCATCCGGTCCCGGACCCGCTCGTTCAGCAACGACAACCGGAAGATCAGCTCAGCCTCGAGACGCTCCACCCGCTCAACCATCGTCATACTTGCCACAGTACTAGTGGTTGAAACTACAACAGCCTGGCGGCGCCCCCGCTCGAAGACCGCTCATCTGGTGCACAAGGTGAGGCCTCGGACACCACCGGCTGTCACCCCCGAGAAGGTGTCCGAGGGCCCCACCACCGCACGCCGTTCGGCCGCAGCCCGGGCGATCGGCCTCCCGATGACGGGTTGTTCGGCCACTGGCGCCTAACTAGCCGCCAGTGGTCGAACAGCCATTCAGCGGACCCCGAAGAGAGCCACACGCCGTCGACCACCCGCCCACCCGGCCAACAACCCGCCAGTGGACGAACAACCCGCCATCGCCAGCCCCGAATCGGCACAACCACCCCCACCCAGGCGAAACCCACCACCCACCGGGACGAAACCCCGCCCCCGGGAGCCGCTGACGTACCGACCGACAGGTAGTAGTCGCGGTTCACACCACCCCGGCGGGCCACCCACGCCTGAACCTCCGCGACCATCCAAGTACTACCTGTCGCCCAGTACACCCCACCCCCGAAAACACCACCCCAGACCCGGCTCACACTTCTCCGCGGGATCCGCGTAGCTGCGTCCTTCCCTGGTCGGGATGGGGTGGGTCAAGAGTCGAGCTCGCTCGATCCCGAAGGGACGCCGAAGGCGCTCTTGACGCACCCCATCCCGACTAGCACACTCACGCAGCGGAGCCCGCGGAACCACCCGCACCCATACCCGGACGAACCACCCCCCGCCACCGCGGAAAGGCGGCGCCGTACTCAGGCAGGCGAGACGATATCCGGAGCGCCCAGGCGGACCTTGTCGGCCGACTCGTCGTCGGGTTGTTCCTGGGAGTCGCGTTCGGACTGGACGCGCTGCTTGTAGAAGGAGACCTCGCGCTCGATCGTCGCCTCGTCCCAGCCGAGCACCGGCGCCAGCAGCCGTGCGGCCGCCTCCGCCGCCTCGACGCCGCGGTCCCAGGCCTCGATCGAGATCCGAGTGCGCCGGGCCAGTACGTCGTCCAGGTGCCGGGCTCCCTCGTTGGTGGCGCCGTACACGATCTCCGCCTTGAGGTAGTCCTGCGTGCCGGGCAATTGCTCCCCCAGCGACGGGTCCACCGCGACCAGTGCGAGCACTTCGTCGACCAGCGCGCCGTACCGGTTGAGCAGATGCTCGATCCGGGCCACGTGCAGACCGGAGCGCTGCGCGATCAGGTGCCGCTGGTTCCACATCGCGTGGTACCCGTCGGCGCCGACCAGCGGGGTGCTCTTGGTGACGGACTTGGGCACTCGGCCGTCGAGCGCGTTCGCGGCCGCGTCGATCGCGTCCTTGGCCATCACCCGGTACGTCGTGTACTTGCCGCCGGCAACAACCACCAGACCGGGCGCCGCGTGCGCGACGACGTGCTCGCGGGACAGCTTCGAGGTGCTCTCCGACTCCCCCGCCAGCAGCGGCCGGAGCCCGGCGTACACGCCCTCCACGTCCTCGCGGGTCAGCGGGGTGGTGAGCACGGCGTTCACGTGGTCGAGCAGGTACTCGATGTCCTTGCTGGTCGCGGCCGGGTGCGCCTTGTCCAGGTTCCAGTCGGTGTCGGTGGTGCCGATCAGCCAGTGCCGGCCCCACGGGATGATGAACAGCACGGACTTCTCGGTCCGCAGGATCATGCCGGTGCTGGACTGGATCCGGTCCTTCGGCACGACCAGGTGGATGCCCTTGCTGGCGCGTACGTGGTACTGCCCGCGCTCGCCGACCATCCCCTGGGTGTCGTCGGTCCAGACCCCGGTCGCGTTGACGACCTGCTTGGCCCGTACCTCGAACTCGCGTCCGCTCTCCAGGTCCTTCGCCTGCACGCCGGTGACCCGCTCACCCTGGCGCAGGAATCCCGTCACCTTGACCCGGTTCGCGACGTGCGCGCCGTACGACGCCGCGGTACGGGCCAGTTCCATCGTGTGGCGGGCGTCGTCGACCTGGGCGTCGTAGTACTGCAGTGCTCCGACCAGGGCGGACTTCTTGAGGCTCGGGGCCAGCCGCATCGCTCCGCGGCGGGTCAGGTGCTTGTGGATGGGCATGCCGCCGCCGTGGCCCGAGCTGAACGCCATCGCGTCGTACAGCGCGACGCCGGCGCCGGCGTAGATCCGCTCCCACCACCGGTGCTGCAGGGGGTAGAGGAACGGCACCGGCTTGACCAGGTGCGGTGCCAGGCGCTGCAGGAGCAGACCGCGCTCCTGCAGCGCCTCGTGGACCAGCCGGAAGTCCAGCATCTCCAGGTAGCGCAGGCCGCCGTGCACCAACTTGCTCGACCGGCTGGAGGTTCCGCTCGCGAAGTCGCGAGCCTCCAGCAGCCCGGTAGTCAGGCCCCGAGTTGCGGCGTCGAGGGCCGACCCGCTGCCCACCACCCCGCCACCGATCACCAGGACATCGAGCTCCCGGCCGTCCGCCATCGCCTCGATGGCCTCGGTCCTCGCCTGCGGTGACAGTGCCACTACGCCCACTGTGCTGATCCTTCCCTCGTGTTACTTCTTGTTGCCTGTTGTTACTCTGTGTTATTGCCTAGCCTGGGCCGGCGTCAGTCGACGTCCACCCAGTCGAGCGTGCGCTGGACGGCCTTCTCCCAGCCCTTGTACCCAGCGGCACGCTGGTCGTCATCCCACTGCGGGCTCCAACGCTTGGCCTCGTTCCAGTTCTGGACCAGCTCGTCGGTGTTGTTCCAGAAGCCCACCGCCAGACCGGCCGCGTACGCCGCACCGAGCGCGGTGGTCTCCGCGACGACCGGCTTGCTCACCGGGACGCCGAGGATGTCGGCTTGCATCTGCATACAGAGCTCGTTCGCCGTGACCCCGCCGTCGACCTTCAGGACCTCGAGCTTGACCCCCGAGTCCTTCTCCATCGCGTCGGCGACGTCCTTGCTCTGATAACAGATCGCTTCCAGTGTTGCGCGCGCCAGGTGAGCGTTCGTGTTGAACCGCGACAACCCAACGATGGCCCCGCGAGCGTCGGACCGCCAGTACGGCGCGAACAACCCGGAGAACGCCGGCACGAAGTACACGCCACCGTTGTCCGGGACCTGCCGGGCCAGGGTCTCGGTCTCACTCGCGCCCGAGATGATGCCGAGCTGGTCCCGCAGCCACTGGACGGCCGACCCGGTGACGGCGATCGATCCCTCCAGCGCGTAGACGGGAGCGTCGTCGCCGAACTTGTAGCACATCGTGGAGAGCAGGCCGGCCTTCGAACGGACCAGTTCGGTCCCGGTGTTCAGCAGCATGAAGTTGCCGGTGCCGTAGGTGTTCTTGGCCTCGCCCGGGTTGAAGCAGACCTGGCCGACGGTGGCCGCCTGCTGGTCCCCGAGGTCACCCGTCAGCGGCACGACGCCGCCGAGCGGGCCGTTCGCCAGCGTCTCGCCGTACTTGTTCGGGTCGGACGACGGCCGGATCTCCGGCAGCATCTGGCGGGGGATGTTGAAGAACGAGATCAGCTCGTCGTCCCAGTCGAGCGTCTCCAGGTTCATCAGCATCGTGCGGCTGGCGTTGGTGACATCGGTGACGTGTACGCCGCCGTCGGTGCCGCCGGTGAGGTTCCACAGCACCCAGCTGTCGGTGTTGCCGAAGACGGCGTCACCGGCCTCGGCGGCCGCGCGGACCCCGTCGACGTTCTCCAGGATCCACTGGATCTTGCCGGCCGAGAAGTACGTCGCCGGCGGCAGACCGGCCTTCTGCCGGATCACGTCGCCCTTGCCTTCGCGCTCCAGCGCCGAGGCGATCCGGTCGGTCCGGGTGTCCTGCCAGACGATCGCGTTGTAGTACGGCCGCCCTGTCTTCCGGTTCCACACCACGGCCGTCTCACGCTGGTTGGTGATGCCGAGCGCCGCCAGGTCGCTCGGCTGCAGGTTGTTCGCGTTCATCGCGGTCCGGATCACCGCACTGGTGCGCTCCCAGATCTCCACCGGGTTGTGCTCGACCCAGCCGGCCTGCGGCAGGATCTGTTCGTGCTCCAGCTGGTGGATGCCCACCTCGTTGCCGGAGTGGTCGAAGATCATGAAACGGGTGCTCGTGGTGCCCTGGTCGACGGCACCTACGAAGTCAGCCATGGATTGTCCTCTCCTCACACTGCGCTGTGGTCCCGTGGATCATGCTGTCGTCTCCTCCTCGGGGACCCGGCCCGGCTCCTCGTCGACGTCGCCGACCGGCAGGTTCCGGCCGACCAGCAGGTCGTAGAGGAACGCGCCGATGAGCGCCCCGATGATCGGTCCCACGATCGGGACCCAGAAATAGAGATCCCCGAACTGGTCCTTGAAAGCGTCTCCCCCGTATCCGGTCAGTGCGGACGCAAGCCGCGGGCCGAAGTCACGTGCCGGGTTGATCGCGTAGCCCGCCAGCGTGCCCCAGGCCATCCCGATACCGACGACGAGAAGGCCGATCATGAACGGGCCGAGGTTCGCTGCGGGGGCGGTGTTGCGCAGGTCGACGATGGCCAGAATGACCAACATGAGGATCGCGGTACCGATGATCTGGTCGAGGAAACCGCCCCACACGCCGACCCCGAGTTCCACGCTGCCGTTGCCCGGCAGGGTGGAGAACACGCCCTGACTCTTGATGGTCAGGCCGGGGTCGAACTTCTGCAGGACCTCGGAGTAGTTCCAGCGGACCACCATCGCCGCCGCGAACGCGCCGAGGAACTGCGCAACGATGTACGGCAACACCTTCCGCCAGGCGAACCCGCGGAAGGCCGCCAGGGCGATCGTCACCGCGGGATTGATGTGGGCGCCGCTGACCCGGGCCGACACGTACACACCCATGGTCACGCCGATGCCCCAGGCCCACGCGATCGAGTCGTGATCGCCGATCCCGCCGGCCACCACTTGGGCGACGACACCGACACCGAACAGGATCAGGATGAATGTTCCGGCGAACTCGGCCGAACACTCCCCCAGAAGGGTCCTCGACTTGACTACCTCGGTCGTTGCCATGCTGACCTCCCTTCCACCCCGTGACGACCACGGAGAACTGGAATGTAGGAGCGTTAGCGAGGCGGCACAACGCTGCTCGTTCGACATTGTCGAACGAGCCGCCAGGCCCCTCCCGACTGCGACACCCGACGGGGCGAGGACTTCGTCCGGATAGCGCAACGTCCGAAGTACCGAGGGCTGTGGCCCACGGTGCTTCGGACGTTGTCAGTGGTGCGGAAGGTCAGCTGGCGGTGCCGGTCTTGGGGGCGTCGCCGCCTGGCTGGTTCTCCGGGAAGTGGCAGGCGGTCTGGTGGCCGGGCGCCAGCTGGAGCAGGGGCGGTTCGACCGTCTTGCAGATGTCCTGGGCCTTCCAGCAGCGAGTGTGGAACCGGCAGGCCGGGGGCGGGTTGATCGGGCTGGGGACGTCGCCCTGCAGGCGGATGCGCTCCTGCTTGGCCCTGCGCTTGGTGTCCGGGATCGGTACCGCGGACAGCAGCGCGAGCGTGTACGGGTGCATCGGCGTCTCGTAGAGGTCGACCCGGTCGGCGAGCTCCACGATCTTGCCCAGGTACATCACCGCCACCCGGTCCGACACGTGCCGGACCACCGACAGGTCGTGCGCGATCATCACGTAGGTCAGGTCGAACTCGTCTTGCAGGTCCTCCAGCAGGTTGACCACCTGGGCCTGGATCGACACGTCGAGCGCGGAGACCGGCTCGTCGGCCACGATCAGCTTCGGCCGCAGCGCCAGCGTCCGGGCGATGCCGATGCGCTGCCGCTGGCCGCCGGAGAACTCGTGCGGGTAGCGGTTGTAGTGCTCGGGGCTGAGGCCGACCAGCTCGAGCAGTTCCTGGACCGCCTTCTTCGTGCCGCCCTCGGTCTTCACGTGCTGCAGCTTGTACGGCGCACCGACGATCTTGCCGACCGTGTGGCGCGGGTTCAGCGAGCCGTACGGATCCTGGAAGATCATCTGGACATCTTTACGCAGCGGCCGGATCTTGCCGTCGGACATGTGGGTGATGTCCCGGCCCTCGAACACGATCTTGCCCGCGGTCGGTTCGAGCAGCCGGGTCAGCAGCCGCCCAGTCGTGGTCTTGCCGCAGCCGGACTCGCCCACCAGCGAGAACGTCTCGCCCTTGGTGACGGTGAAGTCCAGGCCATCCACCGCCTGGACGGCGCCGGTCTGGCGCTGCAGCAGGCCCCTGCGGATCGGGAAGTGCTTCACCAGGCCCGTCACCGTCAGCAGCTCCTCGCCGGTCGGCGGCTTCGCCGCGGTCGGGTCGATGTCAGTCGTCGTCACGGTTGCTCCGTCAGTCCCCTGTGAGGTCACAGGTTCGGCTTGATGTCGGTTTCCCAGCTCTGCTTGCGCAGCTCCGGGGTGAGGTGACAGGCCACCTGGTGTCCGTTGCCGATGTCCAGCAGTTCCGGCCGCTCGGTCTCGCTCAGGCCGCCGTTCAGGTGCGCGTAGTTGCAGCGCGGGTTGAAGGGGCAGCCCGGCGGCACGTTGATCAGGCTGGGCGGCGTGCCCTTGATCGGGATCAGCCGGTCGCTGCGCTCCCGGTCGATCCGCGGCATCGAACCCAGCAGACCCCAGGTGTAGGGGTGCTGCGGCCGGTCGAAGATGTCCTCGGCCGAGCTGTACTCGATCGCCCGGCCGGCGTACATCACCTGGATGTCGTCGGCCAGCTCGGCGACTACGCCGAGGTCGTGCGTGATGATGATGACGGCCGAGTTGAACTCGCGCTGCAGATCCCGGATCAGGTCCAGGATCTGAGCCTGCACGGTCACGTCGAGCGCGGTGGTCGGCTCGTCCGCGATCAGCAGGTCGGGGTCGCAGGACAGCGCCATCGCGATCATCGCGCGCTGCCGCATGCCGCCGGAGAACTGGTGCGGATAGGCGTCCACCCGCTTGTCCGGCTGCGGGATGCCGACCCGGTCGAGCATCGCGATCGCGTGCTTGCGCGCGACCTGCTTGCTCACGTCGTTGTGCACGCGGTAGGCCTCGATGATCTGGTGGCCCACCGTGTAGAAGGGGTGCATCGCCGACAACGGGTCCTGGAAGATCATCGCCATCCGCTTGCCGCGGAGCTTGCGGACCTCCTCGCGGCTGGCCGAAATCAGGTCCTGGCCGTCGAGGAAGATCTCGCCGGTGATCTTCGCCGTACCGGCCTTATGCAGGCCCATGATCGACAGGCTGGTCACGCTCTTGCCGGAGCCGGACTCCCCCACGATGCCGAGCGTCTTGCCGCGCTCGAGCCGGAAGGACAGCCCATCGACCGACTTGACGATGCCGTCGTCGGTCGGGAAGTGGACCTTGAGATCGCGGACGTCGAGGAAGGCTTCGCCACGCTCGACGCGCTGCACGGTGTCTTGCTTGACGGTGTCTCGCTTCGGCTCGGTCACTGGATCCGCACTCTCGGGTCGACGACGGCGTACAGGAGGTCGACGACCAGGTTGGCGAAGATGATGAACACCGCCGCCACCAGCGTCACACCGAGAACCTTCGGCAGGTCGTTCGCCCGCAGCGCGATGACAGCGTACTGGCCGATCCCGGGCAGCGAGAACGTCGTCTCGGTCAGGATCGCGCCACCAAGCAGCAGACCGAGGTCGAGGCCGAAGATGGTGAGAATCGGCGTCAGAGCCGACCGCAGCCCGTGCTCGACGATTACCCTCCGCTCGGTCAGGCCCTTGGCCCGGGCGGTGCGGACGAAGTCCTCATTCATTGTCTCGAGCATTCCTGCCCTGGTGAGCCGTGCGTATGCCGCGGCGTACAGGAAGGCGAGGGTGGTCCACGGGAGGATCAGGTCGTAGGCCCACTCCAGCGGGTTCGCCGCGTCCATCGGATTGGTTCCACCCTGGGCCGTCCAGCCGAGCTTGTAGCTGAAGATCGACAGGGCCAGCAGACCGGTGAAGAAGATCGGCAAGGAGACACCGGCCAGGGCGACCGTCATCATAGACCGGTCGAGGACCGATCCGCGTCTCAGAGCCGAGATCACACCGGTGGTGACGCCCGCGAGCAGCCAGATGACGGCGGCTCCGAGCGCCAGCGAGGCGGTGACGGGTAATCGGCTGACCAGATCCGGCCAGACCGGCGTCTGGCTGAGGAACGAGTAACCGAAGCACGGTGCCGGGCAGTGCTCGGTAGCCGGCCCGTAGTTGTACTCCTGGCCGACGATGAGGCCCTTCACGAAGCGGCCGTACTGCACGTAGAGGGGATCGGTGAAGCCGAGCTTCACTGCGGTCTCGTGGATCTGCTCAGCACCGGCGCTCTTGCCGACGTAGCGCGAGGCCAGGTCGTCGGCCGTCGCACCACCTAGGCGGGGTACCAGGAAGAAGATCGAGAACGTGACGGCCGTGACCACGAAGAGCAGGACAACTGCTCCGATCAGCCGTCGGACAATGTATGCGAACACCGTGCTCGGCGTGGTGGCCGATGATCATAACGATCACCGGCCACCGTAGCCTTCACCTACCTCTGCTCAAGTGGTCAGGACACCTGGACGACTAGCGCTTGGACGTGCCCATCGCGGTGTAGTCGTACATGTTGAAGCCGTCGTTGACGAACACGTTCGTCAGATTGTCCGGCCGGTACAGCAGACCCTTTGCCCAAATGCCCGGCAGCATCACGGCCTCCGACATCACCTTCTTGTCGACGTCCACCCAGATCTGCTCACGAGCGGCCTTGTCGGTGGTCTGCAGCGCCTTGTCGATCATCTGATCGACCTCGGGGATGCGGACACCGAGGTTGCTGTTACCACCGGTCGGCCGGATGGTGCGGCTGTCCACGATCTGGCTCAGGAACCCGAAGCCGTCCGGCCAGTCGGCACCCCAGCCATAGACGATCAGACCGAGGCCGTTCTTCTTCGCGAAGTCCGGCTTGCCGGCGTACAGCTTCAGGTAGTCGCCGGTCGGGTACGGCTTGGTCGTCAGCTTGATACCGACCCGCGACAGGGACTGCTGCAGGGATTCGGCGGTCGCCTTCTCCTTCGTCCTGTCGGCGCGGTAGGTGATGTTGGTGCTGAAGCCGTTGGGCATACCGCACTGCTGCAGCTCCGACTTGGCCTTGTCCAGGTTGCCCTTGGGGTCGGTCTTGAAGCCGTAGTCGTCGAACTGCTTCGAACCCGGCAGCAGCGGCGGCATCAGGTTGGTGGCGATGTCACCGCCGACGGGGCCGCCGTACGCGCGCTGGTAGCCCTCGTGGTCGGCCGCGTACAGCACGGCCTTGCGGCAGTGGATGTTGTCGAACGGCTTGACGTCGCTGTTCAGCACGGTGAACCAGAGCCGGACGACATCGGCCGAGTCGGCGTGAGCCTTCAGCTGCGGGTCGGCGAGGATCTTGGCCTGAGTCTGCGGCTGAACACCCGTACCGGCGATATCGACGTCGAGGTCACCGGCCTGCAGGCGGTTGTCGATGTCCGCACCGTTGACGTTCAGCTCGACGGTGATCTTGTCCGGCAGCGCCTTGCGGCCGGTGTCGGGATCGGTCGCCGGGTCGTACTGGTCGTTGCGGACCAGCGTCATCAACTTGTCGAGCTGGTAGCTCTCCCACTTGTACGGTCCGGTGGAGACGACGTGCTCCTTGTACTTCGCACCGGTGTCCTTCGCCTGTGGTACCGGCATCGTGGCCGGCAGCTGGGCGAAGTAGTCGAAGCCGGAGAACGGCTTGTTCAGGTGGAAGACGATGGTTTGGTCGTCCGGCGTCTCGATCGCCTTGGCGACACCCGCCAGCGCCTTGTCCTTGTAGGGGCTGAAATCCTTCGGGACATCCAGCAGGAAGTCGTTGAAGTACGTCGGCCCGTTCGGGAACGTGGTCTTGTCCAGCGAGCGCGCGACGCCGTACTTGACGTCCTTCGAGGTCACCGGGGTACCGTCGTCGAACTTGACGCCCTTGCGGATCTTGTAGGTCCAGGTCTTGGCGCCGTCACTCGGAACACCGAGGGTCTCGGCGAGGTCCGGGACGACCTGGGAGCCCTCCTTGCCCGGTGCCGACTTGAAGACCACCAGGCTCCGGCCGTAGTTCCGGATGAAGTTCCAGGACAGACCGTAGTAGGTGTCACCCGGGTCGACGGAGTCCCAGTTCTCGGTCACCGCCATCCGCAGCGTGCCGCCCTTGGCGTCGGACGGGTTGTACACCTTGCCGACAGCCGCGTTGAACTCGGCCTTGGCGGTGTTGCCGCCGCCACCGCTGTTGTCGCTGCCGCTGTTGTCGTTGCCCCCGCAGGCAGCCAGGCTCAGCGCGGCGACCGCACTGACGGCGATCGCCGTCGTGATGCGATTCCTTCTCATTGTGTGTTGCACCCCTTTTTTCGGTGAGAGCCAAGCTCCCTGGTTGGAGGTAAGTCTTAGCGCGAGCGCGGGTCGAGGGCGTCCCGGAGGCCGTCGCCGAACAGGTTGAAGGCCAGCACCGTGATGAAGATGGCCAAACCCGGCGGAACCATGTAGAGCGGTGCGACCTGGTACCAGTTGGTAGCCGTGGACAGCATGTCGCCCCAACTGGGCGTAGGCGGCCGGACGCCGACCCCGAGGTACGACAGACCGGCCTCGAACAGGACGTTCGTCGGGATCAGCAGGGTCGAGTAGACCAGGATCGGAGCGATCAGGTTCGGCAGCAGCTCGGTGAAGAGGATGTATGGGCGCCGTGCGCCGAGACTGCGGGCCGCGTCGACGAACTCCCGCTCGCGCAGCGACAAGGTCTGGCCGCGGATGATCCGGCCGATGTAGGGCCAGCTGAAGAAGCCGATGATGAACACGATCAGCGCGACCCGCAGCGAGTCACCCTTCAAGCCGAACAGGGAGTCCGGGATCGTGCCGACCAGCGCGAGCGCGAACAGCACCAGCGGGAAGGCCAGGAAGATGTCCATCAAACGGCTGATCAGCGTGTCGATCCAGCCGCCGAAGTATCCGGCGATGATGCCCGCCGTGGTGCCGATCACCACCGACAGCAGCGTCGCAAGGAACGCGATCAGCAGCGAGATCCGCGCGCCGTACACGACCCGGGCGAAGATGTCGCGCCCGTTCACCGGCTCGACCCCGAACGGGTGATCCCAGCTGATCCCGTTCCACTTGCCGATCGGGGTCTGCAGCGACGCGTCCACCAGGTCCTCATGGAAGTCGTTCGGGGTGACGCCGACCACCTTGCAGATCAGCGGAGCGAAGATGGCCACCAGGATCAGCAGCAGCACCACGACGCCACCGGCGATGGCGACCTTGTCCCGCTTGAGCCGGATCCAGGAGATCTGCCAGAGCGACCGACCCTCGATCTTGCCGACGCCCTCGACTACGGCTTCCGGCTGTGCCAAGGCCGATCCGGGCTCGACCTCGAGTGGTGTAGTCACGCGATGGGTACCCCTGCCTCAAAGTTGTCGGACCGGAAGTTGTCGGACCGGCGGAAACCGGTATGGCTGCCGCCTTAACCTGCCGCCATTACTGCCCGGAGTCAAACGCGGAAAGTGCTGCGTTGCCCGATCGTGATGCGCAGGAAATCGTCCCGTATCGTGGGACAACTCGCAGTAAAGCATGCCCCTACCGGGGGTCGCGATCGCCTCGCTGTGCGTGAGGGGAGAAGTCCGCCCGGTAGCGGGCCACGGCACGCCGCATCACTACTTCCGCAAGCCTGAGAAGTAAACGAATGACAGTGGGTTCGCCGCCTCCGCCACGTTCCGCAAACCCTTCGCCGCCACCACCGGCAACTGGCCCTGCCAGGTCGGGATGACGGGCGCTTCCTGAGCGATCAGCAACTGCAGGCTCTTCAGTGACTCTTCGCGATCGAGCTGGTTCTGCTCGGCGATCTCCTGATCCAGCAGCTTGGTCGCCGCCGCGCTCCGGTACCCGTTCTGGTAGAGCCCGCCATCGCGGAGGAACGGCGCCAGGTAGTCGTCGCTGTCGGGGTAATCAGGCAGCCAGCCGGCGTGGTACAGGTCGAACGCCCCGGCCCGGGCCAGCTGCTGGTACCGCGGCCCCTCGACGCTGCGCAGGACCACCTTGAACAATCCCGACGCCTCGAGCTGCCGCTTCAGCTCGAGCACCTCGGCCTTGGCGCCCGCGCCGTACTGCGTGGGCGTCCAGCCGACGGTGAGCGTGACCGGCGTGGTGATGCCCCCCTCACGCAGGATCGCCGCGGCCGCGGTCTTGCTCGGCTCCTGGTACTGCGAACGGAACGCGTCCACCTGGCCGCCGAATCCCGGCGGGACCATGGAGTACAGCGGAGTGACGCGATCGCCGTACGCCTTCTTCGCGATGGCCTGGCGATCGATCAGCTGCGCCACGGCCCGTCGTACTGCGGGTTTGCGGGCGACCAGGGACTTCATGCTGAAGGCGAAGAAGCGGATCTCCGCGGACGGCGCCTGGACCACCTGCACCTGGTTCGCCGTACGCAGCCGGTCCAGCGCGCCTGGCCCGAATCCGTGGACCCCGAGGTCAGCCTTGCCCTGGGTCATCGCGTTGGTCAGCGCCGCCGCGTCTGAGACGAAACTCACCTCGACGCCGTCGTTCTGCGCCCCGCGCGCGCCCTTGTATTTGCTGAACTTGGCGAGCACCGCTCGCACGCCCGGCTTGTACGACGTGAGCTGGTACGGCCCGCTACCGATCGCCTTGTCGTTCGCCAGCTTCGACGCCGGGTAGGACTCCTCGTCCACGATCGACGAGCCGGTGATGGTCAGCAGGTACGGCAGCCGCGCGTCCGGCTTCTTCAAGGTGAACACCGCGGTCAACTCGTCCGGCGTGCTCACCGAGGCGACCGACCCGAACAACGCCGCCGGACCGCCCGGGGTCTTCAGCCGGATCATCCGGTCGAAGCTGAACTTCACGTCCGACGAGGTGAGCTGGTGCCCATTCGGGAAGGTCAGCCCGTTCTTCAGGCTGCACGTGTACGTCGTGGGCGCGTCGTACTGGCAGTCGGCGGCGTCCGGCACCGGGGTCGGCTTGTCCGGGGTCATCGTCAGCAGGGTCTGGTAGAGGTTCGCCTGCAGGATGCGGGACCCGACCTCGGCGGGACCGGCCGGGTCGAGTGAGGTGACCGTGTCGGCGGTGACGACCTTGAGGACCACGTCTTTCGGCGCCTCGCCACTCTGGTGCGTGGTCTGGGCGGGCTTGCCGCAGGCTGCGAGCGATCCCGCCAGCACGCCGACCGCGACCACCCAGGCGCCCCGGCGCCTCAACACTGTCACCATTCCACCCTTCCCCAGAACACCCCCGCGGGTCCCAGAACGAAGGTATCCCGTCAACGGAGCAGGCCTCGCAGCGCGTCCGGCGTGACGGTCTCGAGTGACTCGATCACAAGCCGTCGCGGTGCCGCCGGGATCTCCACCCATTGCGGTACCGCGACCACGAACGCGCCGGCCGCGGTCCCGGACGCAGTACCGCCCGGTGAGTCCTCGATCACCACGCAGTCGACGGGGTCGACGTCCAGCTCGCGGGCGGCGGTCAGGTAGGGCTCGGGGTGCGGCTTGCCGTTGGCCACCTCGTCCCCGGCGACGATCACGTCGAACAGATCCGGCGGCAGGTGCGACATCACCGCGTCGATCATCACCCGGTACGACGCCGATACCAGCGCGCAGGGGATGCCGTCGCGCTTGAGCGCCTGCAGGAGCTCCACCGCGCCGGGGCGGAAGACGACCTCCTCCTTCAGCGAGCGGATCACCTCGCCGTACATCCGTCCGGCCAGTTCGTCGGGCTCGATCGCGCCGGCCGGGATGCGCGACATCCACACCTTCACCGCGTCACCGAGGTCGCTGCCGACCAGATCGACACAGTCCTCGATGGTCCAGGTCGCACCGAGCGAGGTCAGCAGGTCGATCTGCACCCGGGCCCAGATCGGTTCGGAATCCACCAGCGTGCCGTCCATGTCCCAGAGCACCGCCTGAAGGGTCATGAGGCGTTGAAGTACTTCGCTTCGGGGTGGTGAACCACCAGGGCGTCGGTGGACTGTTCCGGGTGCAACTGCAGCTCCTCAGATAGGTGGACGCCGATTCGTTCCGGCTTCAACAACCCCACCAGTTTCGCCCGGTCCTCCAAGTCCGGGCACGCCGGGTACCCGAACGAGTACCTCGAGCCGCGGTACGCCTGGTCCCGCAGCATCCCGTCCAGGTCCCCGTCCTCGCCGCCGAACCCCAGCTCGTCGCGCACCCGGGAGTGCCAGTACTCCGCGAGCGCCTCCGTCAGCTGCACGGACAACCCGTGCAGCTCCAGGTAGTCCCGATAGGCGTTCCGCGCGAACAGCTCCCCGTCACCTCGGCCACCTTCGGCCCCATCGTGACAAGGTGGAACCCGACCACGTCGAGCTCGCCGGACTCCTTCGGCCGGAAGAAGTCCGCCAGGCAGAGGAACCGGTCGCGCCGCTGCCGCGGGAACTCGAACCGGTGCAGCTCCGCGTGGGACTCGGGATCCAGCACCACGAGGCTGTTGCCCTCGGAGTAGCACGGCCAGTACCCGTAGACCACCGCCGCCTCGAGGATCCCCTCGGTGTGCACCCGGTCCATCCACATCCGCAGCCGCGGCCGGCCCTCGGTCTCGACCAGCTCGTCGTACGACGGACCGTCGGCGCCGCGGGTGGCCCGCAGACCCCACTGGCCGAGGAACGTCGCCCGCTCGTCCAGGTATCCCGCGTAGTCGGCGAGCGGGATCCCCTTGACGATCCGCTCACCCCAGAACGGCGGCTTCGGTACCGGGTTGTCCAGTGCGACGTCGGACCGCGCGGGGATCTCGTCGAGCGGCCGGTCGAGCGTCTTCGTGGCAGACCTGACCCGGCGTTGCCTCCGCTCGGGCAGTGCCGCGCCTGGCACACCTCGTTTCACGGCCATCGCGGCATCCATCAGCCGCAGTCCCTCGAAGGCGTCCCGGGCGTAGCGGACCTCCCCCTCGAAGAGATTGCCGAGGTCTTGCTCGACGTACGCGCGGGTCAGTGCGGCACCACCGAGCAGGACGGGCCAGCGCTGAGCTAGTCCGCGCTGGTTCAGCTCCTCGAGGTTCTCCTTCATCACCACGGTCGACTTCACCAGCAGCCCGGACATGCCGATCACATCCGCCTTGTTCTCCTCGGCGGCCTCCAGGATCGCGTTCACCGGTTGCTTGATGCCGAGGTTGACCACGCTGTAGCCGTTGTTGGTCAGGATGATGTCGACCAGGTTCTTGCCGATGTCGTGTACGTCACCCTTGACCGTCGCCAGCACGATCGTGCCCTTGCCTTCGTCATCGGTCTTCTCGATGTGCGGTTCGAGATGGGCGACACAGGTCTTCATCACCTCGGCCGACTGCAGTACGAATGGCAGCTGCATCTGGCCGGACCCGAACAGCTCGCCGACCACCTTCATGCCCTCGAGCAAGTCCTCGTTGATGATGTCGAGCGCTTTCTTGCCCGCGGCAAGCGATTCGTCCAGGTCCGCCTCGACGCCGGCGCGCTCACCGTCGATGATGCGCTGCTTCAGCCGCTCGTTGACCGGTAGCGCGAGCAACTCCTCCAGCTTGCTCGCCTTAAGGTCAGACGCCTTTACGTCGGCGAACAGCTCGAGCAGGTGCTGCAGCGGGTCGTACCCCTCGCGGCGCCGGTCGTGGATCAGGTCGAGCGCGGTCTCGCGCTGGTCGTCCGGGATCTTCGCGACCGGCATGATCCGGCTCGCGTGGACGATCGCCGAGTCGAGCCCGGCCCGGACGCACTCGTGCAGGAACACCGAGTTCAGCACATGCCGCGCGGCCGGGTTGAGGCCGAACGAGATGTTCGACAGGCCGAGCACGGTCTGCACGTCAGGGCGGCGCCGCTTCAGCTCGCGGATCGCCTCGATCGTCTCGATCCCGTCGCGGCGCGACTCCTCCTGCCCGGTCGCCAGGGTGAACGTCAGGCAGTCGATCAGTACGTCGTGCCCCTGGATCCCGTAGTCCCGCTGCAAGGTGTCGAGCAACCGCTCCGCGATCGCCACCTTGTGCTCGGCGGTCCGCGCCTGCCCCTGCTCGTCGATGGTCAGCGCCACCACGGCCGCGCCGTACTCCGAGGCCAGCGAGGCGATCCGCGCGAACCGGGACTCCGGCGCCTCCCCGTCCTCGAAGTTCACCGAGTTCAGGGCGCACCTGCCGCCGAGCATGTCGAGCCCTGCCTGCAGTACTGCGGGCTCGGTGGAGTCCAGCATGATCGGCAAGGTCGAGGCGGTTGCCAATCGGCTCGCGACCTCCTTCATGTCGGCGACGCCGTCCCGGCCGACGTAGTCCACGCAGAGGTCGAGCAGGTGGGCTCCGTCGCGGATCTGCGCCCGGGCGATCTCGACGCAGCCCTCCCAGTTCTCGGCCAGCATCGCCTCCCGGAACGCCTTCGACCCGTTCGCGTTGGTCCGCTCCCCGATCGACAGGTACGACGTGTCCTGCCGGAAGGGGACGTGCTGGTACAGGCTCGACACCCCTGCCTCGGGCTGCGGATGACGTGGCTGCACCGGACGGCCGCCCACCCGCTCGACCACCTGGCGCAGGTGCTCCGGCGTCGTACCGCAGCAACCGCCGACCAGGGACAGCCCGTACGAGTCGACGAAGGTATCGTGCGCGTCGGCGAGTTCCTCGGGGGTCAGCGGGTAGAAGGCGCCGTCGGCCGTCAGTTGCGGGAGGCCCGCATTCGGCATGCAGGTCAGCGGGATGGTCGAGTGCCGGCTCAGGTAGCGGAGGTGCTCGCTCATCTCCTTCGGCCCCGTCGCGCAGTTGAGCCCGATCAGGTCGATGCCCAGCGGCTCCAGCGCGGTAAGGGCCGCGCCGATCTCGCTGCCGAGCAGCATTGTTCCGGTCGTCTCCACCGTGACCGAGACGATGACCGGGATGGTCGACCCACTCGCCGCAAGCGTTTGCTTGGCGCCGATCACGCTCGCCTTGGTCTGGAGCAGGTCCTGGGTGGTCTCGATCAGGATCGCGTCCGCTCCTCCGTCGATCAGGCCGCGCGCGTTCTCGGCGTACGCGTCCCGGAGGATGCCGAAGGTGGTGTGCCCGAGCGTCGGGAGCTTGGTGCCCGGGCCGACGCTGCCGAGCACGAAGCGGGGCCGGTCCGGTGTCGACGCGGCGTCCGCGGCCTCGCGGGCCAGCCGGGCGCCAGCCTCGCTCAGCTCGTAGATCCGGTCACCGATGCCGTACTCCCCCAGGTTCGCGAAGTTCGCCCCGAAGGTGTTCGTCTCGACGCAGTCGACGCCGACGTCGAAGTACGCCCGGTGGATCTCGCGGACCACGTCCGGCCGGGTCACGTTGAGGATCTCGTTGCACCCCTCGTAGCCCTGGAACTCCTCCAGCGACAGGTCGTAGGACTGCAGCATCGTGCCCATCGCCCCGTCGGCCACCACCACCCGTTGCGCGAGCACCTCTCGCAGGTCGGGACGGTCATCACGACGTTCGGACGCTGCTGCAGCCACCGGGGCCTCCAGACATAGGGCCTGACGTTGGGAAGAACCAGTTGACCACTTCCCGGTGCCGGGCCAAGCCTCGCGATCCGGTATCTGATCAGCCGTCTCAGATGGTAGTGCGGTGTCACGACACTTTTCGCTGCCCGTGAACCCCACCGCCACCGGCCTCGTTATGCACGTAGGCTGGCAGTCCGGCACCGGCGGCTCGGGCAGCGCCGGACGGCTACTTACAGACGACTAGGACAGGGGGTGGCGAGTGGTAGATCTCGCGAACCTGAGAGATCCGGTCGTGATCGCCGCGTTCGAGGGCTGGAACGACGCGGCCGAGGCGGCCACCGGAGCGGTCGACCACCTGATCGAGGAGTGGGACGCGGAGCTCGTCACCGCTATCGACCCCGAGGACTACTACGACTTCCAGGTGAACCGGCCGCAGGTCAACTTCGACGACGAGGGCGTCCGGCGGCTCACCTGGCCGACCACCCGGGTCTTCCTGGCCCGCCCCGACGACACCGACCGCGACGTGCTGCTGATCCGCGGCATCGAGCCGAACATGCGCTGGCGGGGATTCTGCCGCGAACTGCTCGAACTGGTGGACGAGTCGAACGCCCAGCTGGTCGTCGTCCTCGGCGCCCTGCTCGCCGACTCCCCACACACCCGGCCGATCCCGGTCAGCGCCTCCTCGTCCGACCCGGAGCTGGTCGCATCGTGGAGCCTGGAGCCGTCGGCCTACGAGGGCCCGACCGGCATCACCGGCGTCTTCGCCGACCTGTGCAGCACCCTCGGAGTACCGTCGGTCTCGATCTGGTCCGCGATCCCCCACTACATCGCCGGCACCCCGTGCCCCAAGGCCTCCCTCGCCCTGCTCGGCAAGGTGGAGGCCCTGCTAGACCTCCCGATCCCCGAAGGCGACCTCCCGGAACTGGCCCGAGCCTGGCAACGAGGAGCCGACGAGCTCAGCGAGGAAGACCCCGAGGTCGCCGAGTACGTAGCGTCCCTGGAGGAGCAGCGCGACACCACCGACCTCCCCGAGGCCAGCGGCGACGCCATAGCCGCCGAATTCGAACGCTACCTCCGCCGCCGCAACACCGACCGCCCCGAATAGCCCTGTACCCCGGCCGCCTGCTGCCGGGGTACCGCCGCGCCACGAGCGGAGGTGGGGCCACTGGCACAGGTTCGGGTGGTTCCCGCCGGTACAGGCTCGGGTGGTTGCGTCCCCGGGCTGCGTGATAGTGCTAGTCGGGCCGGTGTGCGTCAAGAGCGCTTCGCGTCCCTTCGGGATCGGAACAAGTTCCGACTCTTGACACACACCACCCCGACCAGGGAAGGAACGCAGCTATCCCGGAGCCGCTGAGAGGTATGGCGACAAGGACCGGGAAACTCCTCCTCCTAACGTCCGGGGAGCTACTTGCCCAGATGGTCGGGGAGCTGCCTCGCCCGGACCTTCGGTCTTCCTTTGTCCAGAGGTTCCGCTGGCCCCCCGAAACCGGCACCTTGTGCACCACCTGAGCAGATCCCGGCCACCCGGACACTCAACCGGCGCACAAAGTGCGGCCTCGGACCCCACCACTGCACGCGTTCGCCTCCTAGGCCTGCGATCGACCTCCCGATGACAGGGTGTTCGGGCGCTGGCGCCTTACAAGCCGCCAGCCAGCGAACGACCCGCCAGCGGACCCCGAAACGAGCCACACGCCGCCGACTAACCCGCCCAACCGGCCAACAAACCCGCCAGTGGACGAACAACCGGCCAGTGGTCGAACAACCTGTCAGCACCAGCCCTCGAATCGCCGCAACCACCACCCGCCGGGGCGAAACCCAACGCCGGAAGCCCCTTGCGTACCAACCGACAGGTAGTAGTCGCTGCCCACACCACCCCGACGTGCGACCCACGCCTGCGACCTCTGCGACCATCCAAGTACCACCTAATGGGTGTTATCGGGTCGGTCGCTGGCAGACTCGGTGCCTGTAGCCGCTGGTAAGTGAGCACT
>NZ_JBHSKE010000069.1:0-25044 GCF_042657745.1 Kribbella qitaiheensis | reverse complement strand
GGGCACACCGCACCCAAACCACCGCCGCTTGACACCCTTAACACCTGGGGTGTCTGTCGCTCGGTACACGGCGACCCTGGAAACGCCACCCGAACCAGCTCAGCCCTCCGCGCGGGATCCCGACCACACCCACCACCACAGCCGAAGGCACCTCCAGCACAACAACCCCGCCCGACAACCCCGCCCGGCAACCCCGCCAGCGCGATCTGCTGAGGGCTGGGGTGCGATCAGCGGACGCCGGTTGGGCGGAACTGGATGCTGATGCGGGGGCCGATGCGGCCGGAGGCTTTGGGGATGGCGTGTTCCCAGGTGCGTTGGCAGGAGCCGCCCATGACGATCAGGTCGCCGTGGCCGAGGGGATGCCGGATGGTGGTGCCCACCGGTCCGCTGGTGTTGCCCGGGCGGGGGCGGAGGGCGAGGACGCGGGGTTCTCCGACGGACAGGATCGCGACCATGGTGTCCTCGCGGTTACCCCGCCCGATCCGGTCGCCGTGCCAGGCGACGCTGTCCCGCCCGTCCCGGTAGAAGCACAGCCCGGCGGTCCGGAACTGCTCGCCCAACTCCTCCGCGTAGTACTCGCTGAGCAGGTCACGCGCCTCGTCGAGGATCGGCAGTGGAAGGTCTTCGTTCTCGCCGTAGAAGCAGAGCAGCCGCGGTACGTCGACCATCCGGTCGTACATCTGCCGGCGTTCCTCGTGCCACGGCACATCCGCGGCGAGGCGCTCGTACACCTGGTCCGCGCCGGTCAACCACCCCGGCAACACATCGATCCACGCGCCCCGGCTCAACTCTGTCCGCTGCATTCCGCCCAGCGAACCCAGCGCGGGATCCTCGAACGCATCCAGCAACGAGGCCTGAAGGTCAGCACCCATGAACCCCACCATACACTGCACTCGAACACCTGTTCCCATCAATCCACCGACCATCCTGAGCGCCAACGTGGAGAAGGTGAACCCTCGGGATGGAGAGACTGAAGGAAAGCGCTGAGTTGGAGGTTTGATGGCGGGTCTGGTGATCAGTGGCTGTTCGGTACTGGTGGTGCCGGAGGCGGGGGAGTGTCACGTCGAAGAGGCGCGGGACATCCATGTCGAGGACGGTGCCATCACCGCCATCACGCCGACCGGTGAACTGCCGGCCGAAGGTGAGGTGGTCGACGCGAGCGGCCTGGTCGCCGTACCGGGGCTGATCAACTCGCACACGCACAGCCCGATGGTGATGATGCGCGGCGCGGCCGAGGACGTGTCGATCGACGACTGGTTCAACAAGAAGATCTGGCCGATGGAGGTGAACCTGACGCCCGAACGGGTCCGGGTCGGCGCCCGGCTCGCGTGCGCGGAGATGTTGCTCGCCGGCGTGACGACCTTCGTCGACCACTACTTCCACGCCGACCAGATCGCCGAGGCGGCACTGGAGACCGGGATCCGCGCCGACCTCGCGCCCACCTTCTTCTCTTCCACCGGGGACGAAGGCCGCGAGGCCGCCTTCGCCGCCGCGCGGGAGATCCGCGCGTTCGGGGAGACGGCCGCCCAGGGACGGATCACCGCCAGCCTCGGACCGCACGCGACGTACACGGTGTCCGACGAAGACCTCGCCCGTACTACGGAAGTCGCGCGCGCCGAGGGGTTCCGCATCCACCTGCACGCGGCGGAGACCGAGGACCAGACAGGTGCCTCGCGGGAGAAGCGCGGGCTGACCCCGATCCAGGTGCTCGCGCGGACCGGAGTACTGGAGGCCGGCACGCTGATCGCCCACGGCTGCGGGATCGTCGACACCGACCGCGCCTTGCTGAGGAACTTCGCGGACCGTACTGCGGTCGCCGCGTGCCCGAAGGTCTACCTCAAACTGGCGATGGGCACGACCACGCCGATCAAGTTCCTGCAGTCCGTGGGTATCCCCGTCGGAGTAGGTACAGACGGAGCCGCCGTCCACAACACGCTCGATGTCTGGGAATCCCTGCGTCTGGTGGCATTGACTCAGAAGCAGCGCGAGCAGGACGCCGAGTGGATGACGACCTCGGACACGCTTCGCTTGGCAACCCGAGGCGGAGCAGCCGCGGCCGGCCTCGCCGACAGCATCGGCGCGCTCGAGGTCGGGCGCCGAGCAGACATCGCGCTGGTGGACCTGTCCGGGCCGCACTGCCAGCCCCTCCACGACCCGAGGGCGGCGCTTGTCTACTCAATCCGCGCTTCGGACGTCGTCACGGTGCTGGTCGACGGAAACGTCGTCGTCCGCAATCGACGGCTGACCACTGCCGACCTGGACGAGATCCTCGACGACGCATGGGACCTGGCACACACCCTGGTCGACCTCTCCAAGGGCGGCGCGGTCCAGCATTACGCCCCCTGAACGCCAACGTGCCCTGAACGCCGACGTGCCCCCGACCGAACTGGCCGGGGGCACGTGGCTTACCAACTGGCGATCAGCTCACGCTGAGCGTCTTGTTCGCACTGATGGACTGCGCGTGGTCGGCATCGGCCGTGAACACGACCCGGTACGCGACCAGCCCACGGGCCTTGGGCTTGATGCCGAAGGCGTAGTAGCCCGTCGAGGTCTGCTTGACCGACGCGATCGTCGTCCAGACCTTGTTCCCGTACTGCTGCAGGTAGACCAGCCGGCCGGAATGCGCCGGGTTGATCGTGCCGGACAGCCTGGTGGTCGCCCCGAGCTTGATCGCCGCCGGTGCGAGCGTCGCCGACACGATCGGCTTCACCTCGACCGTGATGTTGGCGGTCCGGGTGCCCATCAGATCCCCGTTGCCGAGGAACGCCATCGCGAACACCGACGACACCGCCGGCTTGTACGCGTAGCTCACGCTGCCGGTCGTCCCGGTCTTGAGGGTGGTGAGCAGCTTGAAGGTGGACACGTTCTTCGGCCGCACGTAGACCGCCACCGGCAACCCGGCGTACGCCTTGTTGTCGATCCGGATCACGCTGCCCTTCAGCGTGATCGCGCCGCCGTAGTTGGTCAGCGACGCGTTCGTGCTGATCGCCGACTTCATCCCGAGCAGCTGAGTCGTCGCGATCGCGCTGACCTTGCCACCACGATCCTTGACCCAGGCAGCGAACGTGTATGTCGTCCCCTGCAACAGCCCGGTGTTCTTCACCGTCGTGCCGGTCCCCGCGTAGACCAGCGTCCCGGTGGTCAACGTCGGCGCCTTGCTCCCGACGTTGCGCCGCACCACCACCTGGTCGAAGTCCGGAATGGCCGGGATCTTCCAGCTCAGGGTGGCCGCCAGGTAGGCGCCCGTCGCGTCGAACGTCCCGGCCGCCGGCGGCACCAGGTCGACGGTGCGGAACGTGGTCGTGAACGGCGCGATGGTGGTGCCGGCCGGGTTCTGCACGCCGCTCAGCCGGATCCGGTACGCCGTCGTCTCGACCAGCGGGCTCGCCGGCGTGAGGGTGACCTTGTTGGTCGCGGCGTCGTAGGAGGGCGTGACGGCGACGGCCGCCCCGGTCTTCCCGTTGTAGAGGCGGACCGTGTCGGTGGTGACAGTGGCGGGCGCCAGTTCCTGCGTGAAGGTGATCGACGGCGCCACGTTCTGTGCCACGTTCACCGTGAAGTCCGGAACCGAGGCGTCCTTCACCAGGAGACTGGGGTCGGACGCACCGGGGCCACCCACACCGGACGGGTTGACGGTCAGCGTGTACTGACGGCTGTCCCGCGACCCGTTGTAGTTGCGGACCGAGATGTAGGCCGCTCCGGCCGGGAGGCTGACGTTGGTCGAGGCCGACTGGATCCCCGGGATCTCGTAGCCGTCCGCGTCCTCGTCCGGCCGCGGCTTCTCGGCGAAGCCGATCTGCTGGAAGTTCTGGTCGTAGACGAACACGACCGGGCCGAAGTTCTGCGCGAAGTCCACCGAGTCGTACAGCGGGCCGGAGACCTTCACCGTCACGTTGCGCGCGGCGGCGGAGTCGACCTTGTACCAGTCGACGTCACCCTCGGCGCCGATCGCGGCGGAGACCGAGCTACCGGTCAGCGCGGTCGCCCGGGCCGGAAAGTCGTTCCCGTCCGCGGTCGCCTGCGCGAAGTCCGCCGTCCACGGGCCACCCAGAGCGGCGTACGCGTCGAGGATGCCGGCGCCGTAGTACGGGTCGATGCCGCGCGGGCCGGCGTCACGGGCGGTGGCCTTGAGCCGGGCCACCACCTGGGCCGCCGTGAGGGTCGGGTACTTGTTCCGCACCAGCGCGGCGACGCCCGACACGATCGGGGCCGAGAACGACGTGCCGCTGCCCTGCCAGTACGGGAAGCTCGGGTCGAGGAACCTCGGCCCGGTGCTGACGATGTTGTAGCCGGGGGCTGAGATGTCGACCCAGTCCGCGTGCGAGCTGAAGCTAGTGGTCACGGCGCTGTCGTTGGTCGCGCCGACGGTCAGCGCCTCCGGGTAGGCGGCCGGGTACTGCGGCTCGTCGTCGCCGCTGTTGCCGGCCGACACCACCACCACGACGCCCTGGGCGACGGCGTTGGCCACCGCGTCGCGCAGTACCGGATCGTCGCCGGGGCCGCCGAGGGACAGGTTGATCACCCGTGCGCCGTGGGCGACCGCCCAGTTGATGCCCGTGACGATGTCGGCATCGCTGCCGGTGCCGAACTGGTCGAGCACCTTGACCGGCATCACCTTGGCGTTCCAGGCGACTCCGGCTATGCCCTCGGTGTTGTTCGTGTTGGCGGCGATGATGCCGGACACGAACGTGCCGTGGAAGTTGTCGTCGTTCGGCGTCGTGCCCGGGTTGATCGTGTTGTAGCCGGGCACGGTGCGGCCGACGAGATCCGGGTGACCGGCGTCGACACCGGTGTCCAATACTGCGACCGTCTGGAGGCCGGCGGTCTTCGAGAGGTCCCAGGCCTGGGGCATCCGTACGGTCGACAGGTACCGCTGGACGCCCTGCGCGTACGCGTCGTCGTTCGGTACCGCGCTGGCCTTACGGGTGTAGTTGAGCGACGCCAGTTCGACGCTGGGCTCGGACTTCAGCTTCTTCAGCAGGTCGGGCGCGGGCACCGAGCCGGTCACCTCGACCACATCGGACGTGACCGAGGTGGCGGCCTTGCCCGCGTGCTTGCTGAGTGCCTGCTTGCGGGCCGTGGTGGTGGCCTTGTCGCGGAACTTGACGACGACCGAGTTCGGCTCGTAGGCCGGAGTGGACTGGATTCCCGTGGAGAACTTGCGCTGCTTCGGCTCAGGCTGGGCGGCCTGGCCGGAGGAGCCGGTCACGGTGATGAGGGTGGCTGCTACCAGGGCGGCGGGGATGCCGAGGCGCAGTACGTGGGCAGGGCGGAACAACAAGGGACCCCCCCAAGGGTCTTGATGAGACAGAGGGCCGGAGTATGTCAGATGCGAGCGGCAAGTCCGCAACCCGATCCTGATGTCAAAAGCTGCAACCCGGCCTCGACGTCACTTCCGTGGACCGCCCTTGCTGGGTGGGGTTTCCGCGCGACTACGAGGGAGTTCGTATGAAGTACATGCTGCTGATCCGGCCGGAGGTCGACTTCGACGGCGAGGTGCCGGAGGAGATGGTCGCGGCGACGCGGGCCTGGGTGGCCGAGATGACGGAGCGGGGCGTGCGGCAGCAGGGCGCGGCGCTGCGGCCGCCGGCCGAGGCGACCGGGGTCCGCCGGCGGGGCCGCAAGGTGATCGCCACCGACGGGCCGTTCGCCGAGTCCAAGGAGCAGATGGGCGGCTTCGACCTGATCGACTGCCGGGACCTCGACGAGGCGATCGAGATCGCCTCCAAGCACCCCGTGGCGGCGATCGGCATGGTCGAGATCCGCGCCTTGGAGGAGGACTTCGAGGCGTAGTCCCGATCCCTCGCGCGAGGTCGCACGGCGGGCGCGCCCCCGCGCTGTACGGCGGGGCGCGCCTCAACATCCGGTCGGCGGCCTCTTCGCGTCCTAGGCTGGTTGATCCGCGACGGCGAGGAGATCCCGAGATGACCGGTTCCGCACCGAGTTCCGATCTGACCGGCTGGCGGCGGGCGCCCTTCAGCGGTGCGGGCCTGACCTACGACTGCTACGAGAAAGGCTCGGGACCGGGCGTCGTGCTGATCCCGGAGATCCCCGGCATCACCCCGTACGTGCTCGGGCTCGGCGATCACCTGGTCGACGAGGGCTTCACAGTGGTGATCCCGTCCCCTTTCGGTGAGCCCGGGCGGCCGGAGTCGCTGGGCGCGGTGGCCCGGGTCATGCCACGGCTCTGCGTCTCGACCGAGTTCCGCGCATTCGCGGTCAACGCCCACCGCCCGATCACGGCGTACCTGCGAGCCGTCGCCGCCGACCTGGCCACCCGTACGCCGGGACCCGGCGTCGGCGTGATCGGGATGTGTTTCACCGGGGGATTCGCGCTAGCGACGGCGGTGGACGAGGCCGTCCTCGCGCCGGTGCTGAGCCAGCCGGCCACACCGTTCCCGGTGGGGGCGAGGCGGCGCCGCGACCCAGGGGTCTCCTGGGGCGAGCTCGAGCGGGTGGTGGAGCGCTCTCGCACGGACGGGCTCTGCGTTCTCGGCCTGCGCTTCAGCGCGGACCGGGCGGTTCCGGACGAGCGGTTCGCCACCCTGCGCGAACATCTCGGCGACGCCTTCGAGGTGATCGAGCTCGACTCCGGCCCCGGCAACCCGGGCGGCTTCCGGAAGAGCGCTCACTCCGTTCTCACCGGCGAGGTTCGTGAGGATCCCCCCAACCCGGCCCTGGACGCCCGTAACCGCGTGGTCGCCTTCCTCCGCACCCACCTCACCGGCCCCACCCCGCCCCTGGACCCCAGTCACATCATCTGACCCACCTGGCACCAGCTGTGGACATCGGGTCCCGCGTCCGGCCGGTCCGTCGTACTGTTGGCCGAAGTCCTTGTACTGAAGGGATCTGGGGCCCCTTTGTTACTGGGCAGTTCAAGTGAGGTCGAGCTGTAGTCGGATGCGGACGCACTGTGACGCATCCTCACGCTCGGCTGCGGAGTGTTAAGTCGGCGTATGGAATTCGGCCCGTGTGATTCGGCCGGGGAAGGGAAGGGCACTGGCTCGGGTTAGGACTGGTTGTTGTTGCTCTGGGGCGGGCATTCGGCGGCAGAACCGTCCGAATCGTTGCTCTGCGCAAGGCTTGTTCAGCCCTGTGTGACGTCCGGTGATTTGCTCTGGCCGCACCCCCCGCGGACATGGCACCATCGGCCACCGGGGAGCTAAGTATCAGGGGGCTGCGAATGGCGAAGACCAAGCGGGCGAACCACAGGACCGGAACAGAACGTAGTTCCTGGACGGCGAACGGTGCGGTCGACGAGGCAGGCGCGGACCAAGCAGACCGGGACCCCGAGGACGGCCCGGCTGATCACGCTACCGGCAGGAATGGTCACTCAGAAGACGTGTTCGCTGGCAACGGAGTATCGACGCCGGGGCAGAACGGCCGCCCCGGATCCAACGGCACGCCCGGTCCCAAGGATCCGGGTGGTGCCGCGGCAGGCGGCCAGAACGGCCGAGGTCAGCTCGCAGCGACCCCGCGCGAAGGCGCGCCGGGCCAGGGCAGGCCGGCAGGCGCACCGGGCCAGAACGGCCACGGACCGCACGGACCAGCCCAGAACGGCACCGGCCAGAACGGCACCGGCCAGAACGGTCCGGGTCAGAACGGGACCGGCCAGAACCCCGGTCAGAACGGACCAGCCCAGACCGGGCCGGCGCAGAACGGGACCGGGCAGAGCGGACCCAGGCAGAACGGGCCGGCGCAGAACTTGCCCGGAATGCCGCGGAACGGGCCGGCGCAGAACTTGCCCGGAATGGCGCAGAACGGGATGAACGGCGGGAACGGGCAGGTCCGCGACCCGCAGGCCCGCGCCGGATTCGGTACGCCGGTCCGGGTGGACGAGATCGCCGTCGCGGCGATGGCCTTGTCCGAGGGGCTGCACGCAGCCACCCAGGGCTTGCCCGAGTCGGTGGCGTCCCGGCAGTTCCGGCGTGACCTCGACGAGGCGGCGGACACGTTCCGCACGGTCGCGAGCGAACTGGAGACGACGGCCGGCAACCTGATCCGTCTCGCCGCCAGCGAGGGCCAGGCCTGCGGTGTGACCTGGGGCATCTGCCCCGAGCACGGCCTCAGCCTGATGAGCGTCGGTGAGACGGTCACCTGCCGCGTTCTCGGCTGCTACCGCGAGAACGAGGACGTCGTCGAGCAGTGCACACAGCCCGTCGCCTATCGGGTTGTCGACGCCGTGGGCCCGGCCCTGCTGACGTGCTCCGGTCACGCCATCGCGTGCCGCCTACACCTCGACGGCGCCGTCATCACCCTCGCCTCGGACAGCCTCGAACTGCTGTAGCTCAGCAAGGCTTGAGACGCCGGTTCCACCTCCGCCAGGGGATGGAACCGGCGTCTCTGCGTCGACTGGATACGGCAGGAGGTCAGGTGGTCGTTGGCGTTGGGGGAGAGGGCGACGAAGTTCGGGGTGTCCGCGGTGCGGGTCCAAGACTGCCCGGTGAGGTTGTCCTCCGCGTAGATCGTGACCGTCCACCCGGCCGGAACGCGGACCGACGACGCCCAGTTGTCCTGTACGCCGGCGGCCTGCAGCTGCGCACGGGTGTAGTTGCCCTTGGCAAGCGCCTGCCCGGCCGTGCCGCCGTAGTCGACGTGCTCGAAGAAGACCACGCCACCGCTGCCCTGGGGTGGCATCGGCGGGGTGGGTCGCGGTCACCGGGAGCTGCCCCTTGAACATCCGCCCGCCGTCGTTGGTGAGCCGCAGGTAGTAGTCCGACGAACAGGCCGTGCCGTCCTCGTCGAGCGCCCGGATCCCTGACCCGTTGGGGATCCAGGCCGAACTCTCGGCGGTCTTGGCGATCTGGTTGCCCTCGTTGTACTCGTCGAACATCGAGATGTACATGCCCTGCACGCCGACCCGGGTGAGGTTGTAGAACTGCCTCCACATCAGGTCGCCGTGTCGCAGCCGTTCTGCTGCATCCATCGGAAGTGCGTGTTGACCGTCTGCTGGTCGTACGACGAGAACAGCTTGGCGGGTTGCCCGTTCCCGAGGTTCGAGTACGCCGTCTGGTAGGTGGCGGTGTAGTCGCGGACGTCGGGCCAGCTGCCGAGCGCGTTGTTGGTCGGCGACGGGGGCTGACCCCAGTTGTTGCTCCAGTGCCACCAGCCGTTGATCGGGGCGCCGTCGCCGGCGCAGGCGAACCAGCCCTGATACCCGACGGTGATCTTGCCGACCACGTCCCCGGGCGGACTCGCGACGGGTCTGGCGGAGGCGGTGAGAGAGGTGGTGAGAGCGGTGCCGACGGTGGTTCCGGCAGCCGCGGTGGCCGCGGACGCGGCCAGGAAAGTGCGACGTGAAACTGACATGTGCAGGCTCCGGAAGGGGCGGGCAGGACTGCGGAGAGTGGCGCCGAGCGTACAAACCGTCGCTCCGGGAGGCAAGCGCGCAGCGCAAGACTTGGACTTGAAATTGCAAAATCACGATCGAGAGCTCACAGAGAGCGTTCCCCAAGCCGGGAGCGGAAGCACTTCACGCTTAGCCGCAATCTCGCGGTGATCTGAAGAAACTTGCTCGCAACGTCTTGACGCAGTGTGCCCGGGTACTTAGTTTGTTGGCTCAACAGACAAAGTCTGTGACTGGCATCACAACCACGCCGAGGGGCCTCTTGAGGCGGCGTGCGGGGATGCCGTTCTCCTGTCGGGGGAGAAGGGGGTGGGGCTGATGACGCTGACCGGTGGCAGTCGTCCGGGCCGCGGGGTCGTCGCGGCCGATCACGTGTCGCTCCGCCGCAACAACCTCTCCGTCGTCCTGCGGCACGTCCGGGAGAACGGATCGCGCTCTCGCGCCCGGATCGCCGCGGACACCGGCCTCAACAAGGCCACCGTCAGCAGCCTCGTCGCCGAACTCGTCGAGCGCGGGCTGCTCCGCGAAGGTCAGGCCGAGTCCGAGCGCGGCGCTCTCGGCCGGCCCGGCCAACTGGTCGAGCTCGACGGCCGCAGCGTCTGCGGCGTCGGCGCCGAGATCAACGTCGACTACCTCGCCGTCACCGCTCTCGACCTCAGCGGCGAGACCGTGACCGAGCGCCGCGTCCCCCTCGACGTTGCCCACCTGGACCCCGGTACGACGCTCGACCACCTGGCTGAGCTGATCCGCGAAGCAGTGGCGGCCGTGGTCGCCCGAGGTGGCCAGACGGCCGGTGTCACCCTGGCCGTGCCCGGGTTGGTCCAGAGCACCACCGGCTCCCTCAAGCTGGCCCCGAACCTCGGCTGGAAAGAGGTCCCGGTGGTCGAGGAGATGCGCGCTCGCCTCGGCGGCCCGCCGTACAAGGTGCGGGTGGACAACGAGGCGAACCTGGCCGCGCTGGCGGCGTACTCGGAGCTGAAGGGCGACCCCGACGGCAAGGTCGAGGACCTCGTGCTGCTGACCGGCGCGGTCGGCGTCGGCGGTGGCATGGTCACCGGCGGACACCTGCTGCGCGGCGGCCACGGGTTCAGCGGCGAGGTCGGGCACATGCCGGTCGCCCCGGTCGGCGGCACCTGCGGCTGCGGCCGGACCGGTTGCTGGGAGACCGTCGTCGGCCTGACGGCCCTGCTGAACAAGGCGACCGATGCGGACGACCCGGTCCGCGACCCGTCGCTCGACGTGGAGCAGCGACTGGCGGAGATCACCCGGCGGGCCGAGGCCGGGGGTGCCCGGACGCTGCGGGCGTTGGCAGATGTAGGTACCTGGCTGGGAATTGGGGGAGCGATCCTGGTGAACATCCTGAACCCTGACGTGCTCGTGCTGGGCGGCTACTTCGCCGTCCTCGGGCCGTGGCTGAAAGAACCGCTGGAGAGCGCGATCCGCGAGCGCGTGATCGCTCCGGACGGCGGTGGTTGCCGGGTGGTGCAGTCGGAGCTCGGCTTCGCCGCCGCGGTGCGTGGTGGCGCGCAGATCTCGCTGGACCAGGTTTTCCTCGACCCGACGCTGGTCGGTCGCGACGCGGCAGGAGTAGCCCAATGAGTGACGAACTGCTGCGGATGACCGGGATCGTCAAGGAGTTCCCCGGGGTCCGGGCGCTCGACGGCGTCGACCTCGACGTCCGCCGGGGCGAGGTGCACTGCCTCCTCGGCCAGAACGGCGCCGGCAAGTCGACCCTGATCCGTGTGCTCACCGGCGCGCACCAGCCCGACGCCGGCACCATCCACGTCAATGACCAGTTGGTCTCGCTGAACAGCCCGACGGACTCGATGCGCCTCGGCATCGCGGCGATCTACCAGGAGCTCGACCTCGTTCCCGACCTCACCGTCGCCGAGAACGTGTTCCTCGGCCATGAGCCGGCCCGGTTCGGGCTGACCCGCCGGCACGAGGCGAACACCAAGGCGCGCGAACTACTCAAGGGCCTCGGCCACGGTGAGATCCCGCCGGGCCGCACGGTCGGACTGCTCTCCGCGGCTGGCCAGCAGGTGGTGAGCATGGCCAGAGCGCTCTCCCGTGAGGCGCAGCTGATCGTGATGGACGAGCCGTCCGCGGTGCTCGACTCCGAAGAGGTCGACAACCTGTTCCGAGTGATCCGCGACCTCACCTCGCGGGGCGTGGCCGTCGTCTACATCTCGCACCGGCTCGAGGAGATCCGCCAGATCGGTGACCGGGTCACCGTGCTGAAGGACGGCGCCACGGTCGCCACCGGACTGGACGCGCGCCAGACCCCGACCTCCGAGCTGATCCGGCTGATGACCGGCCGCTCGATCGAGTACGTCTTCCCGCCGCGGCAGGAGCTGCCGGCCGACGCGCCGGTCGTCCTCGAGGTGGAGAACCTGTCCCGGCCGAGGGAGTTCGCCGACATCAGTTTCGCCGTACGGGCGGGCGAGATCGTCGGCCTCGCGGGACTCGTCGGCTCCGGTCGTTCCGAAATCCTCGAGACCGTGTACGGCGCTCGCCGGGCCGCGACCGGCGTCGTACGAGTGGACGGGAAGTTGCTGCGAGCGGGACGGGTCCAGGAGTCCGTGAAGGCGGGGGTCGGGCTTGCTCCGGAAGAGCGCAAGAGCCAGGCTCTGCTGCTCGACGAAGCGGTCTACAAGAACATCACCGTGTCGAGCATGGGGCGGTTCGCCAGCGGCGGCTTCCTCAACGGACGGGCCGAGAAGGAAGCGGCCGAGGAGCTCACCAAGGCGCTGGACGTCCGCCCGGCCGGGGTGGAACATCCCGTGCGCAACCTGTCCGGTGGCAACCAGCAGAAGGTCGTGCTGGCTCGCTGGCTGCTCCGGGACTGCCGGGTGCTGCTGCTGGACGAGCCCACCCGGGGAGTCGACGTGGGAGCGCGCTCCGAGATCTACGGGCTGGTGCGCAAACTGGCCGCCAACGGAGTCGCGATCGTGCTGGTCTCCAGCGAGGTCGAGGAAGTGCTCGGTCTGGCCGACCGGGTCGTGGTGATGCGGGAGGGGCGGGCCGTGCACACCGGTCCCGCGCAAGACATCGACGAGCACCGGGTCCTCGACCTGGTGATGGAAGGAAGTGCCGTGTGATGAGTGAGGAAGTCGCACGACCCCAGGCAACGAAGGACCAACCGCAAGACGTGCCGACCCCGTCGGGGCAGGCGATGATCGAGGTCGACCCGACCGAGACCGCGCCACGCAACGGCCGGTCGGGCGGCGACAGCGGCGGCGGGAACGTCGTGGTCAACCTGCTCAAGAGCGGTGCCGGCCGCAACGTGGGTCTGGTGATCGCGCTGGTCCTGCTCTGCATCGTCGGCGTCGCCACGGCCGGTGACCGGTTCGCCAGCACCGCCAACCTGCTGACGATCCTCCGCCTCGCCGCGGTGATCGGCGTGGTCAGCATCGGCATGACGTTCGTGATCACCGGTGGCGGCATCGACCTGTCGGTCGGCGCGATGGTCGCGCTCGCCTCGGTCTGGGCGACCACGCTGGCCACCCAGCAGCTGGCCACCGACTACCACTGGATCTTCATGGTCAGTACCGCGCTGCTGGTGGGCGCCGCATGTGGACTGGTGAACGGGCTACTGATTGCCTACGGCAAGATAGTGCCGTTCATAGCGACGCTGGCGATGCTGGCCGGCGCCCGGGGTCTGGCCGAGATCCTGGCCGACCGCAAGACCCAGATCATCAGCGTGAACTCGTTCGTGGACTTCTTCGGCGGTTCGCTGATCGGCATCCCGGTGCTGGTCTGGATGTTCGTCCTCGTCGCAGCGGCCGGCTGGGTGCTGCTCAACCGGACCACCTTCGGCCGCCGTACCTTCGCCGTCGGCGGCAACGCCGAGGCGGCGCGGCTGGCCGGTATCAAGGTCCAGCGGCACACGGTCGCTCTCTACGTGCTGTGCGGGCTTTGCTGCGGCATCGCCGCAGTGATGCTGATGGCGCGGACGACGACCGGTAGCGCCACCCACGGCCAGCTCTACGAGCTGGACGCGATCGCGGCCGTGGTGATCGGCGGCACGCTGCTGTCCGGCGGTCGCGGCACCATCGTCGGCACCGTGTTCGGCGTGCTCATCTTCACCACCCTGAACAACGTCTTCACCCTGAACAACCTGTCCATCTCCGCCCAGTCGGTGGCGAAGGGCCTGATCATCGTGATCGCGGTCCTCCTCCAGCAACGCCTGGCCGCCCGCGCCACCGCGCCCTAGCTGTCCGCACCAACCGCACTGGCAACACCCCTGTAGAAACACCATCTTTTGGAGGACAAGATGTCCGTACGTTCCGCCCGAGTGCTGCTCACCGCAGGCCTCGTCGGGCTCAGTTCGATGGCGTTGATCGCCTGCACCAGCAACACCCCGGAAGCCGAGAAGACCACCGACAACAACGCGACCCAGGCGGTCGCCGCCGGTGGCAACGACGAGCCCGGCAAGAAGGTGAAGATCGGCTTCTCCGCGCCGGCCGCCGACCACGGCTGGATGGGCGCGATCACGAAGGCGACCCAGGAGGAGGCGAAGAAGTACTCCGACGTCGAGCTGGTCGTGGCCGAGGGCACCAACGACGTGAACCTGCAGATCAGCCAGGTCGAGACCTTCATCAACGACAAGGTCGACGCGATCGTGCTGCTGCCGTTCGACGGCGCCGCGCTCACCCCGGTGGCGATCAAGGCGATGGAGGCCGGCATCACGGTGGTGAACGTCGACCGCGAGTTCGACAGCACCTTCGCGGCCCGGACCACCGTGCTCGGCGACAACAAGGGAATGGGCGTCTCCGCGGGCACTTACATCTGCCAGGAGATGAAAGGCAAGAAGGACGCGGTGATCGCCGAGATCGCTGGTATCGACTCGCTGCCGCTGACCCAGGCCCGTAGCGCCGGGTTCAAGGAAGCGCTCGCCGACTGCGGGCTGAAGGTCAACAACCGGGTGGCGGCGGAGTTCACCGTCGAGTCCGGTGAGAAGGCGGCCGCCAACCTGCTGCAGGCGGCGCCGAAGATCGACGCGATCTGGAACCACGACGACGACCAGGGTGTCGGCGTGATGGCCGCCATCAAGAACTCCGGTCGCAAGGAGTTCTTCGTGGTCGGCGGGGCCGGCTCGGCCAACGTGATGCGTGACATCAAGGCCGGCAACACGCTGCTGAAGGCAACCGTCATCTACCCGTCCACGCAGGGCGCCGACGGCCTCAAGCTGGCCCGCCTGCTGGTGCAGCAGAAGTCCCTCAGCGACCTGGTGGAGGTCGAGGTGCCGCGCACCGTGCAGCTGTACGCGCCGGTCGTCACCAAGGACAACGTCGACCAGTACCTGCCGACCGCCTTCGAGTCCTGAGCCACTGAGGAGAAACCTGTATGACGAACCTGGGCATCGGCCTGATCGGGTACGCCTTCATGGGCGCGGCCCACTCGCAGGCCTGGCGGAGCGCGCCGCGGTTCTTCGACCTGCCGCTGGACCCCACGATGAACGTGCTGTGCGGGCGGAACGCGGAGGCGGTCCGGGCCGCCGCGAAGAAGCTCGGCTGGAGCGCCACCGAGACCGACTGGCGCAAGCTGCTCACCCGCGACGACGTGCAACTGATCGACGTCTGCACGCCGGGGGACAGCCACGCCGAGATCGCGATCGCCGCGCTCCAGGCGGGCAAGCACGTGCTCTGCGAGAAGCCCCTGGCCAACACGGTCGCCGAAGCGGAGGCGATGGCCGCCGCGGCGGCGGACGCGGCGGCCAAGGGCGTCAGGTCGATGGTCGGGTTCACCTACCGGCGGGTGCCGGCGATCGGTCTGGCCCGGCAGCTCGTTGCCGCCGGCAAGATCGGTACCGTCCGGCACGTGCGGGCGCAGTACCTGCAGGACTGGATCGCGGACCCGGAGGCGCCGCTGTCGTGGCGGCTGGACAAGGAGAAGGCCGGGTCCGGCGCGCTCGGTGACATCGGCGCGCACATCGTCGACCTCACGCAGTACATCACCGGCGACCGGATCGCCGAGGTGAGCGGGCTGCTGGAGACGTTCGTCAAGGAGCGCCCGGTCGCCGCCGCGCACAGCGGACTGTCTGGCGAGGCAGGCACCGAACGGGGTCCGGTCACGGTCGACGACGCGGCGATCTTCCTGGCCCGCTTCGGCTCCGGCGCGCTCGGTGTGTTCGAGGCGACCCGGTTCGCGACCGGGCGCAAGAACGCGATCCGGATCGAGATCAACGGCAGCCTTGGCAGCCTCGCGTTCGACTTCGAGGACATGAACGAGCTGCATTTCTACGACGCCACCGAGGATCCGCTGACGGCGGGTTTCCGGCGGATCCTCGCCACCGAGGCGGTGCACCCGTACGTCGCCGCCTGGTGGCCGCCCGGTCACCTGCTCGGGTACGAGCACGGTTTCACCCACCAAGTGGTCGACCTGGTCGGCGCGATCGCCGAGGGCAAGGATCCGGCGCCCTCGTTCGCCGACGGACTGCAGGTCCAGCGGGTGCTGGCCGCGGTCGAGGACAGCTCGGCCTCCCGACAATGGCAGGAGATTCCTGAATGAGTCCCTACACCCCCTCGAAAGACGACAAGTTCTCCTTCGGCCTGTGGACCGTCGGCTGGGAGGGCGTGGACGTCTTCGGTACGGCGGTCCGCGCGCCGCTCGACCCGGTCCTGGCGGTGGAGAAGCTCGCCGAGCTGGGCGCCGCCGCGGTGTCCTTCCACGACGACGACCTGGTCCCGGACGACAGCCGCCGCCAGCAGGTGCTCGAGCGGTTCACCAAGGCGCTCGGGGACACCGGACTCGTCGTCGAGATGGCGACCACCAACCTGTTCAGCCACCCGGTCTTCAAGGACGGTGGCCTGACCGCCAACGACCGCGACGTACGCCGGTACGCGCTGTCGAAGGTGCTCCGCAACGTCGACCTGGCCGCCGAGCTCGGCGCCAAGACGTACGTGCTGTGGGGCGGCCGCGAAGGTGCGGAGTCGGGTGGTTCGAAGGATGTGCACGCGGCCCTCGACCGGTACAAGGAGTCGATGGACCTGCTCTGCGCCTACGTGAGGGAGCGGGGCTACGACCTGCGCTTCGCGATCGAGCCGAAGCCGAACGAGCCCCGCGGCGACATCCTGCTGCCGACCATCGGGCACGCGATCTCGTTCATCAACGGGCTCGACGACCCCGACCTGGTCGGCATCAACCCCGAGGTCGGTCACGAGCAGATGGCCGGGCTCAACTACGCGCACGGGATCGCCCAGGCGTTGTGGCACGGCAAGCTGTTCCACATCGACCTGAACGGTCAGCACGGCCCCCGGTTCGACCAGGACCTGCGCTTCGGCGCCGGCAACCTGCGTGAGGCGTTCTGGACGGTCGACGTGCTGCAGGGCACCGCGGGTGGACCGGGCTACGACGGCTACGTGCACTTCGACTACAAGCCGCCGCGCACCGAGGACCTCGAGGGAGTCTGGGAGACCGCGCGCGGCTGTATGCGCAACTACCTGATCCTGCGCGAGAAGGTGCAGGCGTTCCGGGCTGATCCGGAGGTTGCCGAGGCGCTCGCCGCGGCACGGGTCGGTGAGCTCTCGCAGCCCACGCTGGGCGCCGGCGAGACGCTCGACGAGTTGCGCAAGGCAACGTACGACCCCGAGGCCCTGGCCGCTCGCGGTCTCGGGTTCGAGCGTCTGGACCAGCTCGCCATGGACCACCTTCTCGGAGTCCGCTGACCAGTAGGTGAGGAGTCCCGGGCAGGGCAGAGCACGGGAAAGCAGTAGCTGAACAGCACCACCAGGGCCGACGTCCGGGGACCCGCCCCGGGACTCGTGCAGCCGCACGGGACAGATGGAGCGCGCACCTTATCCGACCCATGAGGAGCTCCCGATGATCCAGCTACGCAGGCACGGAACTCTGATCCGTGCCCTCGTGCTCGCCCTGATCGCCGCGCTGGCGATCCCTCTGACCGCGACCACCGCCCGAGCCCACCCGGGGCACGGGGACGAGACCTTGAACGCGCTGGTCTTCAGCAAGACCGCCGGGTTCCGGCACGACTCGATCCCGGCCGGGATCCAGGCGATCAAGGACCTGGCCACCGCGAACGGCTTCACCGTCACCGCGACCGAGGACGCGGCGATGTTCAACGACACCGAACTCGCGAAGTACGAGGTGGTGATCTGGCTGTCCACCACCGGTGACGTGCTCAACGCCGACCAGCAGGCGGCGTTCGAGCGCTACATCCGCGCCGGTGGTGGGTACGCCGGGGTGCACGCCGCCTCGGACACGGAGTACGACTGGCCCTGGTACGGCAAGCTCGTCGGGAGCTACTTCGACAGCCACCCGGCCGGTACGCCGAACGCGACCGTGAAGGTGGAGGACCACGCGCACCCGTCGACCGCGGGAGCGCCGACCACCTGGCCGCGGACGGACGAGTGGTACAACTACCGGACCAACCCGCGCGGCGCCGTGCACGTGCTCGCCTCGCTCGACGAGACGACGTACACGGGCGGCAACATGGGCCCGGAGCACCCGATCGCGTGGTGCCAGGACTACGAGGGCGGCCGCGCCTGGTACACCGGCATGGGCCACACCATCGAGTCGTACGCCGACCCGGTGTTCCGCAACCACCTGCTCGGCGGCATCAAGACCGCGGCCGGGGTGGAGCCGGCCGACTGCGGCGCCTCGCTGAGCGACAGTTACCAGAAGGTCACCCTGGACGACGACACGTCCAACCCGATGGAACTGGCCATCGCGGCCGACGGCCGGGTGTTCTACATCGACCGCAACGGCGCGGTGAAGATCGTCAAGACCGACGGCACCGTCCTGACCGCCGGCACCTTGAACGTCTACACCGGCCAGGAGTTCGGCCTGCTCGGCATCGCGCTCGATCCGGCGTTCGCGCAGAACGGCTTCGTCTATCTGTATTACTCGCCGGGCGGAACCGAGCCCTTCGATCGGGTCTCCCGGTTCAAAATGAATGGCGACACGCTCGACCTGACGAGTGAGAAGCAGGTACTGCGGGTCGACACCCAGCGGGACCAGTGTTGCCACGCGGGTGGCGCGCTCGAGTTCGATGGCCAGGGCAACCTTTTCATCGCCACCGGTGACAACAGCAACCCGTTCGACTCCGACGGTTACTCGCCGCTCGACGAGCGGGCCGGTCGCGCGGCCTGGGACTCCCAGCGCAGCGCCGCCAACAGCAACAACCTGAACGGCAAGGTGCTCCGGATCCACCCGGAGGCCGACGGCAGCTACACCGTTCCGGCCGGGAACCTGTTCCCGTCGGGGACGGAGAAGACTCGGCCGGAGATCTACGCGATGGGCTTCCGGAACCCGTTCCGGATCGGTATCGACCCGACCACCGACCACCTGTTCGTCGCGGACTACGGGCCGGACGCCGGCCAGGTCAGCCCGACGCGGGGACCCGACGGCCGGGTCGAGTGGAACATCCTGGACAAGCCGGGCTTCTACGGCTGGCCGTACTGCGTCGGCAACAACACGCCGTACAACGACTACAACTTCGAGACCGGTACGTCGGGCGCGACGTTCAACTGCGCGGCGCCGGTGAACAACTCGCCGAACAACACCGGTCTCACCCAGTTGCCGGCGGCGATCCCCGCGAACCTGTGGATGGGCAAGTCGACCACGGGTGTGCCGGAGGTGGGCGGCAGTGGCGCGCCGATGACGAGTGGCGCGTACAAGTTCGACCCGGACAGCGACTCGGACCGGAAGTGGCCGAAGTACTTCGACGGCAAGGCGGTCTGGGCCGACTGGAACGACAGCCGGTTGTTCTCGGTGCAGTTGAGCGACGACCGGACGAAGGTCGCGGACGTCTCGCGGATGCTGCAGGAGATGAACTTCATCCGGCCGCACGCGCTGCAGTTCGGGCCGGACGGCGCGCTCTACGTGATCGAGTGGGGGAGCGGGTTCGGCGGGAACAACGCGGACTCGGGCATCTACCGGATCGACTATGTGCAAGGAAACCGTGCGCCGATCGCGCAGTTCAGCACGGACAAGACCTCGGGACCGGTGCCACTGACAGTGGCCTTCGACTCGACCGGATCGCGTGATCCGGACGGCCAGCCGATCACCTTGGCCTGGGATTTCGACGGCAACGGGACGACGGACAGCGCCGAGGCCAAGCCGTCGCACACCTACACGGCGGCCGGCGTCTTCACGGCACGGCTGACGGTCACCGACACCGATGGCCGGACGGCCGTCTCGAACCGCACGATCACGGCCGGGAACACCGCGCCGACGATCACGGTGGAGGCACCGCTCGACGGCGGGTTCTTCGACTTCGGCGACACGATCAAGTACAAGGTCACCGTCGCCGATCCCGAGGACGGCACGGTCGACTGCAACGACGTGATCACCCAGCCGGCCCTCGGCCATGACGAGCACGCGCACGGCTACGAGCAGTACCACGGCTGCGAGGGGACATTCCCGCTGCCGGGTGACGAGGGCCATGTCGGGGCGAACATCTTCGGCATCGTGACCGTCACCTACACAGACAAGGGCGCACCGGGCTCTGGCCGGATCACCACGCAGAAGGTGGTCCAGTTGCAGCCCAAGACCCGGGAGGCGGAGTACTTCGACGAGACCGGTGGCCCGGGGTCGACACCCGGAGTACAGGTTGAGGACACCGGTGATGTCGCCGGTGGTGGGAAGAACATCGGGTTCATCGAGGACGGCGACTGGTGGGGCTGGAAGCCGACCAACCTGACCGCGATCGACCAGATCCAGTTGCGTGCCGCCTCGCCTGACGCGGGTGCCACAGTCCAGGTGCGGACCGGTTCGCCGACCGACGGCCCGATCGTCGCGACGATCCAGGTGACACCGACGGGTGCCTGGCAGACGTACGCCAACTTCACCGCGCCGGTCAGTGGGGCGACGTTGGCGAGCGGCCCGCTGTACTTCGTCAAGACGACCGGGCAGCTGAACGTCAACTGGGTGAAGTTCATCGGCAAGGGCGTGACAGAGAACCAGCGTCCGGTGGTCACCATCACGGCGACACCCGTGCAGGGCAAGGCGCCGTTGAAGGTCGACTTCACCGCCGCGGCGACCGATCCCGAAGGCGACCTGCCACTGTCTTACACGTGGAGCTTCGGTGACGGCGCCACCGCGACCGGTGCCTCCGTGAGCCACACCTACACCACGTCCGGGACTCACATCGCGACCGCCACGGTGACGGACGCCCGCGGAGCCTCAGGTACTTCGACCGTCCAGGTGAAGGTGGACGCCACCGCTCCGCCAACCTGCCTGACCGGTCGATCGGACGGCTTCGAGGGTACGGCGGTCGACACCGGCCGCTGGGATTCCATTGTCAGAGGCAACCAGGAGCTTGCCGTCAGCAACGGTGACCTGGTGCTGCCGCTGACCGCGACCGACATCTACGGCACCGGCAACACGGGCACGCCGAACATCGTGCTCCAGCCGCTACCCGCAGGTGCCTGGCAGGCCACGGCCAAGCTGACCCTGCCGGCCCGGCTCGCCTATCAGCAGGCCGGGTTGATCGTCTACGGCGACGACGACAACTACGCGAAGATGGTGCTGCAGGGACGCTCGACCGGTGCACCGTCGGCGGCCGACCGGATCTTCCAGTTCATCCGGGAGGAAGCCGGTACGCCGAACGAGGTGGCCGCGTCGAACACCGCCAACCTGGGCGCGGCGTACCCGGACACGGTGTGGGTGCGGTTCAGCAGCGACGGGGCGAACCTGCGGGCGGCGTACAGCGCTGACGGGGCGACGTTCACCGACATGCCCGAGACGAAGCAGCTGGCCGGCATCTCGAACCCGAAGATCGGGCTGTTCGGGCTGGCGAACCGGACCGAGGCGTTGCCGTTGTCCGCGCAGTTCGACTACTTCACCATCACCCCGGATGACACCGCCGAGGTGCCGGCCCCGGAGGACCAGTTCGACGGTACTGCGCTCGACGCCTGCCGGTGGTCCGCGAGCGTGCGGCCCGACCCGACGGCGTACCGAGTGACGGGCGGAGCTATCGAGATCGACACCAGCAAGGGCGACATCTACCAGGGCACGGCGACGAACCCCCGGAACCTGTTGCTCCAGCCGGCGCCGGATGGTGACTGGACCATCGAGACGAAGGTGGACGGGTCCGCCTTCAACGAGGCCTACCAGCAGGGCGGCCTGATGGTCTACGGCGACGACGCGAACTACGTGAAGCTGGACTTCCTCACCACGAACGCCTCGGGAGGCACCGTGACGCGGGAGATCGAGCTGCGCAGCGAGGTCGGCAACGCCATCGTGCAACCGGCGCCGAACGCCTCACCTGCACCCACCCAGGGTGTCTGGTACCTGCGACTGGCGAAGAGTGGGACGACCTTCACCGGGTCGTACAGCGCGGACGGTCTGGCCTGGACAGCGCTCCCTGCGGTCACCAACACCGCGCTGAGCTCAGCGAGCTTCGGGATCTACGCCTTCGGGGTCGACCAGGTCGCTTCGAAGACGGCGAAGTTCGACTACTTCAAGCTGGTCCGGGACACGGTCGCGCCGCAGGTGAACCTGTCGGTGAACCCGTCGGCTCCGTCGGGTCAGAACGGCTGGTGGACGGACGCGGTCGTCGCGACGGCGATGGCGACCGACGACCAGCCCGGGCAGCTCTACCTGGAGCAGAAGATCGGCGACGGGGACTGGGCCGAGTACACGACTCCGATCACGTTCTCGGCGGACGGGACGCACACGGTCCAGGTCCGGGCGAGTGACACCGCGGGCAACGTGTCCGCGCCGGAGTCCGTCACCGTCAAGGTCGATCGCACCGCTCCGAAGGCGGCGGTCACCGGCTTGGCTAGTGGCGGGAAGCTCGGAGTGGCGAGTGCTGTGAACGTAGCGGCTACCGCCACGGACGCGCTCTCCGGGGTCGGCTCGGTGACGCTGACCGTCGACGGGGAGCCGGTGGCCGCCACCGGCAAGTTGGACGGCGCCTTGCTCGGGCTGGGAGCACATGAGCTGGTCGCGACGGCCAAGGACAAGGCCGGCAACACGTCCGTGACGAAGGTTCCGTTCACGGTCTTCGCCTCCTACGCGGAGGCGACCAAGTTGGTCGAGCGGTATCGGGTCGCCAGGACGGTGCCGTTGGCCACCGCCACGGTGATGACGGTCCAGCTCGGCCTCGCCGAACAACAGCAACGCCGCGGCCATGACCTCGTCGCCGCCGTCGCCCTGGATCTGTTCATCGCCAAGGCGCGCACGGTGTCCGACGTACCGGCCCGGACGCTGTTGACCGCCGTCGGTCAGGACCTGAAGAGGGCGCTCTGATCCGACCGATGGAGACGTCACCGTGCGAGATCGCATCCTGTCCGACGCGGAGAGGCGTGCGGGAGCTTCCGTGCCCCGGGGCGGTTCGGCCCCGCCCCGGGATCCGGGAGAGCGATCTCGCGCGGTCGGCGGAGGACCGGTCCGCCGGTCCTCGCCCCCGGCGTCGCGACCTGCGCTCCGGCCGCGGCGCCGGGGGCACCACCACGCAGTACGGCAGCACTCTCGTTCAGCAGAACCCTTGTTCAGCAGAACGCTTTGTTCTGCAGCACGCTCGAGAAGGAGTAGACCGTCATGGCTCGACCGATCACCTTGTTCACCGGCCAGTGGGCCGACCTGCCGTTCGAGGAGGTGGCCCGGCTGGCCTCCGAATGGGGGTACGACGGGCTGGAGATCGCCTGCTGGGGTGATCATCTCGATGTCCGCAAGGCCGCCGAGGACGACGCCTACGTGCAGAACCGGCTGGACGTCCTGGAGAAGTACAACCTGAAGGTCTGGACGATCTCGAACCACCTGCTCGGCCAGGCGGTCTGCGACGACCCGATCGACCAGCGGCACCAGGCGATCCTGCCCGCTCACATCTGGGGCGACGGCGACCCCGAGGGCGTGCGGCAACGCGCGGCCGAGGAGATGGCGACCACCGCCCGGGCGGCCCGCCGGCTCGGCGTCGATGTCGTGGTCGGCTTCACCGGGTCGTCGATCTGGAAGACGGTGGCGATGTTCCCGCCGGTGCCGCCGGCCATGATCGAGGCCGGGTACCGCGACTTCGCGGACCGGTGGAACCCGATCCTCGACGTGTTCGACGAGGTTGGCGTGAAGTTCGCGCACGAGGTGCACCCGTCGGAGATCGCGTACGACTACTGGTCGACCACCGCGACCCTGGAGGCGATCGGTCACCGCGAGGCGTTCGGCCTGAACTGGGACCCGAGCCACTTCGTCTGGCAGGACCTCGACCCGGTCGGCTTCCTCTGGGACTTCAAGGACCGCATCTACCACGTCGACTGCAAGGACGCGAAACGCCAGGTCGGCAACGGCCGCAACGGCAGGATGGGTTCCCACCTCGCCTGGGGCGACCCCCGCCGCGGTTGGGACTTCGTCTCCACCGGGCACGGCGACGTCCCCTGGGAGGCCTGCTTCCGAATGCTCAACACGATCGGCTACACCGGCCCGATCTCAGTCGAATGGGAAGACGCCGGCATGGACCGCCTGGTCGGCGCCGCCGAAGCCTTGCAATTCGTCCGCACCCTAGCCTTCGACCCACCCACCGCCTCCTTCGACGCAGCCTTCTCCTCCTAACCACCACTTCGGGTTAGCCCGCGACACGTGAGCACGCCGGCTCGCCGGTACGTCGGTAGCCGCGCGAGCTAGTTCGGCGAACATCACGCGCGGGTAGTGCACCCCGACAGAGCGCGGGTTGTTCAGCGGCGTTGGGTTTCGGGTGGTTGCCGCTGGCATGTGTGCGGGTGGTTCCGCGGTCTCCGCTGCGTGATGGTGCTAGTCGGGATGGGGTGCGTCAAGAGCGCTTCGCGTCCCTTCGGGATCGGAACAAGTTCCGACTCTTGACCCACCCCATCCCGACCAGGGAAGGACGCAGCTACGCGGATCCCGCGGAGGGGTCTGAGCCGCCTCGGGGTGATGTTTTCGGTGGTGGGTGTACCGAGCGACAGGTAGTGCAGGTGTGGTCGCGGAGGTTCCAGGCGTGAGGAACCCCGGGGGGTGGTCTGTGCGGCGACCACGTCCTGTCCGTCGGTACGCCAGCGGCTCCCAGACGTGGGTTTTCGCCCGGTTGGTGGTGGATTCGCCTGGGCGGGTAATGGTTGTGCCGATTCGGGGACTGGCGCTGGCGGGTTGTTCGACCACTGCCGGGTTGTTCGACCACTGGCGGGTTATTGGCCGGGTGGGCGGGTTGTTCGGCGGCGTGTGGTTCGTTTCGGGGTCCGCTGGATGGTGTTCGGCCACTGGCGGCCTATTAGGCGCCAGCGGCCGAACACCCCGTCAGCGGGAGGCCGATCGTCGGCCCGCGGGCCGACGGGGTGCGGTTGGGGGGACCGCGGACACCTTCGGGGGCCCCGACAGCCCGTGGCGGTGGGATTTCGGGGACCGCGGACACCTTGTGGGGGGTGTGACGGCTGGTGGCGGTGCGGTTGTGGGGACCTGGGACACCGGGTGGGGACCTGGGACAGGCCTATTCGTGTCCGAGGTCCCGCCTTGGTGTCCCAGGACCCACTTTGTGCGCCGGTTGAGTGCCCCGGGGCGCCGAGATCTGCTCAGGTGGTGCACAAGGTGCCGGTTTCGGGAGTCCCCGGCCCCCGGGCACAGGAACACCCCGAGATTCCGGGGCGGGGCAGCTCCCCGAGCTTCTGTGCAAGCAATTCCCCGAGCGTTTGGGCGGAGGAGCTTCCCGGTCCTTGTCGCCATACCCCTCAGCGGCTCCGGGATAGCTGCGTTCCTTCCCTGGTCGGGGTGGTGTGGGTCATCCCTGAAGG
>NZ_JBHSKE010000068.1:0-46407 GCF_042657745.1 Kribbella qitaiheensis | reverse complement strand
CATCGCCAGATCACTCCTCGAGACCGGTGGCTTCAGGCCCCGACTACACCCTGGATCGTGAAGAGCCGGTAAACCGTGGGATGTTCGCAGGTATTACGAGCGTGTCTACGTCCCGAAAGGGTGGCTGCCTCATTGGCGAATCACGGACGAATGTCCTTCGCAGTCGGCCCGTTGTTTGTCTGAAGGGCATTGGGAGCTTGATGTTGTGCGTGAGATGACGGGGCGACGCAATGGCTGAGGGATTGCTGACCCGGGGCCAGATTCTGGACTTGCTTGACGACTTTATTGCGAGGCTGCCGCCGACTCATCGCGTGCGAGCACTACGCGAGGGCCCGAATCGGGAAGAACAACGCGCCTTTCAGGCGGAAGTTGCTGAGGCTGAGCGAGAGGCTGAGCGCAATCAGGGTGATGGTGACTGGGATGGAGACATTGACGACTGGCCCGGTTGCTGGGTCTGAACATGGCCCCGGAGGGTTAGAGCCGCTGCACGATTCCGCTGACCTCGTTCGTCATCCATATAAAACCCTGGCAATAGGTGGCTCGTTCGATTGCGGGTCCAGCTGTTGGGATTTGCGACAGGAAGCACAGGAGAATTAGCCAGTAGGCGGAGTTCGCCATATGCCAGTAGTGATCGATATTGGACGATGGTTGCTGGCTTCGGTTGTGGGCGTGCTCGTGCCGCTCTTCCTTCAGAAACTCGCTCCACTTCTCAACGTCGAATACGGCTGTTTCGAACCGGGGTCCTGCCAACTGAGCGAGCTGGATGAGTCGGGCTTTGAGCGGCATCTTCCTAGGGTTGTCGGGGATGCCGGTCAGTTCCCTGTGCAGACCTTCTGCCGCAGCTACGGCGTTTAGTAGCCGATCCTCGGAATACATTCCGGACCGCTCTTTCACGCTCATGATTCGAGCTAGGGTCCGCCGATGCTGAGAGGCGAGCGATAGCCAGGATTTTAGACCATCGGGTCCACCAATGTCCTCATAATTGAAGGCGATTTTCGGCAGTCGCTTTTCGTACTCGCCAGCTTTGATCCGCCACGTTGCATAGTGATCGATTTCGATGCGCCGTGGTGGTCGATCGCCCATCAGGAGGCGCTCACGCTCGGAAGTGGCTTCACGCGAAGGGTGGACTATGTCCGGGTGTTCGAATTGGACTTTAGTGAACGCGCTTAGGCGGTCGATTCCCATTGAAACGAAGTCTTGGACATCGCTGACTATTTCGAGCAAGTCGGATTTCGGCGTAAGGCCGTCAGTCCGGATTCTGACGCCGTATGTCTGTGACAGCGTGTACTCACGAGGCAGATTGCCCTTCTGCCCGATCCCGTGTATAAGCGCTATCTCACCGAAGTCGGTTGAAATCTCCTCATCGCTGAGCCGTTTCCCTGAAATGTTCGCAATCCATGTGCCTTCACTCGGCTGGAGTGGTGCGCCGCTTATTCCGCTCCTGCCTAGCCAGGAGGCCATATCTTCCAACTGGACATACATGGTGTCGAATTCGATTTCGTCATCGCTGGCAAAGTGAACGTTGGTGTATGCCTCGCCGATATTCCATGTGGATACCCCGGCGGTGTTTGAGAACGGATTTTGCCTGCGGTTCGTCTCAAGGCATCGATTAAGGGTGTATCCCTGCTCCTGCGATTGCCCAAGAATCCGCACGTAGTCTTCGGGTTGCCCATTCGCGCCTAGCAGACCGTCGAGCCGCAATCGACCCCCGGTTTCTGGATCAAAGGTCAGCGCGCCATGAACCTTGTGATCGGGCTCATCAGATAGCCAGAAGAGGCCAATGTCATCGAGCTTGTCCACCACGTCACTCCAGACCGAAGGTTTGGAACACCTCAGCCGGGGCCCCTCGCAGTAGCTCCCTGAGATCGATCTTGAGGGCTGCGCACAATGCGAGTGCGTCAGCCAATGTGACTCGCCTACTGCCGTTCTCTAGCGCGCCGACTGTCGCGCGTGCCCAATCCAATTCGTCGGCTAGGTCTTCCTGACGCATCCGAATGCGCGCACGCGCCGAACGCACGTTCGCTGCAACCAGCTTGTCTACCTCGTCCTGCGTCATGGCACCTGATCTTGCCTGCTGCTCACCCTGTCGTCATGTGAGGAAACACGGCTATAAGCCGCTGTTACCAGCGTATAGCCGCTGGTGCTGTTTCAGTTCTAGGATTCCTGGCATGAGTCTTGAAAATCTGGAGTTGACCAAAGCTGCGCCGTGCGACGGCGTGAACCCGATTACCGGTGCGCCGTGCATCCTGAGTTGGCACAGGGGGATGCATCTGGACGGGCAGGGGGTCCGCTGGCTAGACGACTGAGGGGCCCTGTGAGGCCCGTGAGGCGCTGGCCTAGCCCTGGTGCTGGCTGGGGCCTTGGGCCCGTCTGAGAGGCGCTGAGAGCCGCTGGCGCTAGCTCGGGTCAACCGAGTCAACGCGGGGTCAACGTGAGGGGCCTGAGCACACGGCAAGGGCCCCTAACCCTTGTGAGGCTAGAGGCCCTTGTTTATAAGGCTTTTCGTGACTGGGCAGGACTAGGGTCGAAGGGCCCTAAAGCCTGCGTTTAAACGTCGTAGTACAGCTCGAACTCGTGGGGGTGGGGGCGGAGCTGGATCGGGGCGATCTCGTTCTCGCGCTTGAAGTCGATCCAGGTCTCGATCAGGTCGCCCGTGAAGACATCACCCTCGAGCAGGAACTCGTGGTCGGCCTCGAGGGAGTCGATCACGGCCGGCAGCGAGGTGGGAACCTGGTTGACCGACGCGTGCTCCTCCGGGGGCAGCTCGTACAGGTCCTTGTCGATCGGGTCCGCGGGCTCGATCTTGTTGCGGATGCCGTCCAGGCCGGCCAGCAGCTGGGCCGAGAAGGCCAGGTACGGGTTCGACGACGGGTCGGGGCAGCGGAACTCGATGCGCTTGGCCTTCGGGTTCGAACCCGTGATCGGGATCCGGATGCAGGCCGAACGGTTGCGCTGCGAGTAGACCAGGTTGACCGGCGCCTCGAAGCCCGGCACCAGGCGGTGGTACGAGTTCACCGTCGGGTTGGTGAAGGCCAGCAGTGACGGGGCGTGCTTCAGGATGCCGCCGATGTACCAGCGGGCGACGTCGGACAGACCGCCGTAACCGGACTCGTCGTAGAACAGCGGGTCGCCGTTGCTCCACAGCGACTGGTGGCAATGCATGCCCGAGCCGTTGTCACCGAAGATCGGCTTCGGCATGAAGGTCGCGGTCTTGCCGGCCTCCCAGGCGGTGTTCTTGACGATGTACTTGAACTTCATCAAGTCGTCGGCCGCGGTCAGCAGCGTGTCGAAGCGGTAGTTGATCTCCGCCTGGCCCGCGGTGCCGACCTCGTGGTGGGCGCGCTCGACGGTCAGGCCGCTGATCTCGAGGTGCTTGGTGATGTCGTTGCGCAGGTCGGCGAAGTGGTCGACCGGGGGCGCGGGGAAGTAGCCACCCTTGTAGCGGACCTTGTAGCCGCGGTTACCACCCTCTTCGACCCGGCCGGTGTTCCAGGCGCCGGCCACGGAGTCGATGTGGTAGTAGCTCTCGTTCTGCTTGGTCTCGAACCGCACGTCGTCGAAGACGTAGAACTCGGCCTCGGGCGCGAAGAAGGCGGTGTCGGCGATGCCGGTCGACTTCAGGTACTCCTGCGCCTTGCGGGCGATGTTGCGCGGGTCCCGGCTGTAGGCCTCGCCCGTCAGCGGGTCGTGCACGAAGAAGTTGACGATCAGCGTCTTGTCCCGGCGGAACGGGTCGATGTACGCCGTGGTCGGGTCGGGCAGCAGCGACATGTCCGACTCGTGGATCTGCTGGAAGCCGCGGATCGACGAACCGTCGAACTGCAGGCCGTCCTCGAAGACCTCGGGACCGAATGACGACACCGGGACGGTGAAGTGCTGCATGATGCCCGGCAGGTCGCAGAACCGGACATCGATGAACGCGACGCCCTCGTCCTTGACGTAGGCGAGCAGCTCCTCAGCGCTGGAAAACATACATACTCCTCGGGGTGGCTCAGAGATTGTTCTGAACGTAGGCCCTGCCGATTACTCGGCCGTGACCCCAGTGTTTCGCGGATGTTACGCCCAGCGTGTCCGCGCTGACCCACTGGTGTGGGCGGGCAGGGGAGTGAGATCCCGGGCCGCCTCGGTAGCCTCGTCATCATGGCATCATCTGCACAATCCGGCGCAGGACCCACCGACGATTTCCGATATCCGGGCAATCGCCTCGGCCTGCCCGAGGCTGGTCCGGAGTCCGTAGCCGGCTGGGGGCGACGCATCGCCGCGCTCTTCGTCGACTGGCTGATCGCCGGCCTGATCGCTTCCGCGATCGTCAGCAAGCCCGTTTGGGCGGGCGGCAACGACCTCAGTACGGCCCAACTGGTCACCTTCTTCGCGATGACCGCGATCCTCACCGGCCTGGGCGGCGCCACCATCGGCCACCGCCTGCTCGGCCTCCGCGTCATCCCCACCAAACAAGGCGGCACCGGCTACGCAGCCCAGGTAGGCCTCCTCGGCGGCGCGATCCGAGCCCTGCTCATCTGCCTCGTCATCCCCGCGGTCATCTACGACCGAGACCGCCGAGGCCTCCACGACAAAGCCGCCAACACCGTCGTAGTCCGCCGCTGACCCGTACTCCGCCCCACGACCTGCTCGCCGCGTTCCGCGGAGTACTCGGTCAGCATTTGGTCAGGAGGAGTTGGACGTCGTCCAGGTAGCCGGCTCGGAAGCCGGCTTCGGAGTAGGCGAGGTAGAACTCCCACATGCGGCGGAAGGTGGCGTCGAAGCCGAGGTCGGCGATCTCTGGCCAGCGGTCGATGAAGCGGTCGCGCCAGACACGGAGGGTGCGGGCGTAGTCGGCGCCGAGGTGGCGGATCACGTGGGCCTGCAGGCCGGTGTGCTCCGCGGTGACCTGCTCGATCACCTTCACGGAGGGGATGAGACCGCCGGGGAAGATGTACTTCTGGACCCAGGTGAAGGTGTTGCGGGTGGCGAGCATGCGCTCGTGCGGCATCACGATCGCCTGGACGACGGCGACCCCGCCCGGGGCAAGCCGCCGCTCGATCGCGTCGAAGTACACCGGCCAGTACTTCTCGCCGACCGCCTCGATCATCTCCACGCTCAGCACCGCGTCGAACACGCCGATCTGGTCGCGGTAGTCACGCAGCGCGACCTGGACACGATCGCTGACCCCCGCGTCAGCGATCCGCCGCTGGGCGAGCAGCGCCTGCTGGGACGCGATGGTGATCGCCGTCACCCACGCGCCCCGCTGAGCCGCGCGGATCGCGAGGCTGGCCCACCCGCACCCGATGTCGAGCACGCGTGACCCGGACCGCACGCCAGCGGCGTCCAGGATCGAGTCGAGCTTGCGGAGCTGGGCCTGCGACAACTCGTCGTACGACGCGGTCGCCAGGTCGGCGGTGACGTCGTCGAAGTAGGCGGCGGAGTACGTCAGCGACGGGTCGAGGAACTCCGAGAACATCGCGTTGCTCAAGTCGTAGTGGCGGCTGACGTTCTCGCGGGCGCCGGCGCGGTCGTTCTCCTGGTCGCTGGGCAGGCTCCGGGTGACGAGCCAGCGCAGTGACTGGGCCCATTTCGGCAGCAGGTGGCGATCCTGGTCGGAGCTGAACCGCTCGGCGAACGGCATCAGCAGATCCGCCAAGTCGGTCCCGGGCTCGGGGTCCCAGTCACCGGCCAGGTACGCCTCGCCGAAGCCGGAGCCGGCGTCCTGCCCGAGGCGGTCGAGGAACGGCCCGGTCCGGTGCACCAGCATGCCCGGGCCGCCCCGGCCGTACTTCCGGTTGTCCATCGTGATGGTGGCAGGCAGATCCCGCGCGATGAAGCGGATCGCGGCGGCGGCCCCGGCCCGGCGTACCGGGTTCGAGCGCGGCGGCGCCAGCGAGGGCCACGTCTCCACGGCCGGTTGGTGCACCGCGGGGTAAAGATCGGTCATCTGTCTACCTCTGGTTTTCATCCGCTCCTGGTCGCACCCTAAGGCCGGTGGATGGCCATCGGGCGCGACACGAGGAGAGGGAGCTTCACCCGGCCCGTTGGCCGAGGACTAGCAGGTTGCCGTCGGGGTCCTCGGCACGCGCTTCCTTCTCCCCCCACGGCTGGTCGGCCGGTTCCTGGGTGATCCGCGCACCTGCGGACCGGATCTGCTCGACCGACGCGACGATGTCGTCCACGTACAGCCACAGGCAGATCGCCGGGGTGCCGGCCGGACGCCGGTACTCCGGGTCGTGGCCGAGGCCCAGCGAAGCCTTGCCGAAGCGCACGCTGACGTACGCCGCGGCGCCCTCGGGCGGGAACTGGTACACCTTCTCCCCGCCGAGGACGTCGGTGTAGAACGGCAGCAGCCGCTCGAGATCAGCACTCGTCACGATAGGGAAAACGTCGTCGACGGCCATCGGGTTGCCTCCTCGTTCGTGCGGATGGTCTCACCCTTGTCTGACGAACGAGGATTTCGTGGATCGACCGGCCCGCAGTACGGGCCGGACGGCAGCACAGTGGAGGCTCAGCGGCCCTTCATGGCCTGACGGGCGCCCTTCATGCTGGTCGGCACCGGGCCCTTCGGCATCGGCACCTGCGGGCGGACGGCGTCGAGCGCCTTCAGCCGCTGCAGCAGATCGGTGATCTCGGACGGCTGCAGCGCGGCCGGGAGCTTCATCACGTGCTTGGTCAGCTTGCGGATGTCGATCTCGTCCTCGCCCTGACCGGCCATGATCTGGATCACCGGCGCGCCGCCCGCGACCCGGGTGTGCTTCTTGCCCTCGGCGGCGAGCAGGTTCTTCACCCGGCTCGGCTGGCCCTCGCCGACCAGGATGATGCCCGGGCGGCCGACCACGCGGTGCACGATGTCGGCGTTCTTGGTGACCGCGATGGCGGGCGTCACGGTCCAGCCCCGGCGCAGTGTCTGCAGCGCGGACGCCGCGGCACCGGCCTGACCCTCGATCTGGCTGTACGCCGCCTTCTCCACCCGGCGGCCGAAGATGATGGTCGCGGCCAGGAAGCCGAGCGCGACGCCCAGCGGGATCCAGATCAGCGGCGGCCCGACGAACAGGCCGAGGGCCACGAACACGACGACCACGCCGAGGAAGATCCCGGCGAGCACCAGACCGATCCGCGGGTCGGACTTCTTGGTCAGCTGATACGCCGACCGGATCTGCTTCAGCCGGCTCGTCTTCTCGGCGGGCGCGTCGTTCTTGGCCATCTCTACCTTGTCTTCGTCAGGCGGTTCAGTCGGTCAGGCGGTCTGGGAGGTCTGTGCGGCGGAACCCGCGGACGTCATCCGGGACTCCACAGCCTGACGGTACAGCCGACCGGCCCGGTACGACGAACGCACCAGCGGTCCGGACATGACTCCGGCGAAGCCGATCTCCTCGGCCTCCTCCTTCATCTCGACGAACTCCTCGGGGCGCACCCAGCGCTCGACCGGGTGGTGCCGCACCGACGGACGCAGGTACTGGGTGATCGTGATGATCTCGCAGCCCGCTCCGTGCAGGTCGCGCAGTGCCTGGCTGACCTCGTCGCGGGTCTCGCCCATGCCGAGGATCAGGTTCGACTTGGTGACCAGGCCGTAGTCACGGGCCTGGGTGATGACGTCCAGCGAACGCTCGTAGCGGAAGCCGGGGCGGATCCGGCGGAAGATCCGCGGCACCGTCTCGACGTTGTGCGCGAACACCTCGGGGCGGGACGAGAACACCTCGGCCAGCTGCTCGGGGACCGCGTTGAAGTCGGGGGCGAGCATCTCGACGCCGGTGCCCGGGTTCTGCGCGTGGATCTGGCGGATGGTCTCGGCGTACAGCCAGGCGCCGCCGTCGGCCAGGTCGTCGCGGGCGACGCCGGTCACGGTCGCGTAGCGCAGGCCCATCTTGGTGACGGACTCGGCGACCCGCCGGGGCTCGTCACGGTCGAGGGCGAGCGGCTTGCCGGTGTCGATCTGGCAGAAGTCGCATCGCCGGGTGCACTGGTCCCCACCGATCAAGAAGGTGGCCTCGCGGTCTTCCCAACACTCGAAGATGTTCGGGCAGCCGGCCTCCTGGCACACCGTGTGGAGCTCCTCGGACTTCACCAGCGCTTGAAGCTTCTGGTACTCCGGGCCCATCTTGGCGCGTGTCTTGATCCACTCGGGTTTGCGCTCGATCGGGGTCTCCGCGTTGCGCACTTCGAGTCTGAGCAGTTTCCGTCCTTCTGGAACGATCGTCACGCCCACCAGAGTACGCGGCGCGCCGGGTGACCTGGCCGCCCACCCGTAGGCTGGCCAACCATGTCCACCTCCCAGCCCGGGACGCCGCCGGCGACCGGTACGCCGAACACCGAGTGGCTCCGCCCGGGGCCCACCCGCAGCGAGCAGCGCCGGGACATCCTCCTCGGTCTGGGGATGGCCGCGGCCGGCGTGGTCGGCACCGAGCTGGCCAAGGGCACCTCACCCGGCCCGGTGGAGATGGGGGCCGGAGGCATCGAGGCGTACGTGCTGAGCGCGGCCGTCGCGCTGCCGCTGTGCTTCCGCCGCCGGTATCCGCTGACCGTGCTGCTGGTCGTGTCGGTCCTGTTCTTCACGTCCGGTGAGCGGGTGCCGTTCGCCTTCGCCGGCAACCTGGTGACGCAGATCTCCCAGTTCATGGCCCTGTACTCCGCGGCCGCCTGGGCGAAGGACCGCCGCCGGATGAAGCTGACGATGGTGGTCGTCTTCGTCGGCATGTTCGTCTGGCTGTTCCACGGGTTCGTGGAAGCCCTGCAGACCGACGCGATCAAGGGTGCCGACCAGGGCATGCTCTCGCCGTACGTGTCGTTCGTGCTGCTGAACTTCGCGCTCAACGTCCTCTACTTCTTCGGCGCCTATTTCTGGGGCCGTACCGCGTGGGGCGTGGCCCGGCAGCGGCACGAGCTCGAGCAGCAGGCGATGGAGCTGGCCGCCCAGCAGCAGGAGAACGCCCGGCGCGCGGTGATCGACGAGCGGCTGCGGATCTCCCGCGAGCTGCACGACGTGGTCGCGCACCACATCAGCAGCATCGGCATCCAGGCCGGGGGAGCCCGGCGGGTGATGAACTCCGACCCCGAGGCGGCGAAGAACGCGCTGAGCGTGATCGAGAACTCCAGCCGGACCGCGGTCAACGAGATGCGGCAGCTCCTCGGCATGCTCCGCGCGGCTGACCCGGACCTCGACGAGGAGATCGGCGTACCGGCGTTGAAGGCTCCGCAGGCGGGTGCGGACCGCCTGCCAGCTCTGGTCGCCACGGCCGGCGGGGAGGGCCTGTCGGTCGGGTTCCACCAGATCGGGCAGCCGGTCGACCTGCCGGAGACGATCTCGGTGTCGGTCTACCGGATCGTGCAGGAGGCCCTGACGAACGTACGGCGGCACTCGACCGCGCGCACGGCCCATGTCACGCTGCGTTATATCGGTGACACCGCGGTCGAGGTCGAGGTGATCGACGACGGCCGCCCGAAGCACGCACCCGTCGGCAGCCGGCTCGGCCACGTCGGTATCCGTGAGAGGGTCGGCCTGCTCGGCGGGGAGAGCGAGATCGGACCACGTCCGGTCGGCGGCTTCCGCGTCCGAGCCCGGATCCCGCTGCAACCTTCCTCGCCGTCCACCGGTGAACCGCAGATCCCCGAGGATTCCTGGGTAGACAATTCCGCCGTCGAAGGGGCACAGCAATGAGCGAAGCCGGTACGGCGATGCGCGTGCTGCTGGTGGACGACCAGGATCTGGTCCGGGCGGGATTCCGGATGATCCTCTCGGTCGAGCCCGACATCGAGGTGGTCGGGGAGGCGGCCGACGGCGAGAAGGCGGTCGAGCTGGCGACCGAGCTGCGCCCGGACGTGGCCCTGATGGACGTGCAGATGCCCGGCCTGGACGGAATCGCCGCGACCCAGCGGATCGTCTCCGCCGACGCGGGCAAGGTGGTGATCCTGACCACCTTCGACCGGGACGACTACCTGTTCGAGTCGCTCGGTGCCGGAGCCAGCGGCTTCCTGCTGAAGAACACCGCGCCCGAGGACCTGGTCGAAGCGATCCAGGTGGTCCACTCCGGCCACGCCTTGCTGGCCCCCGAGGTGACCCGGCGGGTGATCAAGCGGTTCACCGGCGGCGGCGAACGCGTCTACCGCCCGGACCTGGTCGCCGACCTGACCGAACGCGAACGCGAGGTCCTCGGCCTGATCGCACGCGGCCTGACCAACACCGAGATCGCCACCCAGCTCTTCGTCGGCGAGGCCACCGTCAAGACCCACGTCTCCCGCGTCCTCCTCAAGCTAGGCCTCCGCGACCGCGTCCAGGCAGTCGTCTTCGCCTACGAATGCGGCCTCGTAGTACCAGGCGACGAGCACTGAGTGGCGCTGTCGTGAGCCGTACTTGGGGCTACGCCCGCTGGGCGCCGATCCACACCCGCTCCGCTTCGGCGAGGAACTGGTCGAACCACGGATCAGTGGGCTGAAGAACGAACTTCGGTTCGCCTTCAGCCTGGTAGGTGTAGTACTCCACGAAGATCGCTGATGTCGGTCCGCGCTGGATCTCTGGAGCATCAACGGCGATCACGCCGGTCGCTATCGGATGCGCGGTGAGGCGGACTTCAAGGGAGCCGCCGGTAGCCGCCGCGAGTTCGGCCAGCAGGCGCAGCGACTGCTCGATGCGAGCTCGGGCCGAGTCGCTAGATCGCTCGGCGTAGTACCGCTCGGCGGCGACCCCGACCGCTGCCGAGGTGGGTTCGATGAGCAGGAACCGCATCTTGCAGCCGCGCTGAAGCCACTTCTCGAATCTCGTGTAGTTCTCGGTCAGCAACGTCGTGCGGGCGACGCCGGTGATGAAGAGATCTTTCGCGGACTCCATGGACGTGAGGAGTTCAGGCCCGAACGATTGAGCGAAGCTCGGCTGGGCGATCGCGTCGAGTCGCTGCTGGTGAGTGGGCGGCCACGGCGTACCCGCGTTCCACAGTCGCTCCGCTTGCCGTTCGTAGAAGCTGAACCAGCCACCGGCGGATTCGTCGAAATGCATGATCGGTCCCGGCTCGCCGGCGGGATGATGCTCAGCGTGCTGGATGGTGATGCTGGCCGACCTAACACTGCGCAGGAGGTTCACGCCGAGGGGCGGTACGAACTGCGCCACGCGGATCTCGAGGTCTCCGCCGGTGCTGGTTCGTAGCTCGTCCAGCTCATCCAGCGTCGTCTTGATGCGCTGGGACAGGAGGGCGGTGCGTCCCGGGGGACGGACCAGGGCACCTTGGCGAACCAGTTCCTCGTCAGTCGGGTCCAGGAGAAGCACGCGGAGCCTGGCACCGCGAGTCAGGGCTCGGTAGAAGTCGTCGCGGCCGCCCTGGATCGTCCGTGCCAGGGCGATGCCGATCAGGAGGATGTCATTCGCCTCGGCTCGTTGCCTGATCAGGTCTTCCGGGAACTCACGCAGCAGTACCTCGCGGGAGCCTGTGTGGTCGGTCGCGATCTCGGCGACCAGCTTCCGGGACTTGATCTGAGCGAACGCCAACGCTGCCAGCAACGCGAGGATGGCGGCGCTCAGCACGTTCATGCTGGCGACATCGACGATCCCCAGCACCGTGAAGACAGCGGCTGTGAGGGTCAGCAGCCAGAGGTCGACGTTCTCATCGGTCAACAAGCGGTGGGCGGCACGCAGAATCGCGCGGACGGATTTCACCTGCCAACCCTATGGGGCCGGTGTCACTTGGACGGCCACTCCGAGTGTCCCGGGATCAGACCGGTTGGGGTGGTGGTCCGCCCTGGGGATGACCTGGGTGATCACTCTGAGGGGCGACGTGCGGTGGGGTGCGTCCTGACTAGCGTGGCAGTCACTTCCCGACGGGAGTGGCTGGGCGTGTGCCCGGTCAGGGGGCCGGAGCAGTAGAGGATCGGTGAACGGGATGCTGAGCGTGGCTGGGTTGACCCGGCGGTTCGGTGATCACCTTGCGTTGGATGACGTGAGTTTCGACGTCGTACCGGGTCGGATGACCGGGTTCGTCGGGGCGAACGGAGCCGGCAAGACGACGACCATGCGGATCATCCTCGGGGTGCTGGCCGCGACCAGCGGCGAGGCGCGGTGGAACGGCGCACCCCTGACCCACGAGGTCAGGCGCGACTTCGGCTACATGCCGGAGGAGCGAGGGCTGTACCCGAAGATGAAGATCCGCGACCAACTGGTGTTCTTCGGGCGGCTGCACGGGATGGACTCGACCCGCGCCGCCGAGCGGACCGACAAGATCCTCGGCCGGCTGGGTCTGGCGGAGCGGGCGGGCGACGTGCTGGAGACGCTGTCGCTGGGCAACCAGCAGCGCGTCCAGATCGCCGCCGCCCTCGTGCACGAGCCGATCGCGCTGGTGCTGGACGAGCCGTTCAGCGGACTCGACCCGCTCGCCGTGGACGCGATGGTGGACCTGCTCCGCGAGGAGGTCACGCCGGAGGTCCCGGTGCTCTTCTCCAGCCACCAACTGGAGCTGGTCGAGCGCCTGTGCGACGACCTGGTCGTACTCTCCCGGGGCAAGGTCGTTGCCGCCGGCTCCGTTGCGGAACTCGCCGCCGGGCCGACAGCGACGTACCGGATGGTGGTGGACGGCGACGCCGGCTGGCTGCGTGACATCGCGGGCATCAAGGTGCGCGATGTGGACGGTGCGACCGCGCTGTTCGACGTGGAGGCCGCGGGCCAGGAGCAACAGATTCTGCAGCAGGCTCTCAGCCGCGGCGCGGTGCTCGAGTTCGGGCCCGAGCGCGTCGCGTTGAGCGACGTCTTCCGGGAGGCGACCCGATGAGTACCCAGACCCAGAACAAGACGATCCAGAACGAAGAGACGCCGCGCAAGGCCGCCCCGCGCAAGGAGACCCTCCGGCACCCGTGGCAACTGGTGGCGCAGCGCGAGATCAGTACCAAGCTGCGGGACAAGACCTTCATCGGCTCGACCGCGTTCATGCTGATCATCGTGATGGCGGCGGTGATCATTCCCGCGCTGATCGCGGGCAACAACAGCCCGGACAAGATCGCAGTACTGAACGACGCCGGCGCGAAGGTCGTGCAGACGGCCGATGCGATCAAGGGCGGCGACAGCTACGAGGTCACCCGTGCGACGGACTCGGCCGCGGCCGAGCGGATGGTGGTCGACGGTGATGCCAAGGCCGCGCTGCTGCCGGGCGACAACGGGTACGTCGTACTCGGCGACGACCGGGTCGACACCGACCTGCAGAACAGCCTGCGCGAGGCGGCGGTCAACCTCGGGATGGAGCAGAACGCGGCGCAGGCAGGGCTGACCCCGGAGCAGTTGCGGGCGAACACGCAGGTGCAGGAGCGGCTGCTCAATCCTGGACCGCTGCCAGAGATCGTGGCGGACTTCGTAAACATCGGTCTCGCGCTGGTCTTCTACATGACGGCGCTCGGTTTCGGCATGATGATCGCGCAGAGCGTCGTGCAGGAGAAGGAGAGCCGGGTCGTCGAGATCCTCGCCGCCGCGGTGCCGATCCGGGCGCTGCTGTGGGGCAAGGTGATCGGCAACACCGTGCTCGCGCTCTCGCAGATCGTGGTGATCGCGGCCGCGTCGCTGATCGGGCTGCTGGCAACGGATCAGGCCGACATCCTCGAGGTGATCGCGCCGGTCGCGGGCTGGTTCGTGGTGTTCTTCGTGCTCGGTTTCGTCGCGCTCGCGGGCTTGTGGGCGGTGGCGGGTTCGCTGGCCACCCGGCAGGAGGATCTCGGCTCGACCACCTTGCCCGGTCAGATGATCCTGATGGTCCCGTTCTTCTTCGCGGTGTTCGCCGGTGCGGAGGCCAAGACGGTCGCGTCCTTCATCCCGATCGCGTCGTCGATGGCGATGCCGGGCCGGATGCTGACCGAGGACGTACCGCTCTGGCAGCCGCTGCTCGCCATCCTGATACTGCTGGTGGCAACGGTTCTGATCGTGCGCCTCGGAGCTCGCCTGTACGAGCGGACGCTGCTGCAGACCGGCCGGCGGCTCGGTTACCGAGAGGCGATCGCGATCAAGGCGTCATGACTTATCGTCACAGGATCGCCAGCGTTACAGGAATTTTGTAGGCTGTGACAAAACCGCAACACTCGGTATCTGTGTGTGGGGACGGCAACTCGACTACGGTCACAACGCATGAACGTCGAGCTGCGCCACTTGCGGGTGGTGGTCCTGGTGGCAGAAGCGGGGTCCGTCGGACGGGCCGCCCGCTGGCTGAAGGTCAGCCAACCCAGCCTGACTGCGCAGCTGAAACGGATCGAGTCGGCGTTCGGCGGTGAGCTGTTCGAGCGCTCTCGCACGGGAGTCACCCCGACACCGCTGGGCCGGTACGCCGTGGACCGGGCGCGGGCGATCCTCGTCGACGTGGATCACCTGTCCGCGACGGTCTCGGCGATGACCGCCGTGGAGTCGAGCGCGGTCCGGCTCGGCGGGTTCCCGACGGCTCCGATGTCGGGGATCGCCAGCCGGCTGCGCGACCACGGCGAGATCGAGCAGGTCAGCATCGAGGTCGAGTGGGCCACCAGCGTGCTGCTCCAGCAGTTGGAGAGCGGTCGGCTCGACTTCGCCCTGCTGCGGGAGTTCCCCGGCTTCGAGCTGCGGCTTCCGACCGGGGTCGACGCGTGCACGATCGTGGAGTCCGAAAGTGCCTACGTGGTGATGGCGGCGGATCACCCGTTGGCCGTGACGACCAGGCATCGCGGTGAGATCGACCTGGCCGATCTGTCCGACGAGGAGTGGATCGGAGAACCGCCGGACGACAGCGGCTTCCACGTGCTCTTCCGCGCTGCGTGCGAAGAGGCTGGATTCGCCCCGAAGGTCGAGCACCACTCGGTGGACACGTCCGTGCTGATGGGTTTCGTCACCAGTGGTCAAGGCGTCGCGCTGATCTCGCCCACGTCGTACCGGATGCTCTCCAGCGATGTGACCACCCGGCCGCTCGTCGGAGACCCGATCCACCGGCGCCTGATGCTTGCCTGGAGCACCGAGTCACCGCGCGCCCAGATGGCGCCGGACGTCTGCCAGATGGCGATCCGCGCCTACGACGAGGCATTCGCCGAACACGCTCGCTGGGGCCAGCACCAGCGCATGCACGTCGCCTGAACCCACACGCAGAAGGCCGGCCTCCTCATCGGGGGTGCCGGCCTTCTGTCTGTACTTCTGCTGTGATTCGGGGTCAGGCGCCTGCGGGCCGGAACTGGCCCGGCAGGTCCATGATCCTCGGACCCTGCGGCCGAGCCTCCTCTGAAACCGGAGGATTCTCGAACGCCCCCACATGGACCTCACCGGTGTCATCGACATGCGGCCCATCCATCCGCTCCCGGTACTGCTGCCCCATCTGCTCGTTCCGCTCCAACCTCTGCCCGGTCGTCGCCACGTCGTACCGCGGCGCGACGCCAGCCTTCGGCGCGTCATTCTCAGGAGCGGCGGGCGTCGGTGCGTCGGGCGCGGCAGCCTTGGGAGCCTCGGGTTGCGCGGCCTTCGGAGCCTCGGGCTGGACTGCCGTCGGTACCTCGGGTGCTGCGGCCTTCGGCACCTCGGGTTGTGCAGCCTGCGGTACTTCGGGGCGCACGGGGGTGCTCGCCACACCGGATGCCGGTGCAGCCGGGGACGCGGCAGCGGCAGCCGTGGGCGCCGCGGGTGCGACCTGAGTCTCGTCGTCAGCGCTTCCGGTGCCCTCAGCAACAGTCTCGTTCTCGGCAGCCTGCGGACGGTCAGGCTCTTGAACCGTCATGTCCTCGTCGGCTGCGTCGGCTGCCTCGTCCGGCTTGTTCGTTGCCTCGTCGCGGGATTCGGTCGCGGGGACGGTCACCGTCTCGTCGCGATCCGTCGGCACGAGCACGGTCTCGTCGGCGCTGTCCCCGGCATCCGTCTCGTCGCCCGCGCGGCGGTACTCCGAGGTGTCGTCCCGCCCCTCTTCCAGTTCCCGGTCGTGGTCGACGCCCGAGGTGGCGAACTGCGCGGTCTGATCGTCCGCCTGGTTCCGCGGCGGATACGGTGCCGGGTCCTCGTCGAACAGGTCGTCGTAGTTGCTGTTCCCGAAGTTGCTGCCGAACCGGTTGTCCACAGCCGGTTGATAGGCGCCCCCGGCAACCGGGTAGTCAGCGGTCACTTCCGCCTCCTGCTGCGCCTGGGCCAGCTCCTGCTCGCGCTGGAGACGGTCTGCCTCGGCGCGATCACGCCGACGCCGCTGCATGGCCTGGACGATCAGCTGGATCCCGAAGACCAAGGAGATCACCGCGAGGATCGGCACCACGCCGTTCAGCGTGTACTGCTTGATGCCGTCGATCATCCCGGTCGTCACACCCGGCACGTCGTTGAGGAAGTTCGTCATCCGGTTGGGGATCCAGTGCACGGTGTAGATCATCGCGCCGAAGGTCAGCGCCGCACCGAGCGCCGCGGCACCCGAGAAGTACGACACCACGGTCCAGAAGATCAGCGCCCCGATGCCGTAGGCAAGCGCCATCTCCTTCGCGTTCAGCTTGACACCGCCGTCCGCCGCGAGGACGCCGAACATCGCGGGCCCGACGAGCGCTACGGCGATGCCAAGGAGGAAGCCGAGAAATTTGGACACATCCCCACCGTAGCGACGTTTCCCCTCCGCACCCCGCCGACACTTCGCGCAATCTTTACGTCTAGCCGGGCGCGTATGCCGCGTAATCCCCGGCAACACATCCCACACGACCCCACGCGCACACACCCCGCAGCACCCCGATCACACACGGCATCACCACGTGTTCGTCAGCGTGAATCCCAACCCACGGAAGACCGCGGCTGGGCTGGAGATCGCATAGAGACGCCCGGTACGCCGGTGCGACGCGTCAGACGGTCAGGCCGTAGGTGATGCCTGCTGGGGTCGGGTCATCTTCGTGGTCCAGGTCAGGAGTGCGCTCGTACTCTTCCCAGGCGAGCAGTTTGTCCAGGTTCCGGCGTACCGGTTCGAGGACTTCAGCGATCGGGACGTCGCGGCCCAGTTCCTTGGAGAGCGTGGTGACGTCAGCGTCGGAGATACCGCACGGGACGATCCGGTCGAACCAGGCGAGGTCGTTGTCGCAGTTCAGCGCGAAGCCGTGCATGGTGACGCCCTGCGCCACCCGGATCCCGATCGCCGCGATCTTCCGCTCGCGCCCACGCTCGTCCGCGGGAACCCAGACACCACTGCGCCCCTTCACCCGTCCGGTCCGGACGCCGAGCTCGGCGCACACCGCGATCAGGGCTTCCTCGAGCCTGCGGACGTAGTCCACGACGTACACGTGTGAGGCGAGTTTCACGATCGGATAGCCAACCAGTTGGCCCGGGCCGTGCCAGGTGATCTTGCCGCCCCGGTCGACGTCGACCACCGGCGTCCCGTCCATCGGCCGCTCGTGCGGCTCGGTCCGCTTGCCGGCCGTGTAGACCGGCGGGTGCTCGAGCAGGATGACCGTGTCGGATCCGGTGCCCTCGGCAACTTCCGCGTGCAGACGGCGCTGCTCGGCCCACGCCTGCTCGTAGTCGACCGCGTCGGCGCCGAAGCCGGCCTCCACATAGTTGATAGCTCTCACGTCTTCGAGTGTATGCGGACCGCCGCGGCGCCGTTCGCTCCCGTCCACAGGACGCCTGTCAGGCCTCGCTGTGGATAACTTCGGCCGGTCCGACGGCGATTCGTGCACTCTCTTGGGCATGGCACTCGAAGACATCGCCGGCTACAGCCTGCGCCGTGGGCTCGGGTCCGGATCGGTCGGCGCCGTCTGGCTGGTCCGGGACCTCGCCTCCGGCCGGCACACCGTGCTCAAACGCATCCCCAAGTCCGCCGTCCCTACGCCCAACGAATTCCGCGACGACCTGGCTCGCGCGCGGGGTATCGACCACCCGCACGTGGCCCGCCTGCTCGAAGTACGCCAGACCGACCGCGAATGGCTCCTCTTCAGCCAGTACGTCGCAGCCGGCACGCTGTCGGCTCTTCTCCAACGACGGGGACCGCTTTCCCTGGGCGAACTGGTGACCCTCATCAGCCCGCTGGCCCAGGGCTTGGCCGCAATGCACCGCGCCGACCTCACCCACACCCGCCTGAGCTCGGACAACATCATGTTCGACGCCGACGGCCGCCCCGTCCTCACCGACCCAGGCCTCCGCCTAGACGCGCCGAACACCCCCGCCGACGACCTCAAAGCCCTAGGCGACCTAGCCCTCCAATCCGGCGCAGACCCCAAACTCTTCACCCCCACCCTCTTCACCACCCCCGGCGACGACATAGCCCAACACCTCCTCTCCTTAACCCCACCCACCCCCATAGACCTCGGCTTCACCCCCAACTCGGCAAACACCTCCGCGGAGTCGGCCGCACCGGCAACCGCCGCCCCGGCAACAGTCTCCCCGGAGACAACCGGCCCGGCGACCACCAATCCCGAGTCGACCAGCCTTGGCGCCACCGGCTCTGGCTCTGCCAGGCCTGGCACCGCCGGGCGTCGGCTGGCCGGCCTGCGGTCGTCTGGCCTGGGATCCGCCCGCGCTGGGCTCATCGGCTCCGGCCGGGATCGAGGGGTAGTGCGTCGTGGGGGAACGGATGGCCCGGGGACCACCATGGGCCGCGTGGGGCTTGGGGTCACGCGTGGCGGCTCCTCACGGCGTACGAGGGCTGCGCGCTCGGGCGTTCGCAGTACCGGGAAGGCGGGGGCTCAGCGGGGTGGATCTGTTGCGAGGGTTCGAGAAGGCTTACAGACAAGGCGTTCTGCTTGCGGAATCCTGGCGGCCTGCGGAGTCGCTGCGCTCATCGTGCTTGGCATTGGTCTTGCAACGGTCGGTGTACTGGGGCAACCAGCAACCGGGTCGACGACAACCGCAGGCACCCGGCAGAGCTCCTCAGCAACAAGCCCGGTCAGGAGCGCGAGCCCGGGGCCTGTCACGGCTTCTGGCAAGCCGGGGGAGCCTCCGGGGAATTCCACGCGGGCGGCTGAGGACAGCAAGCGGTGGTTGCAGACTCTGCAGAGCCTTGACCGCCGCCGATCGCAAGCGTTCTCCACCTTGAATCCGGCTGACCTCGACGCGATCTACGTGCCCGGTAGTCCGCCGTGGTCGTCCGACCGTTCTCTGCTTGCCTCCTACCTTAAGCAGCAGGTCCGCGTGGAAGGCCTACGCATACGGATCGGAACTCTCATCGTCGAACACCCGGGCGACGAGACCGTCGTACTCCGAATCGTCGACCGGCTGATCGCCGGCGCGGCTGTGACCCGTTCCGGCCAACGAACACCGCTCCCACCTGGTTCACCAACTACCCGCCGAATAACCCTCACTGCCAGCAACACCAGTTGGCGAATCTCAGCAATCACCACCACGTGACCGAGAACTCCAGCCAACGACCGGACCACCTTTGTGGAGGTGGGGGCTAGTGGTTGAGGGCGGAGGCTAGAGCCTCTGGGGAGGTGGGGTGGGTGAAAGTGAAGCCGGTGGATTGGAGGGTGGTGGGGAGGGCTCGTTTGCTGCCGATGAGCTCCCAGGCGAATTCGCCGAGTGCGGTGGTGAGGGCGATGGCGGGGATCGGGACGAACGCCGGGCGGTGGAGGGCGGCGGCCAGATCCTTCGTGAATTGCCGGTTCCTGACGGGATTGGGGAGAACGACGTTCACCGGGCCGCTGACCTGGTCGTTCTCGGCTGCGTGGCGGACTGCTCGGAGCCAGTCCGTCAGGGAGACGACAGGGAAGTACTGCTTGCCAGAGCCCAGGCGACCGCCGACGGCAAGGCGGAAGGGAAGGGCGAGGAGTTGGAAGGCGGGGGCGGCGTGGTCGAGGACAACACCGGTCCGGAGGGTGGCGACACGGCAGCCGGCTTCGCGGGCCGGGTCGGCGGCGCCTTCCCAGAGGCGGACGACGTCCGAGAGGAAGCCTTCGCCGAGCGGGGTCTCCTCGGTGAGGATCTGGTCGCCGCAGTCCTTGCCGTAGCCGCCGATTCCGCTCTGGGTCAGGAAGACGGGTGGTCGTTCCATCTGAGCGGCGGCGGTGGCCAGGGTCGAGGTGGTGCTGACTCGGCTCTCGCGAATCGTCTTCCTGTACGTCGGGGTCCAGGGCCGGCCGACGTTCGCGCCGGCCAGGTTGATCAGGACGTCGGCTCCATCGAGGGCGGCCGGGTCCAGCTGGCCCTGGGCGGGATCCCAGCGGACCTCGCTCGGCTGGCTCGGGGCGCGGCGTACCAGCCGGACGACCTGGTGGCCGTCGGCAAGCAGATCGCGCGCGAGGGACTTGCCGAGGAAGCCGGAAGAACCAGCCAGCACGTACTTCATCGTCAGATCCTCCCGGGATCGACTCGGAGTTCATCGTCGGCGTCAAACGGCACCGACCCGTCGCGAGAGGCGTACTCAGGCGGCGGGTCGGCGACGAGGGTGGAGCGGTGGTGATCAGACGTCGAACTGGGCTTCTTCCAGGCGCTGCTTGACCGCGGTCAGGTAGCGGGCGGCGTCGGCGCCATCCACCAGGCGGTGGTCGTAGGTCAGGGCCAGGTAGACCATGTGGCGGATGGCGATGGTCTCGCCCAGTTCCGGGTGAGTGATGACGACGGGGCGCTTGACGACCGCGCCGGTGCCGAGCATGCCCACCTGGGGCTGGTTGAGGATCGGGGTGTCGAAGAGGGCGCCGCGGCTGCCGGTGTTGGTGATGGTGAAGGTACCGCCCGCCATCTCGTCCGGCAGCACCTTGTTGTTGCGGGTGCGGTCGGCGAGGTCGGCGATCTTCTTCGCCAGGCCCGCGATGTTCAGGTCGCCGGCGTTGTGCACGACCGGGACCATCAGGCCCTTCTCGGCGTCGACCGCGATGCCCAGGTGCTCGGCGGCGTGGTACGTCACCTCACCGGCCTCGTCGTTGATCGAGGCGTTCAGCTTCGGGTACTGCTTCAGCGCGTCGATCGCGGCCAGCGCGAAGAACGGCAGGAAGGACAGCTTGACGCCCTCGCGGGCCTGGAACTCGGCCTTCTTGGCGTTCCGGAGCTTGGCGATCTCGGTGACGTCCACCTCGACCACGGTGGTCAGCTGCGCGGAGACGTGCAGCGAGTTGACCATGTGGTTGGCGATGGCCTTGCGGATCCGGCTCATCTTCTCGGTAGTACCGCGCAGCGGGCTGATCGCCGGAGCGGCCTTGGCCGGAGCGGACGAGGCCGCGGGAGCCGAAGCCGCGGGAGCAGCAGCGGCGGCCGCCTTCTTGGCCTCAGCGGCTGCGATCACGTCCTGCTTGCGGATGCGGCCACCGACGCCGGTGCCCTGTACTGCGCCGAGGTCGACCTGGTGCTCGGCGGCCAGCTTGCGGACCAGCGGGGTCACGTAGTTCGGGCCGTCGGAGGAGGAGCCGTTCGACGAGGCGGCCGGAGCCGGAGCCGACGGAGCCGGAGCCGAAGGAGCTTGGGCCGGTGCCGACTGCGGGGCCGGAGCCTGCGCGGCGGGCTGAGCCGACTGCGGTGCGGGAGCCTGGGCGGCGGGCTGAGCAGCCGGTGCCTGAGCCGGAGCTGCCTGCGGGGCAGGAGCAGCAGCCGGCGCCTGGGCCGCGGGGGCCGGGGCAGGAGCGGCGGCGGCCGGTGCAGCCGCAGCGGGAGCCGACGCGGCGGGAGCGGACTCGGCCGGAGCAGCGGGGGCCGGGGCAGAGGCGGCGGGGGCTGCGTCGCCGGTGCCGACGACGGCCAGCTCGGCGCCGACCTCGACAGTCTCGTCCTCGGCGACCTTGATCTCCAGCAGCTTGCCTGCCACCGGCGACGGGATCTCGGTGTCGACCTTGTCGGTGGAGACCTCGAGCAGCGGCTCGTCGACGGCGACGTCGTCGCCGACCTGCTTGAGCCAGCGGGTCACGGTGCCCTCGGTGACGCTCTCACCCAGCGCGGGCAGGGTTACCGACGTGCCGGAGGAGGCCTGGCCTGCGGCCGGGGAGGCCGCTTCGGCCGGAGCTGTGGCGGGGGACGCGTCGCCGGCCGGGGCCTGCGGCGCGGGGGCCTCGGCAGCGGGGACCTCCTTGGCCGGAGCCTGCTCGGCCGGAGCCTGAGCGGCCGGAGCCTGCTCGGCAGGAGCCTGAGCAGCCGGAGCCTCCTGGGCGGGTGCGGCCTGAGCCTCGGCGGCCGGGGCCTCCTGAGCAGGAGCGGCGTCCGGAGTACCAGAGCTTTCGCCGGCGTCGCCGATCACGGCGAGCTCGGCGCCGACCTCGACGGTCTCGTCCTCGGCGGCCTTGATCTCCAGCAGGGTGCCGGCCACGGGCGAGGGGATCTCGGTGTCGACCTTGTCGGTCGAGACCTCCAGCAGGGGTTCGTCGACGGCAACCGTGTCACCGACCTGCTTGAGCCAGCGGGTGACGGTTCCTTCGGTGACGCTCTCCCCGAGGGCCGGCAGGGATACAGAGGTCGGCATGACGGTCGTTGCTCCTTCGTCTGATCGGTCGAGTGTCAGCCTACGGTGCCGCCCGAACGGGCGCCCGCCGGGTCACGGCGGACACGCCCGTCACAGCAGCACCAAACTTACTGGTGGAAGTGCAAGGGCTTTCCGGCCAGCGCGAGGTGCGCCTCGCCGAGAGCCTCGTTCTGGGTCGGGTGGGCGTGCACCAGCGGCGCGACGTCGGCGGGGAAGGCCTCCCAGTTGTAGATCAGCTGGGCTTCGCCGATCAGCTCGCCGACCCGGGAGCCGACCATGTGCAGGCCGACCACGGCGCCGTCCTTGGCGCGGACGAGCTTCACGAAGCCCTGGGTCTTGAGGATCTGGCTCTTGCCGTTGGCGCCGAGGTTGTAGTTGAGGATCTCGACGTCGCCGTACTTCGCCTTCGCCTGCTCCTCGGTGAGTCCGACGGAGGCGACCTCGGGCTCGGAGTACGTGACGCGCGGGATGCCGTCCTCGTCGATCAGGGCCGGGTTCAGTCCGGCGATGTGCTCGGCGACGAAGATGCCCTGCTGGAAGCCGCGGTGCGCGAGCTGCAGGCCGGGCACGATGTCGCCGACCGCGTAGACGCCCGGGACGCTGGTCTGCAGGTGCTCGTCGACGGTCACGAAGCCGCGGTCGAGGGCGATCCCGACCTCCTCGTAGCCCAGGCCGGCGGTGTTCGGGCCACGGCCGACCGCGACCAGCAGTACCTCGGCCTCGATCACCTCGCCGCCGGCGACGGTCACCTTGACCCCGTTCTCGACCAGCTCGACGGACTCGAACGGCGTACCGGTCTTGAAGCCGATCTTGCGCTTGCGGAACGCCCGCTCGAGCGTCTTGCTGCAGTCGGCGTCCTCGGACGGCACCAGCCGGGGGAGCGCCTCGACGATGGTCACCTTGGTGCCGAACGAGGTCCACGCGCTGGCGAACTCGACGCCGATCACGCCGCCGCCCAGGATCACCGCGGACTCGGGCACCCGGTCCAGCGTCAGCGCGTGCTCGCTGGCGATCACCCGGCGGCCGTCGAGCTCGAGGCCCGGCAGGGATTTCGAGTACGAGCCGGAGGCGATGATGACGTTCTTACCCGTGTACGTCGTACCGGCGACCTCGACCGTGGTCGGGGAGGTGAGCCGCCCCTCGCCCTCGATCACGGTGATGCCGCGGGCCTTGATCTGCCCCTGCAGGCCCTTGAAGAGCCGGTCGACGACGCCGTCCTTGTACTTGTTCACGCCGCCCATGTCGACACCCTCGAGCGTCGTCCGGACCCCGAACTGCTCGCCCTCGCGGGCCGAGTCGGCCACCTCGGCGGCGTGCAGCAGTGCCTTGGTAGGAATACAGCCGCGGTGCAGGCACGTGCCGCCCAGCTTGTCCTTCTCCACCAGGGCCACGGACATCTCCAGTCCCGCGGCCCGCAGCGCGGCGGCATAGCCACCGCTACCGCCGCCGAGGATCACCAGGTCGTAGAACGTGTTGCTGTCTGCCGTGTTCGTCACAGGTTCCTCCGTGGGCGTCAGGTCGGTGGGCGGCCCCGGATCGCGGAGTTCCGGCCCGGCGTCATCTTGTCACCGCCGGCCCGCTGCGTCGCTCCCGGCCCGGATTTGCCGGAATGGTGGACACTTGCTCCCATGAAGTGGTTCGGTCGCCGGCAGAAGCCGGGAACGATGCGCAAGTCGGACACCCCCGACCAGGCGCACCTGCGGGAGTTCGCCCAGACGCGGCAGGGTGTCGAGGGTTTCGTCGAGCCACGCACGGCGGTGACCGACTACACGCTGCTGCTGGTCGCCATCGACGGTGAGTGGACCCGTCGACGGGTGCCATCGGTCGAGTGGGCGCACACCTTCGCCAACAAGCTCGGCATCCCCTCGTACGACGCGGCTGTGGTCGGCTACCCGCCCCGGATGCGCGAATTCAACGCCCGCCAGAAGAAGAACGGCCTCGCTTGATCCCCAATCCCGACCAGCGCCCGCCGCCCTAGAGGATCGGCACGCGGGCCCGGATCGTGCCAGGCAGGTCGGTGTCGATTGTGCCCAGCAACAGTTCCGGCTCCGAGCCGAGCCGTGCACACGCATGCCCGATCGGGTCGATCAGCGCGCTGCGGCCGATCCCCAGCGGGTCAGTGCCGGCAGGCGGAGTCCAAGCCTGGTCGCACGCCAGCAGCCAGGACTGCGCGTCCGAGGCCCGCGCCTGAGTCAGCAGATCCCACTGCTCTTCCTTACCCGGCCCTGCTCCCCAGGAAGCCGGTACGACGACAAGGTGCGCTCCTGCACGCCCAAGTGCCGTGAACTGATCGGCGAAGCGCAAGTCGTAGCAGGTGGCCAGCCCTACCGTCACCCCGCGAACCTCGAGCGTCACCAGCTCCTTGCCAGGGGCAACCAGGTCGGACTCGCGCGACCCGAAGGCGTCGTACAGGTGGATCTTGCGGTAGGAAGCCTCGACGTCCGGCCCGGTCGCGAGCAGCGTGTTGTGGACGCGCCCGTCGCTGGCCGGCTCGAAGAGTCCCGCGACAACGACGATGCCGAGTTCCGCGGCCACCTTGCGCAGACCGGTCGCGAACGGCCCGTCGAGTGGTTCCGCGACAGCGCGGAGATCCGTGCCGAAGGCAGCCAAGGTGGCCTCGGGGAGCGCGACGAGCTCAGCCCCCGCGGCGGCGGTCCGGCGTACGGCGTCGGTGGCGGTAGCTAGGTTGGCTACTGGATCCACGCCGGTGCGGATCTGGGCCGCGGCCACTCGCAAAGATGTCATGAACCCTCCAAAGACTGTATACATTGAGTATGCAATTGAGTGGGGACTCCGGTCGAGACCGTGCCTATCAATACCTCCGCGGAACAGTGCTCAGCGACCCCGCTGTGTCGGGCACGTTCATCAACGAGCAGGCCGTCGCCACCGAGGTCGGGATCTCCCGTACTCCGGTGCGCGAGGCGCTGCTCATGCTGGCGGCTGAGGACCTGGTCCAGCTAGTCCCGCATCGGGGCGCGTTCGTCGCGCCGGTGCCGGGCCGGGAGATCGCCGAGATGATGCAGGCGCGTGGCGTGATCGAGTGCTGGGCCGCCACCACCTGCCTGGCCTCCGACGAAGCTCCAGTGGCGCCGATGTCCGCAGTACTCGAGCAGCAGCGGGCCATCGTCGACGTAGGTGACGCCAAGGAGTTCATTGAGCTCGACAGCCAGTTCCACGCGCTGCTGGTGGAGGCCGGCGGCAACAGCGTGCTCGGCCGGCTGTACGACAGTCTCCGCGCCCGACACGTCCTGCTGGGCGTCGTGGCGCTGCAGCGGAGCGCCACCCGGCGCCAGGATGTGCTTGCTGAGCACCAAGCGATCGTGGACGGTCTCGCCTCGGGTGACGCGGCCGCGGCCGAGGCGGCGATCCTCCGCCACCTCGACACCACCGGCTCCATCCTCATGAAGGGCTGACCACTACCGCGCGGACTCCGTGAACCGCTCCGACACGAAGGCCGCCTGCGGTCCGTACATCAGCGAGTACTTGTCCGAAAGCCAACCGGACAAGGGAATCAGCCCGACCTGGTGCAGGGTGCCGGTGAGCGGGTCGCTGCCGGGGAAGAACCGGACGGGGCGGTCGGGGACGGGCATCGGGGTGGACCTCCTCGCATCAATGCTTCATACTTGCTGTATACAACGTGTTCACGCAAGTCCTGATTCAGATTCGCTGGAGGTTTCTGTGTCCCAAACGCTGCGATTCACACTGCCCGGCGGTGCTGAGCGCGCGATCGACGTCCGCTATGCACTCAACGCGGGCTACGCCGGTCGCGACACCCCGCAGGTCCAGCACCACGTCGACGAGCTCGCCGAGCTCGGCGTGCCGGCACCGAAGAGGATCCCGACGCTCTACCCGCTGTCGGCGAGCCTGGTCAGCCGGCCGGAGATCGTCCAGGTCGCGCACGGGAAGACGTCCGGGGAAGCGGAGTGGGCGCTGATCGTCGGAGACGGCCCGGACGACCTGCTGCTGACGGCTGCGTGCGATCACACAGATCGTGCGCTCGAGGTGCACGGCGTTGCCTGGAGCAAGCAGTCCGCCCCGGACCTGCTCGGTGACATGGCCTGGCCGCTGGCCGCGATCGAGCACGAGCTGGACGACTTCACGCTGAAGGCCTGGGTCAGGCACGGTGAGCGGGAGCAGCTCATCCAGGACGGCACGCTTGCGCAGTTGCTGCCCCCGGCGTACTGGGTGAAGGAACTGGGCTCGCTGCTGCGGCCCGGGACGGTGTTGCTCAGCGGGACGATCCCGATGATCGCGGGCGTCGACCAGTTCGCCGACGCGTGGCGGGTGGAACTGACCGATCCGCGCGGCGTCACCAGCCGGATCCTGTACTCCGTCGAGCAGCTCGCGGCGGCCTGGGAATGAAGTCGCAGCACGAGTTCTTCACCGCATCGGACGTCCCGTGGACCGAAGTCGGACCAGGGATCAGCCAACGGATGCTCAGCAGCGATCCGGCAGACGGGACGCTGACCAGGATCGCGAAGTGGGCGCCCGGGACGGTCTCAGGCGAAGACGTGATCCAGCACGAGTACTTCGAGGAGGTCTATCTGCTCGAGGGGACGCTGACCGACCTCACCCTCGGCAAGACCTTCGAACAAGGGGATTACGCCGCTCGCCGGCCCGGTATGCCACATGGGCCGTACCGGACCGGCGAGGGGTGCACGATGCTGGAGATCCGCTACCGGACCAGCTAGAAGGGCCAGCTAAAAGGTCCGGCTAGCAGATCAGCTGGCGGCGGCGGCCAGCTCGACCAAGGTGCGAACGGAGTACCCCGTGCCGCCGGCCGGGGTGTAGCCGGAGGGCCCACCGTCGTTGAAGGCCGGGCCGGCCACGTCCAGGTGGACCCAGTCGATGCCCTCAGCAACGAAATCGCCGAGGAACGCGGCCGCGGCCAGGGCGCCGCCCCACGGCTCGCCGGTGATGTTGGCCAGGTCGGCCACCTTCGAGTGCGAGCGCAGCTTGTCGAGCATCTCCGCCGGGATCGGCAGCGGCCACATCTGCTCGCCGGCGGCGACCGCGGCGTCGACCACCCGGTCCCGGGCGGTGTCGGTGTTCGCGAACGCGCCGGCCACCTTGGTGCCCAGGGCAACGACGCAGGCGCCGGTCAGGGTGGCCACGTCGACGATCAGGTCGGGCTGGTCCTCCGACGCCCGGACCAGGGCGTCACCCAGCACGAGGCGACCCTCGGCGTCGGTGTTGAGCACCTCGACCGTCTTGCCGCCGTACATGGTCAGCACGTCGGACGGGCGGGCGGCGGACCCGGACGGCATGTTCTCCGCCATCGCCGCGTAGGTGGTCACCTGCACCGGCAGGCCGAGCCGGGCGATCGCGATGGTGGCGGCGACGACGGCGGCCGCGCCGGCCATGTCGGCCTTCATGCTGATCATGCCGCTGGCGGTCTTCAGCGAGAGGCCGCCCGAGTCGAAGGTGATGCCCTTGCCGACGAAGGCCAGGTGCGTCACCGGCTTCTTCGGCGTGTAGCTGATCCGGACCAGCCGCGGTGGGTTGGTGGATCCCTGGCCGACGCCGAGGATGCCGCCGTACCCGCCCTTGGCGAGCGCCTTCTCGTCCAGCACCTCGACCTTGACGCCGTGCTCCTTGCCCAGCTTCTGGGCGTGGACGGCGAACTCGGCCGGGTGCAGGTCCGACGGGGGAGTGTTGACCCAGTCGCGCACCTGGTGGACCGCGTCCGCGACGATCTCGGCGCGCTCCAGGGCGGCCTTGGCCTCCTTGGAACGGGCCAGGTCGGTCAGCACGGTCAGGTTGCCCGGCGCCTCGGTGCTTGCCTCGGACTTGTAGGCGTTGAAGGTGTAGCGGCCGATCAGTGCGCCCTCGGCGACGGCTCGGACGCACTCGGCGTCGGGGGTCGGCAGCGCGAACGCGACCGACTGGCCGGTCATGGCGGCGCGGACGCCGACACCGGCGGCGGTGCGCAGGTCCTCGGTCTTCAGGGCGCCGTCCGGCGCGGTGCCGAGGCCGACGGCGATCAGCGTGGCCGACTTTCCGGGCTTCGGGCCGGGCACCTTGGTGACCTCGCCGGTCTTGCCGGTGGCGCCGAGGCCGGACAACACCTCCACCAGCTTCCCGCCGTACGCGGCGTTCAGCGACTCGGTGCCGGCGGGCAGGGCTACGCCGCCGTCGAGCTTGACCACGCCGATGACCAGGACGTCGCTCTTGACGCCGGACGCATCGGACTTGCTCAGGGTGATGGTGCTCACGAAATCCTCAGTCCTCCTTGACCGGGTGGCAGGTGCCGGTCGTGACGGTACGTGAATGCTGCCTCCGCATGCTACGCCGAGGCGCTTCCGGTAAGTTCCGCTGCATGACCGAGTCTCCCGTCTTGAAGAAGTCCCCGTTGCACGAACGGCACGTCGCCCTCGGCGCCAAGTTCGCCGAGTTCGGTGGCTGGGAGATGCCGCTGGAGTACAGCGGGGTCGTCGCCGAGCACACCGCGGTGCGGACCTCCGTCGGTGTGTTCGACGTGAGCCACCTGGGCAAGGCGACCGTCAAGGGTCCGGGCGCCGCGGCGTACGTGAACTCCTGCCTGACCAACGACCTGGGCAAGATCGCGCCGGGCCAGGCGCAGTACACCTTGTGCTGTGCGGACGACGGCGGGGTGGTCGACGACCTGATCGCCTACCTGCACGCCGACGACGACGTGTTCCTGATCCCGAACGCGGCGAACACCGCGGAGGTGGTCCGCCGGCTCGCCGAGCAGGCGCCCGACGGGGTCGAGGTGACCAACACCCACGACGACTACGCGATCCTCGCCGTCCAGGGCACCGACAGCGACGACGTGGTCGCCGCGATCGGCCTGCCGACCGGCCACGACTACATGTCCTTCGCTGTCGCCGACTTCTCCGGCACTCCGATCGTCGTCTGCCGCACCGGGTACACCGGTGAGCGCGGTTACGAACTGGTGGTTCCGAACGAGGCGGCGGTCGCGGTCTTCGACGCGCTGCTGGCGGCAGGAGAGCAGTACAGCATCGTCCCCGCGGGCCTGGGCGCGCGCGACACCCTGCGGACCGAGATGGGCTATCCGCTGCACGGCCAGGACATCTCCCCGGAGATCACGCCGGTGCAGGCCCGGTCCGGCTGGGCCGTGGGCTGGAAGAAGGAGCACTTCTGGGGCGACCAGGCCCTGCGCGCGGAGAAGGAAGCCGGGCCGGCCCGGCTCCTCCGCGGCCTGCGCGCGGTCGGCCGGGGCATCCCGCGGCCGCACATGAACGTGGTGGACTCCGCCGGTACCGCGGTGGGCGAGGTCACCTCCGGCACGTTCTCGCCGACGCTGAAGAAGGGGATCGCCCTCGCGCTGCTGGCGGCGCGCGTCAAGGAGGGCGATCAGGTCGCCGTGGACATCCGCGGCCGGCAGGAGGCGTTCGAGGTGGTCAAGCCTCCGTTCGTCACCGTCCACGTCCGCGAGAGCTGACCAGAACACGCCTTACTCCTCGGGCCGCTGCGCGGGTGTTTGTCACCTAGCAGCGGCCCGACGGCGTCCGGAACGGCGATTCATCGGGGCTTCCGGAAGTCCCGGATTGTCCGATGACTGCCGGAAAGATCACGTTTCAGGGCCGTTCACCCATTCCGGAATGCGTTGTTCGAGTGGTTCTGCTCACTCGTCACCGGACGCGTGACGACGTTCACTCCGGGTGACAATCTGGCACAATCTGGCCACTGACGGTGCTGTGCCGCCGCGTTTCGCGAAGGATTGATCGCAGTGGGTGACCATCGGGGGGAAATGTTCCGGTCCGGTACCTGTTCCGGTAACGATTTGTGCACTGCTGCCGGGCACCGCTGGTTTGGTGTCACAGTGTCAGGCAGGCTAGCGCGCGGTTGTGGCGGATCGGCGGCGTCAAGGCAATTTGACGCAAGCCCTCTGCAAGGAAAAACTTCGGCACGATCTACAGACCGTTGCCGGGTCTGCAACCGGAATCTGGCCGACAGAAGCTGACGGAGCGCGAATGACTATTGGGCAACCTGACTCGACTGTGGGCGTCCAGGACCACCCGGCGTCCGCCGAGCCGGTTCGTCCGGCGACGGTCGCCCATGGCAAGTCCCCGCTGCGGATCGCGATGGAGCGGCTGCGCAAGGACAAGGTCGCCGTCATCTGCATCGTGGTCGTCCTCTTCTTCATCCTGGTCGCGGTCTTCGCACCGGTGTGGTCCAAGATCGAGGGCCAGGACTACAGCACCTTCCATCCCGACCTGGTCGACGAGTACGGCTTCCCGACCATCGGCATCAACGCCGACCACTGGTTCGGTGTCGAGCCGAAGACCGGCCGGGACAGCTTCGCCCGCTGGGTGTACGGCGCCCGCCCGTCGCTGATCGTCGCCTTCTCCGCGACGGTGTTCGGCACCATCGTCGGTGTTGTGATGGGCCTGCTGGCCGGCTTCCTCGGTGGCTGGGTGGACCGGGTGATCTCCTGGATCATCGACTTCGTCCTCAGCCTTCCGTACCTGCTGTTCGCGATCGCGCTGGTCCCGATCGTCGAGTCGATGCGAGGCGGATCGTTCAACATGACGCCCGAGGAACAGGCCTCCACGAGGTTCTTCGTACTGATCTTCGTGCTGTCGTTCTTCGGCTGGGCCGGCCTGGCCCGGATCATCCGCGGTGAGGTGCTGTCGCTGCGCGAGCGCGAGTTCGTGCTGGCAGCCAAGGCGATCGGAGTGCCGACCCGGCAGGTCCTGTTCAAGGAACTGCTGCCGAACCTGGTCGCCCCGATCGTTATCTCAGCGTCACTTTCCTTGCCCGCATATGTGACATTAGAGGCAGGCCTGTCCTTCCTCGGTGTCGGACTGGTGGAGCCGATTCCGTCCTGGGGCCAGACGATCGCGAACGCGACGAACTGGTTCAAGGCGGACCCGATCTACCTCTGGCTTCCCGTGGTCGGCATCATCGCACTGGTGCTTGCGCTGGCCCTTCTCGGCGACTCGATCAGAGACGCTTTCGACCCCAAGACTCGCCGGTAGGTCGGCGATTGCCCGTGCGGCAGAAAAGGAGAAACTCCATCATGCAGTGGAAACGGATTACCGCGGTGTCGGCGGGGGTCATGCTGGCCGTCGCGGCCTGCGGCAGCCCGTCCTCGAACAGTGGTAACGAGGCCGGTGGCTCAGGCGATCTGGGCGGGGCGCAGGTCAAGGCGATCGACGCCACTGCCAAGGGACCCGCCAAGGAGATCGACGGCGCGAAGAAGGGTGGCACCGTCACGGTGCTGTCGGACGTCACGCCCGACACCTTCGACCCGACGAACATCTACTACACCGACGGCAACCAGATCGGGAAGCTGATCTACCGGGCCCTGACCCAGTACAAGCTGGACCCGGCGACTGGCAAGCCGACCCTGGTTCCGGACCTCGCCGAGGACCTGGGCACCAAGTCGGCCGACGGTCTGAGCTGGACCTTCAAGCTGAAGAAGGGCATCAAGTACCAGGACGGTTCGCCGGTCACGGCCGCCGACTTCGCGTACGCGATCAAGCGCTCCTTCGCGCACGACCTGTACGACGCGGGACCGACGTACCAGATCCAGTTCTTCAAGGACGGCGACAAGTACAAGGGCCCATACGCCAGCGGTGACAACTACGCCGGTGTCGAGACGCCGGACGACAGCACCCTGGTCATCCACCTGGCGACGAAGTTCGACGACCTGCCGTTCTACGCGGCCTTCCCGATGTTCACGCCGATCCCGAAGGCGAAGGACACCAAGAAGAACTACGAGCAGCGTCCGATGACGACCGGCCCGTACCAGGTCACGTCGTACACCCCGGGCACCGAGCTCAAGCTGGCGAAGAACCCGAACTGGGACCCGAACACCGACCCGGTGCGCTACCAGTACCCGGACGGCTGGGACTTCAAGTTCGCCCAGGACACCATCAAGGCACAGCGTCAGGTGCTGGCCAGCGCCGGCCCGGACGCGAACGCGCTGAACTACTCCAACCTGGACGTCAGCCTGCTGCCCGAGGTCAAGGACCAGAGCCAGCTCGTCAAGGGCCCCGGCCCCTGCACGCAGATGTACACGATGGACGCGCGCAAGATCCCGCTCGAGGTGCGCAAGCTGATCGCCAAGGCGCACCCGACCGACTCGTGGCGCAAGGTTGCCGGTCTGAACCCGTCGGACTCGCCGCCCGCCTCGACCATCCTGCCGCCGGCCGTACCGGGCTTCGAGAAGTACGAGCTCCCGGGTCTGACCGGAACCGGTAAGGGCGCCGAGGACGACGCCGTCGCCGCCGAGGTGAAGTCGGAGCTGGCCAAGCTGGGCAAGTCGAACTTCGAGCTGAGCTGGTACTACTCGATCGACGACAAGATCTCCACCCAGGTGACCCAGCTGCGCAAGCAGGTCTTCGAGAAGGCCGGCTTCAAGGTTCGCGCCATCGGTGTTCCGAAGGCCAAGCTGCGTACCTTCGTCGGTGACCAGAACGCTCCGGTCAACATCGGCAAGACCCCGGCCGGCTGGTGCTCCGACTGGCCGAGCGGCACCTCCTGGTTCCCGGTGCTGTTCAAGTCCGACGCGATCGAGCTGGGCAACTCCGTCGGTCAGCTGCAGGACAAGGCTCTGGACGCCGAGATCGACCGCGTGGCCGCTCTGTCCCCGGACGAGCAGCTCAAGGAGTGGTCGAAGGTCGACAAGATGATCCTGGAGAAGTACCTCCCGGTCATCCCGCTGTACTACACCGGTACCAACTCGCCGGTCGGGAAGAACATCGGTCACGCCGTCAACGACATGACCCAGGGTCTGCCCGAGTTCACCTCGATCTACCTGAAGCAGCCCTGATCCAGTCAGGGTGACGAACATCTGATTCAGTAGTTCCGACGGTGGGGTGGTGCCCGGACTTGGTCCGGGCACCACCCCGATCGGTGAGGAGATAGCCCGTGTTGTACTTCGTGGCGCGACGTCTGGTGAGCGCCCTCAGCGTCGTGCTGGTCACGCTGATCGCGACCTTCGCGCTGTTCTTCATCGCTCCGACCGACCCGGCCGGAGCGATCTGCGGCGAACGCAACTGCACCCAGGAGCGGTACAACGAGATCAAAGAGAATCTGCACCTGGACCGACCCAAGGTGCAGCAGTTCGCGGAGTACACCGCCGGAATCTTCGTCGGCCGGGACTTCGAGACGTCCGGCGTGGTGCAGCACTGCAGTGCGCCCTGCCTCGGGTTCTCCTTCAAGAACGACCGGCCGGTCACCCAGATGCTGTCCGACCGGTTGCCGGTGACGGTGTCGCTGGTCGCCGGCTACGCGGTCATCGTGCTCACCATCGGCGTCTACGTCGGGTCGATGGCGGCCAAACGAAGAGGCACCTTCGGCGACCGCGCGCTGATGACCAGCACGCTGGTGGTCAGTTCGGTGCCGTACTACATCGTGGCGCTGATGATTGCGCTCTACCTGACCATCCTCTACCCGATCCTGCCCCGCGGCGGCTGGACTCCACCGTCCGAGAGCGTGGGGAAGTGGTTCCTCGGGTTGCTGACACCCTGGCTGGTGCTCGGCATCTACAGTTGCACCTCGTACGCCCGGTACTCCCGCGGCTCGATGGTGGAGACGCTGAGCGAGGACTTCATCCGGACCGCGCGGGCCAAGGGCCTGTCCGACCGGGTGGTCACCTACAAGCACGCGCTCCGCGCGGGCCTGATCCCGGTCATCACGATCTTCGGCCTCGACGTGGCCGGCAGTCTGGCCGGCGCGATCTTCACCGAGCGCATCTTCGACCTGCCAGGCCTCGGCGTCCTGGTGCTCGACAGCCTGAACAGCTACGACCTGCCGGTGATCATGGGCACGGTGCTCGTCGCCTCGGTCATCCTGGTAGTCATGAACTTCCTGGTGGACATCGCCTACAGCATCATCGACCCGCGGGTCAGGCTGGCATGACGACACCGGAGAACGAAGGACGGAAGGACACCCCCGACACGATGGTCGGCACCGTACCCGGCGACGGCCCAGCTCTGCCGGACGCCAAGCGCAACCCGTCGATCGCCACCCGGGAACGCCGCGACACGGCGTACACACCCAGTGGCGAGACGCCGTACCTGGTCGTGCAGGACCTCACGGTCCAGTTCCCGACCGCGGACGGGCTGGTCAGCGCTGTCAACGGCCTGAGCTACGCCGTACCGCTCGGCCGCACCCTGGCGATCGTGGGTGAGTCCGGTTCCGGCAAGTCCGTGTCGAGCATGGCCGTGATGGGCCTGCACGACCGGAAGCGGACCAGGATCAGCGGCTCGATCCAGCTCGGCGGCGACGAGATCGTCGGGATGCCCGAGAACGAGTTGATGAAGGTCCGCGGCGACGCGGTCGCGATGGTCTTCCAGGACCCGCAGTCGTCGCTGCACCCGCTCTACACGGTGGGCAACCAGATCTCCGAGGCGTACCGGGTGCACAACAAGGTGTCCAGGGACGTCGCGAAGAAGCGTGCGCTGGAGATGCTCGACCTGGTCGGCATCCCGAACCCGGTCCGCCGGTTCAAGCAGTACCCGCACGAGTTCTCCGGCGGTATGCGGCAGCGCGCGATGATCGCGATGGGTCTGGTCAACGACCCGAAGCTGGTCATCGCGGACGAGCCGACCACCGCGCTCGACGTCACCGTCCAGGCGCAGATCCTGGACCTGCTGAACAACCTGCAGAAGGAGTTCGGCTCCGCGATCGTGCTGATCACCCACGACCTGGGTGTGGTGGCCGAGATGGCCGACGACGTGCTGGTGATGTACGCCGGCCGCTGCGTGGAGTACGGCACCGCGGAGGATGTGCTGGCCCGGCCGCGGATGCCCTACACCTGGGGTCTGCTCGAGTCGATCCCGACCGTGTCGGCCGCGAGCGAGATGCTTCGCCCGATCAAGGGTCTGCCGCCGTCGCTGCTGAGCCTGCCGAGCGGCTGTTCGTTCAACCCGCGCTGCCCGTACACGGACCGCGTGAAGGGCGAGCGCTGCACCACAGACCTGCCCGAGCTGCTTCCGGTCGACGGCGCCGGCGCGCACACGTCCCGTTGCCACCTGCACGACAAGGCCTCGATCTACGAGGCCGAGGTCGCGCCGAGACTGGGCTGAGGAGAGAGATGAGCAAGACAGTGAGCAACGCAGACTCGGCCTCGGCAAGCAAGAACAGCGCCACCCCGCTGCTGCAGGTCCGGGACCTCAAGATGCACTTCCCGATCAAGGAGGCCGCGGGGCTGGGCCGGACCAGGAAGGTCGTCCAGGCCGTCGACGGGGTCAGCTTCGACCTGGAGCCCGGCGGCAGCCTCGGCCTGGTCGGCGAGTCCGGCTGTGGCAAGTCGACGACCGGCCGGATGATCACCCGGCTGCTCACCCCGACCTCGGGGCAGATCATCTTCAAGGGCACCGACATCGCCCAGCTGAAGGAGAGGGAGCTGCGCCCGTTCCGGCGGGAGCTGCAGATCGTCTTCCAGGACCCGTACAGCTCGCTGAACCCGCGGCAGACGGTCAGCAACATCATCAGCACGCCGTTGCGGGTGCACAACCTGGTGAAGAAGGGCAAGGAGCTCGAGCGGGTCCAGGAACTTCTGGAGCGGGTCGGCCTCAACCCCGAGCACCACAACCGGTACCCGAACGAGTTCTCCGGCGGTCAGCGCCAACGCATCGGCATCGCCCGAGCGCTCGCGGTGGAGCCCGAGGTGATCATCGCCGACGAGCCCGTGTCCGCATTGGACGTGTCCATCCAGGCCCAGGTGATGAACCTGCTGGAGGACCTGCGCCGCGACCTCGGCATCGCCTTCGTGTTCATCGCGCACGACCTCGGCGTGGTCCGGCACTTCTGCGACCATGTCGCGGTGATGTACCTGGGCAAGATCGTCGAGCAGGGTCCGCGCGAGCAGATCTACACCGCTCCGCAGCACCCGTACACCCAGGCGCTGCTGTCGGCCGCACCCGACCTCGGCACCATCCGCGGCGTGCCGCCGAAGGAGCGGATCCGGCTGGTCGGCGACGTGCCGTCCCCGATCGACCCGCCGAGCGGTTGCCGGTTCCGGACCCGCTGCTGGAAGGCCGAGGACATCTGCGCCACCCAGGAGCCGCCGCTGATGACCCAGGCCCAGTCGGGTCCCGGCCACACGGCTGCCTGCCACTTCGCCGAGCCGAAGGTCGACCTGACCGCCGCCACGGCCTGAGCAATCCCAGAAAGAAAGGCCCCCGCCGCCGGTGGGGGCTTTTCTTCGTCACTCGGCCGACTCGTGATGGTGGCGGAGCTCGTCTCGCTGGCGGGCGTAGTGAATGGACTCGTAGGCGACCAGCGCCGCCAGCAGACCAGCCAGTACTGCGAGTTGGCCGAGTGCCGGCACGTCCGAGAGGGTCAGCGCGGCCACGACCGCGAGGGCGGCGGTGACCAGCCGACTGACGCCGAGGGTGTGCGTGGTCCGCCACTTGAAGCCGACGTGTCCCAAGAGATAGAGCACCACCCCGCCGAAGAGGGCGAAGAGACCGATGCCCTTCAGCGGGTCGTCGAGGTGGTGGTGCTCGGTGTCGCCGACGTACTCGAGCACCTTCTTCAGGCCGAGGGCGAGCAGGATGACGCCCGCCACCATCGGGAAGTGCAGGAACGTGTACGCGTCGCGGGCGAGCTTCGGCCGGGTCTCCAGCGGCTCGGCGGCCAGGGCCTGCTCGCCGTAGTGCACCGCCGCGTCGAAGTAGATCCACCACAGCGCCGAGGCGACGGTCAGGCCGAGGAGCGAGGCGATGATGATCGGCCAGGAGATCGGCAGGTCGGTGACGCCGACGCCGATCGCCACGATCGACTCGCCCAGCGCGATGATCAGGATCAGCGCGTGCCGCTCGGCGAAGTGGGCCGGTGAGTTGAGCCGCCACCCACGGGCGTCGATCAGGTAGGTGCCGCCGTAGTCGGCGGCCAGCGCCGCGGCCCACAGGAGTGTCTGGGTCGTGCCGTGGAACTGGGAGGCGACGAGGAGCAGCGCGGTACCGGCCAGCATCGCGGGGGCGAACCTGGCCACCGTGCGGCGCAGTACCTTGTCGCCGTCGGCGATCAGCCAGAACATCACCACGTGCAGCGCCCGGAAGGCGAAATACGCCACCGCGATCACCACCGGGCCGGGCAGGCCGCCCGGCAGGTCGTGGAATGCCTCCGGGATGGCGAGCGCGATCAGGAACATCGCCGCCATCGCGGCCAGCATCACGGCCCGGATCGAGCCCTCGTCGGCCTTCACCAGGTTGCACAGCCAGGCGAAGCCGACCCAGCTCCACCAGAGCAGCCCGATCAGCAGCACACCGCGGATCACCCCGTGCCAGCTCAGCTCGTCGGCCATCAGCGCGGTGACCTGCGTCAGCGCGAAGACGAAGACGAGATCGAAGAACAGCTCCAGCGTGGTGACCGTCTGGTTCTCCGAGGTGGCCTGCACCCGGATCGGTGGCCTGCGTTTCGCCATGCGGCTCATTGTGTCCGATCAGGCGGTTATCGGAAGGCGATAACGCCCCTTTCGCCACACCGGGAGCACCGACACCATCGGACCCACCGATCCCCAAGACCGGAGGGAAGCTCGAGATGAAAGCTGTCCGAGTCCATCAGTACGGCGAACCCCCCAGCCTCGACGAGATTCCGGACCCCAAACTGGACGGTCCGCTGGACGTCATAGTGAAGGTCGACGCGGCCGGGGTCTGCCGGACCGACCTGCACATCATCGAAGGACAGTGGGCCGAGAAGAGCGGCGTCGAGTTGCCGTACGTGATCGGCCACGAGAACGCCGGCACCGTGGTCGAGGTCGGCCAGGCGGTCACCGGGGTGAGCCCGGGCGACAAGGTGATCCTCCACCCGCTGGTGACGTGTGGACTCTGTCGGGCCTGCCGTGCGGGCGACGACGTGCACTGCACGAACTCGGAGTTCCCCGGCATCAACCGCGACGGTGGGATGGCGGAATACCTCCGTACGTCGATCCGCTCCGTGGTGAAACTGGACGATGGCCTCGCGCCTGCCGATGTCGCGGCCCTCGCGGACGCGGGACTGACGGCGTACCACGCGGTGCGCAAGGCGGCTCCGCTGCTGCACCCGGGTGACCGCGTGGTGATGATCGGCGCCGGGGGACTGGGCCACATCGGCCTGCAGTGCCTCCTCGCCCTGACGCCCGCACGGATCACGGTGGTCGACCGCGCGGCCGATGTACTCGAGAAGGCCGGCAAGCTCGGCGCGCACGACACCATCCTGAGCGACGGCGAGCAGGTCCAGCAGGTGCTCGACCAGACCGGCGGCGAGGGCGCCCAGGTGGTGCTCGACTTCGTCGGCGAGCACGGCACCGAGGCCGACGGCATCGCGATGACCCGCAACTCCGGCTCGTACTTCGTGATCGGGTACGGCGGCAAGGTCGACGTGCCGACGATCGACATCATCTCCCGCGAGATCAACGTGATCGGCAACCTGGTCGGCTCCTACAACGACCTGGTCGACCTGATGACGCTGGCCGCACAGGGCCGGGTCCGACTGGCCACCAAGCAGTACTCCCTGGACGACGCGCTCACCGCGCTGGACGACCTCGACGGCGGCCGGGTCCCCGGCGGTCGCGCCATCCTGACTAGCTGAGCTGTCTGACGAGCTGAAGGAGCAAGTATGTACAGCAAGGACGGGAACGACTACTTCATCGTCGACAGCCACGTGCACGCGTGGGACGCGACCCCGGCGAACCAGGCGAACAGGTACGGCGAGGGCTTCATCAACTGCTTCTACGACTACCACCGCAACCTGTCGCCCGCGGACAAGGTTTGGACGCTGGAGGAGTTCCACAAGCAGTCCGAGGAACGCATCATCAAGGACCTGTTCACCGACGGGTACGTCGACCGGGCGATCTTCCAGCCGACGTACCTGACCGACTTCTACGTGAACGGCTTCAACACCACCGAGCAGGACGGCCAGATCGCCGAGAAGCACCCGGACAAGTTCATCGTCAACGGCGCCTGGGACCCGCGCGACGGCGAGGCCGGGCTGGACAAGCTCGTCGAGCTCGCCGAGCGCTGGAACCTGCAGGGCGTGAAGCTCTACACCGCCGAGTGGAAGGGTGACTCCAAGGGCTGGAAGCTCACCGACCCCTGGTCGTACCGCTACCTGGAGAAGTGCGAAGAGCTCGGGATCAAGAACATCCACATCCACAAGGGCCCGACCATCTACCCACTGAACCGGGACGCCTTCGACGTCGCGGACGTGGACGACGTGGCCTCGGCGTTCCCCGGGCTGAACTTCATCGTCGAGCACGTGGGCCTGCCGCGGCTGGAGGACTTTTGCTGGATCGCCACCCAGGAGTCCAACGTGTACGGCGGTCTGGCGGTCGCGATGCCGTTCATCCACAGCCGGCCGAAGTACTTCGCGCAGATCATCGGCGAGCTGCTCTACTGGATCGGCGAGGACCGGATCACCTTCGCCAGCGACTACGCGATCTGGACTCCCGCGTGGCTGATCGAGCGGTTCGTCGACTTCGGTTACCCGGCCGACCTCGACGAGTACCCGGAGCTCTCGGTGAACGTGAAGAAGAAGATCCTCGGGCTGAACGCCGCCAAGCTGTACGGCATCGACGTACCGGCCGAGCTGCGGTTGCCGGAGAGTGCCGACGAGACGGCCGCGGTCGGCTCCGAGCCGGTGTCGGTGGCCTGATGACGGCCGAGGTGACGGCCGGGATGCCTGGCACCCGGCCCTCAGGGGTCGACGACGGGATCTGGACCGCGCTGGGGACGGTCCGCGATCCCGAGCTGGACGCGCCGGTCACCGAGCTCGGCTTCGTCTCCGGCGTGACCGAGGACGCTGAGGTGGTCACGGTCGAGCTCCGGCTGCCGACGTACTTCTGCGCGCCGAACTTCGCCTACCTGATGGTCGCCGACGCGTACGACGCGGTCGCCGCGCGGGCGGGGTCCCGCGCGGTGGTGATCAGGTTGCTCGACCACTTCGCGTCGGACGAGATCAACGCCGGGGTCGCGGGCGGGCGTGGATTCGCCGGCTCGTTCCCCGGGCTGGCGGACGGGGAGCTGGAGCAGCTCCGGATCACCTTCCAGCGCAAGGCCCACCGAGCGTGCCAGGAGCAGGTGGCGTCACGCCTGCTCAAAGACGGCTGGTCGGTGCCGGACCTGGCAGAGGCGACACTCGCCGATGCTCTGCCTGGGGACGAGCTCGACCGGCTACGGCGACGGCGTACGGAGCTTGGGTTGCCGTCGGGACCGTCGGCGGCGTTGCTGCTGCAGGACGACGGGTCGCCGATCCGGCAGCTGGACCTCCCGGTGCAGTTGCGGCTGGCGAAGACGACGCGGATCAGCATCGAGGGCAACTCGGGCCTGTGTCGCGGTCTGCTCTCCGTCCGCTACGGCCTGCCACGCCCCGACGGCGTCGACCAGGTGATCGCCGGGTGACCGCGGAGACGCCCCGGCCTCGGGGTGCGTCGGCTCTCCTTTCGGGGCAGGCTGTCAAGGTGACTACGTCGGCGCCGAACTTCGACCCTCCAGCGGTGAACGGGTCGAGCGCACCCGTGTCCGGGACGGTGCAGTCGGTGTCGCGGGCCCTGCGGGCGATGGAGTTCGTCGCGGCCAGCCGGGACGGGGTGACGGCCAAGGAGATCGCCGCCCACCTGGACCTGGCCTTGCCGTCGGCGTACCACCTGCTGGCCACGCTGACCGAGTCCGGGTATCTCGTGCACCTCGCGCAGGACCACCGGTACGGGCTCGGGTACCGGGTCCGGCTGCTGGAGCAAGGGCTCGAGCGGCAACTGGAGGTGCCGGCGCTCATCGCGTCGGCGGTCAGACGGCTGCACCTGGAGGCTGACGCGGCCGCGTACTACGCCGTCTACCGCGAGGTGAACGTGGTGGTCGCGCATGTGGTCGACTCGGAACGCCGGCCGCGTGTGCAGGTGCTCGACATCGGCTTCCACGAGGCGACCCATGCGACCGCCTTCGGCAAGGTGATGCTGGCCGCGATGTCACCCGAGGAGCGCGACGCGTACCTCGACCGGGTCGGCCTCCGGCGGTGCACCGCGAACACCATGACGGACCGGTCGCTGCTGGAGGCCCATCTGGACAAGGTACGGCGCTCCGGGGTGGCGCTGGAGATCGGCGAGTTCCAGGACGGGCTGTCCTGCCTGGCCGCGCCCGTCCGGTCGAGCGCGGGTGCCGTGCTCGCGTCGGTGGCGATATCCCTGCCCTCGGCCGATTTCGCCACCCGCCGGTGGGACCTGGAACGCGCCGTACGCCGGGGTGCGCTGGTGGCCACCCGGGCGGTCAACTCGCTGTAGCCCCCGCAGTACCGCAGTACAGACGGGAACGGATCGCCACTCCGGGCGGGGAGTGGCGATCCGTCGTTTGGTACGGCGGGCTGCTGCCGATGCAGGGGGTCAGGCAGCAACCCACCGGTCTATGCGCGGCCGTGTGCCTGCCGGCTGCGGCGGCTGAGCGAGTCGATCGTGACGGCGATCAGCAGGACTGCCGCGGTCACCATGAAGCGCACGCTGGAGTCGAGGCTGAGCAGCGCCAGCCCGTTGGAGATCGACATGATCACCAGCGCGCCGAGCAGTGCGGAGTACGCCGAACCGCGGCCGCCGAAGAGGCTGGTGCCACCGATGACGGCGGCGGCGATCGCGTTCAGGTTGGTGTCGTTGCCGCCGCTGCTCTGGTTCACCGCGACCAGCCGGGAGGCGGCCAGCAGACCGCCGACGGCGGCGAAGGTGGAGCAGGCGGCGAAGACGGACAGGTAGATCATCCGCACGTTGATACCGGCCCGGCGAGCCGCCTCGACGTTGCCGCCGACTGCCATCACCGAGCGGCCCCAGCGGGTCTTGCGGATGGCGAAGTCGGTCGCCACCACCATCGCGAGGAGCAGCACGAACATCGACGAGACACCGCGGTCACCGTTCAGGACCGCGACCGGGACGGCGAGCACCAGCGCGAGCGCGACCGCCTTGAGGCCGATGATCGAGTTGGGCGCCGCCGAGAGACCGGCCGCGAGGCGCTGACCACGGGCGCGCAGCCGGCTCACGATGTAGAGCGCGACCGTTACGACGACCAGGCCGTAGGCGACCGCGGGCGACAGAAAGCTCTGCGTCGCGAACTTGACGATCGCCGAGTCGAACGGAAGGTTCAGCGAACCCTCTTTGCCCAGCACCCACAGTTGCAGGCCGAGGAAGCCCAGCAGGCCGGCCAGCGTGATCACGAAGCTCGGCACACCGAAGCGGTTGTAGAGCGCTCCGTAGAACAGGCCGATGACCAGGCCGACCGCCACGCTGGCGAGGATCGAGACCACCAACGGCCAGCCTTTGTTCACGAAGGTGACGCCGAAGATGGCCGCGGACAGACCGCTGACCGAACCCACAGACAGGTCGATCTCGCCCAGCAGCAGAACCAGAACGATGCCCAGGGCAATCACACCGACCGAGGTGGTCTGCAGGGTCAGGTTGACCAGGTTGCGGCTGGACAGGAAGTTGCTGTTGGCGATCTGGAAGACCGCCCAGATGATGACCAGTCCGACCACCACCGGGACCGAGCCCAGATCACCGGAGCGCAGCCGCGCGGTGAAGGCGGCGATCGCGCCGCTCACGCCATGGCTGGCGATCAGCCGCTCGTCCTGCAGGTCGGCCGGCAGCGCTTCCTGGGCCGGGTCCTCCACGGTGTCCTGCACGGGGACCTTCGATCCGTCGACCGGGGTGGTCATGATGCGGAACCTTCCTCACGGGTCCGGCGCGCCGCGCGCTCGGAGACTGCGTTGTCCGTGGCACCGGTGATGGCGGCGATGATGTCTTGCGTCTTGGTCTCGCTGACCGTGAAGACACCGTTGTTGCGGCCGAGCCGCAGTACCGCGACGCGGTCCGCGACGGCCATCACGTCGGCCATGTTGTGGCTGATCAGGATCACCGCGAGACCACGCTCGCGGAGTCGCTCGACCAGGTTGAGCACCTCGGCGGTCTGGGCCACACCCAGCGCCGCGGTCGGCTCGTCCAGCATCACCACCTTCGGCTGGCCGAGCAGGCTGCGGGCGATCGCGACGGTCTGCCGTTGACCACCCGACAGGCTGGCCACCGGGATCCGGACACTCGGGATCTTGGCGGACAGCTGGCGGAGCAGCTCCCAGGAGGACCGCTCCATCTCGACCTCGTCGAGCACCTTGCCCTTGCGCAGTTCCCGGCCGAGGTACAGGTTCGCGACCACGTCGAGGTTGTCGCACAGGGCCAGGTCCTGGAAGACGGTGGCGATGCCGAGCTGCTGCGCCTCGGCCGGACTGGCCACCCGCACCTCCCGCCCGTCGAACACCATCGTGCCGTCGTCGGCCGTGTAGACCCCGGCGATGGTCTTCACCAGGGTCGACTTGCCGGCGCCGTTGTCGCCGACCAGGGCGAGCACTTCACCAGTGCGCACGTCCAGTTCGATGTTCTTCAGCGCCTGGACCGCGCCGAAGCGCTTGGAAACGCCCCGCAGCGCCAGCACCGTGCCGGTGAGGGGCGGGGAGGTGGGAGTGACAGTCATCGATCAGCCTCCTGAGGCTTTGACGATCCGGCCTCGGTCCGGGTGGGTTCGCGGTGCCCACCCGGACCGAGGCGTTCCTCGAGGCCGGCCCCGCGCTGGGAGCCGGCCTCGGGGCCGGGGTTACTTGAGGCCGGCGGCTTCGCAGGCGGCCGCGAACGACGCGGTGCAGATGTCCGACACCTTGTAGATTCCGTCCTTCACCACAGTGTCGTTGATGTTCGCCTTGGTGACGGCCACCGGGTCGAGGATGGTGGACGGGACACCGGACTTCTCGGTGGTCGACTCGGGCTTGCCACCGGTCGCCAGTGCGACGGCGCCCTTGGCGGCGGCCTCGGCCTGCGGCTTCACGGCCTTGTAGATGGTCATCGCCTGGTCACCGCTGACGATCCGCTGGATCGCGGCGAGCTCGGAGTCCTGACCGGTGACCGGCGGGAGCGGCTTCACGCCGCCACCCTTGAGGGCGGCGATGGCGCCACCGGCGGTGCCGTCGTTGGCGGCGTAGACGCCGACCAGGCCGGCCTTGATCGCGCTCAGCTGGCCTTCCATCCAGGCCTGCGCCTTGTCCGGGCTCCAGTCCGGGGTGTCGAACTCGGCGGCGACCTTGAAGCCGCTGGAGTCGAGCACGCTGTGCGCGCCCTTCTTGAAGTCGGCCGCGTTCGGGTCGGTCGGCGCGCCGTTGATCATGGCGAGGTTGCCGGACGTCTTGCCGGCCGCCTTCAGGGTGTCGACCAGGGTCTGGGCCTGCAGCTTGCCGACCGCCTCGTTCTCGAACGAGACGTAGTAGTTGGCGCCCTCGATGAAGCGGTCGTAGGCGATCACCGGGACGTTCTGGCCCTTGGCGGAGGCAACCACCGCGGCCGCGGCCTTGCCGTCGACCGGGTCGAGGACGAGCACCTTGGCGCCCTGGGTCAGCGCGGCCTCAGCCTGCTGCTGCTGCTTCGCGGCGTCCTGGTCGGCGTTGCTGTAGATCAGCTCGCAGTCGGCGCAGGCGGCCTTGAGCGCCTCGGTGAACAGCGGGCGGTCCAGGCTCTCGTACCGGGTCGTCTTCGACTCCGGGAGCAGCAGCGCGATCTTCTGGCCACCGGCGGAGCTGCCGCCGGTCGAGGACGGCTCGTCCGATCCACAGGCCACCAGGGAGAGGGCAAGGGCCGAGACGGCGAGGCCGAGGCCGACGAAACGGGTTGGTGAGACGGACATAGAGCAACTCCTTGACGTGAGGGCCCGAGTAGGCCTCTCCAGAGTCAAAGGCACATCGCTCTTGACGTCAAGGCTTGAATTCAAGAAATAGACATATCGTTGTTACACGGTTGTCTCCACCGGCTTGGCCGTCCGCGAGTGGCTGAGGACGGACGCCAACTGAATGGCGCCGAGCACATCCGCTTCGTCACCCAGTTCAGCCGCGCGTAACTCCACCGTCGCGGCGGCGCTGGGGATCGCGCACCGGTCCAGGGCCTCGCGCAGCGGCAGCATGATCAGGTCGCCGGCCTCGGCCATCTTGCCTCCGACAACGATCACCTCCGGGTTGAAGAGGTTCACCAGACCGGCGACCGCGAGGCCCACGCGACGGCCGGCATCCTCGACCACCCGGCGGCAGCCGAGATCCCCAGCCAGTGCCCGGGTCACGACGTCCCGGAGCCTGAGCGGGCCGTGCGATGCCTGCAGCGAACTGAGCAACGCGCGCGACCCGACAAACGTGTCCAGGCAGCCGCGGTTGCCGCACCGGCAGATCGGCCCGTTCTCGTCGATCGTGAGGTGCCCGATCTCGCCCGCCGTACCGGCCGAACCCCGGAACACCTCGCCGCCGAGCACGATGCCCGCGCCCACGCCGTACGAGAACTTGATGTAGCAACCGTGCTGGACGCCGCGCAGCGCGCCGCCGCGGAGTTCCCCCAGTGCAGCAAGGTTTGCGGTGTTGTCGAGGGCGACCGGGGCGCGGAGGTGGCCGCCCATCGCCTCGGCGACATTCACCCCGCGCCAGCCGGGCAGTACCGCGTCCGAACCCGCCTCGCCGCTGACCGAGTCCACCGGGGCGGGCAGGCCGAAGCCGATCGCGCTGATGTCCTCGATGCCGGCGCCGATGGTCTCGGTGAGGTCGGCGATCAGGCGGGCCGCTCGCTCCATCCCGTCGTCGGCAACGTGGTCGGCCTGCAGCGGCATCAGTTGCTGGGCGAGGATCTCGCTGCTCTCGGACGCGATCGCGACGCGGACGTCCCGTTCACCGAAGGCGACACCGGCGAGCAGGCCGCCACCGGAGGCCAGGGCGACGAGGACCGCGCGGCGGCCGTTGCGGATGCTGGGGGACAGCGCGACCATGCCGGTCTGGTCGAGTTCCTTGACCATGTTCGACACGGTGGCGGCGGAGAGACCGGAGGCGGCGGCGATCTCGACCTGCGTCAGCGGGCCGTGCTGCCGGACAACCCCCAGGACGCGCTCGCGGTTGGCTTCGCGGAGCGAAGCCTGCGAGCCAGGCGCTGGGCGGGTTGCGTTCATTACATAAAGATAACGGATCGCGGGGCTTTCGCTCCCGAATCACCGATATCGATCCCGCGACTGATCGCCATCCGTCCTCACCCTCACGCCCACTCCTGCCCATCCCAACCCCCGCAAGGACACTAATGCACCCCCAGCCCACCCCCCAACACCCGCCCCATCACCCCCAAAATCCCCACCCACCCCAGCACCCCCCCACTCCCGCCCCGCCCCAGCCC
>NZ_JBHSKE010000067.1:0-117517 GCF_042657745.1 Kribbella qitaiheensis | reverse complement strand
TGTCCTGACCCGAAACTCAGGACCAATTCGCCCTGCCCACTTGACAAGAAGGCCCTACATATCAGCCCCCGGCGACAGCGATCGGGGAAACTCGAGCTCACCGACCGTTCGCCCTCGTCGCTCTGCTGAGCGCTTCCACTTCCTCGTCGTCCAGCGTGAAGGTGAGTGCTCCGGCGTTCTGGGCGGCCTGAGTTGCGTTCTTGGCGCCGGGAATGGGCAGCACGCCGTCGTGCTGGATCAGCCACCGCAGGGCGACTTGGCTGGGACTCCTCTCGTGGCGGCCACCGATTTCGCCGAGCAGGTCGGCCACTCGCTTCAGATTCACCAGGTTCTTGTCGCGGAATGCGCCGCTGTGGCGCCGCCATCCGGCCGGTCGGGTGGCGGCCGAGTACTTGCCGGTCAGCGCACCCGAGGCCAGCGGCATGTAGGCGATGAGAGTGACGCCCAACTCCCGGCACGCGCCGAGTACGCCGTCAGTCTCGGGGGCCCGGTGCAGCAGCGAGTACTGCACCTGGTTGGAGGCGAGCGCACAGTCTCTCCGAGCGAGTTCGGCATGGGCGGTACGCATCTGTTCGGCGCTGTAGTTGCTCACCCCGACAGCGCGGATCTTCCCCGCCTCGACGGCGTCTGCCATCAGGTTCATCAACGTCGGGATGGACATCCACCGGACGGGGAAATGGACCTGATAGAGGTCGATCCTCGTCCGCTGCAGCCGGGCGAGGCTGTCCTCCAACGTGGCCGGCAGGCTGCTGGCACGGGAGAAGAATCCGAACGGGAACTTCGTCGCCACCACAACGTCCTCGCCCGTGGTCAGCTCACCCACCCGGCGCTCTGAAGCCCCCTTGCCATACATCGCCGCGGTGTCGACGAAATTCACGCCGGCAGCCAGGCTCACCTCCAGCGCCGCTCGCTGCTCCTCGGCTGTGCTGGTCGGACCGTAGACGTTACGCGCAGGATTCCACCGCGGTGCGGCTGACATGTCACCCCAGACCATCGCCCCGATGCCGAGCCGCGACACGCGAAGATCCGTCTGCCCCAGTGTCATCGAGTGCCCACCTGGCTCGGTCATCCCGGCCACCTCAGCTCTTCAGCAGGTCCGCCCCGTGCCTGCCTTCAATGGTGCCACCAGGTAGGCGCCCACCCGCAGTGATGACCGCTGTCCTCTTACGGCTGACGACGGGGGCGCAGGCCCGACCTCGTGCACCACGTGAGTGCTCTCCCGGCCGGGATCTGCTCAAGTGGTGCACAAGGTGGCGGTGTCGGCGAGTCCCGCTGCCCTTCGGCGACATTGGGTCGAGAAGGTCTCCAGACTTGTCGTACATACCGCCCCCCCGTGGCCCGCGGGGCGCCGACGGCCTGTTTGGCGGCCTCGTCAGGAGCTGCTAGCCGGCGGGGGTCAGTGCTCTGAGCTGGGTCAGGTAGGTCTTGTAGACGGTGGTGAAGGGCTCCGACGAGGAGATGTTGTCGACCACCCAGGCGCAGGAGGCGCGGGCTGCGGCGATCACCTGGGGTGGGTAGGCGTAGAGCTGCTGGTGGGACTCGAACTCGTCCTCGTCCATGACCTCGACCCGGCCGTCGCGGTACCGGCGGATGTCCAGGTCCAGGTCGACCGTGGTCACCGAGTCGACGCCGAACTCGGCGGGCATGGTGATGTCGCAGTACACCTCGGTGGGGTGGGGAGCGTCGTTGAAGAGGGCGCTCCACCACTCGCCGCGCGGATAGAGGCGTACGCGGTGGTGGTCGATGGAGACCCAGCTGCCGTCGGCGCGCTGGCCGCGGGAGCCGGGGACGGAGCCGACCCACAGGCCGTGCTCGTCCTCGCCGAGCTTGATCGATTCCAGCAGCCGGTGCGGGCGCCCGTCGTACTTGCAGAACAGTGTCCTCACCATTGTCAGCTCTTTCCCCGCCCCACCGCCCCGGTCTGGCTCCATTTCTTTCCTCACCCCACCACCCCGGTCTGGCTCCATGCCGATCACTGTAGGTGAGGCCGACATCACGAGCGACCAGGCTCCACGCGGGGGTGTCCCGGAGTGTGAGATTCGTCCGACCCCCCGCGTCACGTTCGGAAAGTGACGGTCAGGTGCATACACTCAAGCATTCGAGGACAACCTGCGGAGGAGCTCGATGGGCGTGCTGGACACGGTCGGAGGACCAGCGGACCTCAGGGGGATGACCGATCATCAGCTCCGTGAGCTGGCCGCGGAGATCCGTGACGTGCTGGTGGAGACGGTCTCGCGGACCGGCGGCCACCTGGGCCCGAACCTGGGCATGGTCGAGATCACCCTGGCGATGCACCGGGTGTTCGACTCCCCACGCGACCGGCTGGTCTACGACACCGGTCACCAGACCTACGTGCACAAGCTGCTCACCGGCCGCGCGCCGCAGTTCGACTCGCTCCGCCAGCAGGGCGGCCTGTCTGGTTACCCGAGCCAGGCCGAATCCGAGCACGACATCGTCGAGAACAGCCACGCCTCGACATCCCTGTCGTATGCCGACGGCCTGGCCAAGGCGTACAGGCTGCGCGGTGAGGACCGGCACGTCGTCGCGCTGATCGGCGACGGGGGTCTCACCGGCGGGATGGCCTGGGAGGCGCTGAACAACATCGCCGCCGCCAAGGACCTGAAGCTGGTCATCATCGTGAACGACAACGGGCGCTCGTACAGCCCGACCGTCGGCGGCCTGGCGACCCACCTGACCAGCCTGCGCACCAACCCGCGGTACGAGAAGATCCTCGACCTGATCAAGAAGAACCTCAGTCGCACCCCGTACGTCGGCCCGCCGATGTACGAGGTGCTCCACGGGGTGAAGAAGGGGCTGAAGGACATGCTCGCCCCGCAGGGCATGTTCGAGGACCTCGGCCTGAAGTACGTCGGGCCGGTCGACGGCCACGATCGGCAGGCGATGGAGGACGCGCTCGCCAAGGCGAAGGCGTTCGGCGGCCCGGTGATCGTGCACGCGGTGACCCAGAAGGGCTTCGGGTACGCGGCGGCCGAGCAGGACGAGGAGGACAACTTCCACCAAGTGCGGCCGAAGAACAAGCCGCGCGGGTGGACCGACGTCTTCGCCGATGAGCTGGTCGAGATCGGGCACCGGCGGCCGGACGTGGTCGCGATCACCGCGGCGATGCTGCACCCGACCGGGCTCGCGCCGTTCGCGCAGGAGTTCCCGGACCGCATCTTCGACGTCGGCATCGCCGAGCAGCACGCCGTCACCAGCGCCGCGGGTCTCGCGATGGGCGGGCTGCACCCGGTCGTCGGGTTGTACGCGACCTTCCTGAACCGAGCCTTCGACCAGTTGCTGCTGGATGTCGCGCTGCACAAGTGCGGTGTCACCTTCGTGCTCGACCGCGCCGGGGTCACCGGCGACGACGGAGCCAGCCACAACGGTATGTGGGACATGTCCCTGCTGCAGTTGGTCCCCGGGCTCCGGCTGGCCGCGCCGCGCGACGGCTCCCGGCTGCGCGAGCTGCTGAACGAGGCGATCGAGGTCGACGACGCCCCGACCGTACTGCGGTACGCCAAGGGCGAGGTGTTCCCCGATATCGAGGCGATCGACCGGGTCGGGGACTGCGACGTACTCGTCAAGACCGGCGCGAGCGTTACTGCCGGTGCCGACGTCCTACTGGTCGGGATCGGCTCGATGGCCGCCACCGCCGTGGACGTGGCCACCCGGCTCCAGGACCAGGGATTCGGCGTCACGGTCGTCGACCCGCGCTGGGTGAAGCCGGTCGACCCGAAGCTGATCGAGCTGGCCGGCAAGCACAGGTTCGTCGTCACGATCGAGGACAACGGCCGGGCCGGCGGTTGCGGCTCGGCGATCTGCCAGGCGCTGCGCGACGCGGGGGTCACCACGCCGGTGCGGGACTTCGGGATCCCGCAGCAGTTCCTCGACCACGCCAAGCGCGACGCGGTGCTGACCGAGATCGGGTTGACGGGCCAGGGGCTGGCTCGGGACGTGATAGAGATGATCGCCAAGCATCAGGGGGACGCGATCACCAGTGAGCCAGACACCGCGAGCGGCAGGCCGGGCGGGGCCTGAGCCCGGCCGGGCGCGTCACTCCGCGGCTCCGCGGCGACGGCGTCTCTGGCTGCTGCTCCTGTCGCTCGTCCTTGTTGTGGGTGCCACCGCAGGTGGGCTGGCCCTGCACCTTTCCGGCTCCCCCGACCGTCCCGGCGAAGCGACAGCCAGCGGAGCGGGCAATACTGCGAGCCTCGACCTGGCCGCGCGCTCCGCAGGGGTGGAGAAGGTGCTGGCGGCGCGTGCCGAGGCTGTCCGGCTGAACAACCCGGCCGCGTTCCTCGCCAACGTCGACCCGGGGAACAAGAGCCTGGTCGCCCGGCAGAAACTGCTCTTCAGCAACCTGAGGCAGTTCGGTTTCGCGAGTCTGCGGTACGAGCAGGTGCGCGAGCAGTTCGACCAGACACTGGTCGACAAGTACGGCCCGTCGACATATCTGGTCGCGGTGGCGATGACGTACCAGATCAAGGGCATCGACTCGCAGCCCGTCCGGACGATGCTCGGCTACGCCTTCACCGAGAAGCCGAACGGCGGCTGGATGCTGGTGTCCGACACGGATCTGGACCACCTGCTGCCGCGCGGGTCGCACCAGGAGGCCTGGGACATCGGGGAGGTCCTGGTCAAGCGCGCCCCGAGGGTGCTCGTCGTGGTCGAACGCGACCAGACCGAGCTCGCGAACAGCCTGCTCGCGAAGGCCGGCAGCGCGGTGAAGGCGGTCAGCAAGAGCTGGCCGGGCGGCTGGACCGGCTCGGGTGTGGTGATCGCGCTCGACGACAAGGTGGTCCGCGGTGCCGACTACACCCTGCCGAAGAACGCCGAGGACGCGCTGGCGATGGCCACCTGGGTCTACCGGACCTTGCCGGGCGAGGTCAGCGAGATGGGGGAGCGGGCCGACTCCTACGTGGTGATCAACCCGCGCAACCGGTCCAAGGTGGACGCCCGCACCCTGGCGCACGAGTTCACCCACGTCGCGACCGCGTCGTACGGGCCCTATGCGCCGCGGTGGCTGGTGGAGGGGGCGGCGACGTACGTCGAGTTCCTGCCGATGGACGGCGCGACGAACCTGGCGCTGGACAAGTACCGCCGGGAGGTCCGGACGAAGTACCTGGCGAAGGCGAAGTCGCTGCCCGTCGACAACCTCTTCTTCCAGAACTCGACCAGCTCGTACCCGTTGTCCTGGCTCGCCGTGGACTACCTGTTCACGAAGTTCGGCGCGACGGAGGTCGGCACCCTCTACCAGGAGATGGCGGCGCTGGGGTCTACCCAAGCGGAGCGGAACAGGATCATGGTGGAACATGTCGGCATCACCGAAGCAAACCTATTCCAAGCCCTGAGGGCAGCCGCGGCCTGATCGGGGCAGTTTGTATACCCGGCGTGTCGGTGGTGGATCTCACAGGAGCGAGTAGGGTAGCCGCGCTGTGACAGACGGGCGACCGGAGGGAATCGACCCGACGTGAGTGTGACACCACCCAGCGCCGCCCCGTCAGGCGCCCATGCCCCGCCCCGCGGGCCCCGCCGCTGGCTGGGCCTGGTTGTGGCCGTGGCCCTGGTGTCCGGTGGCGTCGCCTACGCGGTCGAGCAGCGCCAGGAGGACGCCCGCAGCAGGCCCTCGGCAACCGTCACGCCGCCGACCATCCGGCCGAACCAGGGCACCAAACCGCCCTCGAAGACCGCCGCCGCGATCGCTGCCCGGCGGGTGGCCATCGACACCATCCTGCTGCGCCGCGCGAAGGCGGTCCGGACCGTCGACGAGCGGTTGTTCCTGCAGGACGTCGACCCGGCGAACGCGAAACTGCGGCAGGCCCAGAAGGTGCTGTTCGCGAACCTGGTCGAGATCGGCTTCCAGGAGATCGGCTACAGCCAGGCCGAGGAGCGGTTCGACGCCGCCGCGGCCCGCGAGCACGGCCCCTCGACGTACCTGGTCCGGGTGCTGATGCGCTACCAGATCACCAACGTCGACCTGACCCCGGTGACCACCGAGCTCGGCTATACCTACGTCAACCGCGGCGGGCGCTGGATCATGGCCGATGACGACGACCTCGACAAGGACCTCGGCCCCGGCGCCCACCAGGAGGCCTGGGATCTCGGCCGGATCGAGGTGCACCGCGGCCCGCGGGTACTCGTGCTGGTCGAGAAGGGTGACACCCAGCGCGGCCGGACGATCGTTGCCGAGGCCGCTGAGGGGCTCACCCAGGTCACGGCGTACTGGCCGCGGCGCTGGCGTGGCACCGTCCTGATAGCCGCGCTCGACGAGACCGAGGTGCGCGACGCGCGGTTCAGCGACGAGGACGTGGAGTCGGCCGCGAGCGCGGGATCGACCTTCTCCTCGCTGCCGGGCCAGGACACCGCCGACGGCACCGTGGCCGGCGCGTACATCGTGATCAACCCCAAGGAGCGCGACCGGGTCGACGAGATCCTGCTGTCGCACGAGATCACCCACGTGGCCACGGCCGACCTCGGTGGGTACGAGCCGCTCTGGCTGGCCGAAGGCGCCGCGGAGTACGTGTCCTGGCGGGGGATCGAGGCGATCAGCGGGCCCGGCGAGGTCGGCAAGTGGGAGCAGGAGATCATCGACGACGCGCTGCCGGCGTTGCTGGCGCTGCCGTCGGACGCGGGCTTCTACCAGAACACCGCCGACGTGTACGGCGTGAGCTGGCTGGCCGTTCGCTTCCTGGTCAGCCGGCTGGGACTGCCGGCGGTCGAGGAGCTGTACGAGGACCTCGCGCGGAACGGCACCGACCAGGCGTCCCGGGACCGCATCCTGCTCACCCGGACCGGCTTCAACGAGGCGTCGCTGTGGGTGTATCTCAAGGAATACGAACCGCAACGCTGAGTAGCGGATTGACCTCGCCCTGTCAGAGGGGCAGGCTCGGTTTGTTCCGTCCGAGCTTGAGGAGGCGTGCAGATGAGTCTGTTGCGGAAGAAGACGATCGAGCAGTCGATCGCGGACACCGACGAACCGGAGTACCAGCTCAAGAAACGCCTCACCGCCCTCGACCTGACGGTCTTCGGCATCGGCGTCATCATCGGCGCCGGCATCTTCACCCTCACCGGCCGGGCCGCGCAGGCCTACGCCGGTCCCAGCATCGCGCTGTCGTTCGTGCTCGCCGCTATCTGCTGCGGGCTGGCCGCGCTCTGCTACGCGGAGTTCTCCTCGACCGTGCCGGTCTCCGGCTCGGCGTACACGTTCTCCTACTTCTCCCTCGGTGAGATCTTCGCCTGGATCATCGGCTGGGACCTGCTGCTCGAGCTGATGCTCGGGGCAAGCGTGGTGGCGCAGGGCTGGTCCACCTACGCGGCGTTGTTCCTGGAGGAGATCGGTCTCGGCTGGCCGGACTCGATCGGCCCCGACAGCAACGTCAACGTGCTGGCGATGCTGCTGATCATCGTGCTGACGATCCTGGCCACCATCGGCATCAAGGAGTCGCTGCGGGTCAACCTGGCGCTGGTCGCGGTCAAGTTGTTCGTGGTCCTCTTCGTGATCGTCGCCGGCCTGTTCTACGTCAAGGGCGAGAACCTCACCCCGTTCATCCCGCCGAGCGTGCCGGCCGAGAGCGGCGACGTCACGATTACGACGCCGCTGTTCCAGGCGATGCTCGGGTTCACCCCGTCGACCTTCGGCGTGATGGGGCTGGTCTCCGGTGCGTCGCTGGTGTTCTTCGCGTTCATCGGCTTCGACGTGGTCGCGACCACGGCCGAGGAGGCCAAGAACCCGCAGCGCGACCTGCCTCGCGGCATCCTCGGCTCGCTGGCGATCTGCACCGTGCTGTACGTACTGGTCTGCATCGTCATCACGGGCATGGTCAACTACAAGGACATCAGCACTGAGGCCGCGCTGGCGGAGGCGTTCCGCTCGGTCGGCAGGCCGGGATTCGCGACGCTGATCTCGGCGGGTGCCGTCGCGGGTCTGACCACGGTCGTGCTCACCTTGATGATCGGTGCCGCGCGCGTCGTCTTCGCGATGAGCCGCGACCACCTGATGCCGTCCAAGCTCGGCAAGACCCACCAGAAGTTCGGCACGCCGTACCGGCTGACCCTCGGTATCGGGATCGTGGTGGCGCTCGTCGCCGGGCTGACCCCGATCGGCAAGCTCGAGGAGATGGTGAACATCGGCACGCTGGCGGCGTTCACCCTGGTGTCGATCGCGGTGCCGCTGCTGCGCAAGCGCCGGCCGGACATCGAGCGGTCGTTCACGGTGCCGGGCAACCCGGTGATCCCGATCCTGTCCGCGGTGATCTGCGTCTACCTGATGCTGAACCTGTCGATCGAGACCTGGCTGCGGTTCGCGGTCTGGATGGTGCTCGGCTTCATCGTCTACGCGCTCTACGGCTACCGGAAGAGCCGGGTGGGCGAGACGGAACGCACCGGCGAGAGCACCAGGGCCTAGCGGCCTCCCGCCTACCGCCGGGCGATCGCCGTCGCGTACTCCGCGAGGGCGATCGTCTCGGCGACGGCCCCCGGCTCGGCCGCGTCCTCGGGATCGAACCCGAGGGCGCGGCCTTCCATCGTCCGCAGGCACAACGCGGACCAGCGGGGATCGAGGGCATCGGCCGCCCAGACCAGCGCCTCCTTCTTCGAGCACACTCGGCCGGTCTCGAGCGTGTAGAGCATCCGGCACAGCGTGGTCACGGCGTACCGCTGCCCCCAGGCCATCTCGATGGAGATCCAGGTCGCGAGGCCTGTGAGCAACCTCGGGATGTCTCCACGCATCCGCTCGCGGAGGGCTTCGGCGGGAACCACCTCGACCAGTTCCCGCGGATCCGGGCCGGAAAGCGTCACGCCGTACTCGCGCAGGGTCCAGCGGACGACCTCGGTGTTGCAGTGAGTCGACCACTGCATCCGCCGCCACCCGTGGTCGATGTAGAGCCAGTCGCGCCCGAGCCCGTCGAGTGTGCGCAGCTCGCCGAGCAGGGGGTACGAGCCCTCCAGGTGCTGCGTCCAGAAGCCTTCCCTGGTGGGGATCTCGTCGTGCAGCGCGCGCAAGGCCGCCTCCTGGTCCGCCAAGATCGGGCGATGCACGGGGATCAGGAAGTCGCAGTCGCTCTGCAGATCGGCATCACCGAGTGCGAACGAGCCCTGCAGATAGGCCCCGGCGAAGTTGTCGCCGAGAATCTCCCGGGTGGTCCCGGTGAGTTCCACCAGCAGCCGGTTCAGTTCGTCGTACGGCGTGGGCCCGTCGGTCGGCTCGCTGATCGGCTGGCTGGTCGGCTGGTAGGTCACGGGGGAGAGCCTGGCAGAGCCGGGCGGCACCGGTCGAAGGGTTTGCTGGAGTAAGATCCGAGCGGCTGGACTGGGGCGGGCGAGGGGTGCGGGACATGGTGAACCAGCGGGGGCGGCTGCTGGCGGGAGTTGCGGCGCTTGCGCTGGTCGGTACCGCGGGCTTCGTGGTGGCGACCAGATCCGACAACGGCGTCGCCCCGGGCGGTACTGCGGTCGCGGCCGAGGCCCGGAAACCAGGAGTGGACCCGGCGGTTCGCAAGCGTCAGCTCGACGCGTTCCTGGCTCAGCGTTCGACCGCTGTCGTCAAGGGCGACCTCAAGAGCTTCCTGGCCGCGGTCGACCCGAAGCAACCGAAGCTGGTGGTCCGGCAGAAGCTGCTGTTCACCAACCTGCGGAAGTTCGAGTTCGCGAGCCTGCGGTACTTCGTCGCCGACGAGCGCGAGGCTCCGGCACAGGTAGACAAGTTCGGTCCGACCACCTACTCGACCCGGGTGATGATGCGGTACCGGCTGACCGGGCTCGACCCGAAGCCGGTGCAGACCGACCTCGGCTACACCTTCGTCCAGCGGGCCGGCCGGTGGATCCTGGTCGCGGACGACGCGATCGACGAGACGCTCAGCGAGGACGGCCACCGCCAGCCGTGGGACTACCAGGAGATCGCCGTCGTCCGCAAGGACAAGGTGGTCGTGGTGGTCGACAAGCGCGAGGCCGCCCTCGGCAAGAAGATCGCCCAGGTCTCCGAGGACGCGGTCCAGGGCGTGCGGCGGCACTGGCCGCGGCCGTGGGACGGCGCCGTCATGGTGGTCGCGATGTCCGAGCCGCGAGTGTTGTCGACGGTGTGGACCGCCGGCACCGGAGCCGGCTGGACGATTGCCGCGAAGGCAGTCACCCTGTACGACGGCGAGCCGCTCGGCCTCAAGACGGTGGCCCCGGTCGGCAGCCGGATCGTGGTCAACCCAGCCGTCCGCAAGGATCTCGAGGAAGACCTGCTGGTGCACGAGATGACGCACGTGGCGACGGTGCCGATCGGGATCCGCACACCGGTCTGGCTGGTGGAGGGCGTCGCGGAGTACGTCCGCAGCCACGCGATCGAGGACGACCCGCACTGGACCATCGACCCGTACCGCAGGACCGTCCGGACGAAGTACCTGCCCTCGATGAAGGTGTTACCGGGAGAAGCAGAGTTCGACCAGAACGGGGACCGCTCCTACGGCCAGGCCTGGTGGGCCACGGAATACCTGGCCTCGAAGCTGGGAAAGAAGGGCCTTGCCGCCCTCTACACAGACCTGGCCTTGCACGACCTCAGCCCAACGGCGTACGCGTCAATCATCAAGAAACACACCGGCCAGACGCCGGCCCAGCTCACCACCGCGGTGAAGAAGTTCAAGGGGTAGCGAGAAGGTTGCTGGGGGACGGAGCGGGCTTCCGGCGCCGCACCGACCCCCAGCAGTTCTTGGTCAGGCGAGGCTGGCGACGCCCTTGGCGAGGAACCGCTTGCCGTTGACCTTCTCGGCGAGGCCGCTGCGGTCCAGGTACGGCGTGATGCCGCCCAGGTGGAACGGCCAACCGGCGCCGAGCAGCAGGCAGAGGTCGATGTCCTGCGCCTCCGCGACGACACCCTCGTCGAGCATGATCAGGATCTCCTCGGCCAGCGCGGTGAGCACCCGGCTGCGGAGCTCGTCGGCGGTGGACGGCTGGTCGCCGACGGTGACGAGCGCCTCGACCTCTGGGTCGACTGACGGCTTGCCCTCGGCACTCCAGACGTAGAACGAGCTCTTGCCGGCGGCAACCACCTTGGCGAGGTTCTCGGACACGGCGAACCGGTCCGGATAGGCGCGGTTCATCGTCTCCGCGACGTGCAGCGCGACCGGCAGACCGACCAGCTGCAGCAGCACGAACGGCGGCATCGGCAGGCCGAGCGCCGACAGCGCCTTGTCCGCCTCGGGGATCGGCGTGCCCTCGTCGACCGCGGCGCTGACCTCGCCGAGGAAGCGGGTGAGCAGCCGGTTGACCACGAAGGCCGGGGCGTCCTTGACCAGCACACAGGACTTCTTCAGCGTCTTGCCGACCGCGAACGCCGTCGCCAGCGTCGCGTCGTCGGTCTGGTCGGCGCGGATGACCTCCAGCAGCGGCAGTACCGCGACCGGGTTGAAGAAGTGGAACCCGACCACGCGCTCGGGGTGCTCCAGGTCGGCCGCCATCTCGGTGATCGACAGCGAGGACGTGTTGGTCGCCAGGATCGCGTCCGGGCGGACGATCTTCTCCAGGTCGGCGAAGATCGTCTTCTTCAGCTGGAGCTCCTCGAACACGGCCTCGATCACGAAGTCCGCGTCCGCGAAGACGGCGCGATCCACCGACCCGGTGACGAGCGCCTTCAGCTGGTTGGCCTTGTCCGGGCGGATCCGGCCCTTGCCGAGCAGCTTGTCGATCTCGCCGTGCACGTAGCCGACGCCGCGGTCGACCCGCTCCTGGTCGAGGTCTGTCAGCACCACGGGCACCTCGAGCCGGCGTACGAACAGCAGCGCGAGCTGGCCCGCCATCAGGCCGGCGCCGACGACACCCACCTTGCTGACCGGGCGGGCGAGCGACTTGTCCGGCGCGCCGGCCGGACGCTTGGCGCGCTTGTTCACCAGGTCGAAGGCGTAGAGGCCGCTGCGCAGTTCCTCGCTCATGATCAGGTCGGCGAGTGCCTCGTCCTCGGCCGCAAAGGCGGAGTCGCGGTCCCATTTGTCACTGTCCTTCGCCGCCGCGATCAGCTCCAGCGCCCGGTACGGCGCGGGCGCCGCGCCGCTCACCTTGAGGTCGGCAAAGCCCTTGCCTCGGGCAACGGCCGCGTCCCAGGCGTCGCCTCGGTCGATCTCCGCCCGCTCGACCGTGACCTCACCTGTCAGCACCTTGCCGGCCCACAGCAGCGACTGCTCGAGGAAGTCGGCCGAGTCGAGCAGCACGTCGCCGATGCCGAACTTCACCGCCTCGGGGCCGCTGAGCATCTTGTTCTGGTTGAGGGCGTTCTCCACCACGACCTTGACGGCTTTGTCCGCGCCGATCAGGTTCGGCAGCAGGAAGTTGCCGCCCCAGCCCGGGATCAGGCCGAGGAAGACCTCGGGAGTGGAGACCATCCCCGCCGCGACCGACACGGTCCGGTACCGCGCGTGCAGCGCGACCTCGAGGCCGCCACCGAGCGCGACACCGTTCACGAAGGCGAACGAAGGCTTGCCACCGTCCTGCAACTTGCGCATCACGCCGTGGCCGATCTTGCCCAGGTCGAGCGCCTGCTCCCGATCGGTCAGCTTCGGTACGCCGGTCAGGTCCGCGCCGGCGGCCAGGATGAACGGCTTGCCTGTGACCCCCAAGGCGACCACGTCCTCGCGGGCCAGCGCCGCGTCGATCGCCTTGTTCAGCTCGGCCAGACCCTTCGGCCCGAAGGTGTTCGGCTTGGTGTGGTCGTGCCCGTTGTCGAGAGTGATCAGCGCCATCGTGCCGGCCTTGTTCGGCAGCGCCACGTCGCGGCTCGGGGCCAGCGTGACAACCTCGTCGGTCTCGATCGCCACCGCCCGGTCGATGAGTTCCTGCAAGCTCACTTGGTCCCCTCGCTTCGCTCGGCGCCCAAGTGAGCGGATGGCTGCTGTGCTTTCTGGTTCACTCGCTTGCGCTCGCTCACGGCTTCGTCCCCTCGAAGTTCGGGTTCTCCCAGATCACGGTGCCGCCCATGCCGAGGCCGACGCACATCGTGGTCAGGCCGTAGCGGACGTCGGGGCGCTGCTCGAACTGCTTGGCCAACTGGTTCATCAGCCGTACGCCGGACGAGGCGAGCGGGTGGCCGTACGCGATGGCGCCGCCGTACGGGTTGACCCGCGGGTCGTCGTCGGCGATGCCGTAGTGCTCCAGGAACGCCAGCACCTGGACGGCGAACGCCTCGTTCACCTCGAAGGCCTGGATGTCATCGATGGTCAGGCCGGCCAGCTTGAGCGCCTTCTCCGTCGCCGGGACCGGGCCGATACCCATCACCTCGGGCTCGACGCCGACGAAGCTGTAGGAGACGAGCTTCATCTTCGGCTTCAGGCCGAGCTCCTCGGCCGTCTCGGCGGAGGTGAGCAGACACGCGGTGGCGCCCTCGTTGATGCCGGCCGAGTTGCCCGCCGTCACCCGGCCGTGCGGGCGGAACGGGGTCTTCAGCTTGGCCAGGTCCTCCATCGTGGTGCCGGGGCGCATCGGCTCGTCGGTGGTCGCGTAGCCCCAGCCGAGCTCGGCCGAGCGGGTCGCGATCGGGACCAGGTCGGGCTGGATCAGGTCGTTCGCGTAGGCCTTGGCGGCGCGCTCCTGGGAGGCGACGGCGAAGGCGTCCGCGCGCTGCTTGGTGATGGTGGGGAACCGGTCGTGCAGGTTCTCCGCGGTCGAACCCATCACCAGCGCGGAGGTGTCCACCAGCTTCTCGGAGATGATCCGCGGGTTCGGGTCGACGCCCTCGCCCATCGGGTGCCGGCCCATGTGCTCGACCCCGCCCGCCACGACCACGTCGTACGCGCCGAACGCGATGCCGGCGGCGGTGGTGGTGACGGCGGTCATGGCGCCCGCGCACATCCGGTCGATGGCGTAGCCGGGGGTGGTGTTCGGCAGACCAGCCAGCAGGGCGGCGGTCCGCCCGATGGTCAGGCCCTGGTCGCCGATCTGGGTGGTGGCCGCGATCGCGACCTCGTCCACCTTCTCCGGGGGCAGGGACGGGTTGCGCCGCAGCAGTTCGCGGATGCACTTGATCACCAGGTCGTCGGCGCGCGTCTCGGCGTACTGGCCCTTGGCCTTGCCGAACGGGGTGCGAACGCCGTCGACGAACACGACATCGCGGATCTCACGGGGCACGAGGCCCTCCTCTTGTGGTCCAGGACTTGGGAGCACGACGATGCTACCCGTCGGTAACACATCGCCCCAAGACGGCACGCCTGTGCGACTGCTCACAAGATCCGAGAGGATCAGGTCAGCCCAGAGGATCGGTGAGTTGCAGGCGGTCGGGCGGCCGATGTGGCAGCTCGCGGGCGGTGGTGGTGGTGAGCCCGTCGAAGGCCAGTTCGAGGTACCGGCGCCAGATCTGCGGCTGGGTGTCCAGCACGGGTGCCGCTGTCTGGTGGATGCCGCCGAGCAGCAGCACGATGTCCGTTCCCGTGATGTCGCTGCGGATAGCGCCTTGTTGGCGAGCCCGAGCGGTGAGTACCTCGACCACGTCGCAGAGGCGCGCGATCGCCTGCCGTACCTCGGAACTCTGCAGCGACGGCCGTCCGACCACCTCGCAGAACGCGCGGTCGGCGGCCAGCACCTCGACGCCGGCGGTCATGAACTCCCGAAGTGCCTCAGTTGCGTCGTCGGCCTCCAGTAGGCGATTCGCTGAGCCGATGAGCCCGTCGAGCAACTGCAGGGTGATCGCCGCGAGCAGGTCGTCCTTCGAGGCGAAGTGCCGGAACACCGTGCCCTTGGCGACGCCGGCGCGCTGGGCGATCTCGCCCATCGACACGTCCACCCCGCACTCGGCGAACGCCTCGGTCGCGGCCCCGATCAGCAGGCGCCGGTTGCGCACCATGTCCGCTCTCGGGCCTGGTGTCACTGTCCTTTCGCTCATCTTGTCCTTCCTTCTGATGTGAAGCCTACCACTTAACATGACCGGTCGGTCAGGTTAGCTGCTACGCTGAACATGACCCAGCGGTCACTTTGTGAACCATCGAACTCCTGGAAGGAACAACGTGAGCAACACCCTTGAAGGCAAGGTCGTTCTCGTCACCGGCGCGTCCTCGGGCATCGGCCAGGCCACGGCCCTCGCCCTGTCGAAGGCCGGGGCCCGAGTGGCCGTCGGGGCTCGCCGGGCCGACCGGCTGAAGACCCTGGCGGAGGACGCTCCCGGCGAAGTACTGGTCCTCGAACTGGACGTCACCGACCGCCAGTCGGTGCAGGACGCGGTCGAGGCGACCATCGAGCGTTTCGGCGCGATCGACGCCTTGGTGAACAACGCGGGCATCATGCTCAGCGGCATGATCCTCGGCGCGGACACCACTGAGTGGACGCGCATGGTCGAGACCAACCTGCTCGGATCGATGTACGCCGTCCATGCCGCCCTGCCGCACCTGCTCGAGTCCAAGGGCGCGGTGGTGCAGATCTCCTCGACCTCAGGACGTACAGCCTCGGCCGCGAGTGGCGTGTACGCGGCCACCAAGTTCGGCATCACCGCTTTCTCGGAGGCGCTGCGTCAGGAGGTCACCGCGCAGGGTGTTCGCGTCATCGTCGTAGAGCCCGGATTCGTCTCGACCGAGCTGGCCAGCCACATCACCGACCCGGGCATCCAGGCGATGGCCAAGACCATGGCCGAGTCCATGCGGACCCTCCAGCCCGAGGACATCGCCGGTGCCGTCCTGTACGCGCTTACCCAGCCCGAGCACGTCGCCGTCAACGAGATCCTGATCCGGCCGACAGACCAGACCCGCTGATTGCCAGGTCCGGTGCGGTGGGCCCGACTTCCGGTAACCCGTGGCGTCGCGGCGCGATCCGGCGCATGCTGAGTGGACGAGAGTCGTCTCTGGAGCCGCAATGAACAATTTCGATCTTGCTGTCCCGGTCCTGTCCCGGGGCAAACACCGGAGTCCCCGCAAGGGCGCCTGCTTCATGGAGTTCGCGTCGTACCTCGCAGGCGAGCCATGGTCGGATCACCCGGCCTGCACCCACCCGTTGCTGGCCGGCGTGGCCCGCGACGTCAACGACTGTACGACGGATGCCGGCCGGTCTCGGCTGGCTCCACTGATCCCCTCGGTGATCGGCCTGACCCCGGACGACCCGCACGTCGTACCGCGGGTCACGGCGGTCTGCATCCAGCACGCGCTGCCAGTGGTGTCACAGGAGCGGCAGTACATCCTCGCTGTGGCTCTGCTGGTAGGGGAGCGGCACCTGGCCGCGTTGGACGGTCGTCCCTTCGACAGCCTCCAGCCCGCGTCCAAGGAAGCGCTGGGCTCGGTCCCCGCGGCCACCAAGTGGGCCCGGGCCTTCACCGCACGACCACACCGCGGTACGCCGGACTTCGCCCGGCGGACGGCGCCGCGAGCCGTGTCGTGCGCGGTGGAGGGCATCTCCCAGGCCTGCGTGTCGAACCCGGACGAGCGGCTGTTCGACTTGCTGACCGCGGCTATCGCCGAGTGCGAGGCCTGGATGCCGGCGCCCGTTGTCGAAGCCTCGCCTGCTGCTGTGGCCGACACCGACACGGTCCGGAAGGAGTCGGTCGACGCCAGGTAACACCCTTTGCCGGTTCGACGTAGGCTCCGCTGTGTGGCTTTGGAGATCGATACCGGCACGGGGTTGATGCCGGCACAGGTGTGGGAACCCGCCGGCGGCTCTGGTCCGGGCCTGCTGCTGCTCCAGGAGATCTTCGGGGTCTCGGAGTACATCAAGCAGCGGGCCGAGGACCTGGCCTCACTCGGCTACTACGTCGTCGCGCCGGAGATCTACTGGCGGCTGGACGACGTCTCGCTGGACGAGGACGCCCCGGATCTGTTGGACCGGGCCCTCGAAGCGATGGGTCGGGTCGACTGGTCCACGGCCGTCTCGGACTCGGTGGCGGCGCTGGATTACCTGCGCAGCCGTGAGACCGCTGTCGGCGTGGTCGGGTTCTGCTTCGGCGGAGGACTGGGGTTCAACGTTGCCGCTGTGTCCTCGCCTGACGTCCTGGTGAGCTACTACGGCTCCGCCCTGCCCAACCTGCTGGGCCTCGCGCCGAAAGTGGACGCGGTCAGCCTGCACCACTTCGGCGACGCCGATGACTACCTGAGCCCTGCAACGGTCGACCAGATCGTCGCGGCCGTCGACGGCCCCGACAACGAGATCTACCGGTACCCCGATGCCGGCCACGCCTTCGACAACCCGATGCCCGCATTCCACCACCCAGAGGCGGCGGCCCTGGCGTGGAGCCGTACCGAGTCCTTCCTGTCCCGCCGTCTGCCTACTTCCTAAGGATCTGCATGAGCCTGTACGACATCCCGCTGCGCACCCTGTCCGGCGCGGAGACCTCCCTGTCCGACTACAAGGGCAAGGCCGTCCTGGTGGTCAACGTCGCCTCCAAGTGCGGCCTGACCCCGCAGTACGAGGGCCTCGAGAACCTGCAGAAGCGCTACGAGTCCCGCGGCTTCACCGTGCTCGGCGTGCCCTGCAACCAGTTCGGCGGCCAGGAGCCCGGCACCGCCGAGGAGATCGAGACCTTCTGCTCGACCACCTACGGCGTCACCTTCCCGATGCTCGACAAGCTCGAGGTCAACGGCGACAACCGCCACCCCCTCTACTCCGAGCTCACCCAGACCCCCGACGCCGAAGGCAACTCCGGCGACGTCCAGTGGAACTTCGAAAAGTTCCTCCTCACCCCCGAGGGCACAGTCGCCGCCCGCTTCCGCCCCCAAACCCTCCCGGAATCAGACGAGATCACGTCCCTGATCGAGACCACCCTGCCTGTCTGACCCTCCCGTACGCCGTACCGTCGAAGCCGCCGACTCCACTCGGAGTCCGGCGGCTTCGTCGTACAGGGTCGGGTGGTTCCACCAGCAACGGATGGGTGGTTCTGCCTGGCAGGTTCGGGTGGTTGCGTCCCCGGGCTGCGTGATGGTGCTAGTCGGGCCGGTGTGCGTCAAGAGCGCTGCGCGTCCCTTCGGGATCGGAACAAGTTCCGACTCTTGACACACACCACCCCGACCAGGGAAAGACGCAGCTATCCCGGAGCCGCTGAGAGGTGTGGCGACAAAGCCCAGGGAACCCCTCCGCCAAACGTTCGGGGGTTGCCTCGACCAGAAGGTCGGCGAGCCGCCTTGCCCGGAAGGTCTGGGTGTTCCGGTGCCCGGTGGCCGAGGGCCGGGGCCGGGAGACTCCCGAAACCGGCACCTTGTGCACCACCTGAGCCGATCTCGGCGCCCCGGGGCACTCAACCGGCGCACAAAGTGGGTCCTGGGACACCAAGGCGGGACCTCGGACACGAAATAGCCTGTCCCACGTCCCCACCCGGTGTTCCAGGTCCCGACAACCGCATCGCCACCAGCCGTCACACCCACCACAAGGTGTCCGCGGTCCCCGAAATCCCACCGCCACGGGCTGTCGGGGCCCCCGAAGGTGTCCGAGGTCCCCACAACCGCACCCCGTCGGCCCGCGGGCCGACGATCGGCCTCCCGCTGACGGGGTGTTCGGCCGCTAGCGCCTAATAGGCCGCCAGTGGCCGAACAACCATCCAGCGGACCCCGAAGCGAGCCACACGCCGCCGACCAACCCACCCCAACCGGCCAACAACCCGCCAGTGGACGAACAACCCGGCAGTGGACGAACAACCCGGCAACGGTCGAACAACCCGCCAGCACCAGTCCCCGAATCGGCACAATCACCGCCCACCCAGACGAAATCACCACCCACCGGGGTGAAATCCCTCCCTCGGGGCGGCTGGCGTACTGACCGACAGGTAGTAGTTGCCGCACACGCCACCCCGGCGGGCACCCCACGCCTGGAGCCTCCGCGATCCGCCCAGCACTACCTGTCACTCGGTACACCCCACCCCCGAAAACACCACCCCGACCCGGCTCAGACCCCTCCGCGGGATCCGCGTAGCTGCGTTCCTTCCCTGGTCGGGGTGGGGTGGGTCAAGAGTCGGAACTTGTTCCGATCCCGAAGGGACGCGAAGCGCTCTTGACGCACACCAGCACGACTAGCACCATCACGCAGCGGAGCCCGCGAACCACCCCCGCCTATGCCCGGCTGAACAACCCGCACCCATGCCCGGCGGAACCACCCGGGCTCATGCCGACGGAAACCACCCGAACTCGCCCAGGCGTTCCCAACCACCAGCCGCCAGGGGGAACGCGCTACTGCTCGTCGAGTTGTTCGGCTGGGGGTGCTTCGGTTGCTAGGGCGTCGGTTAGGGCCTCGGCGGTTAGGGCGATTTGCCATTCGCGGGCGCCGTGGTCGCGGAGGAAGGTGTTGACGGCGGGCTGGTCCGCGTCGGCTGGGGGTGTCCAGGCTAGGCGGCGGATGGTGTCGGGGGAGAGGAGGTTCTCCGTGGGGAGGCGGTGGGCCTCGGCGATCTCGCTGACGGCGGAGCGGGCCGCGGAGAGGCGGGCTGCCGCGTCGGGGTCGCGGTCGGCCCAGGCGCGGGCCGGGGGCGGGCCGTCGTACCGGGGGCCTTGTTTGGGGAGTTCGGAGTCCGGCAGGCGGCGGGCGTGGTCGATCGCCTCCCACCAGGTGCGCATGTGGCGGTGTGCGCCGCGGCCCTTGAACGCGGTGAGGCGCTGCAGGGTGTCGCGGTCGACCGGCATCGCGGCGGCGGCTTCGACGATCGCGGCGTCGGGGAGGATCCGGCCGGGGGAGATGTCGGCGGACTCGGCGATCTGGTCGCGGGCCTCCCAGAGCGCGCGGACGACGGCCAGGCTGCGGCGGTTGCGGACCCGGTGCATGCCGGAGGTACGGCGCCACGGGTCCGGCTTCGGCTCGCGCGGCGGGGCGTTCAGGATCGCGGTGAACTCCTGCTGGGCCCATTCCCACTTGCCCTCGCTGCGGAGTTCGGCCTCGATCGCGTTGCGGAGTTCGATCAGCATCTCGACGTCGAGCGCCGCGTAGATCAGCCAGGGGCCGGGCAGCGGACGGGTCGACCAGTCGGCGGCCGAGTGTTCCTTGCGCATCTTGTAGCCGAGGACCTCGCTGACCAGCGACGCCAGTCCGACCTTCGGGTAGCCGAGCAGCCGGCCGGCCAGTTCGGTGTCGAAGACGCTGCGCGGGACCATGCCGACCTCGGCCAGGCAGGCCAGGTCCTGGTTCGCCGCGTGGATGATCCATTCCGCGTCGACGATCGCGTCGCCGAGCGAGGACAGGTCGCCGAACGGGATCGGGTCGACCAGGGCGGAGCCGGACCCCTCACGGCGCAACTGCACGAGGTACGCGCGGTGGGAGTAGCGGTACCCCGAGGCACGCTCGGCGTCGACCGCGACCGGACCGGTACCGGCCCGGAAGGCCTCGACCACCTCGGCGAGGGCAGGGTCGGTGTCCACGACGTCGGAGAGTCCGTCGCGCAGTTCGAGCAGTGGCAGGTTCTCGGTCGGGTCGTCCGGGACGGGCGGCTGCTGCTGGGTCTCGGCCGGGCTCATCGGCCCCGCTGACCGCGCCGGGTCGGCATCGCGACCACCCCCGGCGGAACCGGCGGCAGTCCGGCCGCGGTGCAGAGCACCTCGCCCCACGCCTCGGCATGACGGGTCACGTCGATCATCCCGCCCGGGCCCGGCACAGGGCTCCAGGACGCACGGATCTCGATCTCCGCCGTCGCTTCGTCATCGGCCATCCCGCCGAAACTCTCGGACACCACCCGAGTGACGGTACCGCTCGGGGCCAAGAACTCCGCCCCCCGGTCCGTCAACGCCTCCATCAGCCAGGTCCAGCCAACGCCACCGAGCAGTGCGTCCGTCACCATCTCCGGTTCGACGGCGGCACGCACATACGCGACACAGCGGAAGGTCGACTGCCAGGCGTCGTTCCCGTCCGGGTCGTAGAGGATGACCAGACGGCCGGTGGCGATATCGTCACCGTCGACCGTCACGTCGGCGCTGACCGCGGCCGCGTGCGGTGCGATCCGCTGCGGTGCGGGCATCTCCTCGACGAATACCTCGGGCCGGAACCGGGCACCACGCAATTGCGTCAGTGCTTCGGCGAACTCCGCGGGTGGCGCGTCGACCTGCTTGCGGGCACCCATGCACCGCAGCCTACGACTGATTACTCACCGACGCCGACGGCGACGCGCCGGTAACCGCTTCCGGGCATGGGATTATCGGACCTGTGCCCGTAACCCAGCCCGCTCAATCACCCACCGCTATCGATGCTCTCGCCGAGTCCGCCTTCCTGCTCGCGGCCCGAGGTGAACCGGTCCCGCACACGCCTGTCTGGTTCATGCGCCAGGCGGGTCGCTCGCTCCCGGAGTACCGGGCGATCCGCGAAGGCACCACGATGCTCGAGTCCTGCATGCGACCCGACCTCGTCGTGGAGATAACGCTGCAGCCCGTACGCCGTTACGGCGTGGATGCGGCGATCTTCTTCTCCGACATCGTGCTCCCGCTCAAGGCGGTCGGGGTGGACCTGGAGATCAAGCCCGGGGTGGGTCCGGTGGTCGCCTCGCCGGTCCGGTCACTGGGTGATCTCGACGCGGTGCGCCCGGTGACGCCGGCGGACGTGTCGTACGTGACGGAGTCGGTGCAGCAGTTGGTGTCGCAGCTGGGTGGGACCCCGCTGATCGGATTCGCCGGGGCGCCGTTCACCGTCGCGTCGTACCTGGTCGAGGGTGGGCCGAGCAAGGACCACGCCAAGACGAAGGCGCTGATGCACGGCGATCCCAAGCTGTGGCACGCGCTCGCCGACCGGCTGGCGGACGTGGCGATCGCGTACCTGTCCGTCCAGATCGAGGCGGGTGCCTCCGCGATCCAGCTCTTCGACTCGTGGGCGGGCGCGCTGTCGCCGCGCGACTACGCCGAGTTCGTCCAGCCGCACTCGGCGAAGGTGTTCGCCGCGCTCGCGCAGTACGGCGTGCCGCGGTTGCACTTCGGGGTGAACACGGGCGAGTTGCTCGGACTGATGAGCTCGGCCGGCGCGGACGTCGTCGGCGTCGACTGGCGCGTGCCGCTGGACGAGGCCGTACGCCGGATCGCCGCCGACGGGACTCCGCCGAAGCCGGTGCAGGGCAACCTCGACCCGGCTCTTCTCTTCGCCGGCTGGGACGCGATCGAGCCGGAGATCGACCGGATCCTGCGCGAGGGTCGCGCCGCCCCGGGCCACATCTTCAACCTGGGCCACGGGGTACCGCCGAACGCGGACCCCGAAGTACTGCACCAGGTCGTCCAGGCGGTGCACGCCAAGTCCGCCCGTACCTGACGGGGTCCCTGCCTCAGTTGGCGTTGCGGTGGCGGGTGAAGATGGGGGCGTGGAACCAAGATCTGTGGTGGTTGTCGGGGGCGGGATCAGCGGACTGGCTGCGGCGCATGCGCTGGCGAGCGGACCGAATCCACCGCGGATCACCGTTCTCGAGTCGTCGCCGCGGCTGGGCGGCAAGCTGGCCGGCGCCGAGCTCGAAGGCATCCCGGTGGACCTGGGCGCCGAGTCCGTCCTGGCCCGACGACCTGAAGCGGTGGACCTGATCCGTGCGGTCGGGCTCGCCGACGACCTGGTGCATCCGGCAACGAGTTCGGCCGGGCTCTGGATCGGCGATCGGATCCGTTCCATCCCGCCGACGGTGATGGGCGTACCGACCGACCCGGCGAGCACGGTCGATGTGCTCGGCGAGGAAGCCGCGGAGCAGGTCGCGCACGAGCCCGAGCTGGCCGAGCCCGCGCTCACCGAGGACGTCGCCATCGGGCGTTTCGTCGCCGACCGGATGGGGTCGGCGGTGACCGACCGGCTGGTCGATCCGCTGCTCGGCGGGGTCTACGCGGGCAGGGCCGAGGAGATCTCGCTCGCCGCGGCCGTCCCCGAGCTGTTCGCCAAACTCCGTACCGCGCCGAGCCTGCTGGCGGCGACAGCCGAGCTGCGCGAGACCGGCCAGCGCCGCAACGCCGACGGCGCCCCAGTATTCGCCGGCATTCGCGGGGGCGTCCACCGCCTGATCACCGCTCTCGAGCAGGACCTGCAGGCACGCGGCGTGCAGATCCACCGCAACGCGACAGTACGGCGAATCAGCCGTGGCCCTGGTGGCGTCTACGAGCTGGAGGCGGGCGCTGTGCCGGCTCCCACGGTGCTGCAGGCCGACGCCGTCATCGTGGCGGTCCCCGCGACTCCGGCGGCTCGGATGCTCGCCGAGGTCGTCCCGCAGGCTTCCACCGAGCTGGCGACCATCGACTACGCGAGCATGGCGATCGTCACACTCGCAGTGCGCAAGAAGGACTGGCCGGAGTCCGCGACAGGCTCGGGCTTCCTGGTCCCGTCTGTGGAGGGCCGCACGATCAAGGCATCGACCTACTCGCACGCCAAGTGGCAGTGGTCCGCCGACGCCGGGGGAGACCTCGCAGTACTGCGGTGCTCGGTCGGGCGGCTCGGCGAGGAGTACGTGCTCCAGCGGTCGGACGAGGAGCTCACGGCGCTCGCTGCTGCGGATCTACGCCAGGCAGTAGGCCTCGATGCACCTCTGGTCGGCTCACTGGTGACCCGGTGGGGCGGGGGGCTCCCGCAGTACGCAGTAGGTCACTTGGACCGCATTGACCGGGTGGCGGCCGCTGTGGCGGATCAACCCGGGCTGGCGGTCTGCGGAGCGGCGTACCGGGGTGTTGGCATCGCCGCCTGCGTCGCCTCGGCAGGGAAGGCGGCGACCCGGGTGCAGGCTCACCTGGAGGCATTGGCGACAATGGCCAGGTGACCGAGACTCCAGCCGCCGCACAGCCCGAGAACACGCAGCCCGCGAAGCCTAAGGCGCGCGAGCTGAACAACGTGATCCGCTACACCATGTGGTCCGTCTTCAAGGTGGAGACGCCGCTCGGTGACGCGGACCGGGACGAGCTGGCCGCTGAGCTGTCGGACATCGTCGGCAAGCTCGCCGCCGCCGACGACGTGGTGATCCGCGGCTGGTACGACGTGGAGGGCTTCCGCGCGGACGCGGACTTCATGGTCTGGTGGCACGCGCCGACCTCGGATGCCCTGCAGAAGGCGTACCACGCGCTGCGCCGGTCACGGCTCGGCCGGCACCTCGCGCCGATCTGGTCGCAGTTCGCGCTGCACCGGCCGGCCGAGTTCAACAAGAGCCACATCCCGGCGTTCCTGGCCGACGAGGAATCCCGCGCCTACATCTGCGTGTACCCGTTCGTGCGGTCGTACGAGTGGTACCTGCTGCCGGACGAGGAGCGCCGCTTCATGCTCGCCGAGCACGGCAAGATGGCGCGCACGTACCCGGACGTCCGGGCCAACACGGTGGCGTCGTTCGCGCTCGGCGACTACGAGTGGATGCTCGCCTTCGAGGCCGACGAGCTGCACCGGATGGTCGACCTGATGCGCGACCTGCGCGCGTCCACGGCCCGCCGGCACGTGCGCGAGGAAGTCCCCTTCTACACCGGAAAGCGGGCCGAGCTCAGCGAGCTGGTCGCGAACCTGGCCTGACCGGGGACGCGCTGAGAGATGGAACGCAAAGCCTTCCCGGTGCTGTACGTCACGGACGTGCGGCGATCCGTCGAGTTCTTCGGCCTGCTCGGCTACGAGTCGACCTACCAGTTCCCCCTGGAGGGCGAACCGCACTACGTCGGCCTGGAGCGCGGCGAGTCGTCGCTCGGCATCGCGGACTTCAGTTGGCCGGAGGCGCAGCTCGGCATCACCGTCGGCACCGCACCCCGCTTCGAGCTCTTCGTGTACGTCGACGACGTCGAAGCCCAGGTGGAGACCTTCCGCACCGCCGGGTACGCAGTACTCCAGGAACCGGCCACCATGCCCTGGGGCGAACGCCAGGCCTACGTCTCCGACCCCGACAACAACCCCATCGCCCTCGCGACCCCGATCTAGTCCGGCCTTGCTCGGGTGACGGCCCTAATCGTTCCGGAGTACGCGAAAGCCCGCCCTGCCAGTGGGCAGAGCGGGCTTGTGCGGTGATTACTCCGCCGGGGCCAGCGCCAGGCTGACCGAGTTGATGCAGTAGCGGAGGTCGGTCGGGGTGCCGTAGCCCTCGCCCTCGAAGACGTGGCCGAGGTGGGAGCCGCAGTTGGCGCAGCGGACCTCGACCCGCTTCATGCCGAGGTCGTGGTCCTCGATGTACTCGACCCGGTCCTCGGCCAGCGGCGCGAAGAACGACGGCCAGCCGCAGTGCGAGTCGAACTTGGTCTCGCTGCGGAACAACTCCGCGTCACATGCCCGGCACTTGTAGACACCGACGGTCTTGGTGTCGGTGTACTCACCGGTGAACGGCCGCTCGGTGCCCGCCTTGCGGAGCACCTGGAACTCCGCCGGCGACAGCTCAGCCCGCCACTCCTGATCGGACTTCTGTACGGCGTACTGCCTGGTGCTGCTGTCTGTCATCTGACCCTCCTCAGTCGAGGAGCCGGGGTCCCAGGGGGGAATCCGGCTCCTCTCCAGTATCGGCGGTCGCTCAAGCGGAATCCCGCCCGGGCGGTCGCCGTAAGCCAGCCGTCATCGTGCGCCGACGGCCGGCCGGCGGCTCACCGGACCCAGGACCGCAGCGGGATCACCTTGACGACCTGCGGGTCGTGGTCGCTGATCTGGTCGGGGAACTCGGCGTTCATGTGCACGATGTCGTACTGCGACGCCGGCTGCAGGTTCTTCGACATCAGGATCTGGTCCAGGATCTGGCTGTTCCCCTCGAACACGTAGCTGTACCGCTCGGGGGCCTCCAACGTCCTCGGCAGGTCGATCAGCGCCGTCTTGCCGGAGCCGACCAGGATGTCGGTGGTCTGCGAGAAGTCGAAGTCGTTCAGGTCGCCGAGCACGATCACATTCGCGCCGGTGTCCTTGGCCAGGATCTGGTCGACGAAGGTCCGCACCGACTGCGCCTGCTCGTGCCGCTTCGGCGCCGAGCTCTGCACGGGCGGCTGGATCCGGCCCCAGAGCGGGTCGTCGCCGCCCTTGGAGCTGAAGTGGTTGACCACCACGAACAGGGTCTGACCGTGCCAGGTGAACTCGCCTGCGAGCGGTACCCGAGTCGCCGCCCAGGCCGGGTTCGCCGGGTCGACGCGGCCCGGCGAGGAGCTCAGGTGCGGTCGGCCGAAGCGGTCGGTGGTGATCGTGGTCGCCGTGGTCGAGCCGCCGCCGGCGCGGTCGACGAACTTCACCGGCTTGTCCGTGCGGTACATGAACGCGACCCGGATGTTGCCGCCCGGCTCGCCGCCCTCGTCGCCGTCGACCGGATCGATCTGCCGCCACGCGTACTCCGGGCCGCCGGCCTTCAGGATCGCCGCGGCCAGCATGTTCAGTGTGAGGTCCGCGCCGGTGGTCCCCGAGTTCACTGCGCCGTCGTTGTCCTGCACTTCCTCCAGGCCGAGGATGTCGGGTGAGGCGAGGTTCTTCACCACCGCCTGGGCCAGACCGTCGAACTTGGCGTCGCCGTCGGACGGGTCCAGGTTCTCCACGTTGAACGTCGCGACCGATACCTGCAGCGGAGAGGAGGGCTTGGTCTTCTCACGCTGGACCTTGCCGTCGATCACGGTCGGGGTCTGCGTGACGAGGAACTTGAAGTTGCCGAAACCGTAGTCCAGAACGCCGGTCACCGTGCCGGCCAGCGTGTCCCCGGTCTTGGCGTCGGGAACGGGCGCCAGCACGTCGTCCAGCAGGACCCGCTCCGGGTTGCTGTCGGTCTTCTGCAGCAGGATGCCGCCGCGGACCGTGCGCAGGCCCGAGCCCTCCGGGACGACGGACAGCTCACGGAAGGAGCTGGTCGGGCCGGTCACCTCGGGCTGGTTGATGCCGAGCCACATGCCCTCCAGCGACTCCCAGAAGTCGAGGCCGTCAGTGGCCGGCTCGAAGGTGCCGGTGGTCTCGACGTCACCGGTGGAGTCGTCGTCGATCACGGTCGACGGGGGCACCCGCCCGCCCGGGCCCACGATGGTCGCGGCCGGTACGGCGGCGGTGCCGGTCACGCCGATCGTCGGGTTGGTGATCTCGGTGGTGGTCAGGTTGTCGGTGCCGCCCGAGCCGCCGGGGCGGAACTCGGCGACCGTGCCCTTGACCGTCACCGCGTCGCCGACCGCCACGGTCGGAGCCGAGCTGGTGAAGACGAAGAGGCCCTCGCTGGTCGCCGGGTCGGCGTCCGGCTGGGTGTCCTGGAACCAGAAGCCGTTGCCGCTTTTCGCGGTGACCACGCCGGTCACGTTGGCGACGAGCTTGCCGGCCAGCGGCGACAGGTGCGCGGCGCCCTGGATGTCGTGGATCTTCGCGTCCACCGGGTCGGGGTCCGGGGGAGCCGACGTCAGCGTCTTGGGCGACGGGTTGACCGCCTCGAACTCGGCGGCGTTGTTGTCGAGGTCCTTGGTCGGGTCCTTGCGGGTGACCGAGGTGGTGTTCGAGGTGCCCGGTGCTGGGCTGGTCTCCGAGTCGTTCGTCGCACTCCCGTAGCCGACGAAGTCGACGACCCCGGCGGCGGTGTCGCAGTCCGCTCCGCAGGTCAGGTTGTCGGTCGACTGGACCAGCGCGACCTTGCCGGCCGACGCAGACATGTTGATGCTGCCGGTCGCGTCGGGGGTCGGCAACGGCTGTCCGTTGGTGCCGCCGGCGCCTTGAACGAGGTAGACGCCGCCCGGAGCCAGGCTGCCGGCCAGGTTGATCTTGTTCGTCCAGGTGGTACCGGCGGTCGACCCGTACTGGACGGACCAGCCGGTCAGGTCGACCGGGGAGCTGCTGTTGTTCGTCAGCTCGATGAAGTCGTTCGTGTACGGAGCGCCGGAGTTGCCGCCACCGCCGTACACCTCGGTGATGACCACGGTGGACGAGGCGGCGAGTGCCGGTGCGGCCGCGATCACGGCGACACCGGACACGACGAGACTGGAGGTGACCACGAGGGCGCCCAGGCGGCGCCGTGATCGGTTCTGGGCAGACATGTGCCGGATTCTCACACCCACACCACCCCCCGCCAACCCCCAACAGGTGAACACCGAGAACCCACCCCAAACCCAGGGGTTCCCCTTCGCCCCGACCCTCCACACCCCACGCCCTCAACCCACTGCACCCGCCGATCGACACCGCCCGCCCGCGAAAGCGGTCACCGCCGCCCGGGCTTCCGCCAGCAGCCGCAAGTGGCGCTGTCAGGTGAGGGTGTCGGTGGGTGGGGGATTCGGGGTGGGGGTGGGGCGGAGGGAGATGAGGCGGTGGACCTGAAGGGGTTCGGCTTTGCCTTTGAGGTCCAGGAGGCCGATCGACTCGGTGACGGCCTCTGGCAGCAGGGCTTTGGTGCCAGGGCCGATGGCGACTCCTCCGCCGGGTGCCTGGCCTTCGATCCGGGAGGCGACGTTGACCGTGTCGCCGATGACCGTGTGGGTCCGGCCGCCCTCGGTGCCGAGCAGGCTGACCGAGGCGACTCCGCTGTTGATGCCGACCCGGAACTGCGGCCAGTCCGGATGCGCCGCCCGGACGACCGCCGCTGCCTCCTGCAGCGCCAGTCCGGCCGCGGCCGCTCGGGCCGCGTGGTCCGGCTGGTCGCCCCGCTTGTTGAACGTGACCATCAGCGCGTCCCCGATGATCCGATCCACCTCACCACCGTGCCTGCGGACCACCGGCGGTACGGCGACCTCGAAGTACGTGTTGAGCATGGCGGTGACCTCGCCCGGCTCGTGGTTCTCCGAGAAGGTGGTGAAGCCCTGGAGATCGGCGAAGAGCACGCTCAGTTCGCGCCGGCCGGACACCGTGTCGGCGAGGTACAGGTCCGAGAAGCGCTCCTCGTGCCACTGGATCCGTACCCCGGCGACCACGAGGATGAACGCGAGCAGGAGCAGCACATGCCACTCCCACCACGACAGCGCCCAGTTCCGCGAGAAGACGAGCGCCACCATCGCCTCGCCCAGCAGGACGAAGGCCGCGATCATCGACAACAACATCAGCGACGGCCGCAACCACCACAGCCTGAGGTAGCGGGCGGCCGTGACGGCGTACAACAAGACCGAGGGCACGGCGAGCGCGGTCAGGATCCCGTCGGCGCTCTCGGGCACCGTCGTACTGTGCAGCGGCGGCAGCCGGGTCACCGAGGCAACCGCCCACAACGCCATCAGGACAAACAGTCCCGTGCGCAGAAGCCGCCCCCACCGCATCGCCCTCGGCAGCCGTGGACCAGTCAGGTTCGGGCTCGACAACAGCGCGAAGATCGAGCCGATCGTGATCCCGACCGGCGTGGCCAGCACGAACCCGACATTGGGCGTGTCGAGCAGTACGCCGGGCGTCGCCAGCGCGTGCAACGCCAGAAACCCCGAGGCCGACAGGAACGCCAGCGCAACGAACAGCACTCGCGGATCCCCACGCTGCAAGGCAGCAGCCCCGGTGGAATAAGCCAGTACTGCGCTGAGCGCCGCCGTGATCAGCACGAGCCAGAAGTGTGACGGGTGGTGCTCCCAATGCACGTCGAGCTGTGGTCGCCGGATGAGCAACGCCAACCCCGCCAATGGCACCAACAGGGCCACAGCGGTGGCCACCAGCATCGCCGGGGAGTAGATGAACCGGCGTTTAGCCATCCGCGGCCTTGAAGTGCTCGTGGATCTGCGACACCACCACCGAGCCCTCGCCGACGGCGGAGGCGACCCTCTTGACCGAGCCGCAGCGCACGTCGCCGACCACGAACAGCCCGGGAACGGTGGACTCGTAGGGCTTCGGTGGACGCGACTGCTTCCACAACGGATCGGCCGCCGCGTCCGAACCGGCGAGGACGTACCCGTGCTCGTCCCGCCCGATCTCCGGCAGCCACCCCGTCCTGGGCTCGGCCCCGATCATCACGAACAATCCGTCGACGTCGAGGGTTTCCTCCTCACCGGTCCGCCGATGCCGCAGCACGATGTTCTGCAACCTGCCGCTGCCACCTCCGCCGACGATTTCGCTCGACGTACGGACGACCACGTTCGGCGCTGCGTCGATCGCGTCGATCAGGTAGCGCGACATGCTCGTGGCAAGCGTCTCGCCCCGAATCACGATGCTGACCTGGCGGCAGTAGCGGGCCAGGTGCAGCACAGCCTGCCCGGCCGAGTTGCCGCCGCCCACGACACAGGCGTCGCGACCGGTGAGCCCATGAGCCTCGGAGACGCTGGCGCCGTAGTACACGCCGGCGCTGGTCAGCGCCTCCAGTTCCGGTACGCCGAGGCGGCGGTAGGCGACCCCGGTCGCCAGGACGACCGCGCGAGCCGTGACCTCGCCGACGTCACCGATCTCCGCGAGGAAACCGCCCGCGTTCTGCTCGAGCCGCGTCACCTGGCGCATGAGCAGGAAGTGCGCGCCGAACACCCACGCCTGCTGGTAGCCGCGTTGGGCCAGTTCCGACCCGGTGACACCGCGCGAGAAGCCGAGGTAGTTGCGGATCAGCGAGCTCGTCCCGGCCTGCCCGCCGATCGCCTCCCGCTCGACCACGAGCGTCCGGAGCCCTTCGGACGACGCGTAGACCGCGGCAGCCAGCCCGGCCGGCCCACCACCGATCACCAGTACGTCGAACGCGCGCCGCTCGTCGGCCAACGTGGTGCGGACGCCCCAAGCCTCGGCGACCTCGGCATCGGTCGGGTCGTGCAGGACCGTACTGCCGACCGCCGCCAACCACACCAGTACTCCGGCCCCGGGATCCGGCTCGTGGATCGCGTGCAGGACATCGTTCGCCTCGGGGGAACCGCTCGGCCGGAAGGCGTTCGGGATCCCGTTGCGGGTCAGCAGACTCGTGATCGCGTGCGCCCGGGCCGAGTGTTCCTCGGCGACGACCACGACCTCGCGCCAGTTCGCGGTCTCGTTGCGGGACCACTCCTGGACGAACTCCGCGACCGTGCGGTGGAACAACTCGTCACGGTTGATCCACGGCTTCAGGACGTAGTAGCTGATGTCGCCGACGGCCATCGCGGCCAGGATCGCCGCGGCCGTGTCGCGGTCGGCCCAGGCGCCCCAGGGGATCAGCATCGCTCGGCGCGCGTCCGGATGCAGAGTCCGGGCCTGATGGAGGACCGCGGATCGCTCGGCGGCCGGCAGTTCGTGGTCGACCAGGACGACCGCGACGCGTTGCTCGAATTCGTGGGCGAGCTCCAGAGCGCGCAGGGCGTCGGGCGCGGTCAGTTCGCCCCGGACCCGGAAGTCGACTCCGAAACTTCGCTCGAGCTCGCTCTCGAGCCGATCCAGACGCTCGGGGTCGACATCGACCACCAGCAGCAGTGGCCTCGCCGCCCGGAGACTCGGCTTACGGCCGGGTTCCCCACCCATGCTGTGACAGTAAGTCCGGCGGTCGGCCTGGGCAACGGATCATACGTTTGATCGCCGGTCCTGTCCGCCCCAGTGGGACAGGACCGGCGACGCTTGCTACCGGTCCGCTCGTCGCGTGCCGAGGTTCGCCCCGTGGCGTGTAGCCGGATCCACCGCGGAGTGTCTGCCGGGCTAGTTCACGCTGACCGCGGACCAGGCCGCCGCGACACCCGCGCGCTCGGCGCCGGCCGCGCCGTACAGGTCGGTGGCCGCGTTCAGGGTCGCGGTCCGGGCCTGCGCGTAGGTGGTGCCGGTGGTCATGTAGGTGGTCAGCGCGCGGTACCAGATCTTGGCGACCTTGTCGTGGCCGATGCCGGTCACAGTGGTGCCGTTGCAGGTCGTCGAGTTGTGCGGCAGGCCGCCGATGGTCTTGGCGCCGCTGCCCTCGGAGGCGAGGTAGACGAAGTGGTTCGCCACGCCGGAGGAGTAGTGCACGTCCAGGTTGCCGACGCCGGCGGAGTAGCAGTCGACGGAGTTGCCGTCCTTGCTCGGCGTGTCCATGTACCGCAGCGCCGGGCGGTCCTTCATGATCTCCTCGCCGATGTAGTAGTCACCCGGGTCGTTGGCGTTGTTGGAGTAGAACTCGACCATGGTGCCGAAGATGTCGCTGGTGGCCTCGTTCAGGCCGCCGGACTCGCCGGAGTACGTGAGGTTCGCGGTGGCCGAGGTGACGCCGTGGGACATCTCGTGGCCGGCCACGTCGATCGACACGAGCGGTCCGGCGACCACGCCGTCCCCGTCGCCGTACGTCATCTTCTTGCCGTCCCAGAAGGCGTTCACGTAGTTGGTGCCGTAGTGGACGCGGCTCGGGACACCCTTGCCGTTGTTGAAGATTCCGTTCCGGCCGTGGATGTTCTTGTAGTAGTCGAACGTGGTGGCGGCGCCGTAGTGCGCGTCCACCGCGGCCGAGGCCCGGTCGGTGTTCAGGCCGTTGCCCCAGTGGTTGTCGGCGTCGGTGAACTTGACCGCCACCGGGCATCCGATGCCGAACAGTTGGCACAGGATCGAGTCGGTCTTGTTCTGGGCGTCGAGGGTCGTTCCCCCGCCACGAACCGCGTCCGTCAGCGTGAAGCCGCCCGTCGCCGTGGAGGTGTCGATGGGCACCGTCCCGGAGTAGAGGCTCTTGCCGTCGCCAGTCGCCGTGTGGATGTGCTGCTCGCTCACCAACTTGGCGCCCGTCAGCGCGTCCACAGTTGTGGTGACGTGGCTCGGGGTGCCGTCGGCCCGCGTCCCGCCGCTGGTGACCAGGTAGGCGAGTCGCGGAGCGCCCTTGCGGGCCTCGATCACCAGGGACGGCTTCCCCTCGGCCTTGAGGCCGCCGGTGAGCGCCTTGGCGGTGGCCTGAGCCACGGAGACCTTCGGAGTACGGCTGACGTCGGCAGAGCGGCTCAGGGTCAGGCTGGCGCCCTTCCAGGCTCCGTCCTTGGCCTGGTGGACCACCACGTCGCCGCCCAGTACCGGCAGGCCGCCGATGCTGCGGTCCATCCGGACGTGGCTGGAGCCGTCCGCGTCGACGATGACGTCCCGTACTGCGAACTTGTCGGCTCCGGTGGCGCGCAGCGTGCCTAGGTTCGCGGAGATCGCGGCCGTGGCCCGGACGACCGCTGCGGCGAGGGTCGGGCCGGGCTCTGCCTTGGGCGCGCCGGTGGCCGTGGAGGCTGCGGTGAACCCCAGGGCGGTCGCGGTCGCCACTGCGGTGGCAGGTGCGAGCAGGGCGGATTTGTTCATCCTCGTGCTCCTTCAAGAGTGTCCCGGGGGCCTCACGCCCCAGGAACGAAGTGCTGGAACGTTACCGCCCGGTCACCTAGGGTGGCCAGAGGTTGGGAAAAGTTGCCTTTCCCGCGCGCTCGCGGACTTTTGGTCCGAGCCGGGCGGTACGGTCGCGCCATGGCGGCGACCAAGGCAATCGAGCTGGAGATCGCGGGGCGGACGGTCCGGGTCAGCAACCCGGACAAGCCGTACTTCGCGGACCGTGGACTGACCAAGCTGGACATCGTGAATTACTTCGTCGCGGTCGGCGACGGCATTCTCGGCGCCCTCCGGGACCGCCCAACCACGCTGGAGCGCTGGCCGGGCGGCTGGTTCGAGGGCGCGAAGCTGTCCACCCGGATGGACAACAGGGGCGACGCGTTCTACCAGAAGCGGGTCGCCAAGGGAGCTCCCGACTGGGTGGAGACGGCGACCATCAAGTTCCCCAGCGGCCGGCCGGCGGACGAGGTCTGCCCGACCGAACTGGCCGTCGTCGCCTGGGCGGTGAACCTCGGCACTCTGACTTTCCACCCCTGGCCGGTGCGACGCCCTGAGCTCGACTCACCCGACCAGTTGAGGATCGACCTCGACCCGCAACCTGGTACGGACTTCAAGAGCGCGGCAGCCGTCGCTCCGGCCCTCCGCGAACTCCTGGCCGAGCACGGCCTCGAAGGCTTCCCCAAGACCTCCGGTGGCCGCGGGCTCCACGTCTACGTGCCCATCGAACCTCGGTGGACCTTCGTCGAAGCCCGCCGCGCGGTGATCGCCCTGGGCCGGGAGCTCTCGCACCGCCTGCCCGAGCAGGTCACCGTCAACTGGTGGAAGGAGGAACGCGGCGAACGAGTCTTCATCGATTACAACCAGATGGCCCGCGACCGCACCATCGCCTCCGCGTACTCGGTCCGCCCCAACGCCCGAGCCCGCGTCTCCGCTCCGCTCCGCTGGGAAGAACTCGACGACGTGGTCCCCGACGACTTCGACGTCCTCACCATGCCCGCCCGCTTCGCCGAAGTAGGCGACCTCCACGCCGCAGTCGCCGAGAAGGCCTTCTCCCTCGACTCCCTCCTGGACCTCTCCGCCAAACACGAACGAGACCTGGGCGAAGCCGACCTCCCCTATCCACCCGAATACCCCAAGATGCCCGGCGAACCCAAACGAGTCCAACCCTCCAAAGACCGAGACCGTCCCAAGGACTGATCCAACCACCCTCCCCACCGCCGCACCGGATGCACGCGACGCGGGTTGCGCCGGCACGACGCGCGACGACCGAGCCCACGGGCGTCCGGTCGTACGGCGGGAGCGGTGTCGCGCGGGTACGGCGGCGCGGGCTGGGCAGTAGCTCGGGCGGACCTCCACGCCATCAATGCCAGCCACGCTGGGCGATGGCGCGGCTCAGCTCAGCGGCGGCGGGGCGATTGTGATGGGGTGCGCGTCCGCGAGCCACGCGAAGTGGCGGTCGGAGGCATGTACGGCAGGGAGGTGGACGCAACCGCAGCCACAGGGGGAGGCGGGGAGACGGCAGCAACCACAGGGGAAGACTGGGAGAGCTCCGACTGCGATCAGTCGCGTTGCGAGTTAACCGCAACCACAACTAAAACGTCCGCAAAGCCCCGCCGTCGATCGGGATGATCGCACCGGTTATATACGAAGCGACCGGCGACAACACGAACGCGGCCACCCGTCCGAACTCCTCCGGATTCCCGTACCGCCGCAGGGGAATCGTCTTCTCCGAAGCCCGCCGCGCGGCGTCCGGATCCCCGCTCCTCCCGTCCAGCTCCTTCAACCGATCCGTGGCGATCCGCCCCGGCATCAGCCCGTTGACCCGGATCCCGTTCGGCCCGAGCTCGTCGGCGAGCGTCTTCGCCACCATCGCCAACCCCGGCCGCAGCCCGTTGGAGATCGCCAGCCCCGGAATCGGCGACTTCACTGACGACGACAGCACGAACGCGATCGAAGTACCTTCCGATCCCGCGCGAGCCACTGACCGCGCGATCCGCAGCCCACCAAGGAACACGCTGTCGAACGCCGCCCGCCAGTCCTCCTCATCCGACTCCAGCGCAGTACCGGGCCGAGGCCCACCCACGCTGATCAGCGCGCCATGCAATTCGCCCCACTTGGCGATGGCGGTAGCGGCAAGTCGCTCAGCGCTCTCCGGATCGGCGTTGTCCACGGAGATGCCCACGACGTTCTCGCCCAGTTCCGCGGCGGCTCGTGAGATCGACTCCTCGTTGCGGCTGGAGATCACCAGCCGGGCGCCCTCGTCGGCAAGAGCCTTGGCCGTAGCGAATCCGAGGCCGCCGCTGGCGCCCGTGACGATATAGGTGCGATCACGCAGTCCAAGGTCCACGCCCCCATCCTGCCTCACCCGCCCCACTCCCGCTCCCGGCCGCACCGCCCCGTGTGGCATCGATCTCACCACTCGGACAGCAGTCTCAACCACCACACGCCACTCCCACCGTCACCCAGTCCCTCACCTCGTTCGCTCACCCGACACGCCGTCGCTCACTGGTAGCCGAAGGCAAGCAGCCCCAGGACCTCCTGCTCACAGTCGCTGCCGGGGTTGGCATTCCGGTACCACGGAGTGCCGGGCCGGGGACGCGACCAAGCTCGCAGCTGTTGCCAGGGTCCCGCTCAATCGGCTGCCTGGCCGGGTGGGTTCGCCGGCCGGCTCTCGGTGGTTGACGGGTGAGAGGCGGTGTGGCTGGGGTTAGTAGGCGGAGGGGCGGAGTGGGGTGTGGTTTGAGGTGGTCAGGTGCCAGGCGGTGTTGACCAGGCCCAGGTGGGAGAAGGCTTGGGGGAAGTTGCCGAGCATGCACTTGGAGACCGGGTCGTACTCCTCGGCGAGGAGACCCACATCGTTGCGGAGGGCAACCAACTTCTCGTAGAGGTTGCGGGCTTCGCCGGTCCGGCCGATCAGCGCGAGGGAGTCGGCCAGCCAGAAGGAGCAGATCAGGAAGGCGCCTTCGTCGTCGGGGAGTCCGTCGTCGACGTGTTCGGTGAGGTAGCGGCGGACGAAGCCGTCGACGGCGAGTTCCTTGCGGACCGCGTCGACCGTGCCGATCACCCGCGGGTCGTCCGGCGGGAGGAAACCCACCTGGGGGATCAGCAGCGTCGACGCGTCGAGGGCCTTGCTGCCGTACGCCTGCGTGAAGGTGTTCCGCTCGGCGTCGTACGCCTCGGCGCACACCTGGCGGTGGATCTCGTCGGCCGTGGCGCGCCACTGCTTGGCCGGCCCGCCCATCCCGTACCGCTCCACGGCCCGGGCCGCTCGGTCGAACGCCACCCACGCCATCACCTTCGAGTACGTGAACTGCTGCCGCCCGCCGCGCACCTCCCAGATGCCCTCGTCCGCCATCGGCCAGACGTCGCTCAGGTGCCGCATCAACCCGCGCTGAACCGACCAGGCGTCGTCGCTCGGCCCGATCTGGGTCTCCCGGGCGAGGGCGAGCATGTCCATCACCTCGCCGAACACGTCGATCTGCAGTTGGTCGGCCGCCGCGTTCCCGATCCGGACCGGCTGGGAACCGCCGAAACCGGGCAACCACCCGGCCTCGAGTTCGGTCAACCTTCGCTCGCCCGTGACGCCGTACATGATCTGCAGGTCGGCTGGTGCTCCGGCGATGGCCCGGAGCAGCCAGTCGCGCCAAGCCTGGGCCTCTTCGGTGTAGCCCGAGCGGAGCATCGCCGCCAGCGTCATGGTCGCGTCGCGCAGCCAGCAGAACCGGTAGTCCCAGTTGCGCCCGCCGCCGAGCGCCTCGGGCAGCGACGTGGTCGGCGCCGCGACGATGCCGCCGGACGGCATGTACGTGAGCGCCTTCAGCGTCAGCAGTGACCGCGTCACCTCCTCGGCCATCTCGCCCGCGTCCGTACTGCGGCCGATCCACTCGCTCCAGAAGCTCTCGGTGGGCTCGAGCGAGCCGAGTGCGTCGGTCGGTTCTGGAGCGGGCCGGTGCGACTCGTGCCAGGTGAGCACGAACCACGCGCGATCACCCGCGCCGACGGTGAAATCGGCGTACGTCGCGAAGTCCCGGCCGTACTGGTGCACGTCGCTGCGCAGGGCGACCGCGTCGGGACCGGCGACCGCCACGATCTGGTCGTCGACCCGCCGCACCCACGGGGTCACGCTGCCGTAGTCGAACCGCAGCCGCAGCTCCGAGCGCATCGACACGGTGCCGGTGATGCCCTCGACGATCCGGACCACGTCGGGCGCCTCATCGCGGAGCGGCATGAAGTCGAGCACCCGGACCGAGCCGGTCGGGGTGGACCACTCGGTCTCCAGGACGAGGGTGTCACCGCGGTAGTGCCGGCCGCTCTTGGCGTCGGCATCGCGAGGGCGCAGCCGCCAGTGCCCGTTGTCGTCGGTGCCGACCAGCGCGGCGAAGCACGCGGGGGAGTCGAAGCGCGGGAAACAGAGCCAGTCGATCGAGCCGTCAGTCGAGACCAGGGCCGCCGTCTGCAGGTCCCCGATCAGCGCGTAGTCCTCGATCCGCCGGTCCGGCAGGGACCGTCTCCGGCTCGGATCCACCTTCTCCGCCGACCCCACCGGCCCCACCCGCGCCGCTCCCGCCTTCTCCGCCGCCGCCTTCCCCGCCGGTTCCGCCGGACGTGCCGTCTGACTGGCTGCCGTCTTCTGACTTGTCACCATTGACGTCCTGTCTGGAGAAGTAGACCAATCCGCCGACGGCCATCAGGGCGAAGAAGAACCACTGCAGCGCGTAGAAGAAGTGTGGCCCGTCGTCGATCTCCGGACCGGGGAACCCGCCGAAGGCAGAATCGGCCGCCGGTACCTGGCGATCCACGGTCAGGTACCCGTCGTACAGGGTGAGCCCCAGAGCGGACGCGAACTCCGGCCCGTTGATCAGCCGCGCGGTGCCGTCGACCGGCGTACCGCCGCTGGTGTGCCCGCCGCGCTCGCTGCGCCGCAGCCGGCCTGTCACAGTCACTTCGCCGGACGGTACGGCGGGCACGTTGCCCGGGGCCAGCTCTGCGCCCTGCCGGGGCAGGAACCCGCGGTCGACCAGTACTGCGCTGCCGTCGGCCAGCACCAACGGAGTGACGATCTCGAAGCCCGGGCGGTCGTCCACGTTGCGGTACCGCATCACGACCTGTTTGGAGGCGTCGTAGCGCCCGGTGACGACAGCGGTCCGCCAGTCGTGCTGGTCACCGACCACCCGCTGCGGTCCGAGGACCTCGGCCAGCGGGGCCGGGGGAGCGGCCAGGTTGCTGCGGGTGACCTCGTTGCGGGCTTTGCGCTCGTCGAGCCGGTGCAGCTGCCAGCGGCCGAGCTGCACACAGACCCCGGCAAGGACCAGGATCACCAACGCGGCGGCGATCCACCGGGGATTCAACAGACGTCGCGGCGTTCTCGGCACCCTTCGAACTTAAGCCATCCACCGGAACGCCCCACGCTCGGCTGCCCGGGCAACGTAGTCTGGGGCCTGTGACAGCGCCCAGTACGACACTCGGCCTCGCCGACAACTACGGCCGGGTTGCCACCGATCTGAGGGTCTCCCTGACCGACCGGTGCAACCTGCGCTGCACGTACTGCATGCCCGAGGAAGGGCTCGACTGGCTCGCCAAACCCGAGCTGCTGACCGACGACGAGGTGGTCCGCCTGGTCTCGGTGGCCGTCACCCGCCTCGGCGTGGACGAGATCCGCTTCACCGGCGGTGAACCGCTGCTCCGCCGCGGCCTGGTCGGCATCGTCGCCCGTACTACGCAACTGCACCCCCGGCCCGAGGTGTCCTTGACAACCAACGGGATCGGGCTGGCCCGGCAGGCGGAGGCGCTCAAGGAGGCCGGCCTGGACCGGGTGAATGTGAGCCTCGACACGATCCGGCCGGACACCTTCCAGCAGTTGGCCCGCCGGGACCGACTGAAGGATGTCCTGAACGGCCTGGAGGCGGCACACAAAGCCGGCCTCGCCCCGGTCAAGGTCAACGCGGTCCTCATGCGCGGCGTGAACGACCTCGAGGCACCGGAATTGCTGCAGTTCTGCCTCGACCACAGCTACGAGCTGCGGTTCATCGAGCAGATGCCGCTGGACGCCCAGCACGGCTGGAGCCGGGACACGATGATCACCGCCGACGAGATCCTCGAGATCCTCGGCGAGCGCTTCGGCCTGGAACCGGTCGACGCGGCGACCCGGGGCAGCGCGCCGGCCGAGTCCTTCACCGTCCAGGGCGGTCCGGCGACCGTCGGCATCATCGCATCCGTCACCCGTCCGTTCTGCGGTGACTGTGACCGGGTGCGGCTGACGGCCGACGGTCAGGTCCGCGATTGCCTGTTCGCGCGGACCGAGTCGGACCTGCGGGCCGCGCTACGCGCCGGGGCCGACGACGAGGACCTGGCGGAGCGCTGGCGCAAGGCGATGCGGGGCAAACTGCCCGGCCACGGCATCGCCGACCCGAGCTTCCTGCAGCCGGCCCGGCCGATGTCGGCCATCGGCGGCTGACCCGTCGGCGTCCGGACCATCGGCCACCGGCCCTTTTCTGAACCGGAAATTTACTTTTTCAGCTGTAACCTGCGTCGCTAACACACAGCCGACCGCGCCGAAGCCGACTTTCAGGCCGCGAAAGGCTCTACCTCGCGCAGGAATGAACGCCGTGCCAGGAAGTCCGACAGGCTCTCCTTGTGCTCGTCACAAGCCAGCCAGGTCTTGCGCCGGTCCGGGGTGTGGATCTTCGGGTTGTTCCACCGCAGGGCCCAGGTCGCCGGCTTGCCGCATCCCTTTGCAGAGCAGACGGACGGCAGTGCTTCTTCACTCATCAGCAGGGTCTCCTGGGGGCATTCCTGTCAGTGCAGGCAATTGTTACTGACCACTCAATTATCAATAGCCTGGACAAAATGAAGCGACGTCGGACAGCCACGGGGGGAGCCGTCCGACGCCGCATCAAGTCTCTGAATTCCATCAGTGACTTCAGAGCACGCGGGAGATTCTGACACGGATCAGTCTTGAGAATCCAGTCCCGGCGCGGATCACTTTTCGGTGTCGAGATCGGGACCCAGTTCGCCCCGGGCCGGCGGCACGTACACGGCCGCTCCGGAGACTTTCGAGGTGCGTCGCGCGTTGGCCAGCACGACGGCCACCGACGGCAGGAAAACCGCGGCGACGATGAACATCCAGCGCCACGGCGAAGGGGTCAGCACCGCGAGCACGAAGCAGACGATGCGCAACGACATCATCCACGCGTACCGGACGATCCTGCTGTCCAGATCCTCGGACCGGCCGGGCTGAGCGCTCGTCACCGAGATGACGGTCTCGTCGGCCTTGTCACGGCGTCGCGGCATCTATCCTCCTCACCAACACCAACGGTACGCCGCCGCGGAAGCGGCGGCGCACCCAGGCGAAGGGAACTCCGATGACAGATCGCACCTACCGCGTGACCGAGATCGTCGGCACGTCCAAAGAAGGCGTCGACCAGGCGATCACGAACGCGATCACCCGGGCCGGCGAGACCCTGCGGCACCTGGACTGGTTCGAGGTGACCCAGGTCCGCGGCCACATCGTCGACAACGCGATCGACCACTACCAGGTGGGTCTCAAGGTCGGCTTCCGCCTCGAGGACTCCTGATCGCCGGAGTCCGCCGAACCGCGCCGTACCGCTGACCACGCCGTACTGCGAACCACGCCCGGGGGTTGCGCGAACCGCCCGGGCCCGCCCGGTTCGCGGTACGGGCGGGTGCGGGCGATACCGTTCGTGCGGCAGCGCGCTCGACGGCGCAGTTCAGTTCAGTGAGGAGAGGGAATCGTGGCTCGATCGGTACTCGTCACCGGCGGCAGCAGGGGCATCGGCCTGGCCATTGCGACGGCGTTCAAGGAGGCGGGCGACCAGGTCGCCGTCACCTACAACAGCAGTCCACCGCCGGAGGGCTTCCTCGCGCTGAAGTGTGATGTCACGAACGCCGAGCAGGTGGAGGCCGCGTTCGACACCATCCAGGCCGAGCACGGCCCGGTGGAGGTGCTGATCGCCAACGCCGGCATCACCCGCGACACGTTGCTGCTGCGGATGACCGACGAGGACTGGGACGCGGTCATCGCGACCAACCTGACCGGCTCGTTCCGCGTCGCCAAGCGCGCCGCCAAGGGCATGCTGCGGCTGCGCCGGGGCCGGATCGTCTTCATCTCCTCAGTCGTTGGCCTGCTCGGCTCGCCGGGTCAGGTGAACTACGCCGCGAGCAAGGCCGGCCTGGTCGGGATGGCCCGGTCGATGGCCCGTGAGCTCGGCAGCCGCGGTATCACCACCAACGTGGTCGCTCCGGGTTTCGTCGAGACCGACATGACCGCGGTGCTGCCAGAGGAGACCCAGAAGCAGTACCTGAGCCAGATCCCGCTCGGCCGGTTCGGCCTGACCGACGAGATCGCCAAGGTGGTGCGCTGGGTGTCCTCGGATGAGGCCGCCTACATCACCGGCGCGGTCATCCCGGTCGACGGCGGCATCGGCATGGGCCACTAGTCCGGCTCCTCCGTACCACCCCTCCCAGCTCGACATTTTCCAGAAAGGGCAGTGCCCGTGGGCATCCTCGACGGCAAGCGCATCCTGGTCGCGGGCGTCACGCTCGACTCCTCGATCGGGTTCGCCACGGCCAAGGTGGCGCAGGAACAAGGCGCCACCGTGCTGATCTCGAACTTCGGCCGCGCGCTGAACATCACCAAGCGGATCGCCAAGCGGCTGCCGGTCGAACCGCCCGTGCTGGAGCTGGACGTCACCGATGCCGAGCACCTGGCCGGTCTGCCGGACGCGATCCGCGAGCACGTGGACGGCCTGGACGGCGTCGTGCACTCGATTGCCTATGGCAACCCCGAGACGATCCTCGGCGGCAAGTTCCTGGACGGCCCGTGGGACGACGTGTCCCAGGCGGTGCACGTCTCGGCGTACTCGCTGAAGTCTCTGGCGGTGACGTGCGCCCCGCTGATGAGCCGGGGTGGCAGCATCGTCGGGCTGACCTTCGACGCCACCGTCGCCTGGCCGGGGTACGACTGGATGGGCGTGGCGAAGGCCGCGCTGGAGTCGACCTCCCGGTACCTCGCGCGGGACCTCGGCGCGCAGGGGATCCGCTGCAACCTGGTCTCGGCCGGGCCGCTGAAGACGCTCGCGGCGAAGGCGATCCCGGGCTTCGAGAAGTTCGAGGAGCCCTGGCTGGACCGCGCCCCGCTGGGCTGGGACCCGTCCGACCTCGAACCGACCGGCAAGACGATCGTCGGTCTGCTCAGCGACTTCTTCCCCTCCACCACCGGCGAGATCATCCACGTCGACGGCGGTTACCACGCGATGGGTGCCTGAATTGTCCACGTCCCTGGTGGAGCTCCGCGTCCTGGACGGAGCCAACCTCTACTTCAGCCGCGCGGCGGTCAAGCTCACCCTCGACCTGACCGCGCTGATCGACGCCCCGGCGCCGGCCGCGAAGGCGTACGCCTCGGCGCTCGGCCTGGGGACCACCCGGCCGGGCCGGATCGGGTCGGGCTTCCGGCAGCGGTTCGCCGTCCGGGTGGTCGGCCACATCGTCCGCCGGATCGCCCGCGAGGCGGGGATCGGCAGGATCGGCGTCCGGGTCCGCTCGGAGTCGGACGTGCACCGGCTGGTCGTCGCGTTCCCGTGGGCGCACGAACGCCGCGCCCGCGCGCTCGGCCAGGCGATCGTCGACGTCGTCGACGCGTTCGGCGCCGACGAACTGCCCGAACTGGTCGCCTCCGTCGGTGACCGGGTCCGCAACGAGCCGGCCGGCGACCCGCCGCCGACCCTGCGGCCGAAGGTCCCCGTGGTCGCGGTGACCGGCACGAACGGCAAGACCACGACCTCCCGGATGATCGCGCACATCGGCCGGGCCGCCGGGCTGCACGTCGGCTGGTCCAGCACCGACGGCGTGTACTTCGACGGCGAGCTCGTCATGTACGGCGACTTCTCCGGCCCGAGTGGCGCCGGTCAGGTGCTCTCCCAGCCGGGCGTCCAGCTGGCGGTCACCGAGACGGCCCGCGGCGGTATCCTGCGGCGCGGGATCGGCGTCGCCTACAACGACGTCTCGGTGGTCACCAACGTCACGGCCGACCACCTGGGCCTCGGGGGCATCGACACCGTCGACCAGCTCGCCGAGGTGAAGGCGGTTGTCACGAAGATCACCCGCCCGCGCGGCTGGTGCGTCGTGAACGGCGACGACCCGCGCACGTTCGGAATGCGGCTCGGGTCGCCCGCGAAGTGCTGGGTGTTCTCCCGCGACCCCGACTCGCCGTCGATCCGCACCGTACTCGACGAGGGCGGCCGCGCGACCACGGTGCTGGATGGGTTCATCACCGTGCTCGACAACTCCAGCGACGCGGAACCGCTGCTGAAGGTCGTGGACGTCCCGATGACGCTGTCCGGCCTGTCCCACTACAACGTGGAGAACGCGCTCGCGGCGACTTCGGCCGCTCTCGGGCTCGGCCTGTCCCGCAGCGCGGTGATCGAGGGACTCACCTCGTTCACCCCGGGCGAGAACAACCCGGGCCGGATGAACATGTACTCCATCCGCGACTTCACCGTGGTGATCGACCTGGCCCACAACGAGGCCGGGCTCGAGGCGCTGCTGGAGATCATGAACGGCGTCCGTGAACCGGGTGCCCGGCTGTTGCTCGCGCTCGGCTCGCCGGGTGACCGGGCCGACGACATGGTGACCGCGATGGGCGCGATCGGTGCCCGCGGCGCGGACCGGGTGGTGATAGGGCACAAGGGCGACTACCTGCGCGGCCGGCCGCCGGAGGAGCTCGAAGCGGTGTTCCGCGAAGGCACCAGTTCGGTCGGCGTCGACGACGTACCGGCGTTCCCGAGCGAGCTCGATGCGGCCAAGGCGCTGGTCGGCGAGGCACAACCCGGTGACGTAGTCGCTGTGATGTCTCTGCAGGATCGCGCGAGTCTTGACGCCTGGTTGCGGTCCGAGGGGGCTACCGTCGATAACCCGGAGACCTTGAAGAGCAAGGTCGAGCGAGCACAGCACTGACCCCGGGCCCCTCCGCCCGGGGGCGGAACGGGATGTCATGCGCTACTTGTGGTCGGTGCCGGCGGCGGTGATCGCCTGGTTCGTGGTCGGCTTCGCGCCGACCTACCTGAACGGGCTGCCCGACGGCTCGACCACGTTCGTGCCGGCCCGGATCGATCTGCTCGTGCTCGGCGGATTCGCCGGGGGAGTGGTGGCCGGGCTGCTGGTCCGACGGATCCGGATCGTGGTGCCGCTGGTGGCAGTCGTTGCCTTCTGCGCCTGGTGGCTCGGCGGGAACAGCCTGTCTGCCAAGGGTCTGCTGGTCACGTTGCTGGTGGCAAGCGTTATCGGCGCGCTCTTCGGTGCGCTGGGCACCCGTAGCTCGGTGATCGCCGCCTTCGCGCTCGCCGTGCCGGTCGCGTGGTACGCGCTGCGCCCTGCCTCCGAGCTGGAGACCTGGCGCTGGCTCTGGCAGCTGAACGGCCTGCTGGTCGCCGTAGGCCTCGCCCTGCTCCTGTACGTCGCATGCTGGCGGCGCGGGTGGCGTTCGGCGTACTACTGGGTGCCCCTGGCAGCGGTCTACGTGGCGTCGTTTGCCGTGGTGGATGGCGCGCAGGCGATCACCCAGGCGAGAGGCCGTAGTACGGACGAGGTCGCCGACGCGGGAACGGACGCGTTCTTCCAGACCTTCGAGCCGCTGCTCCGGGAGTACTGGCCGTGGTTCGTGCTGGCGGTGCTGCTGGCGATCCCGATGGTCGCGCTGAAGATCCGCGCCCTGCCGCCACCCCCTCCGCCGCCCTCGCCGTACGACGACCGCGGCAATGACGCGGTGCTGTCCGACGACCTGGACTGGGTGGACCGCGAAGAGCCCAAGCGCCGCCTACTGCCGCGCCGCGAACCCGTCGGCTGACGGCGCGCCGGACCGAACCGCTTTAGTGACGCGTCATCCATAAACTCTCCGGTGTCAAGGAACCGCCCATCTTCCCGGAGGCCTCGATGAAATCTCGCCTTGCCCCAGCCGCCGCAGCGACCGCAATCGTGTCGCTCGGCTTGGTCGCCTCGGCATCCGCTCAAACACCTGCCAAGACTTCTGCCGCGTTCGAGTGCCGGCCTGGCATCGCGTGCTTCTACGAAACCACCGCCTTCAGCGGCAACTCCGTCCAGTACTCGGACCCGAGCCCCGGCTGCACGTTGTTGCCATTCGCCCCGGGCTCGCTGTTCAACTGGGGCGACAAAGACATCTACCTCTACACGACCTCGAACTGCACCGGTACAGCGTCGCTAGAGCCGGCCAACAACTTCCACAGCTACCCAGCCCGCACCTTCCCCAGCTTCCAAGCCTCCTAACCCTCCCCACGCCGCTCCTTAAGACACCCAACGCCGCTCCAGGCCGGTTCCCCGCAGACTCCACGCCATCCCGCCGGACGCCAGTGTCGCGCCACCCCCCGCGCGACGCCGGTGTCGCGCCACCGGGGTCCGCACCGCGCCCCGCGCGATACGGGGCTCGCGCGCCGCGGTGGCTTCGCTGATACCACTTTGTGCGCGGGGTGAGCGTGTCCTTCGCGGAGCCATGCTCAGGTCGTGCACAAGGTCGGCGGGATCGGCGGCGGGTGGTGAACTTTGTGCTTGAGCTGAGTGCCCTGGACCAACGGAAACGCTCAGCCGGTGCACAAGGTCGCACCCGCCCCGCCCAGGCGTACCAGCAGATGCTCGAGGAGCGCGGGGCGTCCGACCGGCCCCGCGCCGGGACGGCGCCGGTCCCGCGGCCCCCGCCCGCGTCCCTGGCCGGGACGGCCCCGGTCCCGCGGCCCCCGCCCGGGTCGCGCGCTCGCTCGCCCGACGCCGGGCTCCGCGCCCCACCCGCTGGGCTACGCCCACCCGTTCGCGCCGGGCGCCGCCCGGTCGCGCGGTGGCTGCGCCGGGCCCGCTGCGCTGGTACTGCGATGCGACTTTGTGCGCGGGTTGAGCGTGTTCCTCGTGGACCCATGCTCAGGTCGTGCACAAGGTCGGCGGGATCGAGGTGAGGGGTGGGACTTTGTGCTTCGGCTGAGTCCCAGGGGCCGGTGGAAAGGCTCAGCCGGTGCACAAGGTGGCTGTCGGGTGGAGAAGCGGGTGGTCGGAAAGGGGCTGACGGAGGATCAAACGCGTGGGGTGGGGCGTGCGGGGAAGCGCGTTGAGGGCCTGCGAGGAGAGGTGGCGTGGGTGGAGCGGGGGTGAGGCGAGAAGGGGTGAAAGCGCCGGAAGTGCGGGGGGTGGTGAGGCGGGGAGGGGTGAAAGTGCCGGCAGTGCCGGGGGTGGTGGGGAATGGTGAGGGGGCCGGAAGTGTGGGGTTAGCCCCAAGGCCGGTTAGTTAGGGGCTGTGGTGGGTTTGTCATGGCGGTGGTTTGTGGATGTTGATGCTGATGGTGGCTTGGTAGGTGGTGCGGTTGATGTTGGGTCCTTTGGCGGGGTATTTGGACATGGCTCGTTTCACGGCGCGGGGGCTGAGGCGGACTCGGCGTGGGGGGAGGAGGTTGGCCAGGACGAGTCGGCCGATGTGGCCGACGAGGTCGATGACGGTGTCGGCGATGATGCCGGTGGCTTGGATGAGTTGGTCGCGGGCGGCGTTGAGGGCGATGGTGAAGCTGGCCCGGTCGGGGTCGGTGCCGGGGCGGGTGTCGGTGGCATCGGTCATGGCTTGGCGCAGGATCTGGTAGGTGATCAGGAGCGCGTAGATCTCTTGGGTGATGCCGTCGGGGGTGCGGGCGCGCAGGACGTGTCCGCCGAGGATGGTGGACTTGATCGCCAGGTAGGCCGACTCGATTTCCCAGCGTTGGTGGTAGAGCTTGACCAGGTCGAACGCGGGGTATTCGTGCGGGTCGAGCAGGGTGGTGATGAGCCGGTAGGCGCCGGTGCGGGTGCCGCCATTCGAGGTGGCGATGGTGATCTGGGCCTCGATGACGCGGACCGGTGTCTGGTTCCACATCGACTGGTAGGACCCGTCGCGGTGGCGGTGCAGTGCGGGGAGTTTGCGGTTGGCTTTGCAGCGGATCAGCAGGTGGGCGCCGGTGCTGGTGATCGCGGTGATGATGTCCTGGGCGGCGAAGCCCCGGTCGGCCAGCACGATCATGCCGGGGCGCAGGCTGCGGGCCAGCAGCGGCGGGGCGTAGCTGGTTTCGCCGGTCAGGGCCGTGCCGAAGGTGGCGTCGATGATGGTGCGGGTGCCGCAGCAGACCACGGCCAGCAGCCGCAGCAGGGGATAGCCCGATCCGCCGTTGCCGCCGGCCTGTTTGGTGAATGCGCCGAGATTGGCGGCGGTGTCGGCCACGGCCATCGTGGTGCCATCGATCGCGGTGACCAGCAGCCCCCGCCACCGCACCCCACCCGTGGCCCTGGTCGCGGCCGGGCCGCGGAGCAGGTCGAACAACGCCCGCAGCGGCGCGGTACCGAGTCGCCTGCGGGCATGGGTCAACGCGGCCGCGGTCGGCGCGGCCACGGCCAGGCCGTGCAGCCCGGCGACCAGCCGGTGCCACACCTGGCCATAGCCGCGATCGGTGAACAGGCACCCGGCCAGGACCAGATAGACCACGACCCGGGCCGGCAGATCACGCACCCTGGCCTGGGTCTTGCGGGTCTCGGCCAGCACCTCATCGACCATCTCGAACGGGATGAACTGGGTCAACTCGCCCAGATGACCCGGCGCGAACGCACCCTCGGCCACCCTGATCGTGCGAGTAATGACAGACTGGGCAGACAGCGGAGCCCCTCCGGTAGCTGGTTGTCTCGCGAGGACAAACCTGTCTACCCGCGGAGCTCCGCTGCTCCATGTTCAACACGCCCTCGACGACACACCAAGTCCCCTAACTAACCGGCCTTGGGGTTAGCCCAGTAGGTGCTGGGCGAGCCATTCGCCTGGGTGGAAGCCCCGTGGGATGGCGAAGGCGGCTGAGCCGGTGGTGGTGGTCCACTCGTTGAGGGCGTCCGCCGCATCCAGGCGAGCGAGCAGCGGGAGGAACTGGCTCGCCACGTCGGCCTGGTAGCTGAGGAAGATCAGGCCGGACTCGCGGGTGGCGCCGGTGTCCTGGACGTAGTTGAGGCCCTTGCGGAAGATCCGGCGGCCGTCGTTCGTCGAGTGGTGGGAGAGTCGCGCGTGTGCGTTCTCGGCGATCACCAGGCGGCCGTCGGCGTCCCGCTTCTCGAGATCCAGTTCGTCGTGCTCGACCGATCCGGTGAGCGGCGCGCCCGTGGAGAGCTTTCGGCCGATCGCGCGTTCCTGCTCTGAGCGGGTGAGTTCGTCCCACGTGTCCAGGTTCATCCTGATCCGCCGGACCACTAGCGTCGTTCCACCGCGGAACCACTCCGGCCCGTCCGTCGACCACACCGTGCTGTCGAACTCCGGAGTACCGGGCGTGGGGTTGCCGGTGCCGTCTACCTGGCCGAAGAGGTTCCGCCCGGTGACAGGTCTCCCGTCGGCGCCGGTGCCGTTCCAGAATCCCGTCTGCCGCCACACCGGCCGCGCGAATGGAGCCGCGTCAGCCACCAGACGCCGTACTGCGTGGACGACCGAGACCGGGTCGTCCGCGCCGACGAGCAGGAGGAGATCCCCACCGGACCATGCCGGCTGCAGGCGATCGTGCGACATCACCGGCAGGTCGTCGAAACCGCCAGGCTTCAACGCAGCAAGGCCTGCCAAGGTAAACACCCGCGGCCCCAAGCCGACTGTTGCCGTCAACGCGGCACCGGCGACGGCGAGCTCCGGGGCGGTGTCACCCGGGGCCGGGCGGCCGGCGCTCAGGGCAACGATGTCCTCCGTCCAGAGCCGCATCAACCGGCCAAGGGCGGCCCGATCGGTCCCGGTCAGCAGGTTGAGCGCGACCAGTTCGGCGTGCTTGGGTGACGCCGCGGCAATGGCCGGCTGGTGGTCGCCGTAAGGCTGGATGTCCCGGGCCGGTACGGCGGCCGCAGTACCGGTGGGCTCGTCTTTGCCGAGGACAACAGCTCCGCCGGAGACGGCGGCACCAGCCGCGGCAGCGCCGGCGTACCCGAAGAGCTGACGACGGGACGGCCGCGCGGTCAAGGCGTGCTGGTGGGTGTGGCGGACGGGTGGTAGTGCTCTTCCTCTTCGGTGAATGCCTTCACCGGCACGGTCAGATCGTGCGAGGAACCATCGGAGAACTTGAGCGTCAGCGGTACTTCGTCGCCGGGCTTGTGAGCCTGCTTCAGACCCATCAGCATCACGTGGTCGCCGCTCGGCGCGAGATGCGCGTGGGACTCGGCCGGGACGTTGATGCCGCCGGCCTTCTCCTGCATCACCATCTTGCCGTCCTCCATCGCCATCTCGTGCAACTGCACCACGCCGGCTGCCGGAGAGGTTGCCGAGGTCAACTTGATGTCCGTGCTGCCCGGGTTGGTCAGGGACATGAAGGCGGCGGTCATCGTGGTGTCCTTGGCGCCGACGGTCGCACGGACCCACGCATCCTCGACCAGAACACCCGGCGTGGTGGCGGCGGCCTGGGTGGGCGGAGCCGCGGCCTTGTTGTCCGACGATCCGCAGGAGGACAGCAACAGAGGGAGGGCGACGGCCAGACAGGCCGTCAGCAACTTGGTCTTCACGGACAGGCCAACGAGGCTTCCGCTACCCGAGTTCCCCTGAGCGGGAACACACAGTGTGTGCCCGCTCACGGTCCGTCTACTCCTCTGACGGGGAAGCTTCCTCGTCAGCTCGGACGAAGTCCGGGTCGCCACCCTCGTCGCCGGACCGGGCACCGGCCTGGGCGAGGTGGGACACCGACTCGAGCTCCGCCAGTACGGTCTGGTGCTGGTCGACGCAGAGCACCACGAGATCGCCAGGGTTGGACCTGCTCAGCGCATGCCGGATCGCGGTCAACTCGTCGATCACGGTCTCGACCTGGCGACAGCGTGCGCCGTTCTCCATCGCCGTACGGACGCCTTCGCTGATCAGCTCTGCCGACTCGCCCCGCTTGCGGCCGCGCAACCGCGCGTCCTCGCGGACGATCACGACGTCGAAGTGCTGCGCCGCGACATCGCCCAGTTCGCGCATGTCGTCGTCCCGGCGGTCGCCCGCGGTCGCGATCACGCCGATCCGCGACGGCCGGCCGAGCTCGGACGACGCGTTCAGGCTCTCGCCGAGCTTGTCGACGAAGTCGCCGAGCATCCGCATCGCCGGCGCGTTGTGGCAGTAGTCGACGATGACGGTCCGGCCGTCGACGTCGATCTCGTTCAAGCGGCCGGGGGAGAGATAGTACGACGTGTTGAACGTCCGCAGCCCCTGGCGGATGTCGTGCAGCGGAGCCCCGGCCGCGAAGGCTGCCGCGGCGGCAGCCATCGCGTTCTGCACGTTCATCATCGCCCGCCCGCCGAACGTTGCCGGCAGCAAGTGGGTCCAGGCCAGCTGCATCGACCGCCGGCCGTGCTTCATGATGATCATGTCGCCCAGGTCGGAGCGGTCCAGCACGACCGCGCGACCACCGCGCCGGCAGTGGCCCTCGATGTAGTCGCGCACCTCGCTGCCAGTCTCGGCGACGCTGAACCACACCACCTCACCCGAGCACTTCCGCCGCATCTTGCGCACCAGCGGATCGTCGGCGTTCAGTACCGCGAACCCGTTGCGCGGCACCGCCTCCACCAGCACGGCCTTCACGTCGGCCAGTTGCTCGAGGGTGTCCACCCCGCGCATGCCCAGGTGGTCCGGCTGGATGTTCAGCACCACGGCGACGTCGTTGCGCTGGTAGCCGAGGCCCTCGCGCAGGATCCCACCGCGAGCCACCTCGAAGACCGCGAAGTCGACGCGCGGGTTCTGCAGCACCATCCGGGCGGACTTCGGCCCGGACGCATCGGACCGGATCACCAGCCGCTCGTCGATCACGATGCCGTCGGTCGAGGTCATCCCGACCTTGCGGCCCATCCCCTTGAAGACGTGGCTGATCATCCGGGAGGTGGTCGTCTTGCCGTTCGTGCCGGTCACCGCGACGATCGGGATCCGGCTGGTCGCGCCCGGCGGGAACAGCATGTCCACCACCGGCTTGGCGATGTACTGCGGGTCGCCGATCGTCGGGTTCGTGTGCATCCGGAACCCGGGAGCCGCGTTCACCTCGCAGATCGCGCCGCCGGTCTCGCGGACCGGCTGGGTGATGTCCGGGCAGATGAAGTCGATACCGGCGATGTCCAGCCCGATCATCCGGGCCGCCTCCTCCGCGATCTCGACGTTCTCCGGGTGCGCCTCGAAGGTACGGTCGATCGAGATCCCGCCGGTCGACATGTTCCCCGTGAGCGTGAGCTTCACCATCGTGTCCTCGGGCGGCACGTCGTCCAGCTCGAAGCCCTGGCTGCGGACCAGTTCGCGCGCGGCCGCGTTCACCGTGATCCGGGTCAGGATCTTCTCGTGGCCGACGCCCCGGCGCGGGTCGGCGTTGGTGATGTCGACCAACTCGGCCACCGTATGCACGCCGTCGCCGACGACGTGCGCGGGCACCCGCTCGGCGATGGCCTCCATCCGGCCGTTGATGATCAGGCAGCGGTAGTCCTTGCCGGTGACGAAGTTCTCCACGATCACCGAGCCGCGGCGCGACTGCTCCGCGGCGATCGGGAAGGCCTCGCGCAACTCGTTCGCGTCCTTCAGGTTCAGGCAGACACCGCGACCGTGGTTGCCGTCCAGCGGCTTGCACACGACCGGATAACCGATCTTGTTCGCCAGCTGTACCGCGTCCTCGACGTCGCGGACCGAACCCGACCGCGGCACCGGCAGTCCCGCCGAGGCGAGCAACCGGGTGGTCAGGTCCTTGTCGCTGGCGACGTCCACCGCGATCGAGCCGGTCTCCGAGGTCATCGTGGCCCGGATCCGCTTCGCGTGCACGCCCTGCCCGAGCTGGACCAGACTGAACTTGTTCAGCCGGATCCACGGGATGTCGCGGGACACCGCCTCGTCGACGATCGCCTGGGTGGACGGCCCGAACGCGGTCCGCTCGGCCTGCTTGATGAACCGCTCGAGCTCGGTGGTGTAGTCGAACCCGGGGTCCGGCTGCACCAGGTGGTTCACGAACCGGACGGCGAGTTCACCCGCGGCCAGGCCGACCGCCTCGTCGGCGTACGCGTAGACGATGTTGTACCGGCCGGGCACGCCCTTGACCTGGCGGGTCTTGCCGCGCCGCATGTCGTGGCCGGCCTCCTGCTGCAGTTGCAGTGAGACGTGCTCGGCGATGTGGCCGAGCCAGGTGCCCTCCTGCAGCCGCTCGATGAAGCCACCGCGCCGGCCGCGCGAGCAGTGGTGCTGGTCCAGCCGGGGGAGGTGCTCGAGCAGCCGCTCGGTGAAGCCGTCGATCGTGTTGGAGGGGAAGTGTTCCAGCGACCCCAGGTCGACCACCAGATGGATGGCGGGGTCGTAGCTCCACACGTTCGGGCCCCGGTAGACCCGGGTCTCGATGATCTTCAGGTCCGGGCTGGGGGTGCCCTGGGTCTGGTCGGCGGCGGTATCGGTCATGCGGTCCCACTGTCTGGTTGCGGCCCTGGAGTCGGCCCTGGCTCGGTGTCTGGTCGGCTGAGTTCGGCGCCCGCGCTCAGAGGCTCGGTCGCCTCCGGTCTGGATTGCCCGGCGGCCGACGATCTGGACTTCTTCGCCGTGGCCGCCTTCTTGGCCGGCGCCGCCGCCTTCGCCGTACGGCGGCCGGCTCGGCGCTTGCGCTCGGCGTAGTACGCCGGGGAGACGCCCTCGGCGGCGATCTCCTTGGCGAGGTTGCGCAGATCCGCCTCGGCGGCCTCGATCGAGGCGACCTCCTCGGCCGGCGGCTGCGCGCCGTACGAGAGCAGCACACGCGCCTTGAGGTCGAAGGTCGCGGTCGCGGGGAGCACGTGGAGGACGACGCCGGACGCGAGGATCGCCTCGGAACGGCTCGCGTAGTGCGCGTTCGAGGTGATCCGGCTGCCGTCGAAGATCGTCACCGCACCGCGCCCGACGACCTCCAGATGAGTCCCCCGTACGACGGCCGCGGTGTCCTCGTCGACGCCGATCCCGAGCAGCCCGGGGGACTGCGCCACCAGGGACAGCAGGCGGCCGTACCGGTTGCGCTGGGCGAAGTGCTGGTCCACGATCGCACCCTGGACCAGGCCGAGCCCACCGGCCAGCTGGCTCATCCGCTGCCGCGGGGTCGCCCCGGAGCGCCCGAACGCGATCATGTGCTCGGCCAGGATGCTCGCGCCGGCCGACGTACCGCCGACGGCTGCGCCCCGGGCATGAGCCGCGGTCACGGCCCGGCCGAACGCGGTACCGGTGACCACGCCGCTCAGCTTGAGCTGGTTGCCGCCGGTCATGAAAATACCGGTCGCCTCGTACAGCGGCTCGATGAAGGCAGGGTCGTCGGCGTCCTCACGGTTCTCCGGCCGTACGCCGACCACGCTGGCGGCCCCGAGCGCGGCGAACAACGCCGAGTACACGTCGACCACGTCCGGCCCCAGCGCGGAGGCGGTCGGAACCACCACGATCCGGGCCTTCGAGCCACCCGCCGCCTCGACGAACTCCTGCAGGACCATCCGCTTCTTCAGCTTGTCCTCGGCCCCACCAATGGCGAACAGAGCCCCCGGCCCGCCCGTCGTCACCCCACCCTGCTGTTCAGACATAGCCGAACAATAAGTGCTCCAGCCCCGAACAGCCCTCAGTGGACCCGCAAGACCGCCTTCCCGGTGATCCGGCGAGAAAGGAACGCCTCGATCACCGCCGGTGTTTCCTCCCAGGGCGCCTCGACCTCGACACCGACATCGAGCTTGAACCCAGCCACCAGTTCGAGCAGCCGGGTCAGGTCGTCCTGGACGCTGTCATGCGCCGTCAACTCGTCGAAGTTGTTCAAGGTGTAGATCCGCGCCCCCGCCGACCGATCGAACCCACCGGCCCGGAAGCTGATCCGCTCATCCGGATCAGGCGTCGCAAGATTGACCAGCACCCCACGCGGCCGCAGGCACTCGATCGCACGCCCGAAGACCTCCCCACCAACACAATCCACGATGAGGTCGTAGCTACCCCGGACCTCCGTCGTGACGAGGTCAGCCCCGGGCACCTCTACCGCCGTACGGACCAAGGCTGTCACGTGCGCCCCAGCCGCCTTCGCCAGTTGAGTAGCGAACCGGCCGACCCCACCCCTGGCTCCGGTCACCAACACTCGCTTACGGAGCAGGAACCCGCCGACCTCAAGCGAGCGCAACGCAGTGAGCCCAGCAGTCGGCAGCGCACAGGCCTGCGCGTCAGCCACGTTGCCAGGCAGCATGGTCAACCAGTTGGCGGGGACGGCGACGTACTCCGCCCATGCACCCCGGCTCCGCGCCAGGCCGACCACTCGCCCACCGACGGCCATGCCGTCCTGAAGCTTGCTGACGTCGGCCGGCCCCGCTTCGAGCGTCCCCGCGAAATCCCACCCGACCGCGGCCCCCTCGGGCAGCTTCTGGAGATCTTCAACCTCACCCCGATTCAAGGAGAAGGCATTCACCTTGACAAGCGCCTCATGCGGTAGAGGCATGGGGTCGGGCACGGGCGTCAGCGCAACCGACGACCCTGCCTTCGTAAGAGCCAGCATGCTCCCGACCGTACGTGGCGCCGGGCCGGGACAACCCGGCACCACGTCAGTGGCCGAAGGTGAACCAGTTGAGGTTTACGAAGTCGGCTGGTTGGCCGCTGGTGAAGGTTAGGTAGACGTCGTGGACGCCGGTGACGGCGCTGATGTTGGCTGGGACTGTTCGCCAGCTCTGCCAGCCGCCGGTGTTGGCGATGGCGAAGCTGCCGATCGGTGCGTTCGACCTGTTGTCCAGGCGCACCTCGACGAGGCCGCTGACACCACCCGAGGCACCTGATGCCACCCGGCCGCTGAACTGATGTGCCGCCGAACTGCTGAAGTCGACGCCGCGGTACATGGCCCAGTCGCCGTTGCCCAGCTGCATGAGGTTCTGCCCGCCGCCTGAGTCAGTGGTGGTCTCCACGCCGGTACCGCCTTGCTGCGTGTAGGACTCGGCCTGGATGGTGCTGTAGGCACTGCCTCCGCCACCTGGCGGGGGAGTGGTCGGCGGGGTAGTGGGTGGCGTGGTGGGCGGGGTGCCGCCGCCCTTCGTCGACACCGCGACGTAGTCCACGATCATCGGGCGATCCGGCACGGTCTCGGCCCGCGGTGTGGGGCCGTTCAGCGCGTCGGGGAAGGCGCCGCCGATCGCGAGGTTCAGCAGGATGAAGTACCCCGCGTGGTTCGTCATGTTGGCCCAGGTGTCCGCGGGCAACTGCCCTTGGCTGACCGAGTGGAACTGCTGGCCGTCGACGTACCAGCGGAACTGGTTCGGCGAGTTGCTCTGGTCCCACTCGAACCGGTAGGTGTGGAACGCGGACTGGCACGACGAGCCGGGACAGGCCCTGTTGCTGGCGATCCCGCTGGTCTCGTTGCACGGGCCGCCGGGGTTCACGCCGCAGTGCAGCACGCCCCAGACGGAGTTGATCCCGTTGACGTTCTCCATGATGTCGAACTCGCCGATGCCCGGCCAGTTCCAGTAGTTCCCCCGGTACGGCTGGCCGAGCGCCCAGAACGCGGGCCAGTACCCGAGTGCCGCGTTGCCCGTCACGTTCGGCATCTGGATCCTGCCCTCGATCGCGAGAACGCCGCCGGAGGGTGGCTTGAAGTTGCTCCGCTGGGTCTCGATCCGGGCCGACGTCCAGTTGCCGGCGCCGTCCCGGCGTGGCGTGATCCGGAGGTTCCCGGCGCCGTCCAGAGCGAGGTTGCTGGTGCTGTTCGTGTAGTTCTGGATCTCGCCGGTGCCCCAGTTGCCGGGGCCGCCGGGGTAGCCGTGGCCGGTGTCGATGATCCAGTTGGCGCTGGAGGGCAGCGAGCCTCCGGCACCGTCGAAGTCGTCGCTCCAGACCGTCGTCCAGCCGACGGCGGGTGGGGGCACGCTCGCCTGGGCCGCGATGGTCAGCGGGACGGCGACCAGGACGGGGGCGAGCAGAGCGCTGAGGATGGTTCGGCGACGTGTGGATGGATGGTTCGGGCGGGAACGCATGGCGACCTCCACGGTCTGGACCGGCGCCATCACCAGCGCGGCGCCGAAAGGTACGAAGTACGCCCTATGGGAGCGCTCTCATCGCCGTGTGTCAACGGCTCGTCACGCTGGATCGCGTCAAGACCGCGAGGGAACGTTCCCGGTCGCGGAATTCCCGCCGGGAAGGCTGCCGCGGTAGACCGTTGTACTGCGCCGCACGCTCATCCCGAGGCGCTCGTACATCGCCAGAGCGCCGGTCCCCGAATGCGTCCAGAGGATCAGGTTCCGCCGACCCTGCTGGTAGAACCCGTGCCTCGCGACCGCCAGCAACCCTCGAGCGATTCCCCGGCCGCGGTGATCACGCCGTACGGCGAGCTGCTCGACGTACCCCTCGTCGGAGTCGGGCAGCTCGAGGCTCAACACCACCCCGACCAGCTCGTCACCCGCGAACGCGAGCGGCGAGAGCGCCGGCGCGAAGGTCTCGCGCTCGATGGTCAGCCGAGCCCACTCCTCGTACGACTTCCGCCGCGGCTGCCACTCGTCGAAGGCGTCCTCCACCACCTGGTGAGCCGCCGTCGCGTCGCGATCCTCGAACGGCCGCACGGTGATCCCCGCAGGCAGTGCCGGTACGACGGGCTCGACCGGCATCGGCATCTCGAGCTGCCAGTTCGTCGCCAGTACTTCGTACCCGCGCGAGCGCAGCAGCTCGGTCCCGGCTTCATCGGCGTCGTCGACCGTCTGGGCCATCCAGTCGCTGCCCAGCTCGGTAGCTCGGGCCTCGGCCCAGTCGAGCAGAGCGGACCCCACGCCCCGGCCCCTGAAGGCGGGATCGACATCGATCTGCGCTCGCCGCCCGCGGTTCAGCCACGCCCATCCCGCGAGCCGACCGCCCTCGTCGTGGATGACCAGCGTGTCGTCGGCGAGCTCGAGCCCGGGCCGCGTGATGGACGCCATGATCCCGTCCGCCGACGTTTCGGCGTACCCGAGCTGCTCCTTCTCGACCGCTACCACCAGCCGATGGATCGCCTCGACATCGGCAGTGCTCGCCGCCCGGCCGCTGAACCCGGCCGGAATCCTGGGAAGAACTGACATGCCCAAGATCCTGATCCGCCCGGTTGCTGTTGGCAAGTAAGTCCAGGATTGCACGTTGTTGCAGTCCACCAGTACTGCGCTCGCGGCGGGCGAGCTCGACCTCAGTTGAGGGCGCCGTCGGCGTCGGCGGCTTCTACTTCTTCGCGGGAGATGCCGAGCAGGTAGAGGATCGTGTCGAGGTAGGGGACGCTCAAGTGAGTGTCGGCGGCTTCGCGGACGACCGGCTTGGCGTTGAAGGCGATGCCGAGGCCGGCCGCGGCCAGCATGTCGAGGTCGTTCGCGCCGTCGCCGATGGCGACCGTCTGGGACAGCGGGGTGTCCGAGGCCGCCGCGAACCGCCGCAGCGCAGTCGCCTTGCCGGCCCGGTCGACGATCTCGCCGACCACCTTGCCGGTCAGCCTGCCGTCGACGATCTCCAGCACGTTCGCCGCCGCGAAGTCGATGCCGAGCTCGGCCGCGAGCTTGTCGGTGATCTGGCTGAACCCGCCGCTGACGATCGCGAACTGGTACCCGAGCCGCTTCAGCGTCCGCACCAGCGTGCGCGCCCCGGGCGCCAGCTCGATCGCGTCGTACACCTCGTCGAGCGCGGAAGTGGGCAGCCCTTCGAGGGTCGCCACCCGGTGCCGCAGCGATTCGGCGAAGTCGAGCTCGCCACGCATCGCCTGCTCGGTGACCGCGGCGACCTCGGCCAGCCGGCCGGCGTGCTCGGCGAGCATCTCGATCACCTCGCCCTGGATCAGCGTCGAGTCGACGTCCATCACGATCAGCCGCTTGGCCCGCCGATACAGACCACCCGCCTGTACTGCGACGTCCAGGCGCTGGGCGACACCTTCGAGCGCGAGCACCGCGCGCAGGGCGTCCGGGTCGGCACCGGACACGGCGATCTCCATCGCGGTGACCGGGTAGCGCGCCATCCGGCTGATCCGGTCGATGTTCGCGCCGATGTCGGCGATCCGGCCGGCGATCGCGGCGAGCCCCGCGGCCGAGAGGGGATTCCCGATCACGGTCACCTGGCTGCGGCCCTTGCGGCGCGGTTCGTTGTCGCCGACACCCTTGGAGATGTCGATCTCAACCTCGAGGTTCTCGGCGAGCGCCTTGAGGTCCTTCTTCAGCTCTTTGTGGTCCCGCGGTGCGGTCAGCAGCACCCCGAGCACGAGCCGGCCCCGGAGTACGACCTGTTCGGCGTCGATCACGTCCAGGCCGCGGCCGGCCAGCGTCGACAACACGGCGGAAGTGAGGCCCGGGCGGTCCGTGCCGGTCAGCGTGACCAGCAGGGTCGGGCGATCGATGGGATGCGCTTCGTACTCAGCCTGTCCAGTCATGACGAGGATGACGCTACCCAAGAATGGTTAACGGGGAGTGGGCGGTCCACAGGCGGCGACGAGTGCACGGCGCGCGGCCGCGGCCAGATCCAGCAGCGTGCGACGCCTGGCATCGGCTTCGGCGCCGGTGACAGCCGCCCCGTCGTCCTCGAGCGCCGCGTCCGCGATCGCGAGCAGGCGCCGTGCGGTCGCGGCGGTCTTCACAGCGCGGGCCTCGTAGCCGGGAGCGAGATCGTCGCCCTTGCCGGAGCCGATCCTGCGGATGTCGATCAGCGCGTCGGCGACCTCGGGCTTCCACCTGGCCACGTCCAGGGCGGCGAGCGACTCGGCCGCCTCGATCAACGCGGCCCGTAGCCCTCGGTCGGCTTCCCCGAGGTCGGCCGGTGGGGGACTGGTCGCCGGCAAAACCATCCACTGCACCGCCGGGCCGACGTACGCCGGCACCAGCCCGAGTTCTGTCCCGGTCAGTACTACGGCCTCGCCCGTCTCGAGCGCGGCCTCGTTGAACGGAGGTGGTCCCGCCAGCCCGATCGGGTCGCCGGGGATCGGCAGCGCGAGATGGGCCTGGGTGGCGCCGGCCGCGCGGAGCAGGTTGAGTGCCACCGGCAACGTCGCGGGCGCCGGGTGGCCGGCGAGGCCGGACACGTGGTGGCCGACGTCGTCGCCGAGGATCTTGTGCGCCGCCGTGTCCGGGTCGCAGGCGCCGGTCAGCATCGCGTTGGTCCAGACGGTGAAACGCACCGAGGCGGCAGTGGTCAGCACACCTGACATTGTCCCATCCGGCGGCGGCCGGCCCGACACCACCAGGGTCGGCGCACCTCGCCGCGGCCGACCCCGTAGGTTTTGGTCCATGACTGCAGTGGTGGAGCTCGCCGGTGTCTCGATCGTCCGCGGTGATTCTCGTCTGCTCGACGACATCGACTGGTCCGTCGACGAGGCCGACCGGTGGGTGGTGATCGGGCCCAACGGCGCGGGCAAGACGACGATGCTGCAGATCCTGGCCGCGCAGATGCACCCGACCACCGGTGTCGTCGGGCTGCTCGGCGAGGTCCTCGGCGCGGTCGACGTGTTCGAGCTCCGGCCGCGGATCGGGCTGACCAGCGCCGCCCTCGCGGACCGCCTCCCGCGCTCCGAACGGGTCGCCGACGTGGTCGTCTCCGCCTCGTACGCCGTACTGGGCCGCTGGCGCGAGGAGTACGACGAGCTCGACCACCAGCGGGCCAAGGAACTGCTCACCGAACTGGGCATCGGCCACCTCAGCGACCGCACCTTCGGCACCTTGTCCGAAGGGGAGCGCAAGCGCGTCCAGATCGCCCGGGCCCTGATGACGGACCCCGAGCTGATGCTCCTCGACGAGCCGGCCGCCGGCCTGGACCTTACGGGTCGCGAACAGTTGGTCCGCTCCCTCAGCCAGATCGCGACCGCCGAGGGCTCTCCCGCGATGGTCCTCGTCACTCACCACGTCGAGGAGATCCCGCCGGGCTTCACCCACGCCCTGCTCCTGAAGCAGGGTCGTATCGTCAGCGCCGGCCCCATGACCGAGGCCCTGACCGCCCAGACTCTGAGCGAAACCTTCGACATCCCCCTGGCCCTCGACCACATCGACGGCCGCTACACCGCCCGAGCCCTCTGACCCGTCGCCGGCGGGTGGGGTTTGTGGGCGGGGTGTTGGCTGGTAGGTGAAGAGGGAATCCTTGAACCGTCCGGGTGCGTCGGACGGTTGGTGGGCCTGCCGGAGGTCCTGATCGCGGATAGAGTTGGCAGATGATGGATTGGCTGCGGGACAACGTCTGGGCGGCTTGGCTCACGCTGGCCGCCGTGCTCGGTCTGGCGGAGCTTGCTTCGCTCGACTTCACTCTGCTGATGCTGGCCGCGGGAGCAGTCACCGCCGGCGCCGTCAGTGCGGTGTTCCCCGGACTGCTGTGGCTGCAGATAGTCGTCGGCCTGCTGACCGCGGGTGCGATGCTCGCCGCCATCCGCCCGCTGCTGGTCCGCAAGCTCCACCATGGCGGCGAGCTGAAGACCGGCTCGGCGCACGTGATCGGCCGCACCGGTGTCGTGATCAAGGAGATCCACCCCGACGGGGGCGGCTCGGTGAAGCTCAACGGTGAGCTCTGGACCGCCCGCCCGTACGACGAGGTCTCCACCATTCCGCCGGGCACCCGGGTCGAGGTGATGTCGATCGACGGAGCCACCGCCGTCGTGTACCCGATCGGCGACCCGTTCAGCCATCACCAGCCGGAGCTCGGCCAGGGCAGTGGGTCGCCGGAAACCGGCAAGGATTCCGAACCGCCGAAGTAGCGGACCTTACTGTCTGATGACATCGTGCGCCGCGCCGCCGCCCCTGCTTGAGCGGCGGTGCGAGCGAAGTACTGTTCGAAGTGAGGACGTCGTTGCTATCGGCGCCACTTCCGGCGACGGTACGGCGTCCGAGAACCTGCTCGATCAGGCATCCGGATCGTGAGGGAACCGTTGCCTGGAGTGGCCCGTCGATAGGAAAGACTGTCCGTCCTTAGGGTTCTTCGAGTTGGAGGGTCACGTGACCGCGTTCCTCATAGTGCTGGCATTGGTCGCCTTATTGGTGGTCGTCACACTTGTCAAGTCCGTCCGGGTCGTGCAGCAGCAGACCGTCGGCATCGTGGAACGGTTCGGGAAGTTCAAGGTCGGCCTGCAGCCGGGCCTGAACCTGCTGACCCCGTTCGTCGACAAGGTGCGCTACACGATCGACATGCGCGAGCAGGTGGTCGCGTTCCCGCCCCAGGGTGTCATCACCGAGGACAACCTGATGGTGTCGATCGACTCCGTCATCTACTTCCAGGTGAACGACCCGGTGCGGGCGACGTACGAGATCTCCAACTACATCCAGGCGATCGAGCAGCTCACCATGACGACGCTGCGAAACATCATCGGTGGCATGGATCTCGAGCAGACGCTGACCAGCCGCGAGGAGATCAACGAGAAGCTGCGCTACGTCCTGGACGAGGCGACCGGCAAGTGGGGCATCCGGGTGAACCGGGTGGAGCTCCGCTCGATCGACCCGCCGCCGTCGATCCAGGACTCGATGGAGAAGCAGATGCGCGCCGACCGCGACAAGCGCGCCGCGATCCTCACCGCCGAAGGTATGCGGCAGTCGGCCGTGCTGTCGGCCGAGGGTCAGAAGCAGTCCGCGATCCTCACCGCGCAAGGTGACCGGGAGTCCCGCATCCTGCGGGCGCAGGCCGAGCGGGAGGCCCGGATCCTGAAGGCCCAGGGTGAGGCGCAGGCCATCACCACCGTCTTCAACGCGATCCACGCCGGCAAGCCGGACCAGGGTCTGCTCGCCTACCAGTACCTGCAGATGCTGCCGTCGATCGCTCAAGGCGACTCGAACAAGCTGTGGATCATCCCCAGCGAGATCGGCAAGGCGATGGAGGGTCTCGGCAGTGCCGTCGGCCAGATCGCCGGCATCACCCAGAAGGCCGAAGGCCCGTTCCCGGAGCCCGACCTGGGCGACTCGCACGCGATCCAGGTCGAGAGCGGGATGGGCTCGGCGGCGGCTCCGGATGCCGCCGTGGCCGAGGCCGACCACGCGGTCCAGGAAGCGATCGCCGCCGCACAGAACGCGGCCGTCAGCTCGCGCAGCCAGCAGCAGAGCGTGACCCCGGCGGTGACGGCCAGCCCGGAGCCGGCCGTGCAGGACACCCCGCCGTCGGCGGAACCGCCGGTCGAGCGCTGACCAGCCCCGGTACGACGTACTGATCGCGGCCTGGCTCACACCTCAGGGTGTGCGCCAGGCCGTGTGACGTCCACTGCACTTTCCCGTTCATTGGTCGGACTGACGAGCAGGTACGTCTGTCAGGTGCGTAGAGTCTGGCAGCGATGACATGGTTCGAGGCGCTGCTCGTCTTCGTGGCGGGCATGGGCGCAGGCACAATCAACGCGGTGGTGGGTTCCGGCACTTTGCTGACCTTCCCCGCGTTGCTTGCTGTCGGCATCCCGCCGGTGGTGGCGAACGTCAGCAACACAGTCGGCCTGTCACCCGGTACCGCGGCCGGCGCGATCGGCTACCGGCGCGAACTCGAAGGACAGCGTGGCCGGATGCTGCGGCTGATCCCGGCATCGCTGCTCGGGGGCATCGTCGGAGCGATCCTGCTGCTCAAGCTGCCCGACTCCGCCTTCGAGGCGATCGTTCCCGGACTGATCCTGCTCGGCTGTGTCCTGGTGGCGCTGCAGCCGTGGCTGTCCAAGCGGATCAGCCTTCCTGAGCACACCCATCGCGGAGCCTGGTGGGTGATTCCGGCCGTCTTCGCGACCGGTGTGTACGGCGGGTACTTCGGCGCCGCCCAGGGTGTTCTCCTGATGGCGATCCTCGGCATCGGGATGGATGCCAATCTGCAGCGGATGAACGGTTTGAAGAATGTGCTCGCCACCGTGGTCAACACGGTCGCGGCGATCTTGTTCATCATCGTCGCGGACGTGGACTGGCTGGCCGCGGCGCTGATCGCGGTCGGCTCGACGATCGGCGGTTTCGTCGGCGCCCGCTACGGCCGCAGGCTCCACCCGACAGCCCTGCGCGTCCTCATCGTGGTGATCGGCATCATCGCCATCGTCACGATGGTCTTCTGATCGAGGACTACCCGCCGGCCTGCTGGCCGGTCTGCAGGCCCGCCAGCAGCAGGTCCAGGCCGTAGTCGAACTGCTCGTCGCCGCCGGTCGTGCGCGACAACTCCGGTGTCAGTGCAACGACCGTCGGGAACTCGGTGGGGGAGAGCGACTCGATCGTGGCGCGCAGCCGGCGTCGCTCTTGCGGGTCCTGCCGCTCGGCCGCCATCTGGATCTCCCACGATGTCGCACCGAGGACATAGGTGAACAACGTGGTGTGCGTCCGGGCCGCCGTCTGCGCGTCGAACCCCGCCGACCGCAGTACGCCGAGCAGGTCTTCGGCCACCCGGGCGGTCTCGTGGCCGCTCAGTGGCCGGCCGGCAAGTAGTTGCGCGAGGCAAGGATGTTGCAGCATCAGCGCGCGGAGTCCCCGGCAGACGGCGCGGACCTGGTCCGGCCAGGCGACGTCTTCGGGGACCGGTGGGATGAGGCCCATCAGGTGGTCGCGAACCGCGTCGTACAGGTCGTCCTTGTTGCGGAAGTAGGTGTAGAGCGCCATCGGGCCGACGCCCAGCTCGGCGGCGAGACCGCGGAGGCTGAGCGCGTCGCTGCCCTGGCCCTCCATCAGGTCCAGCGCGGTCCGCACGATCAGCTCGGGGCTGAGTGTGTTGCGCGGAGTGCGGGTCTTCGCCGGCATCCGGGGGTACCTCCCTGATGGGTCCTAGATCACTACGGAACGTCTACCGTACGGTGTATAGTACACCGTAGAGCAGGTAGCCAAGGCGAAGGGATTCTGCAGCGTGCGAGCCGTACAGATCACCGAGTTCGGTGGACCCGAGGTCCTCGAGGTCAGCGACGTCGAGGAACCGACGGCCGGTGAGGGACAAGTCCTGATCACCGTCGACCGGGCCGGGATCAACTACGCCGACACCCACCAGGTCGAGAACAGCTACCTGTCGAAGGCCGAGCTGCCGCTGATCCCGGGCGGCGAGGTCGTCGGCCGTACTGCGGACGGCCGTCGCGTGGTCGCGCTGGTCGGATCCGGTGGTTATGCGGAGAAGGCCGTGGCGCACGCGCCGTACGTGTTCGACGTACCGGAAGGTGTCAGCGATGGGGAAGCGCTGGCGCTGGTCCTGCAGGGCACGACCGCCTGGCACCTGCTGAAGACGTCGACCCACCTCAAGGCCGGGGAGTCGGTGCTGGTGCACGCGGGCGCCGGTGGCGTCGGCTCGCTCGCGATCCAGCTCGCCAAGCTCTGGGGCGCCGGGCGCGTGATAGCGACCGCCTCGAGTGACGACAAGCGCAAGCAAACTCTAGAGCTCGGTGCGGACGCCGCCATCGACGGCGACCCCGAGGGCCTGAAGGACCGCATCATCGAGGCGAACGGCGGCAAGCCCGTCGACATCGTGCTGGAGATGGTCGGCGGTCCGGTGTTCGACGAGTCGTTCGCGGCCCTCGGTCGGTTCGGCCGCCTGGTCACCTTCGGCGCGGCCTCCCGCCAGAGCGCCAACGCGATCGAGCCGAGCCGGCTGATGAAGGGTTCGAAGACGCTCGCCGGCTTCTGGCTGGCTGACTGCTTCAAGACCCCGGCGTTGCTCGGCGACCCGTTGAACGAACTGTTCGAGCTGGCCGGTGCCGGCCAACTCCACCCGATCGTCGGTGGCGACTACGCGATGTCCGAGGTCGCCACCGCCCACGAAGACCTGCGAGCCCGCCGTACCGTCGGCAAGCTCGTACTGGATCCCGCCCGCTGATCACACCCCCCAACAACCCCCCGAAAGAAGTCCTAACTGATGATCGCAGTCGATAAGGTTCTGTACACCGCCCGCGCCACCGCTCACGGTGGTCGTGACGGCCACACCGCCAGCGACGACGGCAAGCTCGATGTCACCGTCGCGCCGCCGAAGGAGATGGGTGGCAACGGTGAGGGTACGAACCCCGAGCAGTTGTTCGCCGCCGGCTTCGCGTCCTGCTTCCACAGCGCGCTGAAGGTGGTCGGCCGCCGGGCCCGGCAAGACGTCGACCACTCGACGGTCACCGCGGAGGTCGGCATCGGCCCGATCCACAGTGGCGCCGGCTACGGGCTCGAGGTCCAGCTGGTCGTCAGCCTGCCGGACGTCGACCGCGCGATCGCGGAAGACCTCGTCGCCAAGGCCCACGAGGTCTGCCCGTACTCCAACGCCACCCGCGGCAACATCAAGGTCGACCTCGTGGTCGCCTGACGCTCTGCTGGTTCAGCCCCCGTGAAGCACGGCTTCGCGGGGGCTGAGCTGTTTCAGGACATTCGTTCGAGCGCCTCGGCGAGCATCGGCTGGGTGGCGGTAACAGGCGCCGCCGAGATCGTCAGCGCCTCCATGATCGCGGTGTACTCGTCCAGGTCCTCGAGCTTGTCCAGGTACAGCGCGCTCGCGGCGTGCTCGATGTAGACCACGTCCGGCAGATCGCCTTCCGGGAACCGCAGGATGCTGAAGGCGCCACCGGCGCCCGGGTAACCGATGCTGCTGAACGGCATCACCTGCAGGGTGATGTTCGGCAGCTTCGCCATCTTCATCAGGTACTCGATCTGCTCGCGCATCGTCGCGCGTCCACCCACCGGCCGGTGCAGGACTGCCTCGTCGATGACCACCCAGAGCTTCGCCGGGTCGTGCCGGGTGAGGATCTGCTGGCGGGTCACCCGGAGCGACACCCGCTGCTCGATCTCCTCGGCGGGCAGGTACGCCTTGCCGAGCTGGACGACGGCGCGGGCGTAATCCTCGGTCTGCAGCAGGCCGGGCACGAAGAGCACCTCGTAGGTCCGGATCAGCTTGGCGGCCACCTCGAGCCCGACGTAGTTCGAGAACCAGCTCGGCATCACATCGCCGTACCGCGACCACCAGCCGGGGTTGTTCGCGGCGCGGGCCAGATCCATCAGCCGCTCGCGTTCCTCGGGGTCCTTCAGCTCGTACAGGTCGAGCAGGTCGCTGACGTCGCGTTCCTTGAAGCCGACCCGGCCGAGCTCCATCCGGCTCACCTTGGACTCGGAGGCGCGGATCTGCCAGCCGGCGTCGGCACGGCTGATCTTCGCCGCCTCACGCATCCGGCGCAGGTGCCCGCCGAGCATGATCCGCAGCGCGGTCGGCCCACCCTCGCCACCAGCCACCGTCACGCGGTCATCACGTCCCCGTAGGTCATGCCCGGTCAGCCGCAAGCCGGGCCAGCACAATGAGAGCGTTCTGATGCTATCCGGAACTTCAGCTCGCGGAGGCCAGCGCGAGCACCGTGGCGGTCGGCAGTTTGGCCAGCTCGGCGCCCTCGACGAGCAACTTGGAGCCGCGGATCCCGCTGCCGATGACAACCGGACCGGCCTGCGCGACGGCCTCGTCGACGAGCACCGGCCAGTCGGTGGGCAACCCGATCGGGGTGATCCCGCCGTACTCCATGCCGGTCGAACCCACCGCGTCGTCCTGCGCCGCGAAGGAGATCTTCCGGACGCCCAGGTGCTTGCGGATCACGCCGTTCACGTCCGCGCGATGGGTGGCGAGCACCATCACCGCGGCGTACGTCGACTCGCCGGCGCGCTTGCCGTGCACGATCACGCAGTTCGCCGACGCCGCCATCGGCACGTCGTACTCCGCGCAGAAGGCGGCGGTGTCAGCCAGCGTGGGGTCGATCGCGGCCGCGTAGGCGGGGATGTCGCCCAGCGTGGCGCGGACCGGCTCGGCCAGCAGGTCGGGCACCTCGGCGGCCGGTTTCCACGCGAGGCTGCCGAGCACCGGCGCGGTCACTTCGCGTCCGGGGCGCCGACGAGGTCGGCGTACTCGGTGTGCTCCTTGAGGAACTGCTCGTAGAAGGGGCACAGCGGCTTGACCCGCAGGCCGGCGTCCCGGGCGTCCTCGAGCGACTTCACCGCGATCTTGCCCGCCACGCCGCGGCCGCGGTAGTCCGGCAGCGTCTCCGCGTGCAGGAAGGCGATCACCGAGCTGCTCAGTTTGTAGTCGGCGAAGCCCATCAGGTTGCCGTCGGCATCGCGGGCCTCGTACCGGCTGCTGTCCGGTGCGTCCGCAATGGTGATCTCGTTCTCCATGCCAGCCACTCTATCTACCTCCGGCGAGGCGCTTCGCCCGTCCGGGTGACAGAGGGTTGGGGGCCGCCCGCCTCCTCGACCCGCTTCCAGGGCACCCTAAGATCTCGCCGTGGGTTCACTTCTGGTCGCCGGTACGACGTCCGATGCGGGGAAGACGACCGTCGTGACCGCCCTGTGCCGGTGGCTGGCCCGGCAAGGCGTCCGGGTGGCTCCGTTCAAGGCGCAGAACATGTCGAACAACTCGATGGTCTGTGCCGACGGCGCCGAGATCGGCCGAGCCCAGTGGATCCAGGCCGTCGCCGCCGGCGTGGAACCCGAGGCCGCGATGAACCCGGTCCTGCTGAAGCCGGGCAGCGACCGTCGCAGTCACGTAGTACTGATGGGGGAGCCCTGGGGTGAGCTGACCGCCCGGGGATTCCTGACCGAGCGGGCCGAGCTGGCCAAGGCGGCCTTCGCCGCGTACGACGACCTGGCGAGCCGGTACGACGTGGTGATCAGTGAGGGCGCGGGGAGTCCGACGGAGATCAACCTGCGGCGGGCCGACTACGTGAACATGGGGCTCGCCCAGCACGCCCAGGCGCCGGTCGTGGTGGTCGGGGACATCGACCGGGGCGGGGTCTTCGCGTCGATGTTCGGCACGGTGGCTCTGCTCGACGCGGCGGACCAGCGGTTGATCAGCGGGTTCGTGGTGAACAAGTTCCGCGGGGACGTGTCGTTGCTCCAGCCCGGGATCGACATGCTCCAGGCCGTGACCGGTCGTCCCACCTATGGGGTGATCCCGTGGCTTCCGGACCTCTGGCTGGATTCTGAGGACGCCCTCGATGTACCGGCTCGTCGCGCGTCCTCCAGTGAGGGAGAGGTGCTCACGATCGCGGTGGTGCGATTCCCGCGGATCAGCAACTTCACGGATCTGGACGCGCTCGCTGTCGAGCCGACCACGAGTGTGTTCTTCAGCGCGAGCCCGGCCGAGGTCCGCGATGCCGATCTGGTGGTGCTCCCCGGATCGCGCGCGACGACCGCGGACCTGGCCTGGTTACGATCCACCGGTCTTGCGGATGCCGTGGCTGGTCGGGTCGCGGCAGGACAGCCTGTGCTGGGGATCTGCGGTGGCTATCAGTTGCTCGGCGAGTCGATCTCGGATCCGCTGGGTGTCGAGGGTGGCGGCGACCACCGCGGCCTCGGGCTGTTGCCAGTGGCAACGGACTTCGCCGCGGAGAAGGTGCTGGCCCGCCCGGCGCCGACGGCGTACGAGATCCATCACGGGGTGGTGACGGTGACCGGGGAGGCCGGCGAGTTCCCTGGTGGGTGCCGGTCCGGGGTGGTCTGGGGGACGATCTGGCACGGGTTGCTCGACGATGACGAGGCTCGGCGGGCCTTCCTGACCGAGGTGGCCGGGCTGACGGGCAAGGCCGCGCCGGACGGGTCCGTGTCGTTCGCCGCGCTGCGCGAATCCCGGCTGGACCGGCTCGCGGACGCCATCGATGAGCATCTGGACACGGCCGCTCTGCTGGCGCTGATCGAAGGTGGCGCTCCTGCGGGAGTCCCGTTCATCCCGCCCGGTGCACCGACGGAAACTGTCCGCAGCGTCGACTAGCGTCGCCGAGAACTCGACTGGGAGGCTCTTCGGATGACGGACATCAAGGCAGAACTGCACAGCAAACTCCGGGAGTCCCGCGCGGTGATGCTGGCGAAGCTCGACGGCCTGAGTGAGTACGACCGTCGTCGACCGCTGGTGCCGTCCGGGACGAACCTGCTCGGCCTGGTGAAGCACCTGTCCGGCCTGGAGTACACCTACCTGGGCGAGTGCTTCGGCCGAGCGCCCGGAGAGAAGCTGGCCTGGGTCGAGGACGGGTCGATCTGGGACGGCGCGGACATGTGGGCGCTGCCGTCGGAGAGCAGCGACTACCTGACCGGCCTGTACCAACGGGCCTGCGCCTTCGCGGACCAGACGATCTCCGAGCTCGATCTGGACACACCGGGCGAGGTGGCGCACTGGCCGGAGGGCGGGCGCAAGACCACCTTGGGCGTGCTGCTGATCCGCATGGTCGACGAGACCGCTCACCATGCCGGCCACGCGGACGTCGTCCGTGAACTGATCGACGGCCAGGGCGGCTCCGATGCGGACTTGCTCGACGAGGAGGGCTGGCAGGCCTACTCGGCGAAGGTGCAACAGGCCGCGGAGACATTCCGCGACTGACCTTCCGCCGGCTGCCCCGCGGGTGCTGAGATCATGGCGTGGTGTCAGTCGACGTGGACGGGCTGGAGGTGTTCCAGCAGCAGCGAGGCCGGATGTTCGGCATCGCTTACCGGATCCTCGGCACGGCCACCGATGCCGAGGAAGTGCTGCAGGACGTCTGGCTCCGCTGGCAGGCCACCGACCGGTCCCGCGTGGACGACCCGGCCGCCTACCTGGCGAAGACGGTCACAAACCTTTGCCTGACTCGGCTGACGACCGCCCGCGCTCGTCGTGAGACCTACGTCGGCGAGTGGCTGCCCGAGCCGGTTCTCACCGATCCACGGCTGGACGACCTGGGCCCGCTCGAGGTGGTGGCCGAGCGCGAGTCGGTGTCGATGGCCCTGCTGATGCTGCTCGAACGTCTCAGCCCGGCCGAGCGTGCGGCGTACGTGCTGCGCGAGGCGTTCGGCTACAGCCACCGCGAGGTCGCCGAGCTCATCGGTACTACGGAGGCGAACGCGCGGCAGCTCCACTCAAGGGCGCGCAAGCGACTCGCGGCCGAGACGCCGCCGCGGCGGGTCGATCCGGGCCGATGGCGGCTACTGGTGGAACGGTTTGTCGCGGCGGCGCAGCTCGGCGACGTTGCCGGCCTGGAGGCGTTGCTGGCCGAGGACGTCGTGTCTCGGGCGGACGGTGGCGGCAAGGTCGTTGCGGCCCGCAACCCGGTGATCGGCCGGCAGAAGGTGGCTCGCTACCTGATCGGTGTCCTGGAGAAGTTCGGCGCCGGCGTCGTGCCGGGATTCGCCGAGGTCAACGGCGAGCCCGCGGTGGTTGCCGTCGGCCCTGACGGGGTGCGCGCGGTTTGCTTCCTCCGGTTCGACGACCAGGACCGGCTCGTGGTGCTGGATCTGGCGATGAATCCGGACAAGCTGGGCTTCACCGAGCGGCAGTTGTCACGAATCGGAGGGCTGTCGAGTCTGGGCTGGTGAGCGAAAGGACACCATTCCATGCGAACCATCCTCGTCACCGGGGGAACAGGTACCGTCGGCCGCCCGACCGTCGAACGCCTCCGCCGAGCCGGCCACGAAGTACGGGTGCTGAGCCGTCAGCGCGGGCCTGGTCTGCTGACCGGGGATCTGTCCACCGGCGTAGGCCTCCAGGAGGCCGTCTACGGTGTGGACACTGTCGTGCATCTGGCTACCAGCCGGAGTCACAAAGACATAGCCCACATGCAGCGGTTGCTCGTAGTCGTCGGTGCCGCTGGGATCGGCCATCTGGTGCTGATCTCGATCGTCGGGATCGACCAGATCCCGATGCCGTACTACCGCGACAAGCTGGAGATCGAGCGGCTCATGACCGAGTCGAAGGTCCCGTACTCGCTCCTGCGCGCCACCCAGTTCCACAATCTGGTGGATGAGGTGCTCGGCGCGCAGAGATTCCTGCCGGTGCTGCTAGCGCCGGCAGTGAAGATTCAGCCGATCGCGGTCGAGGACGTCGCCGTACGGCTGACCGAGATCGCCGGTGGTTCGCCCGCCGGCCGACTCCCCGACATCGGCGGCCCCGAGCAGACCAACCTCCCGGCTCTGGCCCGCGCCTGGAAGCAGGCCAAGGGATCGCGTCGGCCGGTGGTTCCCCTGCGGCTGCCTGGGAAGGCGTTCCGCGCGTATGCCGGTGGTGCCGCCTGCGCGTCGGGGACCGGCTATGGGCGGCGGACCTTCGCTGACTTCCTGGCTGACCGTTTCGGGGTGTCCGCGTGAACGGCCTGGTGAGGGCGGGCCTGGTCGTGCTTGCCGCGATCCAGGTGGTGCTCGGGGTGTGGACCTTGCTGTTCCCGGCGAGCTTCTACAACGACGTGCCGACGGTCGACTGGACCCCGCCGTACAGCGAGCATCTGTTCCGGGATTTCGGTGGTGCCACGCTCGGCCTGGCGGTTGTGATGATCGCCGCGGCGATCTGGCTGGAGCGCCGCCTGGTGATCGTCGCCTTGCTGTCCTACCTGGCCTTCTCCTTCCCGCACGCGATCTTCCATGCGGAGCATCTGGAGGGCGATTCGCCGGCGTTGTCGGCCGGGCTGTTCGTCGTCGTGGTGCTGTCAGTGCTGTTGCCTGCCACGTTGGTGGTGGTGGCGGCCAGGACACTGCCGCGGCGGACGGTGACTTGACGACTGTGACAGTCGTACTGTCACAATGGCTCGCATGGGGCCATTGGATGGGGTGAAGGTCGTCGAGCTGGCGGGGATCGGGCCGGCGCCGTTCGCCTGCATGCTGCTGGCCGAGCTCGGCGCGGAGGTACTGCGGATCGAGCGGCCGGGCGGTGGGCTCGCGATGGGTCCACCCGAGCTCGAACTGGTGAACCGCGGCCGGCGCAACGTCGCGATGGACTTGAAGAATCCGGCTGCGGTCGACGCGGTGCTCCAGCTCGTCGCGGGCGCTGACGTGCTGGTCGAGGGCTTCCGGCCCGGGGTCGCCGAGCGGCTCGGCCTGGGGCCCGAGGCGTGCCACGAGGTCAACCCGAAGCTCGTCTACGGGCGGATGACCGGCTGGGGCCAGGACGGTCCGCTCGCTCAGGCGGCCGGACACGACATCGACTACCTCGCGCTGTCGGGTGCGCTGCACCTGATCGGCCGGGCAGGTGGACCACCGCAGGTGCCGGCGAACCTGCTCGGCGACTTCGCCGGGGGCTCCCTGTACCTCGTAGTCGGCGTGCTCGCCGCGCTGGTCGAAGCACGGGGGAGTGGACAGGGGCAGGTCGTCGACGCCGCGATCGTGGACGGCTCGGCGCACCTCACCACGATGTTGCTCGGCGCGCTGGCGGGTGGGAGTTGGAAGCAGGAGCGCGGGACGAACCTGCTCGACACCGGTGCGCCTTTCTACGACGTGTACGAAACGGCCGACGCGCAGTACATGGCGGTCGGTGCGTTGGAGCCGCAGTTCTACGACGAGTTGATCAGGTTGCTCAGGATCACCGTGCCGGACCGGTACGACCTGGCGAGCTGGCCGGAGCTCCGCAAGGTGCTGACCGAGACCTTCGCCCAGCGCACGCAGGCAGAGTGGACCGAGGTGTTCGACGGCTCGGACGCCTGCGTGTCACCTGTTCTGCCGCTGGCCGGCGAGCATCCGCACCTTGCCGCCCGAGGCACCTTCGTCGAGAAGGACGGCGTACGGCAGGCCGCGCCCGCTCCCCGCTTCTCGCGCACGCCCTCGGAGCTGTCCGAACCCCCGGCCCGGCCCGGGCAGCACACCCGCGCTGCCCTGACCGACTGGGGTGTGGCCGACGTGGACGAACTCCTCCGCTCCGGCACCGCAGTACAGGCCGACTGACCCTCTCAGACCCAGGAGACCGCCCGTGGAACGTCACCTCTTCGATGCCGATCACGATGCCTTCCGCGAGACCGCGCGCGCGTTCTGCGAGAAGGAGATCGTGCCGCACCACGACAGCTGGGAGGAGGCCGGCATCGTGCCGCGGGAGCTGTGGACCGCGGCCGGCGACGCGGGCCTGCTCGGCTTCATGGTGCCGGAGCAGTACGGCGGTGGCGGTGCGCGGGACTTCCGGTTCAACACGGTCGTGATCGAGGAGGTCACCAAGGCACGCGCGAGTGGTCCCGGCTTCACGATCCACGCCGACGTCGTCTCGGGGTACCTGCTCGACTACGCGTCGGAGGAGCAGAAGGCGCGGTGGCTGCCGAAGTTCTGTACGGGCGAGACGATCACCGCGATCGCGATGACCGAGCCCGGCGCCGGCAGCGACCTGCAAGGCATCCAGACGACCGCCATCCGGGACGGCGACGACTACATCCTGAACGGCCAGAAGACTTTCATCTCGAACGGCATCCTGGCCGACCTCGTCGTGGTGGTCGCGAAGACCGACCCGTCCGCCGGGTACCAGGGCATCTCGCTGCTCATGGTCGAGCGGGGGATGGAGGGCTTCGAGCGTGGCCGCAACCTCGACAAGATCGGCCTGAAGGCGCAGGACACCGCGGAGCTGTTCTTCGACAACGTCCGGGTGCCCGCCGCGAACCTGCTCGGCGAGGAGGGCAAGGGCTTCATCTACCTGATGGAGAAACTCCCGCAGGAGCGGCTCACCATCGCGGTGGTGGCGGCCGCCGCCTGCGAGGGCATGATCGAGATGACCCTCCAATACGTGAAGGACCGGAAGGCGTTCGGGCGGCCGATCGGGTCGTTCCAGAACAGCCGGTTCGTGCTCGCCGAGCTGGCCACCGAGACCCAGATCGCCCGGGTCTTCGTCGACCGGTGCATCGAGGAGCTCAACGCCGGCGCCCTGACCGTTTCCGACGCCGCGATGGCCAAGTGGTGGACCACCGAGCTGCAGAAGAAGGTCGTCGACCGCTGCCTGCAACTGCACGGCGGCTACGGCTTCATGACCGAGTACCCGATCGCGAAGGCCTACCTCGACACCCGCATCCAGACCATCTACGGCGGCACCACCGAGATCATGAAGGAAATCATCGGCCGCACGATGGGAATCTGAGGCCCCTGCCGGTCCATGATCCCGGGGGTTCGTGGTTGACTTCGGGGAGTGGTTCCAGGTTTGAGGGAGGTCCTCTGATGGACATTGTGTCGCCGGGATTCACCGGCCGTCGCCGGGGTGGTGCGGACTTGCCGCCCGGGCAGTACCTGACTCACGATTTCCCGGTCCTGTCGGCCGGTCCGACCCCGCACATCCTCCCGGAGCACTGGGAGTTCACCGTCACCACGGAGACGGGCGAGGTCACCCGCTGGGACTGGTCCGCCTTCACGGCGTTGCCGAGTGAAGAGATCACCAAGGACCTGCACTGCGTGACCCGGTGGTCCAAGCTCGGCACGGACTGGCGGGGCGTCTCCCTCGACACCCTGCTGGCCGACGTCGAGACCGGCGCCGACTACGTGATGGCGCACAGCTACGGCGGCTACACGACGAACGTGCCGCTCGAGGACCTGCTGGACGGCCGGGCCTGGGTCGCCTACGAGTACGACGGCGAGCCGCTGCACCCGGAGCACGGCGGTCCGGCCCGGCTGCTGGTTCCCCACCTTTACCTCTGGAAGAGCGCCAAATGGGTGCGCGGCCTGGTGCTCTCCGACACCGAGGACCTGGGCTTCTGGGAGACGGCCGGCTACCACGAGTACGGAGACCCATGGAAAGAACAGCGATACGCCGGCGACTGACCTGGCAGGTCGGCACCGTCACCGAGGTCCGGGAGGAGACGGAGACCGCCCGGACCATCGCCCTCGACGTACCGGACTGGCCGGGGCACCTCGCCGGGCAGCATCTCGACGTCCGGCTGACCGCCCCCGACGGGTACAAGGCTTCCCGGTCGTACTCGATCGCCTCCGCCTGGACCGGCGCGGGGATCGAGTTGACCGTGGAGCAGGTGCCCGACGGTGAGGTCTCGCCGTACCTCGTCGACGTGCTCAAGGTCGGCGATCCGCTCGAGATCCGCGGCCCCGTCGGCGGCTGGTTCGTCTGGAAGCCCGAGCAGCCCGGTCCGGTCCAGCTGATCGGCGGCGGTTCGGGCGTCGTACCGCTGATGGCGATGCTGCGTGCGCACTCGGCCGGCGGCAGCACCGCGCCGGCGCGGTTGCTGTACTCCGTGCGTCGGCCGGCCTCGGTGATCTACGTGAGCGACCTCAAGGACGTCGCGATGTCCGAGGACGTGGCGGTCACCTTCGCCTACACCCGCGAGGCGCCGCCGGGGGAGTCGCGGAAGCCCAGGCGGATCGACGCGAAGCTGCTCAAGTCGGTCGCCTTCCAGCCGGAGGACCAACCGACCACCTACGTCTGCGGGCCGACACCGTTCGTCGAGACGGTGGCCGACCTGCTCGTCGCCGCGGGCCACGACCCGGCCCGGGTGAGAACCGAACGCTTCGGACCCACAGGAGGACCGCGATGACAGCGGACGAACCCACATACTTGGATGGCAATGCGGCGGCGGGTGCGATGCGCGAGGTGTTCGCGGTCGACATCACCGCGGCGACCGGGCAGTGCGCCGGCTGCGGCGACCGCGGGGCTTTCGCAGAGGCGCGATTGTACGTAGATGCGCCCGGCATGGTGGCTCGTTGCCGCAGGTGCGACGACGTCATGGTCCGCGTCGTCTCCACCCCCGACTCCACCTACCTCGACTTCCGGGGCCTCACTTACCTCCGCATCCGCACCCCGACCACCTGACCACGGAACCGGTCTGACCCGCCCGGACCTGGTCGGGTCGGACCGCGGTTCAGCGGCGTGGGGGTTTGGTGCGGGAGCGGCGGATGGTGTCGCGCTGGGTCTCGCCGACGGCGCGTTCGTAGGCGAGGACCAGGCCCTGGATGGTGACGGGCTTGAAGCGTTCGACGAGTTGCTGGATGTGCTCGGGAGGACCGCCGGAGTCGCGGTAGTGCGGCCAGACCTTGGTGCGGAACACCTCGGTGAGCTCCTCGGCCAGGGCCCGGCCGTGCTCGGTGAAGATGCGCCCGGCGTCGAGCACCGCCTCTACCGGCAGATCGAGGTCGAGCAGTTCCACCCCGAGGCTGAGGTGCGCCGTGGCGACCTGGAAGACGTCCTCGTCCGGCGTCGGCTCGACCACGCCGAGCGCGACGAGCATCTCGATGTCGTCGTCGGTCAGGTCCCGCCCGGTACGCCGGACCAGCGCGGCGCGATCGAGCGTCTCCGGCAGGTCCCGCATCCACGGGGTCAGCAGCGTGCGGTGCAGCGCGATGTCCTGCGGGGTGGCGTCGACCGGGATGCGGTCCAGGTAGCCCTCGATCGCGGACAGGGTGAACCCGTGCGCCTGGAGCTCGCGGACGAGGTCGAGCCGCGCGATGTGCTCGGGTCCGTAGTACCCGACGCGCCCGCGGCGTACAGGCGGGGGGATCAGGCCCCGGCCGGCGTAGAAGCGCAGCGTGCGCACGGTCATCCCGACCCGGGCGGACAGTTCGTCGACGGTCAGCATTGCCTCGTCGGCACCGGTCGGTTCGGCATCGGCGGGCACTGGCGACAAAGGCATGGCGCAGATCATAGTGGGCCCCACTTGACCATCGTGACACCAGAACTGTCACAATCGGTTGGTCAGAGCCATCACGGCACTCGCGGCAGACGACGGGACCCCCATGACCGCACCCAGTGAAGCCTTCCTGTACGACGCGATCCGGACTCCCCGTGGCAAGGGCAAGGCGGCCGGCGCCCTGCACGAGGTGAAGCCGATCCAGCTGATCACCGGCCTGCTGACCGAGCTCCGCGCCCGGCACCCCGAGCTCGACCCGACCGTGATCGACGACCTGGTGCTCGGCGTGGTCACCCCGATCGGCGACCAGGGCATGGACATCGCCCGCACCGCGGTGCTGGCGGCGGGGTATCCCGAGACGACCGGCGGCGTCCAGCTCAACCGGTTCTGCGCGTCTGGCCTGGAGGCGGTGAACCAGGCGGCGCAGCGGATCCGCTCGGGCTGGGAGGACTTCATCCTGGCCGGTGGCGTCGAGTCGATGTCGCGGGTGCCGATGGCCTCCGACGGTGGCGCCTGGGCGATGGACCCGGAGACCGCGATCCAGACCAACTTCATCCCGCAGGGCATCAGCGCCGACCTGATCGCGACCATCGACGGCTTGTCCCGCACCGACGTCGACGCGTACGCCGCCGAGTCGCACGCCCGCGCCGCCAAGGCCTGGGCCAACGGGTACTTCGCCCGCTCGGTGGTGCCAGTGCTCGACCGGAACGGGCTGCAGATCCTCGACCACGACCAACTGGTCCGGCCCGGGACGACCGTCGAGACCCTCGCCGGTCTGCCGGTGTCGTTCGCGGCGATCGGCGAGCACGGCGGGTTCGACTCGGTCGCCCTGGAGAAGTACGTGACGGTCGAGCGGATCAACCACGTCCACCACGCGGGCAACTCGTCCGGCATCGTGGACGGCGCAGCGCTGGTTGCGATCGGCAACGAGAAGGCCGGCGAGGCGCTCGGCCAGGCTCCTCGCGGCCGGGTGGTCGCCGCGGCGGTCAGTGGCACCGATCCGACGATCATGCTGACCGGTCCCGCGCCGGCCGCGCGCAAGGCGCTGGCCAAGGCGGGGCTCGAGGTCTCCGACATCGACCTGTTCGAGATGAACGAGGCCTTTGCGGCGGCCGTGCTGCACTTCATGAACGACCTCGGCGTCCCGCACGAGAAGGTCAATGTCAACGGCGGCGCGATAGCGCTCGGCCACCCGCTCGGCGCGACCGGCGCCATGCTGATCGGAACCCTGCTGGACGAGCTGGAGCGCCGTGAGCTCCGGTACGGTCTGGCCACCCTGTGCGTCGGCGGCGGCATGGGCGTCGCAACCATCATCGAGAGGCTTGCCGCATGATCGACTGGTCCAACAACGACGGCGTCGTCACCCTGACGATGAACGACCCAGCGGCGTCGGCGAACACGATGAACGACACCTACATCGCCGCGATGGCCTCGACGGTCGAGCGCCTGCAGGCCGAGAAGGCGGAGCTGAAGGGTGTGGTGATCACCAGCGCCAAGCAGACCTTCTTCGCAGGTGGGAATCTGCAGATGCTGTCTCAGATCCAGCCGGAGAACGCGGCCGAGGTCTTCGAGACGATCGAGGAGGTCAAGCGCCAGCTCCGGGTGCTGGAGACGCTCGGCGTCCCGGTCGTCGCCGCGATCAACGGCGCGGCCCTCGGCGGCGGCCTGGAGATCGCGCTCGCCTGCCACCACCGGATCGTTGCCGACGACAACCGAATCGAGATCGGCGTCCCCGAGGTGACGCTCGGCCTGCTGCCCGGCGGTGGCGGCATCACCCGCACGGTGCGCCTGCTCGGCCTCCAGGACGCCCTGATGAAGGTGCTCCTCCAGGGCCAGCGGATGAAGCCCGCCCACGCCAAGTCCGTCGGCATCGTGGACGAGGTCGTCCCGGCCGGTGAACTGCTCGACGCCGCCTACCGCTGGATCGATTCGTACGATGGTGACGCGAAGCAGCCGTGGGACCGCGACGGCTACAAGATCCCAGGCGGTACTCCGGCCTCGCCCAAGCTGGCCGCGTTCCTCCCCGCCTTCCCGGCGAACCTCCGCAAGCAACTGAAGGGCGCTCCCTACCCGGCCCCGAAGGCGATCATGAGCGCCGCCGTCGAGGGCAGCCAGGTGGACTTCGCCACCGCGAGCCGGATCGAGTCCCGGTACTTCGTCTCCCTCGCCACCGGGCAGATCGCGAAGAACATGATCAACGCGTTCTTCTTCGAGCTCCAGGCGATCAACGCCGGGGCATCCCGCCCGGCCGACGTCCCGAAGTACCAGGCTCGCAAGGTGGGTGTGCTCGGTGCGGGGATGATGGGCGCCGGGATCGCCTACGTCTGCGCGAAGGCCGGTATCGAGGTGGTCCTGAAGGACGTCTCCCTGGAGGCCGCCGAGAAGGGCAAGACGTACTCCGAGAAGCTGCTCGCCAAGCAGGTGCAGAAGGGCCGCAGTACGCCGCAGAAGGCCGAGGCATTCCTCAGCCTGATCACGCCGACGGCGGATCCGAACGAGCTGGCCGGGTGCGACCTGGTGATCGAGGCGGTGTTCGAGAGCGAGGAGCTGAAGCAGAAGGTCTTCGCCGAGATCGCCGCTGTGGTGGAGCCGGACGCGCTGCTGTGCTCGAACACGTCCACGCTGCCGATCACCTCGCTGGCCGACGGGATCGACCGGCCGGACGACTTCATCGGGATGCACTTCTTCTCGCCGGTGGACCGGATGCCGCTGGTCGAGCTGATCGTGGGGGAGAAGACCTCCGACCGGGCGCTGGCCAGGGCCTACGACGTGGTCCGGCAGATCAAGAAGACGCCGATCGTGGTGAACGACAGCCGCGGCTTCTTCACCTCGCGGGTGTTCGGCACGCTGGTGATGGAAGGCGCCGCGATGGTTGCCGAGGGCGTCAATCCGGTCACGATCGAGCGGGCCGCGACCCAGCTGGGTTTCCCGGCGCCGCCACTGGCGATGCTGGACGAGGTCACCCTGACGCTGCCGATGAAGATCCGCGACGCGGCCCGGGCGGCCGGGGACAGCGCGGGCGCCTTCGACGAGCACCCCGGGATGGCAGTGGCCGACCGGCTGGTGACGGAGTTCGACCGGAAGGGCAAGGCGGCCGGTGCCGGCTTCTACGAGTACCCGGCTGACGGGCCGAAGCACCTGTGGCCGGGGTTGTGGGAGCACTTCGTCAAGGATGACGTCGACGTACCGGTGATCGACCTGCAGGAGCGGATGGCGTTCGCGATGTCGCTCGAGACGGTGAAGTGTCTCGACGAGGGCGTGCTGCGGTCTGTCGCCGACGCCAACATCGGCTCGATCTTCGGCATCGGCTTCCCGCCGCTGCACGGTGGCGCACTGCAGTACATCAACGCGTACTCCGGCGGACCGGCCGGCTTCGTCGCACGGAGTCGCGAACTGGCCAAGACCTACGGCGCGCGTTTCGAACCGCCGGCGTTGCTGGTCCGCAAGGCCGAGGCCGGGGAGACGTTCGCCTGATCCTGCTCGCGATCACCTGCGGTGATCGTTCACGTTGAATTGTGACGCTTCGTGTCTCCAGGCGCCGCGCGACGAGAAAGTCGCGCGGCGCCTTGGTGATGTGCTCTTGCGCCGGGAGGGCTTTTCGGCCATCGTCAAGGCAATCTCCAACGATTCACCTGACGATCAATCGTTGGAAATCCTGCGCTCAGTTAGCCGCCGTACCCGAACTGTCACCTGCCCAGCCCTGTTGCGATGTTTGATTCAGTTGTAACGTGTGCGAAACCCGAGATGCTTAACGCTGTTAAGTAACTACGGGGCATCCCGCTTGCGCCGCAGCGTCGCGGCGCTGCTCTCGGAGGTGGTCTCATGCCCGCTCATGTTCCGAACGCCGGCCTGACCCGGCGTGACCTGCTCAAGCGGACGGGTGGCCTAGCGGCCCTCGCCGCGTTCACCGCGGCCTGCGGCGGCAACACCGGCCGCCCGGCGGACCCCGGAGGCGGTGGCGGCGACAAGGCCACCCTGTCGCAGTGGTATCACCAGTACGGCGAGACCGGTACGAAGGAAGCGGCCCTCAAGTACGCGAAGGCCTACCCGGACGCCAACGTCGCCGTGCAGTGGACCCCGGGCGACTACGGCGCCAAGCTCTCCTCCGGACTGCTGTCCAACAAGGGCCCGGACGTGTTCGAGAGCCAGCTCAACATCGCGATGGTGAAGGGCAACCAGGTGGTGGCGCTGGACGACATCCTCGCCGACGTGAAGAGCGACTTCGCCGAGGAGGACCTGGCCACCAACACGATCGACGGCAAGGTCTACGGGATCCGGATGATTGTCGACCCCCAGGTCATCTACTACCGCAAGAGCCTGCTGGACAAGGCCGGGATCAAGCCGCCGGAGACGATCGACGACCTGATCGCCGCGTCGAAGGCGCTCACCACGAACAAGGTGAAGGGCATCTTCGTCGGCAACGACGGCGGCCTCGCCCTCGGCGGCCCGGCGCTGTGGTCATCCGGCGGCGCGTACCTCACGCCGGACAACAAGCCGGGCTTCACCGGCGACCGGGCGGCCCAGGCGTTCTCCAAGCTGCACGAGCTCTACGCCAGCAAGAGCACGCTGCTCGGCGCACCGACCGACTGGACCGATCCGAGTGCGATCCTCCAGGGCCTGGTCGCCATGCAGTGGATCGGGATGTGGGCGCTGCCGGCCATGCAGAAGGCGTTCGGCGACGACCTCGGTGTCTTCGCGTTCCCGAAGCTCGACGCGCAGGGCACCCCGGCCGTGTACTCCGGTGGCTGGACCCAGTTCGTCTCGGCGAAGAGCCAGAACGTCGACGCGGCGAAGAAGTTCGTCAAGTGGCTGTGGATCGACAACGCGGAGGACCAGGAGGACTGGTGCCTCAATTACGGCTTCCACATCCCACCGCGCAAGAGCCTTGCAGCCAAGGCCTCCAAGCTGCAGACGGGCGCCGCGGCCGAGACGGTCAAGCTGACCCAGGACTACGGCAGGACAGACAACCCGTCCTGGACCCCGAAGATGGGCAGCGCCTTCAACGACATGCTCACCAACATCATCCGGAAGGGATCCGACCCCGCGGGTGAGATCAGTAAGGCCGAGAAGACGGTCAACACAGAACTCACGCGGCTGTTCGGATGAGCACCCGCACCGCCCTCGCTCCGGCACCGGTCGGCAAGGTGCCGGAGCGGCGGGGCAACCGGAAGGGGATCGCCGGCAACACCCTGTGGTTCTGGCTCTTCGTCGGGCCCTTCGTCGTCGGGCTGCTGATCTTCTCCTACCTGCCGATCATCTGGAGCCTGGTCCTCAGCTTCTTCGAGGCGCAGAACACCGTCACGCCGTCGGAGTTCGTCGGCCTGCGCAACTACGTCGACATGCTGACCGACCACAACTTCCTGTCCAGCCTGGGCACGTTCACCGTGTTCGCCATCTTCATCGTGCCGCTGACGTTCGTGCTCTCGCTCGCGCTGGCGCTGCTGGTGAACCAGGTGAAGGTGGCCCGGGCGTTCTTTCGGTCCGTCTTCTTCCTGCCGACCGCCTGCTCGTACGTCGTGGCGTCGCTGATCTGGCGGTTGTCGATCTTCAACGGCGTCCGCTTCGGCCTGGCGAACACGGTGCTCGGCTGGTTCGGGATCGACGGGATCGCCTGGCTCTCGACGGTGGACCCGCCGTGGTTCTGGCTGCCGATCGTGACCGTGCGGTTGTGGTTGCAGCTCGGGTTCTACATGATCCTGTTCATCGCGGGGCTGCAGCGGATCAACCCGACGCTCTACGAGGCGGCGTACGTGGACGGGGCGAAGCCGGGCTGGCAGACGTTCCGGTTCATCACGTTGCCGCAGTTGCGCGCGACCTCGGTCGCAGTACTGATCCTGAACCTGATCGCGGCCTACCAGGCCTTCGACGAGTTCTACAACCTGATCGGCAACGTGAACTTCGCCCGGCCGCCGCTGGTCTACCTGTACGGAATCTCGCTCGGGACGATCCAGGACCTCGGGCACGGGAGCGCGGGTGCGCTGATCCTGGCGGTGATCATCATGCTGGTGACGCTGTTGCAGAGCAGGATCTTCGGCTTCGGGAAGGCGGGGGACTGATGGCCACCGTGATCGACCGGACCACCGGGACCCCGCAGCCGATCGGCTACTCCCGCAGCACGCTCGGCAAGATCGCCCTCGTCCTGCGCTGGTTCGCGCTCGTGATCGCGGTCATTCTCTTCCTGCTGCCGTTCTACCTGGTACTGCGGAACGCGCTGTCGACGGAGGCGGACATCACCTCGCCCGAGTGGACGTTGTTCCCCAAGGACCTGCAGTGGGGGAACATCAGCGAACTGTTCAAGGACACCCAGGTCCCGATCGCCCGGGCCCTCTACAACTCGGCGGTCGTCGGCATCCTCGGTACCGCGGGTCAATTGCTGCTCGCGTCCATGGCGGGCTACGGCCTGGCCCGGATCCCGTACCGGCACGCGGACAAGGTCTTCTACGCGATCGTGGCAACGCTGATGATCCCGGGCGCGGTGACGTTCATCCCGAGCTTCATCGTGGTCTCGTCGCTGGGCTGGGTCAGCTCGCTGCGCGGGCTGATCATCCCGACGTTGTTCAGTGGGTTCGCGGCGTTCCTCTTCCGGCAGTACTTCCTGAACTTCCCCAAGGAGCTCGAGGAAGCGGCCCGGGTGGACGGCGCAGGCCACTTCGGCACCTTCTGGCGGATCGTGGTGCCGAACTCGCTGCCGTTCTTCGCGGCGCTGGCCGCGATCACCTTCATCGGCAACTGGAACTCGTTCCTGTGGCCGCTGGTGATCGGCCAGGACTCGTCGTCCTGGACCATCCAGGTGGCGATGTCGACCTTCGTCACGGCTCAGACGATCAACATCCACGAGCTCTTCATGGCGGTCGCGGTGTCGATCCTGCCGCTGGTGCTGATCTTCGCCTTCCTGCAGCGCTACCTGATCCAGGGAGTCACCCAGTCCGGTATCAAGGACTGACCCACAGGCTGCGGCGGGAGTCCCTGACCGGCTCCCGCCGCTTCACCATCGAGACGCTCAGCTAGCCGCCGGCTCCTGGTAGGTCGGCGTGATGATCGCGCGGGCCAGGGTGTGGAAGGCCAGGTTGAAGCTGACCACCGCGGCGCTGGCCTCGTCGTCGACGTCCAGGGCCTCGACATCGATCGCGTGCACGACGAAGTAGTAGCGGTGCACGCGGTCGCCGGCCGGCGGGGCGGCGCCGCCGAACGCCTTGGTGCTGTAGTCACTGCGGACGTGGAAGGCGCCGTTGTCGAGCCGCGGCGTCGCGCCGGCGCCGGCCGGCAGTTCGGTGACAGTGGCGGGCAGGTTGACCAGGATCCAGTGCCAGAAGCCCGACGGCGTCGGGGCGTCCGGGTCGTAACAGGTCACCACGAAGCCCTTGGTCTCGGCCGGGAAGCCCTCCCAGCTGAGCTGAGGTGACGTGTTGCCACCGGCAAACACCTGGGCGGCGCCGAGCGGCTCGCCGTCGGCGACGTCGGTGCTCGTGACGGTGAAGGAGCCGACCGTCGGGAGCAGTTCGTAGGGGTCCGGTGCGACCGGCCGTTCGAGCGACATTCTGTGATCCTCCGGGATCTCGCGACGTGTGGTGATTCCGACATTACTGGCCGATTCAGGCGGTCCCCACCCCGGCAGCCTCCATCATTGGCCGGGATCAGGTCGGGTCGCGGGCGCGGAGATGCGAAGATCGGTGCTGGCCGCGTTCAGGTGGCCGCAACTGGAGTGGAGGCACCAGCGGTGGAGGACTTTCTGGCCCGGATCGGGCCGGCGGACGAGCGGGCGATGCGCGCCGCCACGGAGCGTCAGCTCGCGCTGACGAAACCGGCCGGTTCCCTCGGTGTGCTCGAGGACCTGTCCGTCCGGGTGGCCGGAATGACCGGCTCCTGCCCGCCCGCGGTGCCGAGCCCCGCCGTCGTCACGGTGTTCGCGGCCGACCACGGTGTGCACGCCCAGGGCGTTTCCCCCTGGCCACAGGCGGTGACCGCCGCCATGCTGGCGAACTTCGCCGCCGGCGGTGCAGCGGTGAACGCCTTCGCTGCGAACAACCGGGTCGATGTCCGGGTGGTGGACGTCGGGGTGGCGAGCGACGTGCACGGGCTGGACATCGTGCACGCCAAGGTGCGCCCCGGGACTCGCGATCTGGCGACGGAGAAAGCGCTCTCTCAGGAGGAGGTGCTGGCCGCGGTCACAGTGGGCTTCGAACTCGCGGACAACCTCGTCCGCGACGGCTACCGCTGCCTGCTCACCGGCGACATGGGGATCGCGAACACGACCGCCTCCGCCGCGCTGATCGCCACCTTCACCGGGATGACCGCCGAGGACGTGACCGGCCGGGGGACCGGGATCGACGACGCCACCCTGGCCCACAAGACCTCGGTGGTCCGCTCCGCCCTGGCGTTGCACGGCGTACCGGCGTCGGATCCGCTGGGAGCGCTCTCCGCGTACGGCGGGCTGGAGCACACCGCGCTCGCCGGATACATCCTCGGTGGAGCCGCGAACAAGGTGCCGGTGATCCTCGACGGGGTGATCGCGGGCGCAGCCGCCTTGGTCGCCCAGGCGCTCCACCCGGCGGCCATCGAGTACTGCGTCGCCGGGCACCGGTCGGCCGAGCCAGGTCACGCGGTGGCGCTGAAGACGCTCGGCCTGCAGCCGCTGGTGGATCTCGATCTGCGCCTGGGCGAGGGCACCGGCGCAGTACTGGCCTACCCGATTCTGACCTGCGCGGTCCGGGCGCTGGCCGAGATGGCGACGTTCGAGTCCGCGGGGATCACCGCGGAGGACGACGCGTGACCGAACCCGCGCCGTACCTGTCCGGGCTGGTCCTGACCGGCCGCCGCGTCGTGGTCGTCGGTGGCGGCGGGGTGGCGCAGCGGCGATTGCCCAGGCTGCTCGAGACGGGCGCTCAGATCGACCTGATCTCGCCGGCGATCACGCCGACGATCGAGGGCCTGCTGACGAACCCGAACCTGCGCTGGGTCGAACGCGGGTACGCCGAGGGTGACCTCGACGGCGCCTGGTACGTGGTGGTGGCGACGGATGACCCCGCGGTCAACGATCAGGTGTCCGCGGAGGCCGAGGAGCGGCGCATCTTCTGCGTCCGCTCCGACGACCGGTCCCGCGCGACCGCCTGGACTCCGGCCTCCGGGCAGCACGACCAGGTGACGATCGGCGTACTGGGTGGCGGTGACCACCGGCGGTCGGCCGCCGTACGGGACGCGATCCTGGAAGAACTCCGGACTGGCGCGCTCGGGGCTCGCGACTCGCTGGCCAAGCAGCCTGGGGTGTACCTCGTCGGAGGCGGGCCTGGTGATCCAGACCTGATCACCGTGCGCGGGCGGCGGTTGCTCGCCGAGGCTGACGTGGTCGTCGCCGATCGGCTGGCGCCGCAGCCTTTGCTGGAGGAGTTGCACCCGGACGTCGAGTTGATCGACGCGGCGAAGCTTCCGCGTGGTCGGTCGGCGCAGCAGGAGGAGATCAACCGGATCCTGGTCGATCGTGCGCGGCAGGGCAAGGTCGTCGTGCGGCTGAAGGGCGGCGACCCTTACGTCTTCGGGCGGGGCTTCGAGGAGGCGCTCGCCTGCGCCGAGGCCGGGGTGCCGTGGACAGTGGTGCCGGGGATCACCAGCTCGATCTCGGTGCCTGCCGTGGCCGGGATCCCGGTGACGCATCGCGGCGTGACGCATGAGTTCACGGTGGTGTCCGGGCACATCCCGCCGGGACACCCGGACTCGCTGATCAACTGGCAGGCGCTCGCTCAGCTCTCCGGGACGCTGGTGCTGCTGATGGCAGTGGAGAACCTGCCGGCCATCGCGGCGACGCTGATGGAGCACGGCCGGCCGGCCTCCACACCCGCCGCGGCGATTGCCGACGGCACCCTTCCCGGTCAGCAGCAGGTCAGGTCCGATCTGGCCGGTATCGCCGCCACGATGGCCGCCGCGGGCGTCGGCGCCCCTGCGATCGTTGTCATCGGCAACGTCGTCGACGTGGCCGCGCAGGTGTCATGAGCCGGTTGATCCCGCTGGAAGATGCCGCTGATGAGCGGCTGGCTGACTATGTCCAACTGCGGGAGGTGAACCTGCGCCGGCTGCTCGAGGAGGAGCACGGGCTGTTCATCGCCGAGGGCGCCAAGGTGATCCGGCGGGCGGCCGAAGCGGGGTACGAGCCGCGGTCGTTCCTGCTGGCGCCGCGCTGGCTGGACACCCTGCAGGACGTGCTCGACAAGTGGCCTTCGGTGCCGGTCTATGTGGTGTCGGAGGAACTGGCCGAGAAGGCAACCGGATTCCACGTGCACCGGGGCGCGCTGGCGTCGTACAAGCGTCGGGCTTCGGTCGGGTTGGAAGCTCTGCTCGAAGGATTAGGTGATCGGGCGCGGGTGGCGATCTTCGACGACATCGTCGATCACACGAACGTCGGGGCTGGGTTCCGGGCGGCCGCGGCGATGGGGGTCGACGCGGTCCTGGTATCCCCGACCTGCGCGGATCCGCTGTACCGGCGGTCGGTGAAGGTGTCGATGGGGACGGTCTTCCAGGTGCCGTGGACGCGGCTGATCAGCTGGCCGGGAGATCTTGCTCGGCTGCAGAAGCGCGGGTTCGTGGCGGCCGGCTTCGCGCTGTCCGAAGACTCGATCAGCTTGGACGAACTGGTTGCCCGGCAGGACGACAAGCTCGCGCTGATCTTCGGGACCGAGGGCCACGGGTTGAAGCCACACGTGTTAGCGCAGGCCGACCTCACCGTGCGGATCCCGATGTCCGGCGGCGTCGACTCCCTGAACGTGGCATCCTCAGCAGCCGTCGCCTTCTACGCCACCCGTCCCTGACCGGTCCCGAGGAGTCGCGATGCGTACTACGGACCGCCTGGTGCTGAGGCCGTTCCGGGACGAGGACCTGCCGGAGTGGGCCGCGATGAACGCTGATCCCGAGGTGATGGAGTTCCTGGGCGGCGAGCCGCTCACCCGCGAGAAGTCGGACTGGATCGCCGGTGCGGTGAACGCACAGCACGACGCCGAGGGAATTGGCTTCCTCACGATCGAGCGAAGGTCCGACGGCGCGTTCCTCGGGGCGGGCGGCCTGCAACGGGAGCCCTGGTATCCCGACGAGATGGAGCTCGGCTGGCGGCTGGCCCGGGAGTACTGGGGCCATGGCTACGCGACGGAGGCGGCCAAGTCGTGGCTGGACTACGCGTTCACCGAACTCGACCTGGGTGATCCAGCGGACGGCCAGCACTCACCAACCTCGCCGACAGGTGCCGGGCCCGGCGTCGTCAGGCGGCGCGCTAGAGGGTCGGGCGTAGTTGGTGAGTGCTGGCGGTCCGGGCCACCCACCAGTCATCCGCCCGTCCAGGTGCCTGCTCGGCCCAGCGTGGGGTCAGGGTGTGAGGGGCGGGGTGCTGGCGCGGAGTACTGGGTAGGCGGGGGCGGTTCGGCGGGTGGGGTTCGGGTCGGTGGTGGTGGCTCGGTGGACGGCTTCCGCTGCGACGGCGTCCAGGGCTACGTGGACGGTGGTGAGGTTCGGTACTACGTCCCGGAGCGTGGTGATGTCGTCGAAGCCGGCCACGCCGAGGTCTTCGGGGATGCGGAGACCGCGTTCGCGCAGGCCGGCGAGCGCGCCCAGCGCCATGTCGTCCGTGACGGCGAACACCAGTTGCAGGTCGCGGAGTTCATCGTCGCTCAGGCCGAGCACGAACTCGCGGGCTCCGGACCAGCTGAAGTCAGGGTGGTGCACCCGGGCGCCGGCGTCCGCGACCCCCGATTCCTCGAGGCCGGCGACGAATCCCTCGACGCGTCGCTGCATGCTCAGCAGGGGAGTATCGCTGCCGAGCACGAGGCAGCGCTGGTAGCCGAGCCCGGCGAGCTGAAGTGCCAACTGCCGGGCTCCTTCCTGGTTGTCGAAGTCGACCGTCTCGAACGGAAGGTCCGATCGGCTGATCAGGACGACCCGGCCGCCGGTCTCCTCGTACCGCTGGAGCTCGTCGACGAGATGCTCCTCGGACGGCGGATCGACGTACCCGGAACCGGCCAGGATGATCGCTCGCGGTTGCTGACCACGGAGTTCACGAACCAGGTCGAGCTCGCGGTCCGCCTGCCGCTCGGTCACGGCGATCGACACGTGCAGCCCCAGGATCTCGGCCTGCTTCATGATCTCGGCCGCCATCGCCGAGAAGTACGGGTCGGAGATCAGGCTGATCACCAGCGCGATCGTTCGCGACGTACCGCGGGCCATCGCCTGGGCCGGGAGGTTCGGGGTGTAGCCGAGCTCGCGGGCCGCGAGCAGGACCCGCTCGCGATAACTCTCGGCGACCTTGCGGGACGAGCCGTTGAGCACCCTGGACGCGGTCGGCTGCGAGACACCCGCCTGCCGCGCGACATCGTCGAGGGTGACCGGCCGTCTCGGACCTGAGCCTCGCGACGCTCCACTCACTGCCGCAGTTTATGGCCGAAAACCGCTGGACGCTCGTGATGGGATTGCGGTCATGCGGAAAGTCGTGCTGATCATCGGGATGCAGGCCGCCGGGAAGTCCACCATCGCCCCACTGCTCGCCGCCAGCCTCGGCCCACCCGCCGCCACCATCGACGGCGACGTGTTCTTCCACGCGGTCGTCGCCGGGGCCGCGGTGATGACGCCCGAGCCTTCCGACGAGGCGGTCCGCCAGCTCCAACTCCGGTACGACGCGACTGCTCTCGTGGCCCGGCATTACCTCGAGGCCGGCCTCGACTTCGTCTGCTCGGACATCATGATGGGCGACGACGTCACCCGCTGGCTCGACTCCTTCGCCGACCTGGCCGAGCCCCACCTGGTCGTCCTGACCCCGTCCGTCGACTCGATCGTCGAACGAGAACTGGCCCGGGGCTCCAACTCCTACCGCGACTGGCAACCCCCTGGCGGCACCCTCGCGGACGCCGTCAAGGTTCTGCAGACCGGCCTCGCCGACACACCTCGCCGAGGTCTCTGGTTGGACACCACCGGTCAGACCCCCGACGAAACCGTCGCCGCCATCGTCGAAGACGACCTCAAATCGTCCCTCTGGTGAGACCGCGGCCGGCCGGAACGAACACGCTGCCCCGCGGACCCGGAGTACAGGTCAGGCGTTGAGGCCTTCTTCTTCCTGGTGGTCCTCGGGGTGGAGCATGGGGGAGACGGGCCAGTCGGACGGGTAGTCGGGGGCGAGCTCCTCGGCCTCGGCGTAGAGGCGCTTGCGGTACTTGCGGGAGATGCGGTCGCCGAAGACGGTGCCCTGGGTGTGGTCCGTCTCGTGCTGCAGGCAGCGGGCGAAGAGGCCGGTGCCTTCGTAGCTGACCGGCTCGCCGTTCTCGTCGACGCCGGTGACGCGGGCCCAGTCCGGGCGGATGCACTTGGTGAAGGCGCCGGGCAGCGACAGGCAGCCCTCCTCGCCCTCGTCCAGCTGGCGGTCCTTGCCCTCGGGGATCTCGACGACCGGGTTGCAGACGACGCCCTGGTGCTGCACGCCGTCCTTGTCGGGGCAGTCGAAGACGAACAGTTGCAGGTCGACTCCGACCTGGTTCGCGGCCAGACCGACACCCTCGGCGGCGTTCATCGTCGCGACCATGTCCGCGACGAGCTTGTGCAGGTCCTCGCCGAACTCGGTGACGGGCTTGTTCAGCCGGTGCATGACGTCCTCGCCCCACCGGGTGATGGGCAGCACCGAACCGTTCGTAGGCAGCGTAGGCATGGCGGAAATCCTAGCGAAGCCAGGCGCCACCGACACGCCCGCGGTCCTCCGCCGGTACTGCGGACCGCGGGCGTCAGGTGGTCAGACCTGGCCGTTGACCTCGTCGCGCCAGGCGACCCAGTCGCGGACCAGACCGAGGTCGTAGTCCGGGCCGGAGGTGTGGATGGTGAACAGCCGGGTGCCGACGTCGAGCAGGGACTTGCCCAGCTCCTCGGGAGTCTTGTCGCCGACGGCGGCCGAGCGCTCGATCTCGCCCGGGTCGCGGCCGATGGTCTTGCAGTGCCCGTCGAGCACGGCGTGCTTGTGCGCGATCGTCTCGGCGTCGCCGAAGCCGTGCCAGATGTTCGCGTGCTGCGCGACGAGCTTCAGCGTCTTCTTCTCGCCGCCACCGCCGATCAGCACCGGGATGTCGCGGGTCGGCTTCGGGTTGAGCTTGGTCCAGCGCTGCTCGATCCGCGGCAGCGCCTCGCCGAGCGCGTCCAGCCGGCCGCCCGCCGTGCCGAACTCATAGCCGTACTCGTCGTAGTCCCGCTGGAACCAGCCGGACCCGATGCCGAGGATCAGCCGGCCGTCGCTGATGTGGTCGACGGTCCGCGCCATGTCGGCGAGCAGTTCGGGGTTGCGGTAGGAGTTGCAGGTGACCAGGGCGCCGATCTCGACGCGCTCGGTGGCCTCCGCCCAGGCGGCGAGCATGGTCCAGGCCTCGAAGTGCAGGCCGTCCGGCTCACCCGAGAGCGGGTAGAAGTGGTCCCAGTTGAACGCCACGTCGACGCCGATCTCCTCGGCCGCGGCGACGGTCCGCCGGATGTCGGCGTACTCGGCGTGCTGGGGCTGAACCTGAACGCCGATCCGTACCGGGAAGGCGCTGTACGGACGGGCAGTGGACTCAGTCGATGTCATGGTGGAGAAGCCTATACGCCATATCGGAGGATCCTCCGGTACGGCCACCATCCGAACTGACCGACCCACTGCCGTTGGTCAGCGGCTGTCGGTTCTGGACGGTAGGTTCCGGGCATGGACCTCAACGGCAGACCTGACCCGCCCACGGACGCGGGGGAGAAGGAGACGCTGGTCGGCTTCCTCGACTTCCAGCGCGCCACGCTCCGCTGGAAGTGCGAAGGCCTGACCCCGGAGCAACTCGGCACCGCGGCGATCGACCCCTCGTCGATGACGCTGCACGGCCTGGTCCGGCACCTGACCGAGGTCGAGCTCGGCTGGTCGGTCGGCACCTTCACCGACGAGCCGGTCGTCTACGCGTACTCCTCACGCGAGAATCCCGAAGGCGACTGGATCGGCCTGGACCCCTCGCAGTACGACGCCGACCTGCACCGGTACGACGAGGCGGTCGAGCGGGCGCGATCGGTGGTCAAGGACCTCGATCCCGGGTACACCGTCGAGGACGACGGCAAGCGCTACACACTGCGCTGGGTGCTCGCCCACATGATCGAGGAGTACGCCCGCCACAACGGCCACGCCGACCTCCTCCGCGAACGCCTGGACGGCTCCACCGGCGAGTAACGCGCCATACCAGCGACCCGGCTGAGCGAGTAGTGCTGCTCAGGCCGGGTCGGCGCGGTGGGAGTCGGCCAGCAGGTCGAGCATGTGGGAGACGCCGGACTCGACCTGGGCCTGCTGTTCCGGGGTCAGGCCGGAGCTCTGGTAGGTCAGCTCGGTCCGGTCGGCGGCGAGTTCGCGCAGTGTCACCGTGACGACCTCGTCGGGCCCGGACAAGTGGATGACGACCGTCCGCGGCAGATCGAGCTCACCGAACTTCAAGGAGAACGGGACCTCTGTCCCGTCCTGCGTGGCCACGAAGACCGCCGAGATGGCCCCGCCCGGACGGACCTCGATGGTGACGCGATCGGCCGGTGTCGTGAAACCTTCGGCGACGAACCACCGCGCGAAGTACTCCGGTTCGGTGAAGGAACGGACCACCTGGTCCGGGGCTGCTTCGACAGTACGGGTGAAGGTGAACATCGTGGGCTCCTTCGGGACTGGGCTGGAAAGAACTGGGCTGGAAGATCTGGGCTGGCAAGATCTGATGGCCCTCACTCTGGCCGACACCCGTTCTGGATTGTTTTCGATCTGTTGACGGCGCTCCGGCTCCGACCGGCAACGAGCACTCGGGTGGTTCAGACCGTTACTGTCGGGTCATGAGCCCGAAGTCGAGCATCGCCCCGGTTCGCTGGACGCCTCCGGCAGCTCCCGCGGCCCGCCAACCGCAGCGGATCGACGTGCGGACCGTCGCGTTGCCGGGCACCGGACCCGAGGACGCTCTGATCGACGAGGACGGCAGCGTCCTCACCGGCCTGCTGGACGGCCGGATCCTCCGGGTCAGCGCCGACGGCAGCGCGATCAGCGTGCTGGCCGACACCGGCGGCCGCCCGCTGGGCCTGGAGTGGCTGCCGGACGGCAAGGTGCTGATCTGCGACGCCAACCGCGGGCTGCTGACGCTCGACAAGGACGGGCGGATCACCACGCTGCTCGCGGAGATCGACGGCCGGCCGATGAGGTTCTGCAACAACGCGGACATCCTGCCCGACGGCACGATCTACTTCACCGACTCCTCCACCCGGTTCGGTGTCGACGAGTGGATGGCGGACCTGCTCGAGCACTCCAGCACTGGCAGCCTGTACCGGCTCACTCCGGATGGCGAGCTCACCCGGCTGACGACCGACCGCCCGTTCCCCAACGGGGTCGCGCTGAGCGGTGACCAGAACACGTTGTTCTTCGCCGAGACCGCGAGCTACGGCCTGTTCAAGCTCGACCTGACCACCGAGGACGCCGAGCCCGAACTGGTCGCGATGATCCCCGGGCTGCCGGACAACATCGCGCGCGGCTCGGACGGCCTGATCTGGGTCGCGGTCGGCTCACCGCGCAACGCCCTGCTGGACTTCCTGCTGCCCAAGCCGCCCGTACTGCGCAAGGTGGTCTGGGGTCTGCCCGAGTCGCTGAAGCCGAAGGCGGCCGACATCATCGAGATCCAGGCGTACGACGACGACGGGAACCTGGTGCACGATCTGCGGGGCAAGCACCCGGACTTCCGGATGCCCACCGGAGTACGGGAGCGCGACGGGAAGGTGTGGCTGAGCAGCATCGGCACCACCCACCTCGCGACCTTCGACACCCCGACGCGCTAGCGTCCGCCAACCCGCTTGCGTCCGCCAACCCGCTTGCGTCCGAAGAAGCCGAGGTCATAGCCCTCGGTTCTTCGGACGCAAGGGTAGGAACGGTCAGCCGAGCTGCCAGGAGCGTTTGGACAGGCCGTACCAGAAGCCGTCCACCACGGTGTCGGCCGAGCCGAGCGAGTCCTCTGCGGCGCCGAGCGACACGAACAGCGGCGCGAAGTGCTCGGTCCGCGGGTGGGCGATCGACGCGGCCGGTCCCTTGTGCAGGAAGTCGATCAGCGAGTCGACGTCCTGGGCGGCGAGTGCTCGCCTGGCCCAGTCGTCGAACTCGATCGACCAGTTCGGCGCGGCCCCGTCGGGCGAGCCGCCGAGGTTGACCGCGCTCAGGTTGTGCGTGGTGAACCCGCTGCCGACGATCAGCACGCCCTGGTCGCGGAGCGGCGCGAGTTTGCGGCCGATGTCGAACAACTGCTTCGGGTCCAGCGTTGGCATCGAGATCTGCAGGACGGGGATGTCTGCCTCGGGGTACATCTCCTTCAACGGCACGTATGCACCGTGGTCCAGGCCGCGGGTGGGGTCGTCGTACACGGGAGTCGCCGGGGAGTGCAGAAGTTTGCGGACTTGGTCGGCGAGTTCGGGCGCGCCGGGAGCGGCGTACTGGACCTGGTAGTAGCGCTCCGGGAAGCCCCAGAAGTCGTACAGCAGCGGCACGGTCTCCGTAGCGGCGAGGGTGAGCGGCGCGGCCTCCCAGTGCGCCGACACGATCAGGATCGCCTTCGGCCTGGTGAAGCCGGGGGAGATGGCGGCGAGCTCGGCCGTCCACTGCCGGTCGTCGGCCAGCGGGGGCGCGCCGTGGCTCAGGTACAGCACCGGCGTCCGGCTGATTTCCAGGGTGTCGCTCATCGTCGCTCTCCGCCTCTCGGGTTCTTGCTCCTTCCAATGTAGTTGAACACTCAATTTATTTCTACGGCTCCGGGGTCGGCGAGGTGGCGAGTCGCGCTGCCGCGGCCGTTCGCCGGCGCTCGCGTTACTGTGCGGATCATGCGATTCGGAATCACGATCCTGCCGGAGTACCGCTGGTCCGAGGCGGAGCCGAAGTGGCGACGGGCGGAGGGGCTCGGCTTCGATCACGCCTGGACCTATGACCACCTGACCTGGCACGGCCTGCAGGACTCCCCGTGGTACGGGACCACGCAGACGCTCACCGCGGCGGCGCTGGTGACCTCGACGATCAAGCTCGGCACGTTCGTCACCTCGCCGAACTTCCGGCACCCGCTGACGCTGACCCGCGAGATCCTCGCCCTGGACGACATCTCGCGGGGCCGCTTCCTTTGCGGGATCGGCTCCGGCGGCGGCATCGACCAGACCATCCTCGGCGGCGACGAGTTGACGGCGCGGCAGAAGGTCGACCGGTTCGAGGAGTTCGTCGGACTGCTCGACACGTTGCTCACCACGGACGGCGTCGACCACCAGGGCGAGTACTTCGAGACCCGGAACGCCCGCACGCTGCCCGGGTGCGTCCAGCAACCGCGGGTGCCCTTCATCATGGCGGCGAACGGCCCGCGCTCACTCCGCCTGGCCACCAGGTACGGCGCCGGCTGGGTGACCACCGGGCTGAAGTCGGCCGACTACGAGACCTGGTTCTCCTCGGTGCGCGACCTCAGCCACCGGCTGGACGACGTACTGGATGAGGGGCGGGCGTTCGACCGGTACCTCGCGCTGGACTCGGCGCGTTACTCCCTGAGCAGCGTCGACGCCTTCGAGGACGTCGTCGGCCGCGCGGCGGACCTCGGCTTCACCGACGTCATCACCCACTGGCCCCGCACCGAAGGCGTCTACGCCGGCAGTGAGGACACCCTCGAGAAGATCGCGACCGAGGTCATTCCTCGTCTTCGCTAGTACGGCGGACGTAGGCGGGCAGGACGTACCAGAAGGCGACGAACCAGGCGAGCACGAGCGCGACGGTGATGATCGCCACCGTGCGGCTCAGCACCACGTCGATCGCCAGCAGCACGCCACCGCAGATCGCGATCAGCAGGAAGACCAGGCCGCCACTGGTGAGGTGATGCGCGATCGGGATCATCCGGTCCCGCAACTTCTTCTGGAAGACGATCCGGTGGAAGGACACCGGCGCCAGGAACAGGGCCATCGCCAGGGCGGACGCGATCAGGGTGCCGGCGTAGACGTCGTGGGTGAAGGCGTCCGCATCCTGGAACCGGTTGGTGAAGGCGATGCTGAGCAGGAACGCGAACAGGATCTGCGTGCCGGTCTGGGCCAGCCGGAGTTCCTGCAGCAACTCGTTCCAGTGCCGGTCGAGGCGCTCGCCCTCGTCCTCTTCCTTACGCCGGTAGTCGCCGGGACGGTCTTCGTCGGTCATCTGTCTCCTCACGCCGGACAGGTACCCCGCGAGGAAACTGTGGCCGCTCCTACCCGGCAGGCGAAGGGGCAGGCCAACGGGGCCAGCGAACAAGGGGAAGCGAAAGGGCCGCTCACCGGTTGGTGAGCGGCCCTCGCGTTATTCAGTTCTTAGAAGGTCCTGATCCTCGGATCAGATCGGGCGGATGTTCTCCGCCTGCAGGCCCTTCTGGCCCTGGGTGATCTCGAACTCAACGCGCTGGTTCTCGTCCAGCGAGCGGAAGCCCGAGGTCTGGATGGCCGAGTAGTGCGCGAACACGTCCGCGCCACCGTCATCCGGGGTGATGAAGCCGAAGCCCTTGTCAGCGTTGAACCACTTGACAGTACCGACAGCCATTGTTGTCTATCTCCTTGATGGCTTGTAACAAGACGCGATCCACACCTCATGAACCGCGTGTCGCCGAAAGGCCCCAGACGACGAAACCGGCCGTACAGCACAGCAAAAGTCAGTGGGAGTCCAAAACTGCAACGCGATAACTGTAGCCGATCTGGAGCCTCGTGTGGGGGGTGACCGCGAACACGTGTCGCGGAAAGTCGCGCTCCACCACGCTCCGTGGTCTTCGGCCACTCAAGATGACCGATTCCCGCGGGGCTGGCCCGGCCAGGCCGTGGACAACGAAACCCCCGCGGACCTGCAGATTCGCGCTCAGGCAGGGATGCGGCAGCGGGTCCGGACCCCCGACAAGGGTGGACAACAGGCCCTGTACGCCCGGTAATGGCCGCAAGTCCGGTGTGAATTCCTCCGGCGTGTCGTACGGCGCTGGACAACCGCCGCGGCGCGGGCAAAGGTTTGGTACGACGCGGACGAGAGGCCCGGCATTGATCCTCAGAGTGGTACGCAGCGGTGGTTTCGCCGGCCTGATGGCGCGGGGCGAGCTCGACACGTCGTCTGATCCGGACGCGGACCGGCTCGAACGGGTCGCCCGCGGCCTGGACCAGGCTCGACTGGGCTCCGGGCGCCCGCAGCCCGACAGGTACGTCTACCAGCTCGAGGTGCGTGACAGCGACGACGCGGACCCGACGGAGCTCACCCTGGCCGAGCAGGACCTCGACCAGGAGACCGCCTGGCTCCTGGACCGCGTGCTGCAGTCCCAGGAGCCAGGCGGCGGAGCCTAGCCCGCGCCAGTCAGCGCCAGTTGATCTCGGGTGCGCGGTAGAAGTTCACGCTGAGGACGTCCCAGCGGGAGCCCTGGGCGCCCAGGCGGTCCTTGTAGGCGGTCCAGTCGAGCGCGGACGCCTGCGACCAGCCCAGCTCGGCCACGCCCGGCAGACGCGGGAATGCCATGTACTCGAGCTTGTCGAGGTCGTCCAAGGTCTCCGTCCAGATCGGCGCCTCCACCCCGGCGACAGCGCTCTCCGGCAGGTCGGGGACCAGCGTGGACGGGTTCCAGTCGTACGCCGTCTGCACGTCGACCAGACCGGCCCAGTCCTGCCCGTACGGCGTGCTGTCGTCGTACTTCATGTCCAGGTACGCCCGGTTCGCCGGGGACATCACGACCTTGGCGCCCTGAGCGGCGGCCTTGCGGGCCAGTTCCTGCGAACGCGCGTCGTCCGTACCCCAGTACTGCGCGATGCTGCCGGCGGGCAGGGGTGTCTCGGCGATCTCCTGCCAACCCATCACCCGCTTGTGCTGCTTGGTGACGAGTGCGGCCGCCTTCGGGACGAAGGTGAGGTAATCCGAGTGCGGTGTGGAGTGCGCCTCGTCGCCGCCCAGGTGGATGACGTCGCCGGGCGCCTGCTGCGCGACCTCACGGAATACGTCGTCCAGGAACTCGTAGGTGATCTCCTTGCCGACGCAGAGCGAGCTGAAGCCCACGTCCGTGCCGGTGTAGAGCGGCGGAGCCACCCCGTCGCAGTTCAGCTCGGCGTACGACGCCAGCGCGGCGTTGGTGTGACCCGGGGTGTCGATCTCCGGGATCACCGTCAGGTAGTGGTCGGCGGCGTACCGGACGATCTCGGCGAAGTCCGCCTTCGTGTACGAGCCGCCGGGCGTGCCGTTGACCTCCAGGCTGCCCCCGTACGTCGTGAGCCTCGGCCAGGAGTCCACCTGGATCCGCCAGCCCTGGTCGTCCGCGAGATGCAGGTGGAGCTTGTTCAGCTTGTAGAGCGAGATGAGATCTATGTAGCGCTTCACCTCGGCCACCGAGAAGAAGTGCCGGGACACGTCGAGCATGGCGCCGCGATACCCGTACCGCGGGGAGTCGGCGATCGTAGTACCGGCGACGCGCCACGGGCCGGCCTGGCGGCTGGCAGCGTCGGCCTTGGCGGGCAGTAGCTGCCGGAGTGTGGTGACCCCGCGGAACAGGCCCTCGGGGGTGGCCGCTGTCACACTCACGGCGGAGCGGTCGGCGCGCAGCTGGTATCCCTCGGCCCCGAGAGACGCCGGGCCGTTGGTGGACAGCTTGATGTCGGCCACCCCAGGCACAAGCGGGATCACCGGCAGCGGGTAGCCAGTGGACCGTCGCAGCTGAGTAGTGAGCTGGTCTGCGACCTTGCGGGCGGCCTTACTCTCCTTGGCGCTCGAAGCGACGCCCACGATGCTCCAGGGCTTCAGAGTGAAGTCCTGGCCGACGAGAGCGTGCTGGGACACCGGCTTGGGGATCAGGGCGGGTGTGGAGGCGGTCTGCGGCTGGGCCGCGGCCGGCGTGGTGGTGGCGATCAGGGGAGTCGCTAGCAGGGCGGCGGTGAGGAGGCCGGCCAGCGAGACCCGACGGCTGGGGCGTGCGAGTCGTGTCATGACCCGAAGTGAACGTCTGCTCACAGCCCCAGTCAAGGTCTTTCGGCAATCTCTCTGCATTACTCGTGCGTACGGCGAACTCAGTCGTACTTCCGCGCCGTCGCCAGGGCCTGGGGCACGTACGACGAGCCGAACATCACCACATGGGTCAGCAGCGGGTGGAGCCGGTGCAGGCCGACCCGGTCACGCCACCCGTCTGTCAGGGGGTGGGCCTCGTCGTAGGCGCGCAGTACTCGCTCCAACTTCGGCATGCCGAAGAGCCCGAGCATGGCCAGGTCCGTCTCGCGGTGGCCCCCGTGAGCCGCTGGGTCGATCAGGTGCACTCCGTCAGCGGTCCAGAAGACGTTGCCGGACCACAGGTCACCGTGGATCCGGCACGGCTGCTCCGCCGGGTCGTCGTACGCGCCGTCGGTCAACCTGCGGCACAGGCGCTCGAAGACGGCCAGCTGGTGGTCGTCGATCGTGCCCTGGTCGTAGGCCATCCGCAGATAGGGCTGGATCCGCAGAGATGCGTAGAACTCACCCCACGCCTTCGTCGGTTCCGAGCTGTGCGGCAACTCGATCGTGCCGATGTAGCCGTCCGTCTCCCACCCGTCAGGCGGTACGCCGAAGTGGCGCGCGCCGGCGTCGTGCAGGACTGCCAGCCTCCGGCCGAACTCGTCAGCGGCAGCGCCCTTCGGCGGCGCCGGACGGAGCCGTGGGGTCGCCAGGCGGCCGGGGGACACTTGCAGCGGCTGCACCACCGGGACGCCGCCGGGGACGTCCAGCCAGCGCAGACCGGCGGCCTCGACCTCGAAGAACCCGGGCGGAGCGTCGTGCCTCTCCTTCACGAAGGCGTCGATCATGGCGGCACTCTGCCACGAAGCCTTCGTCATCGAGGAAATAGCGATCAGCCTCACCTTGGCCGCCGTTGCTCCGGGACCGGCGAGCCAGCCAGGGTTCGGTGAGCATGGCTGCGACGGCCACGGCCGTCAGCAGGCCCCCGACCATTGCGATGCTGCGCACCCCTGTGTTGTCGATCAGCAGTCCACCGATCAGCGCGCCCCCGGCGATACCCACGTTGAAAGCGGAACTGCTGCCTGCCAGCGCGATGTCGGTACTACCCGGTGCTACCTGGAGGGTCCTGTTCTGCCCGGCGACGGCGAACGCGCTGAAGGCCACACCGATCGCCGTGAGCAGGGCGATGGCCACAGGCCGGTACTGGCCCAGGGCGAAGAGGCTGAGCAGCGCGCAGGTGGCGAGTCCGAGCGGCCAGACGACCGCTGCCCAGGGGTGCCGGTCGAGGAGTGTTCCGACCACCAGCGTGCCGACCAGGCCGCCGAGTCCGGTCGCGAGCAGGACGGGCCCGAGCAGGGCAGGTGAGAAGCCGCTGACATCGAGGAGGAACGGCGCGACGTAGGTGTTGACGGTCAGGAGTCCGGTGACGGCGACCGCGGAGCTGAAGATCAGGAGCAGGTACCGGCGGAGGTCCGGAGCGCTCCCGCGGGCCGAGTTGCTGTCCGCCGGGGCGATCGTGGGCAGGAGCACCGCGATGCCCGCGCAGGCCAGGAGGCCCAGGGCGCCCATCACGACGAACGGCGTCCGCCAGCCGGCCTGCTGGCCGAGCCACGTGCCCAAGGGGATACCCAGCACGGGAGCGAGCGAAGTACCGATGGCCAGCCGGGCGACGACGCGCCCGCGTCTCTCAGGCGGGAACAGTCCGACGGCGGCCGGTGCGACCACTGACCAGAACAGCGCCTGGGTGAGCCCGATGACGAGGCGAGCGGCCAGCAGAACCGGGTAGCTGGGGGCCAGCGCGGACAGCAGTGTCGCTGCACCGAAGACGCCGAGAGTGCAGGTCAGCACGAGCCTGCGCGGCAGTTTCTGGGTCAGGCGCGCGAGGGGCAGGGAGGCGAGCACCACGACGACCGCGTAGCCGGTGACGAGGTGCCCGACCTCAGACCGGGACCGGTCGAGGTCGTCCGCCATCACCGTGAGAAGTCCCATCGGCAGGACCTCGGTGGTCACGAACGTGAACGTCGAGACCGCCAGCACCGTCAAGGCGGCGGCCGCGCGCCGGGGGGACACGGCCGGAGCGTTGACCGGGACAGCCATGGGTTACTCCTCGCGGTGTTCGCCTGGATGTTCGTCGGCCGGAGACGACTGACTCCTCAACAAGGCGTGTCGAAAGATGCGGACTGTCGGTCCGACCTGTCATCGTTGGCGGTCGGTCGGGCCTGCCAACCAGAGTGGGCGCGGCTCAGTGATCATCCTGACAAGGAAGCTGGAGGACAGATGACGCAGGTGGCAGAGCAGCCGGGCAGCACTGCCGGGCGGCTCGGCTCGGTGGTGCTGGATTGCCCGGACCCGCTCGAGCTCGCCCGGTTCTACTCGGCGCTGTTCGGCCTCGAGATCGACGAGCACGGTGACGACGACTGGCGGAGCCTGACCGGCCCCGGGTCGACGCTCGGCTTCCGTCGCTCCGAGGACTACGTCCCGGCCACCTGGCCCGGGCCGGCCGGCTCGACCGGTGCCGATGGTCAGCAACTCCACCTCGACCTCATCGTCGACGACCTGTCGAGCGGACACGCGACGGTCGTCGCCCTCGGGGCGGAACCCCTCGACCCGGTCGACGCCCCGCCCGCCGAGAACGAGCGCGGCTGGCGTGTGTACGCCGACCCGGCCGGCCACCCCTTCAGGATCTGCCTGGAGTGACTCCGCACGCACCACCCGGCTCAGGAACCATCGCTGAGCCGGGTGGTTTCGCGTGCGCGCCGTGGTCGGGCGCCAGCTCAGGTCCACTCGGAGCACCCGGCGAACGGGAAATCGCGACCTTCGACGTACCGCGGGCGCGGCTGGTAGCTGTTCACGCCGGGGGAGCCCTGGAGATGGAACGCGCTCGGGTACGGCACCTCGGGATCGGTGATCCGGGTCGAGGTCGGGATGTAGCGGATGGTCAGGCCGCAGCGCCTGTTCGGTGAGGTGTTCGCGTTGCTGCCGTGCACGATGTTCGGGTGGTGCACCTCGACGTCGCCCGGCGCCAGCACCATGTCGACCGCCTCGGACTCGTCCACCTCGACCGCGATCTCCTTGCCGAGAACGCTCTCCACGGTCTCGTTGTCGCGCATCTCGGCGATCGGCCCGCGGTGGCTGCCAGGGATCACCCGCACGCAGCCGTTCTCCGGGGTCGAGTGGTCGACCGCGAGCCACAACGTGACCACGCTCATCGGGTCGAGCGGCCAGAACGCGGCGTCCTGGTGCCAGAGCACCGGCTGACCGGAGTACGGCGGCTTGGAGATGTAGTGCGAGGCGAAGAGCGCGAGGTCCGGCCCGACGAACAGCGAGGCGACCTCGAGCAACCGCGGATCGCTCACCAGCCGTACCCAGAACGGGTCGTCGCGCAGGAACACGTGACCGAGTTGTTCGGGCCGGACATCCGGATGCCTGGCCTGCAGCCACCCGACGTGATCGTTCACTTCGTTGATCAGCTGCTCGTCGATCACGCCGCGGAAGATGACGGAGCCGTCGCGCTCGAAAGCCTCGACCGCGTCCCCGGAGAGCTGGTTCTGCGCCACTGAAGTCATGCCGTGTCTCCCTCTGGTCGTCCTGTCAGAATCCTCCGGGACGGCGCGTGGCCGGGCTAGCAGCGAGCTGACGCAAACTTGTAGCTTGTTGATGTGAGTCAGGTACTGCGGTTCGCGTCCTGGGCGCTCGGACGTCCGTACCACGCGGCGCGGGTGCTGCTGACCCCGCGGACACGTCCGTCCGAACCGCACACGCATGCCGACTTCCACGAGTTCATGGGCGTGATCCGCGGCCGTGGTGAACACCTGCTGGACACCGGCGCGGTCCCTCTGGAGCCGGGCGACGTCGTCCTCGTCCGGCCACGCGACCAGCACGCGTTTCGAGGCTCGGCGCCGGACGGTCTGGAGTTCGTCAACGTGGCCTTCCCGAGCTCGGCGTGGCAGGGATTCCTGAACCTGACCAGGACGAATCCGACCGGCAGTTGGGACGCGGCCCGGCAACCGATTACCTTCCGGCCGGGTGATCCGGACGGCGTGGTGGCGACGTTCGAGAGCGCCCTGGAGCGCTTCTCCGACGGTCCCGGAACCTTCGACCTGATGCACTTCTGGATCGATCTCCTCCCGCAGGTATCGCCCGAGGAGCTGCCCGCGACCGCATCCGGCCAGCAGGCGCCGGACTGGTTGGTGGAGGCCTGCGGGGCGATGCGCGCCGAGGACAACCTGCGCGGGGGAGTGCCGCGGCTGCTCGAGCTGGCCCGGGTCAGTCCGGCGCATCTGTCCCGCACCCTGCGGACGGCGTACGGGATGAGGCCGACGGACTTCGTCGCCGATCTCCGCCTCGAGCACGCCGCCTCGTTGCTGGCGGCAACCACCGACCCGATCGCGGAGATCGCCGTCCGCTGTGGCTTCTCCAGCCAGTCCTACTTCACCCGCTGCTTCACCGCCGCCCACGCCATGTCCCCCCGGGCGTTCCGCCACCAGGCCCAACGCGCCTTCGTCCCCTGACCGATCGGCGAGAGCCGTCAACTCCCCGCGGTCGGCGAGCCGAGAATGGGGGGAGTGGACCGAAGCCGGGGGGCGATGCCGCGCAGGGCGATCACCGCGCTCGCGGCGAGGAGTCCGAGCCCGATCAGTGCGAGCCCGGAGGTGAGGAAGCTGAGGTCCAGGGGGCCGCGGCCGTCGTACGTCTGGACCATGGTCGAGGCGATCAGGACGGCGTAGCCGCTCGCGCCGAGAGCCACGATCCGGAGCCGGCGGCGCTCGGCGTACGCGGACAGTCCGAGCACGAGGGCCAGCGCCGGGAGCACCTGGACGGCGTGCAGCGTGACCGCGTGCGGAATCTTCAACGCTCCGGCCGTGCCGAACGTGTTGCCACCTTCGGCGATCATTTGTACGCCGACCGCCTGGCTGACCAGCATCAGGACCAGGCCGATGCGGATGGCCCAGGCCAGGCTGGGCGCTGCGTCGACGCGGAAGAACGACCGGATCGTGACGTAGACGGTGACGAGCGCCACCAGTGCCACCAGCATCCCCATCATCGAGAAGATGCTCTCGTCGAACGTCGTGGTCTCGTTGAAGTGGGACGCGACCCCGCGCCACTTCTGCAGGCTGATCAGGAAGACCTCGCCGAGCGAGGCGAGTGCGAAGACACCGAGCGCGAGCCAGGCGATGATCCGCCTCGGCCGCAGGAACGTCATGAACCACGACAAGGTGATCAGCGTGATGCCGAAGGACAGGCCGAACACGATCGGCTTCCGCCAGGACACCGGTCCCGTCCACGGACCGCCGTCGACGAGGTACACGAAAGCGTGGAAGATGCCGCTGAGGATCAGCAGCGCGCCGCACACGTAGGCGAAGCGCTGGTACGGCGCTGCCGGCGTGAACCGACCCTCGCGCCAGAGGTCTTTCACGAGTTCCTTCATGAGATCACTTCCCTGGGGGTTCTGCTACTCGCTTCCAGATAGATGGCCATGGCAACAATTGCCGTGGTCGCGCCCGGGGGGTGTCTTCCACGCTGGCAGCCGGAGACGCGGACGGCAAGACCCCACTGGATCAAGCTGCTCCCAAGTTCCGGAACCAGACTCGGGGAACGTTCCCTTGACTGTCCGGGGGCGACGGGTCACTCTCTGGGAGAACGCTCTCTCATTACCTGCAGGACAAGGTGGCCCGTGGTCGATCACCACGGTCCGCTGGATGCCGCCCCGTCCATCTCCTGATTGCGGCGCTACGTGGTCAGCTACCCCTGACGGATGGTCGGGTGCCCCCGGGGCCTGATATCCAGGGAGCATCCGACCCAAGGGGAGAACGTCGTGACCAACGCACCGCAGACCGGGTACGCGCCGGTGAACGGCCTGCAGATGTACTACGAGATCCACGGCGAGGGCGGTACGCCGCTGCTCCTGCTGCACGGCGGGTTGTTCGACATCGACCAGCAGTTCGGAGCGGTGCTGCCGAGTCTGGCGGAGAACCGCCAGGTGATCGCCACCGACTTCCAGGGCCACGGGCGCACCAACGACATCGATCGGGCGCTGGGGACCGTCGCCCTGGCCTCCGACGTGATCGGCCTGCTCGAGCACCTCGGCGTGCCGAAGGTCGACGTCTTCGGTTTCAGCGTGGGCGGCGCGGTCGCCCTGCATCTCGCGATCCGCAACCCCGAGCTGATCCGGAAGGCGATCATCTCCTCGGCGTCCTTCCACCCGGACGGCGACCGTGCGGAGAACGCCGACGCGGTGGGTGAGATGAAGGTCGAGATGATCGCCGGCACGCCGATGGAAGCGGCCTACCTGGCCAAGTCGCCGCACCCCGACCTCGAGCACCTGCAGGTGCTGCTCAACAAGCTGGGCGGTTACGACCGCGGCACCAGCGGCTGGTCCGACGACGACATCCGCGGAATCGCCGCGCCCACGCTGTACACCGTCGGCGACAACGACGCCGTGAAGTTGGAGCACGCGGTGAAGTTCGCGCAGTTACGCGGCAGCGACGTCAACGGCGACTTCGTCGGTGTCCCCGCGTCGCAGCTCGCGGTGTTCCCCGGCACGACCCACTTCTTCGGGATGGCTCGTACCAACCTGGTCAGCGACGTCGTACTGACCTTCCTCGACGCCCCGATGCCGGAGGCTACGCAGTCGTGAGTGCCTTGCGGATGCGCTTGTCCGAGACCGGGTACGGCGTGCCGAGGGTCTGAGCGAAGAGGCTGATCCGGAGTTCCTCGAGCATCCACCGGACCTCGAGGAGCTCCGGGCTCGGGTACTTCCCGGTCGGTACCGCGCGCAACCGCTTCTGGTACTCGTCGGTCAGTGTCTGCACGATCGCCATCCCCGACCGATCCCGCATCGCGTTGGCGCCGATCTTGTCCAGCCGCTGCTCGATCCCGCGCAGATAACGCACCAGATCGGGCAGCCGCTTCGCTCCGGCCTCGGTGATGAAGCCGCGGTGCACAAGCCCCTCCAGCTGACCCCGTACGTCGGACAGCGCCGCGAGCAGGGCCGGACTGGACGACCTGGAGATCTGCTTGTCCACCGTGCGCGCGTGCGCCAGGACCTGCTCGACCTGCTGCAGGATCGTCAGCACGGTGTCGGCGAGATTCGACCGAACGGCATCACGGAGACCGGCGAAACCAGTGAGGTTCCAGACCGGGCCACCCGCTCCCGCCATCAGTTGATCGACCGCCGCGGAGATCGCGTCGTCCAGCAGGTCGCCGACATTGCGGTGCGGCCCGGCCAGCAGCGTCATCTTCTGCTGGTTGGTCAGGCTGCGCTGCACCACGTCGATGACGGAGGGCATCGTCAGCAGCAGGAGCCGCCGGGTGCCGTTCCACATCGCCGCCGCCTGGTCCCGCTCGGTCTCCTGCAGCCGGATCGCCACGGTCTTGCCCTCGTCGACCAGCGCCGGGTATCCCGCCACGGTCAGACCGTTGCGGTGCTCGGAGAAGCTGCGCGGCAGGTCGCCGAAGGTCCAGTCGGTCAGCCCGGAGCGCTCCAGACCGCTGACCGCCTTCGACGCGACCTGGGAGATCGCCGCCTTCGTCCTAGGCTTCAGCCGCTCCTTCAACGCCGCGAGATCCTTGCCCTCGGCCACAGTCTTCCGTTGGTCGTCGACGACCCGGAAAGTCATCCGCAAGTGCTCCGGCACCCGCGTCCAGTCCCAGTCCTCCGGCTCGATCACCACGTCCCGCAGCGAGCGGAATTCCCGGGCCAGCGCATCGGTCAGTGGACCCGAGGCCGGATCGAGCAGCGGCAGCACCTGCCGGGCGTTGTCGGGCGCCGGCACGATGTTGCGCCGGATCGCCTTCGGCAACGACTTGATCAGGGTCGTGACGAGCTCCTCGCGGAAGCCGGGCACGCTCCACTCGAAGCCGTCGGCGGTGACCTGGTTCAGCACCAGCAGCGGGAGGTGCACGGTGACACCGTCCGCGTCGGTGCCGGGCTCGAAGGCGTACGTCAGGTCGAAGGTCATCCCGTTCTGGGTCCAGGTGAGCGGGAACTCCTCCTCCTTGACCTCCGCACCCTCACGGACCACCAGCGACCGCTCGAAGTCGAGCAGATCCGGATCGCGCTGCCGGGCCGTCTTCCACCAGGTGTCGAAGTGCCTCCCGGTGACGACGTCGGACCCGATGCGTTCGTCGTAGAAGGCGAACAGCGTCTCGTCGTCGACCAGCAGATCGCGGCGCCGGGTGCGTTCCTCCAGCTCCTCGACCTCCTCGATCAGCTTGCGGTTCTCGTGGAAGAACTTGTGGTGGGTGTCCCAGTCGCCCTCGACCAGCGCGTGCCGGATGAACAGCTCGCGGGACACCTCCTGGTCCACCTTGCCGTAGTTGACCTTGCGCCGGGCAACGATCGGCACGCCGTACAGGGTGACCTTCTCGTAGGCCATCACGGCGCCGGCCTTGCGTTCCCAGTGCGGCTCGGAGTAGCTGCGTTTGATCAGGTGCTGGGCGATGTCCTCGGCCCACTCGGGCTCGATCTTCGCGTTCACCCGGGCCCACAGGCGGGACGTCTCCACCAGTTCGGCGGCCATCACGAACTGCGGCGGCTTCTTGAACAGCCCGGAGCCCGGGAAGATCGCGAACTTGGTGCCACGCGCGCCGAGGTACTGGTGCTGGTTCGCGGGGTCCTTCATGCCGAGGTGGGAGAGCAGGCCCGCCATCAGCGAGACGTGCACGCTCTGTGGGTCCGCCGCCTCACCGGAGTTGAGGGTGACACCGATCTGGCTCGCGACCTGGCGCAGTTGCGCGAAGATGTCCTGCCACTCGCGGACGCGCAGGTAGTTCAGGTACTCGCTGCGGCACATCCGGCGGAACTGGTTGCCGGACAGCTCCTTCTGCTGCTTCTTGAGGTAGTTCCACAGGTTCAGGAAGCCGAGGAAGTCGGAGTTCGGATCGCGGAACCGCGCGTGCGCCTGGGTGGCCTGCGCCTCCGCATCGGTCGGGCGCTCGCGGGGATCCTGGATCGAGAGCGCGGACGCGATCACCATCACCTCGCGGACACAGCCGTGCTTGTCCGCCTCGACGATCATCCGGGCCAGCCGGGGGTCGAGCGGGATCTGCGCGAGCTGACGGCCGGTCGGGGTGAGTCGGCGCGAGCGGTCCGCCGCCTTGGCCGAGTCGATCGCGCCGAGCTCGGTCAGCAACTGCAGGCCGTCGGTGATGCTGCGCTTGTCCGGCTCGTCGATGAACGGGAACGCGGCGATGTCGCCGAGACCGATCGACGTCATCTGCAGGATGACCGAGGCGAGGTTCGTGCGCAGGATCTCAGGGTCGGTGTACTCCGGCCGGCCCTCGAAATGCTCTTCGGAGTACAGCCGGATGCAGATGCCGTCGCTGGTGCGGCCACAGCGGCCCTTGCGCTGGTTCGCGCTGGCCTGCGAGACCGGCTCGATCGGGAGGTGCTGGACCTTCGTGCGGTGGGAGTACCTGCTGATCCGGGCGGTGCCGGGGTCGATCACATACTTGATGCCGGGCACGGTCAACGACGTCTCGGCGACGTTCGTGGCCAGCACGATCCGTCGCGACGCGCCGTGCGACTGGAAGACCCGATGCTGCTCCGCGTTGGACAACCGCGCGTACAGCGACAGGATCTCGGTGTTCCGCAGGTTGCGGTCGGCGAGAGCGTCCGCCGTGTCGCGGATCTCCCGCTCACCGCTGAGGAACACCAGTACGTCGCCTGGCGCCTCGTGCGCGAGCTCGTCCACGGCGTCGAGGATCGCCTGGGTCTGGTCGCGATCGAGGGTGCTCGGGTCGTCCGGGTCGTTGATCGGCCGGTAGCGGACCTCGACGGGGTACGTGCGGCCGGACACCTCGACGATCGGGGCGGGCTCGCCCTTGCTGTCCGCGAAGTGCTCGGCGAAGCGCTCCGGGTCGATCGTCGCCGAGGTGATGATCACCTTCAGGTCCGGGCGGCGGGGGAGCAGTTGCCTGAGGTAGCCGAGGATGAAGTCGATGTTCAGGCTGCGCTCGTGCGCCTCGTCGATGATGAGCGTGTCGTACCGGCTCAGGTCGCGGTCCCGCTGCAGCTCGGCGAGCAGGATGCCGTCCGTCATCAGCTTCACCAGAGAGCGCTCACTCACCTTGTCGGTGAAGCGCACCGCGTACCCGATCGCGTCGCCCAGCTCGGTGTGGAGCTCCTCGGCGATCCGCTCGGCCACCGTCCGCGCCGCGAGCCGCCGGGGCTGTGTGTGCCCGATCATGCCGAGTACGCCGCGGCCGAGCTCGAGGCAGATCTTCGGGATCTGGGTGGTCTTGCCGGACCCGGTCTCACCGGCGATCACGACGACCTGGTGGTCCCGGATCGCGGCGGCGATGTCGTCCTTGAGCTGGCTGACCGGCAGCTCTTCCGGATACGTGATCTCGGGAACGGACAGCCTGCGCCGCTCGACCCGCTCCTCGGCCTGCTCGATCCGCGCGGTGATGTCTGAGAGCGCTCCCTGCCGCTTCCCGTCCTCCCGCAGCCCCCGCAACCGCTCCAACCGCCGCCCCAACTGCTCCCGATCAGCAGCAGCCAGGCCTTCCAGCCGCGCCGCCAGCTCAGCAACACCAGTGGCCGCGGAGGCGTCCGGACCACGTCCGCGTGTGGCACCCGCACCCCGTCCCGCAGTAGCGGCTGCTGCGTCCGCAGTACCGGTGGTCGGGGTGGGTTGAGCGCCTGCGGGTTTCTTGGGGCGCCGGCGGCGGGGTCGGCGCGGCCGCCCGGGGTCCTGTGCGGAACCGGTGGCTGGGGCAGGACTGGTCGATTCGGTCCGGGCATCAGGCATGTCACCAGCCAGTTTAGGCGCCCCACCCCAGCCACTCACCCGGATTTACCAGACACGCTCCGCGAGCTTCTGGAACGCGGTCAGCTGCTCCGGGATCGGGGTGTCGATGATGTTGAGGTCCCAGTCGACTCGGGTGATGCCTTCGGCGGCGGCCCGTTGGAGGTCGTCGAGGATGGAGTCCTGGGTGAACGCGGGTGGACCCTCGAGCATCGGGTGGGGTTTCATCGGGCCGGCGCGGAGGATGATGTCGCCGGTGCCGCCCGCGTCGCGGTACCACTTGATGCTCTCGCGGCAGGAGTCCCAGTCCCGGAACGCCAGAGTGAGCCCGTCGGTGATCCGGGCCGCCCGCTCGATCGCCGGTCGTGTCACCCCACCGCCGTACAGGGAGAGCTGGGAGAGCGGTTTCGGCCCGATCTTGGCCGGCGGGATCGTGAAGTGCTTCCCGCTGAACTCCACCGGGTCCGGCCCCCAGCAGGCGCGCAGTACCGCGACCGCCTCCTCGTACGCCGCCACCCGGCCCCGCTCCGGTACTCCGGTCGCGACGAACTCCTCCGGCAGCCAGCCGAGCGCGATGCCGAGGTCCATCCGCCCACCGGAGAAGTGGTCGATCGTCGCCACCCGCCGGGCCAGCACAACGGGCTGCTGGAACAACGGCACCAGCACCGCGGTATGCAGCCGGACCCGCTCAGTCGCCGCCGCGACCCACGTCAGCGTCTCGAGCGCGTCGTACGCCGGGTCCTCGGGCAGACCGGCGTAGTTCACCCAGTCGGGTGCCGCGGGCAACAGCAACCGCTCGAACACGGCCACTGCCTGGAACCCGAGCCGATCGGCGGCCGAAGCCACCTCCACGATCGCCCGGGGAGTCGCCTGCGCCCCCAGGATCGGCAGCCCGACCCCAACCTGCGGATAGCTCATCCCGTCGTCCTCTCGTCGCACCGCCCACGACAGGGCGGCTCCTACCTCGTAGTACGGAGCCGCGCGGACGTTCTTGACAATCAGTCGCGGGGTGAGGGAACCTTCACGGCCAGCACCGGGACGGGGGACTCGAGGAGGACGCGTTGGGCGGTGCTGCCGAGGATGAGTTTGCCGACCGGGCTGCGGCGGCGCAGGCCGAGCACGATCAGCTTGACGTCGTTCGCCTCGGCGGCCTTCAGCAGTTCGTGCGCGACGTCGCCGCTGCTCACCGCCTGCTGGATCGTCACCTCGACCCCGAGCTCCCGCAGGCGTGCCCCGGCGGCGTCGAGCTCGGCCTGGTTCGCGTAGCGGGTGTCGATGTAGGAGTCGCCGCGGCTGGTGTTGAGCAGCAGCACGGAGGCGCCGCGAAGCTTGGCCTCGGCGGCGGCCGCATCCAGTGCGGCCTCGCCCTCGGCCGTCGGCACGTACCCGACCAGGATCTTCACTCGGCCCTCTCCCGTCATCAAGTCGTCCTCACCGAAGGTGAGCCGGCCCCGGCTAGCCTCGGTACCCGGATGCGGGCGACGATACGCGGAAGTCAGGGGACGAACAGCGTCAGCACGGTCAGCACGATAGTGAATCGCCGGCCAGGGGACTGGCGGGCTAGCTCTCGTTGAGGCGATTCCGGAGGACCTTGCCTGTCGCGTTGCGGGGGAGGTCGTCCACCAGGACGATCTTGCGGGGGGTCTTGAAGCGGGCCAGGTTTGCGCGGACGTGGGCGATGAGTTCGTCCTCCGTCACGGGACCGCTCGGTACGACGTACGCGATGAGTCGCTGGCCGAACTCTTCGTCGGGGACGCCGACCACCGCCGCGTCGACGACGGCCGGGTGGCTCATCAGGCAGTCCTCGACCTCGACCGGGTACACGTTCTCGCCGCCCGAAACGATCATGTCGTCCTCGCGGCCATCCACGAACAACCGGCCGGACCCGTCGAGGTGCCCGAGGTCACCGGTGCTCATCCGGCCGTCGACGACGGTCTTGCTGCTGCCGTCGGAGTAGCCGCCGAAGACCAGGCCGCCGCCGGCGAAGATACGCCCGGTCTCACCGACGGGCACCGGTCGGTCGTCGGCGTCGAGGATCCGCACCGAACTCCCGAGGCAGGGTCGGCCGACGGTGCCCGGCGCCGCGAGAAGGTCCGCCGAGGTGGCGATGGTGGCGATCCCGATCTCGCTCGACCCGTACGCGTCGCAGAGCACCGGCCCGAACTGCGCGATGAACCGCTCCGCCAGAGCCGGGCCCAACGCCGAGGCGCCGGAGATGACCGCACGCAGCGACCTCAGGTCGTGGTCGGCGATCGCGGCCGGCCCGAGGTCGAGCATCCGCTGCAGCATCACCGGTACTGCGACGATCGAGCCGACGCGGTTCTGGTCGACCGCGGCGAGAACCTCCGCAGCGTCGTACCGGCGGGACAGCACGAGAGGCGAGCCGAGGAACAGCGCGAGCATCGAGTTGAGCAGGCCGAGTCCGTGGAAGAGCGGCGGGCAGATCACCATCGGTTCACCGGAGCGCAGGCCGATCCGATTGAGCGCGCTGACGGTCAGTCCGGCGAGCGCGAGCGCGGTCGGCGTGCGCGGCGCGGCCTTCGGAGCGCCGGTCGTGCCGGAGGTCAGGATCGTGATGTGGCCTGGTTTGTCCGGCTTGGGTGGTTCGGCCTCGGCATCCTGGCGGGCAGCGGCAAGGTCATCGAGGCTCGCGGTCTCGCTCGGGCCGTCGACCCAGGCCAGCACGGTGGGCAGGTCGTCGGGCAGAGCGTCGGTGAACTCCTGATCGTGGATGAGCAGATCCGGCCGATGCTGCTCGAGCACCGCGTTCAACTGCGGCGGGGCGAACTCCGTGTTCACGAACAACACGTCCGCCCCGAGCCGCGACGCTGCCAGCGTGGCCTGCAGGAACCACCGATGGTTCCGGCACAACACCGCAACCTTGCTCCCAGCAACAATCCCGTACCGCACGTGCAGCGCGGCGGCCTGTCGCGAACAGCGCTGGTCCAACTCGCGGTAGGTGATCGTGCCCCGCTCGTCGATCACGGCCGGCTGATCCGGGTACCGGATCGCGGCGATCACCCCGAGCGCCGCCATCGACTGACCCCACTGCCGCAGCGCCCGCTCGATCGGCACCAGGTGCGAAGGTCGAGCCGACCGCCACACCCCCGACCTCACGAGTGCGACCGACATCCCACCGACCTCGGCAGCCCCCTTGACCAGCCACCCGGGCGGCCGGATGGGCGCGATCGGCCGCGGCCTCATCGCACCCTTCATCGAGCGCTCCTCATCGGGCACTCCAGCTCCGCCCGGTCACGGTTCTTCCTTTCGCGGGCGGTTGGTTCGGCGGTAGTACTGCTCGAAGAGGCGGTCCGTCGGCACCCGGAAGAGATTGCCCAGGGCACCGGCAGGCCGGACGAACGGTGGCGTGATGTTGTGCGGCTTGTCGGCCACCGCCGTGCACACCTGATCAGCCGCCTGCTCCGGACTCAGCCCGGGCATCTTGTTGAGCAGGGGAGTGGGCTCGCTCATCCGCGTGTGCACCAGCCCCATGTAGACCGTCGAGGTCGTCACCCCGTCATCGCGAACCTCCTGCGCCACGCACCGCAACCACACATCGAACGCGCTCTTCGACGCCAGATAGGCCGACCACCGCGCCATCGGCGGAGTACGCACACCGGCTGTCGACACGTTGACGATATGTCCTGCCCTGCGTTCGCGCATGGAGGGCAACAACTCCAGTACGAGCTTGGCAGGACCGAGATAGTTGACCGAGTTCGTCCGCTCGATGTCGTGGAACCGCTGGTACGAATCCGCGACCGACCGCCTGATCGACTTCCCGGCATTGCTCACCAGCACGTCCACCTGACCGTGCTCAACCAGCACCTTCGCGACCAGTTCCTCGATCGCCGTCGGCTCCGCCAGATTCGCCGGATACGTGAATGCCTTGCCGCCGTCCGCCCGGATCTCCTCGGCGACGATCTCGAGTCGATCGGCCGTCCGGGCCACCAGCAGGACGGTCGCTCCTGCGCGCGCCAATCGCTGGGCCGTCGCCTCACCGATCCCGTACGACGAACCGGTGACCAGGACGACCTTGCCTCGGACGGCGGCCGCGAGGCGATCGTCGGGAATCCGCGTCCGCCCGTTGGTCAACGCCACCAGCAGAGGCCACCCGATCGGACGCTTCCCAGTCACCATGACCTCGACATTACCGGCTGGTAGCCATTCTGGGCAGCCCTCAGCCGGCCTCCCCCGCCACCCGGCCGAGCCACTCGCGCACGAGCGCCGCGAGCAGTCCGGGTTGCTCGATCTGGAGATTGTGGCCGGCCATGTCCAGTACGGCGTACGTGGCGCGCGGGTAGTGCGGGAGCAGCGGGTACTGGTCCTCGTACCCGGTGACGGAGTCCTGTCGTCCGCACAGGATCAGCGAGGGCCGCTCGTACCGCGGTCCGCTCTCCGGCGCGATCGTGAGAGCCCAGTTCTTCCGGATCCGCTCCATCGCCTCGTCATCGGCGGCGTCCAGCCCTGGCACCACGTCGTCGCGATAGTGCCGGTACGTCTCGGCGGTCTGGACGACGGTGATCTCGGTGAAGTCGCCGACCTGCTGCTCGGTCAACCCGTCGAGCACGCCCGGATCCAGCTGCAGGACGACGTGTTCCGGCACGGTCCGGTCGGCGTTCTCCAACTCGACACCGATCGAGCAGATCAGCCCGAGCCCGAGGATCTGCTCGGGTCGTTTCGCGATCAGGCCGCGCGAGAGGTAGCCGCCGTACGACTCGCCGATCAGCACGAACGGCTCGGCGCCGATCTCGGCGTCGATGAACTCCTCGACGGCCGCCAGGATGCCGTCCGAGCTGTCGATCGATCCGGCCGGGCTCTGCCCCATCCCGGGCAGGTCGGGGTAGAGCCTTCGGTACCCCGGGAGGTCCGCGAAGATCGGCTCGAGACAGCCGGTCATCAGCCGATGGTCGGGGGACCAGCCATGCAGCGCGAGCACCGGGATGGCCTCGCCGTGCGAGACGTGGTGGAGCGTCATGTCGTGCCCTTTCACTGTGCCGATCTTGCGGGACGAGTTCTAACAAATGCCGCCGACAGTTCTCGTCGGCGGAACTAGGCTCGCCTCATGTCACGTCGATCTCTGCATCATCCCGCGCCCGATTCCGCCGTACTGCGAGCCCGGCTGGACCGCGCTCGCGAAGCCGCTCGAGGTACCGGCCTGCTGATCGCGCCGGGCTCCGACCTGCGCTATCTGCTCGGCCAGGCCGGCGGCTCCTTCGAACGGCTGACCACCCTGGTCATCCCGGCCGACGGCGCACCGGCGCTCGTAGTACCGAAGCTCGAAGCGCCCGGGTATGCCGACGTGCCGATGGATGAGCTCGGCGTCGACGTGATCACCTGGGTCGACGGCGACGACCCGTATGCCGTTGCCGCCAAGAGACTGGGTGGATCCGACCGGGTCGCGGTGAGCGACTTCACCCCGGCCTTGCATGTACTGGCGCTCCGCGAGGCCCTCCCGGCGGCTGAGCAGGTACTGGCCGGGCCGATCGTGCGGGAGTTGCGGATGCGCAAGGATGCGGCCGAGGTCGATGCTCTTCGCAAGGCAGGCGCCGCGATCGATCGGGTGCATGCGCGCGTCGGCGACCTGCTGCGGGCGGGCCGGACTGAGGCCGAGGTCGGTGCCGACATCGCCGCGGCCATTGTCGAGGAGGGCCACGCCGAGGCGGACTTCGTCATCGTCGCGAGTGGCCCCAACGGAGCAAGCCCGCACCACGACGTGTCGGATCGCGTGATCGAACGTGGGGACGTGGTTGTGGTCGATATCGGCGGACCGCTGCCCGAGGGCTACAACTCCGACTCCACTCGGACTTACTCGGTCGGCGACCCGCGTGACGCCGACGTCGCGGCGACCTACGAGGTACTGCGGCTGGCGCAGCAGGCGGCGGTGGATGCGGTGCGGCCGGGAGTGTCTGCCGAATCGATCGATGCGGCCGCGCGCGAGGTGATCGAGGCCGCCGGGTTCGGCGAGTTCTTTATCCACAGGACGGGTCACGGGATCGGGCTGGACGTGCACGAAGAGCCGTACATTGTCAGTGGGAACGAGCTGATTCTCGAACCAGGCATGGCGTTCAGCGTCGAGCCGGGCATCTACCAACTGGGCCGGTGGGGTGCGCGGATCGAGGACATCGTGGTGGTCACCGAGGGCGGTGTCGAGTCCGTCAACCAGCGTCCGCACGAGCTGGCGATCGTCTGAGAAACCTCGTGGGACCTTCCGTGTGGGATCAGCCGGCCCGGAAGGTCTTGCGGTAAGCGAGAGGAGAAACGCCGAGCTCGGAGCGAAGGTGATGACGCAACGAGGCCGCCGTGCCGAGACCGGCCGACTCGGCGACGCGGTCGACCGAGAGGTCTGTGGTCTCGAGCAGATGGCACGCGTGCCGGACGCGTTGCTGCATCAGCCAGGTGCCTGGCGACTGACCCGTCTCGGCCTTGAACCGCCGGCTGAACGTCCGGACGCTCATTTTCGCCTGCGCGGCCATCGCGGCGAGGCTGAGTTCCTCGTCCAGCCTCTCCAGCGCCCAGGCGCGGGTCGGCGCGGTGCCGTCGGTGCCCTCCTCCGGGACGACCCGCTCGATGAACTGGGACTGTCCACCGTCACGCCACGGCGGTACGACGCAGTGTCGCGCGGCCCGGTTGGCCACCTCGCTGCCGTAGTCGCGACGGATCAGGTGCAGACAGAGATCCACGCCTGCCGCGAGTCCGGCCGAGGTGATGATGTCCCCGTCGTCGATGAAGAGGAGGTCCTCGTTGAGCAGCACCTTCGGATAGAGCGCGCGGAACATGTCGGCACGCTCCCAGTGCGTGGTCGCCGGACGGCCGTCGAGCAATCCGGCGGCGGCGAGCACGAACGCGCCGGTGCAGATCGACGCGATCCTCGTACCCGGCCGGATCGTGGCGAGCGCTGCGGCCAGGTCGTCGGGCAGGGTCCCCTCGTACCGTGGCTGCGGGATGTACGTGCCCGGGATGATCACGGTGTCCGCCTCGGCCAGCGCCTCCACGCCGTACTGCGGGATGAGGCTGTACCCCGCGCTGACGCGGACCGGCGCCACCTCCAGCCCGCACACCTGAACGTCGTACAGGGGAGTGCCGTCGGAGCGGGTGGCCGTTCCGAAGACGGTCGGCGGGATGGTCAGGTCGAAGCCGACCACCGGCTCGAGAGCCAGGACGGCGATCCGGTGCGGGCGGACGGAGCTCAGACGACGGGCCATGGCCATATCTTGACACATGGTGGCGTTCTGGCCACTGTTTCCGCGGCGGCGAAATCGGCAAACTCTTCTGGTGACTGAGATCCTGGAGAAGAAGACGGTCCGGCTGCACCGCGCCTGGCCCGTCGCCGCGGTCGGCTTCATCACCCTGATCGGAGCCGCCGGCTTCCGTTCCGTGCCGGGCGTCCTGCTCGATCCGCTACACGACGAGTTCGGCTGGTCGCACGCGACGATCTCGGCCGCAGTGTCGATCAACCTGCTCCTCTACGGCCTGATCTCGCCGTTCGCGGCAGCCCTGATGGACCGCCTCGGCCTGCGCCGGGTGGTCAGCGGAGCACTCCTGCTGATCGCGCTCGGCAGCGGCCTGACGATCTTCATGACCTCGTCGTGGCAACTCCTGATCTGCTGGGGACTTCTGGTCGGCATCGGTACTGGGTCCATGTCGATGACGTTCGTCGCGACCATCACCGGGCGCTGGTTCGTGCAGCGCCGTGGACTCGTCACCGGCATACTCACTGCCGCTGGAGCCACTGGTCAGCTGATCTTCCTGCCGCTGATCGCGGCGCTCGCCGGGGCGTACGGCTGGCGCGTGCCCGCGCTGGTAGCTGCCGCGTCCGCGCTCGCAGTGATCCCGTTGGTGCTGCTCTTCCTGCGCGACTACCCGAGCGACGTCGGCCTCACGGCGTACGGGGCTCCCGAGGGCAGCACGGTCGGGCAGCGGGTCGAGACGACCGGCAGTAGTGCGGTGCGCGCGGTCACGGCGTTGTGGAAGGCCATGCATCGGCCGGCCTTCTGGCTGCTCGCGGGTGGGTTCGCGATCTGTGGCGCGTCGACGAACGGACTGATCGGCACTCACTTCGTCACGGCCGCCCACGATCACGGCATGCCCGCGACGACCGCTGCTTCCCTGCTTGCGCTGGTCGGTGTGTTCGACGTCGGCGGCACGATCGCGTCGGGCTGGCTGACCGACCGCTGGGATCCCCGCTACCTGCTGATCGCGTATTACTCGCTGCGTGGTCTGTCGCTGCTGGTGCTGCCGTCGCTGCTCGGGTCGTCCGCTCAACCGAGCATCTGGGTGTTCATCATCTTCTACGGGCTGGACTGGGTCGCGACCGTTCCGCCGACCGTCGCGCTGTGCCGCGAGTGGTTCGGCGTGGACGGGCCGATCGTGTTCGGCTGGGTGTTCGCGTCGCACCAGATCGGCGCGGCGTTCGCGGCGACCGGCGCCGGCGCGATCCGCGACGCCCAGGGCACGTACAACCTCGCCTGGTACCTGGCCGGCGGCCTCTGCGCCGCCGCGGCCCTGATGTCCGCCAGCATCGGCCGCAAACTAGTCGTAGCCACCTAGCCCGTACCCGGCCGACCTCCCGCAGCTGGCCACGGAGCTCGTATGCCGCGGTGGTGATCGCCCAGGCCCCACCAGCCACCCACGCCCGGCCCCCAGGTGTCTTTGTCAGCCGAGCATCTGTGGTGGGTCCGAACACCATCTGGGGACCTCGAGAGCCTGTTGCTTTTTGGGTGACGCGCCTGGGTAGGTCCTGGCTGGGGTCGGGTGGTGTTGGAAAG